>CAVSSD010000011.1:0-30270 GCA_963730495.1 uncultured Acidobacteriota bacterium | reverse complement strand
AAGCCAAGGAACTCGGCGTCACCATCCTCACCGAAGCGGAGTACGAAAAGCTAATCGGGATTAAGTAGGTGCGGACATCTAACTCTCAGGATCAAGACTTTTCTTAGGCGTTTTCCAAAAGGCCCTCAAGAGCAGTTTGCCAATTCCCATTGGCGGTTTCTTCAGAATGAGCGGAAGGATTCCGCCGTAGAAATACAGGACTGCCATCGCGCCAATGAGAACACGCTGCATCCATACTGGAAGTGATACATGCACGTGCGATCCGCTGCTTCGTGAGATACCGTAGCGGTTGGCAACAAGGCCGTAGCAGTAAAATAAGGCCATCAAGAGTGCGATTATGAGAATCGCAGTCGCCAGGAGCTTTAGCGTGTCGTAAGGCGGGCGAGGCGCAAACGAATTAGAAGAATTCTTGCCCCATAGAACCAGAATGTAGTGATCGCCGTTCTCTAAACAACGAAGAGCATCGTTCCAGAGGCGGGCTCCTTCCGGATTCTCTTTCTTCACTCTCGCCTGGGCTTGATGCAAAAAGTCTGGCGATTTTGGATTCGTATTCTTCCGAATCGTATTGAGCTTCGAATTCGTCGTTGAGTTTGATTGGCTCTTCCACTATGCCCGGGCTTTCGGTGAAATACATCATTCGTTTTTCGAGGTCGGAGAGGGGCACCCCTTCGAGCGCGGCTTGCTCTGTGGTTTGTGCGACGAGAAAATCTTTGGCTTCGCGGACTTGCATTGCGCGGATTGTAGATTTCATTCCTTCCGGGAACAAGAGCAAATCCCACAGCGCCGACGGCTAGCGGGGTTTGGAACCGGGAAAACGGTTTGCGAGATCGCTGAACAGATAATCGTGTTCGCTTTGGACACCCCAGGTTTCAAAGTGCGCCCAATACCAAGCAGGTTGCAAGTTAGAGCGAATCGTCGTTACTCGGGTAAGCGTGGTGCCGGTGGCGTCGCCTTTCAAATCGTATTCGGCTCCATCAAACTCAAGCCAATGTCGTCCGGGCATGTTGGTCCGATCAATGGCCAGACGCATCCTTAGCGGCGGATTCCATTCGAGGACGGACTCTTCAATGGAGCCTTGATCGAAATAGCAGATTCGTTTGCTGCCGACGGAGGTGCCTTGCAGCGCGCACTTCTGCGGGATGGGCAAACCGATGTGCATCAGCAGCGGCTTTCTGCCGGCCAGTTTGTTCAGCGACTGAATATTCGCCCAGACTTCTTCGGGGGCCGCAGCCAGATGGATTGTCGATGTGATGCTTTGCGTTCGCGCCTGTGGGAATGCCTTGACTTCGAGCCGATGCCCGCCAAAGAGCAAGACGGGCGCAATCAGGAGAATGAGGCAATTCGTTTTGACGTTCTCGAATGGGCGAATCATGTTGCGCAGCACTGTGCCGATGGCCACGCCCACGGCAAGCGGGACAAAAATCAGAGGAAAGGCCAGGACCGCGCAAAGAATTCCTTCGGCATGCATGGCAATCAAAGAGCCAAGGCAAATCAAGAGCGAAGTCGTGACAGACAACAAGGCGGCACTGGAAAATCCGCGCGGCGTGACCATGGCAATCGTCGCGCCAACCAGAAGCGGGAACATTATAAAGATAACTTGGCCCATGCGCGGGCCGAGCGACATCTTCAAGAGGAAGAAACCCGCGAGTCCATAGACGGTGCCCGCAATGACGCCTACGATTGCGCCGAGCCATGCGGGGAAGCCTTTTTGCAGGTCAAATGGATATTGGTCGGGCATCGGCTTCCTCCGGTTGCTTGTGATGGAACGAGGGTTTTCTCGACGGTACCTGGCTAGCTTGGGCTGGGCAAGTCTTTTGTTTCTTTGAAGTTACTGAAATGGAACGGGTTTTTGTTTTTGACGGAGAGTTCGAGCGATTCGTTGATTTCGGCGGAAAGGTGCGTGAGTGTTGGATACGAGCTCTTTGCGATTGGCAACTTCTAGATTGTCCGCGTCGTACCGCGATACAATGATGGTAGCGGGTGAGCCGGGTGATCGCTGGCTGTGCCGTGTAGTGCCGGGCTAAAGCCCGGCGCTACGCGGGCGCGGCGGGAGGAAAGTCCGGACACCGTCGTCGTAGGCTCGCGAGAGCCGGTGACGAAATAGGGCAACGCGCCTGGTAACGCCAGGGGTGCAGTGGCACAGACTTGAGTCTGTGCGGTTTCGTTTGCGCGATGCGAATTGCGCGGCGGAAAAGGCTCACAGGCTGAAGCCTGTGCTACTGTTCACGGAAAGTGCCACAGAGAATATACCGCCGGCTGGGAGAAGCACGGTGGCATCGCGCAGGAAAACCTGCGGGACGTCTTCGAAACGCTCGCTCAGTTTGGCAAGGGTGAAAAGGTGGGGTAAGAGCCCACCGCTCCGGTGGCAACATCGGAGGCACGGAAAACCCCGCGTGGTGCAAGGCCAAATAGGAGGGGAGAGCCTGCCCGGCTCGCCGAGAACGCTTTTGTGGTGGACCGCCTCACGGCGGCCGTTGCAAAGTGAGTTTTCCCTCGACGATGGAGCAATCCATCGTTGAGCGCAACCCTCGGGTAGGCTGCTGGAGTCACGGCGCGAGTCGTGACCTAGAGGAATGATCGCCGCAATGTGTCGTCCCTTACGGGACGGCGCGTTGCACAGAATCCGGCTTACAGGCTCATCCGCTAATTTCTTAGCCTAAAGTTTTTGTTTTCAGCGGGCTTCAATTTCGCTTGTCTTCGGCAAGCACGGGGCGTGTCCAAAACGCGTCCAATCCCTTCTCCAAACCTTCGCCGTTTTCCATAATCCGGCGCACGCGGTCCCGCAGCTCTTTCGTGAACGGTGCATAGTGCTTCTCGACAGTTTCGATTGTGTCTCCCAGGAGTTTCGCCACATCGTATGGGCTGGCCCCTTTTTCCGGCATGTCCACCGCCAGCGTATCGCGGAAACGATGGGGATGAGCATTTGGGACACCAGCGCGTTTCCCGAGTGCCAGCATCCGTTGATAAAGCCGGGGGGCGTCATGGGTCGGAGTGTGTTCGGATTGAGCAAGACTCGGGCGCTTGATTTTGGCTGAACCCGTAGGTGTTCAGCCTCCAATGCAAAGAGTAGTTCGGCGTTCAAGGGCACGATAACACGCTTCCCGCGCTTTTGCGTGATCCGTTCGATTTCCTTGCGCTCGAAGGAAATTTCTTCCCATGTTAGCTTGATCGCATCCGACCCGCGTAAGCCAGTCCAGCGCAAGAGAAGAAACGCCAAATTGTCCGCGCCCGCAAACTTTCGGAGCTTGCCTAGAGCGTCTGCGTCGAATGGCTGCGCACCTGCTTCGGGATTGTCACCGGGCCTGCCTTCCATGCGAACCGGATTCTTCGGGACCATTTCGTTTTCAACGGCAACAGTAAACACGCCGTGAAGGATGGCCACGTCCAGCGATAGGCCACGACCATTGCGCGAGAACTTCCTCTCCATAATTCTCGCGCGTCGCCACACCTTGTATGCCTCGATGAATGGGCGATCCATTTTTACAAGTTCAGCGACTCCGCGTTCCGTTAGAAAATCCTCGAAGGACTTGACGGTGTGGTTGTAGCGTTGGCGGGTGGACTCGGCCATTTTGCCCAACGCGATTTGCTGGCTCAACCGCAGGGTGTAGGCAACGCGGAGGTCCTCAAGCGGGATTCGATCAGCCCGCGGCGAATCAGCCCTTTACAACTCCCTCTGGCGCGGCGAATCCGAGGCTACAGACCGCGCCGCCATTGGAACGGACCGCTACCTTCCCAGAGTGGATCCGGGAGCACAGGTGGCCAACCTAACGTCGACGGCCCGCCCACTTGTGGAACCGGCGGCATTGCGGGCGGTGGTACGAACGGCGAAGGCGGCCCAGGCAGCAAGCCCGCATAGTTCCCCTCGCCCGGATGCTGAGTTGGAAGAACATTCAATTGAATCGCATCGTCACCCGCGCGGCCTATGGCTTGCGGTTGATTCGGTCGGATCGACTCGCGTGCAAACTGCGGCAGCGGCGGCGGTGGTGGCGCCGGTGTCTGTCGCGCGACCTGATTCCGCATATCTGCGCTCCAAACCATCGGCTGTGCGCGATCGTTCCCGGGAATGGGGCCGCTCGTGTCCGGAGCTGACGCGAGAATCGGCGATGGTGGCGGGAGCAGACCGACGATCGGCGGCGGATTCGGCGCGGTAGTAGCAGGCGGTGCCAGTGGAGATCGAGCGAGTCGATTGAGTCCGGACTCGAGGGTGCGACCGGGAGACGCAACCATCGGGATGCGCTGATGAATACCGGCCGCACCTCCAGGACTCATCCACGCCTTCACCTGATCCAGCAGGCGGGTCGCTTCGGCAGGATTCATCTGATCTTGCAGCGTGTCCGCACTTCTGAGATTGCGCCGTACCGCTTGTCGAAATCCTGAACACCCTGCTCGCCGCGGTTCGCGAGTTCGTCGCTAATAGCGTCTTGCAGCGCATGGTATTCAGCGTTTATTGGGTCAATCTTAGGCGTCGTGATGTTCGCCGCAGCCTGTTCCTGCGGCGTCATGCTTCGATATGCGCTGCGTTGCGCATTCACCTCGCGCAATCGGTCACTCAGCTGGCCCAACGTCTCGTAATTCGGCATGGCCTGAATCTTGCGGCCAATTTCTTGTACCGCACTGGGTAGTTTTCAGAGTCGAGATCCGACACGGAGTCGGCAATGGATTGCTTGATGGGATCGAGGGAGCGGACAGCGTTCGCGTTCCGGTCAATTTGCGGCTGACGTTGGTTATTCCACAAATCATCCAGGTAATTGCTCGCGTTCGTGGTGAACTCGCGAATGCGATAGTCCGGATTCAGGAGGCCGCCAGACGTCTGGAGCGGAGTCCGACGCTGAATTTCCGCCAGGTCGGGAGCCGCGATGGACAGGCGTTCGCGAAAACCCGCGTTGTCCGATGACGGCGACGCAGCACGAAAAATGTCCTGCGTGCCCAATCGTGCCGTCTTGTTGGCGAGGTTAGCGGTCGCGTCCGGCGAGAGCCCAGGCGGCACATCCGGAGTCGGATGCAACACATCCCGTACTCGCGGAGGAGCTACATCGCCGCGCACCAGCTGCCTGAGCCCAATCGCAGCGGGCACGGCTGTGTTAATGAAGTCCTTCGACTCTTGCGAAACCGGCAAAAGATCACTCGCCTTCGACAGCCCCGCCGAACCCAATCCGTAACTCACTACCGCGGGCACAGCGTTCGGTGTCGTGACGAGGCCCACCGGACCGAGCGAATTCGCCAGCCCACTAATCTCCTCCGTCCCACCTTGCAACGCGCGACGATTGTAAGGACGCTGGTCGTCGGGCGACTTCGAGCCGAGGACGCGCGCGGCACCGGCTGCAAACTCTGGTATGCCAGTCACCGGTCCCGACATAATGCCGGCCGCGAGACGCTGGCGGTTCTGAATCGTAGGATCGTTCGCGCCCGCAAGGTCAGTACCAGGCCTGAGGTCATTGAGCTTCTGACTGACCCACGACATGACGCGGTCTGACCAGCCTTGCTTATTCGGGCCGATGGAGGTCGCCTGCGATGCGCCAGCCAGTGGATCGTTAGCGGACGGAGGCGCTTGCTGCACTCCGCGGCTAATGACCTTATTTTGTTCGTCGGCGGGCAACGCTGCAAAGTTAGGATCGAGTTGCGATAGAACCTTTGTTCTCTCGGCTGCGGGAAGTGCGTAGAAGTTGGGGTCGTTCAAGACGCGCTGAACTTTATTGGTGTCTGGCATGGGTTCCTACTGTTGTATCGACCGAAGATATTCGTCGGCGTTTCGCGGTGGGACCTTTGGCAACGTCGGCGCCGCGTTAGTTCCTGCCGGCCTGTTCAGCAACTTCTGATGATTCGCGAGTAGTCCCTGCACAACTTGCAGTGTGTTCCCAAGCGTCGTATCAATCTGCTCAGGATGCTGCAATAGATTGCCGCGTTGCGCCTGCAACGCATTCCACGCTTCCTCCCCGCGGAACCCTTGAGCCTGTAGCGCCGTCCTCATGGTGTTTATGTGCTCCATCAGCGACTGCACATTCCCCGCGAGCTGCGCTTCCTGTGGCGACAAGTTGCGGCTGATGATGTTCCCGAAGAATCCGCTGTTCGGATCAGCGCCGAGTTGAATCTTTCCGGCGTCAACCATCGACGCGAAGAGCGGCGCCTGCGACCGCACCTTGTTAATAAGATTGGCCGTGGCGCTGAGTGCGACGTCTTGGTCCATCATCTGTTTTGCTTCAGGACCGCCCACTTTGAAGTTCATCGCGCGGGGAGCCGTAGATGGGCGCGTCGGAGGCAGCGGGCTTGGCGGCAGGCTATTGCCCACCGGAGTTCGTCGGCTGGTCGTTTGATTTATCTGATTCACTCCACTCGGTCCCATCTCGCTCGTCGTATTCGAAGTCTCGAATCCCTGCTGAGCGTAAGGCGGCAACGCATTGGGGATGCGGGAGAGTACGGTGCCAAAATTATCGTAGAGTTCCTTTGAGTAACCGGTCGGCGAATTGGCATCAGGAACGACCATTCCGCCGCCTTGTGGCTTGGTCATCGCCGGAAGCTGAAGCTGTTGCGGCACGGTCGCCGGCGGCTTCAACAGATACGCTCCACCGACCGGAGGCGGGATAGCGGGCGTTGGCGGCGCGGGAGGACCCACTGGCGGAGGCGGCGCGACCGACATTGCCCGGGTCGGATTCGGCACTTGCCTCGTGACCATCGTTGGGACCGTGTTCGTCTCCATCTGCTGCGTGTCCGGATTCCAGCGGTTCGTCTGACTGTAGTGACCCATCCCGCCACCATCCATCGGAGCGACGATGTCTTTCGGCGGAGTGAAATCTGTCTCCATTTGACGAAGTTTCGTTTGCTGGTCGATCTGCGACTGCGCCACCTGCGCGGGTGTTTGGTGGTTGTCGATCTGCTTTTGTGTAAGCTGGCGCTGTAAATCTTGATTCTGAAGCTGAGACTGCTGAAGCTGAGACTGCAATTGGAATTGCGACTGCTTCAGCATGTCTTCCCGCTGCTGACGCTCTGCTTCCATAGGCGCATAGTTGCCCGCTGCGGCGGCCAGACGGTCCGCAATGGGCTGTATATACGGCGCCGCCGTCTTAAGAAACTGACCAATACGAGCGGTGTAGGTGTCGTTGACATTTTTCATCTCACTTGAGGTTTAGAAACGAGAATCTTCTTGGCATTTACTTGAGTGCGAGCGTACTGAAGGCAATCTTGCGGGAGAGCGACTCCTGAGAATGCTCCGGGGCCGGAGGCGACAGTCCACGTCGGACCTGCACCGGAAGATTGGTTGAGGGCGCCGGCAAACGCGCCGAACACGTTGCCTGTGTCGTTGTTATCGAAGGGATTGGAGTAGGGGCTGCTGATTGAAGTCGGTGTCCCGTTGTCGAATGCACCCCATTGGGCGATGTAGTCGCTGGAGGTGCTGAGGGTGACGGTTGGACCTACGCAACTGGAGCAACTGCTGCTTGTGGCTGTGTTGTGGGAGTCGTATGTTGCTGTTCCGGTGGAGCGGTGGACTTCGATTAATTCGACGTCTACATCCAATTCAGTAGTTCCAAGACTGATGGTCCAAGTGAACGACTCAGAGGTCGCCCCGCCGGTAGCGCTCAACCGATACGCGCAATCCGTGACGAGCCAACTTGTTGAGACAGTGTTATTCCCCGCGGCCGCGCCAGGACAATGCGTCCACGTGCCATCGCCGGATGCAGAGGAAAAGGTTGGTTCGCCGTTATTATTGAACGCCGATGAAAGCAGAATCAGGAGATTCCCGGCAGTTGTCGCAGAGCTAGTTACCGCGCACGTGTGGGCACCGCTGCCGGAAAAAGAACAAGTTACATTGTTAGGATGTTGAACGACGGTCCACGTAGCTCCCGCTGACACTGGCTTCGATGAATTGACGACAACCGCCATGGATGCGCCTTGCCCGAAAGCGGGACGCGCGCAAAGCAGTACCAAGGCCGCAAGAAGCAGGCGTCTAGTCAATGCAGACTGCACATTCAATTTGTATTCAGTCGCCGCAGATGCGGCTTTCGGGGTGGGCATTTGTCGTTACCTCGGGTCAACTTTGGCGGCTTAACTACGCGGAAAGTAGCGGTTGGAGCGGGCGCGAAGCGAATGTAGCCGTGCACTCCTAAGTGTGATTTTACGCGCTTTGGCGAGGGTGGCGCGAGTCCGGGAAGGCGCGGCAGCCGAATGACTGTTGCAGCCTAAACTAGAGGGGATTGTCCTGTGTTCGTTCCACCTTAGGTCTCTTGAAGCGACCAACATGCTTTTCTCTGCGATTACCCGAGAATGAAGGCGTGAATCTCAAAGCGAAGTCGCCTTAGTCTGTGAAGTACAGATGCTGATCGAGATTACGTGCGCCGGCTGGCGTGCGTTGCGGCATTCATCGCGTTACGAGGTTAAGCGGATGGAATTTTGGGAATCCCAAGACTTACACGACTGGCGTCGCGTCAAATGGATGACGAAACCATACTCAAGATAACGCTCGGCTTTAGGGGAGCTCTAGCGGAGGTAGATGACCATTGTGCCTGACTTTCTATTTCGCGTAATGTAACCGGAAATACACGAATCAGGGTATTGCCTCGCGGAGTTTAATTTGTGAAGAATGCACCGGTTCATAAATGTATCCTCCTGTCGATATTTTCAAAGTCGATCCGCGCGGCCTGCTGCTTTGGTGCGAGGCCAGAGAAGACTTGATAGCCGCCGAAGCTAGCGTCCGACGACTCATTATGTCTTCGCCAGCTGACTATATCATTCTCGATCAGACTACCGGGCATAGGATCCTCATACATCCTAATGGCACTGCAAAAACCATCTCAGTTCAAGCGGCGTGAATTGTTGGTTGCCGTACGAGTGTTGATTGCGGCGTGGAAGAGCTTGTCGGGTGACCGCCCTTAAGGTAGTGATTAATTCGGTCTACGGGGTTTGCTGTATTCCCTTAAGGCGGCCGTAGGATAGCCTACAGATGCCTCTGGATGGAATCCCTAATGTCCCGGCTCCCCCCTGCCGCGAAGATCCCACACCGAGAGGTCGTCCCATGATCGCTATTTTGACTGATGTCACTGCCTCGCGAGACTTTGCTTTGTCATTGGAGTGCGCACTGATCGTATTGAGCAGGTGCATCGTGGCCATAAACAGATTGGAGGCCAGAACCGTCGAAGAGCGCACAGCGCGGAGCGAGGCTGCTGACACGCTAGCCAGTCTTCGCATTGAAATTCAGGGAAGGCTATCGGAACAAATGGACCAGGAGCGCCAATTCTTCAAACTTTCCATGGAATTGATTTGAGGACCGGACCAGCCTAACAAGCGGCGGCGAAATCGCTCAAAATCATGCCGGGATTATTCCATCATAGGCAGCTGGAAGAAGGCAAGCGAGGTCAGGCTTCCACAAATCAGGACGATTGGCGGAGCCTAACCATCAATTTGGCTAGACGTGGCCTGTCTTGTTCGCTCACTGCTATAAATTTCAGTGCCATTCCACGCCCAGGTTCTACACGCTTCACAACACCGTCGGCTCTGATCTGTCCCTCTTGAACCAGAAACTCCAGCTTAACGTTGGAACCTAAGCTCTTTGGCGCTCGTGTCTCGATAAACAAACCGCCCAAACTTATATTCCCAACTTGTGAAATATCCTCTTTCCCAGCACATCGCCAATCCACCCAAACATTTGCGAGTGTCTCGACTCGTGAGGTGGACCTTCTTGATGGAATCGCAGGACTTCTCAATTTGGTAAACCAGCCTGCTGTCTTTAAAAGGGTGGGATATAGACGTAAGCAGGATTCTGAAGGCGGGAATTAAATCTTAAGCTGAGTTAGCCAGAATTGCGAGGCGAAAACTAGTTCGCGGGTTGCTCTGCAATGCTTGAATGTCTTTATACCAAATTCTCCCGATAGCCAGTCCAAAGAGGCCGGGCTGAGGGGGTGCTCCTCCCGGACCCAAGCCACGTCTCTCACCGTTAACGGGCTTTGAATCTCGGTGCGGACAGTGGCGTCTCAAGAGGACGCCGGACTGTAAGTCTGATTAGCTCATCGGACCCTGGTGGCTGAGTTAGCTGTGAAATCGCAATTTCATTGCCAACCGAAGAATTCTTTAACGGCTATGAGGGAAAGGGAGTTACAAAATGCTCTCTGTGAACGCCGCTGCATCACGTGTACTAGCACTTGAAATTTCTAGATATATGTACGCGTGTCTCGGGCCGAGCTCCCGCAAGCAATTCCCGCCGCCAGGTAATTAGCTTGTCCACGCTATCTCATATCTATTTACGTTCCCGACTGATATACCACAGTCCCGGCCGTAGGTCCCCATGTCTGGAACAGGCCCCAAGAAGAAGTTCTCCCCAGTGATTGTGCGAATTGAGTGCTCGCATTGCGGGGAGAAAATGCTTGTAGAAGCTAAGATGGACCCAAGCATTCGGAATAATTTGGTTGAGTGTATCGCCTGCTGCAAAACCTTTCTTGCGCTTGTCCCAGGGCCTATCGTTCGAGGGCCATTTTAATTCGGGTCGGAATCAGCAGACAGAAATGAAGCTTTCACAGTATTCCATACACCTTTCCAGAGTGCGCAGAATCCTCAAATGAGCACCGAATTGGTAGATAAGCTCGCCAGTCGTGAGATGCCAAACAAATATTTACGCTTGAAGAATATTCCGGGCGGAGAGCTTGTCGAAGAGTTTGCCGCTGAACCTCATGAGGCTATCGAGTGGACCAGCGATGTAAAGCGAGCTACCTTGTTCTACCCTGATTTTGCTCAGGCTATTCAATCAAGAATTAAACAGCACGAGAAAATCGAAACCGAACTGATGGAACTTCCAAGTCCGTGCCCAAACGTGGTTCTGATGGCTTCTCCGTTGTGCGGCGAAATGCGATAAAATTCTCCAGTCCGACTCTCTCTCTCTCTCTCTCTCCTCTCCTCTCTGTCGGACCGGGGCGTGCCGAGTCTCGGCCTCGGCACGTCCTATGGAAGTGTTGTAGACTCTTCCTCCCGTCTCTTCTACCCAAACCACATTGGGGTAGTAAGCGACTGGACTCGGCCGTCTTGACAGCAGATAAGGATTGATCAGGCGACGTGGAGCGAGCCTGCAGGGGCTTCGGCCGCGACATTCCAGGGTAGGAGTTCCTCGATGCGATTGATGGGATGATCGGCGATGCGAGACAGTACGTTGCGCAGGTAGCTTTCCGGGTCGAGTCCGTTTAGTTTTGCCGTTCCGATCAAGCTGTACATGGCTGCGGCACTTTCTCCGCCTCCATCCGAGCCAGCGAAAAGAAAGTTCTTTCTTCCCAGCGCGACAACGCGCAACGCTCGTTCTGCCGCGTTGTTGTCGATCTCCAGTCGACCATTGTCACAGTAATGCAGCAACGCTTCCCAGCGTCCGAGCGCGTAACGAACCGCCAGCGCGGTGTCCGATTTTCTCGACAGCTTCCCTAAGGTTTCTTCCAGCCATTGTTTCAGCGAGTCCAGCAACGGCCTGCTTCGCAGATTGCGGATCTCACGCCGCTCGTCTGGCGAACGTCCTCGGATCTCGCTCTCGATGGTATAAATCCCGCGATGCGTTCCAGAGCTTCCCTCGCCACCGGAGATTTGTGGGCCACCTGAAGATCGTAAAACTTCCTGCGCACGTGAGCCCAACAGGCCGCTTCCTGAATGCGCCCGGTCTCATAGATCTGCTCGAACCCTGCATAACCATCTGCCTGCAGTGTCCCGCTGAACGAACTCAAGTGTTCCTTCGGATGCTCGCCCTTGCGATCCGGTGAGTAGCAGAACCACACTGCCGGCGGTGTTCTATCTCCGGCTGGCCGGTCATCTCGCACATACGTCCACACTCGTCCGGTCTTGGTCTTTCCCAGCCCTGGTGCCAGCACCGGAACGGGTGTGTCATCGGCATGCAGCTTGTCGCAGCTCATCACGTGACGCCGTAATGTTTCCACTAACGGCTGCAACAACCGGCTGCTTCCACCTACCCATTCCGCCAGCGTGGAACGATCTAAATCCACGCCCTCGCGAGCGTAAATTTGCGTCTGCCGATACAACGGAAGATGATCGCCATATTTCGAGATCAGTACATGAGCCAGAAGTCCAGGACCGGCTACACTTCGTGCGATCGGCCGGCTGGGCGCCGCTGCTTGCAGGATACGATCGCAACCTGCACAGGCCAACTTCGGGCGAACCTGCCGGATCACCTTGATTCTCTCGCGCACGTACTCCAGGATTTCCGATGCATCTTCACCCAGGCGCTTCAACTTCCCGCCACAGTCCGGGCAAGCTTCTTCTCGTGATGCGCAAGAATTTGTTTGTGTTGTGCAACGATCAGAGACTTCAATTCGTTGGGATCGAGAGCGTCCAGATCAGGAAGCGTCGCGCCAGAAGCAACCATGCGCAAAGTATGCCAGCAATAATTTTCAGAGCAAATCAATTCTAGATAAATTCTTTTACACTGCCATCTGCGGATCGTAGCTGCGCACTGGACGCCGCCAGTCTATCCCTTCAAGCAACATCGACAGTTGCGCGGGAGTCAGAGCAACTGTCCCACTCGTCGCTTGTGGCCAGAGGAATCTTCCTCGCTCCAGTCTTTTTGCGAAAAGACACAGACCATCGCCGTCCCACCACAACATCTTGATCAAATCACCCCGCCGTCCACGAAACACAAACACATGTCCTGAAAACGGATTCTCCTTGAGCGCTATCTGCACCATTCCACTCAGTCCCGTAAATCCACGACGGAGATCGGTCACGCCTGCGGCGATCCAGATGCGCGTTCCTGCCGGCAGCCCGATCATCCCAGCAAATACTCCAGCACGGTGCGCAGTGCTTCTGCTTCCACACTCCCCGTTACGCGAAGTTGCCCTTTCGCAAGCTTGATCTCCATCGTTCCGACAGCGAGTGGCGAAGACGCACCACCAGCTCGTCCCGATTTATTCCATGAGATGTCTGACAGAGTTACAGGCACAAGCTTGCTGGTCTGGTTCTTACCCAACCGTCCTTCACGATACTTCTTGCGCCAATAAAACACCTGGTTCGCGTTGACTGCGTGCCGCCGCGCTACGCGTGCTACCGACGCCCCTGCTTCCAACGTCTCTTCGACGATACGGCGCTTCTCTTCGACCGATCGCCGCCGTCTCGATTCGCGCTTGGGTGTCCCATCAAGGATGGTCTGCTCGGATGTGTCCATCTATTCCTCGTGGACACTTATCGATGCGCCCACATCGGGCAGCATCCCTATTTACTCTCACTTCGTCCAGACGGTTTAGACCAGTCGCTTACTTGGGGTAGAAAAATGCTCAAATTTGAACCGCGTGAAGTTAGCTGGGTGCAGTATTTCCACGACCAAGCCGTAGACAGCCGCGAGTACGTCAAGAACAATGCGGACAAAATTTCTGTAGAAATTCGAGACCAGTTGCTTTCGATTGTCCAATGGGCAGAAACGATGGAGCGTAGAGATAAACCGTCGGCTGGTATGCACCTTAGAACGAGAGGCTTTAATGTCTTGTCCGGTATGCACTTCAAAACAGAAAGAATTTTCCTCTGAGATGATGGTCCACCACGATGGTCTTAAAAATTTAGACCAGTCCGGTGTCGTACTATCTCAAAAGCTTTTGGTCTGCGTCAGCTGTGGCTTTTCTCAGTTCACCATTCCCAAATCCGAACTGAAGTTGCTTACGGCTACTCCGCCGAGTGGACAACACTCAACAGCGATATCGTGCTGACTGTCTCGCGTTGACCGGGGTCAGGAACGAGGAATTCTTTTTGCTTCAATCGCCTCAACCGCAGCTAGCTTTCGGTTTACGTGTGGGGACGAGCGCAGACCACCGGATTCAAGTATGCAGCGCCTTCCAGCAGACACGCCGCATGTCGGACAAGCAACTGAGGACAATTGCCTTGGGGTCAAATCCTTCTTTTTCACCCAAAAATACTATGACAAAGGGTAGAGAAAAACTGTTCCGTTTTGAACAGTCCGTTAGGCATCCACTGAAAAAGGTCCTCCGACAATCGGTCCGGGACAAGAGGAATAACCGCATGGTGGCAGCGAATACAATTGATTTCATTTTTGGTCGTGTCGGGTTCTAACCCTACTTGTAGCAGCATCTTCTTGTGACACTCGGGGCATTCGATCAGCATTTGAACGTGACTAGAATCCCGGTCTGACATAGCACCTCCGAACGGGCTGGATTGCTGCGGTTAATTAATTTTTACAAAGCAGCGATTTTCCTGTCAAATATATTTTCCTGCGGCCCGTGGCCCACGAACTCAGCCTAGGGGAAGGCACTAGTTCGATAGGTCATTCGCTGTATTCCCCTTGCGAAACTGGCGAGGCAATGTCGTGACGGGGCCGGGCCAATGGCAAGATGGGTTTTCACGTGCAAGAACTGCTTTAAGGTCGTTCCGCATGCCGAAATCCAAATAGGGAACACGTTGACGGACTACTTTTTTCCTAAGAAACCTGAAGTTCCTCCCGAAGGGATAGAGATGGAATGTCCTTCATGCAAGACTAAACGCGTTTACCAGCAAAATGAACTCTGGTATGAACGGGATTAATATCTCCGAGCTTAGGCTGGATTTAACCATCGGTTCTGCTCAAGCGGATTTGGCATTTATCGTGGCGATAACAGTTTTGCTGGGGAGATGCATCAGTCGGAATTCGTTCGTATTGTCCTTGGCGACTTCTTTCAGTTTTTTGATCGCGTCTTCGTGGCCCGTGATCGTGGCTTTCCAAATTAGTGAGCCATCGGGCAACACTTCAAAAGCATCGTATTCGCGATTCATATTCCCTTCCGTAATGAGGGTCAAGTTCTAACCCAACTCAACGGATAACAGGGCACGCTGTTCACCAAACTGAATAAGAGATAAGTCCTTTGGATTTCTGCCCTTGTCGCGCCTCGCGAATCTCAAACAAGGCCGACCCGGTAAAAAATACAAGGCTGATGCCATCTGGGCGTCAAGTGAATGCTTGAGGCTTCTTCTGAGTCGTTCATAATCAGGCCCAGAGTCATAGGTCGAGCATGAAAGCTAAATCCAGCACGAATCGCGTGACCCGGAAGATGATAAACGATGCGCTACGGAAACGTGGACGAGATGAGTCGCTCCGAGCGGGTGACGGCTACTTCTACTTTGGCGGCGGCGAAGCGGTCAATTGGATTACGAACTCGGTGCAGGTAGAGCGAGTGTCCAATCTTACGTTGGAAGAGTGGCTGGAAGAATTTGACAAGCTGTTGAAGCTCGATAAAAAGTTGCATAAGCGGAAGTAAGTTGGGTGAGTCCACGGAGAGAATGGGCCGTCCAGGATGAGCCGGGCGGCCCGGTCAATGAACTAGCGGCGAGGCGGTACTTCATCCCAGTACGGGACATAGCCGTAGTGTTTATAAATGCTGTTTCCCCAGACGGAATCAGCCATGTTCGGCCAATTGTCCTTGTCGAAACCCGGAGCATTCTCCAGCAGCTTCTTGTCAACATTTAAGACGGCACGTTTTTCCGTCAAATTGAAACGGAAGGCATCCCACGGAATGGCAAAATACTTGTCACCCATTCCAAGAAAACCTCCGAATGATAAAACTGCGTAAGCAATCCGACCAGCTCCGGCGTCGAGCACGAGGTCTTCGATTTTTCCGAGGTCCTCGTTTCGTGCGTTGACAACGTTGCTGCCGATTACTGTCTTTTTTGCCGCTACGATATCTGTATATCTTGCGGTTCTTGGTTCAACCATTTGGCCTCCTTAACTCAACTGCTTCCTCAGCTTGAGCGGCCAACGGGTGGCAGAACTATCCGGTGATAGCTGTATTCGAGATCATTCAATTCGTCGATAGACGGAAAACCAAGACTCACTAAAGCGTTTGCGTTCCAGCACTCCCTTAGATGCGTGAATACAGCACTTACCCGATAGCTTTCAGATTCTCGGTTGCTCAAGCTCACCACGTAGTTGACCTTCCCAGCAATTAGGAGGCGACATGACGAAACTATCCGCAGCAGTATTGGCACTTTCCATTGCGACTCTCGGAGTTCCGGTCCTCATGAACGGAAAATCTCAGGATACGACCCAAGATCAAAAACCCGAGTTGATGAACATCAGGGGCACCGTCAAGGCGGACGGCGACAAGATCGTGTTTGTCTCGGACGACGGCGGAAAATCTTGGGATGTCGTCAATCCCGAGACTTTGAAAGCTCATGTGGGACATCACGTCGAACTAAGCGCCCACGTGTATAAGGACAAGGGTCAAATCCACGTGATGAAAGTAACGATGCTTCAACAGTCGTAGCGGAGAAACGTCAACGGACGAAGAGCAATCCCATATCGGGTTGGGCGGGAAAATAACGGGAGCTCTGCAATCTCTGTTTAATTCAAGAAGTATCTGGCTACAGCAAAGACCTGATTACCGTGCGCAGTCTGCGTGGTTAGGGTATTAGAAAGTGTTACGTCGACCAGTTGAGCTGGCAACGTTAAATCAGGCATTACAGTTACGCAGTTGAGGTGGGGCTGCGCACAAACACCCAGTGATCATAAATAGACTCCTCGAATCCTCGACTGAGTCCGTGGCGTAGTGCGACGCTGACCTAGTACAACGGTTCCAGCGGCAGGGACTTTCGAGCTATGCGTCGCGGTGGGCGCGATTGTGGACACTGATACTGTTGGTGGCGAACTTGTGAGCTACAAATCCGTGATCGGCAACGGCAGTGGATGGCAATCAATAGGGGCGTGCATTTTTTTCGTCGTCGCTGGATCGCTGGCGACGAGCGGGTGCGGCGGTGGCAGTGCATCGAATGGCTTAATAAATCCGCCGAGCTTGTCATCGCTGGCAATCAAGCCATCGAGTCCTTCGATTGGTGCTGGGCAGACCCAGCAGTTCACTGCAGAAGGATCGTTCAGCGATGGAACTAAACAAAACCTCACCAGTTCCGTTATCTGGATGTCCTCGAACACCAACGTGGCTACTATCAACGCTTCGGGAATGGCCACCGGTGCCACGCAGGGGAACAGCAATATCGGAGCCTCTTCGGGGTCCATTAATTCTTCTACTGCTCTCACGGTGGGACCACCCACTGTGATTTCGATCACACTGGCGCCTTCGAGTGCGCAATTGGTTCTCGGAGCGCCGGTGCAGTTCACGGCCACGGGGACACTCAGCGGCGGCGGCACCCAAGATCTTACGTCTCTCGTACAGTGGACGTCGTCGAACATTGCTTTGGCAACCGTGAACGCAACCGGCCTGGTGAGTGGAGTCGCCGCGGGAACACTAGCGATCACGGCGGCGTCTGGTCCAACAGCTGCTTCCGCGACAGTCACAGTTGCGGTGAGCACGGGTTTGCCGACGGGGATCGGATGGCACGAGCTGCCTTCGAACACCTTGCTGCAAGCAAGCAGCGCTTGTCCACCGAACAACTTCGGCGGCGATCCGTTCTTGTTCGCGGAGTCCTGCAGAAACGTTATCCGCTCCTGGAGCGGGGCCATCGCCGATACCACCGCCAACCGCTTGCTTATCTGGGGCGGCGGCGCCAATAATTATTACGGAAACGAGATTTATTCCCTGAATCTCACGGCCATTCCCATCACGCTGACGCGCGTCAAGGATCCGACTGTTCCCACCAACTTCAGCAATTCCGCAAACTGCGTTGAGAGCATCCCCCCTGGCACTTCCGACGTCGCTCCCAATTCGCGCGCAAGCTACGGCGGCATGGCGTTTCTGCCGGGTCCGGATGTGATGTACATCCTGAATGGCTCGCTTGCCTGTCTGCAGGGCAATGGAAGCATTGCCACCTGGACTATCCCGCTCACCAATCTTTCCAATACCAGCTCTTGGATGCACGAGGATCCTACGTTGACGGGACCCGAGCCGGGCATCTTCCTTGGTCGCGGAGGATCCTCCTACGGTAACATCGCCGCCTACGATCCTAACAGCGCACTGGTCTTCGTCAGCGACGGTTCCTCGATCTTCACTTATAACTATGCGACAAATACCTACACACGCATCAGCGCGGTTGAGGGGTTTCTGACCGACGTTTACATGAGCGGGGCCATTGATCCGACTCGCAAGCTTTTCGTACTCGCAGGCGGGTGCATGGGAGGGGCTTGCACTTCTAACAGTAGCGTCTTCGTCGCCGACATCAGTAATCCCGCCTCGACGACGCAACAAAATTGGACGGCAGCGACGATGGCCGATCCCGTATGTGCTGAATTTTTGGGTGGAGGGATGAATTCGATAGGCGCTGGAAATCCTGGCATTGCTTTCGATACTGTGGCCAACGACTTCGTGGCATGGCCGAATCAAGGCAATAGCATTTACATCTTGACTCCCGATCCAGTCAATCAGCGGCTGACCTGTCAGAAGTCGACCTTCACTGGCGGGCCGCCAAACTCGTCCCATACCGGTCTGCCCAATTCCACCAACGGCACCTTCGGCCGTTTTCAATATTTCCCTGGGCCGGACATCTTCGTGGTCGTAAACGACTGGAACATCCCCGCGTATGTCCTTCGGCTACGCTAAGAAGAAATAAGAACTAGGCAAGCAGCAAGAATCTCTCGTTTCGCTCCGCTCAATCACGGTTCTAGTGCATGGTCACAGGGAGTCACTCTGCCAATTTACGCAGCTTCGCTTTCCGCTGTTCGTCGGGTGGGAAATTCCCA
The DNA here is from genome assembly GCA_963730495.1 of uncultured Acidobacteriota bacterium. GTDB lineage: Bacteria > Acidobacteriota > Terriglobia > Acidiferrales > UBA7541 > Acidiferrum. Next base: position 11,696 of record CAVSSD010000011.1, on the reverse strand, counting down.
GGTGTTTTTAGCCAATTCAACGGCTTCTTTACGTTGACGAGGTGTTTGGTAGAGGAAAGTTGGGAAACTCCTGAAGGGATGATTTCCGTGACGCTGTCCGCGGACAGGGAGGACCCATCCCAGCATTTGAGAGCCCCGGAAACCACGGCACAAGAATAACCTTGGTTCACGCCAATCATGGTGGCGCCGCGCTCGAATCCGGGAATCAGTGTGAGTTCTCGCAGCGGGAGCTATTTCCGCCACGTGTTCAAGGTGTTGGATAGGGTATTTTTACGGGTGGGGTGACGCAACTAGACAAACTGACAGGTGGCCATGCCGGGAGTGGTGGATACTTCGGAGTGTCTCTCCGCCAGCGTTAATCGGGCACTGAGTCCAATGAGCGACCCGGAAAGTCTCTCATTACCGTTGTTCATTGCGATTCACCCGAAGATAATCGAGTCGGCCCGGCTGTAACAATTGACAGTAGGCACGAATCCAGGTTGGTGCTGCACTACCAAAGGGACGGTAGATTTCCGGTCGGCGAATCATGTGACTCCGGTCGTCGGCGCGGTGAGGGTGGCGCGCTGATTCTGACGAAGCAATGATAGTGCTCGGGAGGACAGAGCCGTGTGGTGGATCAGCTATCGGGGCGAATCGGGGCACGGCGTCGACAACATCGGCGTCTTCGAGGATGACGGCTCCCCGCGTAAGAAGCATCCGCTGCTCCTCGATCCATCACCGGCCGCTCATCCGCTGCACATCGCGCGCGGCTTTGCCCTCGTGGGCGACGACCTCTACATCGCGAACGCGTGGCGCAAGGATAGCCACATCGCGCTCTATCACCGGCACGGCGATACCTTCCGCTTCAAGGAGGTGCTCGCGAAGACCGAGCAGATTGCGGCGATGGTGCACCCGTTCGATGTGGAGCTGGGGGACGACGGTCGTATCTATGTCTCCTGCCAGGATACCAACACCGTGGTGGCGCTTGTGCCTGAGTCGCGCGAACCGGCACCGGTTGCCGCGCACCTCCTCAAGCACTATCCCAACGGAAAATTTCTCCCTGGCACGCTCGTCGCATCCAGCGAGGGGAGTCTCCCCGAGTACGGGGACCGCACGCCGCTCGATGTGCCATCGCCCCTCGGCCTTAAGGTGGTGCTCGACAAGCGCGGCAAGCCACGCCACTCGGTGCGGGGCATCGTCGTGCACCGGAAGCATCTGTACGTAGCGGACGAAGCCGGCGACACAGTGAAGGTCTTCGATGTGAAGTCTGGGGAGTTGATGGCCCACATTAAGGGGCGGGCGCTCAAGTCGCCCGTTCACCTGATCCTGCACGGCGAGACGCTCTACATCGGCGCCTCGGGAACCGGCAGCATCCTCGCACTGGAACTGACGTCTACACCTCCGAGCGGCAAGCTCAAAGCACGCGTGGTGATCGACGGGAAGCTCGACGCCCCTTCCGGCTTCGCGGTCGGCCCCGACGGCGATCTCTACGTGGCCGAGCGGAAGAAGCAGCGGGTTCGGCGCTTTTCCTCCAAGGGGAAGAAAAAGGGGACGTTCATTGATGACCTTCCGGACATGCCGGAGTTCCTCGTCTATGTTCCCTGAGAAATCCCAGAGCGGCTACAACTGCGCGCCCAGACCCTCGCGTACAGTTACTTGCCCCACCCCACGAACTCGATTTTGGTCAAAGCACATCCCATTTAACTATTCACAATATTAATACAATGAATATGATCTGAAGGTCCTAGTAAACGCGTTATAGGAGAAGTTCCTGCGGTACTTTGTCATTGGCTGCGGGCCGCCCCCAGCCAAGCTAGCCGTCGCCGTCCTCTGGCCGAAAGGCTGTAGGCCACGCGGCCGCGCGCATCACGGCCCCGGAGCAGCAAACCAAACCGATGCAACCGCACAAGGTAGCTGTAGCTAGCCCTAATCGGGTAGAAGCGCGCGAGAAAGGCCCACTCCGGGGGGCTTAGACGTCCACTACCATCGAAAATAGCCAAAGTTTGGGCCTTCCGTGCATTGTAACCAAGTGCCACGATTTTCCCTCGTTTCTAGCCCCAACAACCCATAGAACACAGAAAACGGCGTCCCGAACGACAATTCCGCACAAATAGCAAAACCTTGCAGCCTCGCCTCCAACATTTTTGTTCGGCATCCGTTCGGCAACTGTGCGGTCTTTGTGCGGAAAGGATTTTATTGCCGGATTCCACTTTTTCGGTAACGGCGTTCTAAAAGGGGAAGTCAAGAGAAAAGTCCCCCACGACTGGAAGGAGCAAAGATTTTTGGTCGGCTCTCCAGCCCAGGTAATGTTGGGAGGCTCTTGGGGTTCTCTTTTTTCGCAGATTCATGTTGTTGTCGTGACGACGCCTTCGGTTTCTGATGCGACAAGCAGTACGGTTGCAAAAAGTGCCAACCATGGTTCTATCTGAGGCTCAAGGCCTATAGCTTTTTCTGGTTGTCCGAGGGGGCATATAGTTAACCAAGAGATGGTTGGTGCTCGAAGCACAGTCTCCACCTAACGCCGTTATGGATACTCACCCTCGAACCAGAGCGCCAGAAGAACCGACAGATCGCCGCCAGACATGAATCCAGCGAGGAAAAGAGTTCTCACCAGTCGCTCAAGCTGCTTGTTGCTTTAACTGTTCAGCGTCGAAACCAACTCCTTTCTTCCAAACGAGCAAAGTGATGGCCGCGATCTTGCGCGCCAAGGTCAGGCGCGCCATCGGTGGTTTCATGCCGTTAGCAAGGCGCGCCTCGTAGAATTTCTGAAAAGGTCCGGCCGTAGCCGCCGCTCGCGTGGCAGCTCCCTTGAAGATATTTTTCAAATCATGATTGTGATTTTTGTTCAGTCCGCGGATGGTCACAGCTTTCTTCGAGCGTTTCAGTTGGCCGCCAACGAAGCGATATTCCCCACTATCGTAGGTTCTCAGTGCCAGTCCGCAGTAGGCCCACAGCTGCCGCTTGGTACGGAAGCGATGGGGTGTCTGCATCAGAGCGATCAACAAAGCGGCGCGGATGGGGCCGATCGAGGGAATCTGCCGCAGCAATATCATGGCCGGATGTTTCCCGGATTCCGCCAATAGCTCTCGGCGCACTTCCTGGCGCAAAGCAGCTAAGGCATCGAACTGCTGATAGTAGATCTCGGCGCGACGGCGCACGCCGGCTTCTGTGATCTTCGCGAGCCATGCGGCACGGTAGCGAGGTGCATACACTTGCTGGCCGGCACAAGCAATCCCCCAACCTCGATAGATCGCCTTCAGGCGATTCATCACGCGCGTCAGATCGCGGGTGATTGTCAGATAACTACGTGCCAGCTCCTTCAGCGTGCGGATTCCAGTTTCGCCGTGATAGACCGGATGGAGCTTGTTCAGGAACAACAGTTCGGACAGCTTGCGTGCATCTTCACGGTCGTTCTTGTTTCCAACTCTCAACAGGGCATTTTTACGCGAATCACAAACCAACACTTCGGTAACGTGGGGTTTCAAAAGATCGTGCAACCAAGACGCACAGGTTCCTTCCTCAAAGCTCACGCGCAAACTGCCGCGCAGGCCATGAACAAACTCGAGGATTGTTTCGGCTTTCGTTTCGAGCGTGGCTTCCATCACTAGATTGCCGCTCGAATCCCGAACGGCAGCAGAGATCGTTGCCTGATGCACATCCATCCCAATATACTTGGCGTCATTCATGAGGGTGCTCCTTGTTGTGGATGTTGATGCGAACGATCAAAATCTACTTCAAGCGGGCGCCCTTTTATAATGCGTTACTTCAGGAGTTGAACTTAATTTTAGGTCTCTGTACGAAGCGCGCGGTTCCATCAGGAGCCGCCCCAGCATATTCAGGCCCTTGCGGTTTGTCCCGCAGCCTCAGTATGTGTCGTCGGTGGTTTGTTCTATAATTTCCTCGTCTCCTGTGGAGCAGCAACTGGACAAGCGTCGGATGAGCGTTGGCCATTTTTTTCCGTCCGCCTCGAAGGGATGATTCGAGAAGTTCGAGAACTCTCCGTACGGTTCGTTTACCCGATAAAAGTAAATAGGCATGTGGAATTCATGATAGACGTGTCTGAATGCGCTTCAACGTCCTGGTAAGATCGGCCACATCGATGGCAATGAAGCGAGCGTCAATTCCTTCGGCGGCGAGCTTGACGGCGGCTTCTTCGCCCGCAGCTTTGTTCGGAGCTCCAAGCAGAACCGTTACGCCGGTGGGCCCGATCTGCCGTGCAATCTCAAATCCGATCCCTTTGTTCGCTCCCGTGACGAGCGCGACTTTCTTCCCTGTGTTTTGCATCCTCATTTCCTTTCTGAGTTCGTTTCTTATAGCCGGCCCTCTCGCTAAAACGACTCCCCGACGAGTTCTTCGCTTTTCTTCCAAAGCGCGTCAGCAGTTTTTGGGTCGAGCGCATATCCGCGGACTCCTTCGCTTGCTCCCGTGATGGTCACATTGTCCGGCACGATCTGGCCGACATGGCAGTTCTCACAATAGTGGCCGCCGATGCCGTCAGCCGGAGCTACGACACCGGCCCATACCGAAGTTGCGGCTCCTTGAGGAATGGTCTTCCATTGGAACGGCCCCTTACCCTCGGCCGCAAGCTGCTGACCTATTTGCTGAATCAAGTTCTGGAGGACGTTCGGGTCCATGTAGCGACCCAGTTCGGTCTGTATGACTCCCGGATGTACAGCCGCAGCACGCACGCCCCGCTTGCGGTGCCGTTGGTCGAAAGCAACAGCGAAGAGGATATTCGCCGTTTTCGAGCGGCCATAGGCAACCATCGGCTCGTAGGGAGTCCGTTCAAAGTTGGGATCCTGCAGATCTACGTTGGATATGCGATGACCGGCGGACGACAGGCTGATAAACCTTCCTCCTGCACGGATCAGTGGCGCAATCCGGTTGACGAAGACAAAGTGACCGAGATGATTTGTGCCGAACTGCGTTTCGAAGCCGTCTACCGTCTTGCCGAACGGTGTGGCCATAACGCCCGCATTGGCGACCACCACGTCAAAGGGTTCCTTCTTTGCCAGCAGCTTATCGGCGCAAGCGCGGACGCTTTTGAGGCTGGCGAGATCGAGTTCAATAAGATCGAAGCTACCGCCATTGGCAGCCGCAGTTTTTCGTACTTCCGTGGTTGCTGCTTCGGCTTTGGTCAAATCGCGCGCTGCGCCCACTACCTGCGCGCCGTGCGCAGCAAGAGATCGTGCCGTCTCCACGCCGAGCCCTGCCGAAACGCCTGTGACGAGGATCCTTTTACTCTGCAGATTCACCCCGGACAAAACGTCTTCGGTTGTTGAGGTCGCTCCAAATACGTCCACCATTGTTTTGCTCCTTGTATTGGCCGGCTCGAATTCCGCAGTTCCATAACGGAGATTGACGAACGGCCATGAGTTCGATAAAACGGAGAGTGTCTCCGAATGATTAGATAATTGGAGACTGTCTCCGGTTACATGAATTTTCTATGCCCATAAGAAGCGGGGTCTATTTTGGTTTCGACGCCCTGGCATAGATGAAGTGACGGACGCGGACAGGTTCCAAGGCGAAATGAAATACCTGTTCTTCAACGGTCCGGTCTGCCATTGTAATTCGATGGTGCTGGCGCTGTTGTTCCGCCCAAGAATCAACCAGGAAAGTCTCCACGTCGACTCCCGGGGTTTGGGAGTCATAGTAAACGCCCCAACGCGTCGCGCCGTCGCGGCGACGAATCCGTGGTACTTGTGAATTGCTTCTAGAAACTCCGGCCCCTTGACCGGGTCGATCTTGTATTCGACGGTGACGAGCACGGGGCCATCGTCGGGCTCGGGCTGCACGAACATTGTTGGTTTCGGCCAATGATTCCACGCGTCCAGAGTCGTGCTGGGCTCCGGCAGCGAAAAGAACAAACGTAAGAGCAGGCAGGCGACGATTCCCACCGCAGAAGCGAGAAGCGCCTTTTCCAAACCGGCGCGTTCCGCCAACGCCCCAAGGGATGCTGCCAATCGCCATGCTGCCCTGAAAAACGAAAAGATAGACAGCAAGGACGCGTGCGCGAACCCAGTCGGAAGCCAGGCGTTGGATCAGCGTGTTAAAAACGGACATGAAGATGGTCCAAGCTGCGCCGCCGAAAAACGAAAATAGAGACAGGATCCAGAGGTTATGCAGGAGTGCAGCTCCGGCGAGGACGCAAGCGAACACCGCTGTCGCCACCGCAACCACGCCTTCGACGGAGTAGGTTTTTCGCAAACGTTGGAGGAGCACAGCTCCGAGGACGGCGCCCGTGCCAAAGAAACCGAGTAACAGTCCATACCCGAGCGAACTGTGACCAACGACTCTGGCGACAGCCGGGAGTAATGCCCAAAAAGAGCTGGCAAAGAAAATAACGAAGGCGGACCTTACCAAGAGTTTCTGAATGCCAGGCGAATACCGCACGTATCGAAACGCGGCAGAGGTCGCTCCTGTGAAAGTCTCCGGAGGCAGGTGGCTTTCGGGACGGGGCGTTTCCAGTGGGCAATTACAACGATCACGCCTAGAAACGAAAGGACGTTCAGAAGGAAGACGGTCCCCACGCCCGCAATCGCAATAATGAGGCCGCCGAGAGCAGGACCAACGGCCCGAGCAAGGTTGAACTCAATCCCGTTCAGGGCAAGAGCTGGAGATAAGTCTTCCTTGGGTACGAGTTCAGGGAAGATCGCTCTCCACGCGGGCGATTCCAGTGCATCGCCGATCGAGAGCGCAAAAGTAAGCATCAGCAACACTCAAGGACCGATGAAGTGAGTGAACGTAGCCACTACGAGCAAGGAGGCGATCGCCAACATCCATAATTCGGTCCCGAGAATCAGCTTGCGGCGGTCTACGATGTCGCCGATGGAGCCAGCCGGCAGCGCGAGAAGGAAAAAGGGAAGTGCGGAGGCTGTCTGGATGAGCGCAATCTGCAGCGTGCTGCTGCTCAGTGAAGTCATGAGCAACGCGGCGCCCACGGCTTGCATGAAAGATCCTACGTCGGAGGTGAAGTCAGCGATGAGCAGGTTTCGGAATAAGGGGATCCGAAGCGGCCGCCACGGGCTCGCTGCGTCGGGATGAATCTTCTCGCCTTCGGGCATCACTCGAGACTTTATACCAAAGCTGGAGCTGAAGACCTCATTCCCTATTCCCTCGAAGGTCTAATTTTCCGTTGGGAGATTGGCGAGATGCAGACGGATTCGGTCAAATTCCGGCAATCCGCCCCGCTGTTAGGGATTTGCTCTTAAGAGTTCGATTCTTCACGCGGGGATGGAGTAACGCCGAGTTCACTCCGGACGATAGGTGCCACGGCGGTTCCGAGGATTTCTATGGCCTCCAACATCTTTTGATGCGGAAGCGTCGAGACACCCATTTGGAATGTGACGCGGGATATGCCACCGAGAACTTCATTTACATACAGGATCTTTTTCGCGACCGTTTTAGCGTCGCCGATCAGCAGCGCGCCGGTTGGTCCGCGCAGGGCGTCAAATTGCGCGCGTGTGGTGGCTGGCCAGCCGCGTTCTTTGCCGATTTCGGTAAAGGTATGCGCGTAGCCTGGAAAGAATATGTCCGTGGCTTCGTTCGTGGTTGCTGCGAGAAAACCAACCGAATGAAGGCCTATCGTAAGTCGCTCGGGAGAATGACCGGCGCGGCGCCCAGCCTCCCGGTAGAGGTCAATGAGTGGACGGAAGCGTTTCGGTTCGCCGCCGATGATGGCCACCATAAGAGGAAGTCCGAGCATACCCGCGCGAACGAAGGATTCCGGTGTCCCGCCGACACCGACCCATATGGGCAGCGGATCCTGCAGCGGGCGAGGGTAGATCGCTTGGCCGGTGAGAGGCGCGCGATGTTTGCCGGACCAATGCACTTGCGCATTCGCCCGGATTTTCAGAAGTAGATCGAGCTTTTCGGCAAAGAGCGAATCGTAATCTTCGAGCCGCAGACCAAAGAGAGGGAAGGACTCGATGAAGGAACCGCGACCGGCGACAATTTCGGCGCGGCCCCGTGAGATGAGGTCGAGAGTCGCGAACTCCTGAAAAACGCGAACTGGGTCGGAAGCACTGAGAACCGTGACGGCGCTCGTGAGACGGATGTTTTTCGTCCGCGCAGCGGCAGCGGAGAGGATCACAACGGGAGCCGAGTCGAGGAACTCCGCTCGGTGATGTTCGCCAATGCCGAAGACATCCAGACCGACCCGATCGGAGAGCTCAATCTCTTCCAGTAGATGGTGCATACGCTCGACGGGGCGGAGAGTTAGTCCGGACGCGGGGTCAGAAATGGCTGCTGCGAAACTGTCGATTCCAATCTGCATGTGGATGATTCCTCCCAAGAGATCTCTGTTGGTTCGTTAAAGCCTCACTCTTCCAGATTGCGGATACGGGGCAATCGCGGTCCGCGCCCCGATCCTCCTATGCTCTGATCAGAGAAACTTCCAGCTCGATTTTCAGATTATCGCCCACCAGGAAACCTCCGGTTTCAAGAGTCGCGTTCCATGTGAGTCCGAAATCGCTCCGCTTGATCCTTGTGGTTGCAGAGGCGCCTATCCGGACATTCCCAAAGGGGTCTTTCGCCTCCCCCGAAGGGACTTCTATCTTTAAAATTACCTGCTTGGTCGCCCCATGGATCGTCAGGTTGCCCAACGCGCTGAGTTCATCTGTCCCTTCCGGCGTGATTGAGTTGCTCTTGAAGAGGATGGTGGGGTATTTCTCGACATCCAAAAAATCTGGGCTCTTGAGGTGCGTATCGCGCGCGGCTTCCAGAGTGTTAATCGTATTCGCATCAATCACCACTTCGATGCTCGAAGCAGCGGGATTCTGCGGATCGTATACCACCGTGCCTTGCAAACCGCTAAATCCACCTCGAACATTGGTAATCATCATGTGCCGGACAACGAATTGCGCAGTGGAGTGCGCGGGATCAATTTTGTAAGTCGCTTTCATAGGTTCCTCCTTTAGCTCTTTCCCGAGATGAATAATATCTCGACATCAAGATAGATGAACCTCACGGCATAGTGGTTATAAGAGCTATTCTGATATCGCCAATAGTAAATATAGCTCGATATCGAGTATTATCAAGAATGGTGCTCTGGCCGGGAGGGGACTATGCGACTGGCGACACGAATTGTGAAGCCGGGTGATGAAGCGGCAACCCGTGTTTGGTTGGTGCTGTGGAAGGCCGCTCACGCTATCGAGCAGAATGCCGCTCGAAGCGTCTCGGGAATGGGCCTCGGGCTTTCGGAGTTTGCGGTATTGGAAGTGCTTCTTCACAAAGGTCCTCAGCCAGTGAATGTCATCGGGAAAAAGGTTCTGCTCACCAGCGGCTCCATCACCGCAGCCGTCGACCGGCTGGAATCAAAAAAGCTGGTTCGCAGGACTTCGGACACGGTGGACCTTCGCGCGCGCATCGTTCAGCTCACTGAGCCGGGGCGTCGCTCAATCGAGCGAGCTTTCGAGCGACACGCCAAGGACATGGAGGAAACTATGGCCGTATTGAGTTCCAGCGATCGAAGAGAGCTCGTTCGATTACTCAAAAAAGTCGGGATGTGGGCAGCTAGCCGACTAGAAGCCGAGAAGGGTAGTAGCGAACGTTAGTTTGTCTTCTTGGTTGCTATGCGCAGGGGATGCCGTGCTTCATCAACGCAGCCAGACTTTGCGGAATAGGCTTACGAAGACTTTTGCGACGGCGACAGCGCAACAGAGGCTTCGCTGGTCAGGACGCGGAAAACGAATGTTTCCTGGAGATACAGCCTCACTGCGGAATCGGTGTGACTGAGGTAGCCAATCGAAACATCTTGTCCGAGGGTGAGCTCGAAATCGCCGCCGCGCGTGGTCAGGACGAACGCACCTTCGATCGCTGGCGCCCAGATTAGATTGCCTTCGACGATGCGCTTGACGTGCTCCAGGACGGGATATCCATGATCGCGAGTTTCGGCGAGCGCGGTGTATTCGTTGGCTCCCAGCAAGACCGAGTAGGGGCCGTTCACGCCGACGAGACGTAGCTGGCTCAATGCGTGCGCCACGGCGTCCGGATATTCACGGACATCTGCGGGAAGCGTCTCGATGGGATTGCTGGTGCCTTCGCGAATGCCCTGGATACCTGCGTCGGGGTATCCGTTAAAGATGGCGCGATCTTCAGCGAAGGCAAGTTTTTTCGCGGCGTCTTTTGCAGGCTGCCAATCGGAGTCTTCCGAACCACGCTCGACGTCATCGAGAGTCTGACGGGATAGCTCGAAAGGCGCACGCAGCTCAACGAGAGGCTTTACTTCGCGTTGCCTTGCGAGGATGCCATCCGCAGGAGCGGAGATCGACCGCAGATGGCCGGTGGCAACTCCCGGGAGAGCCACGCCTCCAGCTGTAGGAACGTCGACGGCCCGCCGTCCGGCTAGATACCGCTTGAGTGTTCTGGTTGTTTCCTCCTCGATCAGCGACCATGCGGCGTCAGAGATGGGAGCTAACTCTCGATGCAGGTTATTCATCTTTGTGTCCTTTAAGCGATCCTATTCCGAGGGTATTGGGTGATGCATCGCCTGCGGACGAGACCGAAGGCGCGTCCGATGCCGGCGATGATTCGATGTCGGCGGAGTTCGGCGGGTCTCCGCTGATATTGTCGAGGAAAGTTGAAGACGGCGCAAAAAATAAGCTCCCGGTAGCCGCCTTGCTGAAATCGAGAATGCGGTCGTAATTGCCAGGTGGGCGGCCCACAAACATGTTTTGAAGCATCGTTTCGGTAATGCGCGGAGTGCGGCTATAGCCGATGAAGTAGGTCCCGAACTCTCCGTGGCCCGGGCGGCCGAAAGGCATGTTGTCTCTCAGGATCTTAACTTCTTTTCCGTTTTCTTCGATCACCGTGAGCGCATTGTGAGCGTACGGCGGCTTCGCAGCGTCGCTCAGTTCGATGTCCGAGAGTTTTTTGCGGCCAATAATGCGTTCCTGCGTTTCTATTGGCAGAGCATTCCAGCCTTTCATATCGTGAAGATATTTCTGGACGATAACGTAGCTGCCGCCGGAAAAGGCCGGATCTTCGTCACCGACAATGGCAGCTTCGCTCGCTGCGCCGCCTCGCGGATTTTCTGTGCCGTCGACGAAGCCCATCACATCGCGATCATCGAAATAGCGGAAGCCGTGAACCTCGTCGGCGACCGAAACAACATCGCCGATGTTGTCCATGAGCTGCGTGGCCAATTCAAAACAGAGATCGGAGCGTTTGGCTCGAATGTGGAAGAGAATGTCACCCGGAGTGGATACGGCATGGCGGCTACCTGAGCGAATCTCCTGGAAAGGATGGAGTTCAGCGGGGCGAGATGATCCAAAAAGTTTGTCCCAGGCGTCTGAGCCGAATCCAACGACACAGGTGAGACCGGCTTCCACGTCTCGAAACTCGACAGCGCGCACGAGGCCCGAGAGGTCGGCGCAAAAGGATCGCAACGTTGCGTAGTTGTCCGGTTCCGGGCGAATGCAGACGACCAGAAAAATCGCCGCGCGTGTGAGCGGGCCGACCACACCCTGCGGAAGAACGATCTCGTTTAGTTCTTTGGGTGCATCCATTGGCTCAATCTCTATCTCAAGCTGGATTCAAGATGATGCCCGACAGTATGAGTATTCTCAACAAGTGTGGCGAGCGCATAGAGTACACCAAACTCTTTCAGATGACGAAGAAGAGCTCTGGCACCGGGAAGTAGTTTGGCTGGCTTTCGTAATTTCGCGTGGATAGAAAACTGTGCCACAGCTAAGGCAGTGCATCTGTTCTTGCTGTCT
>CAVSSD010000010.1:0-36156 GCA_963730495.1 uncultured Acidobacteriota bacterium | reverse complement strand
CGTCGCGCCCGTGATAGCGCGGCGTCTCCTCCTGCTTGTAACTGTTCTCTTGCTCTTCATCGACGATGATCAGCCCAAGATTCTGCAGCGGCGCAAACACCGCCGAACGCGTCCCCACTACAACGCGCGCCTCGCCATTGCGCACGCGCCACCACTCGCGAGCTCGCTCCACGTCGCTCAACGCCGAGTGCAAAACCGCTACACCTTCATACTTCGCCCCAAACCAAGAACGGCACTGCCGCCCAATCCACAAGGTCAGCGCGATTTCCGGCACCAAGAATGATCGCCGTCTTCCCTCGCGCGAGTGTTTCCTGCACGCAGCGCAAATACACTTCCGTTTTTCCGCTGCCGGTTACGCCGTGAAGCAACTGCACGCCGAATTCGCCCAGCTCAAATCGCGCGCGAATACTCTTCATCACGCTCTCTTGCTCTTCGTTCAAAGCATGAGCGGGCGGCGTGTATCCGACGTCAAATGGATCTTCCGCGGGATCGACAGGTTCTTCCCAGCTTTTGAGCAACCCATCCGCAAGCATCCGCTCAATCAAACTCCGCGAAACCTGCGCGAGCTTTAGCAGTTGTGGCAACGGCAGAGGCCCGCGTTCTGTTTCGAGCAATGCTCGTACGTTGTCTTCTTTTTCTTTCAGCGTTTTTTCCGCTTTGTCGCCAAAACCTTTCCACGCCACGATCGTTTGCGATTTTCTTTTCGTGGTCTCTGGAAAGTCTCTCGAAGTTCGATCAGCCCAATTCGCTGCAACCGTTGCAAAGCAGCAGACGAAACACCCATCTTCGTTGCAAAGCCAAACAGCACCGGGCCTTTTCTCTCGTTCACCCTTTCGAGAAATGCAGCTTCCGCTGCGTTCAAGCCGTGGGATAGCTCGCGATTCCGAGACTCTCGGCCGCCCGCGGCCCGCGGCGGTCAAGACAATCTCCCGGCGCAAATTCAGCTCCGTGACCGGCGGCAACATGGCGCGGAAAACTTCCCCAATCGGCGCGAGATAATAATTTGCGATCCATTGCGCCAGCTCAATCAATTTTGGAGTGAGCGCCGGTGCAAACTCCATAACCTTGGTGATTTCGCGGAGCTTGGCGTTCGCGGGTGGCTGCTCCGCCATTTCGACGGCGACGCCGATCATCGATTTCTTTCGAAAGGGAACAAGCACGCGGCTGCCAGGCTGAATAGCCTCGCGCAGAGCCTCGGGATGGAATAAGTAAACGTCGTACGCAGAGGGACGGGCAGAGCGACGTTGCAAAATGGCGAACTCATTTCACTGTAGTGTATCAGCACGTCGAAGAGCGACCTTCGGAGCGAAGCGCATCAGACGCAGCTTCGCGAAATATTTCGAAATCTTCCTTTTCCGGGAAAGCTCACCAGAATTCTGCTAGTCTGGGCCGAGCAATCATCAAAGAGCAGAGGAGAAACGGCGTGCCAGTCGTAGCTGGTGTGGATCTTGGCGGAACGGCCATCAACTATACGTTGGTGGATCAGCAAGAGCGCTTTCTCATCGAAAGTCTATGCGAGCACCCCGCCCTTTCCAAGCAGGGACCCGAGGTCTGCCTCCGCCAGATTGCAGACGGTCTCAAGATTGCCACCGACATCGCAGGTGTTCTTCTCGCTGACGTGGTTGCTGTCGGCCTGGATACTCCCGGTCCGGCCAGCGCGGCGGGCCAGCTCAGCGCACGCGGTTCCACCAATTTTGTGCATCCGAATTGGGCGGAATTCGATATTCGTGGCGGCTTAGCGCACACGCTCGATAAACCGGTCTCTTATCTAAACGACGGAAATGCAGCGGCGCTCTGGGGCCACTACACTATCTTCGGCTCAAACAGCCGTGAGACATCGGTCTCGACCATCATTGGCACGGGCAATGGCGGCGGAATTATTCTTGACGGCAATGTCGTAAAGGGCAGAAATGGTTTCGGCGGAGAGCTGGGTCATGTGCTGCTTCCTTACCAAAGCATCGCCGGCACCAGCGGGCTAAAACCTCTTTGCAATTGCGGACGCATTGGCGACCTCGAGTCGCTTTGTTCCTTAACCGCGATCGAAAGGAATTTAGTGCCGTATTTCCTGCCGCGCTACCCAAATCACGAGTTCGCAAAACTGGATCCCCACCAGGCGGCAAAACTCGTTCGCGGCCTCGCCGACAAAGGCGATCCGATGTGCAAGGACGTCTTCCGTGTGCAAGCCCATGCCTTAGGGCTCTTCTTCGACGAAATGGTGAACACCTTCGATCCCGATGCGCTCATCGTCGGCGGAGGCGCTTTGGAGACGAGCCAGGAATTCCAGCGCTGGTTCCTGGATGAAATCCGCGTGGGCATGCCAACGCAACGAGAAGAGCAAGCCTCCATACCGATCTACGTGATGCCCAACGGCGACACCGCGGGCGCACGCGGCGCCGCCATCGAAGCGCTAAAACTTGCCAGGCAAAGCGGCCTAATGTAAGCACCGTGCACGACTTGATATGGAGTGCGGCAGCTCTGCTGCCGCTTTTCTCAACGACCAGCGGACTCAATATTTGTCCAGGCTCAATAGTTTGATCATCGGGAATTGAGTGCATCTGTTTCTCCGCAAAAAGTGCGCGAGGGCAAGCAAATGATCGTCCATACCGAATACTCTGATATTCCTCTGCCGGGCTCCCCGATGAGAACCTTCGTCGCCGCGCCCAAGGCCGAAGGCGAATATCCCGGCATCTGGTGCTATTCCGACATTTTTCAGCTCACGCCGCCGCTGCTCCGTTTCTGCGTTCGACTCGCCGGGTACGGATTTGTTGCCGCAGCCCCAGAAATTTATCGCCGCATCGAACCGCCGGGAACAGTGATTCCCTTCGATGACGCTGGGCGCACGCGTGGCCAGCAAGACGCGGCGAAGACTCCCGTTGCCCATTTCGATGAGGATTGCCGCTCGGGTCTCGACTGGCTCTCAAAACATCCGAAAGTTGCCATCGGAAAAATCGGCGTGATAGGTTTCTGCATCGGCGGCCATCTCGCGTTTCGTGCCGCATTCCAGCCCGACGTGCGTGCAACGGTCTGTTATTACGGCACAGGCATCCACGACGGCAAGCTCGGTCAAGACGCCGATGCGGGCTCATTGTCTCGCGCAAAAGAAATACGCGGCGAACTCTTGATGATTTTCGGTACAAAAGACCCGCATGTTCCCGACGCGGGTCGCGCGATGATTGATAAGGCCCTGCAAAATTCTGGTGCCCGCTACAACACGCTGCTCTATCCAGCCGAGCATGCCTTCACGCGCGACGAAAGCCCGCGCTTCGATCCAGAAGCAACGGATCTGGCATTCGCAGAGATGATTCGTTCATTCCGCAAAGTTTTCCAAGATTAAGACGCGAATCCAGGCAATCTCGCGGCACGCACCTGCGATTGCGGTGTCAGGGCAACTGCGCGCCCTCGGTCCCTACATACACGGCATACAAAGACTGACTCGCAGCCATAAACAAACGGTTTTTCTTGGCGCCGCCGAAGCAGATATTGGCGCACGATTCCGGCAGATGAATTTTGCCGATGAGCGTTCCGTCGGGAGCGAAGACGTGCACGCCGTTGTAGTTTTCTCCCGCCCATCCGGCTGCCGACCAGAGGTTGCCGTCCACATCGCAACGAATGCCATCGGAGTTGCCCGGAGACATATCCGCAAACATGCGGCCATTCTTCAGGCGTACGCCGTCCACTACGTCAAAGACGCGGATCTGGTGCGGGTCGGTAGGATGCTTTGGAGCGCCGGTGTCAACGATGTAGAGCAGTTTTTCATCGGGCGAAAAGCAGATGCCGTTGGGCTTATCCATGTCGGTGGCGACGACGGTAACCTCCCGCGTCTTCGGATCGAGACGATAAACATTGGCGGGAATTTCGAAAGCGGCTTTGTGGCCTTCGTAATTGGACATGATGCCGTAGCCCGGATCGGTGAACCATATCGCTCCGTCGGAATGCACCGTTAAATCATTCGGCGCGTTCAGCTTCTTCGCTTGGTAGCCGTCCATCAGCACAGTAATGCTGCCGTCGTATTCAGTGCGCGTCAGGCGCCGCGAGTCGTGCTCGCAAGTGAGCAGGCGGCCCTGCCGGTCGCGGTAGTTGCCATTGCTGTAGTTCGAAGGCCCGCGAAAAACGCTGACTTCTCCCGTGTCTTCGAGCCATCGCAGCATGCGGTTGTTGGGGATGTCGCTGAAGAGAAGATAGCGGCCATCGCCGAACCAAACGGGGCCCTCAGCCCAGCGCGTGCCTGTGTAGAGGCGCTCGACGGCTGCGTTGATGACTTTGTATTTCGCAAAGCGCGGGTCTATCACTTCGACCGCCGGATCGGGATAGAGCACCGGAGTTTTCTGCGCCTCTTCAGCGGCACGCGCCAGCGGATGGAAAGCCAGTGCCGTCGCGGCGCTGGCCGTAAAGTTCATAAACGCACGCCTTTGCATCATTCACTCTCCACTTGGGAATATCGGTTCCGACGCACAATATCACGGGATGTTCTGCTGTGGCACAACCGTTTCCTCTAGGCCTGGACGGAAGACTTGGCAGTCACGCAACACTCAGCCATCTGCGCAGCGCCAAGGCGTAATGGAACTCAATTGAGCATCTATGGAGGGATTTTTACGCGAGAAACTGCAACTATTTAAATGCCGTAGTTCGCGTCACGAAGCCCATCTTTGTACGCGTCGCGCGCTTCCGTTGCTCTCTTGTGTGCGTCATGCTCCGTGAAGTGGGCAGCATCCCAATGCTCCATAGCGACCATCGAGTGGTCCGGTGTGGCCAATGCCTCTTCAGCGCGGATGGTGTCCACCCATTCGTCCACAGCTTTCTTGTAGGCGAGACGCAATTGATCGAGATCTGCTTTGCTCATAGTCCAGCCACCATAAAGCCCCAATACACGCCCGTCAATTAGATGGTGCGAATTTAACGCAAAATTAATGCAAGGGGCAGGAGTTGGCATGCGCCTGCTTGACTCAGACGCTCTTATCCGCGATAACGACTCGAGATCCACTTCGGGGGAGCGCAATGAAAACTGGGACAGTCGTTTGTTTACTTGTGTGTGCTTTGATGCTCGCACCTGCGCCGCTTCGCTCTCAAAAGAACAATGAAGTTCAGCGGTGGCTTACGAACCCCGACAAATCCGCGCTCTTTGAACAACAAAAATCTCCATTGCGGTTCTCCCAGTCCACGGGCGAAGAGCCCACCATTGAGATCGATGACCAGAAAACATTTCAGACTATCGACGGTTTTGGTTTTGCGCTGACCGGTGGAAGCGCCCAGCATCTTGCGCACATGGACGCGGCGAAAAGAGCCGCTCTACTCAAGGAACTGTTTGCGGTAGACGGGAAGAACATTGGTATCAGTTATCTGAGAATCAGCATCGGTTCCTCCGACCTGAACGATCACGTTTTTTCTTACGATGATATGGTTGCGGGACAAACCGACCCTGAATTAGGCAAATTTAGTTTGGCGCCGGACCGATCAGAACTTATCCCCATTCTGAAAGGGATTTTGGCCATAAATCCCAAGATTCGGATACTAGGCTCGCCGTGGTCCGCGCCCGCATGGATGAAGACGAATAACGACCCGAAAGGTGGAAAACTAAGGACCGAATACTACGCGTCATACGCAAATTATTTCGTGAAATACATCCAGGGAATGAAAGCGGAAGGCATCACCATCGACGCCATCACCATTCAAAACGAGCCGCTCAATGATAAAAATACGCCGAGCATGTTGATGCAGGCGGAAGAGCAAGCGCAATTCATCAGGGACCATCTGGGTCCAGCGTTCAAAGCCGCCGGTATACACACCAAAATCATTCTCTATGATCACAACTGCGACGTTCCCGAATATGCGCTCGCCATTCTCAACGATCCGAAAGCGAATCCCTATGTTGATGGGTCAGGCTTTCATTTGTACGGCGGAGAAATAGGCGCCATGTCCGCAGTGCACAACGCCTTCCCTCAAAAGAATTTGTACTTCACGGAATTCATGGCGGCAGAGCCTACCGAGAGCGCGAGAATCTCAATCTCAAAACCTGTCGTGGGGACATTTATCGGAGCCCTGCAGAACTGGAGCCGCAACGTGCTGCTATGGAATCTTGCGGCGAATTCTAAATTTGAACCGCATACCGACAACGGAGGATGCGGCATTTGTCAGGGCGCCGTCTCGATCGACGGCAACGAAGTCACTCGGAACCTGGCGTACTACGCGATGGCGCACTTCTCAAAATTTGTTCGGCCAGGATCAGTGCGTATCGCTTCCAGCTCTCCCACAACACTCCCGAATGTGGCCTTCAAGACCTCCGAGGGCAAGTTCGTATTAATCGTGGCGAATGACGGAAAGTCATCACAGATTGTTCGCGTTCAATACCACGGCAAGTCCTTCAAAGCATCACTGAAGGATGGAGCTGTCGCCACGTATGTCTGGTAGCCGTCGAGGACCATGCCTCCAAATAGGATTGATCTCTAGCCACAGCCAATCGCTCGAAGGCATTAGAAACCTGAAGCTGAACTTTCTTCAAAGATGAGGTGCTTGTCCATGTCCAGCATTTGCTTTCGGTATTGCTGGACGGAGACAAGGATGGCAACTACGAGCGGGATAAAGAGAGAAGTCCGCCATGGTTCCAGAAGCGACCAGAGTTCCAGTTCGGGGAGGTAACTTGTAAAGATTACGAAGCCAAAGAGATAGCCGACGAGAATGAGCGCGGAATGGCTTTGAAACGGCGGGTAAGTGCAAGTAAATGGGATTTTGCGGAAGCGCAGAAGAAGAAGTTCGACGAACGCGACTGTGCAGGCGGCGAAGATGACCGTATGGAGAAGCGCGACGCTGAACCCCCAGAGGATAGCGGACGAGACGAAGCAAATTGGCACGAGCGGGGCGAGCGAAAAAGTAAGAAGAACTTTGCGAGCAATAGGGCGAGTTTGCAAAGCGTCGTGATCGATCCAAACTGCGAAGACCCAATTGGCGCGAAGGTCGGCGGGGATTTCAAACGCGAAGCGAATTCCGAGAATGATGCAGAAACTCAGAATAAACGGGATGGACAGGAGATCTTCGGAGGGATTGCGCAGCATGGTCGCGCTGTTGGTATGAATGGCTGAAGCGACGGATTGCGCGACGACCACCAATCCCATGGCGACAAATGCTGAAGCGATTTGCAAGTGCGCCTCGCTGCGCAGCAGCGTTCTTGTGATGAAGTGGAAACAGGCCCGTTGCGGCGGGTCGAGAAGAATAGCGCGATCGAAGAGGTTGACGGGAAGCAAATGAAATTGCGAGCGTGGGAGGGGACCGACCTCGGCAGTTTCCGGGATGCGGATGAACGAGCGGCGAAAGCTGAGAGTGTAAGACAGAACAGCGACAGCGAGAGAGATTCCTAAAGCCGAGAGAGCGCTGCGAGTCATCGCCGCAAAAAATGGATTGTGACCGTTCCCCCAGAGAGTCTCACAAATTCCTAAAAACCAAACGGGAGGAAGTGAACTGATTCCGTGTGCATTCATTCGCTCAGCCTGTGCGAGATAAGACGGGACGGTGAAGCTGGTAGTCAGAAGACCCAGGAAGAAAAGCGCGATGACAAAGCGAACATACAAAGAAATTCTGCGGAAGAGCGCGTAGGGCAGAACGGCCATCAGCAGGCCAATGACGGCGAACACCCCGAAGAAACTGAAGGCGCTGGCGAGCACGACGGTGACGGCATGACCTGCTCCGAAACGAAGGAAGAGGGAAAGAGAGTTTTGCGAACCAACCACAGCGACAGGGAACAGAACAAAGCTTGCCGCGTTCACGTCAAGAGTGAGCGCGGCGGCAAGAAGGAGAATCGCGGCGAAATTCCCTGCGAAGATTCTGCGCAAGGAGATCGGCAGAGGAATGATATTCGTGTAATCGCGACGGTCGAGGAAGAGCGCGTCCCAGCGCCAGATTGCTGCCGCTCCAGTGACGACCATGGACAGCACGATGAAGAAATATTCGTCGGGAATCGTGGCGATGAATGGGTCGAAGACACCGTCGCCGCGCATCCAGCGGATGAGCGAGCCGTATTTCTCGAAGAGGAGAAGCGAGACCATGACGCCGGGCAAGGCGAGCAAGATCAGTACGACCCCAAGAGCGACGTCCATTTCAGAGGCGCCGGAGTCTCCCCCGCCATGGAAAACGCGGCCGATGAAAACACGCAGCAGAGTGGGAAACGGGCGGCGAGCGTAAGGTTCCCACGCAGCGCGGAGAGATTGCTGCACGCGCGCGATCACGGCGAAACCACCACATCCACAATGTTGCTGGCTATTTGCACCACGTCTCGGTCTTCCACCAGATGAAGGAAAATGTTTTCGAGTGAGGTTTGACCGATGCGCTGGCGAACTTCTTCGGTGGAACCGCTGGCGATGACCTGGCCTTTTCTGAGAATGAGCAGGCGCGTGCAAACTTTTTCAACGACTTCGAGCACGTGCGAACAATAGAAAATGGTTTTGCCCTTGGAGCTGAGCGACTGAATGAGATTTTTGAAAATGAGCGCGGAGGTTACGTCAAGGCCGGAGAGCGGCTCATCGAGGATGAGCACGTCGGGATTGTCCATGAGGGCGGAAATAAGAAGAATACGCTGGCGCATGCCCTTGGAATAAGAACTGAGCGCGACATGGCGATGCGGAAAAAGAGAGAAGAGTTCGAGCAAAGAATCGATTTTTGCTTTCATCCGCTGTTGCGGCATGCCGCGGAGAGTTCCGACAAGTTCAAGATATTCGTAGCCGGTTAAGTAGGGATACAGGTTGGCTTCTTCCGGAACGTAGCCGAGATGTTTGCGGTAACCGACTAAATCCTGCTGGATGTTTTTGCCGTTGAAAAGTACCTGGCCGTGAGAAGGTTCCAGAAGGCCGATGAGCATCTTGACGGTGGTGCTTTTGCCCGAGCCATTCGGGCCGAGATAGCCGAGAACCTGGCCAGGTTCGAGACTGAAGTCGATGCTTTGAACGGCGAGCACCGAGCCGTAATACTTTGTGAGCCCTCTTGCTTCGAGCATCGGGCGCCTTCCTGCGAACAGACAAACCACGAGCGAATCCCAGGATAGTTCCTTTGACACCGAGGGAAAGCGAAAAGTTTCCAACAAATCATAGTGTGAGCAGCGTGGACAAAACAGCTGGCCGCAAACCGCCGTCTACGAAGTGGCGACGCCGCGTTTGCGCCAGAACCAATAGGCTGGCAAGCCGAGAACAAACAGCGCGATGGCGACGGCCAGGTTAATGAATTGCTTTGGATCGAGAACAGCAACGAAGATGGCGTTGCCAACGATGGCGGCGGCGGCGAGGACGAAGAGCAGAGGCGTCCAAGGATAGCCGGGAACGCGATAGGGAATCGCTAATCCTTTCCCGGCACGACGCAACGGGAAAATGGCTGCAGCGCCGAGCCCGTAGAAAATCCAACCGATGAAGATGACGCCGCCGATCAGTTCGGCGAACTTGCCGGCGCAGGCGAGAACGGCGGACCACACACCCAGTGCTACGATGGCGGATGCGGGAGTCTGAAAGTGTGGATGGACTTCGGCAAGTTTCTTAAAGAAGAGATTGTCGTTGGCCATGGCGTAAAAAACGCGTGGGGCTGTGAGCATAACGCTGTTAGCGGCGCTGAAGGTAGAGATGAGTATGGTGAGGGCAACAATAATTTCCGCTCGGCGGCCGAGTACGACGCCGACGGAGGTTGACGCAATCGTGTTACTCGCGGTTGCTCCCGCTGGGCCCAAAGCGAACAGGTACGCGACAACCGCAATGAGGTAGAGACCCGCGAGTACCAGCGAGCCGAGCAGGAACGCGCGAGGGAAGGCCTTTTGCGGATTAACGACTTCGCCGGCGCTGTAAGTGCCGAACTGCCAGCCTTCATAAGCCCAGAGAACGGAAATCATCGCTAAGCCAAAACTCGAGAAGAGGCCGAAGCCGTGCTGCGATGAGCCGAAGGCGGCGGGCAAATCTCCTGCATGGCGGCCGAGTGTCAGAAGGATGGCGCTGAGAATCACGATGATGCCGACTTTGATCAGCGTGGTCCAATTCTGTAGGTTGGAGCTCTTGCGTGTGCCCCAGACGTTTACCGCTGTGACGACGGCGATCATGGCAACGGAGAGGACAGTTTTGCCTAGCGCGGTGAGAGGAATGATTTCAGCGAGATGTTCCGTAAAGGCGCGAGCCAGCGCAGCAACCGAGCCGCTCGCGATAACCAGAAAGAGGCACCAGCCATAAAGAAAAGCAGAGACGCGGCCAAAGCCGTCGCGGATGAAACAGTAGAGGCCCCCGGCTTCGGGATTTGTGGCGGCGAGTTCAGCATAAGTGAGTGCGCCGAGAAGAGAGAGGGCGCCTCCGACGATCCAAACGAGAAGAGAGTAACCGACCGAACCGTTTAGCTGGCGCAGGATCAGCCCAGGAGTCAGAAAGATGCCCGAGCCGATGACTCCGCCGATGAAGAGCAAGAAAAGGTCGCGTACAGTCAGAGTGCGCAGGAGGGGTGGCATTAGTTGGTGGCGAAGACCTTGGGCCGCGTGTTCAAGGCATGCATCATAGCCGGAGTTGCCGGGTGGTCAATCGAAAGTTTGCGTGCGATTTAGTATGTCCGTGGCATGGTCACAATCGTTTGAGCGTGGCATCGCGGCCGTTGTGAAAAGCATCGAAATGCCGGCGCCAATCGCCAGCCCCGCGGCCAGCACCAGTAGGAGAAGAATCAGCTTCCAGCCTTTCATGGTCTCCTCGCTAACATTTCTCCAGGGTGACGATCAATCGGGCTACTTATCCGTGTTGTCGTCGTCCGCCGGCCCAAACGTAGGCAGGTACCGGCCGAAGTTTAATTCGAAGTCGCTCGGAACGCCGTAACCGACGTTGCGGATCTTGGCACGGCGCGCCTGTGCACTGGGCAAGGCCAGCAATGGGAAGAACAAGTCGATGCTCGACTGAAGTTCGGCAGCTGTCGGCATCCCGTACCGATTGACCTGGGCCTTGGCTGCGGCTAGCGTTTCACGGTCGAACGAGGCCAGACGCCGGACGAGCGCATCGACGAACGAGTCGAGGTTGGCATCGTCCAGCGTGCGGTTCACCCAGCCATAGCGCTCGGCGATATCGGCATCGAAATCGTCGCCGCTGAGCACGATCTCAAGTGCCCGCGAGCGGCCGACTAAGCGCGGAAGCCATTCCAGCGCTCCGCCGCCAGGGACCAATCCGACGCCGACCTCGGGGTTGCCGAATAGGGCGCTTTGCCTGCTGGCGAATCGCATGTCGCAGGCCAGCACGAACTCGTTACCAATGCCGCGCGTGCGGCCGCGAATTTTGGCGATGCTCACAACTGGCACCGAGGAGAGGCGCAGCACAAAGTCGCGCCAAAGGCCCAGCACTTCTGGCCGTTCAGCTGCCTTGCCTACGTCGAGATGGGCGATGAAAAAATCGGGATTCGCGGACTGGAACACTACGACCTTCACGGACGGGTCCGCCTCGAGGTCGCTCATTAGCGCTCCCAATTCGACGATCGTTGTGGGAAGAAACATGTTGATTGGCGGGTTGCTGAAGGTGATCGTCCACCGGCCCGGATGGGTGCGATCAATGTTGAACTGCGGATTTGCCTGCTCGCTGCCTCGCTGTGTAGCGCTGGATTGGGTCATGGGGTCCTCCTTTTGAACGGTTTTACGTTTGGGGTTTGTACTGCCCCTGCGTGGGTTGGAGCGGATATCAATTGCGGCCAAAAGGTCTTTTGGTGGCCCGAATAATAACACCACTGGACCGCCTCGCTCAATCAGAGTTTCTGCGTGATCTATGAACACTGCGAGCGCTTTTCGGAGGATCGGCGCTTCCAATCGCCGATCGTCGTACATGGGCGCCTTCTTGTCGCAGGCGACGACTCACTGTACGCATTCGTCATAAGATGAAATTATAGAAGCGCGATATTAGGGGATTGAGTGCAGTGAACGAAATGTCGCATTGGTGTGCATTTACAAATTGCAAAAGCATTTCGCCACCAGCGGAGAGAACATGACCACTCTGGAATTTCGCCATGCTAACCGCCCTCCTAACGTCGATATATTGTGGGGCATGAAACCGCTGGAAATCGATGCGATCTTATCGGCGGCGCGCCCTCGCCGGTTTTCCGCCAAATCTGTAATGACGCACCAGGGCGATTCTTCGGATTATTTTCTGTTGATGTGGAAAGGCCGAGGGCGTTTTTTCTACATAACCCCCACTGGGAAAAAACTCATCCTGCTATGGATAAAGCCAGGAGAAACCTTCGGCGCTGCGGGGCTCTCTCGCCGGCCTTACCCATATCTCGCAAGCTCGGAAGCGGTACAGGATAGCGTTGTGCTCGCTTGGGACGGTCCAACTATCATCGCTCTTGGAGAACGGTTCCCTCGACTGTTAGAGAATGTAATCTATCTCACGTTTGAATACGTTTCTTGGTATATCGCTGCCCACTCGGCATTAGTCTCCGAGTCGGCAAAAGAGAGGCTTGCCAATTTACTCGTGGCGCTGGGGCCCAGTATCGGTGAAGTCGTCTCGGATGGGATTGAAATCGATGTCACCAACCAAGAGCTCGCCGATTCAGTGAATATCAACCTCTATAACGCGACTCGCATCGTGAGCGAATGGCAGAAGAGCGGTGCAATACGCAAATGTCGCGGGAAAATCGTTTTGCGCTCCCCCAAAAAACTATTTCTTAGTTCCCTCGATCCGAAGCTACTCCGGGTCGGATAGCTGACCTACTCTGGCTCGGGGCTACTTTTGATAAGTTGTCTTATCACCAGTAATGCGGATCACTTGTAATGATGTCTGTTCACTGCAGTCACCCCAACGGCGCTAGATGCCCGGTAGGCGGCGACTGAGATACTGCCTGCCTTGCAGGACCGCATCCACGGCAGGCAGAAGTTCGCGTGCTGCATCGGCCTTCAATAAATAGCCATGTGCTCCCAGTTGGAGGGCTTCTTGCACCACATCAGCAGAGGACTCTAGGCTGACAAAAAGGATTTTGGAACTCGGGGAAACTTTCTGAATTCGTCGTCCGGCTTCAATTCCATTTACACCGGGCAGTCCGATGTCCAGCAGAATCAAGTCCGGTTTTAGCTCTTCAGCTCGCTCGACGGCTTCCAATCCATCTGAGGCTTCGTAGATGCACTGAAACTCTGCCCTTCGTCGAAGGCTCAGAACGAGAAATTGCCGGAAGCGATCAGAGTCATCAACTACCAGAATCTTGTAAGATCGCACCAGGCTCTCTGGCCTCCGGAAATTTGGTGTCAGTCTGCACTTGCGATGTTGCCTGCCTGAAATTGTGAACGTTCAGATTACGGAGCAAAAACTGAGCCCCTGCAATCCAGGCAGACCTTCAGGTCGGGAATACCTAGACCTTGGGCATATCAACATTTCCTGTGCAGGGTTCCAGGACACAAGTTGGGAGACTTATAAGGCGCTACTTGCAAAATGGCCACGTGCAGATTGGCGGGGGTGGAGTTAGTCCTCGTAGATTCCTTTGTCCAGTCCGTGAATTAGACGTTCAGCCGAAGTCTCAAATACAGCGCAGATACGCAGCAAGGTTGAAATTGTGATCGGCCGGCCTGCTTCCATTTGTTGCCAATGTCGCGCCGAAAAGCCGTAGGAAATCATGTCCTCTTGAGAATGGCCGTGTTTTCTTCGCAGCTCGCGAATTCGTTCTCCTAAGCGAAGGAAGAATTTCCGTTGATTCACAACTGGCGGGGTCCTAATTGGCCTCAATTCCTCCCGGCACATGCCAGAGCTCTTAAGTCAGACGCGCGATGCACTATGACGGCAAAAAGGGGAGCATGTCTTTGCCGTACAGCAAGGTATGACTGACTCATACATTCAAACTAACGGGGAGTTGAGGTTAGCGTCGGAGAGTTGGGCTAAACACGAGAATGGCGCTCTCAAGGGGGCCCGAACGTGTTGGCTATTGATGTATCGTTAGCAATACGAGATTCAGCGCTTCCCTGGTTTCCCTGGAAGAATGAATTCACTGCTCAGGAGATATTGATACAGAGACTCAAGCGGTCCTGACGGATGCAGGTTGTCAGCAGTGACCATGCCATTTGTCTCTTTCCAGGTCCAGCCCGTCACTCCGGTTTCTTCTACTTGTCGTTGCATATCTTCCGCCGGCATAGGATAAACGTATACCCTGACATTTTGGGTGAAGAGCCGGGCGATCCCTTCCAGCAAACTTCCTGGCAGGTCTTTGTAGCGATCTTCAAAGACACGCGTAAGCACCATAAGTCCGATCGCGAAGTGAATCCGAGATTTCGTGTAGCGATTCGCGTACGCACTCATGGTGTAGAGTTCCCGCGCGCGGAATAACATCACGCCGTAACCTAAGTTGTGCAGCGCTTCCACGTGCTCCACGATCTCTTTGAGGGACGCTTCTGTACGTCCGTCGTTTGCTCCGCCGATCGATAGACAAAACAGTCCGAGACCACCTTTGCTCTCTTTTAACTCCTCTTGCGGCAATGCAGTCAGGGTGTCCACGACCAGATTTGCGTGAAGCTGACCCACATTGTCGAACCGGCCGGGAGCCAAAACCAGCGCTTGTTTGTAGAGCAGTTCGTTGGGCGGAACGAATTGGTTGTTCGCTGGGAAGACCACCGCTTCCGCGTATTCACCTGCCACCAGAAAAGCGTGGAGCTGGTTGCGGTCCCAAGACTCGAAGAGCGGTCCTTTCAATTCCACGCAGTCGATTTCCACTCGCTGTGTTCCGAGGTCTTCGAATACGCTGACGAAGAACTCCTCAACCGAACCAGCGCCATGATAGGCCGCATGGATCAGGTTCACACCTAGAATGCCAACGGCTTCTTGCTGCCCCACATTACTGGAATCCCGCAGATTCACATGCAGAATCACGTCATTGGGCACCGAGTTCGGTTGGGACCGGAAACGCAAGCCCACCCATCCATGACAGTCGTTAGTTCCCGCGTAATTGCGGGCAGAAATCGTATCAACGAACGAGAAAAACTTCGTATCGTTTCCGCGGCTAGGCTGCAATTGTTCCAGCAGTTCCTCCCATTCGCTGTTGAGCATGGCCAGGAGACGGGGTTTGGAGACATAGCGAGTCCCCACTCCGTAAAGGTGGTCGCTCACTTCCTTGTCATAGGCCGAGATCGTTTTCGCTACCGTCCCGGAGGCGGCGCCGACACGCAGAAACCAGCGAGCCACCTCTTGACCCGCACCGATTTCCGCGAAAGAACCAAAGATAGAGAGGTCAAGGTTGAGGGAAAGTGCTTTTTGATGTGTGTCGTGCTTCTCTTGAGTGGGCATATGTGCGTCTCCACGTGACTAGACTTTATCACTCTCAATGATAGGTTCAGCTCTTAGAGACGGGTTTCACCCGACGATTCGCGTTCTCTCTGGTGTCGGGAGCGGCGCGAATGCCAGTAAGCTCTTCTATCTTAATGTAGAAAAACACCGAGATCGGGGGTTTGGGCTTCCGGCGAATCTGGGATGCTGTATATCCGCTCTGCCACCACAAAGCTCTCTGCTTTAGCAGTGAGCGGATATGCCCCCGGCTCTCCGCGAATTCGCGTCCGTTCGGGATTTCGACGTATTGCCCCATGACAACGATGCTCGTCCACTCGTCGTGGCCCCGAATCTCATCGAGCTGCACGCACACCAATGGATTCAATCGCATCCATTCAATTTTCCGGCCCACGGTGGAGAAACAGCACAGACGGTCAGCATCGTATGCGAAATAAAGTGGAACGATATACGGCCGGTTGTTGGAGGCACACGCGAGCCGGCCATAGCCCAGCCGCTTGAGCATTTCACGGCATTCCCTACTTCGCATCCTGGTAATCAGCATGGGCGATCTAGCCAGGTCCTCCGGGGCGCTGGTGAGTAAGTCTACATCGCTGAGTTTTATGGCGGCTAGGGCAGACTGTCGGTCCACATGTCCAGTAACGCGACTTCGCGCGGGGATTGTTCAATGCTTATCTCGGGAGTTGAGGTCGCGCGATAAGATCAATTTCAAGGTAATTTTGTTCGACGAACTGGTCAGACCAAAACCGACGCCGGCCTCGACATTTAGTTTCTCGGAGTACCGATCGAAAACCGCGAACAGTTCCTGTGTCTGCTTGCTGACCGCGTAGAATTGGCGCAACGGGCCGTAATCCGCATACTCCTCGACAGCCACAGCCCACTTCGGGGGGCGATTGTACGCGACACGTACCGCTGGAGCGAAATCAAGACTCTTGAAACCGCCGACAAAAGAGTTATCCAGGATCGGATTCACGATAATGTCCACGGGGTGCAAGTGCCAGCCAATGATCGGCCGAATCTCCGACGTGAAGTGGTACGGCTCCCAGTGCAGGGCGTTGTAGCTGAACTCAAAATTGACACCGTAAAAAAAGGTGTGATCTGCGGCATGCGGCCTAACAAAGAGCGCGCGGAGCTTGCCTCCGTTAATCGTTGCGCCACGGTTTTGGGAGATGCTGTAAAGCGGGAGGTAAAGCCCGGCCTCGAACCAATCGGTAACGCCGTACGCCCACTCGGTCACACCGTTGAAGGACTGGGCTGGTATGAGTCCACCAGGGAAATCGGGCGTCTCCGCACCATCCGCGATGAAGTTATTATGCCACGTAAGATTAAAGACTCCGGGTTCGGCAATTACGGCATCATAAACTTGGATCTCATCGGTCTGCGCAAATGCTATCGCAGGGAAGATAAACGCAGCGCTCACTATTGAGACAAACATTCCTAGAACGCTTTGAAGAAGCTTCATCGGCGATTTCAAGACAGAGCTCCAACCTCGGACGCGCCTGCGTACCTTCCCGGTAAGACGTGCCAGCTCAACCGGTCGATGCAACGTTTCGTTGAAGTCTACTGGTGGGGATTTGAAATTATAAGGTTTTTCTTGGACGCTGATTTAGCCGCAGGCCACTTTGTCTATGAGGGCGCTGGTGGCCTGGGCCCCCTACCCTGTTTTCTTGCAAATGTTCATTCTAAAGGGTTTTAAGTTCAATGTTTTGAAACTGCTCATTCCAGAGAGTTTACGGGCGTATTTTTGGAAGTGCGGATTCCAAAGGAGTTATTGAATTGGCAAAGAAAATAGAACGAACAGGTCAAAGTCAGAAGCTCCACACATAAAACCGACGTGCGTGGCCCCCCGCTTCACAAAACTGCTAAAACTGACTCAACTGGCATTTCATCCCACGTGCGTCCTTCGAGCGTCCGACCGCTCTTGCTCTTTTGGACGCCGCCCCACTGTTTGAAGAAGAACGCAACACCCTGACGATTGCATTGCTTTCTAATATCGACGACCCACGCCTCTTCCATTTGCTTTGCTCCCGGCCCTGATTCGCCACCAACAATTACCCAATCAATTCCCTTTAAGCTTAGCTTCGGAAGCGGTCCGAGCAGCGGCTCCAGGGAAAGGAATTTCACAGCCGCCCCGGTCGCACGCTTATGTTTACGCTGTGGCGGGCTTCCTGCGAAAGCATATGGGCGAAGTTCTTACGGATCTCGAATCTCAGGGCCTCATCAGAATCAACCCAGTTAAAACGGATGGCAGGCGACGTCGCGCGAAAACGTATCCGAATGAGGCTCTAATCACTTTCAGCTAGGAATTATACTGCATAGCGAACGGAAAGCGAACACCTCTTCACCACCCTTGCGATAAGACTGGATGGCTAGTCTTCTTCCGGGGAGTCTGGCTCAGTGAGCTCAGGGGAACATTCGAGAGGAGAGTTGGAATCGGTGAGGGGCGGAGGGGTGGAGAGCGGGGTGGCGTTGGCTACCGCTTCCGTCCAATGTTTAAATTTGTACTCGAAGCGAAACTCCTGTTTTACGAGGGGGATCGAGGAGAGCAGGGCCTTGCCGAGGTAGGTGAGGTTGGCGGCTTTGCGGAGGGAGATACGGTTCTGGGCGACGGCGATGAAGAGTTTGCCGAGGACGTGGTTGATGTCGGTGGCGGTGAGGAAATTGCCGTGGAGGGACGTGGAGACTTCTTCGCCGAGGCGCTGGGACTCGATGCGTTGGAGTTCTTGGCGGGCATGGAAGGCGCAGAAGGATGGATGGGCCGGGCTGCGGAGCATGCGGCAGCAGCGATCGTCGGAAAATTGGAATAGGCAGCGCAGGGCGATGCCAGTGCGTGGAATTCTCATTCGTCATAAAAACCTCTTGTAAGTGGATTTGAGTTATTGAGTTTCGCCAAATCTGGAATCGTGCGAGTTGCTGGGAAAGCGGCAGCAGAGCTGCCGCACTCCACATCCTGGCGCTTCTGCGGCGGGCGCTGAGAAGCAGTTCAGGGTTTGTTTAACACAGAGTTCGCAGAGGTCACAGAGAGTTTGCCGAAGCTCGGCTGGGTCTTAAAAAGAAAAGAGCGGCAGAGTGGCTGCCGCTCTTTTCGATACGTGGTATTACCCAGAACAAATACTACCAGGAGTTGGCGCATGAGTTAAGACAAATCGCGTACACTTACGTCTCTTCGGGTTTACAGGTCTTCAGGTCTAGAGGCCGATGATGGGGGCGGGCATGAAACAGAGGATGAAGATGAGCAGGGTTGAGAAGGCGGCGAAGCGGCGCGGCGGGTCGAGGGGAATGGGATCGTAGATGGGGGCGATGCGGAGAAAGCGTAGGCCGAAGAGCAGGGCGGCCCAGACGAACCAGCCGTACCAGAAAAAATAGCCGAGAGGAATGAGGGCTAGAGGGAGAAGGAAGGTGGAAAAGCGGTGAAGGCGGGCGCTGACGGAGCGGAGGATGTGGCCGCCGTCGAGTTGTCCGGCGGGGAGAAGATTTAGGGTTGTGGCGAAAAGACCGACCCAGGCGGCGCGGCCTACTGGGGGAAGGAGGAGGATGTGGGGATTGACGCTGGGATGAAAGAGGGCGTCGAGGAAGCGGAGAAGGAGTGGGGTGCCGAAGATGACGGAGTTTTGGTTGGGATCGGGAGGGCGATAGCGGGGACGATGTGGGAATGTAGTACGCCGTAGAGTAGTGCAGGGGCGGCGAAGACGAAACCGACGAGCGGGCCGGAGGCGCCTACGTCAAAAAGAGAGCGCGTGGTGCGAATCGGAGAGCGCATAAGGATGAACGCTCCGAAAGTCCCGATGAGAGAGGGGAAGGGAATAAAGAAAGGGTAGCTTGCATGAATGTGATGGTGGCGGCAGGCGAAGAAATGGCCGAGTTCGTGGGCGAGAAGAATGGTCAACAGAGTGACGGCAAAGGGAAGGCCGGCCAGGAGAGCGACCGGATTTTTGTAAAAGAGAGTGAAGGCGCGGAGGAATTCGTCGAGAGAGGCGGCTTGATTGTTGGCGTAAGCGATGGCGAATTGCGTGCCCGCGGCGAGGCAGGTGCAGAGCGTGAGAAGAAAGAGGACGATGGCGAGGATAAGCGATTTGAGGGACGGACTCGGGAAAACCGGAACGTAAAATTGGGCGCGCGGGGGGACGTCGCTCCAATCGACGGGGGCTGGAAACGGGTCCACTGTGGAATTTGAGGGTGGCGTGCTCACAAAGAGTTCTGAAGACTGAAAAAGTTTTGCCAATACAAGTACAGCACAGTTGGAGGAGTTGCGCTAGCGGCTCAAGCGAGATGTAGCGACTAGCTGTAGCTAGACAAGACGATCCGAGACAATTCGATTGCGGCCTACTCGGACTGGCCGAAGGTGTTGCAAGCTGCGACTGTGCCGTTATCCAGACCTGCTTTGAACCAGTGCATACGCTGTTGGGAAGTGCCGTGCGTGAACGATTCCGGGCTGATATGGCCTGTGGACATTTTTTGAAGACGATCATCACCGACAGCAGCCGCTGCACCTAGCGCGGATTGCACGTCGCCGCTTTCGAGCAGGCCGCGTTGTTGAGTGGAATGCGCCCAGACTCCCGCGAAACAATCGGCTTGGAGTTCCAGTTTCACGGAGAGCGGGTTCGCTTCGCGAGAATTGCTTTCCTGAAGTTGATGGACCTTACCTTCGATTCCCAATAGCTTCTGTACGTGATGCCCGAGTTCGTGCGCGAGAACATAAGCCTGTGCGAATTGGCCGTGCGCGCCGAAGCGGCGGCTCAGTTCA
This sequence comes from uncultured Acidobacteriota bacterium, assembly GCA_963730495.1. Classification (GTDB taxonomy): domain Bacteria; phylum Acidobacteriota; class Terriglobia; order Acidiferrales; family UBA7541; genus Acidiferrum. Next base: position 16,185 of record CAVSSD010000010.1, on the reverse strand, counting down.
TCGAAAAAACCGAGGTCAATGTAGACTCTCTCGTCTTCCGGGCAATAAAAAGGACCAGTGGAGGCCGCCGCGCCGCCGCATCCGGATTGCGTGCTGTCGCGGAAAAGGACCAGCTTGGCGTGGCGATAGGGAGTGTTCGTTTGCTCCGGCAGAATTTGAGTCCAGGTTTTCTGAGTGTCATCAAGCACGAACGACACGAATTGAACCAGGGGCTTCTCGGCCTCGTCGCGGACAGGATTGGGCTGACTGACGGCCGTGCCCGGATCTCCCGTACCGCCGCCGAGCAAAGTAAAAAGGTTGGTCCTGAAAATGAAACTGAGGATCAGGAGAATTAATGCACCACCGATGCCCAGATGGAAGCCGCCGAATTGAAAGCCGCCTCCACCTCCACTGTCATCGCGACGGTCTTCGATGTCTTGGCTTTCGTCACCGGGGGACCATCTCATAAATTTGTTCTCCTTGCAGGAAAATACCTGGCGGCAACATCTTCTCAAGCGGGCTGTGTGACTACGGTAGCAGGGACAACGGGTACGTGCCAATACAAGCTTTGCGGTACAGGGAACCTATTCAGGAAGCTTATTAAAGGTCAGGAAAATTCTATGCCTTCTTTGTGGCTTCGATGCCTTGGAGTTCTTTGCCAGGTTTGAAGCGGACGGCTTTGCCGGGAGGGATGCTGACTTCTTCGCCGGTGCGAGGGTTGCGACCGATGCCGGTTTTGCGGGGCTTAACGCTAAAGACGCCGAAGCGGCGGAGTTCGATGCGCTGGCCGCGGCCGAGAGCTTGTTTCAAAGAATCGAAAACCGTTTCGACGGCTTGCTCGGCTTTGGTGCGGCTGATGAGAGTTTTGGCAACAACCGCATTCACGATGTCCAGCTTGATCACACAGGCCTCCTGCGTCGTGAGGAAATGCTAGAGGGTGAGGCGCGGGTTGTCAAGACGAGATGGGTAAACTACACTGTCCTTCCTTTTGGCGAACTTCGTTTTGACGTACTTTCTTTTTACGCTGCAAAATTCATTGGATGATCGAGGAGGAATGGATGTCCGTTAAGCCAGACCGGTGGATTCGCAAGATGTCGCTGGAGCACAAGATGATTGAGCCGTTCACCGACCGGCAGGTGCGCGAAGGCGTGATCAGCTATGGAGTTTCGTCGTATGGCTACGACATTCGCGTGGCGGACGAGTTTCAGATTTTTACGAATGTGAATTCGACGATTGTGGATCCTAAGCATTTTGATCCGAGGTCGCTAGTACCGTTCAAGGGCGACGCTTGTTTGATTCCGCCGAATTCGTTTGCGCTGGCCCGGTCGGTGGAATATTTTCGGATACCGCGGAATGTTTTGACGATTTGTTTGGGGAAGTCTACGTATGCGCGGTGCGGGATTATCGTGAACGTGACGCCGTTTGAGCCGGAGTGGGAAGGGTTTGTGACTCTGGAGATCAGCAACACGACGCCGCTTGCCTGCGAAGATTTATGCGAATGAAGGTCTTTGCCAGGTGCTATTTTTTGAGTCGGATGAAGATTGCGAAGTGAGTTACAAGGATAAGAAGGGGAAGTATCAGGCGCAGAGCGGGATTGTTTTGCCGCGGTTGTAAGCGAAAGAGGGCACGATGTATCGTGCCCCTACCGACTAAATCTGAGTGGAAATTTGAGTGAGTTTAATGTTGGCTACGGGATAGTTGTGTTCGCGCCAGGCTTCGAGGCCGCCTTCGAGGGGGCGAATACGAGTGATGCCTTGTCTTCTGAGGAGGAGCGCCACACGGGCGCTCGTGGCTTCGTTTGGTCAAGTGCAATAGAGAATGATTTCACGATCGTGGGGCAATAGATCGTTTTTTTCCTCGAGCTCCTGAGCGTCCATGCGGAAAGCGCCGGGAATGGTTTCCGGGTCCGCTTCGAAATCCATAGAATGGCGCAGATCGACGATGACGAGGTCTTCGCCGGCGTCGATTTTTTGCTTCAATTCTTCAACGGAGATCCGGGCGATCCGAAGCGCGCGCAAGAAGCGTTTGCGTGCGAGAAATTTGTAGCCGAGATAGGATGCGAAGGCGGCAATGAGTATTACGACGAGCCCGCCGCCGAGAGAGGCGGCGCGTTCGGCGATGCGCTCGATCTGGCCGCTGAAGACGTAGCCGAGGCCAAGGAATGTGCCTCCCCAGAGGATGGAGCCAGCGCTATCGAAAAGGAAGAAGCGCCTGGCGCGCATCTGGAAGACGCCGGCAAGCGGCGGAGCGACTGTGCTGAGGCCGGGAAGGAACTTGGCAAAGAGCAGGGAGCGTGCGCCCTGCTTGGAGAATACGCCTTCGGTGCGTCGGACGCAGGAATCCGGCTCGATGGAAATCTTGCAAAGAAATTGAAGGACCTTGATGCCTTTGCGGAGCCCGAGCTGGTACCAGAGGGCATCGGCACAAACGGCGGCAAAAGCAACCACGAAAAGAGAAGCAAAGATATTGAGCTGATGGGAGCCTGCGAGGGCGCCGGCGGCTAGCAAAAGCGGAAGCGAAGGGACGGGAACTCCCGCTTGTTCGGCGAAGACCCATGCAAGCAAGACTACGTAGCCATGATGGAGAAGGAACTCGATGGTGCGGTGCATTTGGCTGGGCTAGTTCCCTCTGTAATTGATGTAACCGACTATTGAGAGACGATAGGAGAAGTATGCCCCCAGCGGCCCGACATGACAAATTCGGATAAAGGCTTGCGTGTTCGCGGGGCAACTTCGCGATCTTGTAGTTTTTGAGAGAGAGAGTTGGGATCGCCCGGATAGCCGATGGCGAAAGCTGCAATGGGTTCCCAATCGGCTGGGATTTCGAAGACTTGTTTGGCTTTGGCGGGGTCAAACCCGGCCATTTGGTGAACGAAAAGGCCTCGCGCAGTTGCTTCCAGGCTGAACAAAATAGTGGCTGCACCGGTATCGTAGAAAGCGTTGCGGTTCGGATTGCCGTTACTCTGAAATTTGAGGTGCGAAACAGCGAGAGCAAGCACTGGCGCGTTTTTGGCCCAGTCGGCATTGAACTCCACCAGGACACTGAGCATTTTTGCGAAGTCTTCCGGATTGTCTTTAGTGGCAACGAGGTAAGCCCAGGGCTGCTCGTTGCTACTGGAGGGTGCCCAGCGAGCCGCTTCGAAGAGACTCGTCAGAATTGCGGGCTCAACGGGCTTGTCCGAGAAGGCTCGCGGACTCCAACGATGGCGGATGAGATCGTGAACCGGAAAATCTGTCGCAGCTGGTTTATGCATGGCAGCGTCCTTCAATTTGATTCAGAGAATTGGATGAAATAGAACCTGTGGAGGGTGCGCGCTCATTACTATTATTCAGAACTTTCATGGGCCGTTGCGAGCTGGAGCGAAGAGAGTTGTTCCTTCGCTCCAGTTGGCTACGGAGTCTTCTGCCGGCGAAGCCAGCGCTGCTGCAGTCTTTATCGTTCTAAGCCGAACAGGTGCGGGCCGATTTACTTTTTTGCAGGAATCATTTCGGCGTCGATGGTGATGGAGATTTCATCGCCGATCATACCTGGGCCGTACGTGATGCCATAGTCCTGGCGAGTGATTTTGGAACTGGCATTAACCCCGATGCGCTGATTGCCCCAGGGATCCTTTATGGGAGCGGTAGGACCATCGACATCCAGGACGACTTCTTTTGTGGCGCCGCGAATGGTGAGGTCGCCGGTGACTTTGAGCTTGCCCGGCGAAACTTGTTCAACTTTCTTGGATTTGAAAGTAATGGTGGGGAAGTGATCGGCGTCGAAGAAGTGGTCGCTCTTGAGATCCTTGTCGCGATCGGGCTGGCGGGTGTCTACGGAATTCACGTCGATGGTGACTTCGACGGAGGATTTGGTTATGTCCTTGTCGTCGAGTTGGATGGAGCCTTTCACGCTGGTAAAAGCGCCGCGAACGGTCGAGATCATCAGGTGCTTGACGGCGAATTGCGCTGATGAATGTGCGGGGTCGATTTGCCAGGTGGTAGTGGCCGCGGCGGGGCAGGGAAAGAACGGCTGCCAGTCCTGCGGTGAGTGCGATGCGAGAGAAAACTTGGCCCATGAGTGTTGCCTCCTTAACTGAGTGCTGCGTCTAAGCAGATTTTAATTTTGCTACGTTTACTCCGGTCCGCGATCGCGGACTTCCTCCAACAGCTCGGCGAGTACTTTCAAACGCGCAGCGGGCAGGTGGTGGAACTGGCGCTTGTGAAGTTCGCGAACAGGCTGATCGAGACTTTTCAAAAGAGCTAGACCCGCGGGGGTGATACGGGTTTTGATGACACGCCGGTCGTCGGTCTGGCGCGCACGAGAGATGAGGCCGCGCTTTTCCATGCGATCGAGGAGACGGGTCATGTCCGGGTCGTGAGAGATCATGCGTTCGCCAATGCCGCTGCACGCGAGACCTGCGGGTTCGGACCCCCGGAGAATTCGGAGGACGTTGTATTGCGTGCCCGTTAGGCCATGGGGCTTGAGAAGTTGCTCGGCTTCGAGGCCGAGGGAGTCGGCTGTTTTTTGGAGGGAGATGAAGATACGGGCTTCGACGGGGAGAGGCGGATGGGGGATGGGGCGGCGACTCATGGGGCTACGATAGTTGTTATGACGACTAATGTCAAGAGGAAAGAATTGGGCTGGGCGAGGGAAAAATTCGTGGAAGAGGACGGCAAAAAGGTTCACCAGGGTGTCTGGACAGGCGCGGGCACGGGCACGGCGTGCCGCGCCCCTACGAGAGATTCGGATGGCTAGGGTTTGCGGAGGGGGCGGAGGTGGATTTCGCTTAGGAAGCTTTGGGGGCTTTGGCTGACGATCATTTCTACGGCGTGGGCTACGTCTTCGGGTGAAAGGACTTTGGCGGGATCTTTTGGGCTACGGGCGGAGCCGGAGGAAAAAGCGGTGGCTACGCTGCCAGGGCAAATGACGCTGACGCGAATACCGTGCTCGCGGAGGTCTTCGGCCATGCAGGCGGAGAGACCTTGGAGCCCCCATTTGGAGGCGCAATAGATGCCGCCGCCCGCGAAGGCGTTGCGGCCAGCGAGAGAGCTGATGTTGATGATGTCGCCGGCGCCGCGCTGGATCATCGCAGGGGTTACCGCGCGAGAGACGAGGAAAACGCTTTTGAGGTTTGTGTTGAGTACACGGTCCCAATCGGCTTCTTTTTTTTCGTGGGCGGGGCCGAAGAGGCCGATGCCGGCGTTGTTGACGAGGATGGAGATTGGGCCAAGCGCGGCTTGAGTCTTGTCCACGAGGGCAGTCACATCAGCGGACCGCGAGACGTCTGCCAACTGCGAATGGACCGGCGAGCCGAATTTTTTCAGCTCCGCCTCGGTGACGGAGAGGGCCTGTGCGTCGCGACCGCAGATGGCCACGCTGGCGCCGAGTTGGGCAAGGCGGAGCGCGATGGCGCGACCGATGCCCCGATTGCCACCAGTGACAAGCGCAACTGCTCCGAGTAGCGGTGAACCGTCGCGAGCTAATGTATTCACTGTATCTTTTGGAGGCATTTGAATTCTTCCTCTCGCTTGCCACCTTTTTTATGCGAAACTCATCTTACCACCCAGGAGTCTGAGCAGTTCCCACGTGGCTTGGGATCCTCGAAGGTGTGTAGGGAATACAAAGAAACTCTTCAGGCGAGCGCTTCCACAGGCTCCTTGAAATTTCCTGAGATGACAGCTTGCGGATAGACTGGGGCATTTCCTATAATTCCCAAGTTTTGGAAGAAGAGCAATTTTGGAACAAACGCATTTATAGGTAGCGGCATTGTGCGAGAAAAACCAGAAACGAAAATCCAGGTTGAAGTTAGGGCGAGGAGAGTGGGAATGAGTGGAACACGCAAAGTGGCAGGCCTCGCGATTGTAGCGGCGCTTTGTCTGATTTTAGTGAACGGGATGAGCGCGGTGGTGCAGGCCCAAGCTCCGGCAGCGGGAGGGCAGGACGCCGGGGCGGGGAAGCAGCCGTACACGATGCCGGAGTACAACTCGTATCAGGCTTGCGCGAGTGAGAAGGTTCCGGCCACGCAGTTGAAGTGCCTTGATGATTTCGTCTCGAAGTATCCCAATTCCGCGTTGCTGATTTATGTTTATCCGCTCTACGTCCAGGCTTACGGGGGGCTGAAAAATTATCAGAAGGTGATCGAGTATTCGGACAAAGTAATCGGGCTAGGAGACAAGATTGATGCGGGCGGGCAGTATCAAGCGCTGTACGCCCATTGCTTTGCGTATAACGCCTTGACTCCAGCTCAGCAGGCGGACCCCGCAACGGCGAAAGCGGCGAGAGATTCCGCCGTCGCCGGATTAAAGGCTTTGGATGCGGTCAAGAAACCCGACAGCATGACGGATGACGCGTTTGCCACGCAGAAAAAGCAGATTCAGATTTATTTCAATGGGACAGCCGCGCAGGCTTCGGCGAACGTAAAGGATTTCGCAGGCGCGATTCCATTCTATAAGGCCATGCTAGCGCTGAATCCTGACGATGGAGTCACGAGTTACCGGCTGGGGCTGGCATACGAGGCGTTGACGCCGCCACAGCATATGGATGCATTCTGGTCGATCGCGCGCGCCGTCTCGGCGAAGGGGGCTACCCAAGCGCAATCCACGAAGGTGAAGGATTATCTGCGAAAGCTGATCGTGAACTACCAGCAAGCTGCGTGCGATAACTTGATCGATGCGGAGCTGGCAGAGCTGCTGCAACTGGCGGGCAGTTCCGCGGAGCGTCCGGCGAGCTACAATTTGCCGAGCAGCGCGGATCTGGATGCAGCGCGCAAGGATATGACGATCGCTTCGGTGATGACGGATCTGAAAGCGGGCGGCGACAAGGCTAAAGTTACGTGGCTGGCGTCGTGCGGCTTGGAATTTCCCGGAGTGCCGGGCAAGGTGATTGAAAATACTCCCGGAGATGTTGCCGTGCTCAAAGTAGCCTTCGTGACGAGCGACGCGGAGTTCGATGCCGCGACCGTGGCGAACATGGAAGTGAAGGTAGCTGGGCAGCCGGATGTGGCTCGCATAGAGAAGGACAGCGCGATCCACTTTACGGGGACGCTGGTTTCCTACGATCCGGACCCGGCGTTCATGCTGCACTGGGAAAAGGGCAAAGTGAATGCAGAGGATATCCCGAAGGAAAAGTCCGCACCGAAGAAGACGGTGAAGAAGAAGCCGGCGAGCTAGTCGAGCGGCAGGACAGAGGATAGATTACGAACGGCTCTCCGGCGTGACCGGGGAGCCGTTTTTCTTTTGGGTGACAAGATTTTGCCGATAAACAGCACGTCGAGAGCATGAGGGCGGGGCAAGCCCCGCCCCTACAAGGATTCGCGAGGAACTGGGTTTAGCGGGAGTGGTGATTTTTTGAAGCGAGCTTGTATTCGTCGATCTTGCGGCTCAGGGTGTTGCGGTGAATGCCGAGAACTTGGGCGGCGCGGGATTGGTTGCCGTTGGCCCGCTCCAGGACACGCTTGATGAAACGCTTTTCGAATTCGCCCACGGCCTCATCGAACAGGATGCCCCGATCCACCATTTGTGTGACAAGCCCTTCGAGTTGATCTTTCACGATCGCACGCTCCGCGGAAATTGTTCCAGATTGTTCTGGGCCCGTTTGCAGCTACGTTTGAAGCTACTGGTCGAGCTCGTGACCTGCCAGGATGCGATAGGCCTCCCGGTATTTGGCACGCGTGGAAGCGACGACATCGGGCGGAAGCTCCGGGCCAGGCGGGGTTTTGGGCCACCGAATTCGCTCGAGGTAATCACGCACAAACTGTTTGTCGAAAGAGGGCTGAGGGCCGCCGGGTTGGTACTGCGCGGCGGGCCAGAAGCGTGAAGAGTCTGGGGTGAGCGCTTCGTCGATCCACATTAGAGAACTGACGGCATTGGGAGAGCAGAGGGTGGTGTTGAGAAGGCCGAATTCGAATTTGGTGTCGGCGAGAATCACACCACGAGGCTCGGCGTAGGCTGCGGCGCGGCGGTAGATATCGATGCTGATGGCGCAAACGCGTTCGGCGAGATCTGTGCCGATGAGGGAAGCGGCCTGTTCGAAAGAAATGTTTTCGTCGTGACCGGTGGCGGCTTTTGTGGCGGGCGTGAAGATGGGTTCGGGCAAGCGCTCGGATTCGCGCATGCCCGGCGGGAGCACAATGCCGCAGATTTTTCCGGTGGCCTGATAATCTTTCCAACCGGAGCCGGAAACGTAGCCGCGGACGACGCATTCGATGGGGAGAGGCTGAGTTTTGCGGACGACCATGGAGCGGCCGTCAAGTTCCTCACGGAAGGCATTGAACGCGACGGGGAATTCGGTGGAGCTAAGGACGTGATTGGGGATGACGTCCTTCAGAAGATCGAACCAGAAAAGGGAAAGCTGAGTGAGGACGCGCCCTTTATCGGGAATGGCCGTTGGGAGAATGACGTCGAAGGCGGAGAGCCGGTCGGTGGCGACGATGAGCAGCTTGTCGCCGAGGTCGTAGATATCGCGGACTTTCCCGCGCGCCGCGGGAGTGAGACCGGCGAAATGCGTTTCTTGAATGATTCGATTCACAGGGCGTGAAGCCACGGAAAAATTTCTCCCCAAAGGTGCGGAGCATTCTAGCGCAGCGGCTCGTCGAGGGGAAGCCGCGCGTAGAGGAAATTTTTGGCTGAGAAGTATGCGACGAAAAGATTATTTCTCGCATGCGCCAATGATGAACAGCCTAGCGGCTTGGACTTGAAAGTTTGATCGCAATGCACACGCCAGGCGAGCAAGGAGATTTAATGCCAACCGATGCCAGTGCATTGAGTGGAGCTTTGGCGAGTGCTTAAGCGGCTGAGGCGGCTTTTTGTTTGAGAGCGGGGGCTTCGTCGCCTTCCCAGCGGACGCTGACGAGCTTGGAGACGCCGGGCTCTTGCATGGTGACGCCGTAAAGAACGGAGCCGGTCTCCATGGTTTTGCGGTTGTGGGTGACGATGATGAATTGCGTTTGGCCGCTCATGTCGCCGACCAGGCGAGTGAAGCGGCCGACGTTGGCCTCGTCGAGCGGAGCATCCACTTCGTCGAGGATGCAGAAGGGGCTTGGCTGATAGCGGAATATGGCGATGAGCAGCGCGAGAGCGGTCATGGCTTTTTCCCCGCCGGAGAGCAGGAGAACGTTTTGCATGCGCTTCCCGGGAGGCGAAGCGACCACGTCGATGCCGGCGTCGCCAGAGCTGTCGAGCTCTGTGAGGCGCATTTCCGCCATGCCGCCTCCGAAGATGGTGTGGAAAGCTTCAGAGAAATTTGCATTGATAGCGTTGAAGGCTTGTTCGAATTTTTCGCGGGAGACCAGGTCGAGTTCGGCGATAGCTTGCTGCGTGTCGGCGATGGATTTGAGGAGGTCGTCGCGTTCGCGGGTCAAGAACGTGAATCGCTGCTCGCATTCGTTGAACTCTTCGAGCGCCATCATGTTGACGGGACCCATGGCTTCGATGCGCTGCTTCATCTCGCGATAATTCGTTTCCGCGACGGCGAGTTCTTCGCCGGTCATGAAGGCGGCTTCCGTGGCGATCAGATCTTCGGGTTGTGCGTTGACTTCGGCCATGCAAGTCTCGCGCAGATGCTGGCGGTCTGAATCGTTGCGCGCGTGATCGACTTCCGCATGGCCGCGCTGCTCGCGAAGCTCCTGCAGGGACTGGCGACCTGCGCGGAGATGATCTTCCATCTGGGTAACGCGAGTGCGGCCGCTGTCCCACTCTTGCTCGAGCTGGCGCTGGCGAACTTCGAGGCGAAGTTTTTCGCCGCGCAGTCCTTCGAGTTGTTGCGCGAGCTCTTCGCTTTGTTTCGTCAGAGCGGCGGTTTCATCCCAAATCGAGGATTCCTGCTGCAAGAGCAGCGTTTCGCGGCGATCCAGTTCCGCGCGCTCTTCTTGCAGACGCGCGGCGAGGCTCTCGGCTGCGGAAAGACGTTCGTTCAGAGCGGCGAGTTCGGCGCGGCCGGTAGCGAGTTCATTCTGCTCGGTATGAACCGAACTTCGAAGTAGCGCGAGTTGTTCGATGAGGCGAGTGCTCTCGGCCTCCGCTTCGGCGCGGCTGATGGCAGCGGCAGCGTGCTGATGCTTCGCGTTTTCGGCGCGCCTTCTTGCGTCTTCGGAATCTTTGCGAAGGCGCAGAAGCTCGTTCTGGCAAACGGTAAGTTCGAGGCCGAGCCGCGCCAGTTCGCTTTGCATGTGCTCGTGACGATGAGTCGCGGAGAAAACACTGCGCTCGGCGTCGCGCTGCTGGAGCGTAACTTGTTCGAGCGATTGCTCTGCTTCGCGCAGTTCCGTGCTCACTTGCGCCAGCGCGGCTTGCGCTTCGCTTGATTCATGCTCGATGCGCAAAACATCGGCGTCGAGAGCGCGTAGTTCGCGCTTCATGCCGAGCGGCCCCGCTTCATCCGCGCGGCCGCCAGTGACCATACGGCCCTGGTAGCAAGTGCCGTCTGGTGCGACGAAAGCGAACTGAGGGTTGTCGCGAGCAAGCCTTTCCGCGGCGGTGGAACTGTTCGTCAAATAGGCGGAACGCAGGCGTGGAAGAAATTGCTTAGCGGCTGCGCCCAGGGGATCGCGGAAGCCCACGAGTTTGTCGAGGCGGGAGATCACGCCGTCTTCGATATGGAAGTTGATGATGGGTTCGTACTCGGCCAAGCCGCAGATTGCGTAGCGAGTCTACGAAAAAGGTGGCACGGCCTCCGACTTCGTCTCGGAGCAGGGAAACGCCAGCGCGAGCGTGGTCAAAGGTTTCGACCACGACGTACTCGAGCTCATCTCGTAGATATTGCTCGATGGCGGCTTCGTGCTGCTCCTCGACTTCCGCATAATCCGCGAGCACGCCGACGGCGTGGAAGCTCTGGCCGCCCCCACGTTCATTGGCGGCGAATAGCTTTTGCACGGCATCGGCGGTGTAGGAGCGATCGTTGAGAATTTGTGTGAGCGTTTCATGGCGGGCGCGAACGCCGGAGAGCGAATCGCGCAGGACATCTGCTTTCTGCGTAGTGGCCTCACGTTGCTGGCGCAAATCCGCGATGCGCGATTGCAAAGCAGCTGCGTTTTGACTCAACGCGTTGAGCTTGCCGCTTGCAGCTTCCCAATCATAGGCCGCCTGATCGGCCTCGTCGCGAATGCGAATGGAAGTCTCGAGCAGCTCGTGTTCATTCGCTTCGCGTTTGCGCAACGAATCGAGGTGATGGACGAGAGCCTCTTCCGCCTGCTTCTGTTCGCCATGCAAACGAAGCAGGCTATCGCCGGCTTCCGATGCGGAGCGGCGCAAAGCTTCGATGCGCATTTCGGATTCTTGAATCTGAGTGGCGCGCGATTCCGCTCGGATGGCGAGCTCTTCCACACGCGTGGAGAGGACACCGGATTCCTCGCGTAGCGAAGTCACGGCCTCCTGCTGCGTGGTGCTGCGAGCTTGCCACTCCGTCGCTTGCGCGGCAGCTTCGGCCATTTCAGCGGAGATTTGCGTGCGGCGCGAGCTGAGTTCCGTGGAGCGCTGTTGGTTGAAAGCGATGCGGTTCTCGGTACGATCGACTTCGAGGGTAGTGAGATTCAAAACATTTTGATTCTGGCGAATCTCAGCGTCCAGTTCATAGATACGCTGGTTTAGGCGATCTTGCTCGCCCTCCTGCTGCTGGATGGTCTGCGCATGCTGCGTTTCGGCGGCGGTGAGTTCGGTGAGCTGCTTGGCGATGCGCTCCGCCTCGGCGTCCAGTTCGCGAGCTTTTCCGGCGAGCATCTGGCGAACGATGCCGCGCATCTGGTCGCGAATTTCGGCGTAGCGGCGTGCTTTGGAAGCCTGGCGCTTTAGCGAGCCGAGCTGTTTCTCCACTTCGACGACGATATCGTTCACGCGCGCGAGATTGAGCTTCGAGGATTCCAGTTTGGCTTCGGCGAGGCGCTTCTTGGTCTTGAATTTTGTTACGCCGGCAGCTTCTTCAATGATGGCGCGGCGCTCCATCGGTTTCGTGGAGAGGATGAGACCGATGCGGCCCTGTTCGATGATGGCGTAAGAATCGGGGCCGAGTCCCACGCCCATGAACATTTCCTGAATATCCCGAAGGCGAGCGATGCGGCCATTGATCAGGTATTCGCTTTGGCCGGAGCGGTACAGTCGGCGAGTGACGACGACTTCGCCTGGCTTAGTAGCGAGAACTGGCTTGTCGCCACCTTTTTTGCGGCGCTTACCTTTCAGAAATTCGGGAGCGGTGGCAGAAGATTCGTCAGGATGTGAACCAGAATCTTGCGCTGATGCTCCTTCTTGCTGCGAATCGGGGGCCGTCGCGGGGTCAAGCGAGAGAATTTGTATGTTCGAGTCATCAGTGGAGGCGGAATCGCCATTCGTGGCAGGCGGGGCGGTGGCCGTGTTTTCGGTAGCGTCTTCAATCATCGCGCTTTCGAGTACGAACCGCGCGGCTTCCGCCAACTCGGCGTCTTCCATGGTGATGGTTACTTCTGCCATGCCCAGGGGCGGCCGCTTAACCGTGCCATTGAAGATGCAATCGGCCATACGCCCTGCGCGCAGGGACTTGTGGCTCTGTTCGCCCAGAACCCAGGAGATGGCGTCGACCACGTTGGATTTGCCGCAGCCGTTAGGTCCGACGATGCAGGTGGTGCCGGAGCCGCTAAAGGTGACCACGGTGCGGTCAGAAAATGACTTAAAGCCGACAATTTCCACTTTTCGTAGCTTAAGCAAGATGTCCTCTTTTTGTCGTCAATCGCGCTCCCCGACCCTCGAATAGTTCGACGCAGGCCGCGAATACTCACTGCACAGCAGGGACCAAGGGCAAAACACGCGTGCAAAGACGACGCTTTGTTCCTCAAGGGGAGGTCTTTCGAGCGACAAGTCGACCGGTTTGCGGTCGCTTAGACAAACGTGTGGCAGGTTCTCAGTCAGAGGCCCAGCCGCCTGGCGCGTGGATGGCGGTACGGGAAAAAAGATTACCATGAGCATTATGGAGTGTAAAGGGCTACGCAACAGATTGTGTTCGATTGTGGGTGACCACAATGCACGCCTTGCGAAAGCTGCGACTTGGTTGGGATACTTCGCGGGTACGGGGCTATCCAAGATGTAACCAAAGCGGCGTTTCTTCCACCAGAACTGGAATATTCGCCGTAAGATGCACTCAAGCAGAAAGAGTACGGCAAGGCGCAACTTGGGGGCCCCGCCACGTGAAGAAGCTGCGATTCCTCGTTTCACTGATCACCAAAGACAACGACTACCAACTCGAGCAAGCGGCTTCAGCGGAGATGGCTGCGCGCGAACTCGGAATTGACCTCGAGATTGTGTACGCCGATGGCGACACGATCACGCAGAGCACGCAAGTGCTCAAGGCCATACAAGCGCAACCTACTTCGCGGCCGGACGGAATTATCGTCGAGCCTGCGGGCGGAACAGGACTCCCGCAGGTCGCCAAGGCAGCGATCGAGGTTGGGATTGCCTGGGGACTTGTCAACCACGACGCGGGCTACGTCTCAGAGTTGCGGCGAAGCTCAAAGATTCCAATCTTTATTGTGACAAGCGATCATACGGAGATCGGGAGGATTCAGGCGAGGCAGCTATCGGCGCTGGTTCCCGAGGGTGGGGGTGTTTTGTACATTATTGGTCCCACCGAAAGCGCTACCGTCAGGGACCGTAAAGCGGGGTTCGAAGCGGTTTGCCCAAAGAAATTGCGCGTCACGGTGCTGCGAGGCAAATGGACGGAAGAGAGCGGCCATCGGAGCCTCGCGACCTGGTTGAAATTGGGAGGCTCGAGCAAATTGAGCATCGTTGCCGTTGCCGCGCAAAATGACGCGATGGCCATGGGTGCGCGAAAAGCTCTTCAGGCAATAAGCAATCCACAAGAACGGGGAAAATGGCTGAGCCTGCCGTTCCTTGGCGCAGACGGCTTGCCGAGCACAGGGCAAGCGTGGGTGCGTGCTGGATCTTTGGCGGCAACGGTGATAACGCCGCCGATGGTCGGACAGGCCGTGCAGCTTATGGCTAAGGCGCTGCGCACCGGGGCAACTGTGCCGGAACGAACTGTGACCCAGCTGGAATCCTTTCCGCCTATAGGGAAACTCTCGAAACTCCAAACTGTTGGGAGTCCGAAGTAAAAGCCTCGCGCGGGGAACAGCGCCAATTGCTTGAAATCAACGCGGCTAGAAATCCTGGCCTCAGCTACTTCAAGTGCGCGTCGTACCAGGCGAGGATGCGATTCAGACGATCGAGAAGATGTTTCTCCTCGCGGAATCCGTGCGGTTCTCTCGGATACATGACAAGTTCGGTTTCCACACCATAGTGTTTTAATCCGCGATAGAGTTCCTGGCTTTGATCGGGCGGATCGGTTGTGTCGGTCTCGCCTTGAAGAATAAGTGTGGGCGTCTTCGCGTTTTTGAGCTGTGTGAACGGGGAACTGTTCAGAAATTTCACAAGACTGTCTGATTCATAAGGCACACCGTAGAACCATTCATCGTAGGAAGGATGTTCTTCGCTTCCATACTCGGAGATCAAATTGGAAAGTCCCGCGCCGGAGACTGCGGCTTTGAAGTCATTCGTTTGCGTGATGGCCCATTCGGCCATGTAGCCGCCGTAAGACCACCCGCCAATGCCAAGTTTCGTGGGGTCGGCAATGCCGCGGTCGATCAGATCTTTGACGCCCCACATCACGTCCTTGAAGTCTGCGCCGCCCCAATCGCCGCGATTCATCTCGATGAATTTTTGGCCATAGCCGACGGAGCCGCGAATGTTTGGATAGAAAACGGCATAGCCGCGCGCGGCGAGGAGCTGGCCCCAGACTTCGATGGAGTCTTGCCAGTTACCGGTTGGGCCGCCATGAATTAATGCGATGAGCGGCAGCTTGGATTTTCCTTCGGCGTCTGCGGGTTTCAGGACAGCCGCTTCAATCTCCAGGCCGTCGAAGGATTTGTATTTGTAAAACTCGGGCGCGCTAAGCGTGAACTGTTTCCAGGAATCATTGAGATGGGAAACTTGTCGCGGCGAATTTTTCTGATCCCACAGCCAGAGTTCGGGAGGCGTCGTTGCGGACTGTCCCGCGAAGACAACGTCGCCCGCGGCGGAAACGGCGAAAGCATTCACATTGTTGGCCGGCGGATTCGACGGATCTTTGCTCATGCCCTCGGGAGAAAAACCAACGAGTTTATTTCGGAATCCGTCCGCGTAGAGCGCGAGCATGGAGCCGTCCTTCGTCCATCGATACTCGGAGATGGCGCGATCGAGGCTCGCGCCGGTGAGATTACGCGTGGCGCGCTTCTCGATATCCAGAAGCATGAGGTCGTGCGGCGACGGGCCATCCACGCGAGAGCCAACGTAACTGACCGTTGCGCCGTCGGGGGAAACCTGTAAGTCGTGAAACGGGCCGTGCGGTGCGAAGATTTGGCGCCGCGAGCCGTCCGGAATCGCGACAGAAAAAATGCGATGAGTCTCCTGGTCGGATTCGGGATGATCGGTGGCGCTAACGACAAGGCGATCGCCGGTCTTTAGCCAAGCAAGGTCACTTACTTCCCATTTGGTGTCCGTGAGGGCTTTGGCTTCGTTTGTAGCCAGTGTGAGCAGCCACAGCCGAGGTTGTTATCGTTTTTATCCACGACGCGCGCGTCATCTTTGTCCTTATCCTTTTTTTCCTCGGTCGCACTCTTGGCGTCGGGGGCAAGATAAGCGATCTGCTTGCCGTCAGGAGACCACGCAAAACTATGCACGCTGCGCTTGCCTTTGGTAACGGCTGCGGCTTCGCCGCCACCCGCGCGCATTACGTAAATCTGCTGCTGGTCGTCGCGATTCGAAAGAAAAGCAAGCTGTTTTCCATCGGGAGACCAGCGGGGCGAAGTTTCATCCTTGGCGGAAAATGTAAATTGCCGGACCGTTCCTGATTCTTTCTCATAGAGCCAGATATGCCGCGCACGCCGTTCGCCCTTGGGCGGCTCCGTGACGACGAAGGCGACCCGCGAGGCGTCGGGCGAAAATTGCAGGTCGGAAATCGAGCGCAAGTTGAGAGATGCTTCCGGGGTAAGAAGCTTGAGCGCATTTGCGGGCGTTTTTTCTTGCGCAGCGGCCACTCCCGCGAGCGTCAAAATGCCGACGAGGCCACTGCTCAGCATGAAGCGGATCATCGTTGCACCTCGTAGATGAGAACTTAGGACTCTATCGACGGAAGTGAAGACCGTCAATTAGGACCGGCTGAGTCGCACTTGACATGCGCAGTCCAATACACCGCGAGCCCTTCTTCATTGCGGGTGTCTAGAAGCCTCGGATACAA
>CAVSSD010000009.1:0-252643 GCA_963730495.1 uncultured Acidobacteriota bacterium | reverse complement strand
GAAAAAATTGAGCCGGGGCACTCCGCTGAGGGGCCGAGGGACCCCGGCTTATCCTGCCCGCCTCCGCAGTGAGCGAGCAAGAAACTTGTGAGAAACTTTTGTGGCGGCGCGGGCGCCTTTGCCACTCCGAACAGAACGGACCTGAAGGTCCGCCACTACATGAAAACGTCGGCGCTACAAAGCGTCAGCCGACGAAGCGTCACCGCCGAGATGACGCGTGGGCGACGACGATTACGACTTCGAGTCTTCGTCGCCGCGGAGGAATTCGTAGCGCTCGATCGCGGCGACGACGCCGATGGCGCCTTCGTCGCGCGGCTCGGTGCGCTGGACGCGGCCGAGGCAGCGCACGCGTACCGGACCAGCCAAGAGTGATTTCGTTCGGCAAGGTCAGGAGAATTTCGACGGGCGAGCCTTCGCGGACGTCTTTGGAAAGAAAGAAGTAGACGCCACGAGAACTGACGTCACGGGATTCGGTGCTTGTCTCGCCAACCGCGGCGCCCGTAGTCCATCGGACGGTGAGCGGCAGCCGCATTTGGAAGCGTTGCGTAGTGCGGCGTTCTGAACCGGTCAAGGAAGACCTCCTGATCGAAGTCAGAGTGTAGCCGGGAGCGGTCTAGGGAACAATAGGACTGCGGGTACAAAATCGATTCAATATTGGGAGGTACGCTTGTACTAGGACGTGTCGGAGATCGCGTTTTGGGCGCGGGTTGTGGGGCGTGTTGCGGGGGCATTTGTATAGGCATGAATCGAAAGGAGTTGCGGGAGAATGGATTTGTAAGAGGATGAAAATAAAAGGGTTGAAGACTCGATTTTTGGCGCGTTTTGCTACGTCTGAGCTGAGGATCGAAATGCTGGTTGAAGCTGTGGAAAGGTGTGGAAAAGGCGAAGGCCGCATCCCTTCGCGATGAAAAGAGATGCGGCCTCCGGCAGACTCTGGAGAGAGCCCGGGTTAGAAGTCAAACTTCAAAGCGAGTTGCAGAATGCGCGGATTGCCAATGGTGCTGGAAAAGATTCCGAACGAGGGCGTCCCGAATGCGGTGCCGGGGGCAGTGAAGTTCGGATGATTGAACACGTTGAAGGCCTCCGCACGGAACGTGAGGCTGTATTTTTCCGTGAGGGAGAATTTTTTGCTGAGATACATGTCCCAGTTCTGCTGGAAGGGTCCACGGTAAATGTTCCTGCCGAGATCGCCGAAGAGCGCGCCGCCGTCGCCGCTTATCGTGAAGGATTGATTGCCCGGGCCGCCTAAGGTGTTGAGGCCAGAAACGACCGTGCCGGGCGCCAAGGATTGTGTGGGAGCCAAGACGCTGGAGTTAAATATGCTGGTGCTGGTGAAGTTTTCCGGGCGACCGCTGCTTACAAGGTTATCTATATTGCCAACAAGGTTTGGATATGTTGACCCAGGTAATACTCCGAAAAGAGTTCCGGTATTACCGGCGCAGACTGGGCAAGTGATTGAGGCCGGCAGACCGGATTGAAAGGTGGTGAGGCCACCGACGGACCAGTTGCCGAGCGGATAGCTCTTCCATCCGTTTTTAAAGCCGGGAATGGCGTATTCGTAAGCGACTACGATACGTTGCGGAACGTTGAAATCGGAGACCGCGCGTTGACCGCGGATGTCGAGTTGGTTGCTGTTGGCTCCTCCAAGATCCTGGTCGGCACCACCGGATTCATTGTCGATGGATTTGGAAAAGGTATAGGAAGCCTGGAGGAAGAGGTTTCCAGTGCGACGATTGACGGTGAAGATGAGGGCGTTGTAACTGGAATGGCCCAGATCAGTGACCTCATTGAGACCGCCGCCGGCATCGAAACCAAGTACGCCAGCGCGAGCCTCCACGTTGTTGACTGAGTTTGTGGTGATGATCGATTGCGGCACGCCGTTTTGGCCGCCGACAATGATCGGGTTGGCTGCGTTCGCCAATAGCGCCTGATTGCGCTGGAGGCTGTCTATGAGATGCACGCCTTCGGAGCCGATGTAGCCGACTTCGACGAAGAAATGCATGGGAAGTTCACGCTGAACGGTGACGTTCCAGTTGCCGACGTAAGGAGTGACCAGATTCCGATCGAACGGATTGAGGGACAAGAGGCCGCCGTTGAATTGAGGGGCACCCGTTGCGTCGAGGCCGGTAAACGTCGGAGGCGTCGAATAGATTGGGAATTGATTGGCCGTCGGCAGATTCGGATACGGATTGGAAAGGGAGACACCTGGATTTGAGCCGCCGAATTGCAGCGCTGACAACTGGAAGAATGGCTGGCTAGTGATCAGCTGCAGGAGGGTTTGCCCCGACGTGCGAATGTAATAAATTCCGTAGCCTGCGCGAACGGAAGTCTTGCCATCGCCTTTGACATCCCAGGCCAAGCTGACGCGGGGAGCAAAGTTGTGGGGGCTGTTGCTCAAGAGCGTGGAGCGAGACACGCCTGGAGTGCCCTGAATGGCGCCGAAGTTTGCGCCTTGCGGCAAGACGAATCCGTTCAGGAGACCTTCGCCTGCGTTTTGGCGGGTAGGGATGTCGAGGCGCGTAGGATCGAAATTGCCCAAGCGGTCCTGCGTGTCCGTCAGCGGGCCCATGTAGTCGTAGCGGATTCCAAGATTCAGCGTCAGCCTTCGAGTGATCTTCCAATCGTCCTGGAAATAGGCGCCTACATCGGTGCCGCGGAAGTCGCGGTTAGTGATGCCGGTACCCACGAATGTTTCACCGTTCTGAAAATTGCTTTGGAGGAAATCGGTGAAGCTATCGAAGAGGAGGAAGCCGTTCTCGGCGAAATTATTGAAGAGGTTGATTTGGTAACGGCGAACTTCAGCTCCCATGCGGAAGGTGTGCTTTCCGTGAGTCAGTGCCAGGGTGTCCGCGAAGTTAAAGGTGTTGTCGATATCCTGCTGATCGAAATTGGTGGAGGCGCCGCCAAATTCGGGGTTGATGTCAAACGTAGCCAGGACAGGAATCTGGGTGTTCGTAGCCGAGTTGAACCTGCTCATGCCCACGGAAGCCAAGGAAGCGGTGGGATCGGCCATATTCGAAAAGGTAATGCGGTTGTAACCGAAACGCGCTTCATTGATGAGATTGGGAGAAATCGTGTACGTCCAGGCGAGGGTAGCCAAGCGGTTCGTGACAGGTTCGGTGTTGCCGCTTCCGAAGCTGTTATTCACCGCGCTCTGGGCATCCTCGCCACCAAGAGGATTGATGGTGTTGGAATTCGAAAAGAAGAAGCGCTCGGAAATTTTGTGCTTGGTGCCGATAAGGCGATCGACGTTGAGGTTGAACTGATCTTCGTCGTAGATAAGCGGCTCTGAAAAGGTAGCTTCACCGAACTGGCCGGGAGTTCCCGTTCCAGAAGGAATCAAGAAGCCGCCAAATTTTCCAGGAGCATTGAGAAGCGCCAGAGCGGTGGGATCGAGGGAGCCCGGGGCGAGTCCAAATGCCGATTCGATGTTGGCTTCGGTACGCTGTGCTGGTAATACGGGAAATGACGCCTGTGCCGAGCCTGCGACTCCATTGATCTGGCGCGTACCTTCATACGAGCCGAAGATGAAAGTGTCCTTAAGCTTGGGAACTGGGCCACCGAAATTTCCGCCAAACTGGTTCTGCTTGAGCTCCGGCCTGTCCGTGCCGGTGGCGTTAAAGAAATATAAATTCGCGTTCATGTCGTCATTGCGGAAAAATTCGTAGGCTTCACCGTGCCAGGCTGAGGTGCCACCACGGGTGAGTACGTCGACATTGCCACCAGAAGTTTTACCCTGAGAGGCATCGTAGAGACTTGTTTGGACTCGGAATTCTTCGAGGCTGTCCGGGGAGGGGATCGGTACGGTACTGAAATTATTGCTGAGCAGCTCGTTGGAGTCCGTGCCATTGATGACCAGATTGTTGGCTGTGCCACGTTGCCCCGCTACGAAGATCATGGCTTCGCCGCGGCCCGCTTCGGTGGCGTCGGGCAGCGGCGAAGAGGTCCCCGCGTTAAGACCCAACAAGAACGTGAAATTGCGAGTGGCGAGCGGAAGATTTTGCAAGACTTTTTCGGTGAGAACATTGCCGAGCGTTGCATTGGTAGTGTTGATCACCTGGGCGGCATCGGCAGAAACGACCACTTCGGAAGTGACCGCGCCGACTTCCAAGACAATATTTAAGGTCGTGACTTCGGTCACATGGACAGCGACGTCATGGAGAACCGTTCGTTTAAAATTGGGGCTCTCAACTGTAATCTCATAGGGACCCGGATCGAGCAGAGGAAAAACCGTGCTTCCATCAGGATTGCTATTCTTGGTCTGAGCCGCACCTGTTTTAGACTTGACGGAAACCTTCGCGTCGCCGACAGTGCCGCCTTGGGCGTCTGTTAGTGCGATTCGGATGGCACCTTTCTCGGAATTGATCTGCGCGGATATTGATTGCGAGCAGAGAAAGAAGAGAGCGATGCAGAACGAACTAAAAAAGCCTAGAAAATTACGACGTGAAACCATTTAATTCCCCCAGTGACGAGTATTGGGCACCGACTGCCGAAGTGCCCGGCGGACGATGCAAGAAACTGGATATCCATCAAGGGTCGATGGCATTTGTTGCATCTCCACCATTACTGAGGGTGCAAGCGAAGAACCAAAGGGGACATGAGTGGGAAAGAATTCTTAGGGATTTGTTTTCTGCAGGTTATGCCGACTCTTTAGCTCGGCCTTCGCATAATTAATTCTAAATTCATATATATACCCATATTCAACTACACAGGACCATCAGTTTCGTATGAGCAGCTCGAGGATTTTTTCCGAATTACATTAATTGGAAGATTCGAACTATTCGCGGGCTCAGCGGTTCGTTTGAAATGAGTCTCTAGATTTCTTGCGTACAACGCATCTCATAAATCAGAGCTTCGGAAATACCACGATTCCTCAGGGGCTAAAGCCCCGTTTTGCCGGTTTTCTTTGTCGGAGCTAAAGCTCCGACCCCTAGGAAGGCATTTATGAGATAACTCGTATCCATTTATGCGGCAGACATTAGATCCCAGACGCGCCAGAATTCTTTCATTTCGGGGGGCGTGCCGAAGGAGACGCGGACGTAGGTGTCCATGGAGGGAAAGAGGCGGGCGATCTGGACGTTATTTTTCTTGAAGTGGTCGATGACTTCGATGGCGGGGCGGCTGGTTTTTAGCATGGCGAAATTCGTGTAGGACGGGATTCCCGTAACACTTCGGAGTTTTGCCTGGTTGAAGAATTCCTGGCGATCGACGGCGTTGCGTTTTTCGCTTAGTTGCACATATTCAAGATCGTCGTAGGCAACGAGAGCGGCGCGGGCGCCAACCGCGTTGAGGCCTTCTGGAAGACGGCGGGTGGAGAGAGATTGGATTTTTTCCGGGACGCCAACGGCGTAGCCGACACGGATTCCTGCGAGGCCGAAAACTTTTGAGAAGGTTCGGGCGACGATGACGCGATCATCGTTCATGGGTTTGTCGATGAACGAGGTGTACTCGGGCGTTGCGCCGACGAAATGATGGTAGGCCTCATCGATGAGGACGGTCGTGGACGGAGGAAGTTTACGGACAAATTCTTCGAGGTCTTTGCGAGGAGTGAGGCTGGCGGTGGGATTGTTGGGATTGCAGATATAGACCAAAGCCGTGGAGGCATCGGCTCGCGCCAGCATGGCCGGCAGATCGTGAGAGAAATTCTTGTCGAGGGGAATCTCGACGACTTGCGCTCCGAGAGCTTTGGCACAGCGGCCAATGGATTCGAAAGTGGGCACGGCGGTGATGAGGGTCTTGCCAGGACCGAGAAAAGAGGAAGCGGTGATGCTGAGAATTTCTCCGGAACCGCAGCCGAGGACCAATTGCTCTGGCTTGATGGAATGAGATTGGGCAATTCTTTCGTGGAGGGCGTTTACTGCGGGATCTGGATAGCGATTCGCGAATTGCAGAGCGTCTTGCATGGAGGCGATTACTTTTTGCGAAGGGCCATAGGCGTTTTCGTTACGGCTGAGAATGATCGGGCCGCCGGGTTCGCTGGCGCGAGACATGGGCACCAGTTCGCTGAAGACGAATTCTGCTACGGGGGGAAGGGCTGCGGCGGCGGCCACTCCTGAAGCCGCGTTCCGAAAAAATTTCTTCGTGTGGTTGGCATGAGTACCTCGCTGTTCGTTTGTAGTGCGTTGTTGATAGCAGAGAAAGGTGCAGGAGGTCAACAAAACGACTCTTCTGGTAGTGGTCAGTTTCCCGGTAACCGCGTTTGCACGTAGCCGCTGGCGCGGCGGACGCTGCGCGTGAGGTAGTGGAGCGTTGGTTGCTTGAGGGCTTGGGTGTAAGTGTGGGTCACAGGAGGTGTTCCCGTGACCCATCTTCGCAAACTGATGCTGGAAGAACTCCAGCTTCGTAATTATGCACAAAATACCATACGCCACTACCTTCGTGCAGTAGAAGATTTTGCTCGACATTTCAACTGTTCGCCAGATCGCTTAGGTCCTCGACAGATTCGGGAATATCAAGCCGAGTTATTCCAGAAGCGCAAGTTGTGAGCAAATTCCGTAGGACAACACCTGGCGGCGCTGCGCTTCTTCTACATCAAGACTCTTCGCCGAGCCTGGAGCCTTGCCGAAACTCCCTATCCGAAAAAGACCCGTCGCCTGCCGACGTTCTGAGCCGGGAAGAAGTCGCGCAACTCCTCCATGCGGCGCGCACCCCTGGCGAACGCATCCTGCTCATGGCTCTCTACGCCAGCGGCGCCCGGAACGCCGAACTGACCCACTTGAAAGTCAGCGACATCGACAGTCAGCGCATGGTGGTGCACATCCGTGGCGGCAAGGGCCGCAAAGATCGCGATGTCATGCTCAGTCCCAAGCTACTGGTGGCACTCCGCGCCCACTGGCGTTATTACCATCGGAAATCCAGTACCTGGCTGTTTCCCAGCCACTATCGCAAGGATCGGCCCATCGATACGAAAACCGTTTGGTACGCATGTCAGAAAGCCGCCCAGCGCGCCGGTCTCCAGAAACGCGTGTATCCCCATTTGCTTCGCCACTGTTTTGCGACGCATCTATACGAGGCGGGCGCGGATTTCCGCACGATTCAGGTCCTGCTCGGTCATGAAGATCTGAAAGACACCCTGATTTACGTGCACCTCGCGATACAAGCCGCAATTCCACCGCGATGTACTCTTGGATTCGGTACACTGAAAGACCAGCCGCCAGACGACTAGATGTGCGGAAGGCTCTGACGGTGCTTGTTATCTTTGGCGCTGCGGGAGAGGCTTTCATCGAGCGAATCGGCACTGACAACGATTGGAACTTCAAAGAGCTCGCGCGTCATCATCGGTGTCGCAATGCCGCACTCGTGTACGTATCGACTCGATTGAACAGGCATCCGGGCATCTGCCCCCATCTCCTGTAACAGTTGCCGCGATCGCCACTGCCCTAGATGTGGCAGGCTATCGGATTGGGTATGCTGGATCGCTGCGCGACGGCGACAACTTCTTCGCGTTGGCCTACGCACATGTGGTCTTCACCTTGCGCACTCGCTTAATGCCGCTGCTCATGCAGAACAAGAGCTCCTCTACGATCTCCTCTTTCGTAGCAGTGCGGAAACCCTTCTCGAAGTGGCGCGCAACCCCAGACACCTCGGCGCAGAGATCGGTTTCTTCAGCGTCTTGCATAGCTGGAGCCAGCAACTTAATCTTCATCCGCATGTCCATTGTGTCGTTCCCGCCGGCGGCCTCTCGCCCGATCACGCCCGTTGGGTTCGCTCGGGAGAAAATTACTTTCTTCCGAAAAAGGTGCTGCGGAAAATCTTTCGTGGCAAGTTTGTCGACGCGCTCAAGCAAGCCTTCCAGGACGGCCAGCTGTGCTTCCCGGAAGACCTGAAACTCCTCGCTCAACCCAAGACTTTCGCTGCCTGGCTGCGACCCCTCTATCGACAATACTGGGTGGTCTACTTGAAACCTCCCTTCGGGGGCCCTGAATACGTGCTGCAATATCTCGGCCGCTACACCCATCGCGTGGCCATCTCCAACCACCGCCTGGTCTCCTTCACCGATGGTCAAGTCACCTTTCACTGGCGGGACTCCGCTGACCACAACAAACAGAAGTTGCTGCCGCTATCGGTCAACGAGTTCTTGTGTCGCTTCTTACTGCACATCCTCCCGCAAGGCTTCGTGCGCATCCGACATTTCGGCTTGCTGGCCAACCGTCGGCGCACCACGCTTCTGCCGCTTTGCTTTCAGTTGCTGAGCTCAGGACCACAGCCGCAAGCGGAACACCACGCATACAAGAAAGAAGAGCGATCGGCTATCCAAACAGCCGAGCTCAACCGCCGAGATCATGAGGTGACTGCGACTCAGCGTCCTGGCCCAGCTTCGTTCTCCATTCAAAAGGACTGCTGCGGCATGAACGAGTCTCTCTAGGTCGAATCCTACCCGTGCATCGCCAGCACCTACCTCTGAATCAACCGATACACCCAATCTCTTGTTCCAGCTTCTTCGGGCGACAATCGCTCAACAAATGAGTGCGGATGGAAGGGTGGCGACAGGAGCGCGCATTGGCTCAAGGGCAGGAACTCACAGGGAGGAACGAATCGAACAAACAAAAACATCCTTATCAAGAAAGAGAGAAAAACATACTTGACTACTCACCGGCCTTCTCGATGGAAGGACCTGTGCGGTGGGCAGTAGGTATAATCACACTCCATGGCGAATTTTAATCCAGCGACGGTAACCGGGTCCCATGATGCCTACGGATGGCTGACAACTGGGCAGTATGACCTCGATACTTTGCTTCAACGCTGTCCCCAGGCCGTGGTTGGCAAATACGTTGCCGTTACCTCGCTCGACAGCGGCCCTATGGCTCTCACGGATATAGAGAAACGTGATGGCTGGCGAAGTCGAAATGAGATTGCTTACAGTTCCGAAATTCAATATGCGGAAAATGTCCGGACTGAAAGATTTCCGGACGGATGTGCAGGCTTCAACGAGTGTTACGTCTTTACTTCCCCCTTCGACCTTGGAGAGCTTTGGCACGCCAATGTATTTGAAGCTCCGATAACGCCAGGGCAGGTCTGCAGATTCGTGAACTTTGGTCCTGGTTTTGCTTTGCATAACCCCGAGAACTTGAGACTCGTCAGTCTTTTCTGGAAGCAACTCGATTGGATCCAACCCGAGTCTTACATCGCGGATACAGATATGTTTTTGACGTTCGTAAGTCGTAATGAAGATATATTCGTCGCGGTTCGCAACGCCCTCAGTGACGTTGCTCTCGACTCCTGAGAAGTCCCGTTACCGGAGATGTGGTTTTGGATCGTCTTTACTTAGACAGTAAGCGCTTATCAGGAGCCAGACAACTAGTTCCGGGCTGCCGACGACTCACGAAAGCAACTGCTCAGAATCCGTGCCGTGAGCGCAATCGCAATATTGCAACAACTTATGGACGAGAACCAGGCGTTCGGTGCACCACGACGAGCTGCTTCTTCCCATAACTCACCTCAATCTCTCCCGCTAGACCGTCAGGCGTTATCAAGTCCACAGTATCCAGAACGGCGCCATTCTTGTCCCGCATAACAAGCTGAATCTGACGCGGAGCCGCGCCGCAGACGTCACCATGGAATATGTCACTTCCCTTGTAGGTTGAATACGCACCAAGCAACGTGAACATTTTGTCTTTCACAGGTTGTGGCCATGATGTCTCAACCCGCTTCCGCGAGTACACGAATCTCAATAACAATTCGTCGCCTTCCTGAATCTGTCCCAGGACATCACCCTGGACTCGCACTAGAATTGGAGGGCATTTCGCTTGGACGGGGTCACCAGAAACGAGCAGCCCGATGAGCAATGACGCCAGGAAGGCAGTGCGCTTCATGCCCAAACTCTAAGCTTAACACGGGGGTGAAATCCAGTCGGGGGTTTCGTTCTGACAGGCTGCTCGGAAATAATTCCTGGCTGTATTTTTCCCTGTCACTGTTTCAAGTAACGAAGCGCAACACATCCTGATTTTAAAATCTTGGACTCAACAAGTTTTAATTGTAATTTCTCCAGGCTAATACCTTCCAGCAGCCGTCTCCCTTCTCCTGCAACTATTGGCTGAACGACAAAACGATATTCATCCACTAGACCAAGCTCTATGAGTTGTGAAGGAATATTCACACCGCCGACTAAAATATTTTTGCCTTGTTCTTGTTTCAATTTAAGTATTTCGTCTTTAAGGTCCGTACGAACAATTCTCGTATTTCCTTCAGCGCTGTCTAATGATTGTGAAAAAACAATTTTGTTGATGGAGTCAAATGCGTCAGCAAATTCGATCTCTGCTTTTGTCTCAGAACGGTTTTTTGCGATATCGGGCCAATAAGGAACCATCAATTGATAGGTTTTACGCCCATAGACGATTAGGTCGGCATCTCGCAGGAGCTAGCGTATAGTGTTCGAGTAATTCTTCATTGGCAATCGTTTTGGTGTGGTCGCAGCAGCCATCCAGGGTGGTGTTGATTGCGAAGATTAGATTTCTCATTTTCGCCTCGGATTGAGCAGCGTGGTCTTCGAACGTAAAACCAATCACTTTGAACCGCGCGTTATTGCAACATAAAGACTAGGTGCATCCAACTGGAAAAGACCGTTGGATCTTGCCAATTTACTTCTCCGGTTGAGCCCGCAGCATTTATCAGGCATTACACGATTCGTCGCCCCGTAACCCAATGCGCTTTACAGAGATTCACTCTGAATCCAGAGTGGAAGGTGGCGCTCCACTCTTGCTGGCGGAGTAGCGAAAGTGATTGAAACGTGAACCCGGACCTAAGTAAGAAAACCTCAGGCCCCACAGCAATGGGGGCTACGTTACGCAGACTGGGCCTCGCCATTTCTTATTTCGTTTCGATTGTCTACATCTTATCGATTCTGTTGCCTTCTGTTTACTGTCTCCGGCAGGGATGCAGAGGACCGGCCGAGCTCGATGCTTTTATGCCCGCCTTCGGTCTTACTCCGTTTGGCGCAATCGCTACCGCTTTCTCATTGCACAACGCCATACAGCACATCAGAAAAAGACAATCATGGTCTTGGGTCTTCTGGCCTCTCGCAATCATTTTCGCAACTGTTCTCCTGGGTGTGATTGCCTTTATAGTGTGGATCATTTATGAGACTGCATCTCATCGTTAAGGACGACGAAAGCCGCTGAGCGTTGAACGGTTTCGTGTGTCAAGTCCCTGAAATTTCGTTCGTGGACATGCGTGGCTAGCACGGCAGCCAGAGGCACCGGAAGGTTTTGAGGAAGGAAACTTTTATTTAGGCAGCGAAGCGGCAGATATTACTGGGGGTGTCTGAAGGGCCGAGAAATGGCTTGGCTTCGTGGAGGTTCGCGGATGAGATTTAAGCGTGGCGGTACTGCGGAAAAAACGGCAATCGCAATCGAGGCAGCGAAATGGCCTGACGGATAGTTTGGCCAGGAAGCCCTCGAAAAATCCTCTGGTTTTGGATCTACGAGTTCGCTTGCTCTGGCACCACGGACAACGGAACAGCACGTGAAGCCTCTTGTTGCGAATGAAATGGTTGCGAGGAAAGCAGAGAGCCGTCCCAGCCCGGGCACTTCGATCTCTCGAAGTGTCTCGTCTCTCAGCTCTCCCCGCACATCCACAATCGCGGATGGAGCGTTTTCTGTCTATCCAGTGAATCCTGTAGATGTGCCTTAGGCCGTTTTTTCCAAATCTTCTCGGAGTCGTAACAAGATTGTTACGCCCGGAGAGCAGCGGGGTCCTGCCAGCGGAGCTATTTACTTTGGAAAATCGCGAAGATATGCTCTGGCATGCTCAAAACAAAGAGATGTGCCCTGGCGTTCGCTGGTATCGCTGTTTTCCTGTGCGTTTTCGTTTGCGTGGTTCCCTGTGGCGCGCAAGTCGCTGCAACCACGAATCCGTTGCCCAACGTGCCCACGCCGGAATCCGTGCTTGGGCACAAGCCGGGCGATGACTTCTATCTGGCGAATTACGACGAGTCTCGCGAGTATTTCCGCAAGCTCGCGGCGAGCTCGAACCGCATCAAGCTGATCAACGTCGGCAAAACAACGCGGGGGCTCGATTGGGATATCGCGATTATTTCTTCGCCGGAAAACCTCGCCAGCCTGGACAAATTTAAGGAGATTTCGCAGAAGCTGGCCGACGGGCGGGGCTTGTCGGAGGCGGAGGCGCGCGAACTTTCGCGGCAAGGCAAAGCTATTGTGCACATCGATGGAGGGTTGCATTCCTCGGAAGTGGCGGGGGCGCAGCAGTCGATCAATCTGGCTTACAAGCTGGTTTCTTCGCAGAACGATCCGGAAGTCGACGCGATCCTGAACAATGTGATTTTGATGCTGTGGCCTACGCTGAATCCCGACGGGCAAAACGAAGTGGTGGCGTGGTATCGCAAAAACCTGGGCACGACGTACGAGGTCAGCCCTCTGCCGGATCTTTACCAAGAATATGTGGGGCACGACAACAATCGCGACGGCTACATGAACAACATGGTGGAGTCGCAGGATGTGACGCGAACGGAGATTGAATGGGATCCCGTTATTTTCTACTGCCACCATCAGACGGCTCCCTTCCCTACGCGGATTTTTATTCCTCCGTTCGTCGAGCCGATTTCTTCGAACATTCATCCGCTGATGGCGCGCTGGCTGAGCGTGATGGGAACGAGTATGGCGGCGTACCTGGATGAACACGGCATGCCTGGCGCGGTGAACCGGGTGGGCTTCGACAATTGGTATCCGGGATTCCTGGATTACACGCACATTTTCCGGAATAGCATTTCGTTTTTCACGGAGACGGCGCTTTTCCGGTATGCGACGCCGCGATTTTATCCGGTGGATGAATTTCCGAAGGAGCAGCGCGGATTGCGTTCGGAGATGTTTTACAGCAGTCCGTGGAAAGGCGGCTGGTGGCGGCTGCGCGATGCGGTGAATTATATGGAGGGCGCGTCGATGTCCGTGCTGGACACGGCCGCGAAATATCGCGAAGAGCTGCTCTATAACCGGTATCAGGCGGCGCACGACAATGTCGAGCGGTTCCGC
The DNA here is from genome assembly GCA_963730495.1 of uncultured Acidobacteriota bacterium. Lineage (GTDB taxonomy): Bacteria > Acidobacteriota > Terriglobia > Acidiferrales > UBA7541 > Acidiferrum. Next base: position 239,660 of record CAVSSD010000009.1, on the reverse strand, counting down.
AAGGAGGCGCCGTTCGGGTACGTGATTCCGCGAGAGCAGCGGGATCTGCCGACGACGGCTATGCTGGTGCAAAAACTGATGGTCAATGGCATCGAGGTGCAGCAAGCCACGAAGCCTTTTCACGCGAACGGCCGCGAATATGCGCCGGGAACGTGGGTGGTGCTGATGGACCAGCCGTTTTCGCCGCTGGTGAAGGAATTGTTCGAGCCACAGATCTATCCGGATCTGCGCGAAACGCCGAGCCAGCCCACCGAAATTGCCGTATGACGTGACGGGTTGGACGTTGCCGATGCAGATGGGCGTGCAGGTGGCGCCGGTGCTGCAACCGATTGGAGCGGCGGAGCGCGGAGCGTTGCAGAAGCTCGATAAGTTCACGCCGCCTGCGGGAAGCGTTGGCGGGACGGGCGGCGTGTACGTCTTGAGCCACAAATCTAATGCGAGCTTTAAACTTTTGAACGAAGTGTTGGCGAGCGGAGGACATGCTAGTTTCGTGCCTGGCGATACCGAAACTTCTGATGGGAGCGAAGCGGGCGCGATTGTGGTGTCGGGGATCGAGCGCGAGAAACTCGACGGATTTGTTAAGGAAAATTCTCTGGCGCTCAGAGCGGTCGCGGCGGCGCCGAAGGATTCCATTGGCGTGAAGAAGGCGCGCGTTGGGCTGTATCGAGCGTGGGTTCCGTTCATCGATGAAGGGTGGACGCGGTGGATTTTGGAGAATTTCAAGTTTGATCCAGTCGCGCTTGCGCAATGGCGATATTCAGGCGGGAAATTTGCGAGAGAGGTTCGACGCCATTGTGATTCCGGATGGTTCGCCGGAGGCGATTTTCAACGGTTTCGGAGCGGGGAGCGTGCCGGGAGAGTATGTGGGCGGGATTGGCGAGCTCGGAGTGATGGCGCTGCGAGAGTTCGTATTGGCGGGAGGCACGCTGATCACGTTTAACGAGGCATCGGTGTTTGCCGTCGATCACTTGGGGCTGCCGGTGAAGAACGTGCTGGCGGGGTTGAAGGATGAGGAGTTTTTCTGCTCGGGCTGCTTGTTGCGCGTCGAAGTGCAGGATATGGCGCATTCGGCGACGTGGGGACTGCCGCACGATCCGATCGTGATGTTTGAGCGGGGTCCGGCGTTCGAGGCCAAGGAGGGATTTCGGGGACGTGTGCTGGCGGCGTATCCGAAGGACGAGAGTCCTTTGATGAGCGGATATTTGCTGCATCCGGAGAGGATCCAGGGAAAAGCTGCCGCGCTGGAAGTGCAATACGGCAAGGGCCGCGTTTATTTGCTGGGATTCCGGCCACAGTGGCGCGGGCAGTCGCATGGCACTTACAAATTTTTCTTTAACGCATTTTATGAGTCGCAGGGGCTGTCGAAGCCGGGGTCAGCTATCGCCGGCGAAGGGCGCGGAGACACCGGCGCCGCATCAAGAAACCACACAGACCAAACCGCCAGCGCAGTAAACACAAAGCGAATTCTTCGATTAAGCGGTGATCGACGCATTTCGATCGCGGACGGGCACGATGTATCGTGCCCCTACAGAGAAAGTTCGCGCGTTACGTTTGGTCGATTAGGCGATGGTGGATGGCGTAGAGGGCTAGTTCTAGGCGGTCGGAGACGCCTAGTTTGTCGAAGATGTTGTGGAGGTGATTCTTTACGGTTTGCTCGCTGATGAAAAGTTTTTCGCCGATTTCTTTGTTGCGGAAACCTTGGGCGACTAGCTGAACGATTTCTTTTTCGCGGTCGCTGAGAAGAGGCTTTTCGCGGCGCGGGCCGGACTCGGATGATTTCGAGAACGCCTTCATGACTTCGGCGGTCATGCGATTGTCGAGCCAGATTTCGCCGGCGTGAACGCGATGGATGCTCTTTACGAGCAGATCTGTGGCGGACTGTTTAAGAACTACGCCGCGCGCGCCCAGGCGCATGGCGCGGACTACGTCGCGATCATCTTCCGCGGCAGTGAGAACGATGACGCGTGTGGGAAGCGTATCGAAATTGACTTCTTCGAGGACGGCGAGGCCGTCTTTATCGGGCATGCGGAGATCGAGCAGGAGAATTTCCGGCTTGAGTTTAGCGAGAAGCTTTATGCACTCGGCGCCATTCTGGGCTTCGCCGACAATAGTGATGTCCTCATCGGAATCGAGGAGTTTGCGAAGGCCATCGCGAAAGATCGCATGGTCATCGGCTAGCAGTACGCGAATTTGTTGTTTAGTTTTGGCCATGTCAACCGAGCGGAACCTCGATAGTCAGTCGAGCGCCATGGCCGGGGTTTGACTCTACAGTCAACAGGCCCCCCACAGTACGCGTACGCTCCTTGATGGAAATCGGACCCAATCGCAGGCGGTCGAGCTCATCCCCGGTAAACCGGCCGGCGAAACTGAAACCTTCACCGTTGTCGTCAACTACCAAAACGATGCGACTGTCGTCCTGCGACAGTTTTACCACGACATGGGAAGCCTTAGCATGCTTTTTTATGTTGTTGAGTGCTTCACGGTAAATCTGGAAAATCTCGCGACAGACGCGGTCGGGAGCGTGCAGGTCGGCGGATTCGATGATGACGTCCAGCGCGAGCGTGGATTCGTTGCGGAAACGCTCGGCGAAACCTTGCATTAAATCGACGAGATCGGCGCTTTGGACGCGCAGGGGGCGGAGGTCGGTGACCATGCGGCGGAGCTCGGCGGACTCGTTTTTGACGGTTTGCTGGAGGTTGCCGAGGTTGGCTTCGGCGTGGTCGGGGGAGGAGGCGACCTTGCGGCGGAGGACGTCGAGCTGAATTTCGATGCTGAGGAGGGTTTGGAGAATGCCGTCGTGGAGGTCTCGGGAGATGCGGCTGCGTTCGCCTTCGATGGCGCGGGCGCGGAGATGGCGGAGGAGGAAGACGTTTTCGAGCGAGGGGCCGACGTGGCGGGAGATGCGTTCGAGCCAGGCCAGGTCGGGGCGCTCGAAAGGCTTGCGGCCGTTGATTAAGAAGAGGCGGCCCGCGGGCTGGCCCATCTGGTCGAAGGCAACGCTCAGCATGGAGCGCATGTGGAGCTCTTGCTGGGTGGGGCCGGGGAGGCGTGGAAGAGTGGCGAGGCGGCGACCATCGCGGCGATCCCAGCCAAAGCCGTTGCCGGCGCCTTCGAGGCTGTTCCAGCAGACGGTGGCATCCATATCGTCGAGGAGGAAGCCGTCGGCGCGGGCCAAGGAGTAACTTTCGGGTACAAGGCGCTCACTTTCGCCAGCTCTGAGGCGCCAGAGGTAGATGCGTTCGAGATCGGTGTCGCGATAGGCGAGGAGAGCGACCTCGACGTGGAAGGCGCGGGCTAGCTCGTCGAGGAGGAGGCGTAGGGATTCGGCTAGGCCCTGGTCGACTTGAAGGGTCGCGGTTATTCGCGAGAAGAAGTCGTTTTGCGAGGCGAAATGGCGGCTGCGATCAGCCAGGAAGGCGAGGGCGGCGCCGCCTGCGAAGGTGCCTCCGACGAGTCCTACCCAGGCGATGACGCGCATCCAGCCGATTTCGCCTCTGCTGGCGGTGAGGAGAACCAGAGCGAGCGCGAGAGCACCTGCGAGGGGAATAGCAGCGCGGAGTCCCCAACGCATGCCCGCGACCCAGCAGACGAATAGAGTACGGAAACCAGACGGGGACAGAGAACGGGCTGACGGACATGAAAAAACCGAGCGCCAGGATATCGAGAGCAATTGGCAGATGCCAGGACCGTTTGCGGAGGAAACGTTCGAGCGGAATCACGGCGAGAGCTACGATTAGATAGGCGACGAGGAACGAGATGGTGCGCTTGGCGGCTTGTAGATCCGGCTGTTGAAGCAATGCCAGAATCGAAAGCAAAACGATAATTGGGCGCGCATAGACGATTTGCCGCTCGAGATGGCGGCGATCCGTTTCGTGGGGGCTCATGCGCGGGGACGCGATTCCTCTGGATTAGTCTAGCAAGGGGAGGAGTGGACGCGAGGCGGCGTATTGGGGTTGCGGCGATTTAGGCAACGTGGGGATGCTCATACTCTTGGCTGTTCGCGTGACCCTGTGCGCGGTTGGGAGTAGCCCACTCGGACTGGTTGGATAGACTCAACGCAAAGGCAACCCGCCAGCTCCAGCACGATGGGTTCCTTGACGGAGCCGCCGAAGCGAAAGTGGAGTCCACCAGGCTTGTTGATGGGAGAGAGCATCTCACGGTTATAGTTTCTCTCACCTTAGGCACGCGGTATTTCATCCAACAAGTGTGGTGGACGGGATCTTCTATATTTTCCCCGGCGCAATTGGATAATCTGAGTTTGCTCCAAGTTGGAACTGTGTTCCGGGTTTCCGCGCTCGCAGAATCTCTTACACTGCTTCGACAAGCATATGCGGAGCGCGGTTATGGCGAGATGGATCTGGACCCGACCTTTCAGAAGTTTCCTGAACATGGAAAATTGAAGCGCAGATGCAAATTGCTCGCGCACAGTTGGAAGCAACGAGCCCCAGCAAGAAATTGCTATTGATTGCGGGGGGCAAGTGGTGCGGCTGGTGTCAAGTTCTAGATCGAACGTTCCAAACGAATCCCAGCCTAACCGAGCTCAGGGACAAGAGTTTTATCGTTGTACACGTAAATGTATCCGAGGAGAACAGCAACGAATGCGCTCTGAGGGCCTATCCCAAAGCAACAAGCTTTCCCTTTGTTTATGTACTCGATGCAACTGGCAGGCTCATGGGTACCGAAGACACTAGAGATTGGGAGTCGAGCGACGGCTACGACCCACATCAGGTCGAGGCGTTCCTCAAGAAATGGTGAATCTCTTGAAGCAAGAGCTACGAGAACTCTTCTTGTCTCACGTAGCGATTTGGCAGATGCGTGCATCAAAATTGTATGAAGTTTAAGAAAATTGAACCGGAAGCTTTTGTGTGTACGACGTCGGCCGCGCGGCCGTTTGGGTGTATGGAATTGTGGGCGGGAAACGAGAGGGCGCACCGTACTTTGGAGTTGGCGGGGTTGGAAGCGGACGTCATCGCGATACCGTCTGGGGCGGATCGGGGCGGAGACCTTTCTGCTGTGTTTTCGTGCAGCGACAATATTGCGCGTGTGGTACTAGCGGATTGCGTGGGGCATGGGTATGTGGCCAGCGGAGTGGCGCGGCACGTTCATCACTTGCTGCACAAATTTCAGGATGTTCGAGATACGGCGGGGTTGCTGGCTTCTCTGAATAACGAATTTACGTTGGATTCGGAGAAAAGCAGCGGGCCTTTGCGGCTGACAACCGTGGTGACCGGGACGTTTGATGGCGGGACGGGAGAGTTTAATTTTGCGTATGCGGCGCATCCGCGGATGCTGCTCTGGCGGGCGCGCGAGGGGAAGTTTTTTGAGTTGGGAGAGGGTATGGAGAATCTGCCGCTGGGATTTGTCACGGGAGAGATGTATAGCGAGCAGAGCGTTCGGCTACAACCGGGGGACATGATTTTGGCATTTTCGGATGGCGCGACTGAGGTGCAGTCACCTGGGGGAGAACAGTTGACACCGCGTGGGTTTCTGCAATTGGCGGAATCGACTTTGGCAAAAATGGCCGGGCCTGTGCGGCTTCCGGATTTTTCTTCGGCTTTGCTGGACGGCGTGCAACTTCATAGAGGGAGGCCGGAGCTTGACGACGACGTGACCTTGCTGACGCTACGCCGTTTGGGCTAACAAGGCTGGCGCGATCAACCGAAAAATTCCAGCAGGACGGGCACGGCATGCCGTGCCCCTACGGGATTGGCGGAGGCGCTAAGGTGCGGTTGTCGGTGGCGCGGGCGGATGCTCCGTGAAGTACTGATCGAGGCTGGAGCGGAATTCCGCTACGGCCTGTTGAACGTTTTTGTCGAGGGCGGCAACAATCTCGCCAACCTCTTTTCCGGTGACGGGTTCATCGTGCCTGTAAAAGTGGGTCCACACCGAAGTGCCGGTCTTGATGTTGCGAAGTTCCAGTTCCATGGTGAGGCGGGCAACGGTGTTGGATTTGGATGCCGAGACTTCCTTGAAGTCATAGAGCCGGCCGTGCAAAAGAAACTCTCCGTGAATATCGCTGCGTAGCGCATACACGCCGCGATAGTTGCCGGAGGCGCGCAGCTGCCGAAGCATGACTTCCGCGATCATTTGCGTGGGAGGCTCCGACCAGCGTTGATACTCGTAGGTCCCCATGCTCTCGCCGCCCGTGCTGTAGACGATTTGGTCGGCGTTATAGAGGGCTGGGCCCGTGATGCGGCCGATCAGCAACGTTATGGGAACAGGATTGGGGTTGGCCGCAGGCGCGCCATCTCCGGGGACGGTGAGCTGATAGTATTTGCTCGGCCGGGAGGCGCCACATCCAGCCGCCAAACCCACAGTCAGAGCGATCGCGACAAGCATTGTTTTCGCTGCGAGCGTCGTGCCGACAGCAGAAGGTTTACGGCTGGCGCACGTCAGATCTACGGACGGTTCAATAGTTCTCGTCATGAGTTGTTTACTTCCTCGCTTCATTTGGGCTCGCCGGGTTTGTGATCGGGCGGATTAGTAGCGCGAATGAGAGTGTAAGGACGCTTCTTGATGGTGTCCGTAAATTCCTTGAGGTTCTGGGAGATCTGGCGGAAATTTTCGAGAAGTTCGTCGATATTTTCAGAGTTGACGTCAAGCGTTTGGTCCACGCGCGAGGTAATGTCAGTGAGAGTCGCCAGCGATTTGCGAAGATCGATGACGGCCGCGCGAATGTCGGCGCGATTATCTCCTAGCAGCTCGTCTATGTGGTCGAGGGCTTTATTGGCTTCCAACGAAGTCTTGTGCAAATCCTGAATAAGCGGTTCGATCTTCTGGCTCGCGGCGTTCAAATGCTGAAGGGTGGCCTTTATCTCCGGCCGGTTCTCTTCGATGAGGCCGCGCGTGTTCGCCAGAGTGGCGGAAAGATTCTCGCGATTCCGGTCGTTGAGCAGGTCGTTGACGCGGGCCACGGTGACTTTCAGTTCCGTGGCGCGATCGTTTAGCGATTGGATGAGCTGCTTGGCTTGCGGCGCAAGGTCGTTGATTTGGGCGGTGAGGGCGTTGAAATCAACGTAGGGATCCGATTGCAACAAAGAGCCAGGCGTGAGCAAGAGCGGCTTGCGCGCCACCAGGGAAAATCTCCAGGTGATTGTCGCCCAGGGGGCTCAAGCTCATGATTTTTGCGTGACTGTCTGTTTTAACGGGGAGATTGGTTTCCACGCTGAAGACTATATCGATTTGCGCAGGATTTTTTGGGTCGATGGCCAGCTTATCCACGCGGCCCACTTTGGGGCCGCCTGCATAACGAACGGTCGCGCCCTGCTCAAGTCCACCGGCGAATGGAAAGTAAGCATGAAACGTCTTCTCGCTGCGGCCAAAGACACCCGAGATGGCGAAGACCATGCCGATGAGAACCGCTGCAGCGACTATAACGAAGAGTCCCACGAAAACCTGGTCACGCTTCCCTGCCATCACGTCCTCTTTCCCCTGCTAGCGCTCGTCACAAGCGGCGGTCTTGCGTGAGCATTTGCAGATAATCCATTTCGCGCGCGACTTCGGGTTCGGGCACGCGGTCCAAGAATTGGCGCAGACGCGGCTGAGTGCTCGCGCGCATTTCCGCGGTCGTCCCGATGGCCACGACGTGGCCTTTGTCGATCAGCACCATGCGGTCAGCGATCAAGTACGCGCTGGCCAATTCGTGCGTGACAACAATGATGGTCATGCGGAAGGCTTGCTTTAATTCCAGGATTAGCTGGTCGATTCCGGCGGCGATGATCGGATCCAATCCGGCGGACGGTTCGTCAAAAAAAAGAATCTCCGGGTCCATCGCGAGAGCGCGGGCGACTGCCGCGCGCTTCTTCATGCCGCCGCTGAGCTGCGAGGGCATGTAATACTCAAATCCCGCGAGCCCGACTTGCTCCAGTTTGAGCCGCACCATGATTTCGATGGTGGAGTCTTCGAGCTTGGTGTGCTCGCGCAGTGGCAAGGCTACATTCTCGCCGACGGTCATCGAGCCAAACAACGCGCCGCCTTGGAACGACATGCCAATCTTTTTGCGAATCTCGTCCATTTCCGAATCGGGAATCGCCGCGATGTTCTCGCCTTTGATCCAAATTTCTCCCGAGCTCGCTTTTTCCAGGCCGACCAACGTACGCAGAAGAGTGCTCTTGCCCGAACCGGAGCCTCCGAGGATGACCAGCGTTTCGCCGCGCTTCACGTCAAATGTCACACCATGCAGAATCTCGACGTCCCCGTAGCTCACGCGCACATCGCGGAGGGAGACCATCACCTCTGAATCGAGGGAATCCGTGTTGTCCACTTCTGTCGCCAAGGTCATTCTTCCTTAACTGCCGCTGATAAAAAAGAACAGGGTTGTAAAAACCAGATCCACAAGCACGACAAGAAAAATAGAGACTACAACAGCTCTAGTGGTTGCGCGACCGACTTGCTCCGCGCCGGCGCCGGTGTCCAATCCCTCTTGGCAGCCGACGGCGGTGATGGTAATCCCAAACATCACGCTTTTGACGAGTCCAGTCATGATATCGCGCAGAAGGAGCGAATCGAGCGAGGCTTGGACGTAACGGCCAAATGTAAAATCGGCCTGAGCAACGCCGAACAGCGAACCGCCGAGAATACCCATAGCATTCGCCCAAATCGTGAGACAGGGCAGCATCAAAATCATGGCCAGAAATTTCGGCGTCACCAAAAAACGGATCGGGCTGATGGCCATCGTTTCCAGCGCGTCGATTTCCTCCGTGACCTTCATGGTGCCGATTTCGGCGGCGAATGCCGAGCCGGAACGGCCGATCACCACGATGGCGGTGATGAGCGGGCCAAGTTCGCGCGACATCGAAACCGCGACAGCTGTGGCGACATAGCTCATGGCGCCAAACCGCCGCAGCTCATACGCGGCTTGGAGGGCAAGAATCAATCCAATAAAAAATGTAATGAGAGAGAGAATCGGCAGAGCGCGAACGCCCACGTCCATGGCCTGGGAGACGGCGCGCTGCAATCGCAGCGGCTTGCCCTGGAACGGCGCTACGAAAGTGTAGTAGGCGGCTTGGCCCCCGAGCGACGCGAGTGAACCAACGTAGGCAAGGCTGTTCATTACCGTGCCGCCGATTTGTGACACGAATTGCATCGCTATTTTGTACTACTCGATCCCCCGTCACGCCATACAATGAAACTCAGGAATACTACTGCCCTGAAATAGTCTGCTGGCCGGCCAGCGCCTGTTCTTCGTTATCGTAAACTTCGAAAATCTTCAACAGACGCGAGAGTTGCAAAACTTCTCGCGCTGAGGTGCTCAATCCAAACAAAATGAAGCGCGAGCCGACGTCTCGCGACGCTTTCAAGCCTTCGACGAGCGAAGCTACGCCCGAGCTATCGATGTAGCGCACCTTGCTCAGGTTCATCACCACGCGCGGCGTGCGATTGTCTCGCACTTCCTTCAAAAGAGCTTTTCGAATGGCGGGTGAATTCGCCAAGTCAATGTCCCCCGACACATCGAAAATCGTAGTCTTATCGAGTTGCCGGCTGGAAATCTGCACAGTGTATTCTCCTTAAAGTTCTTACTCGTTCGCATCCTGCTTCACGGCGCGCACGTACTTGACCAAGCGGAGACGATTGGTCCCCTTCGCGCGCTTGTATTCGACGACGTCCATGCTTTGTTTAATAAAATGAAGTCCCAATCCGCCCGGCTTTACTTCTTCAAGTTCTCGCATGCATAGCTTGGCCCGCTCGATGGACGGCCCTCGATCACACATCAGGATCTCGAGCCCTTCGGACGATTTGCCGTTGGCTTGCTCGTGGACAGAGCGGAAGAGCATTTCAATTGGCTGGTCGGGCCGGCCGTTGTACGAATGGCGGATAATATTTGTCAGTGCTTCATCGACTGCGCGAGTGACCGCGCGGCAGTCTGGCGCAGTAAATCCGAAGTATTCCGTCAATCGTTCCACGGCGCCGCGCACCGCACACAGCAAACTGGGGTCACTGGGCAACTCCAGCTTCAGCAGCAAGCCGCGGCTCGAGTTCCCGTTGCGCTCCTTGCCTTTGCTTCGCCGCACTGGATGAAGGAATTTCATGTGAAACTCAATTTCGCCCTCGAGTTTGGTTCACCCGCGGAGCCAATATTGGACTCGTCTCGATCCTCTCTCTGCAAAGCTGCAAAAGCTTCATCGGCATTTTTCCGAGACCGAAAACCTGCGGCCTTCTCGCAGCGCTTTTCGAAAGAGGCTGAATAGCGCACGCAATTCCAAAACTCGCGGAGTACCGCTCCCTGCGGCCACGGAGAAAAGTTGCGGAATAGCTGGTCCTCAGGCCTGGGCTGAGTTTTGCATAGCGTACTGTAAGCGTTTGTACCTGCTTCTTGCAATGCCCGTAATAAAAATTGGATGCCCGGCGCGGGCGGATAGGTTCAACGAAAGCAGCGCGCCGGGTCGGGCCTGTTTCTTGGCAAATAGGCGGAGAAATCTCGGTCGCTCGAAGCTTTTCTGAGCCGCTTTTCCATGGCGAGAAAGTAGCGTAAACTAGGTCTATCGAACGGTGGTGGGAGTAGCTCAGCTGGTAGAGCGTCGGTCTGTGGCACCGAATGTCGCGGGTTCAATCCCCGTCTCCCACCCCAAACCTCTCTGATAATTGGCTTTTCTACTTTCCACAGAACAGGCATTTCAATTCGTATTTAAGGAAGGTGCGGTCCGCTGTTAGCAGTACCATATTTTCCATCCGGGCTTGAGCGATCAGTATGCGGTCAAACGGATCCCTGTGATGCGGCGGGAGTTCGCCGGCCGCCAGCGAATGGAAATGCGTGATGTCCAGTGAGCGGAGGGCCAGCGAGCTGATGGCGTCTGGAACGAACTGCGAAGGCGGTTTTGGAAGGGCGAGCGTGCCCAGAGCGAACTTGATGGCAACTTCCCATGAACTGGCTGCGGACAGGTACAGTTCCGTTGCGCTTGCTGAGAGCAGTTCTCGCGCTTTTTGATTAAGCTTGTGCTCGGCGCCCAAACTCCACAGCAAGACGCTCGTATCCAGCAAGTATTTCATGCTTTCTTTTTGAGCCGCTTCTTCTTTTCTTCGAAAGCAGACATGAGATCTTCCGGCAGCGGCGCGTCAAAGTCAGCGGGGATCGTCATCTGACCCGTAAAAGCTCCAAGTTTCCGCTTGGCGCCTCCGGCAGGCACTGGGACGAGCCGCGCCACAGGAACACCCCGATTTGCGATGGTGATTTCTTCACCGGCGGCGACTCGGCGGAGGAGTCGTGAGAACTGGGTTTTGGCTTCGTGCGTATTCACGGCTTTCATACCCTATAGTGGACTAAGTTATTGGACTAAGTCAAGTATGATGGGCTTGCTTCAAAATAGACGAAACGCGAACGCGCCGCGCCGCAGGGGCCGCTATGGCGCAAGCAAGGCGTTCAAGCTTTCTTGTTTTCTTGAACTCCAGTACTCTTAAAATCTTTCGGAATGCCACTTTTGATGAAGGGCAAATTACTCCCACGATGATTTTGATTCAATGTGGTGCAGTGCTGTTCGACATGGATGGCGTGCTTGTGGATTCTACACCTGCGGTCGCACGCGTGTGGAACGGCTGGGCCTTCGAGCATGGCCTTAACCCAGACGAAGTCGTGCGCAGAGCGCATGGCAGGCCGAGCCTTGCCACGATTATCGAATTGCTCCCGAATGGCGACCACGAGGCTGAAAATCTCGAAGTCGAACGCCGGGAAATTGAAGACATCGCGGATGTAGTGGCACTTCCTGGAGCCTTGGACCTCTTGCAGACTATTCCGGAAACTCGCTGGACTATCGTGACGTCCGCGAGTCGCCGGCTAGCCGAGGTGCGTTTGCGCGCGGCCGGATTACCGCTGCCAAAACATCTTGTCACCGCCAGCGATCTAAAGCGTGGCAAGCCCTTCCCCGATCCGTATCTAAGAGGTGCGGAGATTCTTGGGATGGCTCCGGCGGAATGTATTGTTGCCGAAGACGCTGCCTCGGGAGTTCGCTCGGGCAAAGCCGCAGGCGCGCGTGTACTAGGATTGCTCACCACGTCGAAAGAGGAAGAGCTTTTAAGCGCAGGAGCGGACTGGATCGCAGAAAATTTGAGCGCGCTTTCTCTTGATCAACAGCAACAAACTGTTGGCCTCGCTTTTCGCTTGCAAGAGAAGAAGTAGCACGAGCCCATCTCAAAAAGAGATACAATCCTCCGATTCGCCGAGTGGCCTAATTCAATCTGATGAGGGAGTGTCTCGATGAGCATTTCGAAGTGCTGCAAGTTTGCCCTAGTGTCAGCTTTATTTTTTGCTGCGTTGCCTTTGAGTGTGCACGCTCAGGACAAAGACGCAAAACCCGCGGACAAACCCGCAGACGCTGCAGCAGCGACAACGCCTGCGCCGAAGGAAGAATCTTCCGTCACAGAGCATTCGATCAAACTCGGCTCGCAAACGATCCCCTATAAAGCAACGGCGGCGACCATTCTCCTGAAAAATGAAAAGGAGGAGCCCACCGCATTGCTCTACTCGACGGCCTATACACGAAGCGACGTGAAGGACCCGAGCACGCGCCCGATTGCATTCGTCTATAACGGCGGCCCGGGCTCAGCGTCTGTGTGGCTGCACATGGGCTCGTTTTCGCCAAAGCGCGTCGTGACCGTGAACGCCGACGCGACACCACCCGCGCCATACAAGCTGGTGGACAACGTAAATTGTCTACTCGACAAAACGGATTTGGTCTTTGTCGACCCCGTCGGCACGGGGTTTAGTCACGCCGTGGGCAAAGCGCAGGACAAAGATTTTTGGGGCGTGGATCAGGACATGAAGTCCCTCGCGCAGTTTATCAACACGTATGTAAGCCGAAACAATCGATGGAATTCGCCGAAGTTTTTGATTGGCGAAAGCTACGGCACATTTCGTTCGGCAGCGCTTTCGAACTATCTGCAATCGCACGACGGCATGGATTTCAACGGCATCGTCCTGATTTCTTCTGTGCTGGACCTGGGAACGATCTCCTTCAATCCCGGCGAAGACATGCCTTATGTGTTTTATTTGCCCAGCTACGCGGCGACGGCGTGGTATCACAAGATGCTTAAAGACCGCCCGGACAATTTGCCCGCGTTTATTGAGGAAGCGCGGAACTATGCGCAGACGGCGTATCTCAGCGCGCTTGTGAAAGGATCGAAGCTCGGCGCAGCGGAAAAATCCGAGGTCGCTAAGCAGCTTTCCCGTTACACCGGATTGAGCGAAGACTACCTGATCAAAGCCGACCTGCGCGTAAACCTTCCGCAATTCATGAAAGAACTGCAGCGCAGCCGCGGCTTAACTACCGGACGCCTCGACGCTCGCTTCTCCGGCTATAGCTACGATCTCCTCGGCGAATACGCCGAGTACGATCCGCAGGATACTTCCATCACCGGGCCGTTCACAGCGGCCTTCAATACTTATGTTCGCGAAGAACTGAAGTTCGGTCAGGACAAGGTCTACCACACAGGCTCCGACGAGGCCGGCAACAATTGGGACTGGAAACATCACAGTGGCGAGAATTTTGGCTTTCCCGGTTCGCCAAACGTCGAAGGCGATTTGATTCAGGCGATGCTTACCAATCCGCATTTGCAAATCGAAGTCGAGAATGGATTCTACGATTTGGCCACGCCGTTCTTCGCAACGGAATTCACCATGGAACATCTGGGCCTTCCAGAAAAGCTCCAGAAAAACATCCATCTGCAGTATTACGACGCGGGCCACATGATGTATCTACGCGATGAGGATCTTGCCAAGCTCAAGGCAAACATCGCCGCCTTTATCGACAGCGCTTCCAAATAAAGTCCTTCGCAATTAAATCTCGGTATACCGCCGAGCCGGAGTGGGGCGGTGGTGTCTTCGCAAACAAGCTGCACGTGCGGTCTTGGATGGCGCCGCGTGGTCCAGCCATGTTCCTGGGCGCTTAGGTATTAGTCGTTTTCTTCTCTTCCAATAACTTTTAGGCACGTCTGTTGAGAGTTACATCCCCGTCTGACCGATTCTTCACTTACAATCGCTGACGTCGTTACTCGCTGGACCTATTCCCTTCCTTCAGGTGACCTGGTTAAAGAAACTATGGGAACTCCAACACAAGTAGCACCCGCTCAGGCGGCACCGTCTCAACAAGCACCCGCGCAACGCAAATTTGACACAGCGCAGCTCATCTCCGCGATGCTGAAGGCTCGCGAGCATGTGAGCGACCTGATTTTCTCACCAGGCCGCGCGCCGCAAATTGAAATCAGCGGACAACTCGTCGAGCTGAGGTTCAAAAACCTTGAGCGTTTGACCCCGCAGGATACGCAGTGGCTCGCCGAAGACCTGATGGACAAGAATGCACACGCCATTGGGAAACTGGAGCGAGATGGCTCGGCGGACCTGTCCTATGGCGTCGCGGGTGTGGGCAGGTTTCGCGTAAATATTTTTCGCCAGCGCGGCAGCATCGCGATTGTCATGCGCGTAATCCCCGATTCGATTCCGGGATTTGAAGACCTGCATCTGCCGCCGCAGTTGAAAGAAATCGTGCAGATGAAGAACGGAATCGTACTGGTGACCGGCCCTACGGGCTCGGGAAAGTCTTCCACGCTCGCCGCGATCATTGACACGATGAACGCGGAGAAGGCCTACCACATCCTAACAATCGAAGACCCCATTGAGTTTTTGCATAAACACAAAAAAGCCACCATCCACCAGCGGGAACTGCACAGCGACACTCCCACATTTGCTCTCGCTCTGCGGGGCGCGCTTCGCCAGGCCCCCAAGGTTATTCTGGTTGGCGAGATGCGCGACCGAGAAACAATTGAGATCGCCCTGGAGGCTGCAGAGACAGGGCACCTCGTGATGTCAACACTGCACACCATTGACGCCGCGAAGACCATCGAGCGAATCATCGGTGCTTTTCCTCTAGCTGATCAAACGGCCATACGAAATCGGTTTTCAAAGGCATTCCGCTGCATCGTTTCCCAGCGTCTCCTTCCTCGAAAAGACGGCAAAGGCAGGATCGCGGCGATTGAAATTCTGAAGTCCACGATGCGAACGCGGGACTATGTGGAAAAGGGAGAAGCGGAAGGAAAGTCCTTGCTCGATGCTATGCGTGATGGCGACACGGAAGGAATGCAGCACTTTGATGGAGAGATTGAGAAGCTTATTCGCGCCGGCGTCGTGGATTTTGAAAGCGGCCTGCTCTATTCCTCAAACGCTGGAAATCTTAGGCTTGAGCTGGCTGATTTCACCGAATCGCGCGGCAGCCGATCATCCTCCGCCGCACCCGCGGAAAAAGTCGAGATGGAAATCGAGCGCTGATCTGACGTCAGCTGGGTAAGGTCCCCGCACAACCATTCTGGAACGCTCTCGCAAACGCGCATTCCAGAACCATTTCACGCTAGAATTCTTTTCACGTAATGAATCCACTCGGAAGCCAATCGAATACCCATTTCTGGCCGTCAGCAGAAATTGCGCTGCTGCTTACGCTCTTCTTCGGGCTTCTGGCTCTGTGGAAGCCAACCATAGGCAGCCGCGCCTTTCGAAAAATAGAGCAAGTTCTCTCACGCTTTGCTGAGCTCAAAAAACTAGCTGTTGGTTTGATGTTTCTTAGTGTTGCGGTGATCCGCCTCGCAGCGCTTGCCGCTATTGCCGGTGCCCATTCCGGGGATTCACGACGAATTCAGCTACCTGCTGATGGCAGACACGTTTGCCCATGGGCGCCTCGCCAATCCAACTCACCCGATGTGGATGAGCTTCGAAACTTTTCACGTGAATTGGTTTCCGACTTATTCCTCGATGTACCCGCCGGCGCAGGGATTCGTGATGGCTATCGGGCAACTTTTGGGGAATCCGTGGATTGGTGTGCTGCTGAGCGACGCTGCCATGTGCGCGGCGATCCTCTGGATGTTGCAAGCGTGGATGCCTGCGCGGTGGGCGTTATTGGGAGGCGTGTTTGCTGCCCTGAATTTGGGAATTGCCAGTTATTGGATGAACAGCTATTGGGGCGGCGCCGTTGCGGGAATTGGTGGAGCGCTTGTCCTTGGGGCACTGGCGCGCATCTTGCGACGTCCCAGCGTAAGCAATGCCCTGCTGCTCGGGCTGGGTATTGCTATCCTCGCGAATAGCCGGCCTTACGAAGGATTTCTCTTTTGCGTTCCGGCGGGATTATGGCTCTTGTGGTGGCTCATAGGAAAAACGAAGATCCAGAGCTGCAGTTGGAACCGGCATTCGAATCGTGTTCCTGCCGCTGTCGGCCGTCCTGGTATTAACGCTGGCATTTATCGGTTACTACAACTGGCGGCTGACGGGAAATGCGCTCCTCATGCCGCATGTTCTGAATACGCGTACGTATCACTCGACTCCGCTATTTTTGTGGGAGCATCTCAAGCCCGAACTTACCTACCACAACCAGCAATTCGAGGATTTTTATAACGGCTGGGAGCGCGAAGACTATCAAACTACTTGGAAGGATGCGCTCGATGTGACAGCGGAAAAATTGGCGAGGATGGGCGTTGAGTTCTTCTGGCCGGGAGCGCTTTTCCTTCTTCCGGCTTTGCCATTTGCATTTCGCGACCGCCGGATGCGCTTGCTTGTCGTTACACTTTTCCTTTGCCTCGCGGGAGTTTTTGCGGTGATCTGGTCGGCACCACACTATGCCGCGCCAATCACTTGCGTCATCTACGCGCTGTTGGCACAAGCCGTGCGGCATTTGCGCATAATGAAATGGAAGGCGCGGCCGGTCGGCGTAACGCTGTCGCGCGCGCTTGTTGTGCTGCTCGTGCTGAGTACGGGCGTTAGCATCGCGCGCCGCTCCTGCGATCCGCTTTGGTGGACTTGCACAGGCGATCCGAGCCGCGTCGCCGTCGCCAAACGACTTCTCGCTACTCCTGGTAAACACCTGATCATGGTTCGTTACTCCGACGATCACAACATCCATGACGAATGGGTTTACAACGGCGCCGACATTGACGGATCTAAAGTCCTTTGGGCGCGCGAGCTCGATGCAGAACAGAACGCGAAGCTCTTCGCCTACTTCAAAGATCGCCAAATCTGGTTCGTGGAACCCGACGTCGACAACACCGAACTAAAACCTTACACACCGCCGCCTGATCAGTAGTTCGTTGCCAGTTCTGCACGCCCGAAGTTATCTTAACGAAAAGCGACCATCAGGTTGTTCAAGCCGAATTCGAAACGGCGGTGAATGAATTTCTGAAAGCCGATGCGCTGGAGCATTTGCTGAAGCGCTTCGACGGGAATGCGTTTTTGGTGCTCGTCGCTTTCCATTTCATCGCTGATCAGATGCAGCCTGTGCAACACATCCAAAATTGGATCAACCATCGCGGTTGGCCACGTCATGATCAACGAACCGCCGGGCGCGAGAATTCGATGCGCTTCGCGAAGGACCTTCTCGGGCTCGGTGAGATGCTCTAGAACGGCGAGCATCACGACGTGATCGAAGCTGCTGTCCGGCAGAGGGAGAGTCAAACGCAGATCTCCGCACACACGCTGCCAGCGGCCTTGGACGCCGTCCGCAACTTGATCATCGACGCCAATGCCAGTGGCGATGCGTTCGGAAGCGTAATCCAGAAAAGCCGCCTCCAAACCGCAACCGAGATCGCAGACGCGCGAGCCGGGCCGAATATGAGGATAGGCGGCGCGAAAACGAAGTCTGGCGATGAAGTGGTCGATCCCGGTATAGGGCATTTATTTTAGGTCGTAGTCGCCGATATATGTGCCGCGGCTGATGCCGAGCATGCTCAGAAAAAAAGAAGCGAAAATTACTTGAACGCCGAGGAATAACCACATCGACCAGAAA
Organism: uncultured Acidobacteriota bacterium; assembly: GCA_963730495.1. GTDB lineage: Bacteria > Acidobacteriota > Terriglobia > Acidiferrales > UBA7541 > Acidiferrum. Next base: position 221,913 of record CAVSSD010000009.1, on the reverse strand, counting down.
AGAACCTGGCGGACTTGTGCAAGCGGTCCGAAGCCGCTGGCAGCCCATTGCCACGTGACCCAAGCGCACCCCGCAAAACCGGCAAGAAAGAGCGCGCCGCCCAGAAACAGCCCGGTCTCAAGAGTTACGCGTTTTAACACGCGCTTCAGCGAAACGGTGTTGCGGTCAAACCGCTCGGCATAACTGAAAACTTTTGCGAACGATCCAATGGAAAGGATTTGCACGCCAAGCAGAGTGAAGATAACGCCGAAAATCATCGTGTGAATATCCAGAACAACTTTTGGCGAGACGCGGCGAGGTCCTGGGAGCAACCAAAACACGATAAAAAGGCCCGGTACGACCAGCAACGCACCAGGAAGAATGAAAAGCCAGTTCGGCGCATAAAGCAGCATGAATCGCAAGTGGCGCCAGCCGTCGCGAAAACTGCGAAGATGTGGCGGACGGCCGCGCTTGTCTGGCCAGAGCGTGATGGGAATTTCCGTGATGCGCGCGCCAAGTTGCGCGGCCTTGATCACGAACTCCGATGCGAATTCCATTCCTGTGCTGCGTAAATCCATGCGGTCGTAAATGGCGCGAGTGAAGCCGCGCATGCCGCAATGGCTGTCGCCAATTCCCGCGTGAAAAAAGAGATTCAATACCGAGGTGAGCACGGGATTGCCAAAATATCTGTGATGCCAGGGCATCGCGCCGGGCTTGATTTCTCCGCGGAAGCGATTACCCATCACCACGTCGTAACCCTGCCGCCACATCTCGACGAAGCGCGGTACTTCGCCGAAGTCGTAGCTGTCGTCGGCATCGCCCATGATAATGAAAGCGCCGCGCGCCGCGGAAATTCCCGCGCGCAGCGCTGCGCCGTAGCCACGCTGCTCCACGCGAACAACACGCGCGCCGAGTTTTTCGGCAATTTCGATGGAGCCATCAGTCGAGCCGTTGTCAGCGACAACAACTTCACCGCGCAAACCCGCGGTCTGAAAAGACTTCATCGCTTTTTCCACACAAAAGGAAAGCGAGTTCGCTTCGTTCAAGCATGGGATAACGACCGAGACATCCGCGGGCGGTGCGTCCCCGCTAACGTCAAGCTGCGTGGCCTTTTCCGTCTTAACTTCAGGTGTGCGTTCTGCTTCCAAATCCGCTCCTCTTCAATCGACTGGCACGAAACCTGCTGGCCGCCATTTTTCAAATCACGGAGTTCTGACTTGCATTTTGCCACATCACCATTATGATGGCGGAGTTTCCGATTCACACCTGAGACTCCACATTGTCTAACACATCGGCCGAGTCTTCCACCAGCACCAACGTGGCCGCTGGCCCGCAAACTCGCGGCTCCGGCAAGCTGCTACAAGTGCTTGGCGTCTGGTTCGGCATCGCCGTCGCTGTTGGCAACGCCATCGCCGCCGGGATTGTCCGCACACCCGGAGACATCGCGAAAATGCTGCCAAACGCGTGGCTCTTTATCGGCGTGTGGATCGTTGGCGGGCTCTACGCACTTTTCGGCGCGTCGTCACTCGCGGAGCTTGGCGCCTCGATTCCCCGCAGCGGTGGCCAGTACAATTTTTCGCGGCGGGCGATCGGCGAATATGCGGGGTTTATCGTCGGGTGGAGTGACTGGCTTTCGACCTGCGGCACAGCTGCTGCTGTCGCGATCGTCATTGCAGAGTACAGCCGTTATTTTTTGCCCGCCCTCGCTGGGCATGAATCGCTAATCGCCGTCGGCATCATTTGCGGATTCTTTCTGCTGCAGTGGCGCGGAATTCGCTGGGGCAGTGGGACGCAACTCATTACCTCCGCGCTTAAGACGGCGGCTTTCGTGGTACTCGTCGCCGCGTGTTTTGCACTGGGCGGCCACTCCCACGGAGCGTCTTCAGGTTCTACTTCCCCACTGCCTGCCATGCCTGGCGGCTGGCCTTTTATCATCGCAGTCATTCTTAGCCTGCAGGCCGTGGTTTACACGATTGATGGATGGGACGGCGTCGTCTACGTCGGAGGAGAAGTGCGCAATCCTGGCCGCGACGTTCCGCGAGCGATCTTCGGAAGCGTTTTTTCCGTGATGGGAATTTATCTTCTGCTGAACCTGGCGGTGCTCTATGTGCTGCCAATGAATGAAATTGCTGGAAACGACTTCGCGCTGGGTGCGGCCGCCGCGCGCATTTTCGGAAGGTACGGCGATCCCGTGATTCGCTTAATCATGATTGTGTCGATGCTCAGTTCGATGAACGCCAACCAGATTTTTTGTACGCGTACTCTGCATGCGATGAGCTGTGACGGGCTTTTTTTCCGCCGGGCGGCCCGCGTAAACAAGGGTGGCACACCCGTGCTTGCGCTTTTTCTCAGCACAATTGCCGGCGTACTCTTCCTGCTAACTGGAACGTTCGAGCGCGTGATTGATATGCTTGCGTTTTTTTTCGTCGCGAATTACACGCTTTCGTATGCATCGCTTTTCGTGCTGCGCAAGCACGAACCAGACATGGCCCGACCATACCGAGCTTGGGGTTATCCGTGGACCACAGGAATCGCGCTCTTTGCGTCGGTGGTGTTTCTTGTCGCTTCGATCGTGACGGATCTGCAAGGCTCGCTTGCGTCGGGTAAGTTTTGGCCACCGAGCCCAGCAGTTCTGGCGCTCGCGGTGCTCGTGCTCAGCTACCCGGTTTTTCTAATCCTCAAGTGGGCGAGGAAGGATACCGTTACGGCGTCATCCGATTCTTAACTCGGTAGTTTCTCGGCAACAGTTTTAGCCTGCATGAAGAGCAGCAAGTAGTCTCTCCCGCCCGCTTTGGAATCGGTTCCGGACATATTGAAGCCGCCGAACGGATGCGCGCCGACCATCGCGCCTGTACACTTGCGGTTTAGATAAAGATTACCAACGTGGAAAGATTCCTGGGCTTTCTCGAGTTTCTCTGGATTTTTCGAGTAAACTGCGCCGGTTAGTCCAAATTCGGTGTTGTTGGCGATTTCAAGAGCGTGGTCAAAGTCTTTCGCTTTAATCACTGCGAGGACTGGCCCGAATACTTCTTCCTGGGCGATGCGGGCCTTTGGATCTACGTCAACGATAACGGTAGGTTGCACGAAGTAGCCATCGCCAGGAGCACGTTCGCCGCCGAGAACCAACTTCCCTTCCTTTTTGCCTAAATCGATGTAACCAAAAATAGTTTTCATAGCTGATTCGCTGACGACGGGTCCCATATAGTTGCCGGGATCTTCGCTGGGACCTACGGTGACTTTCTTCGCCCGCTCAATCAATTTCTGGACGAATGAGTCGTAGACTTTTTCCGAGACGATGGCGCGCGAGCAGGCAGAGCATTTCTGTCCCTGATAACCGAAAGCGGCTTGCGCAACACCTTCAACCGCGGAATCCACGTCGCCTTCCGCGTCCACAATGATGGAATCCTTGCCGCCCATTTCGAGGACGGTGCGCTTAATCCAAATCTGTCCGGGAACTTTCTTGCCTGCGTTTTCACTGATGAGCAGACCGACTTCCTTGGAGCCGGTGAAGGCGATAAAACGAGTCTTAGGGTTTTTGACAAGCGCGTCGCCGGCTGTTTCGCCGGGGCCCGTGAGGAAATTCAACGCTTCCTTGGGGATGCCTGCTTCATAAAAAATGTCGACCACTTTTGCCGCGACGAGCGGCGATTCCTCGGACGGCTTGAGAACGACAGTGTTGCCAGTCACCAGCGATGCAGCACTCATTCCGGCGGCAATGGCCGCGGGGAAATTCCACGGCGGAATGACGGCGCCGACACCCAGCGGAATATATTTGAGATAGTTCCTCTCGCCCTTCATGGGTACGACAGTTTGTGGCCCGGCAAAACGAAGCATTTCGCGGCAATAGAATTCGAGAAAGTCGATGGTTTCGGCGGTGTCGGCGTCAGCTTCCGCCCAAGACTTGCCAACCTCATAACAAATCCAGGCTGACAGCTCGAATTTGCGCTTCCGAATGATGTCCGAGGCGCGCAGAAGAATTTCGACACGCTCTTCGGCTGGAACGCGCTTCCAGGAATCGAAAGCCTTGAAGGCGGCATCGACGGCCTGGTTGGCGTGGTCGGTGTTGGCTTCCTGAAAGATGCCTAAAATTTGCGTGGGGTGCGATGGATTGGTCGAAGTCCGCTTGGCCGTGGTGATGACTTTTTGTCCGCCAATGTACATGGGATATTCGCGGCCAAATTCGGAGGCGACCTTTTTCAGCGCATCTTCCATAGCTTTGCGGTTTTCGGGTTTAGAAAAATCGACAAAAGGCTCGTTGGTGAACTCAGACATTTGGATTTTCGCTTCGGCCGTGGCCATGGCGGGTTCCCTCCTCGGTGGGCAAACAAAGAATTGTACAGCGGGGATTGAATTTGCGACAAGGTACCGCCCAGACAGACCGGACGGTCTTGGTCGACGAGCTATGGCCATACGCCGGGCGCTTCGCAAAGCTTACTGAGCCGAACATCATGCCTTTCTCTTGCGGGCACGGGAGTTTTCCCGCGTGGATTTCCTGCGATCGCCGAGTTCCCTTCTAGTGAAATGATCCATTGCGTGCCGAAGTAGCCAGTTCGCTTTGGTTTGATAACCGCGCCCATCGGCTTGCAGCCATTCGAGTACGTCGACATCTATGCGTATGGTGACCGGCTTTTTTGCCGGGCGATAGAACTTGCCGACTTCTGCTCTAGTCCAATCGACGACGGGAGGCATGTCGGAAAAATCAATGTTCGCGTCTTTTTTTGCGGCGATGGCCGCCACGTCTCGTTTCTGGCCTTTTGTGAGCTTCCGCATAGGCTTTCCTTTCGCGGGATTCCGCTGCTCGCGCTGAAATGATGCGGATAACTTGTTCCATCGGTTCTTCATACAGAGCATGCACCACCAGAAGAATTGAAGCCGGACCGATGGCTCCAACAGTTATCCAGCGTTCTTCCTCTTCAACGGAATAATCACGCTGAGAAATGGCCGCGGATCGTCAAAGACAAGAACGGCAGTTTCAAAGCGGACGTCGTGTTTGCGGAGATTTTGCCGGTTTTTGTTTTCGTCCCACTCGAAGCGCATATTCAGCGGGCCACGTCATTCAATTTAGCCGGGGTCATCTTATTTGTCAATACAACAGTACGTACAGTTTCGACAGAAGACGGGCACGGCATGCCGTACCCCTACGAAGTTAGCTCGCGGGTGGCTTCGACGAAGATTTTTGTGTGGAGGTTGACGTCGGCTTCAGTCGTGGCGGCGCACATTAGGGCCATGTTATGAAACGGAGTTAGGAGGACGCCGCGGTTGAGAGCATAGAGATGAAGGAAACGCTCGAGTTCGAAGTCGGCCGCTGCGGCGGATTCGCCGCCATTGCGGGGTGCATGTGAGGCAAAGGTGTATTCGGCGCGAGCGCCCAGGCGGGTGACGTTCCAAGGAAGGCCAACGGCGCGGATTTGGTCGGCGACGGCATCGGCGAAGCGGTTAGCTAGCGGGATCATGTGTGCGAAGGCGGCTGGCGTCAGGATGTGCTCGAGCGTGACTCGCATGGCGGCGAGGGAGAGCGCGTTGCCAGCTAGCGTGCCGCCGATACCGCCTACATCAACGTCTTCGAGATGGAGGCGCCCGGCGATTCGCTGGGCGACTTCTTTGGTGACGCCGTAAGTGGCGCCGGGAATGCCGCCGCCGATGGGCTTGCCGAATACAAGAATATCCGGTTGAAGATTCCATTCGCGGGTGCAGCCGCCGGGTCCAGCGCAGATGGTGTGGGTTTCGTCGGCGATGAGAAGCGTGCCGTAACGCTGAGTCAATTCGCGCGCGGCGGCCCAATAGCCATTGTCGGGCAGAATGATGCCTACGTTAGTCATGGCGGGCTCGGCGAGCACGCAGGCGACGTCGTGATGCTTGAGCGCAGCTTCGAGGGCCTGCAGATCATTGAACTCAACAACGCGCGTGGTTTCAGCAGGATTTATAGGAGGACCGATGTTGCCGCGGCGCGGGCCGACGACGCCGTTTTCGAGCGTGGCGAAAGACTCGTCTACCGTCCCGTGATAGCAGTAGTGAAAGACAAGGATTTTAGGGCGCTGTGTGATTTCGCGGGCGATGCGAATTGAAAAACGGTTGGCATCGGTAGCCGTCAGCGTGAATTGCCAATAAGGGAGTCCGAAACGGCGTTGGAGATCTTCGCCTACCCAGAGCGCGTCCTCGGTGGGAAGCATGAGGGTGATGCCTTCGCGGACGCGGCGCGCGACAGCGTCAGCAACAATCTGTGGCGAGTGACCTGTCATTGCGCCAGTATCGCCGAGGCAGAGATCGACGTAATCGCGGCCGTCAACGTCAGTGAAATGCGCACCGCTGGCGGATTTTACGAAGACGGGGAAAGCGCCGGCCCATTTGTTCATCCAGTTCATGGGGACGCCGCCGAGAAGAGAGGATTGCGCGCGCAGATAGAGTTCGGCGGAGCGCGGATGGTCGGCGACGAAGCGCTTTTCTTCGCGCTGGTGGAGAGCTTGGAGTTTCGCGCGGTCGATGTGGATCATGTGAATAGCTTGCAAATTAGGGGACTCGCTGTAGTCCCCGTTTGATTCCGTCGCGAACTACACCGCCATACCTTCCTTCGAGTGGAAGGTTGCTCATCTTAGCTGCCGCCAACTTGTAGTGTCTCTTGGCTTGCTCCCAATTGCCAAGATCTTCATGGGCCTTGCCAAGGTTCAGGTAGAGAGATGGATAAAAACCGTGAACTCGCTCGTCATTTACCGCGTCCGCGCGATCCAGCGCCTCTTTGTTCCAATGCAGCGCTTCTTCTAAGGTCTTCTGGTGTCTCGCAACGTAATGAGCTGCGATGCAAGCTTCAAAGTCGTTCTTGCTCTGTTCCCACGCTTGGACGAAGAGCCGGCGCGCATCGTCCATTGTGCCTTCCGATTCCGCCTTCATGCCGTCGACGCATAGTTTGACTATCGGATTGTCGCGATCCATGAGTACCTCGCTCCTTCGACAAGATCGAGATTGGTTGTACCACTACCTGAGGTCGTGGATGATTTCGCGGGCGGCGTTGGCGCCGGATGCGCCGGTCAGACCGTTACCGGGATGCGTGCCGGAACTGCAGAGGTAAAGTCCGCGGATCGGCGTTTTGTAACGGGCCCAATCGAGGACGGGGCGCATGGTGAAAAGCTGGTCGAGGGCAAGCTCGCCATGGAAAATGTGGCCGCCGGTAAAACCGTAGATGGTTTCGAGGTCTTGAGGAGTGATGACCTGCATGTGTTCGATGAGGCCGGGGAGATCGGGGGCGTACTCGGAAAGAGTTTTGACCACGGTGTCGCCCAGGTCTTTCCGTCGGCCCTCCCAATTCGATTCCGATTTAACAGAGGTTTTGCCATCGGCGGAGGCAGCGGAAAGTTTGAAGGGAGCGAATTGGACGTATGCGGAAAGCACGTGCTTGCCTTCTGGCGCGAGAGCGGGATCGAGAAGCGTGGGAATAGTCACATCGAGATAGGGCGAGGCGGAAAATTCGCCGTATTTAGAAGCGTCGAAGGCGCGTTCGAGATAATCGATTTCAGGACCGATGTGAATGCGGCCGGAGAGCGCCTTGATGAAACCATCGGGAGCGATCGCGTCCGTGAGCGCGGGAAAAGTTGGGAGACCGCCGAGAGCGAGATTGACTTTGGCGACCGTGCCATTGGCGCGGAATGTTACGAATGCGCAGAGCGAAAGTCGGATCGAGCTGAGTGGGATCGATGAGTTTGAAAAAAGTGCGCTTGGGATCTACACCAGAGACGACGGCTTCGACGGCGATTTCCTCGCCATCGGCGAGAACCAGTCCGGTGACGGCGCCGTCTTTTACGCGAATGTGCTGGACTTCGGCATTGGTGCGAATTTCTGCGCCGGCTTTACGGGCGGCGTCGGCGAGAGCGTGGGTGAAAGAGCCGAGTCCTCCGCGCGGAAATGCAGCGGAACCGGCTGGATTGGGATCGACAGCGGCGCGGAGAAGAAGGACCGCGGTGGAACCGGCAGACCACGGCCCGAGCGCGGTGCCGAAAATTCCGCGAGCGGCGATGACGGCGCGGAGCAATTCAGTTTCAAAAAATTCGGCCACGAAATCCGCGACGGCCATCGGGCCCCAGCGGAGCAGGTCGAAAATGCCGCTCTTGCCAAGGCTGCGAACGTGGCGGCCAGTCTTGAAGAGATGCCAGAGATCTTCGGGAGAAGGCGTGTCGATGGCGGGCGGCGTGATGGAACACAGTTGCGCGAAGAAGCCGGAGATTTCTTCCAGCGAAGCGGCGAATTGCGCGTATTTTGCGGAGTCTTTTGCGGAGAGACGCGCGATGCCGCCGGCGGTCTTGGCGATATTGTCATAGAAAAGCAGCGCTTGGCCGTCGGGGCGCGGAGCGAAGACGCGCGGATCGGGGCGAAGAATTTCGCAATCGAATTTTTCCAGCTGAAGATCGCGAGCAACGTCAGCGCGAAGTGGCCCGACCGTGTGCGCTAAGCGTGGAAACGCGGAAGCCGGGATGAAATTCCTCGGTGATCGCGCCACCACCAATCATTTCACGGCGTTCGAGAACGACCGGCTTGAAACCGCCTTTTGCGAGATAGAACGCGGTGATGAGTGCGTTGTGGCCGCCGCCGATGATAGCTACGCGCTGTCCGATGGGCATGATTAGTTCTTGCTCCCGTTCGAACGCGCGAGGATCTTCGGATTTCTTCCAATCTTTCAGAATGACCTGGCTGGCGATGCGGCCGGGTGCGCCCATGATGCCGCCGCCGGGATGCGTGGCGGAGCCGCACATATAAAGGTTGTCGATGGGAGTGCGGTAGTAAGCCCAGCCAGGAACGGGGCGAAGAAAAAGAGCTGCTCGAGAGAAAGTTCGCCCTGAAAAATGTTTCCTTGGGTGAGGCCAAATTCGCGCTCGAGATCGAGCGGCGTGAGAATCTGGCGGCCAGTGATAATTTTTTTGATGTTGGGAGCGTGCTCGGCGATGGTGTTGATGACAGCGTCGCCGAAGGCTTCGCGCTGATCGTCCCAGGTGCCCTTGGCAAGTTTGTATGGCGCGTATTGAACGAAGCAGGACATCACGTGCTTGCCCGGAGGCGCGACGCTGGGATCGGTCAGGCTGGGAATGACCATATCAATGTAAGGCCTGCGCGAAAAATTGCCGTACTTGGCATCGTCGTAGGCGCGTTCCATGTATTCGATGCTGGGAGAAATGGAAATCGCGCCGCGAAGATGCGCGCCGGAGCCGGGCAGGCACTTGAAATCCGGCAGCGCGTCGAGCGCGAGATTCACTTTGCCGGAGGAGCCGCGGTATTTGTAACGACGCACGCCTTCGAGAAAATCCGCAGGGCAGCTCGCTGGGTTCGAGAAATTTCTCAAAGGTGAGATGCGGATCGACGCTGGAGGAGACGACGTTGGCGGAGATTTCTTCGCCGGATTGCAGCGCCACGCCGCAAGTGCGGCCATTTTTGACCAGAATTTTCCCGATGGGAGCTTGCGTGCGAATTTCGACGCCCGCTTCGCGAGCCGCATCGGCGATGGCATTGGAGATGGCTCCAGTGCCGCCGCGGCTGAAGCCCCAGGAGCGGAACGCGCCGTCAATTTCGCCCATGTAGTGATGAAGCAAAACGTAAGCGGTGCCCGGCGAGCGAATGCCGAGAAAAGTGCCGATGATGCCCGAAGCGGACATGGTGGCTTTGAGCACGTCGGTCTCAAACCACTGGTCGAGGAAATCGGCGGCGCTCATGGTCATGAGCTGGATGAGTGTGTAGCGCTCGTCGGAAGAAAGGCTGCGGAACCGCTGCATGAGGAAGTGAAGCTGCTTGAGATCGCCGGGATTGAGAGTGGTGGGATCCGGCGGAATCATCGAGAGCATGGGCTTCACGAAGCGGCACATCGGCGTCATCATCTTTGAAAATTCGTCGTAGGCTTCGGCGTCGACGCGGGAATGGCGGCGAATTTCGCGGTGCGTGCGCGCATGATCGTTCATGCGCCAGAGATGATTGCCATCGGGCATGGGCGTGAAGGTGCCGTCGAGCGGAAGGATTTCGAGACCGTGGCGCGGAAGATCTAGCTCGCGAATAATTTCCGGGCGAAGCAGCGAGACCACGTAAGAACACTCGGAAAAAAGAAAACCGGGAATGATTTCTTCCGTAACGGCGGCGCCGCCGAGAACGTGGCGGCGTTCGAGGACCAGCACCTTCTTCCCTGCCTTGGCAAGGTACGCGGCGTTCACCAGCCCGTTGTGGCCGCCGCCGATGACGATAACGTCGTAGTGCTGCGCCATGCAGAATAGACCCCGTTAAATATGCGCACTGAAAAGAAGATGCGATGCGACTGGAAGCCGGGACATTTTACTGGCAGCCGCGGTGTGGCACAAGGGGCGGCGGAAATGGCAATCGTTGTGCATTTCGACCCAGAGAAGATGCGACGCCGACCCGCAAACCCGTTTTGGCTGGAAGGAATACAACTAGGCACAAAGTATGACGTCGCTATCCGGTTGTTGGTTTCCTTGCAACCGGCAATCGCCGAATCAGTGGTCGCAGGAAATTTCCGCCGAATCGGGAGATTCTGCCGCTCCGGTCGAGCATTTAAGACTTCTCAAACTACTTTCCCCGCGGCTCAAAGTGCGGCGGCGCAGCGCACTCCGGTCGGAACTCGCCAACCGTCAACTTACACTTGACGCGCTATGTGGAGTCAGCCGAAGGAGAGCACTCCATCGTGCCTAGGTCGGCAATTCCCGTGGTTGAGAAGACACAACTTCAAATTAATGACGCGGGCTAACGGAAGTTATTTCGCTCGCGGCGGATACGGCGGCGGAATCTCGGCGTAACCCGGAGCCGCGGTCTTTAAATTAGGCGAAACCGACGCGTTCGCATCGCCGATCGCCCAGCGAATTCCGCCTGCCAGCAGATTGAGGAAAAAAGTGTTCTGCCAATTTTCGGCGCGGTCACCGATGGCGTTGTAGAACACTCTTCCCTTGCCCGTTCATACGCGCCCAAACGACGGGATACGGCGCGCGCTTGTAAGCGAGACCATTCATCGTGGAAGTGTCCAGCGTGCAGATCACATGAAGGTCGGGCGCAAAATCCTTCATCGAATACCATTCTTCCATCAAACTCACCGGAGATTGCACTCCATCGAGGCCGGGAAACTTCGGATCGTTGATGATGACGTTCGCGGTCTGCAGGCGAGGATCTTTGTCTTGGCCGTGGATGATGAACTCGCCGCCGATCATCCGAATATACGGATCGGACTGCTCGCCATGCGCGATGTAACGATTCGAAAGATCCGGCGTATCCGGCGGTGTGTGGAAAGTGTCGGTGGCAGCATGAATGCCGACGAACCCCATGCCATTTTGAATCGCATCGAGAAAAGCCTGCTTGCCTTGCACAGACATGGGCGGATTCTTGTCGGTGCCTTCCTGCGGTGAGGTCGCCGGTCGTAAAGAAGATGACCGCGGCATACTCGTGAAACTCTTTCGAGTCGAAAATACGGCCGTCTTTGATGCGGTGAGATCAAAATGGTTCTGCGCGGCAAAAGAGCGAATGGCCGTTTCGGCAATGCTGGGTTTCCCGTCCGCGACTTTGATGACGGCATGCTCGAAGCCGGAAGATTTCGTGAACAGTAGAACGGACTTATTTTTCGCGGCACTGGCCGGATGCGAAAGCAGAAGTCCGGCGCCGGCAGCCGCTGTGGTGCGAAGAAAATCGCGTCGAGTCGAGAGTGGATTCATTTTGTTTGTCCGTTGAGTTCGAGGATTTGAGCTCTCTTTGCCAAACCAACCTGAATGGAAGACGGCGTAGTCTACTGCGAGGGGTAGAAGCGGGGCAAGTCCACAAGCATAGCTCAGACGCATCAGTTTGAGGCACACTGCCGAACTAGCACCAAGCCCTGCCTTTTCCCGCAAATCTCGAAAGGTAACCACCGTTTCTACCTTCTTATGGGATACTCTGCCCGGCGATTGGAGCGGAACTCTTCTGCAAGATTCTGACGGAGGAACAGCTCGAGAAAACATTTTCATGCCGCGCGACCCTGGACCACACAATTTCTGAACCGGACCGCGTCCCCCGACGCAGATGGGCGATCGCGTGCCTTCTCGGCTTCGGAGTCCTCGTCAACTATTTCGATCGCGTGAATCTTTCCGTCTCGAAAGATGCACTCAACGCCGCCTTCGGAATTTCCGCAGTCACGTTCGGCTATTTGTCGAGCGCCTACAATTGGACGTACGCGGCGCTTCAACTCCCTTCCGGTTTGTTGCTGGACCAATTTGGAGTGCGGCGCGTAGGCCGCATCAGCACGATTCTCTGGGCCGTGGCTTCCTTTGGCGCGGCGGTTTCCACCGGCATTGGCGGTTTCCTCGCCGCGCGGCTGCTTCTGGGAATCGGCGAAGCGCCCACGTTTCCCGCAAATTCCAAAGCCATCGGCTACTGGTTTCCCAAACAAGAACGCAGCCTGGCGACCGCAATCTTCGACTCGATGGCAAAATTTTCTTCCGCCATTGGAGTGCCGCTGCTCGGCATTCTGCTTCTGCATTTTGGCTGGCGATGGAGTTTCGCCGTCGACGGGATTCATCAGCATTCTCTATTTTATTTTGTTCTATGCGTTCTACCGAAACCCGAGCGAAGACAAGCGGCTCTCGGATGCAGAGCGTCAATTCATCGCGAAAGGCGGAGCGCAGCCCGAAGATCAAGCGCAGAGCCGCGAAAGGTGCGCCGCTCTGGTATCTGCTCCGGCAGCGAAGAGTTTGTGGCCTGGCGCTAGGATTTGCTTCGGCTACAACTATACTTTCTATCTGCTCTTGACCTGGCTGCCTTCCTATTTTCTAGCCGTCCATCATGTCGATTTGCTTCACTCCGTCGTGTACACCAGCGTGCCGTGGCTGTTTGCGACTCTCACGGATCTCGTCGTTGGTGGATGGCTTGTCGATGCGCTGATCCAGCGCGGCTGGAACGCCGTTCGCGTTCGCCAGGTCGTTCTCATCGGAGGAACAAGTCTCGGACTCGGCATTCTCGGCACCGCGCACGCTCAAAGCGCCGCTGGCGCGGTTTTCTGGATCAGCATTTCGATCGGCGGATTGTCCGCAGCATCGCCGGTAGGATGGTCGATCCCTTCGCTGATTGCTCCAAAAGAGAGTGTTGGCACAGTCGGCGGAATTTTGAATTTCAGCAATCAGCTTGCTGCGATCGCCGCGCCGATTGTCACTGGCTACGTCGTGCAGATCACGCATTCTTATGCGTGGGCTTTTGTGGCGGCGACGGCGATTCTTCTCATCAGCATTGCGGCCTATATTTTTCTGCTTGGACGAATGGAGCCCGTGCCTGAACCGGCGTAATTCACAAAACTCAGTGAGCTTAGTTTCTGGATTTTGGCGCGTAGTGTTTCGTTGCTTGCGTTCGCGCGTTGTAAACGTCGAAGCTGCCGTCCGAAAAGGCGGTGAGCTTGAGATAGTTGCCCGCGTCCGGCCCCGTGCTGTTTGCGATGAAGGAATCGGCCACATTATGCGAGGCGCCGCCCTCGTCTGAAAAATGAAGTTGCCAGAGGTCTTCGAGCACGGGTGATTTTTCGATGGCGTCCCAAGAAGAGGGAGAGCCTCCCTTTGCGGCGCCGTTGTCCATGATGGCGACGCGCGGAGCGATGCTATCCAAAAACAAAGGACTGTTGCTCTGCGACCATCCGTGATGAGAAACGACGTAGATGTCGATTCGGCCGAGTCTATTCACCGGGCATACTAGCTCTCTTTCTTTGTCTTTCGTCAAATCTCCCAAATCCAGAATGCGTAGCTTCCCGAATGTGAGAAGCACTCCAAGCGAGCGGACATTTTCTGTTTGATCCGCGGGAGGCTGCGGAGCCATATCGCAAGCCGGATTCGCGCCGCCTGCCCCAGGCAGTGGCTTCTCAAGCAGTGCCCCATCAGCGCTGATGACCTTCGCTTCCAGGCCAGCGCCAGGCAAATCATCGCCGGGTTTGGCGATCATCCGTTTGAATTTTCTCTTCGCCAGCAGCGCTTGATAGTCTTGCCACGCCCGCTCCGTATCCGCGTCTCCAGGTTCGCGATTCTCCCCGTGATCGATGAAAGTTCCCACGGGAATTTTCGCGGCGAGTTGAGGGACTCCGCCCGTATGATCCACGTGATAGTGCGTGAGGAGCACGAAATCGATTTTCGCTATGCCGGCCAATTTTGCCACGGCGACGATGCGATCCGCGTCGCGGCCGTCGAAACCAGGCCAGCCCGTATCGATCAGCAGAGACTTTCCTTCCGGCGTGACAAAGAGCGTCGCTTGGCCGCCTTCCACATCTACAAAATAGATTTGCAAAGTTTTGCTTTTTTCGGCAGCGGCCGCCGCGCAACGTGGCGGAGCAAAGCAACGCGGCGAGAAGCCCGCAAAATGCGCATCGCAAAAGCCCCGTCAGCCGCCCGCGGCGAAGTGCGGCACTCGAAATAACACCGTTGCGTCATTTTGAGTGCTCCTAGTCTGATTCTCGAGGATGATCTGCGCTGTCTTTGCAGGCTCGACCAATGCGCGCGTTGCGCCAGTGGAGATTCCGCCATCCACAAGCAGCGTTTGCCCTGTTATATAGCGGCTCGACTCCGCCGCAAGAAATACGACCGCCGCATCCAGATCCTGCGGCTGGCCCGGACGTTTCAATGGAATGCGATCGCAGAGATATTCGACCCATTCTTTATTCTCGTACAAAACTTTGTTCTGTTCCGTGCGAAACCATCCCGGCGCAAGACAATTCACAGTGACGCCGTGCTTGCCCCAGTCATCGGCCAGACTCATCGTCAATTGCTTTATGCCGCCGCGGCTTGCGCCATAAGGCGCGAGTCCCGCATAGCCGGCAACAGTGGTGACGGAGCCGATGTTGATGATGCGCCCATAACGGCGAGCAATCATGCCGCGCGCGACAGCTTGAGCGACAAAAAAACTGCCGCGCAGATTGGTCTCCAGAATCAAATTCCAGTCGTCCCAAGTCACGTCGAGCGCCGGCTTGCGCACGTTGCAGCCGGCATTGTTCACGAGAATATCCAGGTGGCCAAACGCGGCTTCTGCGCCGGCCGCCATTTTCTCGATGCTCTCCTGGCTGCGGACATCGAGCTCGACGGAAAAAGCGCGGCGGCCGAGCGACTTTTATTTCCGCTTCGAACGAAGCAAGCGATTGATGTCGCGGCTTGTGAGCACAAGATCCGCGCCGGCTTTCGCGAGAGCGCGCGCCATATATTGGCCGAGTCCTCGGCTGGTTCCGGTAACGAGCGCGACGCGTCCGCCGAGATCGAACAGACCGTCGCTCACGAAACCGTCTCCGGAGTAAGAATCACTTTCATCAAGTTGGGTTCGCGCGCATAAAGTCTTTCAAACCAGCGCGGACCTTCCTCCAGCGGGGCAACCGCAGTGATCAAGGGCTTCACCTGAATCGCGCCACTTGCCAGCAGTTCGATAGCGCGCGGATATTCTCCAGCGGATGCGCACGAGCCTTGCAGGCGGATTTGCCGCGTCACGACTTTTTGCAGTGGCAGCGTCACTTCCGGCGAAATATTGCCAACTAAAACGACCGTGCCGCCCTTTCGAACACTCTCGATAGAAGCCTTCACCGTTTCGTTTCTGCCGACAGCTTCGATGACCACATCAACGCCAACTCCGCCGGTGAGCTGCATCACCTGCGCCGCCACATCTTTTTCTGAAGACAGAACCGCCGTCGCTCCGACCTCTTGAGCGAGTTTGAGCCGCGTGCTGTCCAAATCGGCGACATAAATTGTCGAGCAGCCTGCCGCACGCAAAGCTTGCAGAGTGAGCAAGCCAATCATTCCCGCTCCGACCACCAATGCCGTGCTGCCCCTAGAAATTTGCGCCAAGGAAACTCCATGCAGCGCGACCGACACCGCCTCCAGCATCGCCGCTTCGTTAAACGAAAGATTTTCCGGCAAGCGATAAAGTATGCGCGAAGGAACGGCGACATATTCCGCAAAAGCGCCGGCGCGGCGAAACTCGGCGCACGAAACTCCCAGCACTTGGCGGTTGTCGCAAAGATTCACGTCTCCGCGACGGCAGTTGTTGCAAGCGCCGCAAAAGATAGTCGAATCGAAAGTGACTCGATCGCCCTCCGCAAATCCGCTTACGCCAGCGCCCAGCGCAGCGATTGTTCCCGCAGCTTCGTGCCCCATCACAATTGGCGGAATCCGCCGGCCAGACGACCCATCGTAGCCGTGAACGTCGCTGCCGCAGATTCCGCAGGCCGCCACGCTTACGAGGACTTCACCGCGGCCCGGTGTCGGCTCTGGAAGATCGGCAATTTCCAGATGCTTGTATTGCGAAAGCAAAAGAGCTTTCACGGCGACCGCTGTTCCCTTCTCAAAGCGAAACTCCCCGTTTCCACGGAATAAAATCGTCTTGGCCGAGCAACTCCGCTTTTGTGCGGGCTTCCCCGCTGACCACCTGAATCACGCGCTCCAGGATCTTTTCGCCCATTTGCTCGATGCTGGTCTCGCCCGTGATAATCCCGCCCGTGTCGATATCGATGATGTCAGACATGCGCTGCGCGAGATTCGAATTGGTCGAAATTTTCAGAACCGGCGCGATCGGATTTCCCGTTGGCGTGCCCAATCCCGTCGTAAAGAGAATCACATTCGCGCCGGCTCCCACTTGCGCCGAGACGGATTCCACGTCGCTCCCCGGCGTGCACTGCAGATTCAATCCCGGCTCGGTGCAGTATTCCGGATAGTCCACCGCGGCGGTGACGGGAGATGTGCCGCCTTTCTTCGCCGCTCCCGCGGATTTCATCGCATCCGTCAGCAATCCATCGCGGATATTGCCCGGCGAAGGATTCATTTCGAAGCTCGCGCGCACCGCCTTGGCGCGTGCCGCGTAGTCCCTCATAAGGTTCGCAAAACGGTCCGCAACTTCTTTGCGAACGCAACGATCAATCAGCTGCTGTTCCACGCCGCACAGTTCCGGAAATTCGGAAAGGATACCGATTCCTCCGAGCGCCGAGATGATGTCGGAGACGTGCCCGATGGCGGGATTCGCCGAGAGCCCGGAAAAACCATCGGACCCGCCGCATTGCAAGCCAAGCGTTAGTTTCGAAAGCGGCGCAGGTTGCCGCGTGATTTTGTCCGCCTCCACCATGGCCAAAAAAGTTTCGCGGATGGCCTTGCTCATCATCGCTGCTTCGGAAGGACTTTTCTGCTGCTCATAAATTAAGACGCGCTTCTTGGAATTCGGGTCGCGGCGCTTGATCTCTTCAAGGAGCATGGAAACTTGCGCATGCTGGCAGCCGAGGCTCAAGACGGTGGCGCCGGCGACATTCGGATGGTGAATGTAGCCAGCCAGCAGACCGCAAAGATTCCTGGCATCCTCGTGCGTCCCGCCGCACCCAGCCTCATGCAAAAGAAACTTGATGCCGTCGATGTTCCTGAAAACTTTAGGGGAAGCGCTCGCGCGCTGCATCTCGCCGAACGCGGCCTTCTTCAGCTCTTCCGATTTCCCTTCGCGATAAAGCCGCGCCAGCTCCGCAACTTGACTGCGGTAAATCTGAGGCGCCGCAAAACCCAATTCTTCTTCAAAAGCCTGTTTCAAAACCGCCAGATTTCGGTTTTCGCAAAAAACGAGTGGAAGAACGAGCCAATAATTCCGCGAACCCACCTGACCATCGTCTCTGTGATATCCAAGAAATGTTTTGTTCGCCCATGCGGAGACATTTGGAGGATTCCAGTGCGGACCGGCCACTTCCGTTTCCTGGAAAGACGCAGCGGCATGACGGATATTGCGAGTGGAAAGTAAATCTCCGCGCCGAAGACTCTCGACAGTCGTGCCCACGAGAACGCCGTACATAATAACGTCGCCGCCGGCGCTCACGTCTTGCGTCAAAAACTTATGTTTAGCAGGCACATCGGACAACAAGACGTATTCGTTCCCCAAGTAACTTACCGTTTCACCCTTTACGCAAATCGGTCAGCGCCACGAGAACGTTGTCCTTCGCGTCGAGCCCCAGAACTCTTGCCTGCGTTGCGCCGTTGCCCGGCATCTTTATCCCGCCTTTTATCACTTCCACGCTTCATTCTATCCGGGTCGTTTCAGACAAGCCAGCGAACGCGAGAGTTGGGCGCTTGCCGCGCATGGGCACACGCAGACACAACGGCTTGCCGCGGCGCGAAGTTCGCACCTATAATCCGATTTCCTTCCTGTAGCGTGCGCCGCACAGGAGCTTCGGAGGAATCGTGCCCGTCGGAACCGCATTTCATGACAAAACGCTCGCGCTTTGCGAAAGCCTGAACTACCGCGAATGGTCGGGCTATTACACCGTCAGCGTGTACGAGATGCATCACGAGCACGAGTACAACGCCATCCGCAATTCCGCCGCGCTGATCGATATTTCTCCGCTCTTCAAATACCGCATCACGGGAAGCGACGCGACGCGCTTCGTCAACCGCGTAATTTCACGCGACATCAATAAAGTCGCGATCGACCAGGTCATTTACTGCTGCTGGTGCGATCCAGAAGGAAAAGTGATTGACGACGGAACCATCACGCGGCTCGGCGAAAACGACTACCGCTGGACCGCAGCCGACCCGAGCCTGCGCTGGTTTCAACAAAATGCCCTCGCGCTGGACGTGAAAATCGAAGACATCTCCGAACAGGTGGCGGCTCTGGCGCTGCAAGGGCCGACCTCGGCGAAACTCCTGCATGCCGTGACGGACGCGGATATAGCGAACTTGAAATATTTCCGGGTGACGCGCGGCCAAATCGCGGGCGTTCCGGTGGACATTTCGCGAACGGGATACACGGGCGACCTGGGATTTGAAATTTGGATGCCGTGGAAAAACGCTGGAAAAGTGTGGGATGAGCTGATCAAAAAAGGAAAAGCGTTCGATATTCATCCCGCAGGAATGATTGCGCTGGATATCGCCCGGATTGAAGCGGGCCTGATCTTGATCGAAGTGGACTATACATCGAGTAAAAAGGCGGTCATCGAATCGCAAAAGTTTTCGCCATCAGAGATTGGTCTCGGAAAACTGGTGGACTTGAAGAAAGATAATTTTGTCGGACGCGAAGCGCTGGCCAGGGAAAAGAAGAAGGGCGGCGCCGCGCGCGCACTGGTTGGTCTGGAAATTAATTGGAACGAGGTCGAAGCGCTCTACGACAAAATGGGAATGGCCCCGCAAGTGCCAAGCGTGGCATCGCGCGTTGCAGTGCCTGTCTATCACGCCGGCAAACAAGTAGGAAAAGCGACGTCCACCACGTGGTCGCCAACACTCAAAAAGATGATCGCGCTTGCGTGCGTAAACCGCGATAAGTCATCGGTGGGCGCGACGGTGAACATCGAGATGACTGTCGAAGCCGTGCGCCACACCGTTTCCGCGAAAGTGGTGGCGCTGCCTTTCTTCAATCCGGCGAGAAAGACCGCGGTGCCGGTGATCTAGTGTGCATGAGGAATATTAAAAAGTGATTTTCGGCCCGGCAAGAAAATCGCGGACAAATCATGTACAATAATTTGAAAAGTCCACACTGTTCGATCAATGAGCTTTTGCGAATTCCTCTTCCTTAGCTAAGATTTCATCCAGAAAACTTCTGTCCAGAAGCTTGCCGCGAAGGATAACGGCGCGAATTTTCTGCGTGTTGTGGATGTCTTCAAGCGGGTTGGAGTCGAGCAACACGAGATCCGCAATCTTGCCCTGCTCAACAGTGCCTTGCGTTTGCAGCTTGCCTAAAAATTCCGCAGGAAGTTTTGTTGCAGCTTGCAGCGCCTGCATCGGCGTCAGTCCTGCCTGAACCAGCAGCGCGAATTCTTCATGCAGGCTAGAGCCGGAAAAATGAAAGGCGCCGTAGTATCCGTGCCCGCCATGATGGGAACGCCCGCCGTGTTCATTTTGCCGACGATGTGAAGCGACGCTTGCATCAAGCCGGAACGCAGAGAGAACTCCAGCGGCGTTGCACCCTTGTCGCGGTCTTTCGCGCCCTTCTGCCAATTCGCCAGAACCTGCAGCGGAATGTACTTTCGCCGAGAATCGCGCGAAGGATCCGTCTCCGGCGTGGGATAAGCATCATTGCGTAGAAGGATCAACGTAGGCACCTGCCAGGTTTGATTGCGGATGAATTTTGCAATCAGCTCTGCGGCTTGCTGGTCCGAATAACTTTCCAACAGTTCGCGCTGCCACGAAAGTTCGCGGTCCCGGGATTGCGCCTTCGTTCCTTTCTTGGGACCGGCGGCAAACTGTTTGCGAATGAGAAGCGGCTCGTCGTTTGAACAGGCGCGAAGCACGCCTGTGAGATGCTCGATGCTTTTCTGCCCAGCATCGGAAGCTTCGCCGGCGGTGACGCGATCGGGAACGTGCCCAACGAATGTGATGTGCTCGCGGCGGCAAACATCCGCAATCGCAAAATACGCGTCACGGCTGAGATTGGATTGCACCTTGATGAAATCGGCGCCGCGCGAAATCAAAGAGTGAATATCTTCGCTGGCTTCAGCGGAATTGGTGACGACCAGCGAAGGCTGGAAAAACGGCGGATTCCCATCGAGGTATGGGCCGGCAAAGAAAATCCGCGGAGCCTGCAACTGTCCGTGCTCTATTTCTTGGCGCAGCTTGAGCAGGGATTCGAGGTCGCCGCCCATGTCACGAACTGTCGTGATTCCATTCGCGAGAAGCAGCGGAAGAATAAATTCGCGGCTGCCCGTTGGCTCTCCGGCGCCGGTGAGGTGAACGTGCATGTCGACGAGGCCGGGGATGAGGAATTTGCCGGTCGCGTCAAATGTCTTTGTCTTGCGCGGAATGAAAACCGACTTTGACGGCCCAATCGCGGCGATTTGCTCATCGGCGAGAAAAACCGTCATGTCAGGCTGGGGAGCGGCGCCAGTGGCGTCAATAAGCGTGACGTGAGTGATCGCGAGAGACGGCGGCGGATGCGAAGAACAAGAACAAGCCAAAATGCCGATGAAAACAATCAGCAATGTCTGCCGCAAAAAGCTGTAGACACAATTCACACGCAATGGCTTTCGTTTGCCCAGCGCTGCTCAGAAAATGCACGTACTCCTTCATTGCGCCAAGGCGATTGTATTTCTTGAGCACTTCGCGCAGCCGGTCGTGCGGCAGCGCAATCACTTTGTGATTCTCGATGCCCGTCATGGTTTCGGCGGCAACCATGGCATTGATCACCGCTTCTTCGGTGGCCTGCACAGTCGAGGCAAACACTTCTTCGAGCAGATCGTTGGGCAGCATTTTTAGTTCGACGACGTGATCGGCGCCGTCGACACCGGAGTTTGCCGTCGAAAATGCGATGAAAATATCGCCCGAGCCGTTGCCGGAGATGCTTCCATTGCGGCCAAGTCCGAGAGAAACGCGCCGCGCCAATCGCTTCAGTTGATGGGAAACAAGCGGCGCATCCGTGGCCACAACGACGATGATCGAACCGCGATCGAGTTCGCCAAATGAAGAGGAGCTGTAAGCCGCCTCCTCAGGAATTTCCTTCCCGACGGGAACGCCCGCGATGCGAAGATTCGGCCGCACGCCGTAATTGCACTGCACCAGAACGCCCACGGTGTAGCTCGTGCCCTTGATCGCGAACCTGCGCGAAGAAGTTCCGATGCCACCTTTGAATTCATTGCAAATCATTCCCGTGCCGCCGCCGACGTTGCCTTCTTCGACGGGGCCGCCGTGCGCGGAATCAATCGCATGAAAAGCGTCCTCGGGCTTAACGTGAAAACCGTTGATGTCGTTCAGCCAGCCATCCCACGTTTCCGCGACCACGGGCAGCGACCACCAATAGCCTGTCGGATCGGGCTGCCCATGATTGACGCGCCATTGAATGACCGCGTCGCGAACCACGCCGACGCTATGCGTGTTCGTGATCATCACGGGCCCTTCGAGAAAGCCCGATTCTTCCACCCACGTCGTACCTGTCATTTCGCCGTTGCCGTTGAGCGACCACCAACCGGCAAACACGGGATTCGACATCGTATCTTTTCCGCGCGGAAGAATTGCGGTAACTCCTGTGCGCACCGGCCCCTTGCCAACTTGCAGTTTTCCTTCGCCGGAAATAATCGTCGTATGTCCGACAGTAACGCCGGAAACGTCCGTGATAGCGTTCAGCGGGCCGGGCGTCCCGTCAAAAGGAACGCCGAGATCGCGTGCGCGAGGCTTAGCGGCAGGCTTGTCCTGAGCCGAAACCAAAAACGCGGCGAAGCAGCCTGTGCAAAGCAGAAGTGCAATCTTGAAAGAGAGACGGCGCATTGTCGATCTATCTCCTCAACGGAATGAACAAGCAGACTACGCTAGAAACAAGAAAAACAGCGACACGTTAATCGGGAAATACTTTCGCGAGTGCTGACGCGAGCGCCGTCGCGATGAGCGCCGATTCCTCGGGCGTGATGATAAAAGGCGGCGCGAGCAGAATGTGATCGCCGCTGGTGCCGTCAACGCATCCTTGTGTCGGATAAGTCAGAACGCCCTTCCTCCATCGCCGCCGCGCGAATTTTTTCGGCAATGCCTTGGGATGGATCGAAGGGCGCGCGCGAAGACTTGTCGCGCACGAATTCGATGCCGACGAGCAGACCGAGCCCGCGGATGTCGCCGACGTGACGGATGGCGAAAGAAGCGGCGCGAGAGCGGTGCACAGAGATACAGCAGCGGGAGCGACGCGCGCGAAAAGATCGTGCGACTCGATGTAATCGAGTACGGCGTTTCCGGCAGCAGTCGCAACAGGATGGGCCTGGTAAGTAAATCCGTGCTTGAAGTTTCCGGTGCCTTTTTCAAATGCTTCCACGACATTGGGAGCGACGAGAACGGCGCCAAGCGGAGCGTAGCCGCTCGCAATTCCCTTCCCTGCAAGAATAATGTCCGGCTCGATCCCCCAGTGCTGCACAGCAAAAGGCTTGCCGGTGCGGCCCATCCCGCTCATAACTTCATCGGCGATGAGAAGAATGCCGCGCTTGCGGCAAATCTCGGCGATGCGCGCAACATAACCTTCCGGCGGGACAACCGCGCCGAGAGTTGCTCCGACAACCGGCTCGAAAATAAAAGCAGCCGCGGAGTCTGCGTCGTTTTCGGCAAGAACAGAATCCAAATCATCGGCGCAAGCGAGTTGGCACTGAGGAAATATTTTGTCGAACGGGCAGTGATAGCAAAAGCAAGGAGCGATGTGGCCCCACTCCGCGAGCAACGGCCGATAAGGCGCTCGACGAGCGACATTGCCGCTGACGGTCATCGCGCCAAGTGTGCTTCCGTGATAGCTCTGGCGGCGCGAAAGAACGCGGTAACGAGCGGGCTGCCCTTTTTCAATATGATATTGACGGGCGAGCTTGATAGCCGTTTCTGTCGCTTCGGAGCCTCCCGACGTGAAGTAAACGCGGCCGCCTTTTCGAAAATTTGGCGGAGCCATCGCGAGCAACCGAGCCGCAAGTTTTTCCGCTGGCGGAGAATGAAATTGCGAAGTGTGTGCGAACGCAAGTTTCGAGGATTGTTCAGCCATCGCGCGGCCGATTTCGGGAACGCCGTGGCCGATATTGATCACTGCGGCCTGGCCTGCCGCATCGAGAAATTTGCGTCCATCCGCCGAAAAAATCCAGCAGCCCTCTCCACGAACGGCGACAGGAATCGCCTGATGAAAATTGCGCGGAAAAAGAGCGGCTTCGTTTGACATGCTAGCTCTGTGAGCGATTGTAACAGACTCGCGCGGTCCTTCACGCCGATGGCGCGGCGCACTAACGGGCCCACAATGAATTTCTGAGCGTGCTTGCTGGCGCACAAATTATGCTACGCTGGCGCAAGTTTTAGGGAGAACCCATCCATGTTCATGCGCATACCAGGCTGGATTCCGCTGACGATTGCTTCACTCATTTTTTCCGCTGTTCCGGTGAAGGCGCAAGATGCGCGAAAGCCTGTTCGGCTCAGCGTGGATTTGCGCGAGGCCACGAAACATATTTTCCACGCGAAACTCGCTTTCCCAGCGACAGCAGGCCCGCTCACGCTCGTCTATCCAAAATGGATTCCCGGAGAACATTCTCCCGTAGGGCCGATCGTCAACCTGACGGGCGTGCTCTTTCGAGCGGGCGGCAAAGAAATCGCATGGCGGCGCGACGACGTGGACATGTTTGCCTTTCACTGCCAGATTCCCGCGGGTGTGAACGAACTCGAAGTTTCGCTGGATTACGTCTCGCCAGTTGGTCCCACGCCAGGACGAGAAAATCCCTCCGCGACCGCGCAACTGGCAATTTTGAACTGGTACACCGTGCTCCTCTATCCACAGGGAGCGAAGAGCGACGATCTAACTTATACGGCCAGTTTGCAGATCCCGGCAGGATGGAAATATGGAACCGCGCTGCCAGTAGCAAGCGAAACCGGCGGAACGATTGAGTTTCAGCCAGCGAGCTTGACGACGCTGGTGGATTCGCCGGTGCTGATGGGCGCTCACGTGCGCGTGATTGATTTGTCTCCCGGACAGAAACCCGCGCATCACATCCACATCGCCGCGGAAACCGAATCCGGGCTGGAGGTCACGCCGGAAACTGTCCACGAATGGAAGCAGTTGGTTGCGGAAACGGGAGCACTTTTCGGAGCGCGCCATTATCGGCATTACGATTTCCTGCTGACGGAAAGCGACAACGTGGAGACGGATGGCGTCGAGCATCAACGAATCGAGCGACAACCGCGTGCCGGCGCGAACGTTTCAAGATCCAAACATTTCCGATGCGATGACGGATCTCTTGCCCCACGAATTCACGCATTCATGGAACGGAAAATATCGGCGGCCAGCTGGGCTGGCAACTCCAAATTATCAGGAGCCGATGAAAGGCGGTTTGCTCTGGGTTTACGAAGGAATGACGCAGTATTACGGGACGATGCTTTCGGCGCGAATCGGAAGCTGGACGCCGGAGAGATTGCGGGAGAATCTCGCGTGGGTCGCGGCGTATCTGGATCAGCGCAAGGGGCGATCGTGGCGCGACTTGGAAGATACGGCGGTTACGGCGCAGCTGCTCTATGGATCGCCGGAAGAATACCGGACATGGCGGCGCGATACGGATTACTACGACGAGGGTACGCTGATCTGGCTGGAGGCGGACACCATCATCCGGCAGGTGACCAAAGGGAAAAAATCGCTGGATGATTTTTGCCGGAAATTTGAGGGCGGAGAAAATACTGGGCCGAAAATTGTGCCGTATACGTTTGACGATGTCGTCGCGGCCATGCAAGAAATCGCGCCTTACGATTGGCGGACATTTTTCACGGAGCGCGTGAATTCGCATGGACCGGGCGCGCCGCTGGGTGGCCTGGAAAATAGCGGATGGAAACTGGTATATAGCGAAACGCCGAACGAAAGCCGTGAAGCAGGCGAAATCGCCATGCATCTGACGGATGTACAGTTTTCGCTCGGATTTTTGGCGCGCGACACGGGTGGCGAAAACGGCGACGAAGTGATCGATGTGATTCCTGGCTCGCCAGCGGCGCTAGCGGGAATCGCTCCTGGCATGAAGCTGCTTGCGGTGAATGGCCGTAGGTGGAGTCCGGACGATCTCCGCGCCGCGATCCGGCAAGCAAAGAGCGGCGGCGAGCCGATTGAATTGCTTATCGAGAATGAAGATTTTTTTCAGACCTACCAGGTCGACTATCATGGCGGCGAACGCTATCCGCACCTGGAACGAATCAGCGGGAAACCTGATGTGCTCGGCGAAATTGCAAAAATGAAAGCGCCACCCGTCGCCGCGGCAAAAGATTGAGCGAGGCGGAAACAGAATTAGAGCAATCCCCCGGCGGCCTGGTTCGCACCATCGGGCGCTGGAGCCTCGCTGCGCTGATGCTCAACACCATGATTGGCGCGAGCATCTTCGGGATACCGTCGATCATCGCCGGATACCTGGGGAAGCTAAGTCCCGCAGGATACTTGATCGCGTTTGCAGGAGTAGCGGTGATCGCCGCGTGTTTGGCGGAGGTTTCCTCATATTTTCAGGAAGCCGGCGGACCTTATTTATACACGAGGGTCGCGTTCGGACGATTCGCGGCGATTCAAATTGGCTGGCTCACATGGTTATCGCGGATCACGGCATGCTCTGGCGTGGCAAATCTGTTTATCACCTATCTTAGTTCGTTTTTTCCGGCAGTGACTCGGGGATGGATACGGGGAACTATTCTCACGGTGCTCATCGGGTTTTTGGCCGCCGTGAATTATCGCGGAGTGAGCGGCGGAAAGGCATTGAGCAATTTCTTTACGATCACGAAGATTCTCCTGCTCACACTTTTTATTGCTGGTGGTTTCCTGGCACTTGCGCTACATCCTAGCGTGCGCGTGACTCCGGCCGCGGTCCCCTTGACGGCTGCAAATTGTTTCCAGGCGATCCTGCTTATGGTTTATGCGTACGGAGGATTTGAGGCGGCGCTTTTCGCCTCAGGCGAAGCGAGCGATCCGCAGAAGGATGCGCCGGTCGCGCTTTTGATCGCCATCGTGACGGCAACTGTGCTTTACATTTGTGTGCAAGTCGTCGTGATTTATACGCTGGCAAATCCGGGCGCGACAACAAAACCGGCAGTGGACTCCGCGCGCCAATTTCTTGGGCCGATCGGTGTGATTCTCGTCGCGGTAGGCACGCTTATTTCCGTTTACGGCTACCTCAGCGCGAACATGTTGCACACGCCGCGCGTCACCTTTGCGATGGGAGAGCGCGGAGACTTCCCTTCTCTCTTTGCCGCCATTCACCCGCGTTTCCGGACGCCGCACATTTCCATTGTGATCTTTGCAATGATGCTCATCTTATTCTCGATCGGCGGCAACTTTCGGTGGAATGCATCGCTGTCGGCAATTTCTCGGCTATTTATGTATGGAGCGATTGTTGCCGCGTTGCCGGTGCTCAGAAGAAAGTACCCACGAGGAGCCAAGTTTCGGCTTCGGGCAGGAATGTTTTTCGCGGTGGTGGGGCTTGCGTTTATGGGAGTGCTTCTCACGCAAATGCATCGCACCGAAGTCATCGTCCTGTCCATCACGTTTACCGTGGCGCTGTTGAACTGGCTATGGGCGCGTGGTCGTATGCTTGGAATCGCCCACGAATCGTGACATCATCCACAGTTCCGCACAGGGAAAATGCAACTCGACGTACTCCATCGGGAGGAAATGCAATGAAGCGCGCCATTTCAGCGTGCAGTTTGTTCGTTCTGACGTTATTGGCTGTTCCGTCCGGCGCCGCGGCGCAAGAATCAGGAAAACATGCCATCACGTTTTCCGACATGATCCAGATGCATCGCGTGGGAGAAGCACAGGTATCGCCCGACGGCAGGTGGGTGGCGTACTCGGTGTCGACGCCCGACCTCGATGCGAATCGCGGCGTGAGCAACATCTGGATAGTGCCGACGGCTGGCGGAGCATCGCTGCAACTGACGCAGAGCGGACACGATTCGTCGCCGGTTTGGTCGCCGGATGGAAAGACGATTGCCTTTTTATCGTCGCGAAGCGGGGACTCGCAGATTTATCTGCTCTCGATGGATGGGGGCGAAGCCAAGCCGTTGACGCATCTTTCCACGGGTGCGGACAACCTGAAATGGTCGCCGGATGGGAAAACGATTGCGTTCACCTCGGGCGTATATCCCGACTGCAAAGACGACGCTTGCAACAGCGCGCGCGATGCGGAAATAGAAAAAAACAAAGTGAAAGCGCACGTTGCAGAACATCTTCTCTATCGCCACTGGACACACTGGAACGAGGGCAAGCGCAGCCATCTGTTTGTGATGCCAGCGGATGGCAGCGCAACTCCGCGCGATCTGACGCCTGGTGCGAACTATGACGTGCCTCCCGATGAACGCGGCGGCCCCAGCGATTTGAACTTCTCGCCAGATTCGAAGGAGATTTGTTTTACAGCAGTGACCGACCCCGTCGAAGCGATCAGCACGAACGGAGATTTGTTTGTCGTACCAGTCGCGGGCGGCGAAGCAAAACGAATCACGACGCAGCCCGGATTTGACGGAGGTCCTGCATATTCTCCGGATGGGAAATACATCGCATATCACGCGCAATTGACGGCGGAGTACGAATCGGACCGTTGGCGCGTGATGCTCTACGACAGGGCCACCAGTAAGATCGAGAATCTGTCCGAAGCATTCGATCGCAGCGCTAACGAGCTCACTTGGTCGGCGGACAGCAAGACAATTTATTTCACGGCGGAAGACGAAACGCTGGAGCCGATTTACTCGATGGCCCCTCGTGCTGGGGATGCCCCGAAGAAACTGATAGCAAACAGCTTCAACCTGGGAATTTCAATGAGCGGCGATGGCAAAACGCTGGTGTTTGAACGCACGAGCTTGGCGATGCCAGCCGAGATTTTTGCGGCATCGAGCGATGGAACCGGTGTGCGGCAGCTCACGCATCAGAACGACACCATTCTTGCTTCTTTGAAAATGAACGAGCCGGAAACGTTTTGGTTTGAAGGCGCCGGCGGCACGCACGTTCAAGCCATGCTGATTCGGCCGCCGGATTTCGACGCAACCAAGAAATATCCTTTGCTGGTACTGCTGCATGGCGGGCCGCAGACGATGTGGTCGAACGCGTGGGGCTACCGATGGAACGCGCAAGTGTTTTCCGCGCCTGGTTACGTAACGCTGATGATCAACCGGCGCGGCTCGACGGGCTACGGTCAGAAATTTACGGACGAAATCACCAACGACTGGGGCGGCAAAGCTTACGTCGACGTGATGAACAGCGTGGATTTCGTCCTGAAAAAATATCCGTACACGGATGGAACGCGCATGGCGGCCGCGGGCGGATCCTATGGCGGCTACATGGCGGACTGGATTGCGACTCACACGGGACGCTTCAAGGCGATCATTAGCCACGCTGGCATTTACGATAAAAACGCAATGTATGCCACGGAAGAACTTTGGTTTGAAGAACACGACATGCAGGGCATGCCTTGGACCAGCGGGGAGAATTACCGCAAGTGGGCGCCGCTTACTTACGCGGCCGACTTGGGAAAATTCAAAACGCCGACGCTGGTGATTGCAGGCGAGCGAGATTATCGAGTGCCCTACACGCAGTCGCTGGAATTCTTTAACACGATGCAGAGACAAGGCGTGCCGTCAAAGCTGGTTGTTTTTCCAGATGAAGGACACTGGATTCTAAAGCCGCAAAACAGCCAATTTTGGTACAAGACGTTTTTGGATTGGCTCGCGACGTATCTTAAGTAGCGCTCTACCCGCCTTGGCAAGGAGAACATCGCACTCCTTGGCAAGAAAAGCGGCAGCAGAGCTGCCGCACTCCATAGTGTCTTAAATTGCGAACAGCTTTTGCAGGGCGCGGCGCGCAAACCGGAAGAGATGGAACAGCAGGAAGATTGAAAGCGCAACGAGTGCAACGACGACTATCGTTGTTGCCAGGGGATGCGCAGTGGCCATCCACGTCAGCCAAACGGCCAAAACGTCTTCCCCAAGACTCAGCGCCCAATTGCTTAGCGGTTCCGGCGTGGTGTTGACCGCGGCGCGCGCACTTGCCTTGGTGCCGTGAGATGTTAGCGCGACTCCGCCGGCGAGAAGCGCTGCTGCCCAGCGCCAGTGAGCAGGCGCGGCACCTGCCGCGCTATAGGCAAGCAGCGCGGCAGCGGGCGGACGAATGAACGTGTGAAGCATGTCCCAGACCGTATCGACAAATGGAATTTTGTCGGCGAAGAACTCCACAAAATACAGCACGACGGCAATCGCAAGAACTGCCGGATGCGCAAGCACGTGTAGCGACGCCGGAAGGTGGATGACTCCGAAACGCTCGAGCAGGCCAAGTGTGGCGACGGTCGCGTAAAGATTCAGACCGGAAGAAAATCCGGTGCCAAGAGCGATCCCCAGTACGTCGATCGGATTCATTCCGCCCATCATAGCAAAGCGACATAACACTGGCGGACAGTTACTTCTGCTGATACTCACACGACGTTCAGTTTGACCAATTGACGCGATGCGGCGATGCTGTCCCCAAGGCGGTCGTCCATGTTTGGCTTAAGCCATCTCTTCTACCCGTGGGGATTTATATTGCAAATCCTGGCGATTGTGCACTTCGTGCGACGCCGGCCGGAGAATTATTGGTTCTTCGTTATTTTCTTCGGCGGATTTCTCGGCGCTGGCGTGTACATCGTCGTCGAAGTATTGCCTGACCTCGGCCTGCTGCGCGGCGTCTTTCAAGGGTTTGGACGGAGATCTCGTATTCAGATTGTAGAGACGCAAATTCTGGACAATCCTTCAGCCGCAAACTATGAAGAACTCGGCGAACTCTACAAAGATCAGAAGCAATTTGCCAAGGCACGCGAGGCGTTCACGAATGCGATCGCGGCGCGCAGCGATTCCGTGTACACGTTTTACTACCGCGCGCAGGCTTCCCTAGGGATGGGCGATTTCGCCGCCGCGATTCCCGATCTGGAACGCGTCGTCGCCAGCGATCGAAAGTTCGATTACTACAGGGCCGCGGGACTCCTGGCCGATGCTTATACGCAAACCGGAGAATTAGAGCGCGCCGCTCAACTGTATGTCGACGTGGCACAATTCTCGACGACAACCGAGACACTTTACAATTATGCGTATTTTCTGAAGCTTGCAGGCCACCGCGAGGAGTCGCGCGAATGGGCGCAAAAGCTGCTCGCGAAGAAACGGACACTCCCTCGCTACATGCAGCGGTACGAACGACCGTGGTTCCGCAAAGGGAAGGCGCTGCTGAAGGAACTGGCTACCTCGTAGGGGCGGCGCGAGACCCTGATTAGCTTGGAATATCGAAAGCCCGGGCAGCAACTCCTTTGGGAATGCAATTCGCACATTTTCCTATTGAGAGTGACGTGGGTTCAACAATAATGACCCTACCCCTATGCTTTTCATAAACGCTGATTCTAAACCTTTAAACGTACTTAGAATCAACACTTACGTAGACATTGATTCTAAAAGACTTACGGACACCCACCCCCAGCGTAGCCTCAAAAGGAGCAAGGGTCGAAACTCACTAACAGTCGGCACCTAAAATGACTCTCGGAGGAGGGAAGAAACATGCAAGCAGTGCGCAGAATTTCCTGTTCAGAATGATATCAGAATATAACTAGAAATCAAGAGATAACAAATGCTTGCTTTCCTTCTGCTGGTGAAATTCGGCAATGAGGCAACATTTTCGGTCGGAAACCAACTTCGCAAAACCGACTTTTTTTAGAACGGCGAGGAGGTGATAAGAACTCGGCCCAGCCCTGCTTCCGGTTCCTGCCATGCTCCCCTCGCCGTTTATGAAGCAACGGTATATGCAACGAAAATAGCTGTCTGTACAATTTTGCACAGTTGCATTTTGTCAGCGAGCAATGGAAGCGGAATGGAAGGTATGCGCGAGAGGAGGGAGCAGTCAGCCTTCGCTCCGTTCAGAGTACTCACATTACGTGACCGGGACGCTGTTTGAATACTGTCGTGTACTGCACCCGCTTGTTCACTCTTGCACAGTCTGATTTAGAAGAACTTGTTAAGCTGAAGGCAATATATTTTTTGGGAGTCCAAGGACTTATGAAAAGCTTGAAGAAGATAGGGGCCTCCCTGGCCGGATTTGGTAATGGAGCCAGTCTGGGCGGCAAGGTCTCTCACTACAAAAATAAACAAAACATTTACAAACAGGGTACACCTGCTTTCACGCTGTTCTATATCCAAGAGGGCGGAGTGCGCCTTAGCATGCGATCGAAGAATCAGACTTCGGCAGTCACCGCCATTCTGGGAGTGAATGATTTTTTTGGCGAACTTTGCCTTGCAGGGTATCCGCTGCGGATGTCCACGGCGGTGGCTTTGACCGCCAGCTCCATTCGCACAATCAAGAAAGCAAAGATGCTCGAGATGCTGCGCAAGAAGAATAAAACGTCAAATGCGCTTGTGGCCTATCTACTGTCGAGCGTCAAGAATTACAGCGATCACGTGGCAAATCTGCTGACTTCTTCCGCGGAACAAAGGCTGGCACGCGTGTTGCTGCGGCTGGCGCGCTTAGATAAAAACGGCAAAGCGGTTGCCGAAATTCCCGTGCTGAGTCACCAGGTTCTGGCGGAAATGGTAGGGACCACGCGTTCGCGTATCAATTTGTTCATGAATCGATTCCGGAAGAAGGGATACATTGACTACGATGGAGGGCTGGAAGTACATCAGTCATTGCGTAAGGCTCTCTGAGGCCATGATTCATGTATAGGAATGAACGGATCATCGGGGCACTGACCTTGGAGGTTACAGCAACGGTCCGGGAGTTTGTGCGCTGAGACCGTACGGTTTTTCCACTTCTTATTACAAAACGACTGTAAAGCGAGATATCAGGATGTTCTTAGAAACGGGAAATCGTTTAGAATCAGCATAGCGCCCGTAGCTCAGTTGGATAGAGCGTCTGCCTTCTAAGCAGAGGGTCGCCAGTTCGAGTCTGGCCGGGCGCGCCACCTAACTTCTGACACGTCACTGGATTAGCGTACTGCCGAGCTTCTGCTGTGCTTCCAACTTGGGTCCAATTGGGTCCAACTTCGCCGCCCAAATGGCCCTTTCCAACTTTTCTACTGCTGCTCGCTGCGAGGCCGGTACTGCGTGCGTGTAGATCTCCGCGGTCGTGCTCAATCTTGCGTGGCCCAATTGCGCCTGCGCCGTCTTTAGCGATTCGCCGAGATCACTGAGCAGAGTTGCGTGAATGTGCCGGAAGCTGTGCCAGGAGATGGACGGCAAGCCCGCCCGCTTGCATGCGGGCTTGAGGACGCGCCCCAAAAGATTATGCGAGTCCAGGGGTGTGCCGTTTTTGCTGGCAAATACAAATGCATCAGCAGGTGCACCCTTCCGACATTCCAGTAACGATTGCTGTAAGGATGGCCCAATTGGAATATCACGAATACTGCTCTTCGACTTTGGAGAAGAGAGATTACCTTCATACACCGCTTCGCGAACATGGATAAGACTCTTTTCGAAGTCCACGTTCTTCCAGCGGAGGGCGAGTACTTCGCCAATTCGCAGGCCCGTCATGGCTACGGTGATTGCGAGCACCTTCACCGGTTCCTGAAGGGAGTGCAGGAGTATGGCCAGTTGTTCAAGGCTCAATACGATCGTCTTACGTCGACGCTGCATTGAAGACACCTTGATTCGCCGACCGGGATTGGCCTCCAAGTACCCCCATTCGACCGCCCTCTCTAGGGTGCCGCTCATCAAGTTGCGGAGATGAACGGCTGTTTGCCAGGAAAGGTTTTGTCGCGTCATCTTTTCAGTCACGAACCGTTGAATGTCCACGCGACGAATGTCGCATAGCGGTCGTTCACCGAAGACGGGCAACAAGTGTCGGCGCATCAGATGGGTGTAGAGCTTTTGTGTCGAAAATTTCATCGTGGGTAGAATGGCGGGTCGCCATACCTCCTCGATGAAATTTCTGAACGGCATTGCAGACTGCGGCTGACGTCGTCCAGCGTTAAGGTCGCACAACTTGGCATCGAGGAGTACACGTGCCTGCCGGCGTGTGGGGATACTTGCCAGAGTGCCGAGCACGAGCGATCGCCGAACACGCTGAATTGTACCGTCCGGGCCGAGCACATCTTCTCTCCACCTTGCGACCCACACTTTGTGACTTCTGCCGCGTAGGGTCAAACTTCCATTCTGGTACCGAGAACGAGTCATCAGGTTCCTTTCTCCCGATGCCCGCCTTGGCTCTGCGGTACCTGAAAGGATCATACGCGGCAGCATTCTGGAATCAAGCACAACGTTGCCTCTGAATGAACTCAGTTATGGTGGCTTCTTCGAATCGAAGATACTTACCGAGCTTCACATGAGGAAGCTGATCGCTGCTTCGTCTTCGCGTGCGTTCATACACCCAAGAGGCTGGAACGTGTAACAGCTGCGCTACTTCGTGGACAGTTAGGAGCTGGCCTCTCTCCTCCTTTCTCTCCCTTGTGGCCTCGTGGTTAGGCGCGGCATTCAACTCGCTCTCGAAACCTGTCAATGAACAGCCATTTCGTAGGGAACGCCGTTGTGTCTCAGGGAGTTCTTCGTCAGTGCAAATCGCGTTCGAACGGGAATTTACAGAAAGGCGCGAGGCATGCTGTCTTGAGGACGCTGTGTGCTCGCGCGCACCGAATTGGGTTGGACGGAGTTTCATGTTTGTTAAACGGCCTTCGCAAGAACGTCTCCTTTAGCTTTTTCGTTGTTGTGATTGTTTGCGTGTTGTTCTGCCCAGCGTCTGAACTCGTCGTCCTTGCGGAAGAGCAGCTTCAGGGCTTCGGTGATCACGTAAGACGGTGAAGCGTCGATGAACTCAGCATAGAGCTCAAGCTGAGTCTTTACCGATTCTTCGACACGCGCTTGGATGGTGACTGCTTTGGGCTGTTTTGGTGGTGACTTCAATATGGACAATTGACTTCTCCTTTCGTTTTTTTGTAAGATGTCAGACCTCTTGTCTGACAAATCCTCATGTCTATCTATGCGACCGCACAAAACGCTGACACGAAGATCCTGTGAGGGCGGGAGCGACCCCACGGCAACCGTGACCCACCGTGCGTCAAAGGGTGGGGTCGCTCCCGCCCTAACATCGTGCAAGCCCTCGTGCAGTGCGACCGTCTTTGGAATGTCTATCGGATTGACTTGTCTAGCTTTGTCTACAGCGCTCGGGTGAAGTGACCGATGAAGTGCCCTGTGAAGTACTAGGGTGAGGCGCACTTCACCTCGACTGTTCAGCAATGCTCGCAGGAATGCGGCTGCTCCGGTAGCGCGATGCAAAAAGTCTACGTCGACCGAACCCAGTTCAGTCCAGCGGAGTGTGTGGCGGGTTAGTTTGTGATTCCGTGTGATAGGCCATTTGTGTCTCTGAAAAAAAAGACGTTTGCCTTCTGGTGGTCTATTCAGCTCGATGCGAGAGCAATGTGTCGCCAACGGAAAAATACTTCCAGGTGCCCCGCGTAACATCTGCCGCTGGGCACGCGGACATAACACGGTCACGCTTCCTGCGTAGCGGGCGGAGCGACCCCACGAACTTTTTGGGCGGCTGAAGGCCGAAAAAGTGGGGTCGCTGCCGCCCGTTTTGGTTTTTTTTCCACGGTGACTTTTGGTTGCACTGCCTTCTGCATGCGACTCTCGTCAAAGAAATTGCGCGCTCCACGGGGTGAAGAAGACCGGTGAAGACGAAGGTGGAGTGTGTAGTCCTTACCTTCTGCACCTGTTTCGCCCAAATTCTCACGCCGCGCACCAAAAGAATTTCTGTTGGGCTGGAGCGACCCACGACTCACTTTGGCCACGGAACCGTGTGCAAAAGTGGGGTCGCTCCAGCCCAACACGGTGTTTTGCCCGCGGCCAAATTGATCGTCGCGCCATGCGCAACCTCTTGTCCTCTGGGCAGTTGCTCGATCGTCAAGGTGAACGCGAGAGTGACGGACACGGTGATCTGTGTCTTTCATGCACCCGTCACCTTCCCGTGCCCCTGAAGGCGATGGATGTCCTTCAAAATCGTCTACTCCTCTACTAATAAAGAGGCTTCGAGAACGGAGAAAGTAAGAAAAAATCTTGCTCCCTGATCTACAAGAAACTGTAGCGATTCTCATCATCGAATAAGGTCCATCGATTTCCCTCTACTTACTAGGGAACATTCAAACGGGGAAAAGTGAGAAAAAACTTTAATCCCTCGGGGCCCATGCCGGAAGACAACTCCCCGCCACAACCCCCTACTTATCTAAGGAACATCCAAACGGGAAAAAGTAAGAAAAAATCTTTAATCCGTCGGAAAGATTCCAGGCCAGGAGAGAAATCTCGACCATAGCCCCCTATATATCTAAGGAACATCGAGAGGAGAAAAAGGAGAAAGAATCTTGGTACCAGTACATTTTATCTCGCGAGGGCGTGTCAGATAAGAGGAGACCACAGTGAAGGAAGACGGAATGACCACACTCTGGAGGGAAAGGTGTGGGCCCGCCCGCCGCAGCAGGCGGGCCCACAACTCTACGAAAGGAGAATAACCATGAACGTGAAGACCAACGTCATGGCTGGAAAGCTCTCCGCAAATCACAACATCGTGGTTCGTTAAGACGGGAATTAAGCCAGCAAATAGTCCGCGGGGGACCATGCGTCCTGCTGTGGATTATTTGCGTGGGTGCTAGAAATCCTCGAACAGAAAGACGTTGGAGTCGCTGGACTGCTGGCTGAAGGTCAAATACTTTCCGTCGGGGGAAACGGCGGGATTCGTCATGAAATGCACATGCTTTGTGTTTCTGAGGATCTGTGTTTTTCCTGAGAGGTCCACGCGCATCAACAGAAAGTCCGTGCCGGCCTGTGCGACGGCGAAGAGGCTACGTTGATCAGGCGTCCAAGATAATCCGAATGCGCCCACATCGGGCGGCAAATTCAAGTTGTGTTCTGTGCGGGTTTGCAGGTCAACGATGCGAACGGTCTCGCGAAGTTGGCTAGACCCCGTAACAGCTACTTGCTTTCCGTCGGGAGAAATGGCCCAGGCCAGCCAAGCCCCGGCTGTGCCAATCGTTGTCCGCGCGAGTTCCTTGCCTTGTCCGGCTACGGGATCCAGCGAGTAAAACACGAGCTGATCTTTGTCCGTCCTGCCAAGTACGCAAGAGGGCGCACCTCTGCCCGGGCAGTCGAACGCCGCGGCGAGGTCTCCCGATATTTCAAGGACCGCCTGAAGGGTTCCTCCGCCAACCGGAATTCGCATAATCGTTTGTTTGATGGATTCCGCAGGCGCAGTCGTAGTCGGGGTCGCAAAAACCAGGACGAACTGGCCATCTGGCGTGTATGCTCCCGCCAAGTAGTCGTCCGGACCGGTGGCAAAAGGCTCCGCCTTTTCTTCGCCGAGCTTTTGCAGATAAAGCTGCAACCTGCCTGACCTGTTTGAAGAAAGAATAAGGCCTTTACTGTCCGGCTGCCATCCAGCACAATTTACACTGCCGGAATGTGTCAGTCGAAGAGGTTCTCCAGCGAGTTCGCCATTTTTAGTCAATTTGGCAAGCACTGAATCAATCGAGATATAATTCTTGTGGACCGCGAGCCGCTTCCCGTCCCTGCTTAAGCCGACTATTTTGGCGTAGGGACCGTCCCAGTGGGACAACTGGACCGGATCACCGGCGCGATGGCCCGTATTTGGGTCAAGCGGGATATACCAGAGATTGTGGTTTGCGGT
This sequence comes from uncultured Acidobacteriota bacterium, assembly GCA_963730495.1. Taxonomy (GTDB): domain Bacteria; phylum Acidobacteriota; class Terriglobia; order Acidiferrales; family UBA7541; genus Acidiferrum. Next base: position 184,908 of record CAVSSD010000009.1, on the reverse strand, counting down.
GGGACCGATTTGGCTAGCACGGGTATAGATCAGCCTTGCATCCGGAGACCACGCGGACGAACATTCCTGATCGTCTCCGAACGGGTCCACATAAACAGCGGCTCCGTTTTTGCCATCAACGCCGACGACGTAAAAAGTGAGACCTTTTTCCGACGGCGGATACGTCGTATACATAATCTTTTGACTGTCAGGAGACCATGCGGAACACCAAACTGGCTCCCTATCTCCATGAGTCACGATCTTCTTCGCGTTTTCACCGTTGGGTCCCATCGTCCAGAGATCCTTGCCCGAAACAAATGCGATGGTTGAGCCGTCCGGCGATACGTTTGCATGAGACGGTACGTCTGTCCGCAAAAGTTTGGGGGTGCCGCCCATAATGGAGCTGACCCATAAGTCTCCCTTACTGCCTGACCTGGTCGACTCCGTGACGATCAGAAGTCTTTCATTATCAGGGAACCAGCTGACTCCCCCGAGAGCTTTCGTGTAAGGTGGAAGCGAAAGGTCGTGGATTTCCTGGGCATCAATGGTTGCGACATGGAGCCCGTCCCCGTCAGTATAAGCCAGATGACGCCCGTCAGCAGATAGAGCGGTATCTTCTATTGGACTCTCGGTGCTGTTCCGTGTGATTTGCGTTTCCTTGAAAGACTTGCCCTGAGAAGGGCGAGAGCTGCGAATCCAGCGATAGGAAACTCCGGCGGTAATTAGAAGCGCTGCGGCAAGAGCGGCGTACAGATATTTCTTGTTGGGATTGGAGCTTGGTTCTTCGATGCGCGCTACAGAAGAGCGTAGCGGCGTGTGATGGCGGCTCGATTCCGTGTCCCTCTTCAGGCGTTTGAGGTCGGTGCAGAGCTCAGCAGCGGATTGATAACGGAAGCTTGCGTCTTTTTCGAGAGCCTTGTTTACGATGCGCTCGAGTTCAGCGGGAAGACTCGGATTGAGTTCAACTGGAGCTACCGGTCCGTTGTGCAGGATGGCGTCGAAAATAGCGGCCGAAGTTTTTCCGGAAAAAGGCAAAGAGCCTGTGGCCATTTCGTAGAGAACGACTCCGAGAGAGAAAAGGTCCGATCGCGCATCCACGTTGTTTCCCAAAATCTGTTCGGGAGACATGTAGGCCACGGTGCCGAGAGCTGTGCCGGGACTGGTCAAATGCCGCGAAACACTTCCCACTGTCTCTTTAGAGGCCCGCTCGCGCGCACTTAGCTTTGCCAAACCGAAATCGAGAATCTTTGCGTGACCGCGTTCGGTGACAAAAATATTTGCGGGCTTGATGTCCCGGTGCACCACGCCTTTTGCGTGGGCGGCGTCCAGTGCGTCAGCAGATTCGATAGAGAGCGTCAGCAAAGCGGATAATTCGAGCGGTTTGTGCGCGATTACGCGATCGAGTGTTTTCCCTTCCAGGAACTCGAGCGCAATGTACGCGCGATTGTCCGCTTCGCCGATGTCGTAAACGGTGCAAATGTTCGGGTGGTTCAGGGAGGAGGCAGCTTCCGCTTCGCGCCGAAAACGCGCCAGCGCCACGGAATCTTCACGCACATCCTCGGGAAGAAACTTTAATGCCACAAAACGGTGAAGGCGCGTGTCTTCCGCTTTATAGACAACACCCATGCCACCGCGGCCGGCTTCTCCCACCAGCTTGTAATGACCAAAGATCTGATCGGGGGGCAGCTTGAGAGCTTTCGTCGAGTTCTGCAGATCCAAAAGCTGAGGCATATCCGCATCGAGGAACTGGCTGCCCGCTTCCTCGTGAGAAGAAAGCAAGGACTCCACTTCCATGCGCATAGCCGCGTCGGTACCGCAGACAAGATTAACGTAGGCAGGACGTTGTTCCGGGGCGAGCCGAAGCGCTTCTTCCAGAATCTGTTTGGTTCGTTCCCAACGATCTGTGCTCATCGCTGGGGTTTTCCGGAGATGTAGCGCATAAACTACGCGTTAATCGAGATAAATTGGTGCTGGTCAACCCCCGGTGCGAAGCAGCCACCACAGGATTGTGTACAAATACTAGTGATCTCTTGAACGGAAACGTTTCCCGACGCGTAGCCTATAGGCTTCCGTTCTTGCTGTCAATCGCCGGATGTGACGGTGAAACAACGACTTAGGTACCTTCCCGGCAAAGACAAACCATTTTTTAAAGCGATGATTGGATTAAGCGAGATTCTGCGCTGTATTGGATAGAGGGGACCCTCCCCAAAACTCTAAAAGGAGAACAACGATGCCGATCAAGACGAACGTGAAGGCTGGAAAGCTTTCTGCGAATCACAACACCGTGGTTCGCTAAGAAGATTCAGAAGCGGTTGGTCCGCGGCGAGACGATTGTCTCGCCGCGGATTTACTGTTGAAGTCACGGATTATTTGAAGAAATAAACGTTGTTCGATTCACGCTCAAAAAAAACTCTTCGACCTCTGTTTCGGTTGCTCCCCGCGGTCTATGCTCATGCCCCTGAGTTTCTGGACATTTCCCTGTGCAGCCAGGCACGTGCGGCGGTCCAATCGCGTTGCACCGTTGCAGGGCCTATTTCAAGGACTTCCGCGACTTGTTCGATGGAAAGCCCGGCAAAAAAACGCAACTCCACAACGCGACTTTGCCGGGGATCAATTTTGGCAAGCCCCTTAAGAGCGTCGTCCAGGGCGACGACGTCCAGGTCCTTTTGCTTGGCCGAGACAGTCGCGTCTTCCAGGGTGACCTTGCAAACGCTGGCACCGCGTTTGGCGGCGCCATGACGACGGGCATAGTCCACGAGAATCTGGCGCATTAATTGGGCGGCTATCGCAAAGAAATGAGTCTTGCTTTCCCATTGGGGGCTGCTCATTCCGACCAGGCGCATGTAAGCCTCGTTTACGAGGGCGGCGCTTTGCAGGGAGTGATTGGGCCGCTCGTTCCGAAGCTGGAAATGGGCCCGGCGGCGCAACTCCTTGTAAACAAGGGGCAACAGGGCGTCCAGAGCGGTGCGGTCACCATCTCGCCATACCTGGAGAAGTTGCGAAACTTGGCTTGGTGGGCCGCTCTCCACGGTCATTCCGGAACGGAACTAAAGTCTCTCTGGCGTAGCCTAGTGGTACTTATTTCCGCTGTCAAATGGAAAACCCCTGAAAAACCAGCAGGTTACGGGTTTCCCTACGGCCCCAAACTTTTTTTGGCACAAATGATTAGATTCGCCGCGGGTTTGCGCTGTTAAAGACAGAGGAAAGAACCTCAACAATTCTGAGAAAGGAGCCAAGCGATGAAAATCAAGACGCAAGTCAAGGCCGGCCGCCCTGGCCAGAACCATAACACCATCGTTCGGTGAATGGTCGGGTAGCGACGCCCTTCTCATTGGCGTCGCTACCACCCTGGTTCGTGACCAGGGGCCGGGTCACGATCGGAGAATTCTCTGGGCACCAAAAAACGGCTTTTTACCTGAATCTGTCCCCGAACCCTGAAATGTTTTCGCTTCCCGGTCTTATCCAAGTGAGGGTGCCCGATGGCGGCCTGCGGCCGGGCGCTCGAACTCGAACCACAACACGATCATTCGCAAACCTTAGCGGCCTGCAATTCAGTTTGGGCCGTAGCTCAACGAAAGGAGAATAACCGTGAACGTAAAGACCAACGTCAAGGCAGGAAAGCTCGCAGGAAACCATAACACCATCGTTCGTTAACCCTTGCGGCTTGCAGATTGGGCCGTAATTCTACGAAAGGAGAATAACCATGAACGTAAAGACCAACGTCAAGGCAGGAAAGCTCGCAGCAAACCATAACACCGTCGTTCGTTAACCCTGGGTGGCCCGCGGCGGGGTCCGAATCCTTGTTGCGGACCCCTTCTTGAGGCAAAGGAAAATGAAAACAGCATTCGCTCGCACTTATTCCCGGTTGATCGCCGATCGCAGTCACCACCAAATCTGGACTCTCGCCAGCGCGGTCCTCCTGTTGGGCACCTGGCTTTGCTGGGCCAGTTGGGCGCAAATCACGCTCTATGAGGTTTCGCCAAAAGCCCGCGTGGAACTCGACAGCGCTACCTACCCCGTGGAATCGCCCCTTCTTGGCCGTGTGATCCAGACAAGTCTTCGCGTGGGGCAGGTCGTCCATCGCGGCGATGTGCTGGTGGAGATCGATCCTGTTCCGGACCAATTGCAATTGCGCCAGCAGCAGGCCGCCGCCGGAGGTTTGGACGCGGAACTAGTGCGTTTGCGCACGCAAATCGGCGATGAAGAGAAAGCCCGCTTAGAAGAACAACGTACCGCCGCAGTCAGTGCCGAAGAAGCGCAGAACCGGGTTCGCGAAGCGGGGGCAACTGTCGAATATGCCAAAGCCGAACTAAGCCGCGTGCAGAGGCTCCAGCACGAAGGGCTGGCTTCGGACCGCGACGTGGAAAAAGCCGCGGCGGAGCTGGACCGGCAGCGCGCCGTCGTAGCGACGATGGAAAGCGCCGTGCGCCGCATTCCGCAAGAGCAGCTCACCCGCGAGCGTGAGCGGGATGTCCGCATCGCACGCCTCTATGGCGAAATCACCTCGCTACAAACCCAACGGAGTACGCTGAATGCTGGTATAGATCGCGCGAACTACGAGATCGAGAGGAGAGAAGTTCGCGCGCCGATTGATGGACGCATCGGGGAGACAGCGATCCTGCGAACCGGCGCCGTGGTGCAACCCGGCGAACGCCTGGCCTCCATCGTTCCGTCCGGCCGTCTGATTGTCGCGGCAGAATTCCCCGCCAATGCCGCGTTTGGGCGAATCCAGGCAGGACAGAGGGCAAGAATGCGGCTCGACGGTTTTCCCTGGGCGGAGTTTGGCGCCGTGCAAGCCAAAGTTTCTCAGGTCGCCTCGGAAATTCGCGACAGCAACGTCCGCGTGGAATTCGAAATTCAGCCCGCTTCGGGTTTCCGCGGAAAGCTGGAGCATGGCATGCCCGGCACCGTGGACGTCGCGGTCGAACGCACTACACCGATCGCGCTCGTCCTGCGAACTGCAGGCCAGTGGTTGACGGTACACCGATGACGCGCCGCTTCTTCGTTCCCGAAGTGGTTCAGACGTCCATGACGGACTGCGGACCCGCGTGTTTAAAGGCGCTGTTTGGCGGCTTCGGCACTTATCTCTCCTACGGAAGGTTGCGAGAAGCGTGCCAGACGGACATTGATGGCACTTCGATTGATTCGCTCGAAGATGTTTCTCAAAAGCTGGGACTCGCGGTTTCCCAGGCCATAATCCCGGCTGACTTCCTATTGCTTGAAGCAGCCGCTTGCTTGCCGGCCATCGTTGTCGTCGTCCTGCCCGATGGCGGGACGCACTTCGTCGTGGTCTGGCGCGTGCATGGCCCGTTTGTACAAATCATGGACCCCGCCGTGGGCCGTGTATGGATGGACCGGAAGGCCTTACTTCGCTCGCTCTACATTCACCAGCAGGAAGGACCACGCGCGGCATGGGAAGAGTGGTCCCAGTCCTCCAGCTTCACGGCGGTATTACAATACTGCATGCGTGCCGTCGGAATCGAGCCGGAATTGTCGTCTGACCGCGCGCTTCTGGATGCCGCGCTGCGGCTCGCACAAAACTTGATCAAGGCGGGCTCGCTGAAGCCTGGCAAAGAGACTGTCGAATTTCTCGACCTGTGTAAACGCAACCCTGAACAGATTCCCCCCGAGTTCTGGACCGTTCGCGAAACACAGAATTCTGAACACATGCTGCTTCGCGGCGCAGTGCTGCTGAAGGCCAGCGGTCCTCTCGCAAAGACTCACTCAGAGCCGCTCCCCGAATCACTTTCCGCCGTGCTTCGCGATCCGCCACCGCGCGTTTGGTCGCCCGTCTGGGCCGCCATTCGCGCGAGCGGAGGGCTCTTGCCAGCCATGATTGGCGTGGCGCTGCTTGCAGCGGGCGCAAGCACGGCCTGCGAAGGCCTGCTCTTTCGCGGATTTCTTGACCTCGCCCGCCACCTGAATCTGAGCGCCCAGCGCCTGACTGCTCTGACGCTGATGATCGCTTTCCTGGTCGGCGTGCTCGCCTTGGAGTGGCCCGCTTCGCTCGGGCTCCTGCGGCTTGGGCGTCACCTCGAATTGCGTCTGCGCCTGCACTTCTTGCGGAAGATTCCCCTCCTGAGCGACCGCTATTTTCAATCCCGGTTGATTTCAGACATGGCCCTTCGCTCTCACATGCTGCAAGTTTTGCGTCAGCTTCCGGAACTAGCCGGCATGTTCGTGCGCTTGGGCGCGAGCTTGCTCTTCACCGTGGCCGGAATCGCCTGGCTTTACCGCTCTGCCGCTGTTCCGGCCATGTTGATGGCGTGCATCGCCGTCGGTATACCGTTGCTGTTTCAGCCTGCGTTGATCGAGCGCGACTTGCGTTCCCGGGAAATGACCGGAGCGTTGAGCCGCTTCTATTTTGACGCACTGCGGGGAGTGCGGGCCATCCAGGCGCATTGTGCCGAGCGCACTTTGCGTTCCGCGCAGGCCGGACAACTTCAGGAATGGGCCAAAGCGTCCTTCCGCCATCAGAATTTGTTTGTGCGCGCTGAAATCTTGCAGATGGTGTTCACCTTCGGCCTCACGGTTCTGATGGTTTATCAGCAAGCGGCTCGCACGGGAAACCCGGCAGATTTACTCTTGCTGGTTTATTGGGCCCTCTCGATTTCCTTCACTGGTCAACAGTTGGCTTCCATCACCTGGAGTCTCCCGACCCTTCGCAACACTCTGTTGCGTTTTATGGAGCCTCTCGGCGCGCAAGAAGAAACCGTCTCGGAAGCCGTGCCGGCTAAATCCCCGCGTGGGATTCACGTGGCCATAGAAAAAGTTTCGGTCGTCGCAGGCGGGCAACGCATTCTGGACGACGTTTCACTCGAGGTGGCGCCCGGCCGCCATGTGGGAATCATCGGGCTCTCGGGCGCCGGCAAGTCTTCGCTCGTCGGTTTGCTCCTGGGCTGGCACAAACCCGAATCCGGGAGCGTACAGATTGATGGCCTGCCGCTGGACGCCGCGCGGCTGTTTCAATTACGGCATGAGACGGCTTGGATCGATCCGCAAGTGCATCTGTTTAACGCCTCGCTGTTCGACAATCTCGTCTATGGGAATGGCGATGATGCCGCGGCACAGATGGACACCGTTCTGGAGAGCGCCGACCTCGCCGATGTCCTGGAGCGTTTGCCCAACGGGATGCAGACCTCTCTTGGTGAAGGAGGCGCGCTCGTTTCAGGCGGAGAAGGCCAGCGCGTTCGCGTGGGCCGGGCGCTGGGACGTCCGGATGTGCGCCTGGCGATCCTCGATGAGCCTGCGCGCGGACTCGACCGGGAGCGCCGGCAAAAATTCTTGCAGCGTGCCCGCCGGCACTTCGAATCGGCCACCATGTTCTACATCACCCACGACGTGACCGATACCCTGAATTTTGACCATGTTTTGGTCATCGAGCAGGGCCGCGTTTTAGAGCAAGGCTCGCCGCGCAAACTTTTCGAGGCAGCGGACTCGCGCTATCGCGCCTTGGTGGAACAGGAAGAAGTCGTCCAACGCGTGTGGTCGGATTCGAGCTGGAGACATCTGCGAATCTCCGAAGGTTCGCTGACGGAGTCGGCTGAGGTACGTCAATGGATTCACGACTAGCCGCTTACATCGCCAGCTTGCCGCCGAGCGGCGCTCAGCTGCCGCGCTTTCCCCTTGCGGGAACCGCCGCGCCTTGCGGTTCCTTCTGGCAGCAAGTCCGGGCAGCCGGTTTGGTCTGGCGGTCAGGGAAATTGCTCGGTGCACATGCCCTTGAAACCATTTTTCTCTTTGCGAGTTGGGCCGCTGTGGGGTCAGGTGCATTGAGTGGACGCGTGGATAAGGGTTGGCTCGGGGCATGGGCGCTGTGCCTCGCGACCGTAGTAGTTCTGCGAGCGACTGCAAGATCCTCGGAGGTCGCCCTTTCCATCGGCTTCGGCGGCTTGCTCAAGGAACGCCTGCTCGCCGGGGCGATGGCGTTTAATGCCGATGCGTTGCGACGAAAAGGTATCGGCGAATTGCTGAGCCAGGTGTTCGAGGCGGAATCCCTCGAAGGACTCGCAACGGACGGCGGCTTTCAGATTGTTCTGGCCACGCTGGAACTGTTGATGATTCCCGTGGTCTTGTCGTGGGGAGTTTCCGCTAGCCTGGAAATCATTTTGTTGCTAGCCTGGCTTTGCTTGACGGCAATCTTGGTTGGACAAAATACCTGAGCGTTTTCGCTGGACCAAAGCGCGCCTTGGCTTGACGCATCGCCTGGTCGAGAACATGACCGCGCACCGCACCAAGCTGGCGCAGCAGCCACCGACCGAGTGGCACATCACAGAAGACAGCGAGACCGAAGAGTATGCTCTGGTTTCGGAACGCCTCGACCGTTCGACGGCCAGAATTGAGACATTCATCCCGCGCGGCTATCTTATTGCCGCTCTCTTCGCCTTTGCTCCCATCCTTCCTGGCGGGAATAGCAACACTTTCCCAGCAGGCCATCACACTAGGTGTGATCTTGTTTGCTTATACTTCCTTGCAAAGATTTACATTCGGTGCTTCCCGCGTATCGGCGGCCTATGTCGCGTGGCGAAGTATTAAGCAGGTGTTTGATGCAACCGCGATGCCGGTGGAGAGTTCTTCAGCGGGATCGTCTTCTCCGGGGATCGGACCTTTCAATTGCAGAACGTCGCCTTCACTCATGCGGGACGCCTGGAGCCTTCGCTGAAAAACTGCACACTGACAATTCATGAAGGAGATTCGCTATTGCTCAGAGGGAGATTCCGGAAGCGGCAAATCAACGCTCGCTCTGCTGCTTCGCGGGCATACGCCCGGCCATCGGCGGGTTTCATTCTGGCTGGCGGGCTGGATCTGCAAACGCTGGGAGAAGCGAACTGGCGTCAGCGTGTCGCCGCCGCCCCGCAGTATCATGAAAATCATATACTCTCCGCTTCTCTGGCATTCAACCTGTTGATGGGCCGGCCCTACCCACATTCGCCCGAAGATCTTCAAGAAGCGCGCGAACTGTGCCTCGAATTGGGGCTGGGATCGCTGCTCGAACGAATGCCGAGTGGGCTCGACCACATGGTCGGTGAAACCGGCTGGCAACTGTCGCAAGGGGAACGCAGCCGCGTTTTTCTCGCACGCGCCCTGCTGCAAAACGCGGACCTGGTTGTTCTGGACGAAAGTTTGGCAGCGCTTGACCCCGAGAACCTCGGCCAGTGTCTCAATTGCGTCCGCCGGCGTGCCAAGACGCTCCTGGTCATCGCACACCCATGAGCATCGAACGAGCTCTCGAACTGCAATCGCGCGCCTGGACGTTGCAGGCGGAGGGCAAGCTGGACGACGCGTTTTCGGTTTGCTTCGAAGCCCTCCAATTGACGGAGCAATCCGAAGGATCCGATTCGCCCGATGCTGCGAATCTCCTCAACGACCTCGCGGAAATTGAACGCGATCGTCAGAAGTTCCCAGCCGCGTTAACTTCTGCAGAACGCGCGCTGGCCATCGAGAAAGCGCAAGCAAATCTCTTCTCCGGCGGGACGGCCGCAAGGATATCACCTCAAGACACTGGCTCTGCTCGGTGAGCTGCGGCGCGTGCAAGGCGATTACATTCGCGCCGAACGCGATCTGCAGGAAGCCGTGAGACTCGCAGCCGGCGAATTCAGCGAGGCATCGGACGAATACGCCCAAACGCTGAATGACCTCGCCGTCCTCCACAAGTACTGCGGCCGCTTCGACGAAGGACTCCGGCTCTACGAGGAGGCCCTGCGAATAACCACTGCCGCACAAGGGGAAGAGTGCCTCACCGCTTGCACGATTTATCACAACATGGGGGGCATTCTCTTCTCGAAAGGCGATTTCGCCGCTGCGGAACCCTTTGGCGAAAAAGCCTGGAAGATTTCGCGGCAACTGCTGGGAGAATCCGATCCACGAACGATGACCGACGCCGCCGCGTACGCCGCCATTCTCGACGGCCTGGGCCGATATGACGAATGCGAAGCAATCTATCGGCGCGCGCTGGCCGTCTTCGAACAATCCTTTGGGCCAATCCATTATGAAGTGGCTGCGACACTGCACAACCTGGGTGCGGTTCTCGTGGCGCGGGAAAAATATAATGAGGCAGAGGACAATTACCGCAGCTTGCTGGCATTTAAGGAAAGCCTCCTGGACGCGGATAGCCCCGATGTGGCCTTGACTCGCTCCAATCTCGGCAGCCTATTAATTATTTTGGGACGCCGCAGTGAATCCGTGCCCCTGCTAAAGAGTGCCGTCACAATTCTTGAAAGCCGCTTGACACCCGCTCACCCACAATTGGCTCTCACCCGCGAGAATCTTCGAAAGGCACTGTCGTGAGGTTCGAGCGCTGGGGTCTTCTTCACGTGTCTTCTTGGCTTGAAGTATTGTATCTCCACCGGTTTTCAAGTCCTGGCAAGTGTGTCCCCCAAAACTGTGCCAGCTTAGGGGTTCACCCCACAAGCTGGATCGAACTTGGGTCCATTAACCCCCGAATACTATACAAAACCATGATTCAAAAAGTACGCAGAGCCAAGGAAAAGCAACGAGATAGCACTTCTGGATTTATCTTCTAAGCAGAGGGTCGCCAGTTCGAGTCTGGCCGGGCGCGCCATTTTTCAATCACTTACAAGCACCTAGCGAATAGGGACTGGGGAACTGTAGCGGGAATTGTAGCGGGTGCGATTCATTTTTTTCCTGCGGATCAGACTGATTTTCGAGGGACCTCTCCTCTGCGCCGTGAAAAACAACCGCTCAGGTCACGTTGGACAAGCATCTCGATCCCGGTTCGATTTACCGCAACATCGTCCGCAAATATGCGCAGGCGACGGATATCAATGCCCAGGTGGTAGGGTTGTGTCTGCACTCGCTGTGCGCGACAGCGGCCGCAACGAACGCACTTTCAAACAAGGCGGATATCGCCAAGGTGCAGGAATGGTTGGGACACGCGAATGTCTCCACTAGCCCAGTGTAGAATTCCTGCATGACAGGCATTCTCCTCGGCACCAGCGCGTTCACCGCCTAAGGATGGGTTGGTAGTTTCTATCCGTCCGGGATGCAGCCCCGCGACTTTCTCTCGTATTACGCCACTCAATTCAGTGTCGTAGAACTAGATAACACTTTCTATCGGACTCCTGCGATCTCGACGGTTGAGGGCTGGAACATGAAGACGCCACCCGGATTTGTCTTCGCAGCCAAAGTCCCACAGGCAATAACTCACGACAAGATGCTGGTAGACTGCGACGACGATCTACACCATTTTCTTAAAACCATGAGTGTGTTGGGTGACAAGCTAGGGCCGCTGCTTTTCCAATTCGGCTTTTTCAATCAGAAAGATCTCAAGACCCAAGACGATCTTATTGCACGGCTAAGAACTTTCTTGGCGAAACTCCCGAAAGAATTCAAATATGCAGTCGAGATTCGAAACAAGTATTGGATGAACCAGAAGCACGCGGACTCGCTCCGGGAACACGGCGTGGCAATGGCGCTGATCGACCAGTCATGGGTTTCTCAGCCTTGGCGCATCAAGCCCCAGTTCGATTTGATCACCGCAGATTTCACTTACGTGCGTTGGCTTGGAGATAGAAAAGGAATCGAGCAGCTAACCTACAGTTGGGATAAGACCATCATTGATCGCACTAACGATTTGAAGAATTGGGTCGAACTGTTGAGGAAAGTTCATGAAAGGCGGATTCAAATTCTTGCATTTGCTAACAACCACTACGCGGGGCATGGCCTGCCACGGTGAAACTGTTCTCGGAATTGTGGAACCAGAAACCGTAAAGATGCGCTTTCCTCTGGCGAAGCTAAGCCTCTCCCCCTTCGTCACCCGGCTCGCGGACGCAGGTGTGCCAAGTCTCATCCTCGGCATGCACAGTGCAGAATCTCCGTCCGCAGACAGCGCAGTGGAAAGTTGCGGCAGAATCACAGGGTTCATCCATTGCCGAATTGGCCTGACAAGACCATTCGAGGTCCTGGGCTTTTGTTTGAGTCGCTTGTTGCAACATATTCCCTCCTCGCCCGGGCAGTATACACCTGCCCGTCGCCGAGGGGTGCCACATAGAGATTGCCCTAGGTCCAGCGCAGTCGGCTCACCCGAGAGGTGAAGTAATACTTCACTTGATGGACGGTAACGCGTTTACCAGGACTTGAATTTTGCAATGCGTGAATTCTTGCATCAACCCTCCCGTATCACCGGCAAATTTGCGCTCCCCCACGACTTCCACAGTCGCTCAGTGCTGAACTTGTTGCGAATCGAACTGAGAAAGGATGGTTCCTAACTAGCGAGATGATGCTAGTCATCGTCGGGGTCGGTAGGAGGACGCTTGTCGTTGATGAAGAAGGCGGCCTTGAGCGCCGCAGGGATGGTGTGGAAGTTCACCGGGGTATGGGTGAGGTTGAAACAATCGGAAAGGTCGTCGGCCGGGGCATCCGCGTACCCTAGCGAGGGCAGGCTGTAGGTGGTCTCGATGAATTTCAGAATGCTTCCAAAGTCGTGCGTCGTGTGCGAAATGTAGGCAGTCTTCGCGTACGGTGAAACCACAATCAATGGGACCCGGAAGCCATATACATATCCCGATCCCCAGCTAACGCCGTCGTTGATCGACCTTCGGTGCCACGTGATCATACCAACCTCCCCAATCGTCCCATGTAATGATGATCGCGGTGTTGGCCCAATACGGGCTATTCCCAATCGCGTTGACAATCGCGGATACCCACGAGGGACCGCTGCCATCGTTGGCGACCGCATGATCGGAGCTCAGGCCATTCGGAATGATCCAGCTCACTTGCGCGAGTTGGGCGTTCGCGATGTCCACCAACACTTGCGATTGCGGGATCACCACGTTGTTAACCCAATCCGAGCCCGTGCAGGTAAGCGTGCCGTTGATGGTCTGCTGTTGGCAGATGTGCTGAATAGCGTCCGGCCCCGTCCAGATCGAACCCGCAGAGGGCGCATAGTAGCGCCAGCTCACACCCTTGGTATTCAGATAATCGGTCAGCGTCGGATGGTCGAAGCAAGGATACAGGGGAGCCGGTTTGCTTTCGCTTCCGGTGGGATCGATCATCTTCACCCGATTCGTCAGTGCAGCAATACAGCCTGCGGGGCTCAGGGTGGGGTTTTCCGCGGCGAAAAGATTGCTGCCCGTGCTGGGAGCCGATGTACCGGAAATAATGAACTGGTGCGCCGGAAAGCTTGGACCTTCGTTGGTCTGAAACATCCGATCGCCAAACGTGTACTGCTCCGCCAGCGCGAAGTACGGCTGAACGTCAGCCGGTTTGACATACATGTATTGCGGATTGGGATGCGCGTTTGGCGGGCAATTGGCCGCCGGAGAGCAGGGGATCAGGTCCGCTCCGTCCATCTTGCCGCCGTCGTACATGGAAACGAAAGCGGCATTGGCATGGCTGAGGTCGTAGTTTTGAGGGCTCGACCCGGTTGTGCCCAGGTCGATGGGACTGAGCGGAATAGTCTGCCCCGTGGAATTCAAGCCGCTGCTGGCGATGTCGGCGCCGCGGGATATGAGCACCGGATCCTGGAACAAATTGTCCGGCGTGCGGTTTTCTTGAAAGATGACGACGATGTGTTGGAACACAGCGGCCGTCGTCAGGGTCAGCGACTGAGGGCCGTTGCTGGGAGCCATACTCTTGGCGTCGCTTCCGGTAACGATGATGGTGTAGTTCCCGCCAGGAGTCCCCGTCGAAGTCGATACCGTCAGCATAGAAGTTCCTGGAGTACTGCCGCTGATCGTCACCGGAGACGCGCCGAAGGAGCAACTGGGAGCCGGAGTGCCCCCGCTGATCATGCTGCACGAAAGGCTGACGCTGCCCGTATAGCCGTTTACCGGAGTCACCGTGATGGCAGAAGTAGATGTATTTCCGGCGGTGACGGACTCGGGGTTCAACGGTGTGGCGCTAAGCGTGTAACTTGGCTGGCCCGTTGGCCCCGTGGACGAGCCGGAGTTGCAACCGCTGAGGCCGAAGAGTACTGCGCCCAGGCCGAGGAATGCGCCGGAGACGAATAGGTGGCGAAGAGGACTCATTGGAAGATCTCCTTGCAATTGGAGGATTGTGCATCGCCGAATATCAACACGGCTAGTGACGAATCGACTCGGACAAAGCAAAGTTTCCCTGAGCCCCATCTCGTCGAACCAGAGAGCCAGGTCTTGGGCCTGCCTGCGGGCTAGTTTCCGGTTGATACGGCGTTAATCAGGACTCAGCCGTGCGAGGGGCGTAGCTTCTGAAATCCGGCCAGACTCGCCGATTTCTCGTCGAGTTTGAGCTACACTTCGATGCGGTGAAAATCAATTGGCGATATTCATAGAGGCGAGACCAGTCAGCCCTTTATTGACTCCGGCTACGGTTCTGCTCCTGCCCATCGCCCTGACGCTTTGCATTCGCTGGGCTGTGCGCCAAAGCCAAGAAGGACGACAAAAGACAGTATGGGCCAACTATCGAAGCTTCGGTCGGTTCATTCTTGCCACTACAGTGGCCGGTTGGTGGGTGATTTGGGGCATGCATGGGCGCTCGGGCCTCGATTCGATAATTATCGCGGGGTGGCCAGGAACCGTTAACACATCCGCTGCCGAGACTCTGCTCTTCTGGGTACCGCCGACCTTGAGTCTAGGCATCTTTCTGCTTCTGTGTTACACGTTCGACCAACACATCTTCAGACTGAAGTGGACAATCACTAACGCGTTCCGGCAAGCGTGGTGGAGATTGGTGAGCTTTGTCATTCCGTTGTTGCTTGTCGCCGCTGGCTTCGACACTATCCTCGATAGAAAAATCAGAGGAATTGCATGGCTCCTCACTGCCGGAGTGGTTTCGAAAGTCGGAACAGGGTTTCTGAGGCGAGCACAAGGGATGAAATTCAATAAGTTGAAATCAGGTGAACTTCGTAACAGAGCGCTCAGCATGGCCAGCAGAATGGGAGTGACGCTCGATAGGGTCTACGTCGTCCCCGCCGGAAAAGGGCACTTGACCAACGCCTACGGGATGTCTAATGCAATCGCTCTCACCGACAATTTAGGAAAATTTCTAACCAAAACGCAGCTAGAGTTCGTTATGGCTCACGAACTGGCGCACGTTAAGCTCAAACACGTCCGCAAATATTTCCTATTGGTACTCACTGTTTTTTCAATCGCAGCCCTTCTGCTTTTTTCTTTTCCTCAGCGAGCGCTGCCTCTTCGGACTTTGCTTCAACTCGTCGCCATGATTGGACCGCTGGCGGCTTTGTACTATTGCTCGCGACGCTTCGAGTATTCTGCGGACGGAGAAGCGGTTGATTTTACTGGTGACCCAGAAACGGCTATCTGGGCTCTCGCCAATCTTCGTCAAGGCAACGAATTGCCTGTTGCATCCGATAGACTCACGGAACTGTTCGCGACGCACCCGACTCTCGCACATCGGGTTCACGCCATCGCCAATGACGGACGTATCCCCGCTGACCGACTGACCGACATTCTGAAAGAGGCCGGGATACCATTCTCTCCCGCCCCGAGCTGGTAGAAACGGGTGTGAGTTCTTGAGAACCAAGCTCAAGTCCTGGTAAGTCTTGCCGGACATTGGGGATCGGGCCGATTTCACGTGTAGGGTAACGGCGTTAGAAAGGCGTTGGGATAGAATAGCCGCGTTCTGCCACGAATACGAACAATCGGGCCAAAAGCGATGAAGAGGATGAGTGTCTAAACGAATTGGCCTGATTCTAAGTCTATTGATTGCCACTACCTGCACACTCGGTTGCGGCGACAAACCGGAAAGACTGGATCTTTCCGCTGAGCAATGGCGCGAAGACTTGAAATATCTCGCGCGCACCTTGCCCGGAAGACATGCCAACGTTTACCACTTCACACCGAAGGAACGCTTTGATTCGGCAGTTGCGGATCTCGACCGCCAGATCGGACATTTGAACAATGACGCTGTGTGGACCGGTATGGGGAAAATCGTCGCTTTAGTTGGCGATGCACATACCTATCTCCAAGCTCCCCGGGATAATGCGAGCTTTCCCATCAGCTTCGCGAAGTTTGGGAATACGTATCGCGTCGTTTCGGCAAGTCAGGAATTGAGTAGATTGCTTGGGGCACGCGTCCTCAAAGTCAGAGACACTCCTGTCGAGCACGCCGCCGAGCTCCTTTTCCAGATGCTCGCTCAGGATGAAAATCCTCCGCTGGCAGAAGCGTTCATCGGGGATGGTCTAACTACAGGCGCTAAACTTCATGGATTGGGAATCATTCCTGATAGGAATACGTCGCAATACACGCTTGTGGCCGATGATGGAAAGGAATTCACGGTCCAAGTGCAAGCGCAGCCAACAGGCCAGCCCGACAGTGAATTAATACAAGCGTCAAAAGAGCAACCACTTTCACGACAACGAAGAGGTGAATCCTTTTGGTGTACTTATCTAATGAACTCGAAGACGGTGTATTGCAACGTCCGTTTGATACGGGACTTGAAAAAACCTGGGCGGCAAATGATAGAACTAATCGAGCAAAGCAAGCCCGAGAAGTTGGTGATTGACCTGCGACAAAACCCCGGCGGTGATTACCATGAAGGGCTGAAATATTTGGTTCACCCTGTTCGCGAAATTCCCGGTGTCAATACAAAAGGCCACCTGTTTGTGCTGATTGGTGCGAATACCTTCTCTGCAGCCATGTCGAACGCCACCCACTTCCGCTATCAAACGGAAGCAATTTTGGTCGGTGGAACAATCGGTGAGAAGCCCAATAGCTATCAGGAGTCTAATAGCTTTACTTTACCCAATTCACATCTGACAGTGCACTACTCGTCAGAGTTTTACAAATTCGTAGGGACAGGCGAGAACGTAGTTAAGCCCGACAAAGAAATTGAGTTTACCTGGGAGGATTACATGGCCGGACGTGATCCTGCTCTCGAATGGGCATTGAACTATGACGGCGGAAATTCAAATGGAAACATGGCGAAGTAATTCTTATATTCTCCAGGCGCAGCTCCTGACAAGTCGGGCGTAACCGGTCAATGGGTCTGAGCCGATTTCGCTTCTCCGGCGTTTACCAGATGGGATGAGAAGGCCGGTCTCCCGCGGGATGCGATACGCTCCCAATGAATGACGCGCTCAAGGCGCAAAGAAAAGGAGACCGGCTATGAAGAAGATTAGCACTGTGCAGATATTCGAGGGTGAAATTTTCAAGGAGCAAAGGCTGACGATCGGTATGGATCTTGGAGATCGCTGGTCGTGCTACTGCATTTTGGATGAAGCGGGCAAAATCATTCTGGAACAGAAAGTGGCAATGACACCGGAAGCAATGAAGCAGACATTTTCGAAGATACCGCAAGGTCTCATCGCCCTGGAGACGGGAACACATTCCCCGTGGGTCAGCCGGCTGTTAACGGAGTTGGGATACAAAGTAATCGTAGCGCACGCACAAAAGGTGCAATTGATCACCAAGAGCAATCGGAAAGACGATCGACACGATGCGCGGACACTGGCGCGGCTGGCGCGAATCGATCCCGAGCTGTTGGGGCCAGTGCGGCATCGCAGCGCGCAAGCACAAATTCATCTGACGGTGATTCGGGCGCGGGCGGAATTGGTGAGTGTACGAACTGCCCTGGTGAATGCGGCGCGCGGGTTGGCGAAGTCTTATGGGCAACGGCTGCCGAAGTGTGGCACGCAGCAAGTGAGCCGGGAGCTGGGCGCGGGATTGCCCGCGGAGTTGCGCGAGGTTCTGGAGCCGCTGCTAAAAGAAATCGAATCACTGAACGAGCGCATCCAGGAATACGACAAACGGATGGAGAAAATCGCCAAGGAGAGTTACCCGCACGTCGAACTGCTCAAACAGGTGAAGGGGGTAGGAACGCAAATCGCGCTGACGTATGTCCTGACCCTGGAAGATCCGCATCGCTTCCCCAAGAGTCGCGAGGTGGGCTGTTTTCTCGGGTTAAAACCTGGGCGTAGGGACTCCGGTGAGAGCCAGCCGCAGATGCGCATCAGTAAAGAAGGAGACCGTTATTTGCGAACCATGCTGGTGCAGGGGGCGCACTACATCCTGGGACCCTTTGGAGAAGACAGTGATCTGCGGAGATGGGGGCTAAAACTTGCGGTGCGAGGAGGGGCCAATGCTAAGAAGCGAGCGGTTGTTGCGGTGGCGAGAAAGCTAGCGGTACTACTGCATCGGTTATGGGTGAGTGGAGAAGTGTACGAACCACTGCGCAATAGCCAGAAAGCGATGCGCGCGGTGGCCTAGAGTGCAGAACTCCCCACAAAAAGGGGTGCTAGGGGTCGACGGAGTTCGCGATCGTCGTTGCTAGGCGATCCTGGCTCGCAATTTCTCTATGGAAAACTAGGAAAGGCCGGAAGAAAGAAAAAGGAGCATACAAGAAAGAAGAGCGATGGTATCCAAACAGCCGAGCTCAACCGCCGAGATCAGGTGACTGCGACTAGGTCCTGGCCCAGTTTCCTTCAAAAGGGGGAACAGAGGTCGATTACCAGATAGCAGCACCTACTGAATCAAGAACACCCAACTTGCACCGGGCGACAATCGCTCAACAAAGAGTGCGGATGGAAGGGTGGCGACAGGAGCGGCTTGGCTCAAGGGCAGGAACTCACAGGGAGGAAGAGAAGAACAAAAACATCCTTACAAGAAAGAGAGAAAAACATACTTGACACTCACCGGCCTTCTCATGGAAGGACCTAGCCAAATCGAAAGACAATCTGCGCCGGGCTTAGTGCCGCTCTGTCCCCTAACTCATTTGATTAGGCACGGTAGACCTTGTTGAGATGAGGTACTCGTGCAGTAACAACGGACCCTCAAGGCAGGTCCAAATTCCAGGGGAAGTTGTCAAAATCAGTTGTCGCAGACTGTCAGGCGCTAGCAAACCTGAACGAAGGTACACTCTCTCCTTGTCTAAACGTACGCTGGCGCAGGAGGTTCTATGGCTTTGCAGTCCGCCACCGATGGACCCCGTCGTCCGACGCGCCGATACCCGCGAATCTCCCTGCCTAAAGGAATGCCTGTGAGTTGGTATGGCGGGGACCTCCAACTGTTTTCGCGAGTAAAAACGCTAGGCATGGGAGGCTTGTTCATTTCTGCGACTGACCCGCCGCCGGTGGGCACGAAAATCAGGCTGTCTTTTGAGGTGCCTGGCGGGCACGTGCGGGCGGAGGCTATTATCCGAGATATCGTCCGCGGCGAGGGCCTCGGAGTCGAGTTCACACGAATGGATTTGGGAGACAAACTACTGTTGCAAAGATTGCTGAATCGTTTGCTGCGTTGACTTGGCGGATTCCCGGCGTTTCTCAGGAGTTGAGTAACTCGAAATTCGACGCTTCATATAGGGCAGCGTTTGAGAATGAATCGGTTCCAGTGGTGGAAACAGCAATTGAGGAGGCTCTGAAGTAGAGAAAAACCTTCTTCCCCTCTCGGAAGTCTGGCTTAGTCCTCTCCTTGGTTCGATTTCGAATTAGGCCCTCTCTACGCCCTCCCGCTCGTGCTGAATTCTGTGAAAAGATTCTTTAACGGGGCCCTGCCGACGCCCAACAAGGAAACTAATTCCTTATAAATCGTTAGCCGGGATGTGTCTTTTGACCGAATCGACTTGATTGCATAACGATGTCGGCTCCTCGACTCCGAATTTTATCCAGGACGCTTAGAAACTACTCAACCGATGGGGCCTGAACACTATCCAAGGATACTCTACCAAATCCTGTTCCTCGCAATTGGGTTGCTCGTTATCTAGGATTCTTCGGGCACGTATTTGTTTTCAATAAGGTGAGAAGAATCAATGAACGCGGCCTGCCAAAGAAGTCAGTTTTGCCACCAAAAACACATTTCGTGTCACAGTTATGGCACAGTTTTCAATACGCTCACTTAGAAGAAACTCTTTTGGCGGGCGAAAGCATTCATTTGGCAGGACAATCTCTGCATATTCGGAGATGCAACCTTATACGATTGTTTTTGCAATCATGGTCTGAAGGTGCTTATCTCCCCTGAAAAATAACGGAGAAGGAGACTAGTCGATCGTGACTGCTGGCGTAGAATACTTCTAAACAGTCGATGGTTCCGAACGCAGAGTATTCAATCACGTTCAACACTCAGCGGTCGGGAGGAAAATTGGATCGGATCATTTGAGGCAATGAGTCGTGGACAGTGTAGATACCAAACTGTTTCCTGCCGAAGCGCTGCACGAATTCTGTACCCGCGTGTTTATCTATTTTGGCTTGTCCAAAAGCGATGCCGTCCAAGCCGCTGATGTGATCGTTGCTGCAGACCTGCGAGGTATCGACTCGCACGGGGTGGCGCGCATGGACAGCTATGGGAGTATGGTAAAGGCTTTACTTTTATCGCCGCTGAACCCAGCGCATAAGCAAATCAAAATGGCCCTCCCACGATAGGTCCCGGGACAGGCGCAACAAAGGTTTTGTGGCACGCGATACACTCAACCAGACTATTCCGAATGCTTGGGTCCAGCATGACATCTACAAGCATTTTCTCCCCGCAGCGTGAGCACTCAATTTGCACACTCACGGGGGAGAATTTCTTTTTGGGGCCTGTTCCAGACATGGGGACCTACAGTGGCCGGGACTGTCCTATATCATCTGGGGAGGTAAATAGATACGAGATAGCATAGACGCTGGATGTATCGAGCCGGGTCTTTGCCGACTTTTAGTTGGTTGGCAAATCCTTCGAGAAGCTCTGTGCTCACTCTTCGTCTGCAGCAAACGGTCCGCGCACAACGTTGCCCGGTAAGTTCGGAGTCATCTTGTTCTGACAATTTATGCATTCCAACGAATCGTCAGTTTTGGCGGGAACTAGACCGACATATAGAAGCATCTTTGTGCCGCACTGGGGACACTGAATTTGCATGCACACCTGCTCACTATTTCTGTGGAGATTCAAATGTTTCCCCGGCGATGAAAGCTCTCTGGCCCATAAAATGAGATGCTGGAGATGATTAAAAAGTTCCACTAATACGGTCATCGGAGACCGATCTTGCCTTCCAATCCACCTAATGGAATAATCCTGGCATGGTTATCGGCGACAGACTCAGCGAACTTCGAGAACAAAAGAAACTCGGCCAAGGCGACATCGAAAAGCGCACCGGGCTTCTTCGGTGCTACGTATCCCGCGTTGAGAACGGGCATACCGTGACATTCTGTGGTTTTTATTCCCAAGCCTAGTTTATTAGACGGAGCTCGATTAGTCGCGTTCAAGCTCGAAGAAGTTCTACACGAAGTCATGGTGGCTGGACGGCAACATGGCGTAAATGCGAGCTAGTCCGCACGCTTTTAAACTTTAGAAGTGGTGGCGGTCTGGAAAAAACTTCAGATTGTTGATCAGGCGATTCTCGGCTGGCCGGTCTTGAAAGGCGCAGTCTCCGTCATAAACAGAGACACGAGCAGAACTAGGATTGCCCCTCCGCTGGCTATCCAAAGGGGTGCGCCGAGGCCGTAGTGGTTGGCGGCAGCGCCCGCTAGCGCGGGAGCTATCGCTCCACCAACTATTTCTCCGACAAGTGTCGCCAACCCAATAGCCGTGGCAGCAAACTTTGCGGGAACGCTTTCCGTTGGAACCAAGACCAAAACGAGAGGGGCGATGCCCTGTCCACCGTTGACGAGGAATCCCGCGGCCGCCATCAGCCATGGGTGCGCCATCAGAAACGGCACTTCGTAAATCAGCGGGGCCATCGAGGAGATCAGCGCAACAAACACTAGGGTGGGCTTTCGTCCCGTGCGGTCCGAGACCCACGGGAAAATCCAACCCCACATGAAAGCACCCAACCCGCCGGCGCCAATGATGAATCCGGCGGTCGTGGCGGATCGCTTCGAAACCTCTGTGATGTAGAGCGGCGCGAAGGAATGCATCACAAACAGCCAGGTCATGAATCCCGCCGCTCCGATGCAGCAGAGCAACATGTTGCGATATCGAAAGAGCGACAAATAATCTTTCAGCGAGGGCTTAGCGTGATGATGTAGCTCAGACTCACCTTGGACTGGTTCCTTGACGAATCTCCAAATCAGAATGCCAAGGATGATTCCGGGGATTCCAGCGACGAAAAAAGCCACACGCCATCCGAATCGCGCAGCAATTTGTGTGGTCAACACTGGCGCGAGCGCCAGCCCCGCGAGTGCGCTTGCGCTAACGACAATACCGATATTGCGCCCGCGGTTTTTTGGTTCGGAGGAGGCTTCGATTATCGAAGTCATGGTCGGCCATGTCGGTCCCTCGGCGATGCCCATCAGCGTGCGGATAAAGAGCAACTCGGCGAAGGAGCGCGCGAGGCCAGAAAGCCAGGACAAAATGGAGAACAGAAAGACCGTTGGAATCAAAACGGGACGTCGTCCAATACGGTCGGAGACTGCTCCAAAAATCAATCCCGATCCTGCCCAAGCAAGCGCCAGGGCCGACGCGAGCAATCCAACCTGCGCGTGAGTCAAATGAAGGTCGGGCGCGATGAATGGCCCCAAGTACAAAACGGTCATGCGTGCGAGAAAAACGCTGCCCCATGTGAAGAAAAAAAGAACCACCAAGCCCGTTTGATATCCCTTCGTAGTTGGCACTCTTTTCCTCTCTGTACCGCGGCCGAACTCTTCAGTCCATTGGCAGGCCGACGTAATTTTCAGCAAGCGACACGGACGCGGCTCGCGAGCTTGTCACATAGTCGAGCTCGGCCAGCTGGCGGCGCTGGTCAAATGCGCTGTCGTCGGAAAAGCGGTGTAGCATCGAAGTCATCCACCAGGAAAATCGCTGCACTTTCCACACGCGCCGCAAACAGGTTGCCGAATAGTGATCCAGGAGCTGAGTTTTCCCAGAAGCGTAATATTCGCCAAGCGCGCGCGAAAGGACGCGAACATCCGCCACCGCAAGATTGAGTCCTTTGGCTCCCGTGGGAGGAACAATGTGCGCCGAGTCTCCGGCGAGAAATAGTTTCCCGCACCGCATCGGCTCAACCACAAAACTGCGCATTCCCGTGATGCCTTTTTGAATCACGGGCCCGTCGACAAGTTTCCAGCCGTCAATGCCCTCGAGGCGCGCGTGAAGCTCTTGCCAAATCCGCGCGTCCGGCCAATTTGCGATGTCTTCGCCGGGCTCGCACTGAATATAAAGTCGCGAAATCTCCGGCGAGCGCATGCTGAGTAAAGCGAAACCGCGCTCGTGATAGGCGTAGATGAGTTCTTCTGAGGAAGGGGGAGCCTGCGCGAGAATTCCAAGCCAAGCAAACGGGTAGACTCGTTCGAATGTCGTCAACACTCCGGCCGGAATCGATGGCCTGCACACGCCGTGAAACCCGTCGCAGCCCGCGATGAAGTCGCAAGTCAGTTCTTGCAGCGATCCATCTTTTCGAAACTGAATCTTTGGCGCTGCATCATCAAACTCACGCACGCTCACGTCTTCAACATCGAACAACAGCTGGCCCTTCGCGGCAATCCGCGCCTCAATAAGATCTTTCAACACCTCGTGCTGCGCATACACCATCACCGATTTCCCTCCGGTGAGTTCCTGAAAATCGATGCGGTGCCTCTTGTGCCCGAATTGCAATGCGATTCCGTGATGCACAAGCCCCTGGCGCATCATTCGCGAGCCCACACCCGTTTCGTTCAGCAAATCGGCAGTACCTTGCTCAAGGACTCCCGCGCGTACGCGTTCCTCAACGTGCTGCCGGCTTCGCGCCTCCAGGACGACCGATTCGATTCCCTGCAAATGCAAAAGGTGCGAGAGCATCAATCCCGCCGGTCCCGCTCCGACAATTCCGACTTGAGTTCTCACGAAGATTCGCCTTCAATGCGTTGCGATGCAGTTGGAATGATTCACGACTGGTGTTCGGAGAAGACTTCTATCGCAGTGTGGAATGCCGAATTCGCTGCAGGCAGACCACAGTAGATCGCGCTCTGCAACAGGACTTCCTGAATCTGTTCTCGCGAGACGCCGACGTTTAACGCCGCGCGTAAATGCATGCGTAGTTCGTCTGGCCGATTTAGCGCAACCATCATGGCCAGTGTCAGCATGCTTCGCGTCTCTTTTGGCAGCCCAGGCCTGCTCCAGATTTCTCCCCACGCGTAACGCGTGATGAAATCCTGAAACGCGTCCGTGAATTCATTCCGATTTTTCAGCGTGGCATCAACATGCGCGTCTCCCAACACCGCGCGGCGCGTCTTCATCCCTTGCTCGTAACGCTGGTGTTCATCCATTCGAATACCTCCTCGAACTCTTCACAATACACAAAAACGCGGATCCGAAAGCGACGAACCTCACTGTGAGCGGTCCGCCCGCTTCCGCGTAGATGCTTTCCGAGGCATCCTTCGAGCCAAGCGCCAGGACCTGTTGAGCAGATCTCGCAGCGCATCTGCATGCACTCGCGAAAGGCGAACCAGAACCCAGGGATATTTTAAATAATGATCGGTGATATAGTAGGTTTCCGGGTCTGCGGCCATCATCTCTTCGCGTTCTTCAAAAGTCGTCCCTACTACGAGCGATTCTCCATCCTCTTTAAGGCGCGCGAGCAGTTTGCCGCCGACTTTAAACGCAGGCGTTCCGTACGATGTGCTTTCTTCCACGTTTTGAAGCGCCAAGGCGAGCTCACGGACATCCTCGAACGTCAGTGGCACTGCATTCTCCTTCCCTCTTCAAGGTCTTGCGACGCATGGCGTTTTAAGGAGAACTGCTTTCTGAAAAGCATCGGCGCGCGCTACCTGACGACCAGGCAGAGTTCCTGCGCCGCCGCCTTCAGGTGCGGAAGAAATCGCACCTGCAATTCTTGGATCGAAACGCGTTGCGCATGCGCTCCAACGTTTAGTGCTGCAACCACTCTTCCGGATGAATCACGAATCGGAACCGCCATGGAGCGCAAACCAGACTCCAGCTCCTGATCCACAATGCAATACCCATTGCGCTGCACAATTCGCAGAATCTGGCGGAGCTTTTCGCCATTCGTTACCGTTCGTTCCGTATAGCGCTTGAACTCGACTCTGGCCAGAAACTCATCGAGTTTCTCAGCGCTAAGTTCGGCCATCAAGACGCGGCCCATTGAAGTGCAAAACGCGGGCAGCCGGCTTCCCACCACGAGATCGATCGACATGATCCGCGTCACGTTTGCTCGAGCGATGTAGACAATGTCCGTCCGGTCCAGCGTTGCAATCGAGCAAGACTCATGCAAAATGCGGCTGACATTTTCGAGAACCGGCTGCGCCATCGCAGTCAGCGGCATGGAAGAAATGTAGGAGTGGCCGAGCGCGAGAACGCGGGGCCGCAGATAAAAATGCCTGCTGTCATCGGAAGCTGCGAAGCCAAGTTTCGCAAGCGTGTAAAGGCAACGCCGTACGGCGGCGCGAGAGAAGCTGGTCTTCGCGCTGATTTGGGAAACGGTGAGTTCGCGCTGGCGTTGTGAAAAGGCCTGGATCACGGCCAATCCCCGCGCCAACGATGTCATAAAGTTAGGATCACCGCTGTATTCGTCAATTTGTGCCGACACCGTAGGCGCGGCAGGCGGGGCGTTCGTAAGAAGTTTGCTTGGGACTTCTTGCCTCGAATCAGATTTGCCCGGGACTTGTTGTTTCACAAGTATTCCGCTTGGAGCTAGGTTTTTCGAACTCGATCCAACTTGAACTTGATGTCTGGTGCCCGTATCCGAAAATGCGGCGGCCATTCGCATCCCCCTGGAAACACCCATCGAAAAAACTGATGCAGCGAAGCAGCATACATGAATGTGGCCGATATGCGCCCAGCATTTCGATAATCGATATTGCGGGCTCTTTTAAGGTGCCATAAAATGCCCGGCGCGGTGGAAGTATCATTAGGAAGGAGGCTCGCGGTATGAACAAGATTCCGGGATACCGGCGATATGTACCCGGCACGCAGCCGCCTCATCTTCATCCTCCCTATGTTTCTTCCATTATGCGGGCTCCGCTGCAGCCTCTTGTGGCGCTTCCTCACACGCTTTCTGAAATTACGGGGCCTGTGTTCGGAGCGGAGATCGCCAACTTGAAAGCTTGCGATCTGACGCGGCAGCATTCCGGCGAACCGCTCGGGGAACGCATTATCGTTAGTGGACGCGTCCTGGATGAAAACTCGAAGCCAGTGCCCCACACGCTAGTGGAAATCTGGCAAGCAAATGCCGCAGGACGCTATCTCCACGGCATCGATCAACACAACGCTCCGCTCGACCCCAACTTTACTGGTTGCGGGCACGCGTTGACGGATTCTGAAGGGCGCTATCGCTTCGTCACGATTCGGCCGGGCGAATACCCTTGGGGAAATCACCACAATGCCTGGCGGCCAGCGCACATTCATTTTTCGCTGTTCGGTCCTGCTTTCGCGACGCGGCTTGTGACGCAAATGTATTTCCAGGGCGATCCTCTGATTCCCTTCGACCCCATCTTCAACTGCACGGACGATGAAAAGGCACGGAACCGGCTCATTTCGCAATTCGATTGGGAGACCACGATTCCGTCGCAGGCGCTTGGCTACCGGTTCGATATCGTCCTGAGCGGACGCGAAGGCACTCCAATGGAAACTCATGCGCACGGAGAAAAGTCATGAGTCTTCAGGCCACAACGTGGCAAACTGTTGGCCCATTTTTCAGCATCGGCTTCTCGTGGCTTTATCGCGACAACTTGGCCGGTCCTGGTATTTCGGGTGAACGCGTGGAAATTGCGGGCCGTATTCTCGATGGCGATTGTAAGCCTGTGCCCGACGGGATCATCGAAATTTGGCAAGCGAATTCGCAAGGAAAATATGCTCATCCGGATGATCCGCAGGGAAAAACGGCCGAATCAGGCTTTACGGGTTACGGCCGCGTTCCCACCGACGACGCCGGGCGTTTCAGGTTTATGACGATCAAGCCGGGGCGCGTTCCTGGGCCGGATGGAAAACTGCAAGCGCCGCATCTTGCTGTTTCGGTTTTTACCCGGGGTCTGCTGCGCAGGCTTATTACTCGGATTTATTTTCCGGATGAACCCAGCAATGC
Source organism: uncultured Acidobacteriota bacterium (assembly GCA_963730495.1). Lineage (GTDB taxonomy): Bacteria > Acidobacteriota > Terriglobia > Acidiferrales > UBA7541 > Acidiferrum. The sequence continues at coordinate 158,049 of CAVSSD010000009.1, read as the reverse complement.
GGAAGATTTTGCTCTCAACCTTGTTGAAGCTGGAAGGCGCGGGACACTCATCGCAAAAAGGATGGAGGGACGGGCCGACGCGCTGGAATGGAATGTCATTCTCCAGGGTTCCGGCGAAACTGTTTTTTTCGATCTTTGATTCGAACCAGCCAAAAAGGGCGGGGCCCTTCGAGGCTCAGAGTAAACAAGCACCGCCCCTACAAGTTTGATCGGAGATTTTCGTGGTCCCGCACGATCAAAACGGATAATGGCGCTGGCCCGTTTGAATCGTGACCCATTTCACCTCGGTCATTTCATCGGTGGACCAGCGGCCGCCTTCGCGGCCCATGCCGGAATCTTTTACACCCCCAAAGGGAACAGTGCCTTCGTCATGTATTGTCGGCCCATTCAGATGGACCATGCCCGCTTCTAGTTCGAGAGCAAAACGCATTGCGAGCTGCAAATTATTCGTCAACACTGCGGAGGACAATCCGTAGGTCGAGCTATTCGCCAGTGCGAGCGCATGATCCGCATCATTCGCTTTCGTCACCGCGGCGACGGGGCCAAACAGTTCATCGCGAAACGCGGCCATTTCCGGCGTTACATCCGCGACAACTGTTGGATGATAAAAATTTCCTTCATATTTTCCGCCGGTCAGCAGGCGCGCGCCGGCCGCTACGGCGTCTTGGATTTTCTTGTCGATCATCGGGCATTGCGAAGAGCGTATCAGCGGGCCAATCACCGTGTGCGGATCACGCGGGTCGCCAACCTTCATCGTCTGCGCTTTTGCCGCGAAGCGCTTTAGAAATTCTTCATAGATGGGCGCTTCGACGACAATCCGGGAACCTGCCATGCAGATTTGTCCCTGGTGGATGAATATTCCAAAACACGCAGTGTCCACCGCGTAATCCAAATCCGCGTCCTTCAGAATGATTAGCGGACTCTTTCCGCCCATTTCCAAGACACAACGTTTGCCGCGCCTGGCACATTCGACGGCAATGATTCGTCCGACCGCGGTCGATCCAGTGAAAGAAATAAGCTTTACCCGCGGGTCGTCGGTGAGCACCTTAACGAGCGATGGACCGTCACCAGGAACAACATTGAAAACGCCGGCTGGCACTCCGGCACGCTCAAAGATTTCCGCCAGCTTCAGTCCAACGAGCGAAGTCTCTTCCGAAGGCTTCAGCACGAACGTATTTCCGCGCGCTAACGCGAAAGCGACTTTCTTGAGCGCAAGCACGACCGGAAAGTTAAAGGGCGATATTCCAGCCACGACTCCCAGAGGCCGGCGAATGGCCATTGAGATCATTCCCGGCACATCGGAAGGAAAAACATCTCCTCGAATACGGCGAGCTTCGCCGGCAATCGAGCGGACAAGATTTGCGGCGAAGGGCACCTCGAAATGGGCTTTGCCGAAAGTCGAACCCGCTTCATCGATCAAGAGGTCAATCATTTCCCCCGAAGCCTTCTCGAGTTCATCGGCCGCGCGCATCAGAATACGCTCGCGCTCCCCTGCGAGCGTCGCGCCCCACGTGTTTTTAGCCGCGTCTGCCGCATCAATGGCCGCACGCATGTGCTGCTCTTGCGCCATGAAGATGCGCGCAAAGGGGCGTTGATTTGCGGGATTGATGACGTCGGAAAACGCGGACGGCGGCACTTCAATCGTCTTGCCACCGATGTAGGGAGTAGAAAACATGCTGCCCCTTTTCTGTCTTTACGAAGAGATTGATCGGATGGAGCAATCAATTCAAATCAGCGCGAAAATCAAGCGTTTATTGCACCGAAGCAAAATCGCGATGTATGCGATGATTTTTCTCCGCGCTTCCGCGAAAGTCAAGCTACAGTTCCTTTGAATAGCAGTTTAGTTTCTGGCCACTCATCTCATTGGAGGCAAGTCCATGCGCTTACGCGATTCTTATTTAATCTTCTCTCTCGGCCGGTGAATCGAGACGTTTATGTATCACTTTGTGTTGCTATTGAATTGCTCCCGCACTGTATACTTCAACGCGACAAAGGCCTCGGAGATCACCTTCCAGCCTGAAGAAGAATAGGAGATTCGTAGAATGCGGGATCTGGACCGTCGCTCATTTGTGGGAGCCGCACTGGCTGCTTTTCCACTGGCTGTATTGGGGCAGTCCAGCAAATCGGCTGCGCCTGCCTCAACAACGGGAAAAGCTGCTCTCGTCCCTGGAGGTGAAGACCGGCAAGGCGAACACCACAGCATCGGCATCAGCACAACCGATTTCAAAGTCTTAACGCAGGACAGTGGAGGTGCCCTCTTCATTTTCGAGCACACCAATCATAAGAGAGGTGGCCCGCCACGCCATTTACATCACAACGAAGACGAGTGGTTCTACGTGCTCGAAGGCGCTTATATTGTGGAGGTCGGGTCTGAGCGGTTCCAACTAAAAGCCGGTGATTCCATTCTCGCTCCGCGAGAATTGCCTCACGCCTGGGCGTTCGCTGGTGACACTCCTGGCAAAGCGTTGATAGCTTTCGCACCTGCCAACAAGATGGAGGCATTCTTTCGCGACAACGCGAAGCACTTCAGCGGTGGCAACTATGCCAACGAGGCGGAGATTTACCGCGCTTACGGTATGGAGCTTCTTGGTCCGCCGCTTTCCATCGGGTGAATCAGTTGCAATGAGAGTCGCCGTCCAGCTCCGGCATATCGACACAAGAATGCTGAGATTTTACTCAGGCGAGATCATTTGCAGATGGATTTGATGCGTTTGAATATTTTGGAAGAAAAAGGTTCATGGCAGCCGCTAGCGCTAAAGCCACAGCGAGAACGACCAGCAATGAGGTGTAGGAGCCTGTCAAATCAAAGGCACGCCCGAGTATCACCGGACCAATGGCTCCCGCGGCGGCGTAGAATGTCCAGGTAAGGCCGTAAAGCGTAGAAAAAGCGCGCAACCCAAAATAACGAGTGAGCAAGTAAGGTGTGATGGCCGCTTCGCCGCCGGCCCCAAGGCCAATGAGCGCGGCAGCAAGGCAGCCTGCAGGAAAACTACTCGCCCGAGCGAGCAGAAAAATGCCAGCTGCGGTAGTCAGGTTCACCACAAGGGCGACGCGGGCGCCGAAAAACCGGTCCAGCAGCCAGCCAGCACCAAGTCTACCGAGCACGCTCGAACCGCCAATTATGGACACGCATAACGCCGCATCACCAGACCTGATACCTCGATCGGTCAGCAACGCGGAAAGTTGCGTGATCGCTCCGTTCATGCTGATCGAGCTCACGAAAAGGATGGCGACGATAATCCAGAAAGCGAAAGAGCGCAGACCTTGCTGCCACGTCTGTCCGGAATGTGAAACAGGATCAGTCTCGCGCCGAGTTCCACCACGTTCAAAGATATAGCGCCAACTCAGCGGCAGACCGAGCAGCAAAGCAAGGCAACCGAGAGAAAAGTAGGCTGTTCTCCAGCCAGATCGGCTGATGATCGCTTGCGCAACGACGGGCAAGATTAGTGCGCCCAAGCCGGCCCCCACCATGACAAAAGCCAGAGCCGTTCCCAAGCGTTTTTGAAACCAAGTGGAAATGGATCGAGAATAAGCCAGATGAGCAGCGCCGTTCCCAACCAGGCCGAGCACGATGCAAGTCGCGTAGAACTGCCACAACTGGGAGCGCAAAAACGCCAATGAAAAAATCGCGCAACAATACACCGTCATGCATGGAAGAATGATTCGGCGAGGGCCATAGCGGTCGATCCACCGGCCTAACAGCGGAGAAACTACGCCCAAGGTGATAGCGGCCAGTCCGAAGCCGAGCGAGACGCTTTCGCGGTTCCAGCCGAATTCCGCGCTCAGCGGTTTCACAAAAACCGTGAAGGTATAAACGAACAGCGAGCCGAACCCCGCCATTACGCCGAAGCATGCCGCCAGCACCACGCGCCAGCCGTAGTAACCGAGATCAAACTCGGTTACCCGGTCCACCGATTCGGTGATCTCTACAGTATTCCTGTTAAGGAGCCCCATCCAGACTCAGCTCCACACTCGGCCAGCGGTATCCGCCACGAGCTTTAGTTTGGCCCACTGCCGGTCTTCTGTGATCAGATTGCCTTCCGCCGTCGACGCGAAACCACATTGCGGGCTGAGAGCCAAGTTTTCCATGGGCACATAGCGCGACGCTTCTTCGATGCGTTTTGTGAGTTGTTTGGGATCTTCCATTTGCGGAACCTTCGAGCTTACGAGCCCCAGTACAACGGTTTTTCCCTTAGGAATAAAGCGGAGCGGCTCGAATGTTCCGGAGCGCTGATCGTCATACTCCAGGAGAAATCGATCCACTTCAAGAGTGCCGAACAATTTCTCCGCGATGGCGTCATAACCGCCTTCGGCGTACCAGTGGCTGCGGTTGTTTCCACGGCATAGATGTATAGCGAGCGTCACGCCAGGACGCCGCGCAGCGCGGAAACATGCGTTGTCGGCCTTGACGGCTTCCTCGAGCGCGGCGTCCGGATCCATCCCGATCTCTGTGCGGATCCATTCGCGCCACTTCGGGTCCATGTAGTAACTGTAGCGGGGCGCGTCAATCTGAATGTATTTAACGCCAGCGCCGGCGAGTGTGGCCAAGTCACTCTTCATAATGTCCACCACGGCCCACAACAGCGCCGAATGGTCTTTGTAGATGGTATCGGTAACGCCCCGTTTAAACGAGATCGCGGGAAATTGTGTCGCGCTCGGCAAAGTCATTTTCATGTCACCGGGACTATGCTTTTTTGTGAACGGGAGCTCGTGACCGGTGAGCGGGCGCACTTGGCGCAACTTCTTGATGACGATGCCATTGACGTGGCTTACGGGAGCCGCTCCCTTATCTCCTGCGCTCCAATTTCTCGCCACGGCATCGCCGAAGTCGAAGCCTTCGACTGCGTCGGTGAAGTCGCTCATGAAGTTGCGGCGGCGCAGTTCGCCATCCGTGAAAACTTCGAAACCGAGCTCCTTTTGTTTGGCGAGCACGCGGAGGATGTGCTGATCTTCGAGAGCATGCAGCTTCTCCGCATTGCTTTTGTTGCTCCGGGCCTCCAACAAATCCGACGGCCTCAAGAAACTTCCAACATGATCGGCGCGGTACTTTGTCGGCATCCGAAAGGGCCTCTCTCCACTTCTATGAAATGTATGGCGGACTGATTGTCGCAAAATCCGCGGGGCCACGGCTGAAAAATTTGGACAGATTGGCAACGAACTTTTTGACGAGATCCATCTTTATCCTGGCATGCACGAGGATAAACTTGTCCTTCGGTCCGGACATACCAATAGAAGCAACGATGCGATTGCCGCCACGATTTTCTGGCGCGCTTGCTCCCTGGAGTAGTCTGTAATAGGTTTGGGTACATTTCGTCGAGATCATAGACTGCGAGAAATTTCCCTGGGTGAGGGGAAGCGAGCAGGAAAGATGGAGGGTGGAGAAAAACAAAAATGCTGACCAAGGTAGTGCGATTCCACGAGTTTGGCGGGCCAGAAGTTCTGCGATTTGAATCCCTTGAGGTTGGCGAGCCGAGCGCAAATGAAGTGCGCGTGCGAATCGAAGCCATTGGAATTAACCGCGCTGAGGCTGGCTTTCGGTCGGGCGGCTACATCGAGAGGGCAATATTGCCGGCGCGTATCGGCTATGAGGCTTCCGGTGTCGTAGAGGCTCTTGGTGAAGGGGTCAAGAATTTTTCGGTCGGCGAGCCGATTTGCGTGTTGCCGTCGTTTTCGATGAACAAATACGGCGTTTACGCGGAGCGCGCGATCGTGCCAGCTTCCGCTGTTCTAAAACGCCCGACGGGACTGGGAACGCACACTTGCGCTGCGATTTGGATGCAGTACCTGACAGCATACGGAGCGCTCCTCGACATTTCCAGGATTGGTAGTGGCGACGCTGTGGTCATTACCGCGGCGTCGAGCAGCGTGGGACTTGCCGCTATCCAAATCGCCAATCATGTGGGCGCGGTGCCGATTGCGGTGACGCGAACGGCCGCGAAAGAGGCAGAACTGCGAAAGCTCGGAGCGGCGCACGTAATCGTTACGGAAAAGCAGGCGCTTGAGACGGAAGTGCTGCGCATCACTGGCGGCAAAGGGGCAAAGGTGGCGTTCGATCCGATTGCAGGCACAATTGTCGCGTCGCTTGCCGCAGCGATGTCTTCTGGAGGGATGTTGATTTTGTATGGAAATCTCAGCGGAGAGGCGATGACAACGATTTTTCCCTTTGGACCTTCCATGGTCAGAGGATTTAGCATGCGCGCCTATGTGGTGTTTGAAATCTTAAGCGATGCGGAGCGATTCGAGCGTGCGCGACTGTTTGTGGAAGAAGGTTTGCGCGAAGGCTGGCTGACGCCAATTATTGCGAAGACATTTTCCTTCGATCAGATAGTTGAGTCGCACCGCTATTTGGAAAGCAACGAGCAAATCGGAAAAGTTATCGTCACATTTCTCTGATTGGAATTGGCCTTTGTAACGCCGGTGAAGCGCCAAGCGTCCTTCTCAAGGTGATATGCTGCTCAGGTCGATAATCACCATGCGGAATAAATGCAGAAAATAGACTCACTATCTCGGCGCGCGTTTCTGGACAAAATCTCGGTTCTGACGGCTGGTGGATTCACGGCAGCTAGCGCCCTCGGGGCCGTGCCCAGTCCCGATCTCGAACCACATATCACTTTTCCCACCCATCCCCGTGAACGCATCTGCATCGCGTCGTATCCGTTTCGTGCATACATTCTGAGCCCCGACAATCGCGACCGCGACACCACGCTTCCAGGAATGAACCTGCTTGAATTCCCGGCTGATGTCGTCGCGAAATTCAATATTCATAATATTGAGCCGCATAGCCGCCACTTCACATCGTTGCAGCCGGACTATCTCGATGATTTCCGGCAGATTTTGCTCAAGACCAAAGTGCGCGCCGTGAACATCGCCGTCAGCACAGTCAACAGTTTCTACGATGCCGAAGCGTCTGCGCGCGAAAAAGCTGTCGACTATGCAAAGAAATGGGTGGATGTCGCTGTGCGTATTGGCTCTCCGGGAATCCGCACGCACGTTGCTACGGCAAGGAATTCTTCACCCAATGTTGAGCGCGCCACGGAGAGCCTGCGGCAAGTGAGCGAATACGCCGCAGACAAAAATATAGTGGTCACGCTTGAGAACGACGATTTGGTCAGCGAGGACGCTTTCTTCCTCGTCAAGGTCATCGAGGCTGTCAACAATCCTTATCTTCGCGCCTTGCCTGATTTTGCAAATTCCATACTGGGCGGTGATGCCGATTTCAATTACCGGGCGCTGCAAGCGATGTTTCAGCATGCCTACAATATTTGTCACGTAAAAGACGGTGAAACCAATGATGATGACAAGCAATTCAACGTGGATCTGAAGAAATCGTTCGACATTCTGAAAGCCAGCAACTATCGCGGCTATTGTTCGATGGAGTTCGACGCTCCCGGCGATCCGTATGCCGCCACTTTGAAGTTGATCGATGAAACGATCAAATACCTTTCCTGATCGCGACTGATCGTCTCACTCGATCCCGGACGGGCGCGTGCCGCTTAAATATCTTCCATTCAACTACCAGGCGCACGATCGCTAAATGTCTCGCTAGCCGCATCCCAGTATTGTTTCTTCCCGGACCAGTAAGATTCCGTCGACATCATGTTCGCAACCGAATGCGCAAACCCATCCTGCACGGTGCCATGCGGCTGCTTTCGCGACCTCATGCACTCGAACCAGTTCGCCATGTGCTCCAGAGTTCTGTCATCAATGCCCATCGGAGGGAGTTTTGTTTCGCCTGGCGGCAGAATGTATTTCGCCGGCCGCTTCTTATCGATGTCCGCGTCGTCTTCGTGATTTCCCTTCTCGCCGACCAACTGGTATCGCGGACTGCCTTCACCGCCAATATTCGTAAGCGTCGCCTTTTTCCCCATATACCGCGTCGACGACGGCGCGTCATTCCCAAAACTCGTCGCATAGCTGACTAGAAACCCCTTCGGATATTCCAACAACGCCTGGAACGTGTCTGCATTCTCCCTGCCATCGTGCCACGCAAAAATTCCGCCGTGTGCCATCGCCGAGCGGGGGAAGCTGTCCTTCATAAACCAGTGCACCAGATCGATCGCATGACTCATCCATTGATCGGGAATGCCGCTGGAAAATTCCTTGTACAAACGAAATTCGCAGTACACCTTCGGATCAAAAGGCCGGTAGGGCTTCGTCAGCAGCCACTTGCGCCAATCCGTATCTTCTTCGCGGAGTAGTTTTGTTTCTTCGCGACCGCGCCATCGCGGCCCGTGATAATTCCAGACGATCTCGATTTTGCTCACGTCGCCGAGGACACCCGTCTGCACTAGATCGTGCGCAGCGATTTGATACGGCTCGCTGCGATGCTGCGTGCCGACCTGCACAATGCGGTCGCTTTTCAACACCGTGTCACGCGCCGCCTTTGCTTCGGCTAATACATTGCCCATTGGCTTTTCAACATAAGCGTCTTTGCCCGCCTCGACAGCCATCTTGAGAATCGGCGAGTGTGCATGTTCCGGCGTGGAAATGATTACTCCGTCCACGTCTTTCAGCGCAAGCACATCTTCTAAATACTGAAAAGTCCGCGGCGCTCGGCCATAATACTTAGCGTTTGTCGCCGCCGCTTTCTCGCGGTTCAGCTTCCACAAATCGCAGATCACCGTCATTTCCGCGTTCTGGCTCGTTTTCAGTTGCGCCGCTATCCAATCCAGATCGCTTCCGCGGCTTCCCGTTCCAATATGCGCCAGCGAAATACGATCGTTCGCGCCCACGATCCTTGCATACGAAAGCGCAGTACTCGGCAGCGCCGCGCCTCCGGCAATCAGCACCGCTGACTTGCCCAAAAACTCTCTGCGATCGATTGTTTCGTCTGAGTCGCTCAATGTTCGACCTCCCGACTGTAATGTTCAACTCGCTCTAATTGAGTTTCAGCGGAGGCATTGTGTGGTTCGCATTGCGGCTTGTCAATCAGGCAGCTAGTTACTCTCGGGACGCGACGTCGCGTTGACAAGCCCACGTTGCTAGTCTTAAATGTCCACCGTGAACGTTCACGGAACGCATTAGCGGGCCGTTTTTTGTCTCGTTTCGGTGGATGGATTTCCCGCAACTCTTGCTCCAAATGGAGGCAGTATTCCAATCCTCGGCATTGATGTCGGAACCAGCGGAACCCGCGCTTTAATCCTCGATGAACACGGCACCGTCCTCGCTTCGGGCACGGAAGAGCACGCAAATTTCGCCAGCCCGCAGCCGGGTTGGGCGGAGCAAGACCCTCGCGACTGGTGGCGCGCCGCCGCGCTCGCCGTTCGCAAAGCGCTTCAGGCTTCAGGCCTCTCCGCCGAGTCTATTGCCGCCGTTGGATTTTCAGGCCAGATGCACGGCGCCGTCCTTCTCGACGAAAATGACGAAGTTATTCGTCCCGCTCTGATTTGGTGCGACCAGCGCACCGAAGCGCAAGCCAAAGAACTCGAGCGCACTATCGGCCTCGATCGTCTCATCCAACTCACCAGCAATCCTCCGCTGACGAATTTCACGCTCACCAAACTTCTTTGGGTCCGCGAGCACGAACCGAAAAACTGGCAGCGCGTCCGCAAAATCATGCTGCCAAAAGACTACGTTCGCCTCCGCCTCACTGGGGAATCTGCCATTGACGTCGCGGACGCTTCCGGAACACTCATGCTCGATGTCGCGCACCGCACGTGGTCGAACGAAGTGCTCTCCAAAAGTGGCATTGACGTGAAGCTGCTCCCAACACTTTTCGAATCTCAAGATATTTGCGGAAAGCTTTCGCAAGCCGGCGCAGATGCAACTGGCCTGCGCGCAGGAACCCCGGTGGTTGCAGGTGCGGGCGATCAAGCTGCCGGAGCCGTCGGCATGGGTATCACGCGCGCCGGAGTGGTCAGCGCCACGATCGGAACCTCGGGCGTGGTTTTTGCTGCCACGGTTCGTCCCTCGCTTGATCCCAAAGGCCGCTTGCACACTTTCTGTCATGCCATCCCCGGCCTCTGGCACGTTATGGGTGTGACGCAAGCTGCCGGACTTTCACTGCGTTGGTTCCGCGATCGCTTTGGCGCGGGACCCGATGACGGCCGCGATCCCTATGAACGTATGTCCGACGAAGCCGCCACAGTTCCAGCTGGTTCCGAAGGCGCATACTGGGCGCCGTACTTGATGGGCGAGCGCACTCCGCATCTCGATCCATTCGCCCGCGCCGCGTTTGTCGGCCTCTCCGCCTCGCACACGCGCGCCCATCTCGTCCGCGCGGTGCTTGAAGGGGTGGCCTACAGCCTGAAGGATACCTTCAGCATCTTTAAAGAGATTCAGGTTCCCGTGGAACGTATCCGCCTCGGCGGAGGAGGTGCTCGCTCCCCCCTGTGGCGGCAAATCCAAGCAGATGTTTATGCACACGAAGTCGAAATCTTGAAAGCGGAAGAAGGCGCAGCCTACGGTGCCGCAATTCTCGCGGGAGTGGGTTCAGGTTCCTGGAAGAGTGTCGACGAGGCGTGCGACGCTGTAATGCGTGTTGCGAAGCGGGTTAGCCCAAACAAAGAAGCCAGCGCCACCATGCAGCGCAGCTATCAAACGTATCGCCGGATTTATCCGGCACTACATTCGATATTCGCTGAGAATCAATCAAGTTCCGCTAACTGAGCGACATATCCAAACAATCTCAAACGTAGTCGAAACAGACGCGGCAGCTCGCGATCATCAAGAAGCCTTTTTCTGCCCCGGCTTGAAGTGATAGCAGTACCACGCTCCGATCACTGTCATCAGGGCGCCCCACCAGATACTCGCGTGCAAATTAAAGAGCACGACCTGCTCCGCTGGCGGATGCCAATACTCGAAAAGGCCGGCGCCCAAGATCAGCACTCCATTCACGAGCAACGAAATTCCGATAAAAAACCAAATGGAAACCATGCTGTAAACCTCCGGCTAAAGAACTACCAGAATATGATGTTCAGAGTAAAAAACACGACCGCAACCACTCCAGCCCAGAAAATAGGCTTCTGATACAGAGAAATATTTCCGACAGACGGAACTGTGGTCAACCCGTAGACCAAACCCGTCAATTCCGCGTCAGTCTTAGGTTTCGTCGCCAAACTCACCACAACAGTCACGATCACGCATACCAGAAAAGACCATAGCGCCTGAAACATATCCTGCGCCAAGGCTTTAGCGTGCGGGGAGAGCGCCACATAACGCAGCGCCGATGGGTCTGCTTTCACCCACGCCCACATGCCGATAGAAGACAAAGTGCCGCAGAGCAATCCCAAAAATCCGCCCGCGCCCGTCGCTCGCTTCCAAAGCATGCCGAGAATAACAGTGCCAAATAGCGGCGCGATAAAAAAACTAAACAGCGCCTGAACGTAATCCATGATGCTTGCAAACTGCATGACCAAATATGCGGTGCCGACGCTAATCAGCACGCCGATCACAGTGGTCCAACGACCCATATTCACGTAGTGGTGGTCGGTGCCCTTGCTATTGATCAGCGGTCGGTAGATGTCATACGTCCAGACGGTCGTGAACGCGCTCACATTTCCCGCCATGCCGGACATAAAACCAGCGATCAACGCGGTAATTCCGAGGCCAAGCAAACCCGGTCCGCAGTAGCGCGCCAACATGAGTGGAAGCACGTCGTTGTAACTGTGCATTCCAGTGGCGGCCGCCACCGACTCGGGCACAAGCTTCATCGGAAGCACAGCCAAGCCCAGAAGACCCGGCAAAATTACGATCAGCGGAACAAACATCTTGAATCCCGCTCCGATGATGGGCGCCATTTCCGCACTGCGAATATCCTTTGCGGCAAGAATGCGCTGAACTACAAGAAAATCCGTCGTCCAGTAACCCATGGAGATAACCGCGGCCAGTCCGAACACAATGCCGACCCAATTGATTCCCATCGGGTTGTCTGTAAACGAACCCAAGTTAGACCACATGTGAACGTACTGATCCGACGCCCGCTGAGCAATTTGCAGTTTCAAATTGGTCCAGCCACCGGCTTCGTAAAGCCCAAGAATGGGAATCAGCAGCGCGCCTGCCCAAATCAAAAAGAACTGCAACACTTCATTAAAAATGGCCGACCGCAAGCCGCCGAGCGTGACGTAAACCGCCACTGTAAGCGACGAAACCCAAATGCTAAAATTGATGTCCCATCCCAAAACAATTTGCATGACCTTCGCCATGGCAAACATGTTGACGCCACTCATCAGCACGGTCATGAAGGCGAAAGAAACCGCAGAAACGGCTCGTGCCGGTTCTCCGAAACGCAATTTCAAATAACCCGGAACGGAGTGGGTCTTGGAAATGTAATAAAAAGGCATCATCACCAGCGCGAGGAACAGCATCGCCGGAATCGCCCCAATCCAGTACCAATGCGTCGCCAGAATGCCGTACTGATACGCCGAACCTGCCCAGCCCATCAGTTCCAATGCGCCGAGATTGGCCGATAGAAAGCTGAGCCCCGCCACCCACGCGGTCATTTCGCGCCCGGCCATGAAGAAATCTTCGCCAGTGTTTGAGCGGCCGCGCAAGTAGAAGCCGATAGCCAGCACCAGCGCGAAGTAAAAGACAACGATAACGACGTCCACAGCCGAAAGATGAACGAGGCGAGCGGGTACGATAAACGCGTAAGGAATAGTCATAGAGTGCCGAATCGCTTCTCCTCTGCGTGCGTCTTACGACTTACGGGAAAAATCACGGTCCCGTATACAAACGAGCCAACTTTTTATCGGCGTCACTTTGCCGAGAACTTGTAAATCGTTTCCGAATGAAATTTCGTCCCAGGCTTCAATTCCGAGGATGGAAAATTAGGCCGGTTCGGCGAGTCTGGATAGTGCTGCGTCTCGAGACATATCGCGCCGTATTTTTGGTACGCGACTCCGCCTATTCCCTTGATGCTTCCGTCCAGGCCGATCGCCGAATAGAACTGCACCCCCGGCTCGGTCGTCCACACTTCTATCTGCCTTCCCGACGCAGGGTCGGTCACCCGTGCGGCAATACGCAAGGTTCCAGCTTTCCCGTTCAGGACAAAGTTGTGGTCGTAACCACCGATCCCTTTGATCTCCCCGATGTGCAGCCCGATCTCCGTAGGTTTCCGAAAATCCAAAGGCGTATTCTCAACGCTCGCGATTTCGCCCGTTGGGATAAGCGTCGAATCCACCGGGGTATATTTGTCCGCGTTCAGATAGAGGATGTACTTCAGAATGTTTCCGGAGCCGTCGCCCGAAAGATTGAAATAGCTGTGGTTCGTCAGGTTCACAACCGTGTCTTTGTCAGTCTCAGCGGAGTATTCGAGTTTGATCTCGTTCGCGTTCGTCAGTGTGTATGTAACGCTTGCCGTCAGGTTCCCGGGAAAGTTTTCTTCGCCATCCTTGCTCAAATACGTGAATTTCACCGCCGAACCGTCCTTCACTTCGACCGGCTCCGCCTTCCACACACGCTTGTCAAAACCAGTAGGTCCTCCGTGCAAACTGTTCGGACCATTATTTGTCGCCAGTTGATATTCCTTGCCATCCAGCGTGAATTTCCCTTTCGCAATCCGGTTCCCGTAACGCCCGATGGTCGCCCCAAAGTAGGGGTGAGGACCCTGAACATAACCTTCCAGATTGTCGAAGCCGAGTACCACGTCGCCCATCTTGCCGTTCCTGTCCGGAACGTGGAGTTCCGTCAGCGTCGCGCCGTAGGTGATAATCTTTGCCGAAGCCCCCTGCGTGTTGTAAAGGGTGAAAGCCTCAATCACGGTGCCATCCGGCAACTTTCCAAACTCTGCTTTATCCACATGCGCACCCTTTTTGGCAGCCGTCTGCGCCTCTCCCCCAGGCGATGACGACGCAAACTCCGGACCAATCGCCATTAAAAACGCCAGCATGCAGATTCTCCCCCTGAACACCATTCCGCTCCTCCTCTACCCTCGACACGCTTAGGATGCATCGATTCTTCCCCACGCCTTGTATCACAAAAATTCATCAATCGCGAATCTTGTCCTTATTTTTCTTAGACTTGCCGAGCTCGTATGCCCGGCTTTGCAATCCCTGTGATTTGCAAAGGCCATTGACAACCCCAGAGCCTCGGTGCCAATGTTCCCCGAACAGTCGCCCAAATTAACGTTATCGTACACGGAGTTCCATGATTTTCATGCGACCAATTTCTTTTTTGCATGCTTACAAGTACATCGCCATCCTGACTGTCCTAGTTTCCATGGCAGTGGCTTCCCCGCTTCAGGCCCAGTGGGTGCCCCTCAATCCGGTAAACTCGGCCGAACCGCGGCCCGACGGCGCGGTGCTCGTTCTCCAAACTGGTTTCCTACGATTCCAAGTCTGCTCGGACTCCATCGTCCACGTCGTCTACTCCATCGAGCGCGACGTCCCCCAGCGCCCCGATAATCTCGTCCTCAAAAAATCCTGGGCGAAAGCCGACTTCGCTCTCCACACGGATGATCCGAAACTCATAACTCTCACTACATCGCGTCTTAAAATTGAAATCACCCGTGCCGACAGCTCGATCATCTTTTACGACTCCGCCGGTCACAAACTCACCCAAGAAAACACCCGAACGCTCACGCCGACCGAAGTCAACGGTGAGAAAACTTACCGTTCCGAACGTTTCGTAAACATGTGGGACACACAGGAAGCGTTTTACGGCCTCGGCCAGCACCAAGCTGGCGTCTGGAATTATCGCGGCGAATCCGTCGACATCTCGCAAGACAACACAAACATCTCTATTCCATTTCTTCTTTCCAGCAATGGCTACGGCATCTTCTGGAACAACGGCTCGCGCAGCAAATTCACGAATCGCTTCGTCCACGCCTTCTACCTAAGCTCCGAAGTTTCCGATTCGATGGACTATTACTTCTTTTACGGCCCCGACTTCGACCGCCTCATCGCCGACTATCGCGAACTCACCGGCACCGCGCCCCTCTTCGGCAAATGGGCTTACGGCTATTGGCAATGCAAGAACCGCTACGACTCGCAGCAAGAACTTCTCGCCATCGCGCAAAAATACCGCGACCTTCACATTCCTCTCGACAACATCGTCCAGGACTGGTTCTGGTGGAACACCATGGGCGAACCCATCTTCAACAAAAACTATCCCGACCCCAAAGGCTTAATCGACGCGCTACACAAAAATAATGTCCACCTGATGATTTCCGTCTGGCCCTATTTCCGCCCCGGCTCGCCCGTTTACGACGACATGGACAAGCGCGGTTTCTTCATCGATCGCACCAAAGTTCAGAGCTTTCATCCGCCCGGCATGGGACTCTATGACGCCTTTAATCCCGAAGCCCGCAAATACTATTGGAGCCTCATGAAGAACGCGCTTTTTAAAATCGGCGCCGATGCCTGGTGGCTCGACACCACGGAAGCCGAAACCGAAGGCCGCGAAACCAATATTCTCGTCACCAACAAAGTGAACGGTGGCGAAAATGGCGCTCGCTACGCCAACGAATTTCCGCTCATGACGACCACCGCCGTCTACGAAGGCCAGCGCGCAGCCTCCGATAAAAAGCGCGCCTTCATACTGTCGCGCTCGGCCTACGCAGGATCACAACGCAACGCCGCTGCCGTCTGGTCTGGCGACGTTGATCCAAACTGGGAAACCTTTCGCCGCCAAATTCCAGCCGGCCTCAACTACTCCGTTTCCGGACTTCCCTACTGGACCACGGATATCGGGGGCTTCGTCTCCGCCAATCCCGACGATCCCGCTTACCGCGAACTCTACATTCGATGGTTTCAGTTTGGTACTTTTTGCCCCATCTTCCGCGCTCACGGCACGCGCACGACAAATCAAAATGAAATTTGGTCCTACGGCCCCGAGGCGCAGAAGACTCTCGTCGCCTACGACAACCTCCGCTACCGCCTGATGCCCTACATTTATTCTCTAGCGTGGAAAACAACCAGCGAGGGCTACACCATCATGCGCCCGCTCGTAATGGACTTCCGCGAAGACACCCGCGCGCAAAATATCGGCGACCAATTCCTTTTCGGCCCCGCCATCCTCGTAAATCCGGTTACCGAACCAGGAGCCGCCACTCGCCGTCTCTATCTTCCCAATGCCAAGTGGTTTGACTTCTGGACCGGCGCCGCAATCCAAGGTGGCCGCTCTCTAGACGCTCCATCGCCCATCGATCGTATGCCGCTCTACGTCCGCGCCGGCTCTATCGTTCCGCTCGGCCCCGATCTCCAATATGCCGCCGAAAAATCCGCCGATCCCATCGAGTTACGCGTCTATCGCGGCGCAAACGGCGCCTTCACTCTCTACGAAGACGAAAACGACTCCTACGACTACGAGAAAGGCGTCCACGCAACGATTCCCTTCTCTTGGGACGACGCCGCGCGCACTTTCACCATCGGCGATCGCACAGGCACATTCCCCGGCATGCTCGAAAAACGCACCTTCCGCGTCGTCTTTGTAACTGAAAATCACGGAACCGGCGGCGGTCTTACCGAAAACGCCGATAAAACCGTGGAATACTCAGGAATGAAAATCATGGTAATGCCATAAGCCAATGACTGATACGGCGTCCGTCTCCTATCAACTAAATCTTTCGAGAATCAGCTTTATTACAAGTTTTGCTTCGTGCTCCGTCAACGGCGCGTGTGCCTCGAATTTGCCCGAGATATTCGGAATATGCTCGATCCTCTCCAGCGGATTCGCTTCCGGCCTGCGGCTTTCCCCCCTCAAAGAAGCTCAATTCAAATTCACAGCATTGTAATTTTGGATTTTACTCTCGTTCATCTGGTCGCCATACTCTCGCCAACTTATCGGAGGGTGCCAGGGGATATCCACAGGAGGCACTCGATTTATGTGTCACGGATGTGATACATCAGTTTGAAATACAGGTTAGATTGAATCTAAACGTGGGGGGGGTATCGAGGTGGGAAAACTTGCACGGGTGGTACTGGTCTGTCTCGGTCTTCTTTACTTGAACATCTTTGCTGCGGGCGCGCAGGAAAATCTCGGCTCCATCAATGGTACGGTCACGGATAGCAGTGGTGGTGCAATCCGCAACGCCACGGTGAAGATCCTCAACCTGGCCACTGGCTTGGAACAAACCGTCACTACGAACGTGGACGGCTCGTTCCACGTCACCGATCTTCCGATCGGCACCTATAGCGTCACTTTCTCCCGCGACGGCTTCAAAACCGAAGCCCACTCACAAATCCTCGTCCAAGGAAATCGCACTTCCACGGTGAACGGCTCTCTGCAGCCTGGCGAAGTAAATGTCACCGTCACGGTCAATGGCACTCCTCTGATGAACCAAACGGACACCACCAATGGCTATGTTGTCGATCAGCAACTTATCGAAGAAACTCCGCTGGGTACTGGCAGCTTCACGCAACTGGCCATCCTGAGCCCCGGTGTTCACGCGGATTTTCTCGGCGGCGCCGGTTCGAACTCCGGCCTAGGCAATCAGGCAATTTTCGCTAACGGAAATCGGGACACCAGTAATAGTTTCTCGTTGAATGGCACAAGCACAAACAACCTTTTTAATGGAAACTCCACCAGTCAGGTGGGAGAAAACCGCTTCGTCCTCAACACCGGCGAAAACTTCGGCTCGGGTGGCACGATTCAGACCAGCACATCTGTTTACGCGGCAATTGGCCAGGCCCTTCCCACACCTCCTCCAGACGCCATACAGGAGATCGCCGTGAACGCGTCGATGTATGATGCGACGCAAGGTAATAGTAGCGGCGCGCACATCAGTGTCATCACGAAATCGGGCACGAACGCCCTACATGGATCTGCCTGGGAGCTATTCCAGAACAGCGACATGAACGCCGCGCCTTTTTTTTACAACGCCGCAGGGAACAATCCGATTACCGGTACACCACTACTGCCCCGGCCATTCCTTAATCGGAACGCCTTTGGAGCAACGCTCGGTGGGCCGATCAAGAAGGACAAGCTGTTTTTTTTCGGCTCCTATCAGGGAGTTCGTATCGCCGATGCTGAGTCTTCCACGAAGGACGTGACTGTGCCACTGGGGTTGACGAACGACCGCACCGCCCAGGGCATCGCTAATGCTCTCAATGCTAGTTTTTTTCCTGGTTGTGGCCCCGGTCAGACTCCTCCCAATCCTTGTTTCCAGACAAGCCAGATCAACAATGCAGCGATGAATCTGTTGAATGCCAAACTTCCGAGCGGGCAGTTTCTAATTCCGAGCGCCCAAATTACTGATCCGGTCGCGGCCACCACGCTTGGCTACGATGCTGTAGTGAAAGGCCCCAACTCGAAAGCCAATGTCGATCAGGCCATCGCCGGCATCGACTACCAGCTAAATGCCAAAGATCGCTTGGCGGTTAAGTACTACTTCCAGAGCGATCCGACCACTAATCCGTTTGGCGCGGTAGGTTCCCTTCTCGGCTTCTCGCAGCAACTTGCAGCGGGCAGCCAGGTAGTTTCCCTAACCAACACCATTGTCCTGTCCCCGAGTCTCACTTGGGAGCAGCACGCCGGCTTCACGCGGCTGCGGGCTTACGCGAACACAGAACAGGGCTTCAGCCCGAGCTCAATGGGCATCAGTCTGCTAGGTTCCGCAACGTTTCCGCAGTTCGGTATCAGCACCTCAGATCCGACCATTAGTTCAGGCCTGGAGTTCGGCCCCAGCACCAGCTTTGGTGATGCGGGCATGTTCCAGAATCAATGGGGCGCAGGTTCCACGCTTAACTGGCTGAAAGGAAGGCACACGATCAGCTTCGGCGGGCAATGGGACCATACGCAGCTGAACGTCATCAACGACAATACCAACACGGATACGCTAGACTTCACGAGTTTCGTCACCTTTGTGGAAGGGCAAGTGCGCAATGGAACGGCGTTCGCAGGTTCCGCGAACCGGTACTATAGGTCTGATACCGCCGGACTCTTCGTTAACGACAACTTTAAGCTTCGCAGCAACTTGACGGTGACCGGCGGCCTGCGCTGGGACTTTGACGGGCCTCTCTCGGAGAAGTATGGCAGGCTCACTTCGTTCGACCCGTCGCTCTATGGCTATGTGCAGTGCGAAATCAACGGAAAACCTGGGGATCCAGGCACAGGCACTTGTGACCCCGGAACAGACGTCATCACCAACTCTGGTCTGTTAATCGCCGGGAACAACAAGAATGCTGGCACGCCAGGAGCCAGCAATTCTTTGATGAGGAATCATCAGTGGGGCTTCGCTCCGCGTATTGGCGTCGCCTGGGCGCCGTTCACGAAACTGACGGTGCGGGCGGGCTACGGCATATACTTTGATCGCGGCGAGCTTTTCACCTATTTGTCGCCAAGCGCCGGTTCCGGCTTTAATGGTCCGTTCGGCGTGACGTTGGCGCCGCCCTTCGTCCAACCAATTGCCGCTGCGAAAAACGCGAGCCTCTCCGCGCCGTTTGGTACGGTAGCGCCGCCGCCACCGCCGGACAGCGCCTCCGGTTTCCTAGCATCGTTGCCCAACCTCCAAGAAACTGCATGTGGTTTTCCTGGATGCTGGCCGACGGGCAACCTCTTTGGTCCCTTCCTGTTTGGTGGGTATGACATCCACAACAAATTACCGTACACGCAGAACTGGACGTTGGATTTTCAGTACCAGTTCGCTAACAACTGGTTATTGGACGTCGGATATGTGGGTAATCACGGCACACATCTCGTGATGCCCATACCCTTCAACCAACCGGAAATCGCCACTCCCACAAGCCCTGTGAATGGCCAGATCTCTTCCTACGGTGGGACCAGTCCCCTGTCTCTCGACAACGAGCCCGTCTTCACGAACCAGTTTTCCGGCAACGCGCCGATCCGCGTGCCCTTTCCGGGTTACGACATGAATTCGGTGCTCTACGAAGCCGAGGGAGTCTCAAATTACAACGCTCTTCAGGTTCAAGTTCACAAACGCCTCTCCTACGGTTTCCAGCTCACTGGCTCATATACATGGTCGCACGCTCTGGACGAGCAGAGCGGCCTGGGTCTGTTCTTCACGGGGAACAACCCGCTGGTTCCGAAAGCTAGCTATGCATCGTCGGACTTCGATCAGACGCATGTTTTTCTCGTGAACTACAGCTACACGATTCCGAATTTGGTCAAGAGTCATGCTCTGGGTTATATGGTCAATGGCTGGGTCATTGGCGGTCAAACCGTGGCCGAGAGCGGCCAGCCGTACAGTGTCTATGATTTCTCGGGGTCGGTGGGAAGCATGTACTTCGGCACTAGCGATTATATTGGGAACCCCATAGTGCCGCTCAAACCGGGCGTGACGCCTGGCCAAGCGAAACTACAGGGTACTCTTGGCGTCAATGCTGGAAATCCAGTGCTCAACGCTAACGATTTTGCACCGCAGTTTCTCGCACCCGGCACGAACGGAGTACCTCCGTGCGATGCCTCCGGATGCGATGAGTTCGAATCCCTCTACGGGTCTTCCGGCCGCAACCTCTTCCGAGGCCCTTTCCAGGTGCGCTTCGATATGAGTCTGGCCAAGCAGTTCCCCATTAAAGAGCGTTTCCAAATCCGTTTTGAAGCCGACGCGTTCAATATGTTCAACCATCCCGATTTCGACGCGCCGAACAACAATGTGACCTTCTTCCCCAACTTCGTCGGTCCGCCTTCAATCCCGCCGCAAGGCAGCTTGGGCGTGATTCAGCACACAATTGGGAGCCCGCGGTTCCTGCAGTTGGGCTTGCACCTCACCTTCTGAAGCAGTGAATATTTAATTTAAGTTTGGTTGAACCTACGGGGCCGCTTCTGTGGCCCCGTATTTTTTTCAACTGAATGTTTCTGGAGGCGAGAATGCGGCCTCTCTAAACAGCTTTGACAAGGCGAAATGTTTTGCTTGACGCGGTTAGTGTCGAGGACTAGGCTCGCGCCAACTGGTCGAGGGCGTTCATGCGTTATTCCCACGGAGGGGCCCGGAAGTTGGTGCCCGTGCGGGCTCAGGTGCGAGCCCAGGCCCAGGGATACCCTCGACTACACCTCCCACGAGTGTGTCAGTGCACTTCGCGTTGTTTTCTGCTGATAGTGTCTTCCGCTTTGTTTGCCCTCCCCGCATGCAGCCAGGACAATGGAAGCGAAGTAAATGAATTCCACGGGAAGGGATCGGAAATTACGGTGAACGTACGTGATAGTTCGGGAGAGCCGATTTCCACGGCGGCAATGGTGAAACTTTATCGGGACGGTACAACTCTTAGCAGGCAAGGAGAGACGTCGCGGGGAAGTGCGGTGCTGGTGGTGAACAATTTGGGTGAGTTTACCGTGATTGTCGAGGCGGCCGGGTACGAGAGCGCGCAGAAACAAGTGTCGGTACAAGTTTCAGGACGAACGCAGGTGGATGTCTTTCTGCGGAAGCTTTTGCCAGCCGGTAGTTCAGTGGGAGTTCCGGGGAGACCGGTCCTCGCGCCAAAGGCGAAGCAAGCGCTCGATAAAGGATTGCTGGCGCTAAGCGCAGACGAACTCGGTGACGCAGAGAAGTATGTAGGCGAAGCGACACGGCTGGCGCCCAGCCATCCGGACGTGTTGTACGTGCAAGGTGTTCTCTGGCTGAAACAACACAACTGGGTGCAGGCGCAAGGCGTGCTGGAAAAGGTTACGCAGATTGATCCGAATCATGCGCGGGCTTTTGCGGCGCTGGGAATGGCGCTTTGTGATCAAGGGAAATGTGATGCGGCGATTATCCCACTCGAGAAGTCGCTTCAGTTGGATGCGGCGGGCGCGTGGGAGACGCGTTGGACTTTGGCGAAAGCGTATTACCAGGCCGCACGATATGACGAGGCACTGAAAATGTCGCAGGACGCGCTCGCGGCGTCGAACGGGAAAGCGCCGGAGATCGCGCTGCTGGTGGCGCAATCGCTGACAGCGGTTGGACGGTATGAAGATGCGGCCCATGTGCTGCGCGAATTTCTGAAAGAACATCGCGATCTGCGCGAAGCAGCTACCGCGCGGAAGTGGCTGGAACGGCTCGCAGTCAGCGGTAAAATCCAGACGAACTAGAAATCATGGCGGTTCCCTGCCGGAGACCCTCTCTTTAGAACGTCTCAGCAAACGGAATGTGCCACCATTTCGCGCTCTCCAGATGCAACGAGATTCCGCGTCTGTTCCGGGAATCCGACGAAGAAAGATTGTTTTCGGCGAGCGAAGTATTCAACTCTTTAGCCCAGACCCGTGCAAATCTTGCACACTCTCGCCTAATTCTATCCCCGTTTCTCGCAAACGGCGTCAATTGGCCCTGTTTCTAAAGGATTTCCTCGATATTTCTACAGCTTAAGGATTATCAAAAGCCGCTTCTTCGTGCGTCATTTGGCAGACGAGATGCCACTTTCGTCTATGGTCGACAATTCGCATCAACGCATTACGAAAGATCGAGGAAATGAATTCCATCGGTGCAGCCACAAAGAAACAAATCATCTCTCGCCTTAAACAGTTCTCTCCGATCCTCTTTTCGATCGTGCTGATTACGATTTCGTTGGTGCATTTCAGCCTTCCGCTTGTTGGCAGCTGGCTGATGCGCGAGGATCATATTCATAAAGTGGATGCCATCGCCGTTTTGTGTGGCAGCTTTCCCCAACGCGCGGAGGAAGCAGCGGATCTGTATCACAGCGGTTACGCACCGGAAATATGGTTGACGCGACCGGCCAAGCGCGGCGACAAGAATCAGTTTGGCAAGCCTGTGAATTCCAGCGAAGACATGCGCAACTTCGAGCTTCTTCGCTTTCTCGGCGTGCCGCAAGGTGCTATTCACGTGCTCGAGATGCCGATCGTCAATACAGCGGACGAAATGAACGCCATCGATTCCGGATTGAAAGAAACAGGCAACAGCTCGGTGATCATAGTCACCAACAAAGCGCACACGCGACGCGTCTTTTCTCTGTGGGACAAATATCATTTTGGCGAAGGCGAGGTGCTGGTCCACGCCGTGTCGGACGACTCGTTTGTAGCTTCGCAATGGTGGAAGTCTCGATCGTCCCGTTCGCAAGGAATCCACGAACTGCTTGGAATGCTAGACCTATGGGCCGGTTTGCCAGTACATCGGCCGCTGCAAATGAACGCGTCGAACCGGGCAACAACGCAGACGTCTCTCCCGTAAAATGCCGGATGGGCTGTGACGATTTGACGCACGGAGCTTTGAGCGCCGCTTCTCTGCATGCCTTCTATCAATATGACGTGGTAGGTCGCCCCTTTGAAACGGTGCTCGCGTACTTTGCGGTAGGCGGGGCCGTCGTACCAAGCTCTCGCCTCGGCGGCGCTTGGGAACTCGAGGATTACGGTGCCTTCCGTGGCGGCCCCTTCGAGGTCTTCATGCTTGCCGTAAACGGCAAGAAGCTTGGCATTACCCCCGTGGAGAGTCGGCGGGACTTCCTTTGAGTAGGCCGCCAGCTCTTGCGCATCGAGGGTTTTTTCGCGTGTGAAAATTAGGTATGTACTCATGGACGTTTAGGCGTTCGTACCGCCGTCGACGGTCAGGTTCGCGCCGGTGATGTACGCGGCCTCCGGACTTGCAACGAACGCGACCAAAGCAGCCACTTCGTCCACAGTCCCATAGCGGCCGAGCACTGTGTTGGCCTTCTGCGGTGCTGCCCAATCGCCCGCGGCGGGATTTAGATCTGTGTCGATCGGGCCGGGCTGAACGTTATTGACGGTGATGCCGCGGCTGCCCACCTCTCTGGACAGCCCCTGCGTGAACATCTTGACGGCTCCCTTCGTAGCCGCGTAGGCCACCAAGCCGGGCGTCATGTTGCGCTCCCCGACGCACGAGCCGATGTTGATGATGCGACCACCGTTCTTCATGTCCTTCAGAGCGGCTTGCGTCGCGACTAGCATGCCGCGGACATTGATGTTCATCATGCGGTCGATGTCCTCCAGCGAAGTCTGCTCGAATAAGTTCGGGAGGGCCGTGCCGGCATTGTTCACAAGCACGTCGATGCTGCCCAGCGTGGCGACCGTCTTCTGCACAGCGGCCTTCACTGCATCCGCGTTGGCGGCATCAGCCTGAATCGCGAGCGCCTTTCCGCCGCTCTGTTCAATCGCTTTGGTTACCGCAGCGGCCGCACCGGCTTCTTTTGCGTACGTGATGGCCACACTCGCTCCATCCGCTGCCAAACGCTTTGCGATAGCCGCGCCAATGCCGCGCGAGCCGCCGGTGACGAGCACAACTTTCCCTTGGAGTTTCCTGGACATGGGTATTCTCCGTTGTTCTTGCTATGTGACCTCTCTAAGATGTTTGAAGCGGCTGCAACGGTACAGAGACTTTTCTTAGCAATTTCAGAGACATTCCGCTCCCTTACGGCGGTAGAGATCGCGTCATTCCCAATTGCGATTCCGCCTGCCGGACCGTAACCGAAGAAATTCCCCAATCAGTGATTTGGAGCGGCGAGAGCAGACGCGCCCGGGACGGGGAGGAGCTTTGTGTCGCGCATGCCGGAGGTTTCGACGATGGTGTAGATGGAATCGGCGGGGAGGCTTTCAAGTGTTTCGACTTTGCCACTGGGCCAGCGGATTTCTATCGTGTCGATTTTTGTGGATTTGCCAAGGCCGAAGTGGAGGCGGAGATCGTTTTGCGAGAGATAGCTTCCGCCACCGCGGACTTCTGCGATTTGGCGGACACCGCTGGAATGGATCGTGACACGAGCCCCAATGGCGGCACGATTGCTTTTTGTGCCGATTAATTTGAACAGGACGCGGTGATTGGGGGTGGCGTTTTGATTTACGAGGAGAGTGGGCGGTTCTCCTACATTGACCAGGACGACGTCGATGTTGCCAGTGTTAAAGATATCGCCGAAGGCTGCGCCGCGGCGCGATTTTAGCGGGAGGTCGGCGAGGCCCGCTTCTTTCGCAACTTCGTCAAAAGTTCCGTCTCGATTGTTGCGCTCCAGAAAAATTGGCTGGCGGTAGTGCGGGCTGTTATCCAGCGAATCGATCTGCGGATAGACATGGCCGCAGGCGATCAGGAGATCGAGCCAGCCGGTGTTGGCCATATCGAAAAAGCTAGTACCCCAGCAAACGTCCTGATAGCTCGGGCGTCCAACACCGGAGGGCCAGCTTACGTCCTCGAAGCCATTGGTCCCGGTGTTGCGCCAGAGCGCTTTGGGCTGTTCCTGAAATGTACTGATAAAAAGACTGAAGCGCCCGGAGTGGTCATAGTCGGCGAAATCGACGCCCATGTTGCCGAGCTGTGTGCCATCGCCGCTCAGAGAAATTCCGGAGAGCATGCCGACTTCGGAAAACGTGCCGTTGCGATTGTTGTGATAGAGATAGTTGGGGACGGAATCGTTGGCGACGACGAGATCGGGCCAGCCGTCGTTGTCGTAATCGGACCACATCGCGCCGAGGCCGTAGTAGCCGACTTGATTGTGGACGCCGGCTTTCACGGAGACTTCCTCGAACGTGCCGTCACCGCGATTGTGGTAGAGAAGATCGCTTTCGCCTTCGAGGCCCCACGGGCCGCACTGCACTTGCAGTCCCTTATATAGGCAGAATTTGTTGCTGCCGGGGGCGGGCATATGGGCAATGTCGACGTGGACGTAGCGGGAGACGAAGAGATCGACCTTGCCGTCACGATCGTAATCGCCCCAGGCGGCGCCGGTGCTGAAGCCGCCACCACGGACGCCAGCCTTTTCGGTGACGTCCTCGAATTTGCAGTTGCCGAGATTGCGGTAGAGGACGTTGCCGCCGTAGCCAGTGATGAAGAGGTCGAGCTTGCCATCGTTGTCGTAGTCGGCGACAGCTACACCCATGCCCCAGCCAAGACGCGTTAGTCCGGCTTGCTTGGTGATGTCCTTGAACGTGCCGTCTGGCTCCTGATGGTAAAGCGTGACCATGGGGTCGCCGCCGTTTTGGTAGCGGTCGACTGTAGAACCGTTGACGGTGACAATGTCGAGGCGGCCGTCGTCATCGCAATCGAAGAGGCCTGCGCCGCCGCTTATGGATTCGATGATGTAGCGTTTGTCGCCGCTCGAAATGTGCGAGACCGTTAGGCCTACTGCCTTAGCGACGTCTTTGAATTTTGGGATGGGAGGAAAACCGGGGCGGTTTACTTTTGGAGCCGGGAGTTTTGCGGAAGGCGGGAGAGGGACGGAGGTACTTTGGGCGCGCGTCGTTTGTGGAGATGCGGAACTTAGGAGCAGCAGAAAGGAAAAGAGAGATAGGGCCGAGAAACGCGGGAGGCGAACGCGCATTGAAAGCATTCTAGCCTAACAGGCCCTCGCTGTGAGCGAATGTGCGCTTTGAGGAGAAGCTGTTCGAGCGGCCGCGAACTGAGCGCATTGGGACGGGTCCCTGCTATACTCGCGGCACGATTTATGGGTGGCACCGAAACAGGTTGCGGCCCAACAGGTGCGGCAGTGCGGTTCGAGAACTGTCAGAGATTGTCGAGGGCGTCTAAATGACACCGACGCAGAAGAAGAACGCCGGTCCGCGTAGAGAAAACAAAAAAGTTACGCTGAAAACGGTAGCGAAGCATTTGGGCCTCGCCGCGGGAACCGTTTCCGCGACGCTGAACAATTCTCCGGCGGCGCGGTCCATCCCCGAACATACCAAACAACGCATACTTGCCGCGGCTCAGGAATTAAATTACCGGCCGGACTTTTTCGCACGCACCTTGCGGATGCGCCGCACGTTTACGATCGGCGTGATCGCCGAGGAGATCGGCGACGCGTACGGCTCGCAAGTGATCAGCGGAATTGAGAAATACCTTACCGCGCAAAATTATTTTTTTCTGACCGTCGTGCATCGGCACGATCCAAAGCTGCTCCAGATGTATTCGCAGATGCTAGTGGAGCGAGGCGTCGAAGGATTTATCACCGTAGACACCTCCATTCTTGCGGAGCCCTCCCTTCCTACCGTCGCTGTCGCTGGGCACAAGCAGATTGCAGGAGTGACGAATATTGTGCTCGACCATAAACGAGCGGCGCGTTTGGCGCTCGAGCATCTGAAAGATTTGGGTCATAAAGAAATTGCTTTCTTGCAGGGACAGATTTTCAGTTCGGATTCCGAAGAACGCTGGAATGCAATTTGTGAGGTGGCAGCGGAGCTGGGGATTCGTATTCGGCCGGAGATGACGATCCGGATCGAGAGCAAGATTTCCACGCCGGAAGTGGGATTTCCCGTAACGAAGGAGTTGCTCGCGAGGCGTGAACCTTTCACGGCGCTCTTTGCTTATAACGACATTTCCGCGATCGGGGCGATCTGGGCACTGCGCGAGGCGGGTTTGCGGGTGCCGCAAGATGTGTCTGTTGTGGGCTTCGATGATATTCCTGGAGCGGCTTTTGCGAATCCGGGATTGACGACGGTACGTCAGCCCCTCGTGCGAATGGGCGAAATTGCCGCGCAAACGCTGGTGAGTAAGATCGAGGGCCACGAAGAACCCGTTCCAGAGATCGCTATCGAGCCGGAGTTCGTGATGCGAGACTCAACGGCGCGAGTGGCACAGGTTCGAGCGATGAGTTCCAGAAACTGAGATAAGACAGCGCTCTGCACAATTTTCCCCTGCCGTTCCGCTCTTCCCTGTTTTTCACGGCTTGGAAAGAAATTCGCTGAGGAGCATGTGGAAATGGTGGACGCCGTTTTCACGTTTGACGGAATAGCGACCACGGTCGTAGGTCGAAGAATTTAGTCCTCGCTGGACACTTCTGCAGAGCTCGATGTCTTCCTGCTGGACTTCATCGCTAAACGCGACCGCGCGTTGGATGCGTTCGCGAACCTTTTCGGAATGCGCGTCGTGAAAAAACCATTCGAAGATGGTGAGAGTTTTATCATGCGATAGAGGGACGATGAGGTTGGTGGAGAGATTGTCCGGATAAACGTTAAGCATGAGATTCGGAAAAATCCAGAAATAGAGAGCTTCTTGAAGTCCGGTGCCTGGCGCGTAGAACCGCTCGCCCGTGTCTTGCGGCTTCATGGCGCGAATGGGCGCGAACTGCTGCGAATAGTAGCGATAGGTGTCAGTGCGATAGTTTGCGTAATCGATTTCGCGCATTAGCCCGGGGTGCGCGATGGGAATGTGGTAGCCCTCGAGATAGTTGTCGACGTACGCCTTCCAGTTGCAATCGATGATGTAATCTCGGCGCTCGACGGATTGCAGGCCTTCGAATTGGAAGCCGCGAGCTTGTTCGGGAATTTTGCCAAGATAGGCGGAAAGTGGTTCGGCATTTGGATCGAAATTGACGAAGATGAGTTGCTCCCAGGTTTCCAGACGCAGAGGAAACATACCCATAGTGCTGCGGTCAAAGAATTCCATGCCTTCGACGTCCGGCGTGCCGATGAGGCGGCCATCGAGCGTGTACGTCCAGCCATGATAGCCGCAGCGAAAAACATTTTTGCAGCCGCTGCCCTGGGCGATGGGGCCTGCGCGGTGGCGGCAGACATTGCTAAAAGCGCGCAGCGTGCCTTGCTTGTCGCGGACGACGATCACCGGTTCGCCGATGACATCGACAGTGAAGAAGCTTTCTGGATCAGCGATGGTGCGTTTTGTGGAGCTTGGTCCGCCATTTTCTCCGCAAGGAGTATTGAGATTGCCCACGAATTGCCAGGTGCGGCGAAAGATGCAGGATTTTTCCGCGTCGAGAATCGCAGGATCGGTGTAGAACCTCGACGCGAGTGTGTGGGCGCATTCGATCTGCTCGTGGACGTCGAGATGGAGAGGGTTTGTAGGCATCGGAATAAGTTAGCAGTTCTGCGTCAAAAGTCACGCGAGCCCGTTTTTCCGCCGCCTACCCAACACATTGTCATCCCGCTTGCCCTGAGGAGCGAAGGGAGCGCAGCGAGGGATCTGCTTTTACTTAGTTCTGGCCCACAGTCGACGCTGCGAACTGCCCCAGTTCGACTTTTGACTTCCAGAGAACGATCAGCCTCGGCAATTCAAGTGGCACCAGACTTCAGCCCGTGCGCCGCTAAAATGGACGAGACTTGTAGTGGCGCAGCACGCTGCGCCCCGCTAGAACTTACGAGTCTCTTGGCGCGACCAGCGCTCGACCACGATTTTGGATTCGGTGTAGAACTCGACCGCATCGCGGCCTTGGCCGTGAAGGATGCCGAAGAAACTTTCTTTCCAGCCACTGAAGGGGAAATAAGCCATGGGAGCAGCGACGCCGATGTTAATGCCGATGTTTCCAGCAGGCGCTTCGTAGCGGAATCGGCGAGCGGCACCGCCGTTTGTCGTAAAAAGAGAGGCTTGATTGCCGTAGGGGCTGCGGCGAAGGAAGTCCATGGCTTCGTCCATCGAGTTGGCGTGGACGAGGCTTAGGACGGGGCCGAAAATCTCGGTGTTGGCGAGTTGGCTTGTCGATGGAAGCCCGTCAAGAACGGTGGGTGTGAGAAAGCTGCCGGATTCGTGATTCGCGATCTTGGTGTTGCGGCCATCCAGAATGGCTTTCGCTCCTTCGGCTTCGCCGGCGGCGATTAGAGATTCAATGCGCTTTTTGCTATCGCCTGAAATAACCGGTCCCATCTGAACGCCGGGTTCGAGGCCATAACCGACCTTAAGCGTCGAGGCGGAGTGTGCGATGGAATCGCGGAACGATTTCTGTGCGTCGCCAATGGTGACGGCAACGCTCACAGCAAGGCAGCGTTGGCCGGCACAGCCGAACGCACTGTCGCTGATAATTTGCGTGGCGAGTTCCATATCCGCATCGGGAAGAACGATGACGTGGTTTTTCGCGCCGCCCTGACATTGCATCCGCTTGCCGCTGGCGGCTGATCGCATATAGACATGCTTGGCAACGGGAGTGGAACCGACAAAACTAATCGCCCGGACTTGTGGGTGATCACAGAGCGCGTTGACAACATCTTTGCCGCCATTGACGAGATTTACCACCCCTTTGGGGAGACCTGTTTTTTCAAGGAGTTCAAACGCCCGAATCATGCTGAGCGGCACGCGTTCGGAAGGCTTCAGCACAAATGTGTTCCCGCAAGCTATGGCGTAGGGCAGAAACCAGTAGGAAATCATCGCGGGGAAATTAAAGGGAACGATGGCCGCCACGACTCCCAACGGCTGCCTGATTTGCATTTCATCGACACCGGGCGTGACGTCTTCCAGGTTGTAGCCCTGCATCATCATGGGAATGCCGCAGGCGACCTCGACATTTTCGATGCCTCGGCGCAATTCCGCTTTCGCTTCGCCGAAGGTCTTGCCGTTTTCAAGCGTGATAAGGCGCGAGAGCTCGTCGAGATGCTCTTCAAGTAGATTCTTCAACTTGAAGAGATATTGCACGCGCTCTCCAGGCGGAGTGCGCCGCCATGCGGGAAAAGCGGCGGCGGCGGCCTCTACCGCGGCATCCACATCGGCAGGAGAAGACATAGGCGTACGAGCCAGAAGTTCGGTGGTGGCAGGATTGGTGACGTCGAAGAATTCGGTGGATGACGGACGGCGCCACGCCCCGTTGATGTAGTTCTGCAGTTCGGTGACTTGAGTGGTTACGGCACTGCTCATGACTAACTCCTTGCGGCCGGGCTCAGGAATTCTGCTTGTTGGGCGGCTTCAACAATCGAATTTTACGCTCCGAAACGACAACAAAACAACCCGCCCAGTCGCCCACATATTCTGTTTGAAAGATCTCCTCAACTCTCGCCAACAGGCTCTTTCGATCTGCTGAGCGTAATCGAAGCAGAAGATGGAAGATTCTCGTCCAGCTTGATTTTCATCGAACACGCGGGACTTCAGGCACTGGCAGATCTTCCTCCGCGGACGCTGCTGCAAACGCGATGGCCGCTTGGATGTCTTCCGGCGTCAAGCTCGGAAAATCGGCGAGGATATCCGAGGCGGTATCCCCTGTAGCTAAACTGGCTAGGACGGTCCGGAGGGTAACGCGCGTGCCTTTGAAAACGGGATCGCCTCCGCAAATCTTGCGATCTCGAACAATTCGTTCTTGGTAGAATCTCTTGTTTCCCCGTTGGTCGCCCATGGCGCCTCCCAGCCTCTCAGGGTTGATGATATCACGCTGACCAGAGCGCTGATTCTTCCGTTACATGGAAACTGACGAGCGCCCAGCGAGGCTCTCAGCGAGCGCAGAAAGAACCCACGCCCAACCATGTTTATGGCGATGCCCCATCTCATCGTCTGGCACGCCTGCGTGGCGGAGTGTTACTTCCGTCTCGTCTCCTCGCTCTTCCATCGACACGCTCACGATGGACTCGACTCCTTTGGTCGCTTCCGATACCCACGTGTATTCCACCGCGCGAGGCCGCTCAATTTTGAGGAATCGTCCATAGTGAGGCCAAGCCCGGCCTTCATGCTTCACGCAAAAGTAGAAAAGTCCGTCGACCACGGGATTCATAATGGCGCTCTCCTCCAAACCATGGCCCACCCGGACTCTTCGGATCCATCCAGATGTCGAAGATTTTTTCGGGTGACGCGGCGATCGTCCGCGAAACGGTTACCTCGGCAAGATTCATCGCGATTTCTCCTTGTGTAGGGCAAAAAACTCCTGCAATCGGTCAAGCCGCGCATTCCAGAACTTCTCGTAGCTGAGAATCCACCGCGCCACTTCCCGCAGCGGTTCGGGACGCAACTCCAGCGTCTTCTCGCGGCCGTGCCGGGTGCGCCGAACGAGCCCAGTTCGCTCTAACACGCGCACGTGCTTGCAAAACCCCGTGAGCGTCATCGAAAACGGCTCGGCAACGTCCGAAATGCGCGCCGAACCGCAGGCAAGACGCTCGATGATCGCGCGGCGTGTCGGATCAGAAATGGCTGCGGCGACGAGATTGAGATTGCTAGCCGTAGAATACTGAACCACTTGGTTCGGTATATTTGCGGCGCGTTACCGTGTCAATACGCCCATTTGTGCTATCGCGCGCGGCTGTGTTTTCTCTGGAGGGACAATTCCCTCGTCCAGGTTCAATTTCGCCAAGGATTGCGACGGGTTCTCGTTGCGTGCGCCTGCGACTGGAAGTTCGGCTCAGCGTGGCAGTGAAGCGAGGGCCTCATAAGCTGCGCCAAGCAGCGGCGCGGATTCATTGAGCACGACGGAGACGGGGATATTGCTCAGCATGCTTTCGAATTTCCATTTATCTCGGAAAGCTTCGAAGAAGGCGCCGTCCTTTATTTTTTCTATGATTTTGACGGCGATGCCGCCAGCGACGTAGACGCCGCCTAGCGCGAGAACTTTGAGAGCGAGATTGCCTGCTTCCGCGCCATAAATGGCGGTCCATAGATCGAGCGTGTCGACGCAGACGGGACACTCTTTGGAGAGCCCGAGTTTAGTGATTTCGGGTGCTGGATCCATGCCGGGATCCTCGAACGAAGGATGTATTACGTTGGGATTCAGGAACTCATGGAGGGTTAGGAAACCGCGCCCGCTCAGGATCAGCTCCCAGCTCACTTGAGGATTGCGGCGGCGCATGTAACGGAGGAGTTCGATCTGCTGTTCGGTGTGCGGTGCAAAATCGGAATGTCCGCCTTCCGAGGGCACGACGCGATATCGGGCGCCATCCCACACGAGGATGGATTGGCCCAAGCCGGTGCCGGCAGCCAGCAAAGCGCGAGTTCCGCCGTGCTCGGGCGTGCCAGCGTTGAGGACGCAATATTCCTCGGGGCAGAGATGCTCGATGCTGTGACCCGTCGCGCCCAAATCATTCATCAGAACGACGTCCGAAAGCTTTAGTTCGCTTGCAAGCACTGCGGCGTCCACGGTCCACGGAAGATTCGTAGCACGCACGCGATTCTCTATGACCGGGCCAGCGACTCCAAAGCCTGCCGCTCGCACTCGTTCGTTGGCGAGGTGTGGCGCTGCTTGCAGCGAAAATTCGCGGACGATCAAATCAAATTGCGCAAAGTCTTTGCTCGCAAAACGTTGCTTAAAGACGGACGTGAGGTTCCCGCCGTTTTCAGAGAAGAGCGCAAGGTTGCATTTCGTGCCGCCAACATCGCCCGCAAGAATCACCCATTCCCCCTGTCATGCTGTCGTTCAATATCGTTGGCCACGCTCGAAATCATGGATTGATCCATTTTTTCCGGTCGTGTTCGAGCAGAAGATCGGATTCGCGAGGTCCCCAGCTTCCCGCGGTGTACTCGGGCACTTTGGCGCTTTTCGCGGCGCTCCAAACGTCGAGAATGGGGTCGACGAGCGCCCAAGCAGCTTCGACGTTGTCGCCGCGATCGAAGAGCGTGGCATCGCCGCGCAGACAGTCGTTGACGAGCGTGGCGTATGCGCTCCGCGACGCTTCACCAAAACCATCTTTGTAGTTGAAACTCATGTCGACGTTTCCGATGCGCATTTCGGTTCCGGGACGCTTGGCACCAAAAGAAACAGAGATGCCTTCTTCGGGCTGGATATTCAGAATGAGGCGGTTCGGCTCGATTTCGCGATCGCGGAAGACGATGTGGGGTGCGCAGCGAAACTGGATCATGATTTCCGTGCTGCGCTTTGCGAGGCGCTTTCCCGTGCGCAAATAAAAGGGGACGCCAGCCCAGCGCCAATTGTCGATCAACAAGCGGGCGGAAACAAAAGTTTCGGTGCGAGAGGTTTGGCTCACTCCTGGTTCCTCGCGATAGCCGGCAACATGCTTGCCATCGATCTGGCCCGGCGCGTATTGCCCGCGCACCACGGATTGCGCAACCATCTCGAGATTAAATGGCCGTATGGATTGCAGGACTTTGAGTTTTTCGTTTTGGACGGAAGTAGCGTCAAAGGAGGCCGGCGGCTCGACGGCGACCAGCGAAGTGAGCTGCAGCACGTGACTCTGGATCATGTCGCGAAGCGCGCCCGCGGTTTCATAGAACCCGCC
The DNA here is from genome assembly GCA_963730495.1 of uncultured Acidobacteriota bacterium. Lineage (GTDB taxonomy): Bacteria > Acidobacteriota > Terriglobia > Acidiferrales > UBA7541 > Acidiferrum. The sequence goes on along the minus strand of CAVSSD010000009.1, from coordinate 124,422 downwards.
GCGGCGCTCGACACCAAGCGTTTCCGCTGCGGTAATTTGCACGAGATCGACATAGTTGCGGTTCCACAAGGGCTCGAAAATGCCGTTGCTGAAGCGCAACACCAACAAATTCTGGACGGTGTCTTTGCCGAGATAGTGGTCGATGCGGTAGACCTGCTTTTCCTCGAACACATTGAGAACGGTCTTGTTGAGCTCCTTCGCGGTGGCAAGATCGCGTCCGAAGGGCTTCTCAATAATGATGCGTACCCAGGAATTTGGCGAAGAGGGGCGCGCCAGTCCGGCACGGCCAAGTTGCTCGACAATGTGTGGATAGACTTCCGGCGGCGTGGAAAGGTAGAAGAGACGGCTGCCGCCTAATTTCTTTTCCGCTTCAAGTTCGGTAAGGCGTTTGATCAGCTGCTCATAGGCCTTGGGATCCGAGTAATCGCCGGAGCTGTAATACAGAGAAGTGGCAAAGTCTGCCCATTGCTTCGGGTCAACCGGCCCGATCTCGGACATCGTCTTCGCTGCTTCGCCAGCGGTGGCGCGAAAATCTTCATCGCTCATCGGAGTGCGCGCGAAACCCACGATCACGTAGCGGGAACCGAGCGAATTATGATTGGCGAGATCGAACATCGCCGGAATGACTTTGCGCTTGGCCAAATCGCCCGATGCTCCAAACAGCACGACCGTGCAAGGTTCTGCTATTCCGCCGTAGAGACTTCCAGATCGGTTGGTATCCTCAGCCATGGGTTCCCTCAGTTTGTTCGCGTCATTGTCGCGCCCGAAAATGCGCGCAAGAAACTATACCTCAACGCCGTGACTTCGCAGCTCGGAACGCAATTGCTCTGCATTTTGATGATGGATAACGTTGAAACCCAGTCGGCGAGGACTCTCAAGATTGAGTGGCCGGTCGTCGATGAAGACGCATTGTTCCGGCGGGCGCTGCGTGACTTCGAGAGCGATGCGAAAAATGGTTTCCTCCGGCTTGCGCGAATGGACATAGCAGGAACTAAAAAAGACGAGAAAATCCCGCCTCAAATTAAACGCTTCGATGCGGTACTGGTTCAGCTCGAAAGGTTCGTTGTTGATAGAGCCGATGAAATATTTGCCGGTGCGCGCGGCATCTGCGAGGACGGCACGTGTATCAGAATATTCTTTGGATTGCGCGAACATAAAGCCAGTGAACTCTTCACGCGTAAACGAACGCTGGCGATAAAAGAGGGTGCGGTCGAGATATTCGTTCAGCGTGATGTGGCCGGAATCAAACGCCGGAAATGAAAGATCGTGGCGATCTTGAAATTCTTCGTAGTCGAAGTTGAAAGCAGTGGCGGCCTCGCGGCGCGAACCACGGTCCCAGCCGTTGGTGAGGATGACACCGCCGATGTCCCAAAAGAGCGTGGTAATCGCAGCCAAATGCGCGGCACCTCGGGCCGGGCAGCCAAGGCACCCATGATAAACGTTTCGAGGCAAGAAAACACGTTAATGGCTTATTTCAAACGGTTCAACATTGAGGACGACGAGGTAAAGCCTGCTTCGTTAAAACATCGATTGATCGGAAAAAGAACGCCTCGCCAGAGGCCTGCACCCCGGCGAGGCGGCAGAGAACTTGTGAAAAATTCTATTGGTTCGAGTTTGGGCTCGGCGTTGGCTTAGGAGTCTGTACATCCGCCTTGGGCTGGATGGACATTAGCTCGACTTCGAACACGAGGGTCGCGTTGGGACCAATACCGCCGCCGGGCCCGCCGCGCGCACCATAAGCAAGATCGGCTGGAACAAAGAGCTCCCACTTTGAGCCGACGGGCATGAGCTGCAGCGCTTCGGTCCAACCTTTGATCACACCGCTGACCGGAAATGTAGCAGGCTGGCCACGCTTGTAGGAGCTGTCGAATTCCGTGTTGTCGAGCAGCGTGCCTTTGTAGTTACAAACAACAGTGTCGGTCGCTGTAGGCTTGGGACCGGTACCTTCTTTCAGAATTTTATATTGTAGGCCGCTGGGTAGTGTCACGATGCCGTCTTTCGTTTTGTTATCCGCGAGAAAGGCATCGCCTTGCTTCTTGTTGGCTTCTCCCTGCACGAGCATTTTCTCTTCACCCTTTTTGCGCAGGTCGGCTTGCAGGGCAACCATCGCGGCTTTAGCTTCCTCGTCGGTCAGTAGCGGCTTGGCCCCCGCCAATCCATCTTTCATGCCGCGAAGGAGAATGTTGGGGTCAACGTCGACGGAATCCTTGTGCATGCTTTTGCCGATATTCAAACCGATGGCGTAGCTTGCTTTGTCTTTCTGGGTTTTGAGCGTCAGCACGGTTGGTGTGGTTGGTTTTTTCGCGACCGTGGTACCTGGTTTCGCCGCGGGGGGCTTGGGAGTCGTTGTTCCCGGAGTCTGTGAGGAGCTCGCCGGGGGAGTTTGTAGAGCGCTTGAAGCGGGAGTCTGCTGTGCTTGTGCATAGCCAAGGACAAGTACGCCCCCCGCGAATGCTGTTACTGCTAAAGTGAGTGTTTTTCGCATGGATATATTGTCACACTGCTTCGACGTCTCTGCAAACCAGCTTTATACGGTTAAAAGTGTAAATAGTTAATGAACAGGAAGCGAACTCTCTCCAATTGGCGGCCGCACTAGGCAATTCCTTGAACTTGCAGTATGTTGAGAATTAGCAATCCTGATGAGGTGATGCAAATGGCAAATGAGTCTTGCGATCCCGTTCCGGCTCCGAGTGAGCCCGCAAAGCCCGGGGCACGCATGGTGATGTGCGTGAAATTCGGCAAGGAGTTGCCGGGGCTGGACCGCATTCCGTGGACGGGCGAACTTGGGAAGCGCGTTTACGAAAACGTGTCCAAGGATGCCTGGAAGCTCTGGATTGAGCATTCCAAGATGATCATGAACGAATACCGGCTCAATCCGATGGATCCCAATTCGCAAAAAATCATGGGAGAGCAGTTGGAAGAGTTTTTCTTTGGTGCCGGCGCAAAACTGCCCGAGGGCTACGTCGCTCCCAAAGCCAAAGGCTAGAAGCTTTCGTCTCGACCACACCTCTGTAGGGGCGGGCCTTGTTTACCCTGAGCCCCGATGGGTCCCGCCCGCTTCGCCCAAACGCCTGTCAACCAACCACGGATGGCAGCCGACCCGTTGCAGGATGTTCGACGGGCAGCCGCGGCGTCAATTCAAAGTGCAGTTTCGCATGGGCGGCGCGAATCGCTTCTTCCACTTCTTCGGCAGAATTTCCTGTTGCAAATAGAAAACCTAAGTAGCTGGATCCTTCGGGCCACGCGGCGATGTAGTCGTGCAGGCGCGCGGTGATTTCGAGCGCGGTAACGCGGGGCACGCCTCGCGCGGAGTCTTCGCCTTCGATTTTTTCAAGAGTGCCGCTCTTGGGAACAGGAATCATCATCACGCCGCTGGCGGATTGCTCGCGGGGCCAATCGCTGTAGGGCAGGCCGAGCGCATGGCGCAACAGCAATTCCTCGAGACCGATGGTTTGGCTGGCTTCATCCGGCGCAAATCGCAGCGCCCGCGCGCACAGGCCGCCGATGGGCCGCGGCGCAACTTCCAGTGGCCACGCGCCCTCGTCATTTATACGGAACTCTGCGTGGACCGGGCCTTGCGAAAGTCCGAGGGCGCGAATCGCATCCACCGCACACCGTTCGATTTCGCGCTGCTGCGCGTCAGCGAGGCGCGAAGGTGTGACGTAAATGGTCTCTTCGAAATAGGGACCTTCCAAAGGATCTGGTTTGTCAAAAATCGCGAGGACGCGCAGCTCGCCATCGGTAAGCAATCCTTCAACAGCCACTTCCCTGCCTGGAATATATCCTTCAACTAGAATCTGATCGAGATTTGGCTCACGCGTCGCGCGGATTTCTGGCGATTCCAGCAGGCGGCGGATTCGCGTCGCGGCCGCTATAAATTCTTCGCGGGAATTTGCGCGAACGACGCCTTGGCTGGCCGAGAGCGAAAACGGCTTTGCAACACAAGGATACGTAATGCCGAGCAATGCAGGTTCCGGTGTGGGAGTGAGCGAAATGGACCGAAACCACGGAACACGCAAGCCAGCCTCGCGAAATACCTCGCGCATGCGGAGTTTGCTGCGGCAAGCTTCGACGGCAGCAGGATGGTTGTAGAGAATACCGCGGCCCCGCGCGACGTAAGACGCTGCGATAGCGGGACGGTCGCCGAGTGCGAGAATTCCATCGACGTCTTGGCCGCGCATCGATTCCAGAACCGCATAGGCTGCCGCGTCTGGCGACTCGAAATGGACGGGGATAGCGCGATCGCCCCACGGATCGTCAAGTTGGTGGCAGCGATCTGTGACAAAAACAAGGTCGATTCCAAGTTTTCGAGCCACTTCGTCGAAGCTGCGCGTTTGGTAGCCGAGTTTTGCTGTGAAGATAAGGAGTCGCGGCATTTTTTTGAAAATAGTAGTTTGGATAGTTGCTAAACGTAACTGCCGGTAGCCGGCATTGGTTCTTCCATTTTCTTTGAGACTTGGCCGATCGACACGAACTGTTCACGCGTGGGCTCGGCGCAGCAGTACCACGGCTCGCTCAGAAAAGGGACGGCGGCTGCGGCCTCCCGCGATGGTTGAAGGATCGGAACATCGAGTCCAGCAGCGAAGTGCGCCGCTTTCCAAATGCGCTCGAAGACCATCGAGCGTGATTCTTTTCTGCGATCACCTTCCGCCGCAATGGCTTGTACGATTTCGCTGAGCGCATCGACTCGAGGATCGGCATGCTTCCAAGGATAGAAGAGCGATTCCGGATCAAATGGACCGACGTTGCGCCGTACTTCGTCCAATTCCAAGAGACGCGAACCCTCAGGAATGAGCAGGCGAATCCCCAGCTGGATAGGCGCGACATTTTCCATCAAGGATTCAGCGCGGATCACCTGCAACAGATCAAGATAACTTTCCATCGTGGTCCATTGAGTGAACGGAACGAAAGTAGGGTGAAGAATCATGCCAAGCGCGCGGAAAGCGTGCACGACATGCAGGAAATCTTCGCGCGTATGGCCTTTGTCGAGAGCGTGGAGCACGACATCATCCAAATATTCGACCGCGCTGATGACAAAGAGGCAACCAGTTTCTTTTAGCTTTGGCAGGTGCGCTTCGTATTTTTTCAGATGCTCGATTTTTATCGTGACGTCGTAGGTTACGTTGGGAAACTCGCTGTGAAATTCTTCAACGAGCTCCAGCGCGTGACGAATGCCATTGAAGAAGTCCGGGTCGCCGAAGGAAATGTGCTGCGCGCCCCCGGCGACTTGCTGGCGGATGTCTTGCATAACGACGTCGCGGCTGACGATGCGAAACACACCTTTGTAAACGGGAACGATGGGGCAATGCCGGCAAAGATGTTTGCAACCGCGGCTGGCTTCCGTTGAGCCGACGAGGCGGAATCCACCGCCGGGAACCACGAGGTGAGCGTATTGGCCAATGGGCGGCATGTCTGAACGGTCTGGCACTTCAAACGCGAGGCGTTCGAGCGAGACGAGAGGTTCCGGTTGTGGCGAAATTCTCATTCGACCGTCACTCTGTATCCTGGTTTGCAGGCGCTCAGCAAGTTGCGTGAGTTCGTGCTCGAATTCACCACCGAGGATGGTCGCGACGCCAAGCGTTCGCAGATAGTCCGCGTTCATTGGTGCATACAGGCCATAACAACACAATTCAGCCAGTGGATTCAGTCCGCGCAAAGTCGGGATAAGTTTTGCAGCAAGACGCGTGGCTGTGTGCATCGGCAAGTAAATGGCGATTAATTCTGCAGCTCGAACTGCGGATTCATCCAGGGATTGTCGGGAAAGATCGAGGCAAACGAGGTTGTGCCCGCGCATGCGCAGCCACGCTGCTGGCGACGCGAGCCCAAAAGGCTGGCGCCCCAACTCGTACGTCGAAATCAGAACGATGTTCACGTGTTTAACAGTATAGCTGGCAGTCCGCCGTAAAGAATCGTTTTCGGTTATCATAAAGGGCTGATGAACTGACGGAAAGGACGGCGAGAATGGCCATTGCCGCAGGGAATTCCTTCGGAACACGCGACAAACTGAACGTTGGCGCGCAATCGTTTGATATTCACCGGCTGGAGGTGCTTGAGAAAAAAATCTCCTGCAATTTATCGAAGCTGCCCTTTTCCCTCCGTATCCTTCTCGAAAATCTTTTGCGCTGCGAAGACGGGCGTTTTGTCCGGCCGGACGATATCAAATTCCTCGCCAACTGGGCGCCAGGATCCGCCGAAAAAGAGATCGCGTTCATGCCCGCGCGCGTGCTGCTTCAGGATTTTACTGGCGTGCCCGCCGTAGTTGATCTCGCCACTATGCGCGAGGCCATTAAACGCATGGGCGGCAATCCGCGGCTGATCAATCCTCTCTTTCCTGCCGAGTTGGTCATCGACCATTCTGTGCAAGTCGACAGCTTCGGCAGCGCGAATGCATTTGGTTTGAATGCGGAACTGGAATTTCAGCGCAACATCGAACGCTACGCGTTCTTGCGCTGGGGGGCGACCGCGTTTCAAAATTTCAAGGTAGTGCCGCCGGACACCGGCATCTGCCACCAAGTGAATCTGGAATATCTTGCGCGCGTGGTCTGCGCAATGCCCTCGGGAAACAGAGTTGAAGCTTACCCGGATTCCGTTGTGGGCACGGATTCTCATACCACGATGGTGAATGCGCTCGGCGTTTTTGGCTGGGGTGTGGGCGGTATCGAAGCAGAAGCGGCGATGCTCGGCCAGCCGTCTTCGATGCTCATCCCTGATGTGGTTGGTTTCCGCTTGCACGGAAAACTCAGCGAAGGTGCCACTGCGACGGATTTGGTTTTGACCGTAACTGAAATGTTGCGAAAGAAGGGCGTCGTCGGCAAGTTCGTGGAATTCTGCGGGACGGGACTTTCCAGTTTGAGCGTGCCGGACCGCGCAACGATCGCGAACATGGCGCCGGAGTATGGCGCGACGATGGGATTCTTCCCTGTCGACGAAGAAACGCTCGCCTATTTGCAATTTACGGCGCGCGGAGCCGAACAGATTGCGCTTGTTGAGGCGTATTGCAAGGAGCAGATGCTGTTCCGTACGGATGATATGGCGGATCCAATCTTCAGCGACAAGCTGGAGCTGGATTTGAGCACCGTGGAGCCAACGGTGGCTGGGCCGAAGCGGCCGCAGGATCGCGTGTCTTTGCGCAACGCAAAGAGTTCTTTCACCAAAGTCGTAGAAGGGACGCCGGACAAACACGTGGCCGTGAAGAATAACGGCGACTCGTTTGATCTATCGAGCGGCGCAGTGGTGATTGCGGCGATTACGAGTTGCACAAACACTTCCAATCCTTCACTCATGCTCGGAGCTGGTTTGCTCGCGAAGAAAGCGGTGGAGCGGGGCTTGCAGGCAAAACCATGGGTGAAAACGAGTCTTGCGCCGGGCTCAAAGGTGGTGACGGATTATCTGGACGCTTCAGGATTGACGAAGTACCTCGAAAAACTGAACTTTCATCTTGTCGGATACGGTTGCACGACGTGCATTGGCAACAGCGGGCCGCTGCCAGAGGCGATCGGCGCGGCTATCAAGGACAATAATCTGGTGGCTGTTGCCGTGCTCAGCGGCAATCGAAATTTTGAGGGACGCATTCATCCGTTGGTGCGCGCGAACTATTTGGCATCGCCGCCGCTCGTCGTTGCATATGCGCTTGCAGGGCGCATGGACTTGGATTTGACCACCGAATCGCTCGGCAATGATTCCGCAGGGAAACCTGTCTATCTGCGCGACATCTGGCCCACGCCGCAGGAAATTGAATCCGCGGTGCGCGATTCCGTGACCAGCGAAATGTACGCGAAAGAATACGCCAACGTGTACGAGGGCGACGCGCATTGGAAGTCCATGCCGGTTCCTGAAGGCGACTTGTATAAATGGGACGCGAAGTCCACGTACATTAAACAGCCGCCATTTTTTGAAAATATGCCGAAGACGCCGCCCGCTCTTGCGGATATCCACGGCGCGCGCGTCCTTGCGATTCTCGGCGATAGCGTGACTACGGATCACATTTCGCCTGCGGGATCGATCCCAGTCGATTCACCCGCCGGGAAATATTTGATCGCGAATGGCGTGAAACCGCACGAGTTCAATTCGTATGGAGCGCGACGCGGCAATCATGAAGTGATGATGCGCGGTACGTTTGCAAATATTCGTCTGCGGAACCAACTCGCTCCCGGAACCGAAGGATGCTGGACGCACTTCTTGCCAGGCAACGAGAAGTTGACAATCTATGACGCCGCTGTGAAATATCGCGAGGGCGGAGTGGCATTAGTTGTCCTTGCCGGAAAAGAATACGGCTCCGGTTCGTCGCGCGACTGGGCGGCCAAAGGAACACGGTTGCTTGGCGTGCGCGCGGTGATTGCCGAAAGTTACGAGCGCATCCATCGCAGCAATCTGGTTGGCATGGGCGTCCTCCCGCTGGAATTCAAGGCTGGCGAAAATCGCGAAACACTTGGATTGACCGGACAAGAGGTCTTTGAGATCGAAGGCGTGGCGTCGCTTTCGCCAAAGAAAGCGATCACAGTGCGGACCAAGTCCGACGATGGATCGACGAAGACTTTCACTGCGATTGCGCGCGTCGATACGCCGGAGGAAGTTTCCTACTACCATCACGGCGGGATCTTGCAGTATGTTCTGCGGCAGATGCTCTGAGATTTTCTTCTTGCTTCCGAATGGATTGCGGAAAGCTAAAACTCTATCTAACCTGGCGAAAACTAGATTCGTGCAGGTCGCCTAGAAAAGCGGCAGCAGAGCTGCCGCACTCCAGATCGCTTTGCCGGACTAAGTGCGGCCTTCGCGCTTCTGCGCTACCACCAGACCTCTCGGCGTTGGTAAGAGAAGCACAGAAATCAGCCCTTCCGCTTCGAGCTTTAGGGCGCCTTCTCGAACTGTTTTCATCAGCGAACTTGCATCGTGCATCAGGATGAGGCCGTGGGGGTTCATTTGCGGAAGGAATTTTCGGACTTCCTGTTCGCGAAGTGGTGCATCGCTATCGCAGAAGAGCAGATCGATGCGGCCTTCGACCTTCATGTCCAGGCTGGATTCGTTGCGCGCGTCAATCCACTGGCCGAGGCCGGAAGAATTGAAACGCTGCTGCGCTAGCGCGAAAACTTTCGCATCGTACTCGCAGGTGATGACTCGGCCGAAGCCGTTGGCTTTGAGCCCTTCCGCGAGGTGCAGCGTGCTCAGTCCAGAAAATGTGCCGGTCTCCACGACAAGCTCGGGCTTGATCGTAGTGACAATCGCTTTCAAAAAATCGAGCACCTCGACCTCAGCGCTCATCGAATCGTACATGTGCCAACGCTCGGGATGCGGACACTCTGGTGTGGGGCGGTGATATTCGGGCTGAAGGACGTCGCCACTCGAGGCTATATGCTCTACGATGCGGTGTTCTTTTTTCTGACCGTGGAATTGGCTTTTAATACGCCAAAGTAACACCGCGCCAAGCAGGATCGAAAACGCGCTGGCCGTTTGGGCATTGGACATGCCGAAAAACGAGCGCGGATTGATGCGAATAAACTCGACCAGAAAGCGGGCGATGCCCGTGAGAATCAGGTAATTGCAAAAGACTTCACCTTTGGCTTTGGGGCCCTTGAGAGATTTCGTGCCCATGTGCCAAAGAAATGCTGCAATCGCCAGCCAGATAAAAAATTCGTAGAGCGGCGTGGGATGCACGCGCTGCGTCGTGGGGACAAGGCCGTTTGGAAAACTCATGCCCCAGGGAAGCGAAGTCGGGATGCCGTAATCTCCATCCCCAGAGAGCAAGCAGCCTATGCGACCGATGGCGTAGCCCACGCAAGCAGCGGGCGCACAGATATCCAGGAATTCGAGGACCGGAATTTTCACCCAGCGCGCCAAAATTATCAGAGCGATGAAGCCGCCAAGAAAACCGCCAAACCATGCGAAGCCGTAGCGGCTGATGAGCTGTGGCCAGGGGTCCGCGAAGAACTCGTGGGGACTTTCGAGAACGTGATAAAGCCGCGCGCCGACCAAACCTGCGAGCCCCGCGATTCCGATGATCAGGAAGCCTTCGTCTTTTTCATTTCGGGCGGCGATGCTCTTGAGTTGCGATCTCCGGCGATTGAAATCGGCCTGAGACATAGGCAGCGGTTAGCATGCCGAGAGCCACCATCAACCCAAAGGTGGGGATGGCTAGCGGGCCGAGATGTAGAAAAGGGATCATGGAGGCACGCGCGTCAGACTCCTTCGAGAGTATACATGACAGCACGAGAGAGCTTAGAGCCGCGGACGGCTTACAACCATCCGAGTGCAAAACGGTGCACTCATTTATTATCCGGAAGCGCTACGGCAGCAGAACGCCGGTGAAGGACGGTCCCGAGTATGAGCCAGATGGCAAGGGCGATCCATTCGGCGTGGGTGAAATGCCCGGGAAAGGCGGGGATTAGCTTCATCAGGAGGAGGAGCAAGGAAACGCAGATTCCAAGGCCAGTGATGAGGCGCATGCTGCGACGCGGCTCGACGAGCCAGAAGGAAAGGCAGGCTGCCAGCCAGCCGAGCGCAGAAGCCATCGAGCCAACCTCAGTGATGGGGACAAGGATGGAGTCGCCGAGGAGTAACGCGACGAGAGTGGCTACGGTGACGCCGATTACGGCGCCGGACGGTGTCGCGAACCTTTCGTGGATGGTGGCGAAGCGGGGGGAGATGGTGCGGCGACGGGCGTAGGCAAAGAGGAGGCGAGTAGAGGCGGCGAAGTTGCCGTTGAAGCATTGAAAGAGGCCTAAGAGGGACATCACGAGAATGAGTTGAACGGGCCAGTGTTTACCGATGCCGTGCTCGAAGGCGATGGCGGTAGCGAAGCGTTTGCCGAGGAGGGATTGCCACGGGGCGATGTATCCGACCGCCAATATGCAGAGAGCATAGAAGAGGGCGGCGACACCGAGAGCTAAACCGATGGCTTGCATGTAGCTGGCTTGGCGGAAGTCCGGGTTGGCTTCCTCGGCATATTTAGGAACGGATTCGAAACCAGTCAGGAAATAGGGGACGATTTGCAGAGTAAGAAGGATGGAGAGAAACGGTGAGGCATGGAAAACAGGATGGAGGTTTGCGGGAGCGCCGCGAAAACCACTGATGGCCACGAGAACGACGAAGATGACGAGGACCATGCTCGTCATAACCTTCTGAAAGTTGGCGCTGAGGCGGACGCCTCGGTAGTTGATAGTGGCGAGAAACAAAGTGAGAGCGACGCCGAGAAGGAGACGGTGGAGAAAGACGGGTTGGCCGGCAACGCGGTAGAGGACGAAACGATCGAGCGAAGGAAAAATGTAGGCGGCGATCTTGCCGATGGCGACAGCTTCCCACGGACAGACGATGAAGTAGGCGAGGAGCATCATCCAACCGGTGAAGTAGCTGACGATGGGCGGAAAAACTTGCGCGGTGTAGGCGGCTTCGCCGGCGGCGTCGGGAAGGCGCTTGACCCATTGCCCGTAGACGTAGCCGACGGGGAGAAGAATGACTCCGCCAATGGCAAAACCGAGAGCGGCGCCTATCGGACCGCCGCGACCGAGCCAGTCGTCCATGAGGACGAGCCAGCCGGTGCCGATCATGGTGCCGAAAGCTAGAGCAAAATAATCGTGCAGGCGAAGTTTGCGCGCGAGGACTGGCATCTAGAGGACGCAGAGCAGTTCGTAGAGGAGATTGGCGGCTAGAAGCGAAGTGATTTCGCCGGTGTCGTAGGGTGGAGAGACTTCGACGAGGTCGCAGCCGACGATGTTGAGGCCCTGGAGGGCGCGAACTAGTTCGAGGATTTGGATGCTGGTGAAGCCGCCGACTTGCGGAGTGCCTGTGCCGGGAGCGTAGGCGGGATCGACACAGTCGATATCGAGAGTGACGTAGACGGGCTTGCCGCGGAACGCTCGCAGATGACGCTGAACTGTGGGCAAACCTTTTTTGTGAAATTCCTCGGCAGTGACCATCTTGACTTTGTGCGCGCGGGCAAAGTCAAAATCGTCTTCTCCATAGACTTGGCCGCGAAGACCAACTTGTAAGACACCACCATCCAGTAGGAGGCCTTCTTCAAACGCGCGGCGGAAGGGTGTGCCGTGTGAATACTTACTGCCGAAATACTCGTCCCACAAATCATTGTGGGCATCGAATTGAATGAGCGAGACGGGGCCGTGTTTTTTGGCAACCGCGCGGAGAATGGGCAGGCTGATGGAGTGATCACCCCCTACGCAAACACAACGCGCACCAGCTTTGAGAATCGGCACGATTCCCTGCTCGATGCGCAGAAAAGTGTCCTCGATGGAAAGCGGATTGACCGAGAGATCGCCAAAGTCTGCGACGCGGTATTTGGCGAAGGGATTCACCTTTAGGACGGGATTCCAGGGGCGGATGATGGCGGACTGTACGCGCACGTTGCGCGGCCCGAAGCGTGGCCCGGGACGATAGGTTGTGCCGCCGTCGAAAGGAACGCCGATCAGAGCTACATCCAGTTCCTCAGGCTGAGTTATGTGAGGCAGCCGCATAAATGTCGGGATGCCGGTGAATCGAGCATAGCTAAGAGCGTCGAGCGGCTGGGGATGAGGCAAGCGAAAGGCGCGTGGGGGTTTAGGCACGGGGAGGCATCTTAGTTTCGCGGAGCGAAGGAAGTCAACGTGGGCAAGGACTGGGAAAGATTGCCAAAGAAATCGACTTCCAAAGAAAGAGTTGGCTGGGCTTACCTGTACTGATGGTACCGGAAGGGCGGAGTTTACGTTGCCTGCATGCCGTATTCACACCGGCGTAACCTTCCGCGACTAGCCTCGGAGCGCTTCAGTTGACTGCTGGCCAGCCAACCATTCATGAAATCCATGGAGGATCCATAAAGAATATGCGCAGAGTTTTCGCGACTTTACTCGCGGGAGTATTGCTCAACCCGGGGATGATCGGCGCCGTGCCGCAGCATCAAAACTATGGCGGCACCGCTACTCCAATCAAGCATTTGGTTATCATCTTCCAGGAAAACGTTTCGTTCGACCACTATTTCGGAACCTATCCGAATGCCCAGAACCTCAAGGGCGAAAATCCTTTTTATGCTAACCCAGGCACGCCTACCATTAATGGCTACAGTCCTGCACTCTTGACGCATAATCCCAATTTGAATCCTGGAAACGGAAATGGGGCGACGAATCCCTTCCGGTTGAGCCCTGCGCAAGCAGCGACGAGCGATCAAGACCATAACTACACACCGGAACAGGAAGCTTACGATGGCGGATTGATGGACTTGTTTCCCGAATTCACGGGGACGGCCGGCCCACCACCAGGAACTCCGCCGATCAATCTAACGAAGGGTCTTACGATGGGCTATTACGACGGCAACACCGTCACTGCGTATTGGAACTACGCGCAGCATTTTTCGATGAGCGACAACTCATTCGACACCAACTTTGGGCCTTCGACACCGGGCGCGATAAACGTGGTCTCCGGGCAAACCAACGGCGTGATCGACAACACCAACGGTAGCGGAGCAATCACCGCGGACGGGAACGGCGGCTTCTCCGACACTGGCGATGCCGACCCAGCCGGCGATATGTGCTCCACAACGAGCGGCGAAACGTTCAGCATGAGCGGCCAGAATATCGGCGACCTACTGAATGCAAAAGGCATTAGCTGGGGATTCTTTTCAGGCGGCTTCAACTTGAACATCACGAATGCGAACGGGTCGACTGGTTGCGCGCGGTCGACAACTTCGGCAATCACGCTTTCGAAAAAGGCGGACTACATTCCGCACCACCAGCCGTTCCAGTATTACGCCAGCACCGCAAATCCGTTGCACGTACGTCCGGCTTCGATCGCTGAGATTGGACAAAAGGGTCCGGCAAATCATCAGTACGATATCCTGGACTTTTATGCCGCAGTGAGCGCAGGAAACTTCCCAGCGGTCAGCTACCTGAAGGCTCCTGGCTTTCAGGACGGGCACGCAGGTTATTCCGACCCGATTGACGAGCAGACATTCGTCGTCAACACGATCAACTTCCTGCAGAAGAGCCCCGAGTGGCAAAGCACCGCGGTGATCATTGCCTATGATGATTCCGACGGATGGTATGACCATGTTACGAGCCCGCTCGTGAATCAATCAGCTACAGCCTCTGACCAAAATACGCAGACGGAAGCATATATGTGCGGCTCCGTTGCAAGCGCAACCACAACGGCTCTACCTGGCGTAAGCACAACCACAACGCACGCACAGGGACGTTGCGGATATGGGCCGCGCCAGCCTTTCCTGGTGATTTCGCCTTACGCCAAGAGGAATTACGTAGACCACGCCACAACGGATCAAAGTTCGGTTGTCCGCTTTATCGAGGACAACTGGCTAGGCAGCGAGCGCATTGCTGGTTCCTTCGACGCAGTCGCGGGATCGATCAGCGGCATGTTCGATTTCGAGCGATGCCGCGAGGATGGCATACTCATCCTCGATTCGACCACCGGCGAGCCGAAAGGGCCATCGTTTAAGTTTTGAACGGTAGCGGGTGGGACCAAAGAGTACGTCTCATCCTAGAGAGATAGAGTTAGCAGCGGGCGTGCGAAGTTGATTCGCACGCCCGCTGTTTTTTGTTGCAGGTGTCATACAATAACTTTTCATTTCCCGGGGAGAAGGCGTGGCGATCACTCGGCGTGAGTTCTTGCAGAAGAGCAGCTTGCTGACAGGAGCGATGCTGACGCATCATTCGGGCCACAAGGCGCCCATTGTACTGGCGCGTCCTGCGCTCGACCCAAATTCGCTTACGCCGTTCGTCGACGCTCTTCCCATTCCAGCGGCCGCGAAGAGCATGGGCATGCGGCCCAGTTCCGCGAATCTGGCAGTCAAAATACCTTACTACCGTGTACCGATGCGGGCCTTTGAAACGAAAGTGCATCGCGACATGAAACCGACGAGCATGTGGGGATTTAGCGGGATGTTTCCAGGCCCGACATTTGATTTACGCAGCGGACAAGAAATTTTGGTCGAATGGGCGAACGAACTTCCCCAAGAACATTTTTTGCCAATCGATCACAGTCTCCATGGAGCCGAGAAGGACAGACCGAAAGTTCGCGCGGTGTCGCATCTTCATGGGGCGAAAGTGCCGCCGGAAAGCGATGGCTATCCCGAGGATTGGATCGTGCCGGGAAAATCGGCGATTTATCACTATCCGAACCAGCAGGACGCGGCGATGCTCTGGTATCACGATCACGCCATGGGAATTAACCGGCTGAATATTTTTGCGGGGCTCGCGGGGGCGTACATTCTGCGGGATCAAGCGGAAGAAGCGCTTCGCTTGCCGAGTGGGAAATATGAAATTCCATTGGTGATTACCGATCGGATGTTCGACAAAGACAGCCAGCTCTACTATCCAGTCTCTGACAAGCCGGAGTCGCCGTGGATCCCGGAATTTTTTGGAAATGCCAACCTCGTGAATGGAAAATTGTTCCCGTTTCTCGAGGTTGAGCCTCGCAAATACCGTTTCCGCGTGCTCAATGCTTCGAACGGGCGGTTTTACCGGCTGGCTCTTTCGAATAAACAGACGTTTCACCAGATTGGGACCGATCAAGGGCTGCTGGCCGCGCCCGTTCCTGGGCAGAAAATAATCATCGCGCCCGGGGAGCGGCTCGACCTGATCATTGATTTCAAGGAAGCTGGGGGAAGCCAGATCATTCTCAACGATGGCTTCGTCAAAGTGCTGCAATTTCGAGTTTCGAATGGCGGCACGAAGGACGACAGTATTTTGCCCGCGTCTCTGCGCACAATAGAAAGATTGAAAGAGTCCTCGGCAGTGAAGACGCGGATGCTCTCGCTGGATGAAGTGGATGACGGGGTGCAGAATCCAATCAAGATGCAGCTGAATGGTTCTAACTGGCACGACCCGGTGACGGAAAATCCAGTGCTAAACTCGACGGAGATTTGGAGCTTCGTGAATCCGACGGACGATTCGCACCCCATCCATCTTCATTTGGTGAAATTTCAGATTTTGGATCGGCAAAAATTTGAAACGTTTGGTTATCTGACGAAACAGAAGCTGCGATTTTTGGGCGAACGGGAGCTTCCCGATGCGACCGAGGCTGGGTGGAAGGATACGGTACGGGCCGATCCGGGAATGGTGACAAGAATTATCGAGAAGTTCGAGGGCTATCCGGGCCGGTACGTTTGGCACTGCCACATTTTGGAACATGAAGACAATGAGATGATGCGGCCCTACGATGTGCTTCCGCCGAGATAGTGAAAGCGCAGACGCAAACGGCTTTCACATTCAGCTGAAAATTTGAGCGGAAGAGACAACCCCATCAAGGCGGCGCTCATCCGTTAAGTCATCCTCCTGGTGCAAGGAGGGATGATCGTGCGTTGGCTCATTGTAGTGGGTGTCGGTGGAGTGTTGTTTGCCGGGGGCGGATCGGCGGCGGCTTTCGGATACGAAGCTGGCTCGGCGAATCGTGGCTCGACTTCTGCGCTTATCGAAGCTACAGCTCCCATCATTGATGACGTTTCATTTGTAGGATTGCGTCATCTCTCTCAGGATGCGGTACGGGCGCAGATTTCGTCGTGCGCGGGTGCAAGACTCGAGTTGAAGAGAGTCGAGTCGGATGTGCGTGCGCTTGGGCGGCTCGGGTGGTTCGGCGAAATTGAAGTAGAAACGTACCCGGCGGAAATTGTGCCGTTGGCTGGCGTTGATGCCACTCGGCGTGTGCGACTCGTTTTCCACCTCGAAGAACTGCCCTATCTCACGAAAGTTGAATACGCTGGATCCCGTCTGCTGTCAGCCGCGCAGATTGAGAAAATTATCGGCGAGAAGCAGCTGACCCCGCGATCGGGTGAACCGGCTGATCCCGCAAAGATAACGCGCATTGGGAACACAATCCAAACGGCGCTCGCAGAATTGGGCCATCCGCAGCCGAAAGTGCAAATTCATCGCGAGGAATCCGTGAATGGCACTGTGCGAGTGCGCTTTGAAATTGAAGACGGGCCTCACATCCCCGTGGGACGGATCGACTTCGACGGACATCCTGCGGCCTCACCAAAATTGCTGCGGCGCGAGATGCGGCAAACCTCGCCGGGCGCACTTTTCGCATCCTGGCGCGGCAAAGATGCGTATACGCGCGAGGGATTCGAAGAGGATCGCACGAGAATCCTGATCTACTACCAAGATCACGGATACCCGGAGGCGCGGGTCGGCGAAGTTCGCACCTCGGTGTACGAAAAAACGGGTGGCCGCTGGACGCCGTGGCCGTTCCGTTCTACTGGAAAGCGTCTGGCAGTCTCTGTACCGATCGAGGCCGGCCCCGCGTATCGCGTCGAGGCCGTTGACATCAGTCCTGATCTGGCCAATGCCAGCGGAAAGCACGGCAGGAAACTTCAGGCGTACTCGAAAACAGAGACTGGCTCAGCCTACTCCGCGAAAGCTCTCGAAGATTTGCGGCATGCATGGGTGGCAGGCATTCAGCCAAAGCGTGCGCGCGAAGAGGCTGCGGTTGAGCGAAGCGTTGAAACGTCGCGAACACTAGATCCTGAAGCGCACTTGGTGCGCGAGCGAATCGGATTTAGCGACGAGCCGCCCTATCTCGTGCAACGCATCGATTTTATTGGTCTGCACAAGTTCAGCGATCGCTATATGCGGCGCCGCATCGGATTAAGCGAAGGGCACCCGTTTGATGAGCGTGCGCTCGAGGGCGGGCTCGCGCGGCTGGCCAAGACGGGCTACTTCCATGCAATTAAAAAGGAAGACATCCGCGTTCGCATCGACGACATCACCCATACCGTGGATGTGACCATCCGCGTTTCGGAAGCGGGTCAGCAGCGCACGTTATTTTCGGGAGGGCACGGACAGTTTGGCAACACTTTGGGAATCGCTTACACACTTTTCGATCTGCTTGAGCGAGAGGAATTACTCTCCGCCCAATTTGACGGCGGACCGGACAGCTTGCAAATCGTGCTGGGCCTGGTGATGGAGGGCTTTCTCGGCTCGCGAAGCTCACTGGCCATTTCCGTTTTCGACAATGTGTTACGGCCGCGCTTCGCAACCAGCGTGAAGGGCCCTTTCTACACCTCGCGTAGCGAGGGCTTGAACTCGTGTTGGAGCTACCCCTTAACCAAAACTGATTCTCTGACAGTGAACTACGGTTTCTCGCATACAAACACGGATTATTTGTTCGCCCTTCCGCCTTCCGCGGACGGCCTGTCCTCAGCGGATCTCCGTGCCGAAACTTCCAGTAGCGCGGTGGGACTGGGTTGGACGCACGATACAGGGAGTGAACGCATTTCCGTCACGAATTCCATTTCAGGCGGAATTCTCGGCGGAAGTGAAAATGTGATCCGTTCGAACGAACAATACGCGCGAATTTTCCCCGATCCATTTTTCAACCACCAGGATTCCTGGGCTTTTCGAACGACGTTTACCGGTGCGGATAGCTATCAAGGCAATATGCCGCTCTACGCAATGCTCTTTTCCGGCGATGCACAAGTTCGCGGTCTCAGTTCAGGCGAACTGGGACCTTACGCTGCGGTGCCGTTGGCCACGAACTCCGGTACACAAACTTATTCCGCAGTCCCGGCAGGAGCCAACGTGATCTGGGCTTCCAATGCGGAGTATCGCATTCCACTTGGCGGTGGAATGCAGGCAGTGGGCTTTTTCGATTTGGGATCGGGGTGGCTTCTTCCCAACTGGATGGGTAACGCGCGCCCCACTCTGGTCAATGCTACAAACGGAATCCTCCACGGGTCCATAGGAATCGAGTTTCAGTGGACAGTGCCGGAGATTCAAGTGCCCGTGCGCGTTAACTATTCGGTGAACATCTTGAGATTAAATCGATTCCTGCAGTTACCGGACGGCTCGCTGTTTCACGCGCATAACAAGTTGTTCGCCTTCGGCTGGGCCCTCGGAACGCTGTTCTGAGCGGCCTCTCTATACTAAACTCACAGCACCATGAAATACCGGAAACAGATCAAGGAAGCAGCGCAACTTAGTGAACCCTACCGCGTCACAAAGGGCGATAAATTCCGCTTGAAAGACTACGACACGAACGACACAGGCGAAGTAAAGGACCAGGAGCACGGCCAAAAAATTATTGATCATCGCGCTGGTCTTATTGCCAATTTACAGGAGAAGCTCTACGCACAGGATCACTGGGCGCTGCTACTCGTTTTGCAAGGAATGGACGCCGCCGGCAAAGACGGCGTGGTCAAACATGTCATGTCGGGCGTGAATCCGCAGGGTTGCGATGTCCACTCCTTCAAGACGCCAAGCACCGAAGAGCTGAGTCATGATTATTTGTGGCGGGTCCACAGTTGCGTTCCGGAGCGCGGCAAAATTGGAATATTCAATCGTTCTTACTATGAAGAAGTTCTAGTCGTTCGTGTTCACCCCACGCTCTTGCAAGCACAGAAGTTGCCGGACTCTTTGATTACCAAGCACATCTGGGAGCAGCGCTACGAGGACATCAACTCGTTTGAACAGTATCTGACCCATAACGGCGTGGTTATTCGTAAGTTTTTCCTTCACATCTCAAAGAAAGTGCAAAAGAAACGCTTTCTTGAGCGGCTGGATGACTCAAAAAAGAATTGGAAATTTTCGATGGCCGACGTCAAAGAGCGCGGCTACTGGAAGGACTATCAGGAAGCGTACGAAGAGATGATCCAGGCTACAGCGACGAAGCATGCCCCCTGGTACGTGGTCCCCGCGGATAACAAGTGGTACACGCAGCTGATCGTAGCCTCGGCGATCATCACCACGCTGGAAGAGCTAGATCTCTCGTTCCCCGATGTGGACAAAGAGAAAAAGAAGGAATTAGAGAGCGTACACGACTCGCTGCTGCACGAGAAGAACTGAACTGATCCCCGAGAATTAGGCGCTAGTCTAATCTGGGTGAATTACTGCGAGAAACGGGCAATCTGTTCCACTCTGAACTAGTTCATTGAGTTTGTCCCACCGCGGGAATTTCTTTGTTCCGCCTCCCAGGTGAGAACTAAGTAACGCATTTCCTTTCAATAGCTTAACTATCGCGGCGTCTGGAATGTCTGGCCTCTGTCTTGCCCCAAAGACATGGGTGCCGCTGTGCTTTTCAGGTGTGCCAAGGCTCGGGCGTGGCTGGTGTCTTCCGTTGACTTAGTCGACTAAGGCTTTGATTTGTATCGCTCACAAACCGGGACGTGAAACGATGAATAAAAAAGAAGAAGAACTTTCGGAACCGTTGGAACCTCCCTGAGCTATTGGAGAGAGTCGACAACGATCAGGTTCTGCTCCGAGAACTCCTCGACATTTTCAAGGAGGATTTTCCCCAAACGTTTCGGTCGCTGAAGTCGGCCGTAACCGACGGGGACTTGAAAAGCTCCTCCCGGTTGAGTCACACCCTCAAGGGAATGCTTTCAAGCCTTGGCGCAACACGCGCAGCGGCCGCCGCGTCAAAACTTGAAGCACTGTCCTCCGCCGGAGAAGCAACCTCGTTGCACGCCGCTTTGAACGCCATGGAAAGCGAAGGAGAGAGTCTAGTGCCGGAACTGGATGCGTATATGGCGGAGGTGCGGCGTTGAAGATTTTGATCGCTGACGATGAAGCGCTCTCGCTTCGGTTGCTCGAAAAAACGCTGGATCGCGCGGGCTACGAAGTCATTGCCGTGGAAAACGGCAAGCAAGCCCTGGAACAACTCTGCAAACCGAACGGACCTCGCCTGGCCTTACTTGATTGGATTATGCCCGAACTGGACGGGCCCGCCGTGTGCCGCGCGGTTCGTACTCGCACGGAGCAGCCCTACGCTTATATGGTGCTACTGACCTCGAAAGGGTCCAAAGAAGAAACCGTGCTGGGCCTGGAATCTGGAGCCGACGACTATCTGACTAAGCCGTTCAATGCCGAAGAATTGCGAGCGCGGCTTGCGCGTGGGAGAGCGCATTTTGCTGCTCGAAGACCGTCTGGTGGAAGCCCGAGAGAACATGCGTTTCAGGGCCACTCACGATCAGTTAACTTCCCTGCTCAATCGTGGCGCAGTGATGGATTTGCTGGTGCGCGAGTTGCATCGCTCGCACCGCGAACAAAAATCCACCGCCATCCTGCTTGGCGATGTCGATCACTTTAAGCGCGTGAACGACACAATGGGCCACGTAGTGGGTGACGAAGTCCTTATAGAAATTGCCGGCCGCCTTCTCAAGTCTGTGCGCTCCTACGATTTCGTGGGCCGCTATGGAGGGGAAGAATTCCTGGTTGTCCTGAGCAATTGCAATCCATCGTATGCGCCGGGCCGCGCGGAAGAGATTCGCAAGTCTATCTCGAGTCGTCCCATGCAGACCTCAAAGGGGCCTCTTACGCTTACCATGAGCTTTGGTGTGCTCTTGAGCTCGGAATGGGGACAGAGACCTGTGGAGGAATTGTTGCACGAGGTGGATATCGCACTTTACGAAGCAAAAGCGGCAGGCCGGAACTGCCTTCGGATGGCCCAGCCGGCAGCAAAGTTGGAAATGTCGCCCGCGATGCTGCCTCAGGCCGTTCGGCGCAGACAATAATGAAACCTTGCGTGATGCGGCATTTCCGGTGGGGATAAACTCAAGCGCCGCTGTTTTTTTTGCGTTCCTGCTCCATCATTTGGCGCATCGCTGCGCTTGAACCCGGTGCTTTCTTTTCGCGCCAGGCCTCCAGCCGTTTACAAGTATCTTCAATGTTGGAAAACAGGTGCGGATTCTTGAACGCGGTCCGCCAAATGGGCACGACGGAGTGCATGCGGTCCCACACGACCCAGATCTCGCCGTTGCTCTCAAAGAAAAGCTCATCGTTGATTAGACCGCGATTGACGATACTGGCCACCATGTCCCAATAGCTGATGACCATGCGGATGAACGTGTTTTCTTCGCCGCCCTGCGGAAACTTCTGAATCATGTCCTCGGGCGACAACGGGTGAAAGTTTGCCAGGAACCAGGCACGCGCTTGCCGCAGCGTGGGTTCGCGTCTCATCTCGTAGAGCTTCAACATCAGATTCACTTCATCGTAAGTAACTTGGCTCATTTCGGGTCTCCTGGCTTTAATTCTGGTGATCTGGCTTGGGTGTCTCTGGCAGAGAAGAAGGAGCATTCATCAGCTCAAAGCGTTGCACAGTGGACAGGGGAAGGCCTTGGCGTTGAAACTCGGTTTGGATGCGGCGGCGAAGTTCGCGGGAAACCTCATCTTGCCGCGTCGGCGCCGTGCGCACTTGTAACCGCACAGTGGAGGACGAGCGGTCAAAAGCTTGCACGCCCAAAATGCGCGGGCCATCGACAAGCGCCTGAGACCATGACGGATCGGCACGCATCTCCGCAGCCGCGGCTTCCAAGGCATGCATGGTTTTCTCTAGGGATATTTCGGGAGCGATGGATATGTCCACAAAGGCCTGCGACCAGTCGCGGCTAAGATTGCTGACGGTGCGAATTTCGCCGTTGGCAATGGTTACAAGCGCCCCGCGGGCATCGCGTAAAACGGTGCGCCGCAACGTTAAATGCTCGACGCGTCCGGTCGTATCTCCAACCTGAATTGTATCACCTATCACATATTGGTCTTCGAGCACGATATAGAAGCCGGTAATCAAGTCGCGCACAAAATTTTGTGCTCCAAAGCCGACGGCGACGCTGACCAGGCCGGCAAGCGTCAAAGCCGGAATCGGATTGATGCCGACTTTGTCCACGGCGGTCAGCAACGCCACGAACCAGACAACCTTGCTTGCGGAGCCATAGAGCACGCTGGCGAGTGTGCGGGTTTGCTGTTCGCGGACTTGCGCGGCGCGGCTCTGCGTGGCGGCCGGTTTGATCATCAATTTGGTCATCACGCGAAGAAAGCGGTTGATGAGCAGCGCAATAATGAAGATGGCGACGAGGTCAAGTATGGTGCTTACTGTGAATTCGGGCCAGTGAATGGAGAGACTGGTCATCGTTTTTTCGGGAGTGAAAGTATAACATTGGATGAGCGGGGATGCGCGTCAGGGGGCTAGTTCAATTTTGGGCCGCTGGCAGCGGGGGCGAGGTGGGTATGTATGAGACGAGACGAGCATTTTTGACGATATTGGCGGGCGCGGGCACGGCGGCAATCCTATCGCGGTCAGACGGAACGCGGACAAACCAAACCGACGGACCGGCCATCAGTCCCGGACCCCAGTCCGGATGCGGACGCTCCGGGCGGTTCGCCAGGAAAATCACCGACCAAGGTACTGCTCGAAGCAAACGAAAAGGATATTAAGAAAAATATCGAGAAACTGTATCAACTCGCGACTGACTTGAAGGAAGAAATAGAGAAAACGGACTCTTCGCAGGTGCTCTCGCTGGCGATGGTGAAAAAAGCGGAAGAAATTGAAAAGCTCGCGCACGTGATTAAGACGCGAGCGAAGGGTTGAAGCAGAGAGTTTTCGCGCGCGCGTGAGTCATGGATGGCGGCGCAGAGCGCTCTGGCGCGGAATGGGCGCACGCGCTAAAATAATAATGACGGAAGCGGCGATTTTAACGTATGCACGTTTCCATTGCTGTCTTCTGAATCGTCACAGTGCGCCCGTAGCTCAGATGGATAGAGCGACAGCCTCCGAAGCTGTAGGTCGTGAGTTCGACCCTCACCGGGCGCGCCATTTTTTCCGGTCTTTTCCATGCAGGTAAATAAGCAGATGGGTTTCCAGCAGTTTGGAACCCTAGGCGCCTGACGCGCCGATCAAAACCAACTTTATAATTTGCGACCAAGAAAAATAGTGTGGTGGGGACCGCCGCTTTTCAGGCGACCGCGCACGCTCTGCATCTTGACGTCGAAACCGCCAGCGACCAAGCGCTGCACGAATTTTCGGTCCTCTCTCGTCGCCCAGACAGCGAGCACCCCATTCGTGTTGAGACCAGCATGGGCGGCGGCTACACCGTGGTCATCGTAAAGCCCAGCGTTGTTAGAGGAGGCAAATGCAGCGGGGCCGTTGTCCACGTCGAGTAGTACGGCATCAAATGGGCCGAGCTGTGAACGGAGTACGACGGCGACGTCACCGATTTCGACCCGCACCCGCTTATCCTTGAGCGGGTGTCCAGCCAACGGCCCGAGCGGGCCGCGATTCCACTCCACCACAGCGGGAACCAGCTCGGCGACGACCACCGTCGCATGCGCTGGGAGAAGATCGAGCGTCGCGCGCAGAGTGAAACCCATTCCGAGGCCGCCGATGAGCACACTGGGCCGCTTCAGCGTCCGCAAGTGTTGGCAGGCGAGCGTTGCCAGGGCCTCCTCCGAGCCATGCATGCGACTGGTCATTAGGACGGCGCCATCGGCGAGGATGAGGTACTCGTCGCCGCGACGAGTCAACTTCATGACGGTACCGTCTGCAGAAATCGTCTGGCCGAGCAATTCGAAAGGCTTCACGCGTGCGATGTTACAGGAACGGAAATCTTAAGTAAAAATGGGCGGTCCTAAATTTGACCTTGAAGGCGCGACATTTTTCCGGAGCCGATTCCACAGCTGCGAACGTGCGCATGCAGGTTCAGGCGTTAATCAATATCGTCGCCATCGTCCGATTCTGGTGGCTGAGTCTCCAGATGAATTTCTGGAAGACTTGCATCGTGGAGCTGCTTGTTCAACGCCGGTAGATCAACCGTTTTCAGTTGATTCCATTGCTTGGACACTTCAGCAAAGGTTTTTTCGGTTGCAGCCGTGGCGTTCAATTGTGCGACGGTCGGCGTTGCGTCAGCACGGCCTATTTCTGCGTAGAGCGTGCTAGCCTCGCCGTTGACTCGGCCGAGCGTTGGCTTTGCCGACGGAGGAGCGAAAAAACCGCTTGCGCCAAGAAGCGCGGTGAGTTTCTTGTCGAAGGCCGAAACCGCATCCGCCACCGGACCGCTTGCCTGCTTGCTGAGTTTCTCTAACTGTTCATGCGCGGAACGCGCTCCCATAAGGTCTTCCGAGCTTTCTGACATCAACTTTGCCAGCTGTGACTGGAGTTGGAACATCTGCACCAGCCCTTCGTGAGCAGTCTTCACGCGTGGATCCATTTTTATTGTCAACGGTTCCGTGAATGTGTGGCCACCCACAGTGAGGCGAACGGTGTACTGGCCAGGAAGAGCGGTGGGGCCCTGCGGCTGTCGCGGAGTGTCTCCGGGTATCGCGGCGATCGGATAGTCGTATCGTGTGGAAACGGGCGTCGTGTAGTGAAGATCCCAAACCCAACGATGCATGCCCGCAGTGGTCTCAAGTATTTTCGGCATGCGAACCCAGTACGGCGGAATCAGCTGCTTGGCGAGATCGTCCTCAGTGAGATCAGGCTTGTCCGTGCTCGCGTACCGCCGCACAACTTTGGATTGTGCTTCGAGAATCTCGATCTTGACGGGACCGTCAGCCGGCTGCGCAAGAAAATAATCCACGATGGCGCCATCGGGAGGATTTTTCGCCGTCGGCTCATCCGGTGGAATTGGCGTATCCGTATTGGTATCGCGCATGACGCGATAGGCCGCGCCAGGCTTGAAGAGAAACGCTGGCGATTTCTGCACCGATTCGGTGATCTGACGCAACGGAGTGATGTCGTCCAAAATCCAGAACGATCGGCCGTGCGTCGCTACGATCAAGTCATCGTCATGAATCCAGAGATCGCGCATCGAAGAGTGCGGCAAATTGAGTTCGAGGCTTTGCCAGTGGTCGCCGTCATCAAAGGAAACCCACACGCTCGTTTCCGTGCCCGCGAACAACAGGCCCTTGCGAACGGAGTCTTCGCGCACGGTATCGACGGGAGAATTGTCGAGCAGACCATCGATGATGAGCTTCCATGTCTTTCCGCCGTCGTGCGTGCGATAGATATACGGATGCTGATCATCAATTCGAAAACGGCTGACGGAGGCGTAAGCCGTAACGTCGTCGAAGTGTGAGGCGACGAGTTGGGAGACCTTGCTCCACGGTGTCAGTTCAGGCGGCGTGATATTTTTCCAATTAACTCCAGCGTCGCGTGTATTCCAAATCTGGCCATCGTCGGTGCCTGCCCAAATCGTGTTCAAAGATTTGAAGGATGGCGCCAACGAATAGATGACACCGCGTTGCTTATCGGCGTTGGGGTCTTTGCTGGCGGCGCTGCCAACGCTTGGGGGAATGCCGGAATGTTCCCGCGAGAGATCAGGGCTGATGGTCTTCCACGTGTTCCCGCCGTCCAGAGTCTTAAAGAGAAAATTCGTTGCGTAGTAGAGGACATGCGGATCGATCGGCGAGAAAATAATCGGCTGTGTGCGATCAGCGCGATATTTGGGATCAGCTACAGGAATGGGCGCGACATTTTGTACCTGGCCCGTTTTCAAAGAATATTTCGTAACCTCGCGCCTGCCGGCTCCATAAATAATGTCTGGATTGAGTGGGTCTGGCGCGGCGTACCCGTATTCGATGACGCCGACGGGATGCCAATCGCGATAGGTAATTTCGCCGTCGTTGCCGCGGCTTGAAACGCAGACGGAGCCGCTTTCCTGTTGCCCACCGCAAACGAGATAAGGAAACGAACTGCTGGTCGCGACGTGATATAGCTGCGCGGTTGGCTGGTTGTACCAGGTGCTCCACGTTTTCCCGCCATTCACGGTGACAAGCGCGCCCTTGATCGCAGACCAGCAAAATAATGTTCGGATCGTTCGGATTGATCCACATATTTTGATAATCGTCGCCGCCCGGAGCGCCGCGGAAACTCATCCACGTTTTCCCGCCATCCGTCGATTTCATCGTCACCGTGCTGGTGCTATAGACGATGTCCGGATTTTTGGGGTCAACTCTCGGCATCGGCAAATCGCCGCCGCCGATGCGCCCTGCAGGCCGTGGGTCGGTGGTGATGTGCTGCCAATTTTCTCCGGCGTCATCGGAGCGATAAATCCCGACTTCGTTTCCTGGAGCATTTGCATCGCGCGAGCCGGCGACGCTGGCGTAAAGCCTGCTCGTCTGGCTGGGAGCAATCGTTAGATTGACTTGAATCACGACTTTGGGAAGCCCGTTCGTCAGCGGATGCCAGGTCTTGCCACCATCGGTTGATTTGAAGAGTCCGCCGCCTGGCCCGTTATATTGATTTCCGTCCTCCCAAGGGCCGAGCCGCAACTCCCAAAGCCCCGCGTAAACGACATCGGGGTTCGACGGATCGATCTCCACGTCCGAACCGCCTACGTTTTCACTATTGGAAAGAACCTTTTTCCAATTTTGCCCGCCGTCGGTCGAAAGATAAATTCCACGTTCTTCGTTTGGACCGTAGGGATGGCCGAGCGCAGCAGCGAAAACGCGATTCGGATCGCGCGGATCAACGGCCAGAGACGGTATGCCCTGGCTGTTGCGCAGGCCGAGATGAGTCCATGTTTTGCCCGCATCGGTCGATTTATAAATTCCGTCGCCAACCGCAAGGTCGGGACGAGCCAGACCTTCGCCGCTGGAAACATAAATTATGTTTGGATCGGAAGGTGCGACGGCGATGGCGCCGACCGCTTGCGAAGGCTGGTCGTCGAAGATGGGCGTCCAGGTGCGGCCGAAGTCGTCGGTTTTCCAAACGCCGCCATTCACGGCGCCAACGTAGAAAACATTCGGCTGGCCCGGCACGCCGCACGAGGCGCGCGTCCGGCCGCCGCGAGTGGGACCGATCATTCGCCAGCGAAGTTCCTGGTACGTGCTCTCGGGATACTGCTGCGCTTTGCTGACTTTCGCGACAGGGAATAAGCAGAGCCAGACAAGCACAACTATCGAGAGTAGTTTCATTCGACGCACGTAGCACCTCAGAGAAAAATTTGAATGGCGCTGCAAAAACGAACCGCAGGCGGCTCCGATTTGCCGAAGGCGGTGTTCCGTTCACAACGAGAACCAATTTACGAAAGCAAACGCCGCGCAGAACTATGAACCCAATCGCGAGAAAACTCAATGTGCTCGCACAATGTGTGGAAGCAACCGAGCGCACAGGCGCGGCGAAGTGCGCTAGTCAACTGGGCCCGACAGTTCACCTCTCGCGCGCTTGGTGCATCTTTGACCCCGTAATCCTTGTGAGGTTTCCGGGCACAGGGTAAACTTTCGCCAGTATTTCGTGTCGAGATCGTGGGGAGGTGGTCATGGCCCGAGTTGTCCGCTGCGGTCTGATCCAAGCCAGCTGTGAATGGTCGCCTGAAAAGTTTTCCCTCGCTCAAATCAAACAAAAAATGATGGCGAAGCATGAGCGACCTGATCGCCAGCGCAGCCAAGAAAAAAGTGCAAGTGCTGGGGCTGCAGGAACTTTTTTACGGCCCTTATTTTTGCGCGGAGCAGCAGACGCGCTGGTACGAATTGACGGAGCCCGTGCCGAATGGCCCGACCATCGCGCGCATGCAAAAGCTTGCGAAGCAGCACCAGATGGTCCTCGTCGTGCCCATTTACGAAGTCGAGATGACCGGGCTTTATTTCAACACGGCCGCGGTGATCGACGCCGACGGCCGCTACCTGGGGAAATATCGCAAACATCATATTCCTCACTGCCACCCGGGCTTTTGGGAGAAGTTTTATTTCACGCCGGGGAATGCGGGTTATCCGGTTTTCGAAACGCGTTACGCGCGCGTCGGAGTTTACATCTGCTACGACCGCCATTTCCCCGAAGGCGCTCGCGTCCTCGGCCTCAACGGCGCCGAAATTGTCTACAATCCTTCGGCGACGGTCGCAGGCCTCTCCGAATATCTCTGGGAACTCGAGCAACCCGCCCACGCCGTCGCCAACCAATATTTCGTCGCTGCCATCAATCGCGTGGGCACGGAAGCTCCCTGGAAAATCGGCGAATTTTACGGGAAGAGCTATTTCTGCGATCCGCGCGGAAAAATTGTCGCGCAAGCGAGCCGCGATAAAGACGAACTGCTCGTTGCGGAACTGAATCTCGACGATATTCAAAAAGTGCGCGACACCTGGCAGTTTTATCGCGACCGGCGGCCGGAATCCTACGGCGAAATTACGCGCACACGGGCCGCATCAAGTTCCGAAGCCGCGGACTGAATCTTCTATGCCAATCAGCCCAACAGCTCACGCCTCTCCGGCGCAAAACATAAGAATTGTCATTCTGAGCGTAGCGAGGAATCTGCTTTTTCTTTCCGCTGACGCTGTCCGAAGCTCGTGCGTTCAATGAGTGACGCGCATTCCGGTTCGCTGGCTGCGGAAACGATTCGCAGCAGCTCGCTTTATAACGAAGACCTGGCTCCCGTCTCGCCAGAGCGCCGCACCTGGGGCACTTACAATTACGCCGCGCTTTGGATCTCCATGAGCGTGAACATTCCCACGTATTTGCTAGCCAGCGGAATGATTGCCGGCGGCATGAGCTGGAAGCAAGCGCTCTTCACCGTTTTTCTTGGCAACGTGCTCGTGCTGATTCCGATGCTTGCTGAACGCGCACGCGGGAACGCGCTACGGCATTCCCTTCCCTGTTTTCGCGCGCGCCTCGTTTGGCGTGCTGGGTGCGAACGTGCCGGCCATTTTGCGCGCGCTCGTCGCCTGCGGCTGGTTCGGCATTCAGACGTGGATTGGCGGCCAAGCGATTAACGCCATGCTTATCGCACTGGCTCCAGGTTGGCAACATTTTCATACGGCCCGGCGATTTGCTTCGGTTTCTTCTGGCTACTGAATGTTCTGGTCATCCTGCGCGGCATTGAGACGATCCGCTTCTTGCAAGGTGTTTCTGCGCCGTTCCTGCTGCTCATCGGTCTTGCGCTTCTGCTTTGGGCGAAAGGAAAAGCAGGCGGTTTCGGTCCCATGCTGGCTACGCCATCGAAGTTTCACAGCTTCGGAGAATTTTTTCGTTTCTTCATTCCCTCGCTGACGGGCGTGGTGGGATTTTGGGCTACCGTTCCGCTCAACATCCCCGATTTCACGCGCTACGCGCGCAGCCAGCGCGATCAAATGCTTGGGCAGGCCCTGGGCCTTCCCGCGACGATGACCTTTTATTCTTTCATCGGCATCGCGGTGACTTCCGCGACTCTCATTATTTTCGGCCAAGCTCTTTGGAATCCCGTCGATGTTCTTTCGCGCCTCGGCAATCCGCTGGCTGTCGTCATCGCCATGATCGCTCTGCTCATGGCCACGCTAAACGTCAATGTTGCCGCAAATGTCGTCTCACCCGCAAACGACTTCTCCAATCTCTCGCCGCGGCGCATCAGCTTTCGCACCGGCGGGCTAATCACCTGCGTCATGGGCATCGTGATGCAGCCGTGGAAGCTGATGTCGAACTACG
This sequence comes from uncultured Acidobacteriota bacterium, assembly GCA_963730495.1. Classification (GTDB taxonomy): domain Bacteria; phylum Acidobacteriota; class Terriglobia; order Acidiferrales; family UBA7541; genus Acidiferrum. The sequence continues at coordinate 94,338 of CAVSSD010000009.1, read as the reverse complement.
GCAGCTATATTTTCGGCTGGCTGGTCGGATATTCCGGATTCCTCGGTCCGATTGCGGGCGTCTTGATCTGCGATTATTTTGTGATTCGTCACAAAAATCTCTCGACGCAAGATCTCTACCAGCGCGGCGGCCTTTATGAATACTCCCGGGGCATCAACTGGCAAGCCATCGCAGCGCTTGCCGCGGGCGCAGGCGTCGCTTTCGTCGGCCTTTTCGTTCCAGCCCTCAGAGTGCTGTACAACTACGCATGGTTTGTTGGCTTTGCCGTAAGCTTTCTTGTCTATCTTATTTGATCGAAGCAAAGTCGAGCCGGTCGCCGAAGGGGCGCACTGAGGAGGGCCAAATTCATGAATTTCGGCATCACCATCAAACCCGATATTCACATCGATCGCATCGTCAGCCTGACGCAACAAGCCGAAGCGAGCGGCTTCTCCTACGGATGGATTTTCGATTCGCACGTAATTTGGAAAGAACCGTTTCCGCTGCTGACGCTGATGGCCGCGAGCACGCAAACCATGCGCCTTGGGACTTGCGTTACGAATCCAGCCGTGCGCGATGTGACCGTTTCCGCCAGCCTCTTTGCCACACTGAATCTAGCTTCGCGCGGACGCATGCAACTCGGCATCGGCCGCGGCGACAGCTCGCGGCGCGTGCTCGGCAAAAAACCAACCACGCTCGAAAATCTCGAATCCTTTGTCCATGTGTTCCGCGATCTAAATGCTGGGAAAACCGTCGACATCGATGGAGTCGCCACAAATTTCCCGTGGGCCAGCGGCGAAATTCCACATGTCTGGGTTGCGGGATATGGACCGAAAGCATTGCGCACCGCAGGAAGCATCGGCGACGGCGTTATCCTGCAGTTCGCCGATCCCGATTTGATCGACTGGTGCCTCGGCTTCGTCCGCGAAGGCGCGAAAGAAGCCGGCCGCGACTTCAGCAAGTTCGAAGTGATGGCCGCCGCGCCCGTCTGGCCTTCGGATGATTTGAAAACGGCACGCGACCATGTCCGCTGGTTTCCCGCCCTCGTCTCCAATCACGTGATGGACCTGATTTCGAAATACAAGCCCGAAGAGCTGCCCCCTGCGCTGACCTCCTTCGTCAAAAACCGTGGCGGCTACGACTATCATCACCATTGCGAAGTCGGCAGCGACAACGCCGATTTCGTCAGCGACGAAGTCATCGATCGTTTTTGCATCATTGGGCCAGTGGAGGCCCATCGCAAAAAGCTTGAAGCTCTCCGCAAAGTCGGCGTCACCCAATTCAATATCTATCTCATGTGCGGCGAGGAAGAAAAAACATTGGATGTGTACTCGCGCGAGATTCTGCCTGTTTATGCGAAGTGACTGCGGCGCGGTGATTTTCTAGGACAAGCTGGAGGGCCAGAGATGCGTTTTGACACCATCATCCGAAACGGCACGATCGTAACGGCGTCGGACACATATGTTGCGGACATCGGCATCAACGGCGACAAGATCTCTGCGATCGCCGCTCAGCTTCCCATTGAAAATGCAGGGCGCGTGATCGACGCTGCGGGACTGCTCGTCATCCCCGGCGGCATCGACGTTCACACGCATCTGGATATGCCCTTTGGCGGCACCACCAGCGCCGACGATTTCCAGACCGGCACGATTGCGGCGGCTTTCGGCGGCACGACTACGCTGATCGATTTCGCTATCCAATATAAAGGACAGACTCTTCGCCAGGCTTTTGACACCTGGATGAAGAAAGCGCACGACAAAGCCGTCACCGACTACGCCTTCCACTGCATCATTACCGACCTCGGCGCCGCGCAGCTCGAAGAGATGGGCGAGTTGGTGCGCGAAGGCGTCACCAGCTTCAAGCTCTTCATGGCGTATCCCGGCGTTTTCATGCTTGATGACGCCACGATCTTCAAAGCCATGCGCCAGGCAGCCAAGTACGACGGTCTGATCTGCATGCACGCGGAAAATGGCGGCGCGATTGACGTGATCGTTCAGCAGGCGCTTGCAGAAGGCAAGCGCGCACCGAAATATCACGCCCTCACGCGGCCGACAACAGCCGAAGCGGAAGCCACTTCGCGCGCCATCGCCCTGGCGGAAATGGCGGGCGCTCCTGTTTATATCGTTCATCTCTCTTGCAACGAAGCGCTCGAAAAAGTGCGCGAGGCGCGCGACCGCGGCCTGCCCGCTTATGCCGAAACCTGTCCTCAATATTTGTATCTCTCTCTCGAAAACATGGACGCTCCGGGCTTCGAAGGCGCCAAATATGTTTTCACGCCGCCGCTGCGCGAAAAATGGCATCAGGAAAAACTCTGGCAAGGGCTTGCGAAAGACACCCTACAAGTGGTCTCCACCGACCACTGCCCGTTTTGCTTCAAGGAACAAAAAGAAATGGGCAAGGACGACTTCACGAAAATTCCGAATGGCGGCCCGGGCATCGAGCACCGCCTCAGCCTCATCTACACCGGTGGAGTCCACGGAAAGCGCTTCTCCGCCAACCGCTTCGTCGAACTTGTGTCCACCGCGCCCGCAAAACTTTTCGGCCTCTATCCACGCAAAGGAACCATTGCCGTAGGATCGGACGCTGACCTCGTGATTTTCGATCCCGAACGAAGAACAAGTCATCAGCGCGAAGACACACCACATGCGCGTGGATTATTCCATGTTTGAAGGGATTCAAATCAAAGGTGCGCCGAAGACTGTCTTTTCGCGAGGGCGCGCCGTGATTGACGCGGGAAAGTTTGTAGGCCGCCCGGGCGCAGGCCAGTTTCTCCGCCGCCAGACACACAACACCATCAAGTGAGCTGATTCATGCGGATGAGCTGGCGGCAGGCACACTGTTTGAGTGCCAGACGAAAAAAGGAAGGCCTACTATGGTTTTTGCTTTGCCGGGTCGCTAGGTCCGCCATCCGCTGGCGCCTCATCGACCTTCGGCACTGAGATTTTCTGCTTGTCGTCCACGGCGAAGAGTAGGTAGTTGCTGAAACTGTGACGGCGATGAATGCGCCGCCCTTTCCAGTCGTAATACACTTCGGCGCTCTGCGGCAGCCACATCTTCACATCGCTCTTGTTGAATTTCACGGGGCCATATTCAATGTTCGCATGATCGGCAACCAATCGGATTTGCGGAACAGGCGAGACCAAATCCGTCTCCAGCCTCACGATTTGATAATTGTCCGCTGAAATCCATGCGCGGCCCTTTAGCGCCACGGATAAGACGGGCCATCCGCACCGATTCTGTACCTCTTGATTGTGTTCGGCTTGTCTGTCCTTTGCTTAAAGTGGACTTGCCATGCGAGTCCGCCGTTCCATCGCGCCAATCCTTCACATGTCATCTCGAAGTTGACGGCGTTGTATGGATGAAAAATCAATACGAGAGCAGGAAGTCCGTTGGTCGCCACACCGTCCGGAAAATCGGCCGCCGAACCGCCGTGGCCGTTGCGGTATTCTTCGACATTCAGATAGCCATGCTTCACTTCCTGAATGGAAACCACGTAATCGAACTTGCGCTTTTCAGGATATGAGGCGAGCCCATTCTTCCCGATTAACTCATGGGTGAGCGACTCCGTGGCAGCGAACCGATCCACATCCTTTACCAGTTCCATCAGCTGTATTCCGGCTTTGCGCACCACGTCATCTACAGCGCAAGAAGCGCCAGCCTCCACCGGAGGGACATGTTCGTCCACGTCGGGCGGCAGCCAGTTAGAGCTCCCCGGCAAAGCAGTCGCTTCTTTTGTCAGCGCCGCCATCTCACTTGCTTCAGACACGCCGTTGCCGGAAGAGTTGCCTGCCTGCGGATTTTTCAGTATCCCAAGGTCTTTGTTTGCGGCAGCGTCCGTGGGATGTGCCAGAACATAGGCTTGCAATAGCTTTAGGGCCTCGTCCCGATCACCGTTCTCTCCACGCGCGGCCAAAGCCCGCGCTAATAGCGGTTGAACAACGGCGGCTCGCTCGTGGCCCAATTGAATCGCCCGTTCGGCCTCTTTGATCGCTTCGTCGTTCTGGTGTTGCAAGACCAGGGCTTCCGCGAGCAGCGCGTGGGCGCGCCACGCCGACGGTTCTATTTTTACCGCCCGGTTCAGATACGGCATCGCTTCGGTTGGCTTATTTTCCTGCAGTAAACCCTGACCAACGGCCAGCAGCGCACTTAGGTGTTTTGGATCGAGTTCCAGAGTCTTCATCCAATAAGCCTTAGCCTGGACCGGGTCGTTCACCTGTGACGAATAAACACCAAAGAGGTATTCGATCTCGGCGCTTTTTGGAGCATCTTTTTGGGCGGCTTCGAGATGCTTGCGCGCATCATTCGGCTTGTTTGCACGTAACTCCTCCATTGCCTTCCCCACCTCCCTTTGCGTTTTGGGAGCAAGGGCGTAGATGCCCGCGGAGGACGCGGCATCTTCCGCAGATAGAGGAGACATCTCGATGGTGATCTTGACGAGCGAACGTTCTTGAACTTCGAGCTGCTTCACAGTTGCTTCGTACCTGGGAGCCAAAACCTGAATTTTGTACTCTGTCGCACGAATACCATTGAACCTGACATAGCCGTTTTTCACGGTTTTCTGGTCAACGAATTCGCCGTTTAATTTGGTCAACGTTGCGACTGCTGAACCATCAATTGCCGCCCCGTTTGGTCCTTTCACAAAAACGTCAATATCCCCCTGCTTGTCTACGTCCTCCATGTGGGCTTGACCCACAGTGACGGTGGGGCTAGAACTGGGGACTTGCCCGCCGGGTTCCGGTACCGGCGTGCCTGCCCACATCACAACCGGCAGCAATGGCCCGCAACACACAACTAGAATGACCCGGAGACACTTCAGGACCCGTATACACATGTAACCCACCCGTCCATTGCTGGCCAAAGTACCTGAGGACTGTCCTCCATAATACTCCTGATATTCGCTTAAGGGATAGCGGTAACCGGACATCTCACAACTCCAAGACTGCAAAGGATTTCTGAGGAATCGAATCAGGCAGTCTGGCAACGATGCTTTTGTCGCACAGACGATCGAGCGAATTCAATAGTAAATAATACCGTTCCCTTCCAAGAGCACGATCTAATCACCATTCAATTTTGTGGCCGGAGGCTGCAGTGGTAGAGTACGCCCCAATTGCGAATGGCTTTGAAGAGTGGTCCCGCGGCGTGAGTCACAAGTAAGACTCGATGACGATGACCGAAAACCCGAGCAATCAAGCAAAAGAGGGCAGCGGGCTCGCGCGGCAGCTTGGATTGTTTGGCACGACGATGGCCGTGATGGGCGGGATCATCGGTGCGGGGATTTTCATCAACCCCTACATTGTTGCTAACAGGGTGCATACTTCCACGCTGATCCTCAGCGCTTGGGTCGCTGGCGGCCTCATTGCCCTGCTGGGCGCCTTCATTTACGCTGAACTGGCCGCGAGGTTGCCGGTCGTTGGCGGCCAATATGCCTATCTGCGCGATGCACTTCATCCTGCAGTGGCGTTTCTGTACGGCTGGGTTCTGCTCTTGGTCATCCAGACAGGCGGAATGGCTGCAGTTGCTGTCACCTTTGCCCGATACTTCCTGGAGCTAACCCACTGGCAGGTCAATGCCTCGCTCATCGCGGCTTCCGCTCTCGCCCTACTCACCGTGATTAATTGCCTGGGTGTTCGCGCGGGTAGCCGAGTGCAATCGGCGATGACTCTCGCTGCGATTGCCGCCATCGGGATGCTCGAGCTATTCAGCTTGCTTCGCGGTGGACCGTCGCAGATTTCCTGGCCCCCCGTTCTGGATCAGCCGATGTCCATGACCCTCATTTTCACCTTTGGAGCGGCTATGACACCGGTTTTGTTCGCCTACGGAGGCTGGCAGACTTCCAGTTTTCTGGCCGGCGAAGTGCGCGATCCGCGTAAAACCCTACCGCGCGGCCTCGTTCTAGGTGTTCTTGGCGTGATCGCGGTGTACACCTCGGTGAATTTCGTTTACGTGCGCGTTTTGGGGCCCGCTGGACTGGCCGCCACCATGACGCCTGCATCGACCGTTATGCGTGCTCTGCTCGGCCCACGCGGAGGTTCGCTGATCGCCGCGGGTATTGCCTTCTCCGCGTTTGGGTTTCTGGGGCAATCGATGTTGACGGCCCCGCGCGTCTATTTCGCAATGGCCGAGGACCGTGTCTTTTTCCGCGGTGTTGCGTGGATCGATCCGCAGACGCACGTTCCGATTGTCGCCATCCTGCTGCAGGGCGCATGGGCCATCGTTATCGCGTTAACAGGGACTTACGCGCAGGTCGTCAACTACGTTGTAGCAATGGATTGCATATTCTTTGGGCTCACGGCGGTCTGCTTACTTGTTTTGCGTCGTCGCGCGGCGATTCAGGGGCCCGCGATTGAGTTTCAAGTGCCCGGGCACCCCTGGACCACGCTGCTGTTCATTGCCGCGGAATGGATCGTCGTCGCGAGCACCTTCGCGCACGATCCCAAACGCTCTTTTATTGGCCTGGCCATCGCTATCGCCGGTTTGCCCGCATACTATTTATGGCGCGCGAAAAACAAGGGAGAAACAGGGACATGACGGGTTCGGGACAATCAAAGCGTTCGGTGTACATGGAATGGGCGAAAACGCATTCGCATGCACGCTTTAATTTAGCGACCAGCGGCCTGATCAGCGTGCCCTTGTCCGAGTTCCCAGTGCGCATCGAAGACTTGGAAATCACCGAACCCGGCGGTTATGGGTACGAGCCGCTGCAGCAGCGGCTGGCACGCCACAACGGAGTGACCGAAGAGTGCGTGGTCGCCGCAACGGGCACGTCGATGGCCAATCACCTGGCAATGGCCGCCGTGCTTGATCCAGGCGACGAAGTGCTGATTGAGCAGCCGGTCTATGGGCCGTTGCTGGACGTCGCCGAATACCTCCAGGCATTTGTGAAGCGAATCCCTCGGCGTTTCGAGGCAGGATTCGCGCTGGAACCTGAGGAGCTCGAGAGAGCCATCACAAAAGAAACGCGCCTGATTGTCTTGAGCAATCTCCACAATCCAAGCGGCGCGCTGATGCCGGCGGCAACGCTGCGAACTATTGGCGAAATGGCACACCGCGTTGGCGCGCATGTGTTGGTCGATGAGGTTTACCTCGATATGGTATTCGACCGCGGCGCGCCATTTTGTTTTCCGATCGGCCAATCCATCGCGCCCTCAGGCGACAATCCCTTTATCGTCACCAGCAGCCTGACGAAAGCCTACGGCTTGAGCGGGCTGCGTTGCGGCTGGGTGCTCGCCTCGCCACCGCTGGCCAAGCGGATGTGGCTTCTGAATGATTTGTATGGAGCCGTCGCAGCACACGCGGCCGAGCGCATGTCTGTGATCGCCTTCGATCATCTCGAACAATTTCGCAAGCGGGCACAGTCGCTCCTTACCGCCAATCGCGTGGTGATAGATGCCTTTCTCGATTCGCGCGGCGACCTCGAATGCTTCCGCCCGTCCGCCGGGACCGTGTTTTTTCCCCGCCTCACCCAGGGCGATCCCGAAACATTTTTCAAATTATTGCGCGAGAAATACGAAACGACAGTTGTTCCGGGCGCATTCTTTGAAATGCCCCGGCATTTCCGGATTGGCATAGGCGGCGAGACTGTCAGCCTGCGAGCCGGCCTCGAACGTCTAACCTCCGCTCTCGACGATTTCGCAAAGCAATAGCCTGCCTGGATATGGTCCCTGTGAATGTAACTAGCTCGCAACTAATGGCGGGCTGAACACCAATCCGGCAGGGTTCTGCCCCTTACTAGCGCTCATTGTGTTGGAATACAATCATTCATATTGAGACGAGAATGAAAAAACTTAAATTCGTGGTTTCTCTTACCACCGACGACAACGACTACCAGATCGAGCAGAAGGAATCCGCAGAGCAAGCCGCTCGCAAAACTGGCGTGGACGTGCAGATTATCCACGCGCAAAACGACGCCATCAACCAGAGCACACAAGTGTTGAAGGCCATCCAGGCGCCGAAGGAATTGCGCCCGGACGCCATCATTTTTGAACCCGTCGGCGGCACCGCGCTTCCACAGGTCGCGAAGGCAGCAGTCAGCGCAGGAATTGGCTGGGTGATTCTGAACCGCGATGCGAACTACATCGAGGAACTGCGCAAAACTTCGTCGGCGCCGCTCTTCTCCGTTAGTTCGGACCATGTCGAAATTGGCCGAATCCAGGGGCGCCAAATGGTAGCCCTACTCCGTGGAGGAGGCTCCGTCCTCTATATTCAGGGACCTTCGGAGAATTCCGCGGCCAAAGATCGGACTGCAGGCATGCAGGAAACCAAGCCCGCAAGCGTCCAGGTCACGATGCTCAAGGCTCAATGGACTCAGGAAAGCGCGCAACGCTCGGTTCGTTCCTGGCTGAAGCTCACGACTTCTCAGCGCGCAGCGATCGACCTTATTTCCGCGCAAGACGACTCCATGGCCATGGGCGCCCGCGATGCCTTCAAGGAACTGACCAACGAGGACGAACGCGAAAGATGGCTGAAGCTGCCCTTTACAGGCTGCGATGGACTCGCCGAAAACGGGCCAGGCATGGGTGCGCAGCGGGATGCTAACCGCCACCGTTTTTGTTCCTCCAAATGCCGGCCAGGCGATTGAACTGCTCGTCGACGCGATTCAAAATAAAAAGATGCCGCCGGAACGCGTTGTGACAGCCGCCGTATCTATCCCGGCTCTGGATGCTCTTGGTCGCAAGAAACCCTGATCGACATTTCTCACGACCCTTCACTCCCCAACAGCCACTATCAATCAGGCGAGCCGGAAAGGCGTACAGTTCGGCAACAAGTAGAAGAAGAATCAAGACGGGCACGGCGTGCCGTGCCCCTACGGGATGATTCCCCAGCATTCGGCACCACTAAAACGATTTTCTGGCTTCCTCAACCGCTCAGGAAGCGTATAATGCCGCGGGCCGTAATTTGGCCGGGGTGAGAGGGACTTTTCGGGGGGTCGGGCATGCGCAGCTCGCGCGTTAGTAAATCGGTTGACCGAAGGCAATTTCTCGCTGCGACCGGCGGAGGTCTGCTGGCTGCGGCGGTTCCGGGAGGAGCAGGTATGAGGGACACGATTGCCCATGCAGGCGCTGAGGCTGCTCGTGCATCGCGGCAGCAGTCGGTGGCTTCCCCGTCAGCGAAGCGCAAAATTCCTATCGGTGTCTTCGACCCCGTCTACGACAATTTTTCTCTCGATGAAATGCTCGACAAAGTCAGCGCGCTCGGCCTCGAAGCGATGGAAATTGGCACAGGCGGTTATCCAGGAACGAAACATTGCCCAGTGCAAGAGCTTCTTGACGACCCCGCCAAAGCCAAAGCCTGGCAGAAAAAATTTACGGATCGTGGGATTCAGGTGGCTACTCTGAGCTGCCACGGAAATCCCGTTCACCCGGACGAACAGCATGCCCAGCGGGACCGTGAAAGCTTTCGCAGAACGGTGTTACTCGCCGAGCGCCTGGGCGTAAAAGTGATCGTCGGTTTTTCCGGTTGCCCCGGCGGTACGCCGACGGATGCCCAACCGAACTGGATCACCTATCGCTGGCCTCCCGAGTATGCGCAAATGCAGGACTGGCAGTGGAAAGAAAAGGTCATTCCGTATTGGCAGGAAGCCGCGAAATTCGCTCGCGAGCACGGCATACATCGTATCGCGCTGGAAATGCATCCTAATTTTGTCGTCTATAATCCGCGAACCCTTATCAAACTTCGCGAAGCAGTCGGTGAAGAGATCGGCGCAAACTGCGATTTAAGCCATCTCTTTTGGCAGGGCTGCGATCCGGTGGAAGTGATTCACTTCCTCGGCAAAAAAGGCATGATCTATCATGCTCACATGAAGGACACCGTATTTTTTCAGGATAACGTCGCAAAATATGGCGTGCTGAATTTCGCCTTCGAGACCAGCGATCTTGGCAATGCTTCGGAGACCTTCCGCGCCGTTGGATATGGCCATAGCGCGAGTCTTTGGAAGTCCGTCATCCAAGCCTACATGGACATCGGCTACGAAGGCATCCTCAGCATTGAGAATGAAGATCCCATCCTGAGCGGTGAGGTCGGGGTAGAGCGCGCCGCCTACGTTCTGAAAAACGTGCGCAAAGAGATTCTCGAAGGTTGATGCATCGGAAGAAAAAGAATTAGGGAGGTTTTATGCAACGGCGTGATGCCTTAAAATTTCTTGCCACGGGTGCTCTTGCTTCCACTGCCGCACCCGATCTCTTCGGTTTTTTTCAGGAAGCGCATCCCGCTACGGGATATGCACTGCGCACGCTCAACCCGCACCAAAATGCCACCGTTGTTCTCATGAGCGAAATTATTATTCCTGAGACCGACACGCCTGGCGCCAAGGGTGCGCGCGTCAATGAATTCATCGACGTCATTCTCACCGATTGGGCCATTGAAGAGGATCGCAACAATTTCCTCGCCGGTCTTGCTGGTGTGGACAAGCAAAGCAACGAGCTATATGGCAAGGATTTCGTCGACGCTTCTCCCGCTCAGCAACTTACTCTCATACGCGCGATGGACGAAGCCGTCGGCATGCTCGCCGGCCGGGCCGCCCGTCACGGCAACACCGTCCCCGATTGGGACACGCAACTGAGAGGAAATTTCTTCGTCGTATTCAAAGGCATCACCCTCCACGGCTACTACACTTCCGAAGTTGGTTTTACCCGCGAGTTGGGTTTGCAAATCATTCCCGGCGCTCAGCATGGTTGCGTACCGGTAGCAGCAGAAAAAAAGGCTTAAGGGAGATTCGCATGGCGGCCAATACCTACGACGCAATCGTTATCGGCTCGGGAATTACCGGTGGATGGGCAGCGAAAGAGCTCACCGAAAAAGGTCTCAACACGCTAATCCTGGAAGCGGGGCGTCCCACTGTTCCGGAACGCGATTACGTCGAGCACGTTCCTGTTTGGGAGCTGAAGTACCGCGGCTGGGATGATCACGTCAAGCGCATGGGCACGCAGCCCATTCAGCGTGAGTGTTATTACGCCTGCGATGAATACTCCAACAAGTTTTTCGTCAGCGACGTGGACAATCCTTACACCTGCGAGGAAGGCAAACACTTTGCCTGGATTCGAGGGCGACAAGTCGGCGGTAAGTCCCTTACCTGGGGCCGACAGAGTTACCGGTGGAGCGATCTCGATTTTGAAGCCAACTTAAAAGAAGGCGTCGCTGTTGACTGGCCGATCCGTTACGCGGACATTGCGCCCTGGTACGATTACGTCGAAGAATTCGCCGGAATCAGCGGCCAGGCCGAGGGTCTGCCGCAATTGCCTGACGGAAAATTTCTCCCGCCGATGGAAATGACATGCGTCGAGCTAGATGTTCGAGCGGCGATGGCCAAGCATTTCGACGATCGCATGCTGACTATTGGACGCACCGCCGTTCTTACCCGCGTGCACAAAGGTCGCGCAGCCTGCCACTATTGCGGCGTATGTCACCGCGGCTGCATTACAGGGTCTTATTTCAGCAGCTTGAGTTCGACCCTCCCTGCGGCGATGAAAACAGGCAAATTTACCATTCGGCCCTACAGCGTGGTTCGCAGCTTGAATTTTGATTCGGCGACGCGCCGCGTCACAAGCGTGAACGTGGTTGATTCGCAAACGAAGAACGAACTCGAGTTCAAAGCGCGCGTCTTTTTCGTTTGTGCCTCCACTCTGGAATCCACACGCATCCTTCTCAACTCGGCGACTACCGAATTTCCCAACGGACTCGCCAACAGCAGCGGCGAGCTTGGCCACAACCTTATGGACCACCACATGGGCGCCGGAGCAAGCGGAAGAATGCCCGGCCACGAAGACAAAATGCCGTTCGGCAATCGTCCCAATGGCATCTATGTTCCACGTTTCAGAAACGTAAAAACCAAACAGCCGGATTTCTTGCGGGGCTACGGCTATCAGGGTGGCGGAAGCCGCGATGGCTGGTCTCGCGGCGCGTCGATGGTCGGTCTTGGTCCCGAATTCAAGAAGGCACTGAAAATGCCCGGCCCATGGCGCATGAGTCTCGGTGGCTTCGGCGAGTGCCTCCCCAACCACGACAATTACGTCGAAATAGAAAAGGGCAAGGTCGATGCCTGGGGCATTCCAACTCTGAAGATTCACTGCGCTTGGGGCGAAAACGAGTTAACCATGTCTAAGGACATTGCGATCCAGGCCGCGGAAATTCTCGCTGCGTCAGGCGCCACGGAAATTTCTCCGTATCAGAAGCCTTCGCCGCCGGGACTCGGCATTCACGAGATGGGTACAGCGCGCATGGGCCGCGACCCAAAGACGTCCGTCCTGAATGCGCACAATCAAGCGCACGACGTGAAAAATCTTTTCCTCCCCGACGGCGCTTCCATGGTTTCCAGCGCTTGCGTCAATCCTTCGTTAACCTACATGGCCTTGACGGCCCGCGCCTGCGATTACGCGGTGACTCAAATGAAGCAGAACGAGCTGTAACTCGAGGTCCACGAAATGTCGCAAGTGATTCGCTCGCCGAAAATGTACGACGTGTGCGTCATTGGCTCCGGCGCTGGAGGCGGCACCGCCGCGAAAGTCCTCACCGAAGGCGGGCTAAGTGTCGCGCTGCTCGAAGCCGGCCCTCCCGTTTATCCCGAAAAAGATTTCAAGATGCTTATGTGGCCCTATGAATTGCCGCACCGCGGAATCGGTGTAGGCGGCCACGCTGCGGAAAATTTTGGCGAATTTCTGGCTCCTAATGGCGCTTGGCAAATCGAAGGCGAACCGTATACTTCCGCGCCCGGCTCAAACTTTCAGTGGTTCCGTTCGCGGATCGTAGGCGGCCGCACGAATCATTGGGGCCGTATCGCGCTGCGCTTTGCCCCGATCGATTTCAAATCCGCCACGCGCGATGGCCTCGGCGATGACTGGCCGATCACTTACGACGACCTCTCGCCTTACTACGACAAAGTGGAATCCTACATCGGCGTCTTCGGCACTCACGAAAATGTATCGAGCGCGCCCGACGGCATGTTCCTCCCGCCGCCGAAACCACGCTGCACGGATCTCATCGTTAAAAAAGCATGCGACAAGATCGGCGTTATTTGCATTCCTTCGAGGCTTGCGATTCTCACTAAATCCGTGAATGGCCGCCTTCCCTGCCATTATTGCGGCCAATGCGGCCGCGGCTGCGTCACCGCCTCCAATTTCAGCTCGAGCCAGGTGATGATTCCGCCGGCGATGAAGACCGGCAAGCTCACGATGATTACCGGCGCGATGGCGCGCGAAGTGATTCTCGGCACGGACGGCAAAGCCGAAGGCGTTTCGTACATCGACAAGGCCACGCGCACTGAGAGACGCATCAGCGCTCGCGCCGTCGTACTCGCAGCCAGTGCCTGCGAGTCCGCTCGCTTGCTCCTGAATTCCAAATCCGCGCAGTTCCCCAACGGCTTGGCCAACTCTTCCGGCGCCGTTGGGAAATACCTCACCGATTCCGTTGGCAGCGATGGCTGGGGCATCATCCCTCAGCTCGAAAAAATGCCTCCTCACAATCACGATGGCGTCGGCGGCATGCACATGTACATCCCCTGGTGGAAATTCGACCGCAAGAACGATTTTCCACGCGGCTATCACATTGAATTCGGCGGAGGCCGCGATATGCCCGGCGTTGGCGAGTTCGACGATCTCTTGCATGAAGAGGAAGGCTACGGTGTCAGCGTGAAGAGGCGCGCGCGTCAAGTCTACGGCACGGGAATCGGTATGGCTGGGCGCGGTGAAATGATTCCCAATCCGGACACGTACTGCGAGATCGACCGCGAAGTGGTCGATAAGTGGGGCATCCCCGTCCTGCGCTTTCACTTCAAGTGGAGCGAGTACGAAATTCGCCAGGCTGCGGACATGCAGGAAACGTTTCGCGCCATCATCGAGGCCGCCGGCGGCGTGTACAAAACCAAGACGCCCATCAGCGGTGAGAGTCCCTTCGGCATTGCCGCCGGTGGAAAAATCATCCACGAAGTTGGCACGGCTCGCATGGGCGCCGATCCAAAGTCCTCCGTCCTAAATGGATTCTGTCAGGCGCACGACGTAAAGAATGTCTTCGTTATGGATGGAGCGCCACTCGTCACCAATCCCGATAAAAATCCGACTCTGACGATCATGGCGTTAGCTTGGCGTTCGTCGGAATACCTGCTCGACGAAGCGAGGAAAGGTAATTTGTAGGCTCGCTATAATCAGAATCAGTGCAAGAAGCATTGGAAGACCCAGAGGGAGACACTCTATGAGCGAACACTCCGTGACACGCCGCGACATACTAAGAACGCTGGCTGTAAGCGCGGTAGGCGGCTCCGTACTGCAAGTGATTCCAGCGAAGGCCGCGGAGTTCGCTCATCAAGCGGTCCACAATGAAAAATCCGGGTCGCCTGCGGCGAAATACGCGCCAAAGTTTTTTTTGCCCCACCAGTACGAGATGATCACCACTCTTTGTGACACCATTATTCCGAAAGATGAAAAATCCGGCGGCGCAGTGGAAGCCGGCGCTCCGGAATTTATTGACCTCCTCACCAGCGAAAATGAGGAGTGGCAGGTAGCTCTCGGGGGCGGGCTCCAATGGCTGGACAGTTTCTGCTCCGACCGTTACTCCACTGTATTTCTGGAGTGCACTCCGGAGCAGCGCAAAGAAGTTCTGGACCTGATCGCCTTCCGCAAGAATGCGAAACAAGACTTATCTCTGAGCCAAGGCGTGGCCTTCTTTGCGTTCCTGCGCAGGCTCACCTGCGACGGCTTCTACACCAGCAAAATCGGCATCGAGGACTTGCAATATATCGGAAACACGGCTCTGCGCGAATTCCCGGGATGCCCTCCACTCCCCGGGGCCTAAACAAGAACTGCTCCAAGCGCGGGCTCGCACGCCTGGAGCAATTTTCCTTAGATTTGCAACTACACCCTGGGCGACCAGGGAAGTTGCGCAGTGGCTCAATCGTAAAACCGGATAGCCGGCCCGTTTATCGTCGTCTCTACGAGACAGACTTAATCGTTCCCGAGGCGGGATCCCACACAACCGCGCTCTTGCGGAAGTACGATTCGTTGGACATGTGGCACGCCAGTGCCGCGTTGTTTCCAAATACGGCGTCTTCGGTCACTGGCTGGCGGGTCTTCACGCCCTGGAAGTATCTCCAGAGGTGCGGCTTTTCGTCATCCCAGGAATCGCCGCGATACGTATAGCCTTCGAGAATCGGCTCTTTGCCGGGAACGGGATCGTTCTTAGCGTGCCATTCCGCCACATAGGCATCGCGCATTTTTTGCGGGTAGCCCGAAGTGTAGTAGCTCGGCCCTGAATCTTCGCCCGTCTGCGGATAATAGGTAATAGCAAATTCGGTGACTTCCAGAATCCCCTTCGAGCCCTGAAAACGGTAAATCTCAGGAGTCTCGCATCCCAAATTCAGCCGCAGATAGACCGGCGCGCTTCCGTAATCAAACAGCGTAGCGTGAACGTCCGGCATGTTGCGCCCATCCGGAAATCGCAGAATCGCGCCAAGGGACATCACCTTCTTCGGCGGAGCATTCCAACCCAGCATAAAGTTCATGCCGCTGACCAGATGCACAAGCAAGTCACCTGCAAGTCCGGTCCCGTATTCCTTCCAGCAGCGCCAGCGCGCAAAAATATTCGGATTGAACGGAACTTTGGGTACGGTCCCCTGCCACGTGTCCCAATCCAGATTCGATGGGGAAAGATCCGGCGGCGGCGGATACTCCCAAGCACCCGTAGGATCGTTGCGCCCCAGCGACCCTTCCACCATCGTTAGAGTCCCAATGGTGCCCTGCGCGATCATTTCCTTGGCCTTCGCGCAAATCACCGAGCTCACTCGCTGCGAACCAATCTGCACGATGCGTCCCGTTTTCTGCGCCGCGGCTACCATTGCCAAACCATCCGCCGCGGAATGCGACATCGGCTTTTCGCAATAAATATCCTTGCCCGCGTTCACTGCGTCCACCACCACCTGCTTGTGCCAATGATCCGGCACCGCCGCGATAAGACAATCGATGTTCTTGTTGTCCAGCAAATCCTGATAGCGCCGCGTCGTGGGAACTTTCTTTCCGACAATTTCTTGCGCCAGTAGGTGCCGCCCGTCGTACAAATCGCACGCCGCCACGCATTCCACGCCCGGCAATTGAACGGCAGCCGTCAGCAGCCCCGAACCCTGCATTCCAATCCCAATAATTCCGAAGCGCAAAGTGTCGCTCGGAGCGACTCTTTCAAGAACCGAGGGAATGTACTCCGGCTTCAGGAAGATGCTCGGAGCCGCCGCCAGCGCACCCGTAGCCCCAGCCGTGCTATGCAGAAACTCGCGACGCGAGAAAGCTTTCTTGCTCATCTCACCCTCCTGATTTGGCTCTTTCTTATTCTTCCTAAAGCCGTTACTTCAATGCCTGCACGCTCACTTCTTTGAAAAACACGATGTCGTTATCGCTGTGGTTCTGCAAACCGATGTAGCCTTCGTCCGGCCGCCGCCCGCGTTGCGGCTCGAAATCAAATTTCCGCTCCGGAACAGGCTGCCCCTCGGTGTAATCGGTGACCTTCACATCATTTAGAACCACAATGGTGTGCGACCCATCGATTGTGATGTCCATCGTGTTCCACTCCGGGCCGGGCTTCCCCGGTTTGGCCAGTGGCTTCGTCAAAGAATAAAGCGCCGCCGTGATGTGGTACTCGTCCTCGTTTGAAGTCTCGGGATGATTGTCGATCTGCACTTCGTATCCGTAGTTCACCGGCATCCACGCTTCCCGCGGCTCGATCGGAATGCGAATGAACACGCCCGAATTGTCATTGAAGTCCCGCATCTTGTAGACCACATGAATGCGGCAATTCCCGAGCTTGCCTCCGGTCCAATAAAGCAGCCCCATCCCGCCGTGCGTTCGGATGAGTCCATCCTCGACAGTCATGTCCCCTGGACCGACGTGCTTCCAGCCGGTCAGGTCTTTGCCGTTGAAAAGCTGCTTCCACGATGGCGTTTGCGCCCGCGCCGCAGCCAATAGCAAAGCTAGGCCCACGACGCAGGCCAGACAAATACCCACTTTGCGCACGGTGCTCCCTCCCCGAAACCAATCCACCAGCAACTAGAAGCGCAGGGCGCTCAAATAGTCGTAGCTGATTTTGATGTCCTCGAACGGCGTTTTCGCGTCGTCATTCTCGACGAAATAATGCTTGATGCCGCCCTTCTCCGACTCCGCGAAGATTCGCTTGAAGTCGATCGTCCCCTTGCCGGCATCCGCAAGCCGCCCCTTGAACTCGACAGAGCCGGTCGCTCCGGCGTAACTGCTCGTTGCGTTCGGATCGTTCACATAATCCTTTACGTGGACTAGCGGGAAGCGCCCCGGATACTTGTTGAAGTAACTCAACGGATCTTTCCCCGCCACGCTGATCCAGCACAAATCCATTTCCATCTTTACGAACTTGGGATCCGTTTTCGTCAGCAGAAAGTCGTACGCCATCTGTCCGTCCAAACCTTCGACCGGAGAGAATTCGAACGAGTGATTGTGATAGCAGAACTGAATCCCAGCCTTCCGGGTGGCCTCACCGGCTTTATTGAACAGATCCGCAGCCCGCTTCCAGCCATCCGCGTTGCGCTGTTTCTCGTCGAGCCACGGGCAGACGATGTACTCGTGCCCGATAACGTGGGCCGCTTCAATCATCTCCGGCAATTTATTTTCGATGAGATCGTAGCTGTAGTGTGTCGAGGGGGCCGTCAGTCCATTCTTGTCGACGACGGCGCGAACTTCTTTCGGCGTGCGGCCGAAGTATCCCGCAAACTCCACTTCTTTATAACCCGTCGCCGCTACCTTGGCGATAGTCCCGTCAAAATCCTTGGGCATTTCCGTGCGCACAGTGTAAAGCTGCAATCCCACCTTCTTGATTTCGTGTTCGCTCGCAACGGCCCACGATGGCCTTGCTGCAAAGACTGCCGCTGCGGCGATCGACGTTTCTATAAATGTTCGGCGTTTCATGGTGGTTTTCTCTCCTCTTGGACGGGCGGTGGGAGTATACAAAAAAGCGATGGCTATTATCAGAAAAAAAGGGCGGTCCGACCACGGACCGCCCTCCTCGTTTCCGTTCTTGTTAGAAGTAGAACCGCAGACCAAACTGCATGATGCGCGGGTCGTGTGTACCACTCAAATGGAGGAAGACCGTGCTGGCTGTCGGGTCTACCGTGTCCATGGCAACGTTGGCTCCAGAGCCGCCGCTTGAGCCGTTCCCGCTGACTTGGTTGTATTGGGTATGGTTGAAGAGATTAAAGTTTTCCCAGCGGAACTCGAATCCCATCCGTTCATTGATCGCGAAGCGCTTGAATACGCCGAAGTCAAAGTTCACGCGGTCGGGGTAAGTGAGCGTGTTTCGTCCTACGTCTCCGAAGGTGAGCCCCTGAGGAGCCGCGAATGCGGCCGGATTGTAAGCGAGAGGTCCGCGATCGCCGGGCACATCCGTTGAAGTGAGACCGGCTTTGGGATTGCCGACCAAATCCAAGCGGGAGCCCGTGCCGGTGCCGTTGGCTACACCGGCGTTATCCCCGAAAGGCAGCCATCGGTGACGCTGAACGGGGTGCCAGACTGCGCGACGGTGATGCCCGAAACTTGCCATCCACCAAGCAGCGCATTCTTCAGCCCCGTTGAACTTTTGAAAAAGGGCAGCGCATACACATAGCTGATCGCAAGGTTATGGCGCATATCAAAGGTGGAGCTTGCTCGATTGGAAGCAATGTCATAGGCGTTCACGAAAGCCGTGTCGCTTCGGTCGGACGAATCATCGATCGAGTGGCTGTACGTGTAGGCAAGACTCACCGTAAGAGCACCGACGGTACGCCTCGCTGAGACCTGCAGCGAATTGTAAATTGAATTGGCCGCATTCCTGAGCGTGTTGACGTCGCCATAACCGGGATACGCGGTGCGCAATGTATTCGCGGTAGGAATGAGCCCGCAAGCAACGTTCAGGTTATTAGCGGCCGCTGTATTCAGTGGTCCATTGGTTCCGAACACGGTCTGACCTGCGCTCCACGCCTGCCCTGGGTTTGTGAGCGGCGCCGATCCCGCGCAAGCCCCTGTAGGTTGACTGGTGGTGGGGTCAATTGGCCCAGTGTTGTAAAGTGTCTCACCAACGCCGAACGGATTTTGGTCAGCTGGAAGCGGCTGAAGCTGGTTTCCGTCGCTGAGCAATGTCAAGTGCGTGCCTTTGCTCCCGACATACGCTACCGAAACAATAAAGTGTGCCGGCAGCTCCTTTTGGACGTTCAGGTTCCACTGCTGAACGTAGGGCCATTGTGCCTTGTTCGGGATGGAAACGACCGTAAGCGGAAAGAACGGGACTGCCCCAGCCGCCGCCGCCGATATTGTCACTTAGCCGATGATATCTGGACTTGTTGCAGCGGTAAGCACAAGTGGCGCCGAGCCTTCCAGCGATTCCGTGTTTCCCTCGTTGCCGTTCGTATGCTCGTAAAAGATTCCGTAGCCGCCGCGAATGGCCATCTTGCCGTCGCCCTTAGGATCAAAGCAAATCCGATGCGCGGCGCTGGGTTGAAAAGGTGTCCTTGCAGACAGCCGGCGTTCGGCGAGGATCCTACGTTGCCCCTGGGAACTGCGGGAAACGACGGAAGGGATGGCGGCAGTTCCGCCTGGCACCGCCGCACTGAACGATGCCGTTGAATGGATTTCCGGCACCGGGTATGAAGCCCGCATCCGTTCCGAACCTCGGGATCAATCACTGGCGAACCGCCGCTGACGAACTCACTCGGATTAAAGTTGTAAGCCATGCTGGTATTTTTCGCGGTACGTTCCGAACAAGCTGACCCGCAAACCGAGATTCAGTGTAAGTCGCTTTGTGACACGCCAATCGTCCTGGAAATACGGCTCCACGATCTTGTAGCGGTTGTAGTACTTGGTCTGTTCGTTCGTCTGTTGATAGCTTGCGATGTTCCCATGCAACAAGTCGGCAAAGGCGTTTCCTGTCTGTATTCGTAGTTGCCCGAGTCAAAAGTCAGAATGCCCTGAACGTAGGGTGAGTTCTCCTCGTTCTTTTGAGCGAACGCTGCATAGGCGCCAAACTGAAGGCTATGTTGGCCAATAATCTTCGTTATGTTGTCCCGGTACGTGTAAGTGGGGTTGGCGTTGTGCCACGGGAAATACCCCGTGTCAGAGGTAAAAGTTCCACCATAAGCGGCGTTGCTGCCCACGGAAATGGCTGGAATCTTTCCGCCGAAACCATTGTTGAAGATCGAACCCATCGAGAAGCCCGCGGGTAAGTAGTCCCCACCGGGCCACCGGCGGTTAAGTCGATGTGGTCCGCCGTGTAGCTGGCCACGAATTCATTCAGCAAAGTCGGAGAAATATTTGCATTCAGGCGCGCGACAAAACTTGTTCCGGGCCCCGTGAAGTTAGTAGTTATGTTTTGGAAGCTGGTTCCATTCCCCCACAGTGCATTGGGCACGACCGTTTGCCAGGAATCGTGAATGTAACGAAACGTCAAATGGTAGTTGTCACTTATGTTTTGGTCCACGCGCAAGAGTTCTTCGCGCCAAGTGGTCGGGCACGCAACAATTTCGCTAACCGCAGGGAATCCACCATTCGTCGTGTTGGCTTCCGGGATGATTGCCAGGAGCGCGGCGCCCGTGGCAGTGGGACTGAGCGTATGCGCGGCGCGAGACCCCCGCGCCACTGGGGCAATCGGAAATTCGATTGCTGTTATTTACATGCGGGGCAAAGATCGGAGAAGTTCTCCGCCTCTCTCGGCATTTGATGGAACGTTTTGCAAAATTGTGGTCGAGCTCTCTTCTCGCGCCGCCATTCCTGCGACCAAAAAACAAAGGTCTTCTTCTTGTCGGTGTTGTAGTGGTTAGGTATGAATACGGGCCCGCCGAATGTATATCCAAAGTCGTTCTTGTTGTATGCGCCCTTGGGCTGCGTGATGTCCGCACCCTGTTCCCAGGATCGCGCATTAAAGAATGCATTGCGCAAGTATTCGAATGCGCTCCCATGAAAAGTGGTGCCGCCCGACTTGGTCTCCACTTCCACCGTACCAGACCCGTTGCGGCCGTATTGTGCGCCGTAGTTCGACGTCAGCACCTTGAATTCCGCGATTGCTTCCGGGTTAGGATAAACGTTCAGCGTCGAGTTGCTTCCGTTATCCATGTTGTCGCCGCCGTCTAATTCCCAGTTGTTGTACTCGGTGCGGCCTCCGTTCATGCTGAAGGCCACGTTACCGTAGACTCCCACTTTGCCTTCGTCCGTTCCGGTTTGGTTGACGACACCCGGCGACAGGGTCACCAGTTGCGTGAAGTTGCGTCCGTTGAGCTCAAGTTGATTGACCTGCGATCCGGTGATCGTGGTGCTCATGGCCGAGGATTGCGTCTCCACTTGCGCCACGCTCTCGCCCGTCACCACCACTTCTTCCGTGACCGCGCCGACGTTCAGCTGGATATCCACGCGAATCTTCTGCGCCACGTCCAGCACGACGCCCTTAGCCGTATATTTCTGGAATCCCTTTGCTGTCACCACGATGTTGTACGACCCGCCCGGCAAACCGGCGGCCACATAGGCGCCGTCCCCGTTCGTGGTCGTTGGGTGTGTTGAGCTGCCATTCGTGCTGGAAATCACTACGTCCGCTCCAGAAACAGCCGCACCCGTCTTGTCCGTTACTGTTCCGCTGATATAACCAGTGTCTTGCGCCTTCGCAACAAACGCGGTGCACAAAATCGCGATCGCCGCGCAAAACACCAGCCGCGCCACCTTGGGTAAATTTTTCAGAATAATAGCAGGATGAAAACAATGACCGTGTAACTTCACTTTGCTACCTCCCCAAATTTTTAATATGGATTACCGGTCTGGTGGAGGCACAATTGCGCCTGCTACTGCGGGTACCCCTGGTATCTGCCGCTTGCAGAAGGCCACTCATCGGAGGAAGCCCCACCACTCGACATTCAGAAACGCACCCAATCGCACCTATTAAATCGGATTAATAAAGCATACCCGCGTCCGTGTCAAGCTGAAAATCGGCGTGTGGGTCTTAACGGCCCCGCTATCCAATTTTGTCCGTGCCCGTTTACGTTCACGCTCGCGGTCACCGCTTGAATTCCTTCTTCCCCTGCTGGACACTACCGAACGATGTCCTCTATCCTCCGTGCCTGGCTCGCGTATTTTCTCTTCGGCTTTTTAGGAACCGCTTTATGCGTCTGTCTCCAGCCGTCGACTTCAGAGAGCTCCCCGCTCGCACAGTCCCAACAGACCTCTTCAGGCGGGACGAGCCACGTCCCCTCGATAGACCCACAAGCCTCTTTCGCACAAGGCCAATCTGCCCTCCAATCCGGCGACTTGGATACAGCCGAAGCGGCTTTCCGTCGCGTGCTCTCTGCTGACCCGCAATCCGGCGCGGCCTACGCCAATCTCGGCGTCATCGCCATGCGCCGCAAAGAATGGGACCACGCGCTCACTCTTCTACAAAAAGCCGAGAAGCTCGAACCCAAAATGTCCGGCATTCGCCTCAACATTGGCCTGGTAAAATACCGCCGCGGCGATTACGCTGGCGCCGTCGCTCCCCTCGCCTCTGTCGTCCGCGACCAGCCCGACTCGCAGCAAGCCCGCTACCTGCTCGGCCTCTGCTACGTCTTCACTGAACACTACGCCGAAGCCGTCGCCGTCCTCGAGCCCCTCTGGCAGCAAATGTCCAACGATTTCACGTATCTCTACGTCCTCGATATCGCCGCTCACAATGCCAATCAAAACGACCTCGACGAAAAAGCTCTCAGCCGCCTCGTCGAAGTCGGTGGTCAAACTCCCGAATTCCACCTGATTCTCGGCAAGGCTTATCTCAACCGCGAAGAATTGGACAAAGCCATCTCCGAGTTGGAAATCGCCGCCTCCGCGAATTCCAACTTACCCTACGTCCACTTTAGTCTCGGACTCGCCTACATGAAGAAAGAAGACCACGACCGCGCCGAAGCCGAATTCCGCAAAGACATCGCCATCGAGCCCGATCTTCCCGACAATTACGAACAACTCGGCCTGCTCTATTCACAATTGCAGAGGGACGCCGAAGCCGAGCATCTCTTCCGCGAAGCCCTTCGCTACAATCCCCGCCAGCCCGCTTCGCTCCTCGGTCTGGCCCGCCTCTATCAGCGTCAGGGAAAAAATCGCGAAGCCCTCATCGCTCTCGACGCGGCCGAAAAACTCGTCCCCGACAATCAAAATGTCCATTTCATGCGCGGCCAAGTACTTCTCCGCCTCGGCCGCCGTGAAGAAGCCCAAGCCGAATTGGCCACCTCAAAAAAACTTGTCGATTCCAGCCTCACCAAACAGCGCGAAAAATACGGCGACACCCCCATCCCCAATCCCGAACTAAAACAACCCCCGCAACAGATGTTGTAGGTGCGGGGCTTCAGCCCCGCAAGGGGGCTAGCTAATCCTAAATACTCGGCGCCTCCCAGGAACCACGCCCTCGCTCAATCGCCTCCGCCACCGCCAAAATCAACTCTTCCTCGTAAGGACGCCCAATCACCTGCACTCCAATCGGCAACCCTTCGCGCGACTGTCCCACCGGCACGGCCAACCCCGGAAATCCCGCCAAATTCAACCACTGCGAATGCCGCATCGTGTCCCGATAATTTTCCTTCTCGCCCACTCGCCAATTCCCTTCTCCGTGGCGAAATGCTGGCCCCGCCGACACCGGCGACAAAAGTATTCTCACATCTTCCATCTGCCGCACAATGTCCGCGCGCAACCTGTCGCGTTCCGCGCAAGCACCGAGAAACCCATCGTAAGTCAAGGTCGTCTCCGCAGTAGCCAGCTCCGCATATTCGCGCAGCATCGGACTCAACTCCTCTTCATGCCCCGCCGAACCCTTCCGAATGCCGTCCGCAATCACCGGTCCAAAAAAATACCACCACACCTCGATCGCCCGATCGAGCCCGGTCAGTTCTTTTTTCTCTACGGCAAATCCCTGCTCACTCAAAATCTTTGCAGCTTGCTCCACCGCCGCGGACGTTTCTGGCGTGACCTTGCCAAGCGCCTCATTTTCCAAAATCCCAATTCTCAATCCGCGCATTTCCTTCTCTTCGATCTTGCGCACTGCCACTGGCGCCGAAAGCGCATCCCCCGCATCCGGCCCCGCCATCACTTCAAACAAAGTCCGCACGTCCGCAACCGTCCGCGCCATTGGACCAACCACGCCGATCCAGCCAAACGCCCCTCCTCCTTCAGGATAATGCCCGGTCGAAGGAATCCGCCCCGGCGTCGGCTTCAATCCGCAAATCCCACAAAAATGCGCCGGCACGCGAATCGATCCGCCCCCATCGCTCCCCACTCCGCCAGCGGAGCAGCCCGACGCAATCGCTGCCGCCTCACCACCGCTCGACCCACCCGACGACCGCTCCAAATTCCACGGATTACTGGTCTTGCCACTCAAAGAGTTGTCTGTCTCATACGCCATCAAATACTCTGGCGTATTCGTATTTCCGAAAATAATCGCGCCCGCCGCTCGCAACCGCACGACCAGCGGGGCATCCGCCTGCGCCACATATTCCTTCCGCAGCAAAGACCCCGACGGTGTCGGCCAGCCCGTCACATCAATACAACTCTTAATCGTCAAAGGAACGCCATGCAGCGCCCCCAAAGCGTCCCCGCGCATCAGCGCTGCTTCTGCAGCACGCGCCCGCCTCCGCGCCCCCTCCGCATCAATGTGCACAAACGCTTTCAGTTTCGGCTGCACCTCCGCCGCTCGCTCCAAATGCGCCTCTACAACCTCAACCGGCGAAAACTTCTTCTCGCGAATCCCCGCGGCAATTTCCGCAATCGTCCCAAAAATTATTTTGCTCATAGTTTGGCATTCGAGCCTATGTGCCCGCCCCTCCCGCGGTCAAGCAGGATGGAAACGCCGACTCTGGCCCGTTGAAACTCGCAAGCTTTAAGGATCACGGCAGGGGGCACCTTCTTCAGACCAGTAGTATCTTTGGGGTATTGATGTTTCCGGCTTTCCGACTCAAAGTGCCTTCAATTCCTCATCAGCGGAGAATCGCAAACCAGCGGTTGACCAGGTGTCGCTCGCCGCTTGGCATAGGCCATACGAGGGACAAACAGTGAAACGAAGTAAGTTCCTGAGTGTACTGGCCTTTTTGTCATTGGCTCTGCTCGTGGCAATTGATCTCCGCGCGCAACAATTGGCCACATTGAATGTCAACGTCACAGATCAGTCCGGGGCCGGCATTCCGCTCGCGCGAGTCACATTAAGGACCAGCGCCACTGGAGTGACGCGAAGCGCCACTTCGGGTGCCGCAGGGCTAGCAGTTCTGCCTGGATTGCCTGCGGGAAACTACGAATTGACCGTGGAGGCTGCCGAATTCCGCCCCTCACGGACTGCTCTCACGCTTACCGTGGGGCAGGTTGCTTCCCTACCAGTAATCCTGAGCGTTACCACGGTGAAAGAACAAGTCGAAGTTCGCGAGACAGCCCAGGGAATTGATGCTCAAACGCCAGAAGTAAGCCAGGTGATCGAAACAGAGAAAATTGCCGACCTGCCGATCGCCGGCCGCGACTTCATTGACTTTGTCCTCTTAACTCCCAATGTCAATGTGGGACGCAGCACGGCCGTCGGCGCGCAGTCTCCCTTTCAGGAAACTGTATTGGAACTGAGCTTCGCCGGCCTGCGCGAGACGCACAGCACATTTTTTGGTCTCGATGGCACGGACTACACCACAAGTATTTCCGGTGTTCAGCGAGTGAGCCCATCGCAGGACTGGGTCTTGGAGTTTCGTGTGGTGGCCGGCCCAATCACCGCCGAGAACGGCCGCAATCTCGGCTCCGTCGTAAACACGGTCACGAAGTCCGGTAGCAACGATGTGCATGGATCCGCGTACGAGTTCTTTCGCAACAACCGGTTGGATGCCAATAATCTGCTATCAGCCCCCGGCTTCAACACCCTGCGCTTCAATCAATTTGGCGGTTATGTTGGCGGCCCTATCAAGCGGGAAAAAATCTTTTATTTCCTGGGATACGAAGGTCAGCGCCGCGCCGAGTCCCCTTTATATTCGTCCTTTATCCTTCACTGCACCGACAATCCTGGCTGCCTCGGGCCGGGAACCCCCAGCATCAACCAAGTGAAGGAAATTCTCGGCCTGCAACCTGAGAACCTGGGATCGATCCTCCAAATCGAGGACTATGACAAGTTTTTTGGAAAGCTGACGGATGTTCTGAGTGAAACAAGCACCTTGAACATCGGATACCTGTTCAACGATGAGCGGAATCAACACGTACCGGGAGCCGCTCCGGGTCAGGGATTGCCCTCCTTTTATCGCAACAACCCCATTCTGGATCAGACCATACACGCGAACTTCCTCCATTTGTTTGGGTCTCACTGGACTTCCGAAACCATCCTCAACTTCGGGCGAAGAACCTTTCACCTCGATCCGGTAGGCGCTGGATTTGAGCCGGCGCTCCTGGTCGCCGACCTCTTTGATTCCGGCGGCATCCAGGGCGGCGTACCCTACTACCGAGAACAGCATTTCCAGGCTTCCGAAAATCTCACCTACATACGGGGCAAACATTCGTTTAAGTTTGGCGGAGATTTTGAGCCCGTCTGGATCAGCGCACAAACATCTTTCTTCACGCCGGGCGGTGGCATTTTCACTCCTCAGAGTTTTTTTGGTGCGGCGCCTTTCAACGTCCCGCCGTTTGGCCCTGGAACTCCGGTCGAGTTTCTATTCCTCGAGCCGAGATCCTATTTCGGCCAACAAATTCCCCCGCGCACGCTGCCCTTCGAGACGGGCCTTTTTGCCGGACCAGCGGCGTCGGCTTTCAACGACAGCGTCAATCTTAATTTTCTGCACAAGCTCTCTGGCTTTTACGCACAAGACCAGTGGAGGCCAGTCTCAAACCTTACGCTGACTATCGGTCTGCGCTACGACATCGATTTTTTCCCATCCGCCGCCGACATCCGGCTGAATGGACCGATGAATCCCACAAATTATGGAAACGTTCAGCCGCGTGCGGGCATGGCTTATTCATTCCGCCAAGGAAAAGGAGTTGTCCGCGCCGGATTCGGTATGTTCACCGGCCCGTTCGACTACAGCGACATCATGGTGTCCTGGCAAGGCGCGTCGGCCTTTACCTACATGCAGCAGCCGCTGCTTCCGGCGTTTTCCAATCCCGCCAACAGCTTGGTTGGGCTGGGGCCATCCGGAATCGTAGGTGTTAACGGGCCCGTTCTCGCAAGCCAGGCATTCTCCGCGTTTACGCACACGGGTGTTTATCCCAGCCCCAGCTCGCTCCTCCAATTCCCGCTCGGCTACGTGCAGAGAAAATTTCCGAACGCCTACTCCGAAGAAGCCAACCTCGAGGTCGAAAACGAAATCGCTCGAGACCTCTTCGTCTCCGTGGGATACCAATTTGTGCACGCGCTCAAGCTACCCCTCTATCTCAGCATCAACGGGCTCCCGAGCGGCACCCTTCCGACTGGCGTCCAGGCATTCACGCCCGCCGATCCTAATTTTGGATTCTCGCTGATGGCCTCTCCGTCGGGCTTTTCCAACTACAATGCGGGAACTCTCAGCGTGCGCAAGCCTTTCGCACACCACTACAGCCTTCTGGGAAACTACACGTTCTCCAAATCCATTGATCTCGCAACCGATGTTCAACTGACCGACAGTCCTATGGATTATCTGCGCCCGCAGTTGGACCGCGCCTTAGGCGACAACGACGTCCGCCATCGCTTCGTCCTTGCCCTGCAGGGCGAATCTCCAAATTCCTGGATCCGGGCGCTACGCAATTGGAAAGTCTCGATGCTAAATACCCTGCAAAGTCCACGGCATTACACAATCTTCGCGGGGTTCGACGTAAACGGAGACGGCTTTCCCTTTTCCGATCGTGTAGGCAACATTGGCCGCAACACGTATCGAGGCGATCCCTCTTATACCACGGACGTTCGCCTGCAAAGAGTCTTCAGCATAGGCGAACGGTTCAACCTGGAAAGCAGCGCCGAAGTCTTCAACTTATTTAACCGCCCGAACGTCAATGCCATCGACACCGTCTACGGAGCTGCCACTTTCGCAGGGCGGATCCCGCAGAGGTTTGGAGATGCAATCAGCAGTCCTGCGAATCCGACGTTTGGCTCGCCCAGTTTTGTGGCTCCGGCGCGCCAAATCCAACTCGCCCTTAGGCTAAATTTTTGAAACCGCTTGTGAAGAACAAGATCGGAATTCCAAGATTTATTCATAACGAAGCGCGGTAAGTGGGTCCACACGCGCGGCGCGCCGCGAAGGAATCCAACACGCCAGTAGCGCAACACCGCCAAGGAACATTGGTACGACTGTGAAAGTCAACAAATCGTGCGGACGAATTCCGTAAAGAATGCTTGTAAACACCTTCGTCACCGCAAAAGCCGCGCCCAAACCTAGCACCAGCGCAATCAACGTAAGCGTCATCCCCTGCCATACAATCAGGCCCTGCACGCCGCCCGGCTGCGCTCCCAGCGCCACGCGAATGCCGATCTCGCGCGTTCGACGGCTCACCGAATAGCTCATCACACCATATAATCCGACGGCCGCCAACAGCAGTCCTACGATTCCGAAAACTCCGAACAGTGTCCCAGCCAATCTCGGCAGAAACAGCGCCCCGCGCAAATGCTCTTCCATCGTTACGGCATTAAAAATAGCCAGCGTCGGATCAAGTGCGCGAATCTCACCGCGAACCGCTTTCGCCAAGCCTGCAGCATCTCCCGCCGATCGCACCACAATCGTGTATCCAAGAAACGAAGGATCGCTGGCGACATTCTGAGCAAGCGAGCGGTAAAGCACCGGCCGAGTTTCCTCGCCGAGCGTCCTCGACTTAGTATTCTTCACCACGCCGATAATCTGATATGTCACGCCGCCACCCAAAACGCGGTGCCCCAAAGGATTTTCCTTCTTGAACAACTGCGCAACGAACGCTTCGTTCACCACCGCCGCTTTTGGCTCCGCGACGCCCTCGTTCGCAAAATCGCGCCCCGCAATCAGCGGAATCCCCATCGTGTCGAAATACCCAGCCGTCGCCATATAGAGGTCCACGCTCGAATTCAAATCCAGAGTCTCTGGCCGCCCCTCAACGCCAAACCCATCGCTCCGATTTCCCATCGAAAGCGGCGCAACATCCGTCCCCGCCGCGGAACTAACACCCGGCAGCGCCGCAACTCGCTCGCGCACTTGGCTTAGCAGTTGCACCGTCCGCTCGGCCGTATACCCATGCTCCCGCGGATCGACCGACATCATCAAAATCCCCCGCGAACGAAAGCCAATATCAATTCCAGCCGCACTCTGCATGCTCCGCAAGAAAAGTCCCGTAGCGCATAACAGAACCAGCGACATCGCAATCTGCGCGACAACCAACACATTGCGCAGCGTCCAACGCCGCCCCGGCCGCGCAAGAATGTCCTCGCCTTTTAGCGCGCTCGTCAAAATAGTTCGCGACGCGGCCCAAGCCGGCGCCAGCCCAAATAACAATCCGCTGCCAACGCTCACGCCAAACGTGTACAGCAAAACTCTCCAGTCAATGCTTACGCTGAGATCCAGTGGCACAGGCGCCGGCGGCCGAAATGTAGACAGCGCCCGCGTCGCCCACAACGAAAGCACGACGCCAACAGCCCGCCGCCCATCGCCAGCACCACGCTCTCCGTCAGCATCTGCCTCATCAACTGCCCGCGCGTCGCACCCACCGCCAGCCGCACAGCCATCTCGCGCTGCCGCCCCGAAGCCTGCGCCAGCAAAAGATTCGCGACGTTCGCACACGCGATGCACAAAACCAGCAGCACCACCACAGTAAGCGCGCCAAGAAAAATCATCACCGCCGATTTATCGTGCGGCGAAAGCGTTCCTGCCGTCTCAAAACGAAACCCACCATCCTTCTCCGACTCCGCGTGAGCAACCGCAAATCGCTGCGCAAGCACATCGAGTTCCGCCGCAGCCTCCACGCGCGTAACGCCAGGCTTCAACCGACCCATCACCGCCAGCCAGTGATAATTGCGTGAATCGTAGTTGCTAGTCTTCGGAAGCAACTGATCAAGATTCCCAAGCGGCACCCAAAACTCCGGATCAAGTGGCAGATCGACTCCGCGGAACGACCGGCGGCGCAACTCCGACAACAGTGTACGAATGCCCCGACAGCAAAATCGTCTTCCCCGCAATCGCCGGATCCGCTCCAAACCGCCTCTCCCACAAGCGATGCCCCAACACAATCACAGGCAGATTCTCCTCATCGCTGGCAAAACCTCTTCCCAGAGTCATCCCCAATTGCGCCACATCAAAATAGTTCGCCGTCGTCGCCTGCCCCCACACGCGCTCCGGCTCGCCGTTGCCTCCGATCGAGGCCGGCAAAAGGTCCTGATAGCCCGCGACGCCAGAAAACGACTTAGCCTCCTCGCGCAAATCGCTAAAAAGCGGCCACGAAAAATGATTGCAACACTCACCCTTGGTCGTCGTATGCAGCGAAACCAGCGTACTCGGATCGCCCACCGGCGCCGGACTCAGCACAAACCGGCTGACCATCGAAAAAATCGTCGCGTTCGCCGCAATCCCCAGCCCAATCGACACAACGACAGCCAGCACAAACCCAGGCGCCTTTGCAAGCCGCCGCAACGTCTGCCTCATTTCCTGCAACCATGCCGTCATCATGTTTTCTCCCGCAATCAGTTACGCTCCCAGTCGCTCGATTGTTCCCCGCGTCCCAGCTTTCGCCACTCTCTTTCAAAGTAAGACGCGCAAGTCTCTAGTTTCTTTCCAGGCGAATGGCGTTCACGCTAGCAATCCTCTAGAATCGCCCTCCATGACCTGCCCCAATTGTGGAAAGGATATGACCGACTGGACGCTAGACGGCCGCGTTGGCACGCAGGTCACCGTCGACGTCTGCACAGCTTGCCAATCGTTCTGGTTCGATCAGCACCAAAGCCTGCAGCTCTCTCCCGGCTCCACGCTCAAGCTGATGAAATACATCGGTGAGCACTCCTCAACGGTCAAGCCTACCTTGTCGGACGTGCTTAAGTGCCCGCGATGCGGTGGCCCGCTGTCGCTGGCGCACGATCTAGTCCGAAACATGCGCTTCAACTATTGGGCCTGTGGAAACGGACACGGGAAGTTCATCGGGTTTTTCGACTTCCTCAAAGAGAAGAATTTCATCCACGCACTCTCCCCCCAAGAAATCCAGCAGCTAAAGCAAAACGTGCAGAGCTGTGAACTGCTCCAACTGTGGCGCGTCTATCGATCTGCAAACCAACTCGGCTTGTCCCTACTGCCATTCCCCCATCACGATGCTGGATATGAAGCGGCAGCAACAAATGCTAGTGCAGCTCCAGGAAGCTGCCGCCCCTAAGCCGGTGGATCCAACACTACCCGCTCCAACTCGCCCTGGCAACCGAAAGAACATCAGCCTTATTTAAGCCGGACGATA
Organism: uncultured Acidobacteriota bacterium; assembly: GCA_963730495.1. Classification (GTDB taxonomy): domain Bacteria; phylum Acidobacteriota; class Terriglobia; order Acidiferrales; family UBA7541; genus Acidiferrum. The sequence goes on along the minus strand of CAVSSD010000009.1, from coordinate 63,016 downwards.
CGGAGTGGTGGGAGGACGCCCGGCTCAGGAGATCTGGTCCAGGCCGGCTTAAAGCTTGTCGCCCGATGGATTATTCCAAGTCTGTAATTGAATTGCCGGCCGGATACTGAGAACCAAGTGTCTGGATCACTCACACGTTTGCGACGATCCACGGCACCGATACGCCTTCAATGAGCCTGCGGCGTAGGCGCCTTCATCAATTCCACAAACATCTTGTCAAACCTTGCCAGATCCAAATCCATCTGGATTTCCACCAACCGCGCGCCAAGCTTCGGATTGTCTTTCTCTACCCACGTCAGTGTGTTTCCATAGCCCGCACCGTGGTCGATGTCCACGCTCATATAGCGCATTTCCTTTTTCGTGATCAGCGTCGGATCAATCCACGCCGCAGCCGCCAGTTCATCCCACATATACGAACCGCCCTGGTCCGCCATAAAATACTTCACGACGTACTGCGCCGCGCCGCTGTTGCTCTTCTTGATTTCGGCAACCATGGCGTCGGTGATTCTGGTTTTGACGGAGATGTCCACCGGCGTGCACACGATCTTCTTCCACGGCGCCTCCAACACGCTCTTCGCCGCTTCCGGATCGAACCAGAAATTAAATTCGTGGCGCGGACTGCTGATGAACTCCGGATCGTCCGTCTGCGGACTCAAGCTTCCGCCCATAAACACCAGGCCCTCGGCCAATTCCGCAAAATGCGGATCGATGGCGTTGGCGAGCGCCAGATTCGTCATCGGGCCGCCCTCGTAGATCGTCACTTCATGCGGATATTTGTGAACCATGCGGATCAGGAAGTGAGCGGCATCCTCATCGGCCGGTTTTGTGGTCGGTTGGCCTTCCAGAAGCGCCGGAATTACATCATGTTCATGCCACCAGCGATCGTCCCAAGCCCCGGCGAACTCGACTTTTCCATACCTCGCCTGCCACAAGAGCGCTTCCTTACGCCGATGCACGAGCGGAAACACAGCTCCCGGCACCACCGGAATATCGGTCCTCCCAATCAACTCCAGCAGCCGCAGCGTATGCGCCACCTCTTCGTCGCGCCATTGGTTTCCGCTGACCACGGTTATCCCCAGCACTTCCACCTTGGGAGATTGAATCAAGGTCAGCAGCGTCTGCATGTTGCTGCCGCCGGGCCCCGAACAATCCTGATTGATGATCACTTTCCGAGGCTGCTGCGCAAATCCCGAACTCCCGGCAATCAAAAACAATGCAACGAATATCGGTAGTTTCAAATTCTTCATCACAGGCCTCTCAGGAGTTTTCGCGCTCTTCGAACAACCTATCTATATACCTTATAGAGATTCCTAGCGTGGAACATTCTGGGCCTGCCGAAATGGTTTTTACTTTGTCTTCGGTTTGTCGAGATCGGCGGGGCGACCCTCCCCAATCCAACCACTTCAATCCCGCGAGCCCCCGTCGCCGCTCCGCACCCCCTATGGTCACGATTTCTCTTCCAAAAGCGAACATCAAACCGCCAAAGTGCCCCAATTTGAACAGACGCTACCAAAAATCTCTCCTACTCTTGCTCCAACCGGATTTCAAACTTGACGCTCTTGGGCACACTCAGCGACTCCTGAGTCCAAAATCGGAATTCTGGCGAATAACTTCGAATCGAGGGGATAACAATGAAAATCAAATTTACTACAGGCCTTCTAGCACTTGCATTTGTACTCGGCTCCGCTGCTCTGGCTGCGACCGCAACTTCTCACCAAGCAAAGGAAAGATCCAGCGCCGTGGTCACGGTTGCTGGTTGCCTCCAAAATGGCACGACCACAGACGTGTTCCTTCTCACGGCAAAAGACGGTAAAGGCTGGGATGTCAGCAGTAAGACTGTCGACATCGCAAAGCACGTGGGCCACACCGTTTCCCTAACCGGTACTCCCGTAACCACAGCCTCCACCGACGGCTCTGCCGCGTCGGCGAAGACTCAGCTCGACGTTTCCGATCTGAAAATGGTCAGCGAGACCTGCTCGCAATAAATAACACTCCGCAGAGTGGACGCCTCAGTCAGCGTCCACTTTCACCTCAGTCTGCGAGAATTGGCGAGTCATTCCACGGGGGTTAAAATGTTGCGGCAACTCCCATTCTCAATACGCGCCCGTTTCCGTGCTTCATACGGGCATACGAAAACAATTGCTTTAAGCATGCGGCGCGGACATCGAACTTTAGTAAATCAAAAGACTTCATATCAAGTTCATAGTTCACATTCGGATTGGCACTGGAATCGTGCGTCGAAATCTCTGACCATGCGGCGCGTGCATTGTTCGTCGCTTGTGAGCCATTTCGAAGAAAGAATTCGTTAAGACAAACACCAAATGTCGCCGCGTCCTTCCTACGTTTTTCAAGCGTTGAATGGATTTCGACTGCGTCGGCATTCGGGTCCAGAGAAAGCAGAACATTTCTTGCCTGGTCGTCGGTAAGTGGTGCCGCCCACCATAAATTTAGCATTGGCCGCCTCGTTATTCAGTTCCTATCTATTTTCCTTCTTTTGTCTCAAGCCGTCTGTCACCAATGGCACATAGTCGGTAGTCCGCTTTTATGCCCCGGCAGGTCTGAGCCGAAAAGGAGTAATCACGACGTAGCGCAACCCGCTGTTCTCTTTCCACCTGTGCGATTACCACATTTACGAGCTGTCAGATAACGGGTTCGGCTAAACGATGATTACCCTGCTGTTGCGGCCCTGTTAAACGATGCGACCGCGTCTTCTGTCCTGTCGAATATTTCAAACACTGTCACGAGCCTTGTAATCCGCAGAGCTTCTTTTATGTGATTGCCGAGGCTGGCGAGCTTGATGTGGCCGCCGACCTTCCGGGCCGAGACGTAGAGAGCCACAAGCGTGCCCAAACCGCTGCTATCGATTCGAGTGACATTCCCCAGGTCCAGTACGATTTGGCGGGACTTGTCCAACAGGTCCTTCACATGAACGCGTAGAGATATTGAATCCTGGTCAAAGAATATCGCGCCGCTGAGATGGACAACGGAAACGCCATTTATACTGGAGTGCGCGATGTTAAGTGCCATGATGCCCTCCGGCAGCCAGCAGCCAAACTAGAGGTCTTGCTTTACCTTCGGCTTGTAAGGGTAGCCCCAAGCCTTCGGTGCGTGAGAGCTTCGGTAGTCTTCCAGGTCTGTTTCGCTGATACGGTAGTGCGAGCGGGGAGGATGATTTCCGAAAACAGCCAGTTCATGATGGAGCCTGAGCGAACATATCTCCGGAGCATCTTGAAAGCGCACTCCTTGGGAACCAAATGACTCGTTGCCAATTGTCAGGGTAAATTTGCTGTCCTCGTCTAGGCCTCGCCGCACGATAAAACTATACTCCCGCACGAGTGCTTTCGCTTCGAAACCAACGTACTGGACGTTTATGTTCTCAGTCATCAGAGTCCCTTCGTTCCAACTGGTGAAGCCCGTACAGCATTGGCGACACTCGTATTATTGCAACTGGTCGACCGCGATTTAGATTTCATGACCGGACAATCGAAATTCTCAAATGGACTCAAGCAAATTATGAATCAGAAGGTTCCAATCCGACTTAACGTAGAGCAACTTTTTCGAGGAGACGCGGACTCAGGCAGACCAAACACCGCAATTCGAAACCGAGATGCTCGTATCGTCCTTGAGGTGTTTTTACCCAGTGCCGATTAATCCAGGGGGGATTGTGCCGGACATGCTGCTGATGACCGCACTCAAGGTCAGCAACCCAGTCGAAGCGTTCATCCAAATGATAATCCACGATCTTGCTTGGCGTGCCTGCTCGCATTTGAGCGTTCATGTATGACCTATATCCATCCTACGCTCATTGCCTTCGTAGAAGTAGAATCCTTGCCTGCTTTGCCGGGGGTGGGTGGGCTGGATAGCCGCTACGATGACATCAAGAGCAGCCGCAGTTGTGAATGTGCTTCGTCTTAAACGAGGCCCAATCCGGTAACGAGTGAGTCGGGCCGTTTTCTTCGCGGCCCTTGGGGAGGAGATCGAAAAAGCCGTAGATCCCGAGAAATTGCTCCCCACCTCGCCCGAAAGTTGAATAAGTGTGGAAGACCTGACCGTTTTGATCTTTGTAAAAGATGCTATTGCCGGAAAGATCTTGGCTCCCCTTAGGATCAAATTCACGAAAATTGTAAGTAGCGCGATGGTTCGCTATCTCCTCGGGTCGTATGGAGACGTGGAAGTCATAGTTGAAATCGGACTTAAACGACGACACCCATTTGAATTTCCAATCCATCTTGCGGCGGACAGCTTCAATTTGATCAATAGGCGCCCGGCCCACGGCTACGTAGCTCATGTCGTGGTGTTCAAAATAATCGAGAAGGCCCTCGACGTGGGCCACTTCCAAAGTACAGCCCGGGCACTGCCAGTCCTGGTCAGGACCCATCATGAAATGCTTGATGAAAAGTTGCGTCCGTCCCTCAAAAAGGTCGCTGAGTGAAACGTCACCCGCCGTGGTCGTAAAGATGTAACTCTTCTCAACCTTCCTCCATGGAAGCTCTCTCTGCCGTTTTGTGAGTTCGTCGTGGCGTTTCGTGGCTTCCTTTTCTTCGCGCAGCAAAGCGCGTCGTGTTTCGAGCCATTCTTCATCCGACACAACGCGATGACTTGAAAAAACAGGGTCGTCGTTTTTCATACTCCAATTTCCCTTCTTACACCCGCGACTAAGAGTCGACAATGACTCCAAACTGATTGTAAATGCAACCAGTATGGGATCAAGAGCGCCGGGTGCCGCATCCCTGCGATTTTCAGGGTGCGGGTTCTACTTCACTCGCCTCGGAACAACGAGGCGTCTAGCATACCTTCAGGTGCCCTCTACAAAAACGGTCGACGCTATCCCTCGCTACACACAGAATCTTTACTGTTCCGCGCCGCAATCTTCCAGCATTCGTCGCGCTTCGCGGACAGAACAAATACCCTGATGCAGGCTCCTCTCCGACGCGCTATAGTTGTCGTAGGTTGCTTATCCGTCTTCAGCGTCGCCGCCACTTTTCTTCGTTCGCGCGCCGCGCAAAAGCCCGCAGCACCACAGGCTGTGCCTTCGGATGCGCAACCACCGTTCGATAAACTTGAACTTTTCGCTCTCTTTGCCGCCGGGCCCATTCCTTCCTATGCCAGACACGTCATCAGCAAGCGCGGCTGCACGTTCACGCCCGACACCAATTTTCTGTCAAGCTTTCCGATCCCAGCCGTCCAGGAAATTCTGAAAAACATCAAGCCGAGCGCAGGAAAACAATCTTCCCCTAATCGCGATGCTGCCTATGAACTCCTACCGAAGGCTCTAGATGCGACGCACCATAGGCAATTCGCCGTCTCTGACGAAAACTACCAGAAAGCATTAAAGCTCGCCCCTGATTCAGCAACTCTTCATCTCGCTTACGCTTCGAATTTTCTTTTGGTTCCCGACGGCAAGAAGGCCGAGCCCGAAGCCCGCCGCTCTCTAGAACTCTGGCCTGATAACGCCGAGGCTCACGGTGTACTCTCCCTAGGCTCATGGTTCAAGGCAAGTTCGCAGAAGCTGCCGCGGAAGCTCGCGAAACTGTGCGTATTTTTCCGGAACATTCATCCGCGAAAGTCCAGCTCGCCATCTCTCTTGCTCAAGAGCATCAATGCGATGAGGCCATTCCCGCACTACGAAACGCAGTGCTCGCTATGCGCGGTATGTCATCTCTTCACAAATTTCTTGGTCTCTGCCTGTTCCAAAAGAAGCAAACCGACTACGCTATCGCCGAATTAGCTTGTATGTCCACGCGGAGCCAAATGATCCAGAAGGTCACTAATTCCTGGGCACTGCTCTTCGCGCCGCAGGCCGGCAAACCGAAGCCGAATCGGAATTCCAACAAGCCGAAAAACTGAAATCCCCAAGCCACCAATGACCCGTGCACTCCTCTCCCAGCTATGTCGCTCAAATCTGTGATCCTTATGCCTGCCGCCCACAAAAACGGTTGACGCTGTCCCCCGCTACACACAGAATCTTTACTGCTCCGCGCCGCAACTTTCCAGCATTTGTCGCGCTTCGCGGACAGGACAAATACCCTGATGCAATCTGCCCTTCGGCGTTCGGCTGTCATGCTCGCAGTTTGTCTTTCTTCGTTCTTCGCCGCCGCTGCCTTTCTGCACTCGCGCGCCCCGCAATCTTCATCCGCTTCTGCCCCGCAAAAAGCCGCTCCTCACATCGACCCCGCCGAAGCCTATCGTCTCAACACTCTCGGCGTCGCCTACATGAATCAACAGCGCCCCGCCGACGCCCAAAAGCTCTTCGAACAATCCCTCGCCGCCGATCCGCAATTCGAAGTCGCCCGCGCCAATCTCGGCATCTCCCTCCTCGCTCAGCAAAAACTCGAACCTGCGCGCACCGCCCTCGCCGCGGCTGCCGAAAAGCTCCCGCAAGATCCTTACGCCTGGTACAACCTCGGCCTCGTCTACAAAGATCTCGGTGACGCGGAAAAAGGCGTCGCCGCCTTCACGCACGTCACGCAAATCGCCGACGAAGCCGACCCCTGGTATTTCGTCGGCTACCTGAACTCTCAGCTTCAGCGTTACGATCAAGCCATCGTCGCCTTCCGAAAAGCTCTCGCTATTTTTCCGTTTCATGCCTCCGCCGAATTTGGCCTCGCCCGCGCTTACCAACGCAGCGGCAATGCTGAAGCCGCCAAAGAGCATCTCGCCAAATTTCAAAAGATGACCGCCGATCACGTCGCGACACCATTCGGCGCAGGCTATGGCGATCAAGGCCGCTTCTCCCTCGCCGAGCTTCCGCGCAGTTCTGTCCAAAACGCACCACCCTCCATTCCCGTTCACTTTGTTCAGCAACCGTTCTCATCAATACTCCAGGCTCCTGTAGGAGCGGGGCTTGCCCCGCCCGCCGCCGCGACGCCCATCGGCCCGAGCACTGGCGCCTGCTTCTTCGACTACGACGGCGACGGCAAACCTGATCTCTTTCTCGTCAGCGCGACAACCGATGGCACCAGCCGACTTCTCCACAATCTGGGCAACGGGAAATTCGCAGATGTCACTAAGGAATCCGGTCTGGAACTTACCGGCAGCGGCCTCGGCTGCGCCGCGGGCGATTTCGACAACGACGGCCACACCGATCTGGCGGTCTGTTTTGCCGATGGCGTGCACTTCTTTCACAACAATGGCGTTGGAAAATTTGACGACGTCACCGAGAAAGTCGGCATTCGCCGCGAAAAAGGCTGCGTGGGCGTTACCTTTGTTGACTACGATCACGATGGCGATCTCGATCTCTACATCACCATGCAGCCCACCGCTGCCCGTACGAGTGAAACCGCAGCCCACAATTTTCTCTGGCGCAACAATGGCAACAGCACGTTCACGGATGTCTCCGCAGAAAGCGGCCTCGGCTTCGACGCCACCAGCGCAGGCCTTGTCACCACTGATTTCAACAACGACCGCGCCATCGATTTTGTTTTTGCTGGCGGGCTCGACGGCGCTTCGATTTATCTAAATCCGCGCGAAGGTAAATTCACCCCGCTCTCCGCAATCGACTTCAAAAAAGAAAATCTACCGCCCGCCGTCGGCGTCGTCGCCTTCGACTTCAACAAAGACGGCTGGATGGATCTCGCCTTCACACACGCGGGCGCGCCAGGCATTAGCCTTTGGCGCAACATTGACGGCAAGCATCTCGAGCGCGTACCACTTCCAGATTTCGGTTGGCAACGCGGTTGGGGAATTTCCGCCGTCGATTACGACAATGATGGATGGCTCGATCTTGTCGCTGCCGGCGAATCCAGCAGCGGTGGCCAACTCCGCCTCCTTCGCAATCTCGGCGCAAAAGGCTGGGCCGACGTCACAAAAGAAACCCATCTCGATGCCGTGAAACTTTCGCAACCGCGTGCCATTGCCATCGCTGATTTCGCTGGCAACGGCAGCCCCGATCTTGTCGTTACGCAGCTTGGCAATGCGCCGCTCCTCCTGAAAAACGAAGGAGCAAATCAGCACAACTGGATGAGCATCGACCTCAAACCTCTCGCGGACAATAAAAATGGCATCGGCACAAAAGTAGAAATCTATGCGGGTCCGCTATATCAAAAGTGGGAGGTGCAAGGCGCATCCGGATATCTCGGACAGAATGCTCCCAACATTCTCGCTGGCCTTGGCGAAGAAAAAAATGCAGAAGTCGTTCGTCTCCTCTGGCCCACGGGCGTCCCGCAAGATGAAATAAATCTCGCTGCCAAAAAAACGCAATCCATCGGTGAACTGGACCGCCGCGGCAGTTCGTGTCCTGTTTTGTTTGCCTGGAACGGCAAGGAATACGAATTCATCGCCGATATGATCGGCCCCGGCGTCGTCGGCCACTGGGTTGGCCCCGGCCAGAACCATGTCGCCGAACGCGACGTTCCCGATCCCGATGAATATCTAAAGGTCGGCGCAGAGAGCGTTCATCCGCTTCACGGCATGCTCAGCTTCCGATTCATGGAGCCGATGGAAGAAACTGTCTATCTTGATCAACTTCGTCTTCTCGCAGTCGATCATCCCGCGTCTCACGAAGTGTTTCCCAACGAGCGCTTCGTTTCTAATCCTCCCTTCCCTGAATTTCGCGTCATCGCCAGCCAGGAAGCGCATCCGCCCCTTGGCGCATGGGACGATCACAGAAACGACGTTCTGTCTTTGATTTCGCAGCGCGATCGTAAATACGTTACCGATTTCGAAGGCTTGCCGTTCACTGGTTTTGCAAAACTCCACTGGGTTGAGCTCGATCTCGGCAAGTGGGACGCCGCGAAGCCGCTGCGACTTATCATCGATGGCTACACGGACTATTTCACGGCAACATCGATGTACGCCGCAGATCAGGCAGGAGTGAAAGTCATCGCTCCGTACGTCGAAGCGCTAGACGCTCAAAACAAATGGACCCGCGTCATCGAAGACATGGGCTTTCCCGCAGGTCTCGAACGCACGATGGTCGCGGACCTCAGTGGAAAACTTTCGCCGGGCACGCGCCGCATTCGCATCGTCACTAACCTAAAAATTTATTGGGATGCGATTCGCATCGATCAAACTCCCGACGCGAAAGAAATTCGCACTGCCGAAGTTCCACTCGCGAAAGCCTCGCTTGAATTTCTAGGTTACCCACGTGAAATTCGGCTCACTCCCGCGAGCGACACCATTTATTCTTTCGCGAATCGCAGCATGACCGGCCCGTACGCCCGTGCCGCCGGCAACTACACGCGCTTTGGCGATGTGCTGGATTTGCTCACCGCTGCGGATGATCGCTTCGTCATCTTCGGCTCCGGAGAAGGCGTCAAACTCGATTTCGATCCGCGCCAACTGCCTGCTCTACCTGCGGGTTGGGTGCGCGATTACTTTTTCTATGCGAACGGCTTCGAGAAGGATCTCGATTTCTACGCTGCGTACGCTTTCAGTGTCGAGCCGCTTCCGAGACATTCGCCTTTGCCTTATCCGTATCCCGCGGGCAAAGAATATCCGGACGATGCGCAGCATCTCGGCTATCAACTCGAATACAACACGCGCCAGCGTTCGGACCGGATGCCGCCGAGTTTGAATTATCGTTATCCGCTTCAACAAAAGTGATGCGGCGGGCAGCCAGGGCGCGATGAATCGCGCCCCTACAAGCTCCGCTTGGCGGTCGACTCGCGCAAAAGCTTCAGCGCTTTGGCTGCTGTGATCCTTCGCTACGCTCAGGATGACAGGCGAGCGCGTCGTAGCTAGCCTAATTCAGTCCCATTCGACGGTTTCCCAGGCGCGGGATTGCGAGCTTTTCAGAATGGCGTCGCAGAGGACCATTTCATCGTGGCCGGTTTGAAAAGTCGGAAATGTTCTCGTCGCGTTCAAATCATTTTTCGCGATGTACTCGTAAAAATCCTTGAAGAGTTGCATGAACGTGTCTGGATAGCCTTCAGTGTGCCCCCCTGGATACACGGCGTAGGGACGCGCTTCGGGGGTCATCAGCGCTGGGTCTTTTAGCATTGAGCCATTCGCCGTTTCGCGCCGCCCGATCCACATTTCATTCGGATTTTCCGCATTCCACCACAATGAACCTTTGGAACCATCAATGCCGAAGCCCAGCTTGGCTTTGTGGCCGGCGCTGACTTGGGAAACTGTAACGACGCCACGCATGCCGTCCTGAAAATGAAGCAGCATGGTGGCGTAATCGTCCGTGGTCATGGGCATTTCGTCGTAATCGGTAGATTCGGTTTTCTTGAAGGTTTCCACGCGGCCACGCGGCTTGCGGCGAACCGAAATGACCGTGCCCAGATCGGCGCAGACCTCCGTGATTTTCTTGCCCGTCAGGAACATCAGCAAATCCATGGCGTGGGTGCCAATGTCCGAAACAGCGCGCAATTCACCTCCGAGCTTTTGTTCCAGACGCCAATTCCAATCCGTCGGATGCAGGAGCCAGTCCTGCAGAAAGCTACCGTGTGCGGTGTGCGGCGCGCCGATCTCGCCTTTCTCGATCAGAGAGCGCGCTTCCTGGCAGAGCGGGTAGTAGCGCAGGTTGTAGGCGACGCCGCCGACGCGATTCGATTCGCGCGCGAGTTTTACAAGCATTTCAGATTCGCGCGAATCCATGGCCAGCGGCTTTTCGCACAGGACATGTTTACCTGCGCGGAGCAATTTGCTGGCCTGCTCGAAATGGACGTAATTTGGCGTGCAGATATGGACGGAGGTGACGGCCGAATCCGCAGCCAGTTCATCGAGCGAGGCGTAGGAGCGATCGAGGCCCAAAGCCTGGCTGGATTCCGCGCCGCGTTCTTTCGTGCTGCCGAGAATGCCGCGTATCGGAATTCCCAGCCGCCGCAAAGCGTCTACGTGCGCCCTGCCGACAAATCCCACACCGATTACTGCCGCCGTATGGTTCATTGGTCTCGCTCCTGGTAGTGCCCTTTCCTGCGTGCCCTGCTGTCAGCTCAGCAGTGCGAGGCGGGAGGCAGTTTGCATTCCCTAATCTGCAGGAGGCAAGGTATCAGTTTTTTGGCTATTCGGAAACTAAGGGCCACCGGCGGCGGTGGGCCTTAGTTTCACCATTTATACTTGACCGTTCCTCTTCTTCCTAAAGTTCTGCGCCTCCGATTAGAAGCTCAGCTTCAGAGCCAACTGAACGATGCGCGGGTTGCCGTAGGTGTTGGTAATTTGTCCAAACGCTGCATCGGTGAAACTCGTGTCGGGATCCTGGAACAGCGGATGATTGAAGATGTTGAAGAACTCCGCACGGAACTGGAGGTTGGCGCTATCCCTGATCTTATGGATCGGGAAATTCTTGAAGAGCGAGAAATCGAAGTTGAGCTCGCTGGGCCCTCGCAGTATGCCGACTCCAGCGTTGCCGAAGCCCGTTGCCACGGCTGGGCAGTTTCCGTCCGGAAGAACCTGACTCGGGAGACACGTTCCGGGTGGCTCTTCATCGCCTATGACCGCGGGTGAGGTGAAACAGCTCTTGTTGATGTAGCCGCCCAACTTGGAGGTGATGGAACCTGGATTCACGTATTGTCCGGGGGTGCAAGTTCCAGAGACGGAAGCTCGATCCGTCGTTATGCCGTAGACATTCTGAGCATTAGTGCCGGTTACGGTGAGATAGTGGCCGGTTTGGAATACCGTGACACCCTGAACTGACCAGCCTCCTAACGCCGCTTGAGCGAAAGCATTGTTTGTTGGAAGCTTTGGGAGTTGATAGGAATAATTGATTACCAATCGCTGGGGACGGACGAAGTTATCTGGCCCGTATCCAGAGGCTAGATCGTTCTGGTTTCCGACGACCGACCCGCCGTTGGGCCCTGTCGTCGTGCCAACCGCGGTCGATTGATCCTTAGCCCAGGTGTAGGAAACTTGGGCCTGCAAACCGTGACTGAAGCGCTTGTTCAAGCTAACCAGAAGAGCGTTATACCAGGACGCTCCGCCGGACTCGATCTGCGACATCAGAGAACTCGAAAAACCGATGAAGGGTACACGCGACTGGATATTTTCTAATATATTGGTGGTCTGGCCATTGATCGGATCGGATGGGCTGGCGAGAGAGGCCTGATTGACCGATCGTTCTTCAATGAGGTGCAGACCACGGGCCCCCGAATACCCAACTTCCAAAACCAACGAGGCAGTGATCTGCGTCTGGGTGCCGAAGCTATATTCCTGAACCATCGGCGGACGATAATTGGGCTCGAAGAAGGTAATGGAATTTATGGTGCTGGGGGAATACGGAACGAACGTTGGGAATGTCGGATTGTCCAAGGGCAGCGGTTGCTGCTCGGTGAAGGTTGCGTTGGGGAGAAACTCGCGAATCTGGCCGTAGGGCGGCGCGGAAATCAGCTGGAGGAACGGCTGACCGGTGGAACGGGAGTGATAGACGCCATAACCAGCGCGAATGACGACGCGGTCGTGAGTCCAAGGCATTTGATAGGCAAGACCGAGACGGGGATTCCAGGTATTCTGGCCGATTCCGTTCAAGCCGAAGTCGTTATTGAGTTGTTTAACTCCTGCCGGGATGGTGCCCACATAATTATTCGGAACCGTTGTGCCCGCCAGGGAACCTGTGAGAGGCGGATTGGTGTCCGCCAAGGATGGATCGAAACCAGCATTCCGGCCTTGGGCATCGCCGAAGTCGCCAATGCGATCGTAGCGCAAGCCGAGGTTCAAGGTAAGGCGCTTAGAGACTTTGAAGTCGTCTTGCGCATAGCTCCAGACTTCCCAGTCGCGATAGGCGCGATCAAAAAGACCAAGTAGATCAATAGAACCATAGACGTTTGAGATGCCGTAGGGAGATCCGTTGCCTCCATCGGCCACGGGCGTCCCAGCCAACCCCAGCATGAAGTCCGGCCAACTGAGGAAAAGCTCGCCGGCAAGGTAATGAAACCCAACCTGGTTGTTCTGTTCGCGCATGAGACCGGCGCCGAAACGGAAGTTATGTTTGCCATGAGTCCAGGAGACGGAATCCTGGAAGGTATAGGTGTTTTCCGCGATTTGAACGTTCTGACCGTTGCCGCCGAGGTTGAGCCCGGACGAACCGCCTGCATCAATAGCAACGGCGGGTATGTCATTGTCTTGCGGGACGACAGTAACGCCTACCTGCGACCAAGTGAAGCCTGGGATGGCCTGCGCAAAGGTGGCGAAAATGCGGTGATAAGCCACTTCGGCTTCGTTCAAGAGTGTTGGCGTGAAGATGTAGGTGTGGGTGAGGGAAAAGTTGCGGAAGTCCTGTGTGAGGTTAACCGGAGCTCCTGGAGGCGAGCCGCCGCCAGTCAGGTTGGTTTCTGGCAACGTATAGGTGATTCCACTATTTGCGAAAAAGAAGCGGCCGGTGAGTTTGCTCTTGGAGGACATCTCGTAATCGGCGTTGGTCATGAACTGATCTTCGGTGAAGGGGCAAGCCTCGCTGAAAACGATAGAACCTTGCGAATCGAAGGGAAGGTTAGGGTTGATAGTTTGAGGCGTCGGGATGAGGTAATTACCGTTGGGAAGTTTGGTATTCAGTAGAGCGATGGCGACAGGATTGATATTGGAACCGTCGGCGGCGATCGCGGTGCCGCCCAGAGCACCCGTTTGGCCGGCGAAGAGAGCGCCAAGAGCCGCTTGCGAACGGTCATTGGTGAGCGGTGCTTCCTTCATACTGGAAGAACAGTTGACATCAAGGCCGTTGCGCTGGCGCGTGCCTTGGTAAGAGGTAAAGAACTGGAGCTTGTCTCTTTTGATGGGACCACCGAAATCGCCGCCGAACTGGTTCTGTTTGAGTTCCGCGCGAGGGGCTCCGACGGAGTTGAGGAAAAACGTGTTGGCGTTCAGAGCGTCGTTGCGGAAGTACTCCCAAGCCGCGCCGTGATACTGGTTGGTGCCGCCCTTGGTGACGACGTCGACGTTAGCTCCGGCATTCCGACCATACGAGGCATCGTATTGACCGGTCTGCACTTTAAATTCCTGAATGGTGTCCGGATTGGGAATGGCGACGCCGGCACTGAAGTAGCCGCTCTGCTGGATATCGTTAACGCCGACTCCGTTCATCTGGAAATTGTTGTCGGAAGCCCAGTTGCCGGCGGATACGGTGGGGTCCTGGTTGTTGCCACCGCCGCCGCGGCCCAATTCACCGGCGTTAGAGACTTCCGCCGAGACGCCCGGGTTGAGAGCGATGATCTGGGTAAAGTTGCGCATGGCGAGAGGAAGCGATTCGACCTGTTCGCTGGAGGTAACCCGACCGAGCGAACTGGTTTCCGTTTGGAGCTGAGCGACCTGAGCTTCGACGACCACCGTCTCAGCAATCTGGCCGACCTCAAGCCGAAGGGTGAGAGCGTTGGTTTCCGTGACGGTAATCTTGATGTGCGCGACGCTAACGGAGCGGAAGCCGGTTTGGCTGACTTCGACGTGATACGTCCCAGGCAAGAGCAAGGGAACGACAAAGTAACCGGTGGGGCTGGTGGTGACCGTACGCACTTCGCCGGAAGCCTCGCTGGTAACTTTCACTTGGGCGCCGGCGATGCTGGAGCCGGATTGATCCGTCACAGTGCCGGAGAGAGCGCCGGTGCCCGCGGTTTGCGCGGCAGAGATTGCGGGCATAGCGAGAAGGAATAATGCAACAAGCGTTGCGCACAGAAACAGAGCGCAGCTGCGTGAAGCGCGGTTTCCTTGAATGTCGATCGAAGAAATGAATGTTTCTTTTGCGGCCATGAGTCAGTCCTCCACTCGATTGTTGATTAGAACGACTATCCCCGACTGATGCCGCCACCCGCCAGTGCGCGGCTTTCGCAACATATGTTGCTGTCCGATTGCAGAGAGGCTAATCGCATAGAGCGCTGGTGTCAAGGGGATGGTTTTCGATTGAACGAATCGGTTTTTTAGCGCATTCGAGGCTAGTAACATTTGTTGCGCAGATAATGATTGTTGAACGTACACAGGCTTTCCTTCGGCTAATCGTTCTGGTGCCGCGGAACGTCGAAGATCGTTTGCGGGACTTCGGTCGCTTGTTCCGCTTGCACGCGCTTGATGGCGGCGAAAGTGCGGAGGAGTTGATTGGTGATGTAGGCGAGAACGGCGGCACGGCGAGTGGAAATGCGATTCTGTGCCTGGAGAATGATGAGCCTGGCGAGGAAGTCGTAGATGCCATCGAGGCGGTCTAGGTCTTTGGGATCTTTGATGAGTTCGGGAGTAAGGTCGGCGGGCTGCATATTTTCGGGAAGAGTGGCGTGACGAGTGCAGAAACATGGATTGGCGTGGGAGACAAGTTTACGGCAGCGAGTGCGATTGGAAAAGCGATGCTGGCAGCGGGTGGAATCGTCGATCGGAAGAGAGTTAGGTGGTTGGTATTGGGCGACGGATCGTTGCTGAGGTTCGGTTGGTTGATTGCAGTTTGCGCGTTCATTTTTTCCTCGATTGGGGAGAAAGCGAAAAACACCCCTCCCCTGAATTTGTAGATTCTTGAAAGTAATAGGGTTACGGAAATGCGGGCTTGTAACGCTATGAAAACAAAGGGCCGGAAATGCTCTCGTTTCGCTTTGAGGGAGAGCAGGAGGGCGGAAGGAAATGGGAAAGGCGGAAGGCGAACGGGGAGCTTGGTGCGCTGGGGCGGGGTGAGACGGAGGGACAGCTAGTATTACAAGAAATGGTAGCATGGAAATTGAATCTTCTAAATAGTTAATTTATGGGTATACATTCGAACGGCGAAGGGGTGAGACGGGAGGGTGACAGGCGTAAAGAGGAGAAAAGAAAGGGGTAGCGACGAAAAAAAGTGGCATGCGACGTGCGTTGAGACGATTTGTGAGAATTTATGTGGAAATCATTTGTGCGATGGATGATGAGCTTGGCGGAAAGAAAGAAGAGGATAACGCAGAGGCGCAGAGATCGCTGAGAAGCGCGGAGAGGTGTGGGTGACGCGAAAGTTGGGCTCTATGCGAGATCGTGGCCCGGAAACACATGTCGCGTTACTGATATATATCGCAAAACGAAAATGCGAGGGAAGATGACTCGCTGGCGGCGGTGGAGCGGGCACGGCCCTTCGAAGCTCCCTTCGCTTCTCAGGGCAAGCAGGGTAAACGGTGCTGCGCCACTACAAGGAACAGAAGAAGAGGAAAAGAAAGAGGGACGGTCTGAAGCCCGCCCCTACAGGATTCTGCGAAGGGGAGGAATTTAGATTTGGGCCATGCCGCCGTCGACGAAGAGTTCGATGCCGGTGATGAAACTGGCGTCGTCGGAGGCTAGGAAGGAAACGGCTTTGGCGATTTCGTCGGAGGTGCCCATGCGTCCCATGGGGACACCGCTGATGAGTCCAGCTTTGAGCTGGGCTGTATCGCCGACGGTCTGCCCAAGACGATCGATGGCGGGGGTTTCGATGGGGCCGGGGCTGACGACGTTGACGCGGATTTTGCGGTCTTTGAGATCGACGCTCCAACTGCGGGCGAAGGAGCGCAGGGCGGCTTTGGTGGCGCTGTAGACGCTGAAGGCGGCAATGCCTTTGATGGAGACGATGGAGGCGTTGAGAATGACAGAGGCGCCATCGACAAGAAGAGGGAGCGCCTTTTGGACAGTGAAAAGAACGCCTTTCACGTTTACGTCGAAAGTTTTGTCGTAGTGGGCTTCGGTGATTGAACCGAGGGGCGCGAAATCGCCGAGGCCAGCGTTGGCGAAGAGGATGTCGATACGGCCTTTTTGCTGTTTGACGGTGGCGTAGAGGCGATCGAGATCGGCGAGATTTGCGACGTCGCCTTGGACGGCGGTGACGTTTTTGCCGATTAGTTTTACGGCGGCGTCTAGTTCGGATTGGCGGCGGCCGGTAATGAAGACGTGGGCGCCTTCGGCGGCTAGGCGTTGCGCGGTGGCTAGGCCGATGCCGCTGTTGCCGCCGGTGATTACGGCTATTTTGCCTTCATGCTTGGACATTGGATTTTCTCCTTGGATGAGATGCGTTTGCGATTGTGATTGATTGGCGAAAGTCAACGGCGCGGGTCGAAAGACCCGCCGCTACAGAGGCGAGGGCGGGGCAAGCCCCGCCCCTACAGAGTGCAGAGCGCGGGCCGCTTGCGCGGCCTTGGGTTTGGCGCCACGCGAATGCATACGGATTAGAGGCCGCCGGAGACGGGGAGAATTTCGCCGGTCATGTATTTGGAGTCGGAAGAAGCGAGATAGACGGCAGTGGGGGAGATGTCGTCAGTTTGGCCGATGCGGCCTAGCGGAGCTTGCGACTCGACAAATTTGCGGAAATCGCCTTCGGCGAAGCCGGCGGTGTGCACACCCTCGGTTTCGATCATGCCAGGGTTGATGGAATTGACGCGGATCTTGCGCGGGCCGAGTTCCTTGGAAAGCGAGCGGGTGATGACGTCGACGGCGCCCTTGGTGGCGGTGTAGACGGAAAAGTTTGGAGGCACCAGCCTGCTGACCGCAGAGCCAATATTGATGACGCTTCCACCTTTATCTGAGAAGAGCTTGAGCGCTTCCTTAGTGGTGAGGAGCAGGCCGAGAACGTTCAGATTGAAATGAGTGTGGAAGGATTCTTCGGTGACGCTCTCGAGCGGCCCGGGAGCGTAGACGCCGGCGTTGTTGACCAGGACGTCGAGGCGGCCGTAGGCCTTTTTGGTTTCGGCGAAGAGGCGGGTGATGTCGGCTTGTTTGGAGACGTCGCCTTGAACGGCGATGGCTTTGCCGCCGTTTTTGACGATTTCGGCGACGATTTTGTCCGCGCCCGATTTGCTGGAAGAATAGTTGACGACTACGGAGGCGCCTTCGGCGGCGAGCGCTTTGGCGATACCTGCACCGATGCCTTTGGAGGCGCCGGTTACGACTGCGACCTGATCATTTAGTTTGCCCATTTGTTGGATCTCCTGTTCTTTCTGCTTATGTACCGTTGGGTACGTAATTATCTTGTTTCGACCGCGGCGTGAATGACTTTCTTACCGCTCGATATGAAACACGTGTTAAGATGCGGGAGCATGAGAAAGGATACAAAAAAGAAAAGGCGGAGTAACTCGCGCGTTTTCCGGCGCTTAGCGGTAACGCGGGGAGGAGCGCATCTGGGGCGGCCGCGGGCTTTCGATCCGGATACGGCGCTGGAGGCAGCTCTGCGTGTGTTTTGGACGAAGGGATATGAGGGGACGGCGCTGTCGGATTTGACGGCGGCGATGGGGATTAACCGGCCGAGCATTTATGCGACGTTCGGGAATAAGGAAGCGTTGTTTCGGAAGGCGCTGGACCGGTATAACGCGAAGATGACGGGCTTCACGGCTGAAGCGCTGAAGTTGCCGACGGCGCGAGCGGTGGCGGAGCGGTTGATGGTGGGGACGGCGGATTTGCTTTCGTGCCCGGGGAATCCGAAGGGATGTTTGATGGTGCAGGGAGCCTTGGCTTGCGGGGATGAGGCGGATCCGATACGGAAAGAGTTGATTGCGCGTAGGGCGACGGGAGAGGCCGCGTTGCGGGAGCGATTTATGCGGGCTAAGGCGGAGGGGGATTTGTCGGCGGAGACGGATGCTGCCGATTTGGCGCGGTACGTTATGGCAGTGATGCATGGGATGTCGGTGGAGTCGGCGGGAGGGGCTACGCGGGAGGAGTTGCAGGGGGTGATTGATTTGTCTTTGCGGGCTTGGCCTGGGTGAGGGGATCAGAGGAATGAGATTTGTTGGAACGAGGCGTAACTGCGCACAGCCATGAGTGGCTGTGCTACCGCGGCGGAGTCCAGTATTGGTTGAAACCGATATAGTCTGAGGGCAGGTTGGCTAGGATCGTGCGCCTCAGTTCAAGGATGTCTACGCTGCCTAGGTTTTTGTAGAGAACTTTTCCATTTGGATCGAGAAGGACCGTATAGGGAACGGCGGATTCCCAGGTTGGATCAAAAGCCGTCTGGAGAGCGGCAGTATCGTTCGAGGCGAAGAGGAGATTGCGGCTGGTGGCGCGCTTCTTCTCTAGCATTTTTAGGACGCCGGTTTTTTCGTCGGGCATGTTGGCGGAGACCGTGACCAAATCCAGGTCGCGAACTTTGTACATCTGGTAGGTGTCCTCCAAATCGGAGAACTCATCGATGCACGAGCCACACCAAGTGGCCCAGAAGCTGACGAGCAGCATGTGTTTCGCGGGATTCGTGCGAAGGGTCTTCAAGTCTGAGGCCGAAGCCATTTCGAGTTTTATCGGTTGCTCATCGATCTTTCGGAGCGCTTCGAGGCGAGAGGCTTCCTTTTCTTGCCACTTGGTGGAGCAGCCGAAGACACCCGTCTTTTTCACGGGCACATCGCGGTTGGCCAGTAGCGCGTCGATCGCATTGCGGGCGTCCTGCGTGTTCACCATTTCTTTGCGATAGCTATTGTCCATGCGGCCTTCGTAGCGGAGCTTTCGGTCCTTGTCAAAAATGAAAACGTGCGGGGTGGCCTGCGGGCCGTAGGCGCGGGCGACGGATTGTGTTTCACCGTCGTAAAGATAGGGATAGTGAAGATGTTTGTAGGCAAAGCGAATTTTCATTTCCTCGAGGCTGTCGCTGATGTCGGAAGAGTCCAGTTCGTCGATGCGAATGGCTTTGGGGTTGTTGGGTTGAATGGCTACGACGGCGACGCCGCGGTCGCGGTAATCGGCTTCTAGTTGCTGGATGCGCTGCTCGTACATTTGGGCGATTGGGCAGTGATTGCAGGTGAATACGACGACTAAGACCGGATTGGATGCGTAGTCGGCGAGGCTGTGGATTTTTCCGTCGACGCCGGGCAAAGAGAAGTCCGGAGCGGATGAGCCTAACGGCAAAATCGGATGAGAAGTCTGCGCAGAAGCTGTGAAGGTCAGAAGCAATAAAAAAATCGTTCGCCACATTTGGTTTAAACCTCTATCACGCATTCGCGAAAAAACAATTTTGCATTGGCGCCAGGAAGAGCTTGGCTACGGCATTCCTGGAGCGCTGTATAACGGGCTAATTCCCAGTCTATCGCTGTGACCGCTTGCGGATGGATTGGGAAGCGGGCGCGGCGTCACATCGGCGTCAACGAGTCCGATGGACCATTTGATGGCCTCGATGAACATTTTCTGCATGCGAGGATCGTCCCAATTCTGTTCGACGTGGCCTAGCGTTGAATAATAAACGCGGCCCTTGCCATACATCTTGGCCCAGGTTACGGCAAAATCGAGATCCTTGCGGTGAACGCGCGGATTATTGAGGTCCAGCTTGCTGGCATCGAGGCGCATCAAGACGCGGACCTTGTCTCGCGAGAAATTTTTGATTTGGTAGATCTCGTCTTTTAGTACGAAGGACTTGAGCCACTGCTGCATGCCGGGGAAGTTGGGATCTTCGACGACGATAGGCGCGTCAAAAGTGAACCAGGGATGCTCGTCAAAGTATCCGCCGATCATTTCGCCGTACTCGGGCCAACTGGTGAAGGTGATCGTGGCGCTGTGAACGCCGATGAATCCTTTTCCGTCGTCGTGAACGAAGGAAAGGAGGGCGGCTTTTTGTTCGTCGTTCATTTCCAGGTCGCCGCCCGTGTAGAAGAGAACGGCATCAAAATCGTTCAGATTTTTGGCGTTGAACTCGAGTTTTTTCTTTGTCAGCGCTTCGGTGTCCGTTCGAATCGTCGTGGTCCACAAGCCAGTTTCGCGGCCCAGACGCTCGAGGGTCGCCATGGCGTGGGAGACGGCTTCGTGCCGGTAGCCTTTTTCTTCGCCGATGATCAAGAGGTGCTTGGTCGGCGTGGAGACGGTTTGCGCCGTGCAGCGGCTACTGAACGCTACAAGGAGAATGAGCAATACAGTTCGTAGCATCTTCAACTTATGGTCCTCCACTTTTTCCAGCGCAAATAAAACTATTTCTGTTTCCCGAGCCAGAGTATCGCGTTTGCGAAAAGCATGTTTTGTGTTGGGTCGGAATAAATCTTCTCCCCGTTTGCGCCGTGGCCCATATTCATATAAATCATTCTGTATTTCGTGTTCGTCCAGACTACGGGAAGGTCGCCGTCCGTAATGATGTCCTTGATGCCGATCGGGTAGTTGGACGGATCGAGCGTGACGAGAACGTGGATATTCTTGTTGAGGCGAGGACTGGGCTTCCAGAGATACCATTCGTTGGCTGGCGAGTTGAAGGTTGCAGGGAGCTGGCTGGTCACGGGATGAGCGCGGTCGTCCACGATTAACTTCGCAGGAAGCGGCGGCCAGTTATTGGAGTAAAAGACGGCTCCGCCCAGGAAATCCACAAACCACGGCCATTTTGTCGTTTCATCGTTGTAGCCGGCGACGTGGAAACCTATCCAGCCGCCGCCATGTTCCATGTACTTCTCGAACGCCACTCTCTGCTCGGGGGTTTGCGGGAAATTGTTCAACCACAAGATCAGCCGGTAGGGCTTTAAATCAGTTTCATTGAGCTTGGTCCAATCGGTTGTGGCGTCGAATGTGAAGTTGTTTTTCGCCGCCAGCGCTCGATAGAAAGCGAGGGCATCGTTGGCAGTATGAACATGATCGGGCTCAACATCCGTCGAATAGAAAGCGAGCACTTTGAAAGCGGGTTCTTGCGCGACGGCTGCCGTGTTCCAGAAGAGGAGCAGGAGCGCGGCTAGCAAAACTGCTCGAAACCCCGTGACCAAAGAGATTCCGCTACCGGGGCGACGGGAAATAGTGGCTTGCTTCATTTTTCGCGGTCCTCCTGCTGGCCAGCCGCCCAGAAAATTGAGTTCCTGAAAATTTTAGTAAACGCAGGATTTTCGAAGTGTTCCGGACGGTGTCCCATGAAGATATAGATGTTCCTGGCTTTGTAGTGTTCGTTGGTCCAGATCACGGGATGATCGCCCATCTTTAGATCGGTGCTCGGCGTATAGGTCTTCTCGTCGACGCTAGCCAATACATGCACGTTGGGGCGAGGCGAAGTATCGTAGGTGTACCACTCTTCGTTCTCGATCACGAAGGGAGATGCGATGTCTTTCATCGCGGGATGATTCTTGCCCTCGACCGTGACAGTTCCGGTGACAAATGTAGCGATGTAATTCTTGAAGCGAATTCCTCCCATGAACTGTTGAAACCACGGCCAGATCTGGTAGCCATCAAATTCTCCCAACAGGGTGGCGTGGTGAAATCCGATCCAGCCACCTTTGCCTTGTTCTATGTATTTGATGAAGGCGGCTTTCGCGGTATCTGTCCACATATAGGGCGGGTAGTTCAACTGAATGAATAAATTATATTTTGCGAGGAATGCATCGTCTATTTTTTGGGTGTCTTCGATGTAGTCGACGGTGAAATTGTTTTCGCTCGCCAATTTCGCGAGCCAAGGTTTGGCCGCGTCCACAAAGGGCTTATGAATGCCGCCGTGCTCAGCCAGGGCAATCACGCGGAAGCTTGGCGATTTGGTTTGCGCTGCGAGAATGCCACTCATAAGACATGCTGCAAGGGCGAGCAGCAGGGCGCGAGCCAAAAAATGATTGAGCGAGTTTCGCACCGGGGTGAACATTTTAATGGACGTGCACAGCGCCTTCCTGCGCTTTTATCTCTTGTGCGGGCATCGCGGCGTCAAACCTCAGGTTGAAGAATCCCACCATCATTTCGTCCCAACTTTGTTGTCCCCATATCACACTTTTGGTCGGATCTGGATTTTCTGGATTATTCGGCGAATTATCGAAATGCGCGGTGCATTCGATTTTCGTGCCTTGCGGGAGAGCGATGGGTTCGGCGAGGTTGTACCACAACTGCCAATGCCAGTTGAAAGCCGGCACGCTCAAGATGGTCTCTTTCTTGCCATCTGGAAATACCAATCTGTATTCAAACGCTTTCCCGCGCGAGTGCATGTGAGGATGCAGGGCCACCAGCGTGACGTCCTTATGGACTTCAAAGGTAGCATCCACTTTGTAATCGGGAGCGCCGGGCGGAATCTTGAAGGTACCGTTCGATGCCGAGAGAGTCAGCACACGGTCTTTCGGAGGAGTCTTGGCGAAAACCAGACCGAGCTTGGTCTGGTCCGTCGTGGGAGTTCCATTCGGCGTGTAGTGAACTTCAAAAACGATATCGGAGCCGGCTTTGATGAGCTTGCCTTCGCCGGGATGGAGAATTTCGGCGGGCTGGCCCGGAGCGTAGCCAACGAGAAAATCGCTGGGCAGCGCACTGGTGTCGGTCTTCTCGTCAACTTTGGCGGGCGGAGCCACAAAGAAGACGCCTTTCTTTTGGTCCTTGAAGTAATTCGAGCCGGGTTCGCGGAGGTAAGCGATGATGTGATGAACGACCGCGCGGTCCGTTGGCCGAACCTCTAGCATCTGCACCCATTTGTCTTCCGTAAAACCTGTGGGCACGATTACATATTGGTAGTCGATCACGCCTGAAGCGGGCACAGGGAAAGGCTTTGGCAGCTGAAATACTACATCTGGCGCGGGTATGCCCCAGCCTTCGACAAAATCTTTCATTGGGGGCGGCATGTCTTGCTCGGCACCTTTTTGCGCGCCTGCGTTCACCCAGTTGACCAAGGTTCGGATTTCGGCCGCAGACAATGACCGCTCGTTTGCAAAATGGCCGTACTGAGGATCGGCATACCACGGCGGCATAATTTTTTGTGTTACGACCATTTTGATGGTGGTCGCCCAAGGCTTCGTTTGCTCGTAGGTGAGCATGGAAAAGGGTGCAGCCTCGCCGGGTCGATGGCAGGTTTGGCAATGCTGCTGCAGAATCGGCGCTACGTCCTTGGTGAACGTAGGAGGAGCATTGCCCGGCTCCTGCCCGCGCGCGGATGCCGCCCAGCAGAGCATGACCGCAAACAGAATAGAGAGAAATTTCATGGATTTTGCAACCTCGCGATTTGGACTTGCCAGACAAGAACGGGATAGAGCATGAAAATTGGGCCAGAGGCGTTGGATTATTTCCATTTGTCCTCGCCTTCAACGATGGTGATGTAGCGATTGATGGGAAGATCGGTGAAGCGCTGGACGCGTCCGCTGGGCTGAGGCCATTTGATTTCGAGAGAGTCGAGCTTTTCGCGTTTGCCCAGGCCGAGAACGACGCGCGGGTCATGAGAAGAGAGATAACTGCCGCCGCCGACCTTGAAGCGAGTTTGCTTCAAATCGCCAGCTTGATAAGAAATGCGCGCGCCGATGGCGTCGGGGTTGGATTTTTTCCCTTTAAGATTCAAGCCGAGCCAGCGATTTTGTGTGCCAGCGTTATTGCGGAGCAGGATGGGCGCGCCGTTGTTGATGGCGACGAGCACGTCCATGGAGCCATTGTTATCAAAATCGCCCAGCGCCATGCCGCGCGCTGCCAGCGGCTGAGAAAAAATCGGTCCGCTCTCGCCGCTCACGTTTTTCAGGCCATTGCCGGTGTTGTGGAAGAGCAGCATCGGTTCCAGGTACTTTACGTTGTCCACGCGTCCGTCAATCTTATCATCCGGATGTCCATTGCAGAGGAGCAGGTCCAACAGCCCGTCATTGTCGTAATCGAAGAATTTCAGGCCCCAGCCGCTCATCAGTTTTGTGGCACTTCCGATGCCGGTAGAGATGGCCATATCGCGAAAGCTTTCGTCTTTATTATTGTGGTAGAGGGAAAACATCTCCTGGTCAACATTGGCAACGAACAGGTCGATCCAACCGTCCTGGTCGTAATCGGCGGCATCGACGCCCATGCCCGAACGCGCCCTGCCGTAAGAACTGAACCCTACGCCGGACAGCAAACCGATTTCCTCGAATTTTCCTTTACCGCGATTGGCGAAAAGAAAGTTCGCGACGGTATCATTCGCGACGAATAAATCCATGTAGCCGTCGTTGTTTATGTCCGCAGCCACCACTCCCCACGCTTTCGCGAGTGAGGCCGCGATTCCTGACTCCTTGCTGACGTCGGTGAACGTTCCGTCGCCATTATTGTGGAAGAGCCAGCACGGCATGGGCTTGTAGACGCGCGGAATGCAGTACCAACGCTCGCCGGTTTTCAGGTTGCCGCAAAATTGGTTCTTGGATTTATCGAAATCGACGAAGCGGCAGATGAACAGATCCAAGCGCCCATCATTGTCGTAGTCGAACCAGACCGCGCTGGTTCCCCAGCCAGAGGTGGTGAGACCGGCCTTCTCCGTAACATCCGTGAAAGTGCCGTCGCCATTGTTGTGATAAAGGATGCCGCGGGAATACTGCGATACGTAAAGATCGGCAAAACCATCGCCATCATAATCTCCCACGGCTACTCCCATGCCATAAGCATTCCCGGGGACGCCGGCTTTCTTGGTGACATCGGTAAAGGTGCCGTCGCGATTGTTGCGATAGAGGGCGTTGGATAGTGGCGGATTCGGATTGTAGAAATCGCAGGAGCCGCTGTTGACCAGATAAATGTCCATCCAACCGTCGTTGTCGTAGTCAAAGAAGGCGCAGCCGGCGCCGGTAGTTTCTGGAAGAAACATTTCCGGAGAGCGTCCGCTGGTGTGAACCCAGGAGATTTTGCTGGCGGATGCTGGGATCGTTTCGAACGAGGGCAAAGAATCTTCCGCAGCCGATACGGCGCGCGAGGGGCCAAATGTACCCGCGGCACCAGCCAGGGTGGCTAGACCAGTTGACGCCAACATTCGGAGGAACTGGCGCCTCTCCAGGCCTCTCCTCCAGCTGTCGTGATGTTCAGACATTCACGAAGTCCCCGCTCAAACTTGTCCGGCTTCCACACCCGAAAGGATGCCGTTCATTGTATAACCACTCACGGAAATGCTAGCCAAAATAGAGGCGAAAAATCACACTTTTAGCGGTTGGCCAGAGCCATCCGTGCAACTATGGAGGGGCATGCGGAATGCAGCGAGAATTCATCAGCTAGATGGTCCGGGCGGAGTCGTGTCCTTAGTGGTCGTGGCATGGGGATACCTGATTGCGCTGAGCCTTGGTGGGTCGAGTGCATTTGCCCAGCAACCCATCCAGTTCAGCAATGCAACGCGGTCGGCGGGGATTCATTTCACGCACTTCAAGGGCAATGAAGGAATTGCCATCAACCTCGAAGAATTTGGGCCCGGCGTTTGTGTGGCGGACTTCGATGGGGACGGCTGGCAGGACATCTATTTTGTGAACGGCCGTGATCTATATGGCCGCGGCATCAAAGTGCAGAATGCGCTGTACCGCAACAATGGGGATGGTACGTTTACCGATGTGACCGACAAAGCCGGCGTGCCCGGCACGGGCTACGGGCTGGGTTGCGTATGGGGCGATTACGACAACGACGGCTACCCGGATCTTTTTGTTACGCAGTACGGCCGCAATGTCCTGTACCACAACAACGGCGACGGTACGTTTACCGACGTGACCGACAAAGCCGGGGTTGCCGGGATGGAGTTTGGGACTTACTTTCATTCCGGCGCTACATTCCTGGATTACGATCGCGACGGAAAACTTGATCTCTACGTTGGAGGGTACGTCGCATTCGGACCGGGCGCGCGGCGCTACTGCAACCTCGGCGGGGTGACCAGCAGCTGCCCCCCGAGCGCTTATCAGGGTAGCGCCAACATTCTTTATCACAATAACGGCGACGGGACTTTTGCCAATGTCACCAAGAAGGCGGGCCTTTATCAGCCGAATGGCAAAAATCTGTCGGTGGGTGCTGCCGATTATGACAACGACGGCTGGCCGGACATTTTCGTGGCGAACGACGGGCTGAGCGCATACCTCTATCACAACGAACGCAACGGCACTTTCAAAGAAGAAGGCGCGCTTGCGGGTATGGCCTTTACCAACATGGGACGCACCATGGCGGCGATGTGCATTTCGCTGGGCGACTACGACAATGATGGCTGGCTGGATCTTTATATTTCCGATTTTCAAGGGAGTTCGGATCACCTTTGGAAGAATGACGGTCAAGGATCGTTTGACGAGGTCAGCGATCACGCAGGAATCACGCAGCCCACGCGCACGGTTCTCAGCTTTGGAGGGGGATTTTTCGATTACGACAACGATGGCTGGCTCGATTTATTCATCGCCAATGGGCACGTCTATCCGGAAGTGGAACAGGCTACTCCGGGCACTCAGTACAAGCAGATCAATACGCTGTTCCACAACGACGGCCACGGGAAATTCATCGATGTAACGAAGACTTCCGGCGATGGGTTTAGCACGCCGTACGTGGGGCGTGGCGTGGCGTTCGCGGACTTCGATAACGACGGCTTCCTGGACGTGGTGGTTGGCAACAACGGAGATCCACCGCTTCTGCTGCGCAACAACGGTGGGAATGGGGGTCACTTTGTCTCTTTCAAGCTAGTGGGAACGAAGAGCAATCGCGACGCCATGGGCGCGAGGCTCAAGCTGACTGCGGGCGGCGTGACACAGATTCGCGAAATAGCGGGAGGAGGAAGCTACCTGTCTCAGAGTGATCTACGCGCGCACTTCGGACTTGGTTCAGCGGAAAAGATTGATAAGTTGGAGATCACGTGGCCGAGCGGCGCGAAACAGACTTTCAAAGATTTCCGTGCGGATCAGTTTTATAGCATTCAAGAAGGCAAAGATGAGCTCGGTTTCCAACCCTTCGTGAAACTTAAGAAGTAAGCGACTGCCGGAAGACGGGCTACTGCGGTTGAGGTGGCTGCTGCGGTTGTTGTTGGGGTTGCGGCTCTTGGCCAGGCTGTTCTTTTTGGGCCTTTTCGGAAGTCTGCTGGAATAATGCGAGTTCGCGCTCCGCGTCCTCTTTGCGCCCGATCTTGCGGTAAGCGATGGTCAGTTGATAATGACCCGTGGGATTGGCCGGCCGCAGTTTGACTCCTATTTCCAAAGGCGGGATAGCCTCCATATAGCGGCCAGCAGCGTTCAGCGAAAAGCCGAGTCCGAGAAAAGCGTCAGCAAAACTTGCGTCCAACTTTGAAGCACGGGAGAAATGTTCGATGGCATCGTCCCACTGCTGGGCCTGGCGAGAAAGTTCTCCCAAGATGTACTCAGCTCCAGCGTTGTTCGGATCGATCTTCAGTTCGGACGTAAACTCATTTCGCGCGGATTCCACTGTCGCCGGCGTTGGTGGCCTGGAGAGAATAATACGGCCTATACGATAGTGGACTCCGGGCAGGCCAGGCTGCTGCTTCAGGATTACGTTGTATTCCGCCGCAGCTTCGTCCCATTTTCCCTGTGACTCGAGAGCCTCCGCATTCAGCTCGTGGGCCTGAATGGAAAGAGGGGCGGTGCCGGCCAGCTGCAACGCGGCACGTGTGGATAGATCGGAGTAGGCGTGCGTGGTGACGTAGAGGACGTCCGGATCGGATGGAAAATCGCGGTTTAACCAGAGCAGGGCGTTGACGGCAGCATCTGGCTGGTTCAACGAGAGGCCGCAGCGAACTGTCGCAAGCCCCGCCCTCAGTTTCAACTGTTTATCCGGCGTTAGAGGGGCGGACTTCTTCAATATTGGCAGCGCTTCGCGGCAGTGGCCTGTCTCGGCCAAACTAATTCCCTTTTCTGCGGAGGATGAGGTGTCCACGGCGGCTGTCTTTGGGGCTGACTGCGCTGCAACGAGTCCTGTGAGGATCGCGCTGGCGAGAGTGAGAATCAGGAATCTGGGAGTGAGGCTTGGCATAAAAAAATGAGGCAGGCGGGGGTGAGCGCCTGCCTCATTATACGTGGTTTGGTGTTAGAAAAAGAGCTTCAGCGCAAACTGAATGTTTCTTGCAGGTTGTGAAGCCTGAATAACTCCGGTGGTGGATACGTTCACCGTCGTATTAGGTACGGCAAGGTTGACGCGGTTAAACGCATTTAGGAAGTCAGAGCGGAACTGCACTCTGAACCGTTCTGTGATTTGGAAGTTCTTTTGTAAGCTGATGTCCCAATTGTAGAATCCTGGACCGCGCAAACCACCGAGTTGCGGTGCGCAAGTTCCGAAAGTGGTCGTCGGGTCAGAATAGTTATTGGGGTCAAACCAGAGAAATCCACCACCGGTTCCCGCTGGAGCTGGGCTCCTACCGAGAACGTTGTTGGTTCCGTTGCAGTCCGGGCGCAAACCGCGAGAGCCCGTTCCTGTCGGATCGGAAGCGTTGGTATAGAGAGCCAAGGGGAAGCCGGTGTGGAGGGTCATGATGGGACTGACAGTCCAACCGCCCACGATGGCATTTTCAGCCTTGTTCATATTGCTGCCGAATTGCTTGCCATGACCAAACGGTAGGTCGTAGACAGCATACGCAGTGAGGTTGTTGGTTTCGTCGTAATAGCAAGGCGACCACTCGGCTGCAGGATCGTAAACGTTTTGCCAATAGGGGGAAGCGGTCGAAGATCCTCTCGCACCAGACCATGTACCATAATAACCAGTACTGTTGGACATGCACTTGGCGTAGGTGTAGGAAACCTGACCTTCCAAACCGTGGCTCAACGTTTTTTGGAGAACGGCTTGGAGGGCGTTATACATCATTCTCCCGTTCGACTGCGTGCCAGAGACGTTGGCGTCGCCGATGGTGTTCGCCAGAGCCTCGTTGTTGACAAAAAATGGGCTCGGAGCTGTGCAAGGAGGTGTGCCGCAAGAAGAGCTAGGCTCCGCCACGAGTTGGCCATAGCTGAAAGGCACCATCAGGTGATAGGCGACCTGCCCGACGTATCCCAGTTGGAGAGTGGTGTTAGACCCGAACTGGTGCTGGATCGTCAGGTTCCACTGATCGTCGATGGCTGGCTGAACGTTCTTGTCCCAGAGACGGAAGATGGTGTCTGCGAAGCAAGAATTGTTTGGGCAGGCAAGACCCGCGGGCGGGGGCGCAATGATGCCGTCCGACGCCGTACTGCCGGGCAAAGGCTGGAGGAGATATTGCGTCTGGAATTCGCCTCCCGCTGCCGCTCCGCCGTTATACGGAGGATTGATCGGCAGGCGCAGGTTGGTGCCAGTTCCTTCCAGATAATCCGAGATGGTGAAAGCACCACGGAAAACGGTATGGCCGCCTGACCATCCGGGCGTGTAGGCAAAACCCAGGCGGGGCTGGAAATCCTTGCCGCCATACTGGCTGTTATAGAGGGCTCGGCTGTTGCCGTCCTGACCGGCAAATTCAATCTGCCCGGTCTGGATGTTGTAGTTCGTTTGTTGATTGTTTGACTCGACCCAGGGGGTATGCGCTTCATAACGCAAGCCAAGAGTGAGGGTCAGGTGGTCCGTTACGCGCCAAGTATCCTGCGCGAATCCAGAAAAGATACTGGTGGTCTGTTCCCAGGTGCCACTGCTGAGGCCTCGCCCGAAGGCGGTAGGAAGGCCGAGGAAGAAATCCGCCATTCCTTCTCCGGTGTTTTTCGCTGGATTCGTGGCAGCGGATGAGGTGAAGTTGGGACCAAAGGTCATTCCACCCAATTCGCCGCTGTTGCCCGAGTAGAACACGGTGATGGAGTCAAACATATACTCCCCGCCAAATTTGAATGCATGGCGGCCGTGGGTCCAAGTGATCGAATCATCGCCTTGGTACACCTTGCTGTTAAAACTTTGCGTGACCATGCTGTTCCCGATATTGCTAAGCGTGCCGGCACCCGGACTTGTGGGTGTTCCTCCACCAAAATCCAGGCCCAGAAGACCAATCAGTCCTGCGGGATTCGAATTCGCAATTCCGATCGTCTGTCCAAAGGCACCCACGCTTGGATCCCAAGTTGTTCCCGTGTTGAGGGTGATATGGTTCCAGCCAAAGCGCGCATCATTGACCAAGTTAGTGTTAATAACGCGGGTCCAATCGCCAACGGCACTCCAGATAGGGGCAGTAACCTGACCATTCCCGAAGAGGAGCTGCGAGTTGGTCGAAGGATCGACCTGCATCGCGCGAGTGAAGCGGCCCGAGATCTGATCCTTGTCGGAAATTCTGTAGTCGACCCTGACATCGCCCTGGTCGCTATTGAAAGCCGTCGACGATTCCTCAAGGGCGTTATTCGTCAAGTTATTGTTAATGGTCTTAGGATAGAGAGGAGACGCGAAAAGGGCAGCCGCCACCGGGCTGATCATCGACGCGGGAATGATGTTGCCTGGAAATACTTGTCGGGTGGTGGCAGCAACGCAGGCAGTGCCGTTTTGTCCAGTAGTTCCCTGGCAGGGATTGTAGAGCTGAATCGGAGTTGAAGCATTCAAGAGCGCGCTGAAATCGCCTCCCTGCTCCGCGGGCGTGTACACCGATAAGAAACTACCCGCGGGTGGATGATCGAACCGCTGCCCTTGATAGTCAACGAAGAAGAAAAGTTTGTTCTTGATGACCGGACCGCCGAGAGTGCCGCCAAACATATTCCAGCGCAGAGGAGCGCGGGGAATCTGTGAGGTCGGATTAATCTTGTTTTCCCACTGATTGGCGTTCAATACGTCGTTGCGGAAGAATTCCCACACATCGCCGTGAAATGCGTTGGTGCCAGACTTGAGGGAGGCACTCACGATGCCACCCATGAAATTCCCAAATTCCGCGGGAGCATTATTGGTAATGATGTTGACTTCCTGAATGGCATCCGGCGACGGTGTGTAGCCAAGCAAATTGTCAGACACCTCGTTATTGTCCATACCGTCGAGGAGGAAGTTATTGGCCTGCTCGCGATTGCCATTGATAAAGGGCCGCGCTCCGGCGTTCACGTTGTCTCCGTTGTTGAAACTGCTCGGATCGGGATGTACGGCGCCCGGGGAGAGCAGCGTTAATTCAACATAATTGCGAGTAGCGAGAGGCAGTGCTTCGTTGGTATTTGAATCAAGAATGGTATCTACGAGTGTGGACTCGGTCTTCAATATGGGTGCGGCGCCGGTCACTTCCACTGTCTGGGTGACTTGGCCGACTTTTAGAGCGACATCGAGGCGCGCGCTCTGGTTGAGCACCAGGGTGAATGCGTCAAACACGGTAGCCTGAAATCCCTGCTTCTCCACACGGAGTTCATAGTTACCAACGGGCAGTTGCGAAATGCGGTACAGCCCGGTCTCGTTCGTCACGGCCGTATAGGTGACACCGCGCTCCACGGACTTGGCAATGACATTGGCGCCGGCAACGGCCGCACCAGTCGCGTCGGAGACTGTTCCATAGATGGAAGCGGTGACATCCTGAGCCCATGCCGCATGCGCGCCGCACAGAAGCGCGAGCAGCGTCATACACAAAATAACCATCCCCAAAGACTGCAGTTTTTTCATGTCCATTCCTCCGAGGCGAGGCCCCCGACAGCCATTCCGCCTCTCCGCAACTGTTGAAAACTTTGGCACAGCACCCGCACCACTGAACCGCTATAGGTCCGATTGGTGAATAGCTATATAGCACGATTTTAGGCTTGTCAAGCGAAAAGTAATGATTTATAAGGATTATAGAAGTCGGGATGTATAGCACCGTGGGGTGGTGATGTATAGCAGTACTGTTTGCGCTCTATATCACCGCGGAGGGTGACGGTTGGCCTGGAAATTCTTCACGGGGTTACCTTGAGCAGCCTTTAACTCCGCGCCGCCGGGGTCGGACGGTTGGCATTGGGCCGCAGCACGGGAGTCGGGAAATCCAACGAGGGACAAGGTTTGCCGTTTCTTTTTGCGCGCAGGAGACTGCGAGAGAGCGCGCCAGTCTAATGTAGGGTGTTTGTAGATTCTGGGAGCAAGAATGCCTGCTAAGAGTCGAAGCAACGGGTTGCCCGCCTACCAGAGAATTCAAGGCAGTCTCCGGAAGCGGATCGACGCCGGAGACTTGCGCACGGGGGATGCCGTGCCTTCGGAGCGCGATTTAGCGAAGATTCATTCGGTTAGCCTGATGACCGCGCGGCACGCTCTGGCTTCGCTGGAGCGGGAAGGCGTTGTGGAGAGGCGGCGGGGCATCGGCACGTTTGTCTCGGCACCGAAAATCCATTTCAACAAGCTGATGAGTTACACGGAACAGATGGCCAGCCGCAGCCTGACGGCGGTCTCGAAAGTGCTGTTCGCCAAGATGATCGATGACGAGCAAGAAGCGAACGCGCGGCTTTCTCTTTCGCCGAAGAGCGGTGTGATTAAGCTGGAACGCCTGAGACACGCCGCGGGAGAACCCTTTGCGCTAGAAACCTGCTACCTTTCAGCCGCGCAGTTTCCGGGATTGTTATCGGCTCCGCTGCAGCGGGAATCATTGTTCGGGATTCTGGAACGCGATTACAAAGTGGAAATTGGATATTCAGATGAAGAAGTGGACGCCACTGCGGCCGATCCTCGTACCGCCGATCTCTTGGATGTGCCGAGGCGCGAGCCGGTGCTGCGAATCCGGCAGGTGATTTTTTCCACGAACGGAAAGGCTGTTCTGTACGTTTTGGGTTTCTATCGTTCGGACCGGCATAACCTAGTGATACGGCGATTCCGGTGAAACGAAATTTCGCGTGAGGCTGCAGGGCGAGACAGCTGTTAGTCTGCTTTCGAACAAGTCCAGTACGTTAAGCTAAAACTGAGATTCAGATGACGGCCACCCAGCCGACGTTCTGAAGGTTTGGTGGCTGCCCAAGAGGCGTAATGATTCTGGCCGGAGACATTGGCGGCACTAAATGCAATCTGGCCGTGTTTGAAGAGCATGGCTCTTCTTTGCAGCTTCTTTTCAAGCGCCGCTACGCCACGTGTGAATTTGACAGCCTCGAGAATTTGATCGAAAGATTTTTCCATGAATGCGCGGCGGAGACGGGCGTTACGGTCGAGGACAAGATCGACGCCGCCGGTTTTGGAGTTGCGGGAACAGTAGTGGACGGTCGCCTGGTGGCGATCAATATTCCTTGGGAACTGACTACATCCGGGCTGGCGCACAAGCTGAAACTCGATCCGGAACAACTGACATTAATCAATGATTTGGTGGCCACCGCGTATGGACTGGTGCATCTGACCCCGCAGGATTTTCTGGTTTTGAATCCGGGCACTCCACAATTCAACGGGAACCAGGCATTGATTGCTGCGGGCACCGGGCTCGGCGAGGCCATGATCATTTGGGATGGCAGCCAGCATCGAGCGTCTCCGTCAGAGGGCGGCGCGGCCGATTTTGCGCCGAGGACAGAACGTGAGATTCAGCTGCTACGCTTTTTGAAGAAGCGGATGGAGCGAGTTTCCTGCGAAGAAATATTTTCTGGGCGTGGCTTCCGTAAACTGCATGAGTTTCTCGATCCCGCCGTGGTGCACGCAGACGTTTAGCGATGCGGAAAGCGCTTCAGCCAGCGAAATTACACAGAACGCGCTGGCGGGCAGATGTCCCGTGTGCGTGGAAGTGCTCGATTGGTGGATCGACGCGTTTGGGGCGGAGGCTGGGAATTTGGCGCTGCGCGTCCTCGCGTATGGCGGCGTATATTTTGCAGGCGGAATCGTTCTGAAAATACTTTCGAAATTGGGAGAGAGCAGCTTCTGCCGATCGTTCGCAGAGAAGGGGCAGTTGAGTTCGGTGTTGTCGAAGATTCCGATTTCCGTGGTTTTGAATGAAGATGCGCCGCTTTTGGGGGCGGCACATCAGGCTCTGGGCACGATTACTGCTTCTAGGCGCGAGGGGCATGAAATTTTGTTTGAGTTTCAGTCCGAACGCGAGGGATAGCGGCGTTAGAAGAAGCCTTTTTCCATTCTTCGAAATTTTTCTTACCAAACTTGAGTTAGTGCGGGCTTTTGATGGCGGCGTGAGATGACGCCATTTGCGCGCGCGTGTGTTTTACGATCGCGAGAAATTTCCTGGCGTTCTCCGCGATGATTTCCGGCTTGTTGGCTTTCAGGGCGTCCGCTTGCACCAACTCTCCTCCAATGCCCAGCGCAACGGAGCCCGCTTCGAGAAATTCAGCGGCGGTGTGCAGATTGACGCCGCCTGTGGGAATAAAAGGGATTTGCGGGAATGGGCCCTTCAGCGCCTTGATGTATTTCGCGCCGCCCACCTGGCCGCAGGGAAAAACTTTGATGAAGTCAGCTCCAGCATCCCACGCGGCCATGACTTCCGTGGGAGTAAGTGCGCCGGCCATGATGAGCTTCCCTTCCCTTGCGGCAAATGCGACGGTCTGAAGGTTTAGCCCGGGGCTGACGAGAAACTGCGCCCCTGCATCGATACAACGGCGGGCAGCGTCTGCGTTGAGAACGGTTCCGGCTCCAACTAGTACATCGGAGCCGCAATTCCTGACGAGTTCGCGGATGACGTCGATGGCGCCCGGGACGGTCATCGTGATTTCGACGATAGGAATGCCGCCTTCGCGAACGGCATCGGCGGCGAGGCAGGCTTCGGCAGGCGATGAGGCGCGCACGACCGGAACAATTCCAATTTCGATGATGCGTTCGCGAACTTTTTGTTTATCCATGGGCGGTCATTTTATTCGGAGGATTTTTCAGCGCGCGATACGTGCTCCGACTCCTTTCATCACTTGCGTGACTTCTTGCAGGGTGGCCATGGAAGTGTCCCCCGGAGTGGTCATGGCGAGAGCGCCGTGCGCGGCGCCGCACTCGACAGCCCATTGCGGGTCGTGGCCAGCCAGGAAACCGTAAATCAGGCCGGAGGCGAAGGAATCGCCGCCTCCGACGCGATCGAAGATTTCGAGATTCTCGCGATTTTTTGCCTGGTAAAATTTTCCTTCGCAATAGCAGATCGCGCCCCAATCATTTTGCGTGGCGGTTTTTGCTTTGCGCAGCGTAGTGGCGACGACCTGGAAAGGATATTCCTTGACGACTTTGGCGATCATTTGCTTGAAGCCTTCGACTTCGAACGTCGAGTGATGTTCGTCCATGCCGGGGACTTCGAATCCGAGAGCGGCGGAAAAATCTTCTTCATTGCCGAGCATGACGTCCACGTGCGGCGCGAGGCGGCGGTTTACTTCTTGCGCGGTTTTCTTTCCGCCGTGGGATTTCCAGAGAGAGGCGCGGTAATTCAGGTCGTAGGAAACGGTTGTGCCGTGGCGTTTTGCGGACTGCATGGCTTCGAGGGCAACTTCCGGAGTTGTCGCAGAGAGCGCGCAGAAAATGCCGCCGGTGTGAAACCAGCGCGCGCCTTGCTTTCCGAAGATCTCGTCCCAATCGATGTCGCCGGGCTTCAATTGGGAGACGGCGGTGTGGCCGCGATCGTAACTTCCGAGGGCGGCGCGAACGCCGAAGCCGCGCTCGGTGAAATTGAGGCCGTTGCGCGCGGCGTGGCCTACGCCGTCGTGCTCGACCCAACGAATCAGCGACTGGTCGACGCCACCCTGATAGATGAAATCCTGAAGCAGACGGCCGACGGGATCATCGGCGAAGGCCGTGACGACGGCGGCGTCCAAGACCGAAGCAGCGCTTCAATCCGCGCGCGACATTGTATTCGCCGCCGCCTTCGCAAACTTCGAAGGAGCGCGCGGTGGCGATGCGGCGGTCGCCGGGATCGAAGCGGAGCATAACTTCGCCGAGACTGAGGATGTCCCAGCGGCAATCTTTCTTCGGTTTGATCGTCAAGCCCATGTGAGCCACCTCAGCTCGCCGTTATCACTGGCATTGCACGCATTCATTTTTCCCTTCAACCATTTCACTCTTCAAGCTGGATTTTCCTCGATGATTCTAGCGGGTTCCAGCTTGGGAGCCAGAACATGAATCACGGTAAGCGCGAGTAAATAGGCCACGCTGGCGATGAAGAAAGGAACTCTGTAGCTTCCGTCCACTGAAGTACGTGGCCGACGACGGATGCGACGAAGATGCCGCCGATGGCGCCAGCCATGCCGCCGATTCCGTTCACCGAGCCTACCGCTTGAACGGGAAACATGTCCGAAGACAGAGTATAGAGATTGGCGGACCACGCCTGGTGGCAGGCCGCGGCCAGCCCGATCAGCAAGACGGCGGACCATGTGCTCTCCACGCGATAGGCAAACACAACCGGTATCACGCCGATGGCACAGATCAGCATGGCGGTTTTGCGGGCGGTATTGACGCTGTGCCCGCGCTTGATCAGCGAGGAGGAGAGCCATCCTCCGCCGACGCTTCCGAAGTCCGAAATTACGTAAATC
Organism: uncultured Acidobacteriota bacterium; assembly: GCA_963730495.1. GTDB lineage: Bacteria > Acidobacteriota > Terriglobia > Acidiferrales > UBA7541 > Acidiferrum. The sequence goes on along the minus strand of CAVSSD010000009.1, from coordinate 26,330 downwards.
ACCAAAATCGGAAGCCCAAGTCCCGTCAGCGCCAAGCCATGTTTGCTTTGCAGGAAACCTGGCACCCAGAAAAGATAAAACCACCAGACGGGATCGGTAAGGAATTTCGCCAGCGACGAAGGCCCACGTTTGGCGCAGCGGAATCAGGCGCGCCCAGCTGATTTTTCCTGCCGGCTGGGATGGGTCGCTGCAGATGTATTGCAATTCCCCCTTGGAAACTCTTGGATGTTCGCTGGGCTTACGATAGATCAGCAGCCAAAATGCGAGCCAAACGAAACCGAGCGCGCCGATGGAGACAAAGGCTGCCTCCAGCCCCAATGCACCACAATCCAAGGCACGAGGAGCGCCGCAAGAATGGCACCGGCGTTTGTCCCAGCATTGAAAATGCCCGTGGCCAAGGCACGTTCTTTCTTTGGAAACCACTCCGCCACGGCTTTGATGCTGGCGGGAAAAACGGCGGCTTCGCCAAATCCTAGAGCAAATCGGGAGATCGCGAAGCCGGAGAGAGAGTTTGCGAATGCGGTCCCCATCGAAGCGAGGCTCCAGAAAACCATCGCGAGCGCGTAACCTACGCGCGTGCCAAGCCGATCGATCAGCCTGCCCATCATTAGCATGCCGAGGGCGTACGCAATCTGGAAAGCGGAGACCAGATTGCTATAGTCGATTTCGCTCCAGCCGAAGTCATGCTGCAGCGTGGTTTTGAGAACTCCCAGGACTTGCCGGTCCATGTAGTTCTTCGTGGTTCCCAGGAGAAGCAGAGCGCAGATGGCCCAGCGAAAATAGCCAGCCCTAGAAGAAACCGAGGGCAGCACCTGCTCATTAAGAGTAGCTGCTTGTTTCATGTTGTGAAGGGAAAGCTACTAGTTTTTGCGGCCGGGTTCCAGTGCGGAAGTTTGTTAGGCGGGATCCAACGTGAAGTGGTCCACGGGAGATAGTCTCCGCCAAGGTTTTATGACTGGTGAGAATTGGAATCAACGCAGGGGTGATAAACGATTCCTTTGGTAAGTCTGAACAGCCGATTCTCCAGTCTTGGCTTATTATTTGGCAGCAGGTTTTCGCGGGAGGAGCAGCTGGATATGCGCATTCCTATTGCTGTGGCATCTCTTATACTCGTCGTCGTGGCCATGTCTCTGACATCGCTGGTCTCTGCCGGCCCGACCGTGTTTCTGTAGTTGTAAACGAGCAGGACCGCCGTGTCGATGTCGCGATTGATGGAAAACCTTTCACTTCGTATATCTGGCCGACTACTTTGAAAAAACCTGTTTTATATCCGCTGCGCACGGCTAAAGGCACGATTGTTACGCGCGGGTATCCGCTTGAGCAGCGCCCCGGGGAGCGCGTCGATCACCCGCATCATGCGGGGCTGTGGTTCAACTACGAGAACGTGAATGGGCTGGATTTCTGGAACAATTCGGATGCCATCAAGGCGGAAAATGCGCCAAAGATGGGCACGATTCTGCAGCGTGCGATTGTTTCGGCAAAAGGCGGTTCGCAACAAGGCGAGCTCGATGTTGAAACGGATTGGGTCACGTTCGAGAAGAAAATTTTGTTGAACGAACATACGCACTTTGTGTTTCGCGGCGGGGCAGACTTTCGAAGCGTTGATCGCATCACTACGTTGCGGGCACTGGATGAGAAAGTTTCTTTCCCGGATGAAAAGGACGGCATGCTAGGGCTTCGGGTGATTCGGGCGCTGGAGATTCCTTCGGATAAGCCAGAGGTGTATACCGACGCAAGCGGACGCGCTACCACCATTGCAAAGCTGGACAACACTGGAGTCAACGGAACCTATCTTACGAGTGCGGGGAAAAAAGGAGACGCCGCTTGGGGAACTCGTGGCCGTTGGTGCAATTTGAGCGGCCTCGTCGGCGACGAGCCTGTCACTATCACGATTCTCGACCACCCGGAGAATCCGGGGTTTCCTACCTATTGGCATGCACGCGGTTACGGGCTATTTGCGGCCAATCCGCTCGGCCAGAAAGTTTTCAGCAATGGGAAAGAGGAGCTGAATTTTTCGCTGGCCTCACACGCTAGCGTCACCTTCCGTTATCGCGTCTTGATCTCTTCGGCGATCCTCACGCCGGAAGCTACAGAAGCTGCTTACAAAGATTTCGTCGGGACATATCATTGATTCGCTGAACGATTTACTGGACCTCATGACTACCCATATTGGCCTCATCGGCAGCGGCAACATTTCGGACACTCACGCGCGTGCGGCGCGCGCCATTCCTGGCGTAGAAATTGCAGCTATCTATGGAACCAACCCTGAAAAGGTCGCTCGCCTCTGTAGCGAGCACGGCGGGACGGGATACCAAGACTTCGAAGTTTTCTTAAAACATCGCCCGATGGAAGTCGTAATTATCGGCAGCCCGTCCGGGCTGCACGCCGAGCAAGGCATCGCGGCTGCGCGCCACGGGCTTCATGTGCTTACGGAAAAACCAATCGAAATCAGCACTGCACGCACTGACACCCTTATTGAAGCTGCAAAACAATCGGGCGTTCAGCTCGGCGTGATTTTTCAAGACCGCATGAAGCCGCACATTCGACAACTCAAGATCTGGATCGAGCAAGGTTTGCTCGGCAGGCCGTTATGCGTGGACGCTCGCGTGAAGTGGTATCGCCCTCCCGAGTACTACGCCAATTCGCACTGGCGCGGTACACTCGCGCTCGATGGCGGCGGCGCATTGATCAACCAGGGCATTCACACTATCGATTTGCTGCTTTGGCTGCTCGGCGATGTCGTTCGCGTGCAGGCGCGCACCGCTACGCTTCTCCACAAAATTGAAGCCGAGGATACAGCTGTCGCGACGCTCGAATTTGCTAGCGGCGCTTTGGGTATTTTTCACGCCACTACCGCCGCGTATCCCGGCTACCTGCGCCGGGTCGAAATCTCAGGCACTGAAGGCACCGTCATTCTCGAACACGATCGCATCATCGCGGTAGATCTTCGAAACGCTCCAGCTCCAGTCATCGAATCCACTGCGGCCGACGAAAACAAGAAGTTCCTCGTCGGCCACGGTCAGCGATTTTCGTGGTCACCAAGCTGTGCTCGAAGATTTTCTCGCAGCCATCCAAGGTAAGAGGGCTAGCGCCTGCGACGGAGTCGAAGGCCGCCGTAGCATCGCCCTCGTAGAATCCATTTACAATGCCGCGAAGACTCCCAATCGTATCCTCACTGTCTGAACCGCGGAAAATCGTTTGCCAAACTCTTCGCGCTTCGTTCATAGGGCGCTCGGCTGTACCATAGCCGTTTGTTTCAGACTCATCGCATTAACATTTCCCAGAATTCAGGTAGAGGTGCTTTCGCATGCGGCGTCAAAACGGGTTCGTGCTTGCAGCCGTTCTGCTTTTATTACTTGGCAGCTCTTCTTTCGCGGCGGAGAAATCGACGGCGACCCAACTCATTGAACTTGCCAGATCAAATAGCCCCGCCTTAAAAGACGCGATTACCAACACGTTCGACGGCAAAGAGCTAAAGGACGGAATCGCCTGGATTGGACAGGGGGCAGATTTCTTCTTTGCGATTGAAGCGGCTTCGAAACCTGCACTTTTCATTGATGGGGCCTCCAGCGCACCGATGAAGAATTTGTCTGGCTCCGATCTTTGGTACGCCACCGCTCGCGTCGAGCCTGTCGGAAAGCTGCATGCTTTCTACTACGTCCTTAATGGCGCGAAAGACGGTGAAAAGTTCGGAGGGCGACTGGACCTACCAGCGTTCGGTCCTTTGTCCTATCAGCAATCGGGAATTCCAGCGGGGACGCTTTCGCCGAAACTTTTCCACACCAGCAAAATCTACGATGGGATGAAAAGCGAATATTGGATTTATGTGCCCGCCCAATATGATCCGCACACGCCTGCTGCGTTGATGGTGTTTCAAGATGGCGAGTGGTACCTCGACCGGAGCGGGAACAATCCGGCGCTCAACGTCATCGACAATTTGATCGCGCAGAAAAAGATTCCGGTGATGATCTGTGTCTTCATCAACCCCGGAGATATCGAAGGCTCGCCCGGCACAGCGACTTACAATTTGGTGAAAAAATATTCCGACGAGTGGAAGCGTACGCTTAAGGATTCCATGCGTAGCACGCTGTACGACACCGTGAGCGATCGCTATGTCCGCTTTCTGCATGGTGAAGTGCTCGCGGAGGTTGAAGCCAAATACAATATTCGCAAGGACGCTTACAGCCGCGCGATCACGGGCCTTTCGTCCGGCGGGATTTGCTCCTTCAATGCGGCGTGGCAGATGCCCGATCAATTTAGTCGAGTCATATCCTGGATCGGCAGCTTCACGAGCATCCAATGGAAAGAAGACCCCGCGGTTCCGGACGGCGGTCAGGATTTCCCCGAAAAAGTTTTGCACGAACCACATCGCAATCTTCGCGTGTGGCTACAGGATGGTTCCGAGGACTTGGAGTTGGAGAAGTATGGCAGCTGGGCGCTAGCCAACATCCGCCTCGCCAATGCGCTGAAAATGAAGGGCTATGATTTTCACTTCAGTTTTGGCAAGGGCACGCACAATTCGGGGCAAGGTGCGGCGGAGTTCCCAGAGGAAATGGTCTGGCTCTGGCGAGACTATGACGCCAGCAAAACGTCTTATACCTACGAGACGGAACCAGCGGAAAAATCCAAGCCACTGTTCCGGGTATCCATCACCAATCGTGAGGCGCAGTAGGTAAGGAATAGACTCGGATCGCATTTCGGGAACTCCCTGCAAGGGTTGATTAGGCCAATGTCCCAACAATTTCTCGATCTGAAACCCCCGTCAGAAACCAAATTCAGTGTCGGCAACGTCAGCACAGTGAGCACGGAACTGGGCAGTACCGCTTAACGAGGGTATAGACTTGGTTGCTGCAGGGTAGCAGCAAGTATTGACGTTGTCGGAAACAACCAATTCGGCTCTTTCGCGTTCCAAGAATCTAGCTTGACGGGCTAACACTCATACGTTTTCAGAGTCATAAAGAGGTTATGGGCCAACTTTCTCAAGACCGCGGCAAGCCCAGGACCGTTCTCATCCGCGTCGCCGCCGTATTGTTACTTGTCGCTATCCCCTTTCTCTTTCTGCACTTCCGGCAAGGACGACCCTCGGCGGACAGAACGGATTCCCTCGTTAAAGTCGAACGAAAGAACCTTTCGCAAACGCTGCGGCTGAACGGAACGACGCAAGCTTCACGTTCTTTTATCGTGTTGGCGCCAAGGCTTGAGGGAGCGCAAGTCGGGTCGATGGTGGTTACCAAACTGGTCCCTGCGGGCACGCACGTGAAGAGCGGCGACCTCCTGGTCGAGTTCGATCCCCAAGCGCAGACGAAAGATTACCTCGATAAAAAGAGCACTTACGACAACCTGGTAAGCCAGGTGGCGCAGAAACAGACGGATGAGGACATCGCGCGCGCCAAAGACGATACGGCGATGAAGCAGGCCGAGGATGAGTTGAAACGAGCGCAGCTTGAGCTACAGAGAAATGAAGTGGTTTCGCGCATCGACGCTGAAAAAAATCAGGAGGCTGTTGACGAAGGTCAAGCCACGCTGAAGCAGCTCAAGGAAACGTACCAGTTGAAGCGCGCCGCAGCGGCGGCCGCAATAAAGATTCTGGAGATTCAACGAGATCGCGCGAAGGAAGCGATGCGCTACGCCTTGGCCAATGCGGCGAAGATGACCGTGCACTCGCCCATGGCGGGGGTGGTGGTCTATAACACCATTTGGCTAGGCGGGCGGATGGGCACGGTGCAGCAAGGGGAACAGGTGCGGCCCGGAGTGCCGTTTCTGCAGGTCGTCGATCCCTCGCGGATGGAAGTACGCGTCGAGCTGAATCAGGTGGATCTGCTGAAGGTTCACCCAGGCCAGCAGGCGCAAATGCGTTTGGATGCTTACCCGGGAATGATACTTCCTGCCGTCCTTGATGAGCTCTCTCCGCTGGGGCACACCGGACAATTTACGGAAATGGTGAGGTCGTTCACAGCGCGTTTCCTCGTACAAGGAAACGATCCCAGGCTTTTGCCGGACCTATCGGCAGCCATGGACCTGGATCTCGGAACAGAAAACAATGTGCTTGTGGTTCCGTACCAAAGTATCGGAGCCGAATCGGGACATTCGTTTGTGTGGCTGAAAAGCTCAAGCGGTTTCGAGAAACGCACAGTGAAAATTGGCCGGCGCAATGACCTGAACGCCGTGGTGGAGTCCGGACTGGCGGAGGGGGATGTGATCCGACGGGACGCTGGCGAGGATCCGGAAGCGACGGAACGGCCATGAGCGGCGGAAATCAGAAGTGGAAATCGAAAAAGAAAGCGCTCGTTGGCGCTTCCATCCTGGTTATTGGCGGGCTTGTGTTTGGAGCTTTCCGGATGGCGAGTTCGGCTGTGAATTTTCCGATGGCGGATGTGAAGCGCAAAGAGTTCGTGGATTACCTGGAAATTAAGGGCGAGGTTAAAGCTATTCGCTCGGCAGTGATTGCAGCACCCTATGGGGCAGGAGACTTGCAGATATTGAGGCTTGTCGACAACGCCGCGAAAGTGAAGAAGGGTGATTTTCTGGTGGAGTTTGACGCGACTACGGTGAAACAGAAACTGGCAGAAGACCAGTCCGCCGTCAAATCCGCGGAGGCGGAAATCCAACAGTCGCGCGCGGCCTCTCGCTTAAAGGAAGAGCAGGACGTGACCGACGACATGACCGCGAAATACGACACCGAGAAAGCACGCATGGATGCCAGCAAGCAGGAGATTCTTTCGGTCATCGAGGGCGAGCAGGCCAAACTAAAACTCGCGGACGCAGAGCAAAAACAGAAGGAAACCGAATCCAAACTAAAAGCCGATCGAGCGGCAGCTGTCTCCGATCTGGCCAGCAAACAGCAAAAGCATGACCAGGCTGCATTCCAAGTCGAATTAGATCAACGGGCGCTGGAGTCCCTCACTCTACGCGCTCCGCTTGACGGCGTCGTGGCGCTGCAGAATCATTGGCAGCCTCAGGGCAGCCCCACCACATTTAAACCGGGCGACCGAGCGTGGCCCGGCGCAGCGATCGCGGAGCTTCCGGACGGCTCCGCGCTGAAGATATCCGCTCGCGTCGAAGAAGCAGAAAGGGGTCAACTGAAGCTGGGTCAACCCGCAACGGTGCGCCTCGATGCGCTTCCAGACCGCAGCTTCGACGCGCATGTGGACACGATCAGTCCTACGGCCAGCATGGATTTCGGTGCCGGGTGGCCAGTGCCGCGCAATTTTGCGGTGGAACTTGGCCTGGCTGAGACCGACTCGCGGCTCACACCTGGAATGGGAGCAACCGTTCGCATCGCTGTGGCGCGCGTCCCCGATGGAATTGTGATTCCGACAAACGCTCTTTTCAGGAAGGCGGGACGAACCGTGGCCTACGTGCAGCGAGGATCGAAATTCGAAGAGACTCCCGTGGAAGTGTCGCGCCAGAGCGGCGATGAAGCTTTGATCGCCAAGGGACTGCAGCCCGGTGAACGGCTGGCGCTCAAGGACCCAACGATTGCAAAGTAGAGACTTCATGTTGAGAAAAAAAAGAACGCGGGCACCAGCTTTTCTCCTGGCGGTCGCGCTGGGAGGGAGCGGTATCGCTTGCCGACGGACCACGGTGCTGGCCGGCGATGCGGAAGTACCGACAACCACGGTCAAGGAAGTTGATCTTCAACTGAAGGTGTTCACGAAGGGCGCGTTGCATACGGAGCAATCGAGAGGCCTTTCGGCGCCGCCCATCGCTGGAGGAACGTTGCAGATTGTCCAATTGGCGGCCGCTGGAGCTCATGTGCGTGCAGGCGACGTTGTGTTGGAGTTTGACCCGAGCCAGCAGGAATACAATTTGGCGCAAAACCGCAGCGACCTTGAACAGGCCGACCAGGAAATCGTCAAAGCCAAGGCGGATGCGGCGGTCCAGACGGCGGAAGACCAGACCGCGCTCTTGAAAGCAAAATACGCAGTTCGCAAAGCGGAGCTCGAAGTTAGTAAAAATGAAATTTTGAGCTCGATTGACGCGCAGAAAAACGTTCTTGCGCTCGATGAGGCAAAGCGAGCCCTGACGCAGCTTGAACAAGACATCCGCTCGCATGGCGCGTCCAATGATGCGGCTTTGGCGATCAGCCAGGAGAAGCATCACAAAGCGCGCCTGGAAATGGATCAAGCGGAGCTAAACATAAAGAACATGAAGATTACTTCGCCGATCGATGGGCTCATGGTCATTCACGGCAACCGCGATTCCACCGGAGGATTTTTCATGGATGGCATGACGCTGCCGGATTACCACGTCGGGGATCAGGTAAATCCTGGCAGCTCGATTGCAGAAGTGATTGACAGCTCCCACCTGGAGATTTCCGCACAGGTCGGCGAAACGGACCGCACGAACCTCAAGACAGGTCAGTCTGTGGAGATAAAGGTGGATGCGCTTCCCGGCGAGTCTTTTACCGGAAAAGTGCGAACAGTGGGCGGTGCTACCGCCCGCGAATTCTGGGACGACAACGCGAAGCATAAGTTCGATGTGGCTATCCAACTGGACCGTGCCGATCCGCGTCTACGTCCGGGCTTCGAGGCGCAACTAAGCATTCTTGGCGATCACCTCGCACGCGCCGTGTCTCTTCCGGCGGAAGCTGTCTTCGAACATGCTGGGAAGAAGATTGTGTATTGCGAGCGCGGCCGAGGATTTGAAATGCAGGAAGTCAAAGTCCTTGCCCTGAGCGAAGGAAGAGCTATTCTCGAAGGGATTCCGGTCGGAACGGTCGTCGCGCTGGTGAATCCAGACAAAAAACGCTCCGGGAAACCTAAAGAGGGCGGGAGCGCAACTCCAAGCCTGGGGGCAAGTTCCAATTGAAACGAATGGGGCGGCGATGAAACCTGGTTCGATGGCTCAGCCGAGATCCCTGGAACAGTGGCTGCCCGATCTTGCTTTTGGTTTGGAGAACCTGGCCAGCCACAAACTGCGTTCTTTGCTGACCATGCTCGGAATGATTTTTGGCGTCGCGGCAGTTGTGGCGATGCTTTCGATCGGCGCGGGAGCGCAGCAGAAGGTGATGGCGTTCATCGAGCAGCTGGGCGTGCGCAATTTGATTGTGGAAGCCAAAGAAGCGCGCAACGACCAGGAGCTACAGAAAGTCCGGAAAATTTCGCCGGGACTTACGCTCAGGGATTATCAGATCATCCGACAGAATGTTTCGGACATAAAGGAAGCAACTCCGCGGAAGCGCTTTACTCCCACGAAAATTCTTCCGAAGCCTCAGCAGGACGCGCCCGTTGTTTACGGCGTCGAGCCGAGCTATTTGGAGATTGGTCATTTGCGCGTGACGGAAGGGCGCTTCTTCGACGCTTCGGACAATGCCGCTGCCGCACCCGTCTGCGTCCTGGGCGCGGCCGCAAAAGACAGCTTGTTTGGCGCGTCTCAAGCGGTCGGGGAATACATAAAGCTCAACGAAATGTGGTGCCACGTGATTGGCATCGCAGGGCCGCAACTTGCTCCCGAATCGGACGTGTCCGGCGTTCGCACAGAGGATATGAATAATCTAGTGTACGCCCCGCTGAACTCGGTCCTCTATCGTCTGGAAGACTCGCAGAGCTGGCTGAAGGACGAAATCGACGGCATGTATTTGCATCTGGCATCGACGGACACGAGCGTCACGAATGCGGAAGTGGTGCGCGGCATTCTCAATTCTTCCCATCACGATGCGGGAGACTTCAGCGTGATTGTGCCCGCCGAACTGCTGGCCCAGCAGAAAAGAACAGAGCAACTCTTTAACACCGTAATGGTGGCCATCGCGTCCATTTCCCTTTTGGTAGGCGGAATCGGAATTATGAACATCATGCTCGCCGCCATTCTCGAACGTACGCGTGAAATCGGAGTTCGCCGAGCCATCGGCGCGAGGCGCTGGGACATCATCCGTCAGTTCGTGATCGAAGCGACGCTCATTTCCTTCGCGGGCGGTCTGCTGGGCGTGGTCGTGGGGTTCGCCATGTCGCAATTGATCGCGTGGCTAGCCGGATGGTCGACAGTGGTTACGGTCAGTTCGATTCTACTGGCGTTCGTGGTTTCCATTTCTGTGGGATTGATTTTTGGGATCTATCCGGCAGTGAAGGCAGCACGGCTCGATCCTGTCGAGGCCATTCGGTACGAATAACTGCAGTTTACGTTCAGGTGATCCTGTCGGGGGTGATCATGAAAGTGGTGCGCTTTTTTTGTGTTGCGATCTCATTGCTTGCGTGCATGGCGGTAAGTGCGACCTTGTCGAGGGCGCAGAACTCTTCGCCCATGGAAAGGTATCTGGGAATCAGTGGCAAGCAAAAGCCCGCAGCGCCGCTGCTTGCTCCTCAGGATTTGAAGGACCACGTCGTCAACGGAAAGCTCGTGCTTTCCCTCGACGACTGTATTCGCCTGGCCCTTTCCTATAACACCGACATTCGTCTGGACCACTACCAGATTGACACCGCGGTGAATAATCTTCAGCGCGTCTATGCACCGTTTGATCCGATGCTGACGTCGAGCTTCACCGATCAGAGGAACAAGACGCCCACTTCGACGCAACTGTCTGGAGCGTCCATCCTCAATGAATTGACGCAGCAGACGCAGATCGGCTACTCACAAACCTTTCAAACGGGCACGAATTTTCAGGGTTCACTCATCGCGGACAAAACTTCGACCAATAGCTCGTTCAACACACTGAATCCTGCCACCGCGACGACACTGCAATTTATCTTGACCCAACCGCTTTTGCGCAACCGCGGACTCTTTCCCAACCGCGCACCGATTTTGATCGCACAGCGCAACCTGAAGCAGGCTCGCGCTTCGTTTCTTGGAGAGGTGAGCGACATTGTTCAGCAGATTGTGGGCAATTACTGGAACGTCGTACTCGCTCGAGAAGTCCTCGCAGTGCAGCAGAAATCGCTGGATGAAGCGCAGAAGAGCTACGACCACGACAAAAAGGCGCTGAGCCTGGGAGCGTTACCTCCGCTGGATATTTATCGCTCCGAATCGCAGGTTGCGTCGCGGCGTGTGGGAGTGATTCAAGCGGAATACGCCGTCAAGCAAGCCGAGGATCAATTTCGCCAGGGCATCGCTGCGGACATCGACCCTGCAACGCGTGTGCTTGATCTTGAATTGACGGATCGTCCCGAACCCGTTGGAGAACTGCTCACCATTGATATTCCCACTGCTCTCGCGCGCGCTATTGCGAATCGCCCGGAGTTGGAAGCCGTACATCAACAGCTCGCCATCGATGAACTTAGCATTCGCCTTGCTCACAACAATCTAAAGCCAGATCTCGAACTCTCTGGTTTCTATTTGGGGAACGGTCTGAATGGCTACCAACCCGGCGTTGCAAATACAGGGATAGGCACAAGTTTGAGCCAGTCCTTCCGTTTTGCTTTCCCTGCGTATGGCGCGACGCTTTCCTTGGCGCTGCCGATAAAAAACCACGGCGCGGAGGCAAATCTAGCCGATGCCCTGGTAAGCAGGGGCCACGACCAGTATCAGCAGAGAGAGACGAATCAAAGCATCTTGCTAGACGTTACGAGCGCCGTACACGCGCTCGAAGCCGCCAAGCTCGGGATGGAAGCTGCGAAAGTGGCCGTAGATCTGGCGAAAGAAACGCTGCACGCCGATGAACGAAAGTATGAATTGGGCACGGAACAAATCTTTTTTGTCCTCGACGCGCAAACGCAGCTCGCACAAGCCGAGCTGAACTTGATTCAATCTCAGGTTAATTTTCAAGTGGCCGTTACACAGGTGGATCACGCGACGGGCGATTTGCTCGAACATCATCATGTGCAAGTCGTGGACCCGTCCAAATAATTTTGTTGGGCGGAGATTATGCCAAGCGTCGACGTGTGATCAAACGTTGGAAGTGTGGATGGCGTCGCAAACGGCAGAGGTGACTTCTCGCGTTGTGGCTTTGCCACCGAGATCGGGAGTGTGGAGGCCAGAAGCAGTGACGCGTTCCACGGCATGCATCAATCGTGTGGCGGCATCCTTTTCACCAAGATGTTCCAACATTAGCGCGGCAGTCCACAATGCGCCGATTGGATTCGCGATTCCCTTTCCTGTGATGTCAAAAGCTGCGCCGTGAATGGGCTCGAACATGGAAGGAAAGCGCCGTTCAGGATCGAGGTTGGCGGTCGGCGCGATTCCGAGACTACCAGCGAGCGCGGCGGCTAGGTCGGAGAATATGTCGGCGTGAAGATTTGTGGCCACGATGGTGTCGATGCTGGCGGGTTTGGCGACCATGCGCGTGGTCATCGCGTCGACGAGCATTTTGTCCCAGGCAACGTCGGGAAACTCTTTCGAGACTTCCGCTGCGATTTCATCCCAGAAGACCATGCCGTGGCGTTGCGCGTTGGACTTGGTGACGACAGTGAGCAACTTTCGTGGGCGCGATTGTGCGAGCTTGAATGCAAACCGCATGATGCGCGTCACGCCGCGACGAGTAAAAATGGAAGTTTCCGTGGCGACTTCTTCGGGAAAACCGCGATGCGCGCGTCCGCCCTGGCCGGAGTATTCGCCTTCGGTATTTTCGCGGACGATGGCCCAGTCGAGATCGCTTGGCTTGCAATCACGGAGCGGCGATGAAAGGCCTTGCAAGGATGCGTGTGGGCCGCAGATTGACGTACTGGTCGAAGTCCTGGCAGATCGCGAGCCGCAAACCCCAGAGCGTGACGTGGTCGGGAATATCAGGCGCGCCGACAGCGCCAAAATAAATCGCGCTGAACGGACGCAGGATTTCGAGGCCATTGTGCGGCATCATTGCGCCATGTTTTTTGTAGTACTCCGAGCCCCAGGGGAACGTTTCCACTTTTAATTGAAAACCGCCGACCTTCTGTGTGAGCGCCTGCAACACTTCAAGACCTGCGGCAATGACTTCGGGGCCGATGCCATCGGCGGGGATGGCTGCAATCGCGTACTCTCGCATTTCAACTCCAGGAGCAGTCTGGCTTTGCAAGAAAGCCGGGGCCCTTTTTTTGAGCATGCCACTCGACGCAAATTTTACGCCGCGAATAACCAAAAGTGGTGCAGGATACCTCCGCCGCTCCTTGCGAGCTTGCGAATCGAGGGAAGATGGACGTCACACCGACGGTCCCAGCGGTCGCCCAGCGCGCACGAAAACGAATTGCGTGGCGCCTTCTTCCCTTTCTCTTCCTGCTTTATATCATCGCCTTCCTGGACCGCATGAACGTCAGCGCGGCGGCGCTCCAGATGCCCGGCGATCTGGGCTTCAACGACAAAGTCGTCGGTCTCGGAGCCGGCATATTTTTCATCGGCTACCTGGTGCTGGAAATCCCTGGCGCACTGATTGCCGAGAGATGGAGCGCGCGCCGGTGGATTGCCCGCATCATGATTTCCTGGGGAATCATAACCGCGCTGATGGCGTTTATCCACACGGCTCGGGAATTTTATTTGGTGCGATTTCTTGTAGGGGCAGCAGAGGCAGGCTTCTTACCTGCTGTCATGGTTTACGTGTCGCACTGGTTTCGATATCAGGACCGCGCCAAAGCTATCGCTGTGTTTTACGCAGCCAATCCGCTTTCTTATGTGATTGGCTCGCCACTCGCAGGTTTATTGTTGGGAATCACGTGGCTCGGTCTGAAAGGCTGGAGATGGTTGTTCATTCTCGAAGGAATTCCGGCCGTCGTGTTTGGCGTGATCACGATTTTTTATCTCACGGACTGGCCGCGAACAGCGACTTGGCTACGGGCAGACGAACGCGATTGGATAATCACTGAGTTGGAGAAGGAAAAACTCGCGAAGCTCAAAGTTCGCTCATACACCATATGGCAGGCATTTTCGCAGCGCGACGTGATTTTGCTGACGCTGAGCTATTTCTGCGCGACGACGGGAGGCTACGGAATCTCGTTTTGGCTGCCGAGCATTCTGAAGCGGCTGTCTGGGCAGAGCGATGTTCGGGTAACGTTGTTCGCAGCTTTGCCTTATCTTGCGGGATTTCTGATGCAACAGTTGAATAGCTGGCACTCCGACCGAACTTGCGAGCGGCGGTGGCATACGGCAACGCCGATTTTTCTCGCTGGTGTGATTTTATTGCTGACGGTCATTTTTAGCTCGAACATCACGATCGCGGTCGCGCTGTTCACTCTAGTGGGAGCTTGCTATTTTGCCTTCCATCCGTGTTTTTGGGCCGTCCCAACAGCCTTTCTGAGTGAGTCGGCAGCCGCGGCCTCCATCGGATTAATTAATTCGCTGGGAAATCTGGGAGGGTTTGTTGGGCCACTGATGATGGGTTATCTGGTTCACCGAACGCATTCATTCACCGCCGGGCTTTTATATTTGGTCGGTAGCCTGTGCCTTTCCGGCATTCTGATGCTTGCTGTCGGTGCGGGACGTCGCTCGTTGCCGCAGCCGAGTGAGACAATCGCAAGCTAGCGCGAAGTTTTTCAAGTCCTTCCCGTCAATGTTCATGTTTACTCCCTCAATGAATTTCGGGCTCGGGGATAGGCGCAGTGCCTTCCAGAAAATCGAAATCGCAGCCTTCGTGCGCTTGCTTGATGTGCTGCATAAATAGTTTGCCGTAGCCGCGGGGATAGATGCCTTCTCTTGGGCGCCAGGCTGCACGGCGGCGGGCTAGTTCCTCTTCGTTCACGCGCATATTGAGCTGGCGGCCTGGAACATCGAGATCAATGATGTCGCCTTCCTTCAACAAAGCAAGCGGCCCACCCACGAAAGACTCAGGGGAGACGTGCAGCACACACGCGCCGTAACTTGTGCCGCTCATTCTTGCGTCAGAAATGCGGACCATGTCGCGTACCCCTGCCTTCAGCAGTTTCTGCGGAAGCTGCAGATTTCCCCATTCGGGCATTCCCGGAGCGCCTTTCGGACCTGCGTTGCGCAGCACAAGGATGCTGTTCGCGTCGACATCGAGGGCGGGATCATCCAGACGAGCGTTCATTTCGTCGAAGCTGTCGAAAACCACGGCACGGCCAGTGTGTTTGAGGAGACGCGGTTCGGCGGCGGACGCTTTGATGACTGCGCCGTTAGGGGCGAGATTGCCGTAGAGAATCGCCAGGCCGCCGGAGGCAAGAATGGGGTTGTCCAAACTGCGGATAACGTCCGTATTGTAAATCTCAGCGCTGGAAATATTTTCTCCGAGCGATTTTCCGGTGATGGTAAGGCAAGTCAGATCCAAGTATGACGCGAGCGCCTTCAGAAGAGCGGGCAAACCGCCTGCGTAATAAAAATCTTCCATCAGATATTTGCCGCTCGGGCGAATATTCGCGAGCATGGGGGTCTTTTTTGAAAATTGATCGAAGCGGTCAAGCGTGATTTTTATTCCCGCTCTTCCGGCCATTGCGATCAAGTGGATCACTGCGTTTGTCGAACCGCCGAGGGCAAAGACCGCTGCAATCGCGTTGTTGAAAGATGCATCGCTCAGAATGTCGCGTGGCTTCAAGTCTTCCCAAACCATTTCGACGATGCGACGGCCGGAGCAGTTAGCCATTTTAGGGTGGTTGGCGTCGACCGCGGGGATAGAGGTAGCACCCGGAAGAGTGAAGCCGAGCACTTCGGTCAGGCTGGTCATAGTGGATGCCGTTCCCATGGTCATGCAAGTCCCCGCCGAGCGTGCGATGCCGTTTTCGATCTCGGTCCAGGCTTCCAGATCGAGGTTGCCCGCGCGGCGTTCTGCCCAATACTTCGAGACGTCGGAGCCGCTGCCGAGAATTTCGCCGCGCCAATTGCCGCGAAGCATCGGCCCTGCGGGAACGTAGATCGCGGGCAAATTCATACTGATGGCGCCCATCAAAAGTGCGGGCGTCGTTTTGTCGCAACCTCCCATGAGCACGCAACCGTCGGCGGGATAGGAGCGCAACAATTCTTCGGTCTCCATCGCAAGGAGGTTGCGATACATCATGGTCGTGGGCTTCTGAAACGTTTCGCCGAGGGTGAATGCGGGCATCTCGACCGGAAAACCGCCGGCCTGCCACACACCTTTCTTCACGTCTTCGGCGCGTTCGCGAAGATGGCTGTGGCATGGATTGATGTCACCCCAGGTGTTGATGATCGCGATGACAGGCTTCCCTGCATAGTCAGCTTGTGTGCAGCCCATCGAAGCGGCGCGCGATCGATGCCCGAAAGAACGAAGATCGTCGGGCCCGTACCAGCGATGACTTCTAAGCGACTTGGAGTTTTTTAGCGGCACAGAATTCCTTCCGAAAAATTGAGACCCTATGCAGACAAACCTAGAACTTTAAAATCACGCGGTCAACTGCCAATCTGTCTTACAAATTGAACTTACAGTCATGATCATTCGGCGAAGGGCAGCCGGTGGCTGCACGAAGTACGCTGTACTGATTCTGTCTTACCGTCCAACTAACCGCACGCCGTTTTCCTTGTTAGTCTCCAACTGCAATCGGAACGGCCAACAACGGGTCCCCCTCTCCCCGGGAATCGCAAGAGACACACCGAATCGCTGAGAAATCAAATTTGCTTCAGGGGGGCCCACTTGAAAAACTATCTCGCTATAGTCATTCTTTGCTTGACCACTGTTTTTGCGCTTCCCGCGCGGCCACAAACATCCACAACAAGTCTCTCGATGAGTGCGCGCTGGGACGACGGGTCTAATGTCCAAGGAACCGTGACGTTTGGCAAACAGAACGCTTCAGGGTCTGACACGGTGGTCGTCGCGAAGACTTTGTCGAATGGCTCGACCAACGTTTCTGAGTCGTTGGGCGCAACGAGCATGTATGACGTGACTCTGGTCGACAGTGCAGGCACCCAACTGATCAAGTTTCCGATTGCCACGGCAATGATCAATCCGGGGAACCTCAAACAAAGCGCAGATAAAATTTGTTTTTCGCAAAGCCGACAATTCTCTAAAATCTGGAAATATTTCGGTCTCGATGGAGTTTTAGCTCGCACCGAATTTGCTTCTTCTAAATTACGTTTACTGAATACGGTTTGCGCGGATTGTGGTGTAATCTTTTGCCCTGTTCTCGCGAAACCGATGAGAAACGACACAATCCTGGTACTGGTCAGTGCAACTGAGCCTGCGGAGGCGCAGCTTGCGATGCTGAGGCGGCAGCTCGCGGATGTGAAGATCATCGCCGGAGACTCGGCTGCAGTATTTGAGCAGGAGGCCATTCACGCAACTGTACTGTTCAATTGGTCTGGATCGCTCGCGCTCTTCAAAGAAGTGTTTGCGATATGCCCAAACCTGCTTTGGGTGCATTCGCGCTCCGTGGGTTTGGAGAGAACGCTGTTCACGGAATTAAGAGAGAGTCCCGTGCCGCTCACCAATGGGGCGGGAGTGTTCAGCGCATCGCTCGGCGAGTTTACGCTTGGCGCGATCTTGTATTTCGCGAAAGATTTTCGGCGCATGATTCGGAATCAGATGGCTGGCGTATGGGAAGCGTTTGACGTTTCATGGGTCTCAGGGCACACCGTCGGAATTATTGGATATGGAGACATCGGGCGGACCATCGCGGAAAGAACGCGTGCACTGGGAATGACGGTGCTCGCCGTGCGGCGCCATGCTTCATCTTCGCAGGCTGCAGATTCATTGGTTGCGCAAACTTATACGCCCGAACGGCGGCTGGAGATGATTTCGCGTTGCGACTATGTGGTCGTTGCGGCGCCGCTGACTCCGGAGACGCGAGGAATGGTAGGCGAGGCGGAGTTTGCGGCGATGAAGCCAACGGCGGTGGTGATCAACGTTGGCCGCGGACCGGTGATCGACGAGGAGGCCATGATTGGCGCGCTCTCTATTGGCCGAATTAAAGGCGCGGCGCTGGATGTTTTCGATCACGAGCCCTTGCCGACAGGTCATCCGTTCTACAAGCTGGAGAACGTTTTGCTTTCTCCGCATTGCGCGGACCACACGCCTGATTGGCTGGACAATGCCATGAAGTTTTTCATCGAGCAGTATGAACGATCCCGGAAGAGCGAGCCGTTGCTCAATGTCGTGGATAAGAAATTGGGATACTGAGGGGCACGATTGGCCGCGAACCGTTGTGATACCCGGAATTCAATCTAGCGCAGGAGGCGGGGCAAGCCCCGCCCCTACAAGGAATGGTCGGCACTCGCTCGCGCGGAGTTACTTTCCGGCGTAGCTGACGCGCCAGATGGATTTTGAGCCGTCATCAGTGACTAGCAGTGAGCCATCTTGGGCGACGGCAACGCCCACGGGGCGTCCCCAGACGTGGCCGTTGTCTACTACAAATCCCGTCATGAAATCCTCGTATTCGCCGGTAGCGTGGCCCGTTTGATGCAGCGGCACGCGAATGACTTCATAGCCCACGCGAACCGAGCGATTCCATGAGCCGTGTTCGGCCGCGAAAATATCGCCCTGATATTCCGCTGGAAATTGTTTGCCGTCATAAAAAGTTAGTTCCAGCGACGCGTTGTGCGGGTTGAGGATTACGTCTGGCGTAATGACTTTATTTCCCAGCTCGGGATGCTTGCCCGGGTGGCGCGGGTCTTGGTGGCCACCCATGTACCACCAAGGCCAGCCATAGAAACCGCCGTCCTGCACATGGGTGATGTAATCGGGAACGAGGTTGTCACCTAGGGCGTCGCGTTCGTTCACCGAACACCACAACTCACCAGTCTTCGAATTCATGGCCAAGCCTACACAATTGCGGATGCCGTAGGCATAAATTTGCATCGCCGAGCCATCGGGATTGAACTCCAGTACATCAGCGCGATTTTTTTCTGCCGGCGTGGTATCGGGGTCGTCGATATTTGAGGCCGAGCCAACAGAGACAAACATTTTCTTGCCATCCAGAGAGAACTGAATATCGCGCGTCCAGTGCCCGGAGCCCCCGGGCACGTCAGCAATATGCTCCGAGGGACCGCGAGCCTTCAAATCGCCGTTGCGATAGGGAAAGCGCACAACCGAATCCGTATTGCCAACGTAGATCCATTGCGGGTCCGGACCAGGAGGATAAAAGTTAATACCGAACGGACGGTTGAGGCCGGTAGCGAAAGTCTCTGTCTGCGCGGCCTTGCCGTCGGCAGTGACTCCGCGGAAAACCAGAATGTTATTAGTGTGGCTTTCGGCGACGAAAAAATCGCCGTTGGGCGCGGTACGAATCAAACGCGGTTGATCGAGCCCGGACACATAAAGCTCAACTTTGAAGCCGGGAAGAACTTGCGGCCACGCGTCCTTTGGACGCGGCACCAGCTTAGGACCATTGCCGGACGACGACGTTGCCAGCGGCTCGGGCAGATCCTTGAGTGTGATCTTGCGGACCATGCCGGGCTTTTCGACACGGTAGTCAGTGAACGGTGGATTGGCCGGAGGTGCGTTCGAGGCAGTCGCGACGGCTTCATCGGCGGAAAGCTCAACGCGCGGCGACCCGGGTTTCAAGCTTCCGAGGACTCGCAGATAATTGATAATCTGCCATCTTTGCTCCTCCGGCAGGCTTGCCCAAGGCGGCATACCGTTGTTCACGTCTCCCTTGGTGATGTACCAGAAGATCTCGCCATCGCTGGCGCCCTGCGCTTTGCCGGTTGCCAGCGCGGGAATATTTCCCGTGCCTTCTCCGTTTTGTCCATGACACGAGGCGCACCGCGAAAGATAGTCTGCCTTGCCGGAAGGGGGGTGCTGTCCCTCGAAGGGATTCTTCAGTTGTTTGGCGGATGGCGGCGCGCCGTGGAAAGTAGAATCCTGCGCCGGCAATGCAGCAATCAGAAATAGAGATAGCGACGCGCACTTTGCGAGTGCAGCTATAAGGATGTGAGCGTTCGATTTCAAGGTGATCGTAACCTCCTGCGTCGTCAATTGCCGAATGGGCTGTGCGCTTCCGCGAACGAAATTATATTGGATTCTATAGGCTGGGGCGAATGGAAACCTTACCACGAGCAGATGAGAGCAGCATTTCGCTGCGAGCTTTAGGATTTCCCCGGTGTATCAGAAACGGGCGCCCGTGAAGAGATCCAGGCTTCTGCGTTCGAACAAAAAAGGCGGGTGACGTCGCGTTGAATATCGGCGCGAGTCACGCCGCGGCCGTCTTGGGACAAAAGACGATAAGAGTCGGACAGGATGCGCGCCATAGTCCGGCGCGTATTGTTCCACTTGTAGATGACTTGCTCGAGCACGCGAGCATCGGAATGTTGCGGTATAAAGCTTGTCCCGAGCATCTCGAGGCGCTCGCGGGTGATTTCCTCCACAATCGATGGATTGTTCAGAAACCACCAACAGCCGAACGGCATCAGGTTATTAAACTTTCGAGCGTAAACGCAAAGTTCGTGCTGATTTTCCCGGCTCAGGACACTCACCAGAAAACGATTATCGGGAAACTCGCGGCAAAGATTTTCCAGGGCACGCAGGTCCGCTCTGCCGAGAGCGTCGCCGGCCAAGCGAAGCGATGGATTGACCTGTTTGCGAACTCCAATCATGAGGGAGAGCGGCAAATCCAGTTCGCGGCAAGCGGGAAGCACCGCGTCTCTCAGCAATTTGTTGCCGACAGTGTCTGTGGGATAAGCGAACGTATCTGGGAGCGAGACTGCCATGTAGACGGGCTGCATGCGCTTGCACCAGTCCAGCAAAAAGCGCCGCACTTCGGATACGGAGTTCCCAAAGGCCTGCTCGTCAACGCGGTAGCCTTGGCTGGCTAAGACATTCCAGTGCGCGGACCAAGTGCACAGAATTCGATCGAGGCGAAGGACCGGAAGAAATTGCTTATGGCTTGCTACATCCTTCATCCAGACCGCAGCTTCCGCTGGGTCGAGAGGGTCATTCGTCATAACAACAGTGCTGACGCCCGCCATTTCAAACACTTTCTCAATATGCATTTCGATGGTTTGCGCCTTGAAGAACGATCTTGCTTCGACCAAATCCGGCCGATCGGTAGGTAAATGGAAAGCCTTGAGCACGGCGATGACGCCGCGCGTGGCTTCTGAGATCGGAGTGTTTTCGACAAAGAGAGCTTGCCAAATTCTATCGGCTTGCTCGCTTTTGGAAAGCGCCCAGTATTGCTCCGGCTTGATGGCAGAAGAACGGAAAAGTTCCGCTTCGAGATAGTGATAGGTCAGAAGTTCGTCGATGCCCCACAAGCCAATCTTGCCAAAGGCCGGAGAGTACAAATGGGTGTGAATGTCGACGAACTGCGTGGCTGCGAGGACATTTTCCACTATGGCAGGGATTTGCGCTTCTGAGAGTCGAGCGCGATCAGCGGGGAGCGCAGTTTGTTCCGTTGATCGGAGAGACGAAGTGCTCATGCGTTCCACCAGCGATCGTGTTTCTTGCAATAAATTTGGGCATGCGGGTCGGATTCGCACCCAACCAGGCGTTGTTAGCTTGTAACCGACTGATTTTACATGAGGAGGTATCAGATGCAAGGGACGTAGCGCAGGGGTGGCTGGCTAAGAGCTGTCCGGAAGCGCCTAAAGGAAATGGGTGACCCGCTTACGAGGTAGTTGCTCGATTCAGCATAGACTCCAGGACCAGGAGGAGTGGGGACAGCCCGTCTGACTTTGAGAGAATCACGCTGACACCGGCGGCTAAAGCAATACTCTTGATGTAATCCTCGTACATCGTGAACAGAATAGTCTTGGTCTTCGGTAGGCTTTTTTTCAAGATGGATGCTACCTCGATGCCATTGAACTCTGGCATCATCACATCCAAAATGAGCAAGTCCGGCTGGAGAGCTAGCGCGGCATCAATCGTTTGACGGCCATCAGCGGTTTCTCCGCAGATTTCCACATTCGGTCTTCGCGCAAGGAAAGTCCGGATGATTCCTCGCACTATCTGACTATCGTCGGCAATGAGGACACGTGTGACCACTTTGTCGTTCAACCTACATAAGTCTACACCGACCCGCTTCGTTGGTGAAGTACAGTATTTCCTGTAGGTAGCCCTTCTATATAGTTCCCAGTCTTCCTTCGCCCAAGGTCATTAGCGCTTAAGTTAAGATGCGGCGGCATGCCTTAGTCAGAGGCTGGACGCCAAAACCATCTTACATTTTTCGTACAATTTTTCAAAACATATTAAATGTAAAGGGAAAATTTGGAGGCGCGGGTGGGATTCGAACCCACGAATGGAGGTTTTGCAGACCTCTCCCTTAGGCCACTTGGGTACCGCGCCGAACTCAGCAAGTATAGCGAAAATTCTAGCCGAGGCCTGGAAACTGGGCGGCCGCTGCGTGCGTCCGGCGCGCTATTTTTTTGCGGGCGCCAGCGGCGAAGCGATTTTGGCTTCGCGCAGGAAGCGCGCGGATTCCTCGGGCGGCGTCGGATTGATGTAAAAACCGGTGCCCCACTCAAATCCGGCGACTTTGGTGAGCTTGGGAATGATCTCGATGTGCCAGTGGTAATGATCGTTGATTTCTTCGCCGATGGGCGAGGTGTGGATCATGAAATTGTAAGGCGGACGGTCGAGCACGGCGTCCAGCCGCATCAGGGTGTCCTTCAACATGCGCGCCAGGCTGGCGTACATGGTGCTCTGATTGTTTTCGTACGATGAACCGTGCACCTTGGGCAGCAGCCACATCTCAAACGGAAAGCGCGGGGCATAAGGCGCCAGCGTGATGAAGTGATCGTTTTCGCCGATGACGCGCACGCCGGTGTCGCGTTCCTGGCGAATGATGTCGCAGAAGATGCAGCGCTCTTTTTCGTCGTAATAGTGCCAGGCGCTGTCCACCTCTTCGCGCACGCGCCGGGGCACGATGGGCAGCGCGATCAACTGCGAATGCGGGTGCTCGAGGGAAGCGCCGGCAGCTTCGCCATGATTCTTGAAGATCAGCACGTAGCGAAACCGTTTGTCGTTCTTGAGATCGAGCATGCGGTCGCGGTAGGCCCAGAGCACGTCTTCGACGGCGCGCTCCGGCAACGAGGCCAGCGTCGCCGCGTGGTCGGGCGTTTCGATGATCACCTCGTGCGCGCCGACGCCGTTCATGTGGTCGAACATGCCTTCGCCCTCGCGGTCGAGATCGCCTTCGATGCCCAGCGCGGGAATTTGTTGGGCACCACGCGAACGCTCCAGCCCGGCGTGTTCGCGCCGCCGTTGCTCCGGCCGTAGGCCAGAATCTCCGGCGGCGTCTTCGCTTCATTGCCGGAGCAAAACGGGCAATTTTTGCCGTTTGGCAGAGGCGCCACGCTCTCGCGCAGAAAATCGTTTGGGCGCTTGCCGCGTTCCGTGGAAATAATCACCCAGCGGCCAGTAATCGGGTCTTTTCGCAACTCCGGCAAAGCAATCCTCCTCGAAAGGGGTCAAAGATTTGAGCGCGGAGAGAGCACCATCTGGCTCCGCCCTTGGCTCCGATTGTACCGCTTCTGGCGGTGCTGAAAAGCCGCTCCCCAGGATTTTCCTGTGGAATTTTACATCTGAGGGCTGAAGGCGTCCTTGTGCAGGCGCACTACCGGCGGCTTGCCGGGAGAGTTGTCGATCGCGACGACGTCGAACCGGCAGGGGCATTCCGGGACGCGGCGCTCCGCCAGGAATTGCTGCGCGATGCGGGCCAGGAGGTGTTGTTTGCCCGGCGTGACGCTTCTCCGGCAAGGCCGACATTTCTTCGCGCACGGTGCGTGTTCGGACCTCGACGAAAGCCAGCGTCTTGCCGTCGTAACCGACCATATCGATCTCGCCTTTTGAAGCGCGGGGAGTGAAATTCCGCGCGATGAAGATGTAGCCTTGGCGGCGGAGATACCAATAGGCGTAGGTCTCGCCGCGAATGCCGGTTTGGCGCGCCTCTGTGTTTTCTTGCCTTCGAGGCGATGGAGCGGGTGATCGCCATTCGCGCAAGCCCTTTCGCGCGGCCCAATGGACAGCTTGGAAAATCAATCGCGAGACAAGTCGGCATCGGCTCTCCACGAAAACGTACCTTGCGGTGGGCAGTATATACTAAATGATTTACGCTGATGACAGTATACTTTTATGATAACGAGGATGCGAAATTAGCGCTGTAGTGGCGCAGCATGCTGCGCCACTACAACTGCGCCAACGATGACGTCGAGCGCTGGCGTGTCAAATCGACGCTAGATTTTTGTTTCGGCTTCGCGGATGCACTCTTCGAGGGTGCGCACGGCAAAGTCCGCCTGCTCTTCGTCGATGAGCAGCGGCGGGGACAACCGGACGGTATTTTCGCCCGCGCCCAGGATGCACAGCCCCTTGTGGAACGCGAGGTCGACGATGGCATTGCGCAGGTCCGCGGCTTTTTCCTTGGTCCGCTGATCGCGGACGATTTCAATGCCGATCATCAAGCCGCTGCCGCGAACGTCGCCGACGATTTTGAACTTCTTCGTCCAATCCGCCAGGCGGCTGAAAAGATAATCGCCCATGCGGCGGGCATTTTCGATGTACTCGCTTTCGATCAAGCTCCGCCGTCGCCAGAGCCGCCGCGATGCAGACCGGATTTCCGCCGAACGTCGTTCCGTGCGCTCCGGGCTTCCAATTCATGATGCTGGCCGGCGCGAAGATCGCGCCGAGCGGCATGCCGGTGGCGATGCCTTTGGCGACGCAGATAATGTCCGGCTCGATTCCGGCGATTGATGCGCCCACCACTTTCCGGTGCGGCCCATGCCGCACTGCACTTCGTCGGCGATGAGCATGATGCCGTGCTTGCGGCAAATGCGCTGCAGCTCTTGCAGGAAGAAGTTCGGCGCAACGAACGTATCCGCCTTCGCCCTGAATCGGCTCGATGATGATTCCGGCGACTTCCTCGGGATCGAAGAGGCGCTTGAAAATCTGCTGTTCGAGTAGCTCGAGAATTTCCGCGCCGCAAGTTTCCGCGGTATGGCCGTGCGCGCAGCGATAGGCATTCGGAAAAGGAATGTGCTAGACGCCGGAGAGCAGCGCGCCGAAATCCCTTGCGCTGCGTGGTTTTCGAAGCGGTGAGCGAAAGCGCGCCCATGGTGCGTCCGTGAAAGCAGCCGTAGAACGCGATGATTTTGTCGCGCTTGGTGGCATAACGCGCCAGCTTGATGGCGCCTTCGACGGCTTCCGTGCCGGAATTGGTGAAGAAAGCTTTCTTCGGCGCGGCGCCGGACAGCGTGCCCAACAGCTTCTCGGCGAGCGCGGCATGCTCTCGTAGTAAAAATCCGTGCCGGACATGTGAATCAGCTCGGCGGCCTGCTGCTGGATAGCGGCGACGACTTTGGGATGGCAATGGCCCGTCGAGCAAACGGCGATGCCCGCGGCGAAATCCAGGAATGCGTTGCCGTCCACGTCCTCAACAATCGCGCCGTGGCCGCGCTTGGCAACCAGCGGATAGTCGCGCGTGTAAGACGGCGACATGAACTTGGCGTCGCTCTCGACAACGCGCTTGGCGTTGGGTCCGGGCAGTGCGGTAATCAGCTTCGGTAGTTTCGTTTCCGTTGTGGCAATCATCTCTTCCTCCTGGGGAAAATGGTCAGCGGTGAATGTGGATGGGCTACCGCAAAGCAGGTTGTGTGCGTACACCAATACTGAGTGCGCGCCCTGCCAGGAGAAGGATTGCTTAGTCTACGCCGAAGAGGTTGGGACGCAGCTCGGCAGGGGAGAAATTGCCGGGGAACCGATAGTGATTGGAGAGTTTCATTTGCGTTTCCAACGGACGCTGCCGTCCTTTGAATCTTCAATAAGTATACCACGATCCGCGAGTTCTTTGCGGATGCGATCGGAGGCCGCGAAGTCTCGGCGCTGGCGCGCGGCCTGGCGATCGGCAACAAGTTTTTCGATTTCGGCGTCGTCTGGGCCGCTGTCGGCGGGGCCAAAACCGAGCGCGCGCAGCTTCTCCGCATCGTTGTCTTCCATAATGGCGAAGACGCGGTCGAAGTTCGCGAGAAATTCCTGCGACGGCGGCAACATCTCCCTGGCGAAACTCGCCTTTATCCATGGCGATATTGGTTTCGCGCAAAAGATCGAATGCGGCGGCCAGCGCGCGAGCCGTGTTCAAGTCATCGGAGAGCCCGGCGTCAAATTCGTCCGCGGCTTCGGCGATTCGCTCGGCCATGCCCTTCTGCTTTCCTGCGGGAAATTTTCCTGCGCCAGACGCGCGGCGAAATTTCGCAGTCGCTCGACGGAGCTTGCCGCCTGCTGCAACCCGTCAAACGTAAAATTGAGCTGCTTACGGTACGGCACGCTGGCCAGCGCAAACCGCAGCGCCGAGGGCTTGTATCCCTTCGCGAACAAATCGCGCAGGGTATAGAAATTCCCGAGCGACTTCGACATCTTCTCGCCTTCGACGAGCAGATGCTCTGCGTGCATCCAGTACCGCACAAACGGTTTTCCCGGTAGCCCCTTCGCTCTGCGCAATTTCGTTTTCATGATGCGGAAAAGCAAGATCGATTCCGCCAGTGTGAATGTCCATCGTCTCGCCGAGGTACTTCATGGCCATCGCGGAGCACTCGATGTGCCAGCCAGGACGGCCCTTGCCGATCGGCGTCTCCCAGAAATGCTCGCCCGGCTTTGGCGCTTTCCACAG
>CAVSSD010000008.1:0-4185 GCA_963730495.1 uncultured Acidobacteriota bacterium | reverse complement strand
TGGCTAGATGGGCGCCGCGGTGCGACGGGGGCTCGCGGGATTGAAGTGGCTGTATTGCGGCGCGGCGATCAGTGAGTTGCCGGTAGCCGACACGACCTGTTAGCAGAAAGGGAGTCGAAAAGCGGCGGTGCTATAATATTGGGCGACGGGGTAGAATCATAAAAGGGCGCGAGATATGAGCGGAAAAAAGATCGAAGAGATTGAGCGCGCGATCGGTACGCTTTCGCAAGAAGAGCTGGAAGAACTGCGGCTGTGGCTCGACGAATACGCGGGACCGAGACCGCTCGATCGACAAATCGAGGGGGATTTGGCGGCCGGTCGTCTGGACGGAGCCGTGCAAAGCGCGCTGGACGACGAAAAGCGCGGAAGAGTTCGTCCGCTGTAATTGAATGGATCACCTTGCCACGGAAAGTTTTTGGCGAGCCTACCAAGCGCTGCCCCTTGCGATACGAAATCGCGCCGACAAGCAGTTCGCACTGTTGAAGAGTAATCCGCAGTATCCTTCGCTACAATTCAAGAAAGTTGGAGAATCCCACGGCCAAGAAGTGTGGTCGGCGCGGGTCACGCTAAACTATCGGACACTGGCTGTCAGACGGGCGGGTGGATTTTTGTGGTTCTGGATTGGCGACCACGAGAGCTACGAAGAGTTGATTTGAATAGGTTTCGAGCGCTGGCGGCACGCCGAATCTCTGTGCAGTTTGTTTGGAGAGTACGAAAAACTCTGAGAGGCCTGTGATGAGGAATTTGAGACTACTGCTATTCGTTGCATTGTTTTTGATTGCTGGGAGCTCGGGATTCGCGCAGCAGGCTCGGAAAGTGATCATCAATCAGGATTGTTCGGGGCCGGGCGGCAGCAATATGCAGACTCTATTGACCTTGATTCAATCTCCCAAAGTGGAAGTGCTGGGGATTACTGTGGTCAGCGGAAACCAATGGCGAGACGAAGAGGTGGCGCATACGCTGCGGCTGCTGGAGTTGATTGGAAGGACCGATATTCCGGTGGTGCCCGGAGCGGTGTTTCCGCTCGTGCATCGGCGTAAGGAAGCGCTTTTATGGCAGGCGAGATATGGAAAAGTTGAGTTCGCCGGGGCTTGGGACGATCGCTGGTGGCATGAACATGATGTAATTCCGGCGCTTTTAGAAGGCCAACCGACCACAAAACCGGCGGATGAGGACGCCGCTCACTTCCTGATCCGCATGGTTCACAAATATCCGCATGAAGTGACGATCTACGAAGGAGGCCCGATGACGAACCTGGCGCTCGCCAATGCCATCGATCCGCGCTTTGCGGAATTGGCCGAAGGCCTGGTGTTTATGGGCGGAAGCTTGAGTCCACAGACGGATGATCCGGAGTTCATCAGCAGCCCGCGCCACGAATTTAATTTCTGGTTCGATCCGGAAGCGGCGAAGAGCGTGTTAGAGGCGCCGTGGAAGAAGATCGTGTGCACGCCGGTGGACATCTCCGTGAAAACCAGAATCACCGACGCCATGGTGGCTGAAATTAAGAAGAGCAACAGCGGAGCCGCGCAGTACGTCGTGAAATATTTTATGGCGGACCAGGGCGGTTCGTATATGTGGGATGAATTAGCGGCTGCGGCGTGGATTGACCCGACGCTAATCACGAAAAAGGAAATGCGCTATATGAGCGTGGATATCGACCACGGCG
Source organism: uncultured Acidobacteriota bacterium (assembly GCA_963730495.1). Classification (GTDB taxonomy): domain Bacteria; phylum Acidobacteriota; class Terriglobia; order Acidiferrales; family UBA7541; genus Acidiferrum. The sequence continues at coordinate 2,519 of CAVSSD010000008.1, read as the reverse complement.
CGGGCTATGGAAACACGCTCACGTGGGTAGAGAAAGACAATCCGAAGCTTGGCGCGCGGTTGGTGGAAATCCAGATGGATTTGGATCTGGCAAGATTTGACAACATGTTTGTGGAATTGATGAAGGCGCCTACGCCGAAAGCTCGTTGAAGGCCGAACTCGTGTTGCGCTTCATCGCAAACTCGGAAGCAATCCGGATATCTTTCGTGTTTCGTCCCTGCGGTCAAAAATGGAGTTGTGAGAACTGTAAATGGGCCCAGGGGCGAATTGTCGGCTGCCCGGAGATATTTGGAGCGAAGTCAGTTCGGGGAAAAATAGGAGGCCATCGTGGATGCTGAAACGAAAGTGGCGGGGCATTACGGTAAGGGCGGCCTGGAGGAAAAAATTCTGACGGCTATGAAGAACGCCGGCATCGACGTCGAACACCTTACGGCGGAGGAATTGGCCCCTGTCGATGAATTTCATGTGGGCGGACTCGAGGCGACGAAAGAGCTGGCGGCGCAGATGGAATTGCGAGCGGGATTGCGAGTGCTTGACGTTGGGAGCGGCATCGGTGGTCCAGCGAGGTATTTTGCCGCCGGGCATGGCTGTCGAGTGACTGGCGTGGATTTGACGGAGGAGTTTACGCAGGTGGCGGGCCGGTTGACCCGGTTGGTGAAGCTCGAAGCGCTTGTTGATTTTCAGGCGGGCAGCGCCTTGGAAATGCCGTTTGAAGCGGGCGCGTTTGATCGGGCGTCGATGATTCATGTGGGGATGAATATCGCGGACAAGGATGCGTTGTTTAGTGAAGTGCGGCGAGTGTTGAAGGCCGGCGGATTGTTTGCGGTGTTTGATTTGGTTCGCACTGGCCCTGGCGAGCTGACGTACCCGTTGCCCTGGGCCGTAAGCGAAGAGACGAGCTTTGTCTCGAGCGGCAAGGAGTATCGCGAGGCGCTGGAGCGCGCAGGCCTCCGCTTGGAGCGAGAACGGGGGCGGAGAGACTATTCGGTGGAGTTTACGGAACGAATGATTGCGAGGATGGCGCAAGAAGGGCTTCCGGCCCTAGGGCTGCACGTGGTGATAGGTGAAAAGATGCCGCTGATGATAAAGAATGTTCTCGCCTTGATGAAACAAGGGACATTGGAGCCTACCGAGATGCTTGCGCGCGCCGTCTAGCTTGGACTGGCGCTTCCTAATTTCAATTCTGGCGGAACATTTTGCAATTGTGGGTCGTACCTCAACGGAGAAGAGGGAGTGGTATGTCTCGACGAATTATTGTGAGTGCAGGGCTAACGATTCTGCTGATGGTTCTGGCAGCTGCGGAGAGTGCGCGGGCGACGTACTCGATTGTGGCTTGCGATGTGAAGACGCGGGAGTGCGGCGTTGCGGTGCAGACGAACAATTTGGCGGTTGGCGCGAGCGTGCCGTATGCGCAGGCAGGCGTTGGGGCAGTGGCTTCGCAATTCGAAACGAATCCGCATTATGGGCCGCGTGGGTTGGCGCTACTGGCGCAAGGGATTGCTCCCGCCGACGCGATGAAAGAAATTCTGGAGGGGGATGGACACTTCGACGGTGAAGGGATTGAGTTGCGGCAGGTTGGGATTGTGAGCGTCGACGGGCGCGGCGCCAACTACACCGGTGAGGAAGCTGCGCGTGCGGATTGGGCAGGAGCGCGATCTGGCTTGGGCTATAGCATTCAGGGAAACGGGCTAGTGGGGCCGAATGTGATTGAAGCAATGGAGCAGGCGTTTTTAAAGACGCAGGGAACTTTAGCGGACAGGTTGATGGCGGCGCTGGTGGCGGGGGACGCGGCGGGTGGGCAGAAGACTGGACGCGAATCGGCTGCACTGCTCGTGAAAACGCTGGACGGTTTTCCGATGGATATCGATTTGCGTGTCGACGATTCGAACGATCCAGTCGGAGGACTGAGAAAATTGTTTGATATGCAAAGCGCGCGCCAGCAAGTCATTCAGGCGAGCTTGGCGGCGCGAGCGGGGCGTTTGGACCAAGCTAGAGCGTTGCTGATCGGAGCCATTGCGCGCGGACACGATTGGGCTCGAGTGTGGATTCGGGGAGCGCGAGTTGCGGAAAATATTGAGGAGCCTCGCTTAGCCCTGAAATATATCGATGCGGCGTTTACGCAAAATCCGGCTTGGACGGACGCGGAGATTGGCGAAGGGAACTATGCGGAGATTGGGGCGAGTGCAGAGTTCCGTCGCTGGGTGACTGCGGAGAAGGAGAAAAATGCCATTACGGCGTTCGAACAGTTGCGAGGATCAAGAGATGCGACGCTGGAAAAGCGAATTTCGATAGGCAGAATCTTGTTGGAGGCTGGGCACGCGGATGAGGCGATTTTGGTTTTGAATGAAAGAACGGAAGGGGCTGAGGAGTCTATTGAGTTGAGGCTGCTAAGGTCGACGGCGTATGCGGCAGCGAAGGATTACATCAACGCAATGGCGCAGTGCGATGCGGCGTTGAAGAGCGAGCCAAAAAATTTGCGCGTGCGGATGAGGATGGCTGAGTTGCAGAGGGAGGCGACGC
>CAVSSD010000007.1:0-59210 GCA_963730495.1 uncultured Acidobacteriota bacterium | reverse complement strand
ACGTCACTAAGAAATCCACTTCGGCCTTCATTTCTACTCTTACGCTCGCTGCAGGAATCGTCACAGTCACCACGACGGCATCAAATGGTCTGGTCCCCGGTAATTCCGGCACAGTTTTGATCGCAGGCGTGCCGCCTCCCGGGGCCGCGGGTTCGGCAAATCCCACCACCGCAAACTTCAACGGCGTCTTCAACGTCGCTGCGATCAGTGACACTGCCTTCACCTTCGTCATCAACTCAACTTCCAGCGGCACTGTGACTGTGCCTGCTCTTCCCAGCCCCGCCACTGGCACCGCCGCGCAGGTTTTTTATAGCAGCCCGAATTTGATCTTTGGCGGCTTGTCCCAGACAGCGCAAGGCATCGCCATCAATCCAATCACCAACACTGCCGCGCTTGCCGATCCCAACGCCACGGGTACAAACGGACCGCAAATCAACTTGATCAACGATTTGGATCAGAGCATCAGCTCCATCTCCTTCTTTTCTACCTGTACGTTCTATACGACCGCGCTCCCGTGCGCCAATGCGCCCGAGCTGCTTGGCACCGCGGATATAGCTTGGCAGCCCTACTCGGACGCCATTGTTTCCTATAATCCCAAATTGAATCAGGTTTCCATTTCCGATCCGGTCACCCAAAGGCGCTTTGCTTTTGTTTGCAACGTCACACCTAATTCTTGCTTGGTCAACCCGCAAAATGCAGCGCAGCAATCCACGTTTAACACGCAGACCACTTTGCCAGGAACTGGCACCGCCACGCTCACCGTGGCGAATGGCACAAACAATACTCTTACACTGTTTGGGGGCATCGCAGTTGATCCGGCCACCAACCAGGCTTTCGTCGTTATGTCAGGAAGCAGCCAGATCTATATTGTCAACCTCGGGCCCGTACCCGCGAACACTTTAAAGGCCGCGCAGATCTCAAACATCTTGGTGCCCAACCCCAATCCGGGATTGGGTGTTATCGGCGGCATCCCCAACGCCAGCGTGCCGCAGGGAACACTTACGTCAACGAAGGACCTGGCCGGTGTACAAGTCTTCGGCTCGGGTTTCGATTCTGGTTCCATAGTTCGGTTGGACGGCACGGCCATTCCCGCGAGTGACGTTCAATTTGTCAGCAGCAGGGAGCTCATTGTCACCATTCCGGCGGCGAATCTATCGTTCCCCCACAAATATGCTCTCGACATGGTTAACAGCAGCGGCGCGCAATCCAACCCCACGGACTTTTTCGTGATTCAAGCCGTCGACATGTCGCAAATCTGTACCAGCTCAGGCGGGACCATGCCGAGTTCTGTGGCGATTGCCGACCAGCTTGCGAATGGACCTTTTTCCCCAATCGCCGTGGTTAGCAACAGCGGCTGCAACAACATTTCTGTCGTTGATATCAATCCAGCGGACGTAGCCGGCGGCTCGGGTCCTAACCCGGGCAAGTTCGGCACGATTCTCAATACCATTGCCGTCGGCGCGACTCCTCAAGGGTTGGCCGTGAGCCAGCCGTTTGGTATGGCCGTGGTTGCCAACAATACCGCCGGCACGGCGTCCTTCGTTAATCTGCTCACCAACTCTCTCGCTGTCCCCGATGTCTCTACCGGGACGAGCCCTACGGGCGTGGCCATCAACGATGCCACCGGCGCGGTTATCATCACAAACACAGGATCAAATACCGTCACGGAAATTGATATGTCCCAGCTCTTTGGCGCCACTCCGGCGACCACGCTCACTCCGGTGAGCATCGGCGGCTTCCAACTGCCAACGGCGGTGGCCATCGATCCAGACCGCGGTACCAATAATCAAGGCTTGGCCGTGGTCACGTCTCTGCAACTTTTCAACGGGTCAGCACCTGCGGGAGCGCTGCTATCCGTGGACATCGGATTGGCCGTTCCCTCCCTCAGCGCGACGGCTGCAACCGGCAGTGTAACTGCACCGACGACCGGCATCGTCTTCGATCCCACAGCGGCGACCAATTCGGCTAACTTCGGGCTGTTTTATGCAAGCTCCAGCGGCGGCAACGTAATCTCTTCGTTTAACCCGGATAACGCCAGCGTCGTCCCTGTAAACGTGGGCATCAACCCGACCGCGCTGGCTATAAATCCAGAGACCGGCGCGATCCTTACCACAAACGTCGCTGGCCAGACCACCTCGCTCGTGGATACCAGTGCGAGCCCGTTGAAAACGATTGGCACGATTGGGCTTCCGGGTTCACCGCAATTTGGTGTAGCTATCGACCAATTTACGAATCTTGCCGTCATCGTGGATCAGGCCAATAACCGGGTGTTCATTTTCCCGATGCCGAACTAGGCTGGCCGTGTGCTATGGGGGTCGCAAAGAAAGGAATTGGGCGAAAATCAAAGGACGTGCCTGAACCACTAATGCTTTCTGATTGCAGCACAACGAACGGCTCGCTATACTTTGGGGTTTGTGTAGTGCCCGCGTATCGGCGCGGGAAAGCGGAAACAGATTCAAGCCAACCAAGGGTTGGCTCCGGTTGGTTTCGATTCATCGGGATCATCCAAAAACAAGGAGAATAAAGTGAATTTGAGAATTGTTTTGAAATGCGCTGCTCTGTCCGCAGCTTGCCTCATCGGCACGGCAGCAGCGTCGGCTCAGGCCGCCCCAGCGGCTGGCGCCGCTTCAGTACCCAAGTCCGTAGGCATCATCAATCTTCGCGGTGCGATCGGAAGCACGGCCGAGGGCAAGCAGGCCTCCGCAGAATTGCAGTCGCAGTTTGCTCCGCGCTCCGCTGAAATCGACAACCAGACGAAGGCGATCACTGATCTACAGCAGCGCCTCCAGTCCGGCCAAGGAAAACTCAGCCAGGAAGAAGAGGCACGTCTCACCGCTGAGGGACAACGCCGCACGCAGAAACTCGATCGCCTCCGAACTGAGTTTCAAGATGACGCCAGCGCCGCGCAACAAGACGTCCTGGAGCGCATCGGCCGCAAAATGGTTGACGTTTTGGACCGCTACGCGCGCGAGAACGGATTCAGCGTGATTCTGGATACCTCCGGCCAGAACTCTCCGATCCTCTATGCGTCAAACCAAGTCGACGTCACGCAGGACATCATTCGCTTGTATGACCAGGCATATCCCGTGAAGAACGGCCCGGGTGCCGCTCCTGCAACCGCAAAGCCGGCGACACCCAAACCAGCCACTCCGCCGCCAGCCACGAAGCCGCCCCAGAAGTAATTTGCTGCTAGGCAGTACCCAACAATTTGTCTTCTCAAAACGCCCTCGATAAGTCGGGGGCGTTTTCTTTTGTTTCAAAAAGTTGAGCTGTGTTATTTCGCGACAGTCTTATTCAAAGTGCGGGTTTGAACTGGAGAGAACTTCAACTCTCTTGTTGTTCACCACTCTCTGCTAGCTATTCACTCGCCTCAACTTCTTCAACTTCACCTTCGCGATTATTGTTGCTCGAGAGCTTCTTTCGGTTTCGCTATGGTATTTCCGGTATCCACGGAAAATAGCATGTAGTTTCTCAACGTGTGCGTGTGATGGTATCGCTTTCCGCGCAACTCCATATACATCTCTGCGTTCCACGGGAGCCATAGCGTTGTATCGCCGTGTTCAAACTTCACGGGGCCGTAGTCAATCAGCAGATGATCGCGTGTAAGTTCGAGATCCTTCACTGGCTCGCGAAGATCCGTCTCGATATGCAGCACGTCGTAGCTGCTCGCAGCAATCCACACCCGGCCCTTCAAAGGGATGTGGTACGTGCCGCGAGAGTTTTGCCACATGCGGATGCGCGACGGCACACCCTGTTTTTGCTCAAAGCGCAGCCGCCAAACAGCTTTGCCGCGCCATGTCCCCAGGCCTTCGCACTTATAAACAAGATCGTTTTCGTAATTGGGGTCGAACACGCTTAGAGCGAGAGCGGCCAGTCCCTGCGTCGCAAGGGAAGTTGGAAAAGAGCCAAGGTTTTCTCCGCCATCGCGCTTCTCTTCAAGAAAGGACATGCCGGGCTTGGGGTGCTGCACGAAAATGAGATAGTTGAAGTTCTTCTCGCGCATTGGTCCAGGAATTCCGTGAGCGTCCACTTCTTGATGCTCGATGTGTTCGGTAGCTAAAAACTTTTCGAAGTTTCCGAGCTGGCGCATCATTTTGGCCTGCGTCCTCTGCACCAAATCGTTTTCCGAGCACGGGGCATCCTGAACGGCTGGATATTCCTTGCTGTCAATATCCGGTGGCGCCCAGGGGCGCACAGCCGCCGGAGGAGCGATTGGCGGGGGCGAAGGCTGAAGCGGCGGTTGGGACGAAGCCGGCTGAAGAGTCGAAACGGTCGTAACCACCGGCTTGTCGAGCGCGGTAAGTTGCGTTTTTGCTTCAGGCACGGCGGGATCGTTCGGGAAACTTCGAATCACCGTCTCGAATGCCCTCCTTGCTTCCTCGTCTTTTTTCTCCAAGATCAGAATTTGGCCCAGGAGCATCCATGCCGGCGCCGCATGATCCTTTCCGAGCTCCGCGGCGCGCGTCGCATGAGGAAGCGCTTTTTCATAATTCTTCTGCTGAAAATACGCATTGGCGAGCAACCAGTGAGTGCGCCAGTCCGCGCCATTTACCTGGTAGGCCTTCTCGAGAGTCTCTGCAGCCGCTGCTGGATCGCCCGTCCTAAGCTGAAGTTCCCCGAGCGACAACAGGGAGCGTTCATGCGAAGGATTGAGAGAGAGCGCGGCCTGAAATTTTGCGCGAGCGGGATCGAAATGATCCTGCGTATATTCAAGCATGCCGAGCAAATATTGGATTTCTGGATTACCCGGCGCCATTTTCGCAGCCTTCTCGAATTGAGCGCGAGCCGCGTCATACTGGTGACGGCGCATCTTATCCAGACCTTTGTCAATTTCTGCCTGAAGGCGCGGCGTCATGACGGACCCGCTCGGCGCGGCGCTTGCTAAAGGATTCTCGTTTTCGCTGTGCAAGTAAATATAGACGAGACAGCTCCCGCCGCCCGAAAAAACGGAAACATGTTCCGTTCCCGTTTTGTAACCGAGGGCGGATACTTCAATTTCATATTCGCCCGCGAGAATTTGCGGAAACGTTGCCGTGGAGTTGTCCTGCGTGGAAGAGGTGAGGTGGACGCCGCCCTGGGTATAGAGCTTGACGATTGCGTAACCGGCAAGTGGCATGCCGCTTGGTTCGCGCACGCTGACCTGAACATCTACGGGTGTCACCATGGGGAGGCCGGGGCTCAAGGACCGTTGCCCCGCAGACGGTGTTGGCGCCCCCCCTGTCGGCCGTTGCGCGTGAAGGGCCGGAGCAAGTAAAAATAGGGCGCAGAGCGCTAAAAGACTGGGGAAAGACTTTGCGAGCGGAATGAGCCGAGGAGACATGCGAACCTTGCTTGACCACCAAAAGCAGTAGAAACAGTAGCGGAGAGCGTCGCGAGTGGTCAAGTAAATCGTGACGCTGACGGCCCCGGGGTGGTCGGTTGGCGCGGAGAGGGCCTGAAGGGTAGAGAAACGATCGTCAGAATGACCGGGAATTCGATATAGTAGGCGAATCAGAACCAGAAAGAGCACAAGCGCAAGGAGGACTTTATGCCGCCAACAAAATCGCGAATGGAACGAATGCCGCGCCCGCCAGTTTTTGCAACGCCCGCCGAGGAGCGCCGCCACCGGAAAGAAAGGCTCGCGGGAGCTTTCCGGCTGTTTTCGAAGTGCGGCTTCGATGAGGGCGTAGCGGGACACATCACGGCGCGCGATCCGGAAAAGTTGGATCATTTCTGGGTGAATCCTTTTGGAATGCATTTCAGCCAGATTCGCGCGTCGGATTTGTTGCTGGTCAACGATCACGGCGAAGTCGTCGAAGGAGAGCGGGAAGTAAACGGTGCGGCGTTTGCAATTCACTCGCGCATTCACAAGGCTCGTCCCGATGTGATTGCGGCCGCACATGCGCATTCGCTGAACGGCAAGACGTGGTCTTCGCTGGGCCGGCTGCTCGATCCGCTGACGCAGGATGCGTGCGCGTTTTATGAAGATCATGTGGTGTTTAGCGATTACAGCGGCGTGGTTTACGAGACGGACGAAGGCGACCGTATCGCCAAGACGCTGGGCGACAAAAAGGCCGCCATTCTGAGCAATCATGGCCTGCTCACGGTGGGGCATACCGTGGACGAAGCGGCGTGGTGGTTCATCACCATGGACCGTTCGTGCCAGGCGCAACTGCTGGCGGAAGCCGCTGGTGAACCGCGCAAGATTCCTCACGAGACCGCCAAGCTGACGCACTCGCAGGTTGGCAATCCACTGGCGGGCTGGTTCCAATTCCAGCCGATGTGGGACCGGATTACCCGCGAGCAGCCGGACTTGTTTGAGTGAGATAAAAGTTGAAAGCAAAGAAGTAAGGAAGTGATGAGGTAAGGACGACTGCGATTGAAGTATCCCCCACCCCGGGGGTGTACGCGAGTTATGAAGTAAACTCCTGAAGAGATTGAACTTGCGGGCACTCCTGGGTGTACGCAGGAGTGTGGGAAGGTGTGATGTAACGCCGTAACGATGCAATGAGGTGGAGATATGGGGCGACGCCAGCCTGTTGACGAGTTGCAAAACTTCGGAGCGGGAACGGGGAACCCCCTTTCGGAACCCCCTCCCCCCTGGTTTTTTGTAAACATTGCTGATACAGGACTTAAAGTGGAGCGGAATCAACGGCTGTGGAAGTGTTGATTCTGAACGGGTTCACAGAGGGCGGAGTTTATGAAGTGGTAACATAGGAGGGACTGAAGATTTTGTGGGGATTTTAGGGACTGCGCGGCGGAGGCGCATGACTTGCCCGGATGACGGACAGAATCCGTATCCTAATCGACAGAACAATTATAACATATTGGTACTGGTTGTCAAGTGTAAACTGTAAGCTGTTTGTTTGGTGTTGGTTGTGGCCGACGAGGAGTGAGTAGGGAGTAGTCAGTAGTGAGTAGAACAGCGAGCCGAAGAGAGAGGGCTTGCCCCACCGTTTGCAAGAAGCAAGCCCTCAAACAGCGGGCCACGCGAGACTTAAGAAGTTGCCATCCGCCCACCCACCATAATGGCTAGTCACTTCTGTCTTGATTTGATACACGTCTAGGCACTGCTATCTGAAATTGTTCTTCAGAACTTTAAGTGCTTTCGGCAGCATACAATTCCTCTGCGGGCGACAACAGTAATCGTCGGACGGAACAATGCGGGTAAGTCGACAATTGTCGAGGCTTTAGGGTTGGTCTCCCTGATCACAAATCGACTAGAGGGTCTGGCCGAGCGCGAAGTACCGCGATGGTTGGACATCGGGCGAGTAAACAGGGGAGTTTCGCCTTCTTTGAGTAATCAAGACTTGAACTTCGGAAATGTGTTCCACAGGTATGGCGAACCCCCTGCCAAAATTACCGCCAGGTTTGCTGGTGGGGCCGCGATGACAATTTACATTGGGGGCGAAGATCGAATCCACGCTGTCTTGAGGGATGCAAGGGGCAGGCGAAGAAGTTGGGGCTAGCCAAGGTGGGCATCCTTCCCCAGATTGGCCCGCTGCCTGCGGCCGAGACAATACTTGTTCCCGGGTATGTGCGCAAGTCCATGTCATCTACACTTGCCTCCCTTCATTTTCGGAATCAACTGAACTTTTTGTTCGACGAATCATTCACAGCATTCAAGGAGATCTCCGAAGCGACCTGGCCGGGTCTCGAGATTCGCGAACTTCGAGGACAGGGAAGACAGCACGGATCTGAATTGGGGCTTATGGTGCGGAACGACGACTTCGTCGCGGAAGTCGGATGGATGGGGCATGGGTTGCAAATGTGGTTGCAGACGATGTGGTTTCTTGCGCGGTGTCAAAAGTTCGAGACGGTGATTTTGGATGAGCCTGACGCAACGCAGACTAATTCGTTTCCTCAGGGGGCGGTACGCTCAGGTGATTCTAGCGACGCATTCGGTGGAAATCATGTCAGAAGCGAATCCGGAGACATCCTCGTAGTCGACCGTGAAAAGCGGCAGGCTCAATTCACAACTGATGTGCCCGAGATGCAGAGGGTCGTGGATCAAATCGGTGGAGTCCATAACATGCAGCTGGCTAGGCTGTGGGGAGCGCGGCGATGTCTTTTCGTTGAGGGCGAGGACTTGAGTCTTATGAAGCATTTTCAGAATAAGCTTTTTCCGGACAGTCCGGAACCGATTGAAGCTATCCCAAATTTGTCAGTGGGAGGCTGGGGAGGGTGGCAATACGCCGTTGGTTCCTCAATGCTGCTTAGAACCTCCGTAAGTCAGGAGGTTAGGTCATATTGTATTTTCGACTCCGATTTTCACACCCCTGCGCAGATTGCCGCGCGCTGTGCCGATGCCAGGGAAAAAGGTATGAATCTTCACGTCTGGTCTAAGAAGGAACTTGAGAATTACCTGCTGGTTCCTCGAGCGATTCACCAAGTTCTAGTAGCGAGATCGCGAGAGGAGCGGGTCGTCCCCGCGGTGGATATCATTTCTCAGAAGCTCTTTGAGTTGGCCGGGGAATTCGAACACGAGGTTATGGATGCACTCGCAGCGGAACTGCTCGCCGAGAATAGATCGGCTGGGTCGACTCAGGCTAATAGGGCCGCTAGAGAGAGAATGGCCACAATTTGGGGAACGGTGGAGGGAAGGCTTTCGATCGTTTCTGGAAAGCTTCTCATTGGAAAGCTGTCGGAATGGTTGCAACGGGAATATGGCGCTTCAACAAGTGCTGCTGCCATTGCGCGCGTGTTGCGACGCAATGAGATTGCAGAGGAAGTTGTTCGCGTGATCTCAGCCATCGAGCACAGCGAGTCTTTCTAGCTGGATGGTGATTGGACTCGGCACGCGGGATACGGGAATATCTTATTTCGGATTTTAGTGAGTGGAAGGATGACGACAAGAATAAGAAGGCATTTGGCAGGTTGTTGGGGGATTTGAAGGCGGAGCGGGCGGTGAGTGGTGAGTAGCCGTCCACTTGTTATCGCTGCGGGTGTAGAATGTGGCTTTGCAGTCTTTAGAAGAGAATTGTCATCTAAGGATTGAAGGGATTTGGAACCGAGGGTAGCGATATGAAGAAAACTATTTTGTTTCGAGTAGGTATTGTCCTGGTGGCGGTGATTGCGCTTAGTTGGTTGCCGCAGTCGGCGCTCGCCCAACGTGGAGGCCACGGCGGTGGGGGCGGAGGAGGATTCCACGGCGGCGGTGGCGGCGGATTTCATGGTGGCGGGGCAGCGTTTCATGGGGGTGGAGGTTTCAGCGGCGGAGTCCACTCTGGGTATGTAGGTGGGCGCGCGTACGGCGGATATCATGGCGGCTATTACGGAGGGCGGGGCTACTACGGCGGATATCACGGCGGTTACGGCTGGGGCTATGGCTGGGGCGGCCGGTATTGGGGCCGAGGATATGGTTACGGTGGATGGGGCTGGGGAGTTGGTTTTGGCTGGCCGTATTGGGGATGGGGATATGGGTATCCCTATGGCTCCTACTACTACCCGGGATATTACGCGCCTGGACCTTATTACTCTTACCCGCCCTACGGTCCTTCGGGGGATCCCACGGGCAACCCGGATCAAGGCAACGGGAACGACAATCCTCCACCGGCAGATCCCAACACACGGCCTCAGCCTAACCAGAACGGACCCACGAGATACGAGACGCCATCGGAACAGGGAGACATACTCAGTACGGACTACAGAAACAGTGCCGTGGCGCCGCGTGGGCCGGTTCTGTCCGTTGACAGGATGAGCTGGACGCCGAGCGGTTACCAAGCGGCGGCTTCGATCCCGGCACATTACACCACCGCGCGGGCGACCACGGAGCGAGCCACTCTGGAGAAGGCTGCCGCGCCGCTTCGACCGGAAATGCAAAAAGCGCTGCAAAGATTGAGCGAGATGCCGCCGTTTGCTCGCGAGCGCGAAATCGAAACCGGCCGCTACAGCCAGTTTTCATCCGCGGAGAAGCAGATTCTAAGAAATGGCGAGTAAGCGATAACAAAGAGAAGGGATAGCGCAGAGGCGCTGAGTTAGTGCAACCCATCTCATAAATCAGAGCTTTGGAAATATCACGATTCGTCAGGGGCTAAAGCCCCCCTTTCCTGAGGCGTTTTCGGCCCGGCTGAAGCCGGGCCCTCCTAAAAAGCATCTATGAGATAGCTTGCAGGGGTGTGCTGAGTTAGCAGAAGTCTGCGGAGAAGAGTGGCGTGCCCCTGGAATTGGGTCTGCGGGGTAGAAGTAATAGATTAGCGAGGAGTTGAGAGGCTAGAGGAATCGTTGGATCCGGCGGTTCTGGCGGTTCTGGGCCGTATCTTGCTTTTACCTTGCTGGCGGAATATACTCTATTTTCGCTCTGAAGCGGGTCGCACGGATAGGTGGGCGCAAGCCCACTTTTTTGTTGGGCCGGTTGGAGGGCAGTGGACACCGGCATTACTCGGGGAGTCTTCGTTTGGATTTGGAAAAAATTCGGGATGCCGCCGAGCGCGTGGCGCGGTCGGAAGGGCTAGAAATATTTGATGTTGAGTGGAAAGTAGGGAAGCAGCGCTTCTTGCGGGTGACGATTGATCGGGCTCCGAAAGCTGGAGCGGCGATGAGCGACTCGGCAGGACAAATTTTGGCACCTTCGGAGGCGCGCGAAGGTGGGCAGCAGGGAGTAAGCCACGCGGATTGCCAGCGCGTAAGCCAGCAGTTGAGCGTGATTCTGGATGTGGAAGAGCTGATTCCGGGGGCTGCAGGGTACACCCTGGAGGTGAGCTCGCCGGGGATGGACCGGGCGCTTCGGAATGCGGCAGAGTACGAAAGATTTCGCGGGCGGATGGCGAAGATTTCTACGACCGAGCCGGTGGAGAATGAGAAGTATTTTGAGGGGCGGTTGGCGGGATTTGTGGATGGGAAGGTGCGGTTGGAGTTGAAGGGGAAAGCGGCACGGACGGTGGAGTTGCCTTTGGAGAAGATACGGAAGGCGAATCTGATGGTGGAGTTTTAAGGGGAAGCTGACAGTCGACAGCTAACAGCTCACAGCGAAGAAAAAGAAGGAAAAGGATTTTACACAGAGATCGCAGAGAGCACAGAGGACACAGAGAAGTAAAGACGAGAAGAGATTTAGGGACGGAAGATGTTGCAGGAAGTTTAGGAAGACGATCGGGATCGAACATGGCGAATCTGCTCTATCAACAAATTGAGATGTTGAGCCGCGAGAAGCACATTGAGGCGACCGTGGTCGTGTCTGCGATTGAGGACGCGATGGTGGTGGCGGCGCGGAAATATTACAAGACGGAAGAGGATTTGCGCGCAAAGTTCAATCCGGAAACCGGGCAAGTGGACGTGTTCTCGGTGCATGTGGTCGTGGAAGAAGTGACCGACCCGAAGAAGGAAGTGAGCCTGGCGGAGGCGAAGAAAAAGAATCCGTCGGCGGAGATTGGGACCGAGGTTATCGCTGCGAAGCCTACCGACGTGCTGGGACGAATCGCGGCGCAGACGGCGAAGCAGGTGATTCTGCAGAAGGTGCGCGAAGCGGAACGCGACACGATTTACAACGAGTACCACACGCGAGTGGGCGAGCTTGTGACGGTGATTGTGAAGCGAGCGGAAGGCCCGGATCTGATTGTGGACATGGGGCGGACGGAAGCGCGGTTGCCGAAGCGCGAACAGTCGAAGCTGGAGACTTACAACATTGGCGAGCGTTTGCGCGTAGTGATCAAGATGGTGGATCGCGCGGCGAAGGGGCCGCAGGTAATTGTGTCGCGCGCGGATGCGAGTTTGGTGCAGCGGCTGTTTGAGATGGAAGTGCCGGAAATTTATGACGGGACGGTGCAGATCCGTCATGCGGCGCGCGAGGCTGGCGAACGGACAAAAGTGGCAGTGGCGAGCCGGGATAAGGACGTCGATCCGGTGGGCGCGTGCGTGGGAATGAAGGGGATGCGGGTGCAGTCGATCATTCGCGAGTTGCGCGGCGAGAAGATCGACATTATTCCTTACAGCGAAGAGACGGTGGCGTTTGCGCAGAAGGCGCTGAGCCCGGCCAAAGTGACGCGTGTGCAGATCACAGACCCGGAAAATAGAAAGCTCGAAGTAATTGTCGAGGATTCGCAACTTTCGCTGGCCATTGGCAAGAAGGGGCAGAACGTCCGGCTGGCGAGCAAGTTGATTGGCTGGGACATCGACATCAAGAGCGAGGAAGAAAAACGGCAAGAAATTGAAGAACAGATGACGGCGCTGACGGCACCGGCGACGCCGTTGACGGCGCTGGCGGGCGTTGGGCCGAAGACGATTGAAAAAATTGAGGCTGCTGGGATTACCAATCTAGAGAAGCTCGCGGGGATGACGCCGGAGCAGTTGATGGAGATTCCGGGAATCGGCGAGAAGATGGTCGACAAGATTTATCAGGCGGTGAACCGGTTCTACGAAGGCGGAGCAGATGCCGCCGCGGCTTCACCGGCTGGGGAAAATACGGACGATATGGTAGTGGAAGGCGAAGAGTCGCCTGCGGAAGCTGAAGCGGCGGCGGAGAATACGGAAGCGGCCTCTGAAAACGCTGAGGGTGCGGCGGCGGCGGAGACTCCGGAGGGAAATGCGCAGGAAACTGCGGCGGACGGCGAAGCAGCAGCCTCGACAGAGGGTGAAGAATCGCCAGTGCCAGA
This sequence comes from uncultured Acidobacteriota bacterium, assembly GCA_963730495.1. Lineage (GTDB taxonomy): Bacteria > Acidobacteriota > Terriglobia > Acidiferrales > UBA7541 > Acidiferrum. The sequence continues at coordinate 46,644 of CAVSSD010000007.1, read as the reverse complement.
ACATTCCGAGGACAAGGCGAAGCTAGACGAAGAGCCGAAGCCTTAAATAAGAGACAGTATCGGCCGAGGTAGGGCTGACTGAGTTTTTTGACCGTGGAACGGTCCATAAGCAGCATGAGCGAAGCAAACCAAGTCCGAATCAACGAATTGGCCCGCGAACTCGAGGTCAAGGCCAAGGCGATCATCGATCTTTTGCCTGGGTATGGCGTCACGGAAAAGAAGACGCATTCCAGCTCGATCCCTGAGGATGTTGCGGAGAAAGTTCGCAAGAACCTTTTGGGACAGGCTGAAGCTGAGGCTAAGGCGGAAGCTGATGCCAAGGCGGAAGCGGTTGCGAAGGAAGCTGCAGCTAGGGCTGCGCGGATGCGGCCTGCTGCTCCTCCAGCACCTGTGGCTGCGGCGCCTAGTGTGGTTGCGAAGCCTCCTGCTCCTGCGGCAGCGCCAGTCGCGCCGCCGGTTGTTCCCGTTGCGAGACCAGTTGCTCCCGCTGCGGCTCCGGCTGCTCCAGCGCAAAGTGCGCCCGTAGCTGCTCCTGCGGTTGCTCCCAAGCCGCCTGTAACGGCTGTTCCCGCCGCGTCGCCGGCTGCGGCTGTGGCTCCTCCGGCTGCAAGACCAGTTGCTCCCGCAGGAGCGCCTGCAACCAGACCTCCAGCGGCTACACCGATTCGTCCGTCGTCACCAGCGGGTCATCCAACGACTGCGCCTGGCGCGCCTCGGCCCGCGACACCTTCTGCGCCACGGCCCGGGACTTCAGGTGGGGCTCAACCTTCTTCTATTCGTCCAGCGGCTGCGGCACCTGGCGCGCCGGGTGCGCGTCCCGGCGTGCCTTCTCGTCCGCTGCCCACGGGCAATCGCGGACCAGTGCCTGGAACAACGCCCGGAAGCGGGCAACGTTCCGGCGGAGGGCCGCGTCCGGGCCAGCCGATGCGTCCGATGCAGCCAGGCGGACAGGGAAGGCAGTACACTCCACGGTCCGGTGGACCGGGTGGAACCGGGAGTTCGCCGGCGAATCGGCCTTTTGAGCAACGACGTGGATCGATGCCCACTGGCACTCGTCCGGGTCCGCGTGCGCCGGGACGTCCTGGCATGCTACCGGCGTTGCCGCCGGACAAAGTGCCGCCGAAGGCGGAGCCAGGCAAGCCACTTTACACGCGTAAACCTCCCCAGAGACAGCGGCCCGTCATGGACAAGCGGGAGCAGGAGGGTGAGCGCAAGCTGCACCCGACTCGCCAGCGTCCAGGAGCAGGGGATCGCCGCTCTGCGGCAGCTGTCATTGCGCCGCCGGAACCGCGTGCTCCGCGCGAAGTGACGATCACCGAAGGGATCACGATTCGGGAACTCGCGGAAAAGCTCGATGTGCGCGCTAAGGATCTTTTGAAGACGCTTCTCGATCGGGGAGTTTTCGCCAGCATCAACCAGGCGCTGGATGTGCCCACGGCGACCACGCTTGCGGAAACGTTTAGCGGAGTCGTGAGCGTTGTATCGCTTGAAGAAGAGATGGTGCTGGAAGTTGCGAAGGAAGAGACCAAGGAAAGTTTGAAGCCGCGGCCGCCGGTTGTGACGGTGATGGGGCATGTGGACCACGGCAAGACGAGCTTGCTTGATGCGATTCGCGAGGCGGACGTAGCGGGCGGCGAAGCAGGCGGAATTACACAGCATATCGGCGCGTACAAAGTGGTGGTGAACGATCGAAGCGTGGTTTTTGTGGATACACCGGGCCACGAGGCGTTCACGCGGATGCGTTCGCGTGGCGCGAAGGTGACGGACATCGTGGTGTTGGTTGTGGCTGCTGATGATGGCGTCATGCCGCAGACGAAAGAAGCGATCGATCACGCGAAGGCCGCAAAGGTTCCCATCATTGTGGCCATCAACAAGATCGACAAACCGGAAGCGCAAGTGGAGCGCGTGAAGCGCCAGCTTTCGGACGTGAATTTGGTTCCCTCGGAATGGGGCGGCGACACGGAATTTGTGGAAGTCTCCGCGAAACAGAAGAAGGGCATCGACAGGCTGCTGGAAACGATTTTGCTCGTGGCCGATTTGCGCGAGTTGAAAGCCAACCCGGATGCGCCAGCGAGCGGTACAGTGCTGGAATCTCGCGTGGACAAGGGACGCGGCCCGGTGGCTACGGTTCTGGTGCAAAACGGAACGCTCAACTCCGGCGACTTCTTCATCTGCGGCGCGGTATTCGGGAAAGTGCGCGCCATGTTTGACGATCGTGGTCGGACGATCAAAGATGCGCCGCCGTCGACGCCGGTGGAAGTGCTGGGTTTGCAGGGCGTGCCGGATGCCGGCGACCATTTCCAGGTGACCGAAGAAGCCAAGGCGCGCCACATCGTCGAATATCGCCAAGGCAAGCAGCGCGATGCGCAAATGGCTCGCTCGAGCGGAGCGAGGATCACGCTCGACCAGTTGCACGAACAGTTGAAGGCTGGCGACGTAAAGGAACTGGGCATCGTTATCAAGGCGGACGTGCAGGGCTCCGTGGAAGTGCTCAGCGAAATGCTGCCGAAGCTCTCGACCGACCAGGTGAAGCTGAAGATTATCGGCTCGGGTGTAGGAGCTGTCACGGAAAACGATGTTTTGCTGGCTTCGGCATCCGGCGCGATCGTTATTGCGTTCGGCATCCGGCCGGATCGCAAGGCGATGGAGCTCGCGCAGCAGGAACACGTGGACATCCGTTCGCACACCATCATTTATGAAGTGTCCGACGAATTGAAGAAGGCCATGGAAGGCCTGCTTGAACCAGTCATCCAGGAGACATATCTCGGGCGTGCGGAAGTTCGGAACACGTTCAAGGTCAAAGGCTCCGGCACCGTTGCTGGATGTTACGTGGTGGACGGCGTGCTCAAACGCGACGCGCAGATCAGAGTTGTGCGCGACGGCGCGGTCATTTACACGTCCAAACTTAGTTCGTTGAAGCGGTTCAAGGATGATGCGAGCGAGGTGCGAACTGGATTTGAATGCGGCGCTGGCATTGCAAACTTCAACGATGTGAAAGTCGGCGACATTTTGGAATGCTTCAGCGTTCAGAAACTGAGCGCGGCGGAAGCAGCCGGTCAGGGCGGGGGGCCCTCCGGCAGGAAATAATTCCTGAAGTTTTCGTCCCCCGGAGCGCTCATGCCGGTTGGCCTGCTCACCCTTGAGCTGCACATCCCAGACGCGCAATCGCTAAAGGACAAGCGGCAAGTGCTTCGCAGCTTGAAGGACAAGCTGCGGAGGCAGTTTAATGTTGCGGTGGCGGAGTTGGACCATCACGACACGTGGCAGCGATCAGTGGTCGGCGTGGTCACACTTTCTAACGAAGAGAAGCATCTCAATGAAGTGCTGCAAAAAGTCCTGGACGAAGCGGATCGCATCCTCGGCTCGTTTTTGATCAACCAGGCAATCGAAATCATTTAGGAATTTTCGCGGGGACGGAAATGAGTCCAGCCAATCACCGTCACGAACGGGTGGGCGAGGAAATCGCACACGAAATCAACGCCATGCTTGCGGGCGAGCTGAAAGATCCGCGGCTCGAAGGCATGGTAGTGGTCAGCGAAGTACGCGTGCAACCGGATATGAAGCACGCGCGCGTGTTCATCAACATTCAGGGGTCCGCAAAAGAGCAGAAGGACGCGATCAAAGCGCTGGAGCATGCTTCTGGATTTATCCGGCGAGAGCTGATTGAACGTTTGCAACTTCGCCGTTTGCCGGAACTGCATTTCGCGTTAGACCACTCCCAGGAATATACGGAGCGAATCGATCAGCTCTTGAAGGAAATGAAGAAGGACAAGCCGGCGGCGTCCTAAATACATTCCGATTTCAACTGGTAACAGCTCACCGACCACTCACCCTATGCCACGCCAGCCGCAACCTGCGCCATTTGATGGCGCGCTCGTCATCGATAAGCCTCGGGGAAAAACTTCTCACGATGTCGTCGACGCGGTGCGGCATCTCGCGGGGTTTCGGCAGATTGGACACCTTGGAACGCTCGATCCGCTGGCGACGGGTGTTCTGGTGTTGTTGCTCGGGCGAGCAACGAGGCTAGTGCAGTTTTACAACGGGCGCAGGAAACGCTACTCGGCAGGCTTCCGGTTTGGTTTTGCGACGGATACGTACGACTCGGACGGCGAAGCACAAGGTACGGACGCCGCGCCGGCACTGGACGCGGCAGTTCTCGAAAAACTGGCGGCAGAATGCGTGGGCCGGTTCGAGCAGATGCCACCCGCTTTTTCCGCAAAAAAAGTCAAAGGGGTGCCGGCGTACGAGCTGGCGCGCAAGAAGCAGCCCGTTGATCTGAAGGCGGTCGAGGTCGAGCTTTTCGAGTACAAGCTGACGGGAATCGAAGGCAACGTCGCGCGCTTCGTCATTGAATGTTCTTCGGGCACGTACATTCGCTCGCTGGCGCACGACATGGGGCAGAAGCTGGGCTGCGGGGCGCACCTGTCGGAGATTACGCGGACGGCGGTCGGCGAATTTTCGCTGGAACAGGCGATCAAGCTGGAAGAGCTTGCGGAAGCGTCGCGCGCGGGAAAATTTGCGGACTGCATGATCCGGCTGGAAGGCTTGCTGCCGAATTTTCCGCGCGTGAACGTGCTGCCTGTGATCGAGAAACGCGTGCGGCATGGAACGAAATTCAATGTGCAGGTCTCACAAATTCAGCCCGGCAGGGTAGAGTTGCCCCCCGGCGCGACCGTGCAGCTGGATGCGGGAGAATTGAAACCGCCGCGTTTGCGTGTGTTCAGCCAACAAGACAAGCTTGTCGCTATTGCTGAGGCGCTGGTGCCGCGCACTTATCAACCCATCGTCGTTTTCGAGCCATTGCCATAAATGAGCAGGTAGGCTCCGAAGGCATGCTTGCCGCATACGTGCGCCGCTTTGGCTAAGGCTGCCGCTGCGGAGGCGCCTGCGAAGGCTCACGTGCGGGACTCCGGCCCCCACTCGTATCGCGACCGACATAGATTGAGCGCGAAATGCGATCCCGAAGGCGCAGTTTGTGCGGCGTGATCATGATCAACATTTCGGTGTCCTGCGCGGTATTGTTTCTCTGGCCGAAGAAGTATCCGACTCCGCCAGGGAGATTCGCAAAGCCGGGGAGGCCTGTGAGCGTGCGAGTCTCCTCATTGTCGAGCAGGCCGCTGATGATTGTGGGCATTTCTTCCTTAATGCGAACAGTTTGCGAAATAGTTCGGTTGGTAATGATCGGGATGCCATTGATGCTGGAGCCGGCGAGCGCGCGAATCTCGAAGTCCAATTGCAGGGTGACGTCGTCATTCGGATGAAGGGTTGGAGTGGCCTTGACCTTAACCCCGATATCTTCATATTCCGCGCCTGGATACGGTGTCTGCGCGATTGACCCTGACAGATTTGAAAAAAGGCTCGCTGGGCTGAGGATTATGGTCACCTGGCCCGCAATGCCAGAGGGATTGTTCGTAATCGCCACATCGGGCAAGGTGGCGCCGCCTAGGCTGGCAGCCAGAATGGCCGTGGGTGTCGTGCCCGCGGGAAGTTCAAAAGCCGGCGCGAACAAACCTTGACTAATGCCGAGGAATACCGACACGCTATCCGTTTGCGGGTCGGTCACGGTAATGTCTGGAACACCGTCCCCATTGAAATCGGCAATGGCGACGGATGTCGGCGCCTGCCCAGTTGCGAGCGGCGAGTTTGGCGCTGAAGTAAACGTGCCATCGCCGCTGCCCAGTAGAACGCTGACTGTGTTGTCGATCTGGTTCACGATCGCTAGGTCGGGGTGGGAATCGAGGTTCAGGTCGGCGGAAGCGATGGCGACTGGGAATTGACCCACGGCAAACGGTGAGCCCGTGGCCAGGGAAAACGCGGCGCTGCCATTACCAAGAAGAATCGCGACATTGTTTGTCGTTTGATTGACGATCGCCAAATCCAAATTTCCATCCGAATTGAAGTCGGCCGAAGTCATCGCAATGGGGCCCGTCATCGTGGTGGGCAGGGCAAAGGGCGAACCCGTGGCTTGCTTGAAGGTGCCATCGCCATTGCCGAGAAACAGAGAAAGAGTGTTGTCCTTGAAATTCGTCACCACAAAATCCTGAATGCCATCGGCGTTGAAATCGCCGAGGACGACGGAACTAGGCTCTTGGCCCACCGTGATGGGAGAGCCGGTGGCCTCTTTGAAAGTGTCGTCCCCATTGCTAAGCAGGACTTGCACGGTGTTGGCAACCGGATCAGTGACAAGGAGATCATGAAAACCGCTGGAAGTGAGCACCGCGGTAGCAATGGAAGGAGCAATTAGGGGCGCACTTGTCCTGGCCGCGCCAAGCGAGATGGGTGGGCTGACTACGAGAAAAGCTCCCAAGCCCTGATTTTGGAGAATCGTGACGGTGTTGTCGATTTCGTTGACGACGGCGATGTCTAGCACACCCAGATTACGAAAGTCGGCTGAGGTAAGCGCAACGGGCCCGATGCCGACGTTGTATGAAACGCTGGGCAAAATGCCACCGGTCGTTGCACCAACGGACGTGGCAGGGGTGGACGCACCGAGACTTCCGGAAAGCAGGGAAAGAGTGACTGGGTAACGATCTCCGACAAAGAAAGAAGCAGGTTTGCCATTCTGCGCGCGCAGCAAGACCTGGGTCCCGCTATGAACGAGCGTTAGCGCGTCGGAAAACTGCGCCGCGAATGTCGGCATCGTTAGGAGAAACGTGGATTTGCCGCCTCCAATCCGAGCCACCGGAGGGATGAGCGAGCCGAGTGAAGTCCCGGCACTGGCGGCGGTTCCCCCGTTCCCAAAAATGCTCGCCAAAAGCGTGACCAGCGTGCCGATGTCTTTCGCGGCCTCCAATTGAGAAACTATGCCCGTAGTAAGAGAAATCAGCTCTAACGAAGGAGGTGGAAGAATACCGAGAGTGCGAGCCTTGTTTCGATCGACTTCGAGGATCTCAATGTCCAGCAACACTTCGCCGCGCGCTTTCTCCGCTTGGTGAATGAGTTCGCCCGCAAGCGCTAGTCTTTCCGGTGTGTCTCGAATGGTGACGGCGCGGCTCTGCGCGTCGAGTTCGACGCGTGTCGACCCAGTCATTTCACGCAGAACGCGTACCAACTCGGTCATCTCTTCGGTGCCCACGGAGGCGGGCAAGACAAACGTTTGCTTGGCTTGCGGAGCGTATTGGCGACGTTTCTCCGGCGTGTCCTGAGCCACGAACAAAAGAGTGGAAGTCAGCGGGCGGAAGAAGGTGCCTGTTTGAGCGCCGAGGATCTTCAGAGCGGTAGTGAAATCGACGTCGACCGTGTGTAGGCGAACGATTCGCGCGAGCAGGTCCGGATCGAAAGTGACTTTTATACCGAATAGCTGTCCCAGCTGATCATAAACGGTCTTGGTATCGCCACGCAGGTCCAAGTCTAGTTTGACGGCGCGGGGTTTTAGCTCTGGCAAGCCCTCAATTTTCTCGTTAGGCGCGATCGGCTCATCTTTCATCGCCTTCATCTGATTCAATCGCTCGGCGACGATAGTGTCGTTCGGATCAATAAGCAGAGCCTTCGCCAATTCCTCCGTGCCTATGTCGGCGTGGCCTGCTAGGGCCTCGCGCTCGGCGGCTTCGACGTGGGCGCGAATAAGCTTCGAGCGCATAGACGCGATGCGCTCGATGAGGGCGGTGTCCTGCGGCGCGTAACGAGCGGCTTGCTGGTAGTAATTCAATGCTTCATCAAGATGACCGTCGGCGAGTGCTTTGTCGCCGAGCTCAGAGATTTTCTTGGCTAATTTTGGATTGGGATGCGGAGACATATCGAGCTGCGCTTCATTGGGAACGGTCTGCGGCGGGGGAGACTGGCTTTGCGCCGGAGACGATTGTGCCTGAGCAAAAGATGGCGCTCCAGAAAGAAGAATAGCGAGGAGGAGAGCAAGGGATTGGCGGCGGTAGACGGGAATCATGATTGAATTGAGTGAGCTATTCATTCTACCGTGTTTGCAGCAAAGAAATCGGACCAGATTGGTCCGGTTGACGTAAATTCATACAAAGCGTAGACTTAAAGTGTAGTTGCAAATGAATAACAACTGGGGATTCTTTGCTTCCTGCTTTTCTCATCGCTCTCCGTGAAGGTGTCGAGGCCTCTCTCGTCGTCGGCATTATCCTCGTTTATCTCTCGCGTACGGGCCGCTCGCAACTGGCACGTTTTGTTTGGTATGGCGTCGCCGCCGCCGCCGCGCTGAGCTTGGCCGTGGCGATTGCATTGGAGCGCTGGCGTATCAGCGAAGACGGGTTCGAGGGGGTTATGTACCTCGTCGCCGCAGTGTTCGTTATTACGATGATCGTATGGATGAATCGCGTTGCGCGCCACTTAAAAAAAGAAATCGAGCAGAAGATTGAGAGTTATGTGGAGCGGGCCGGAGCAGCGGCGGGTTGGGGCATTTTCTTTTTTGTGTTTTTGATGGTTTTGCGCGAGGGGGCGGAACTCGCGATTATTTTGCGGGCGGTGGAGCTGTCGAGCGCGGGTTTGCAGACGTGGATTGGGACGGCTTTAGGGATTGGGGCGGCGGTGGCGGTGGGAGTGTTCTTTTTCAACGGGACTCTGCGCGTCCCGTTGCAGCGGTTCTTTAGCGTCACAAGCATCATTTTGGTAATGGTGGCTTTTCAGCTTGCGCTGACTGGCTTGCATGAGCTGAGCGAGGCGCAGTGGCTGCCCTCCAGCAAAACGGAGATGGCGGTCATTGGGCCTGTCGTACGAAATGATCTGTTTTTCTTCGTCTTGATCTTTGGCGCTGCTGCGCTGCTGGTCTTGCGTGAGTGGCAATCCGCGTCGCATGCGCGGGCCGCGAAAGAGACGGCTGGCGAGGCGGAGAAGCGGCTGCTCGAGGCGCAGAATCGACGTCAGCGTCGCTGGATGATTGCGGCGGCGACGGGGTGCCTCTCGGTAATTCTGTTGCTGACGGGAGATTTTGTTTATACGCGTGTGAATGCCGGGCCGCCTTCGGCACGGGCGATCTCTGCGGTGGGTAACGAGGTGCGCATTCCTGTGAGTGAAGTGCAAGACGGCAAAATGCATCTGTTTACGATCAGCGCCGGAGGGCAGTCGCTGCGTTTCATGATTATTAAGAAGCCGACTGGGTACGGTACGGCACTGGATGCTTGCCGCATCTGTGGCGCTGAGGGTTATCGCCAGGATGGGCAGAACGTCGTTTGCAGGCATTGCGGGTCGGCGATTTATGTGCCGACCGTTGGCGAGGCCGGCGGGTGCAATCCGATCGGCGTGCCGTCGCATGTGGAAGGCGCCGATCTGGTGATGGATGTTTCTTCGCTTGTGCAAGCGACTAAGGAGATTCCGCAGTAGGGGCACGATACATCGTGCCCGTCCGTCGCGGCCTCAATCGCTATGTTTCTACGACTAGTTGCCGATTCGTTTACGCGCCGTCCGCGCCGCAAGGTGCTGACGGCCGCGGCGTTGTCGCTCGGCATGGCCGTGGTGACGGCGGCGCTGAGCGTTTCACTCGACGTAGGCGACCGCCTAGCGAGCGAGTTTCGCAGTCTCGGCGCGAATTTGGTGGTGACGCCGCAGGCCGATTCGCTGCCGCTCGAGATTGGCGGCGTGGACTATCGGCCTGTTAACGCTGGCGCGTATCTTCCCGAAGCCGACCTGCCGAAAATCAAGACAGTTTTCTGGCACAACAATATCATAGCGTTTGCCCCCGTTCTGGAAGTCTCGGCCACGTTTCCGAATATGACGATTTCAAAATACGGGTCTCCGCAGCGTTCTATTCCTGCGATGCAAATCCAGCTAATCGGCACATGGGCTGAAAAGCCCCTGCAACTGCCAGGCGGAGGGACGTTCGTGACCGGGATCGCGAAAACCAATCCCTGGTTTCACATGGAAGGGAAGTGGTTTTCGGATGAGCGTCCTCTCGAGCGCATCGAGGTTCCTCCCATGGGGCACACGTATTTGCCCGGACCGCCGGAGTGTGTCGTCGGCGAAAAACTGGCGGCGCGGAGAAATCTTCATGTCGGCGAATCTGTAGTCGTAAGCGCACCTAAGGTCGAGAGTCCACAAAACATTCAGTCGTGCGACATCACGGGAATCCTTTCCTCCGGCGGGCCGGAGGACGACGCGCTGGTTATGCCGCTCCAAGACGTTCAGGAACTTGTGAACAAGCCGGGCCAATATCGGAAGCTGTACCTCAGTGCGTTGACCAAGCCGGAAGATGCATTTGCGCGACGCGATCCCAAGACGATGAAAGCGGATGAATTCGAGCGGTGGTCGTGCAGTCCGTATGTTTCTTCGATTGCGTATTCGATTGCGCAGGTGCTGCCTGGGACGGATGTGCGGGTGATTCGGCGCGTGGCTGAAGGCGAGGCCACTATACTCACGCGGGTTCGCGCGCTGTTGTGGATGGTGACGCTTGCCGCGTTGCTGGCGGCGGCACTGGCTGTCGGGGCTTCTTCGGCGGCTTCTGTGATCGAGCGGCGCGCAGAAATTGGTTTGATGAAGGCTTTGGGAGCAGGTTCGGGCACCGTCGGTTTTCTTCTGGCCGCGGAACAGCTTTTGCTTGCGTTTGTCGGCGGAGGCATCGGCTATTCGCTTGGAATTATTCTTGCGCGTCTCGTTGGACTAAAAATCTTTGGCGTTGCTCCCGAGCCATCGCTGCTGGTTTTGGTTGCGGTTCTTGCACTGGCCGCCGGAGTCACATTGTTAGGCAGCGCCATTCCTTTGCGACGCGCTTCGCGGTACGAGCCGGCGCCGATTCTGCGAGGCGAATGATGAACGCGCCTGGCACCGGCAATCGAGCCATGTTCTGGCGCATTATTCGCCGTCTGCTCGGCGCAAATCGCGGGCGTCTGTTCGTTATTTTGCTTGCTCTAGGTGCGGGAGCGGCCGTCACCGCTGCGCTACTGAATCTTCAACTGGACGCCAAGCGCCGCATCACCAGCGAATTTCGGGCCTTCGGCCCCAATGTTCTTGTCCTACCGAAAAACGCTTCGCAGTCTGAGTCCGCAACGCTGCCTGAATCGATCGCCAAGTCTGTGCCAGTGAATCTTCCGAACGGCCGTGTCCGAATCATATCTCGTCTTTATTTCGTTGCCGCAGCTGCCGCGGCGAAGTCCGGAAAATCCCTCGAAGCGGTAGTTGTCACCGGAACCAATCCTTTAGCAATTCTCACAACGTTCGCGATTTCCGGTCCGCCAGTCCGGGGCGTTCCGATGGCGGGTCCGCCACTCACTGGCCGCGAATGCGTTGCAGGCGAAAATCTCGCCCAACGATTGAACGTTCCGCAAGATAGCGAACTGCACCTGACGATTGAGGACAGGGGTGAAAGTTGTCAGATCGCCAGCTTCAGCCGAATCGGAGGCCCCGAGGATGACGGGGTAGAAGTGGGACTTCGGACGGCGCAGCGATTGGCTGAGCTTCCCGGCCGTATTAGCGTGCTGGAGCTCGTCGTTCCCGGAACGCCGAGCGAGATCGAAACGTACGTGGCCGAGCTTCAACGGAGTTTGCCGGATGTTGAGGTCCGGCCAATCCGTCAATTCACAGACGCGCAAGCAAAAATTTACAGCCGCATTTCAGGAATCTTGAAGTTTACAGTCGGAATCGTGCTGCTGCTTACAGGCCTCTGCGTCATGGCGGCGATGACGAACGTGGCCATGGAACGGAAGAACGACGTTGGTTTGATGAAGGCGATTGGTGGAGCGACGCGGCGGGTTTTGCGGCTCTTTTTGATGGAGGCGGCGCTGCTTGGTTTTGCGGGAGGTGCGATTGGCGCTGCGGCGGGGATTTTTCTTTCTATCTGGCTAGGCAAGCAGGTGTTTGGCGTGGCAGCGCAGCCGCGGCTGATTGTGTATCCTGTATCTGTGGCACTCACCACTATCGTTGCGATTCTCAGCGCCTACCCGCTAAGGCGGCTCGCGAGGGTACGCCCTGCTTCGGTTTTTCGAGGTGAAGCGTGAGTGCGCCTGTTCAGATTCTGCCGGAAGTAAAAGCGCCGGCTGCGGCGCCGCAGGTGGCGATCGAAAACCTTGTCAAGAAGTACGGGGTGCTGCGGGCTATTGATGATCTTAGTTTCAACGTGGGGGCGGCCGAATGGGTGGCCCTGATGGGGCCGTCCGGTTCGGGCAAGACTACGCTTATCAATATTCTTGGCGGGCTCGATAAGCTCAATTCCGGCCGAGTTGTTGTCGACGGCGTCGACCTGTCGAAGCTCAGCGAGAACGGGATGGTCCGTTACCGCGCCGAGAAAGTCGGCTTCGTTTTTCAGCAGTTCCATCTCGTGCCGTACTTGAACGCGGTTGAGAATGTCATGCTGGCGCAGTATTTTCACAGCGTGACGGATGAGAAGCAGGCCGAAGAAGCTTTGCGCCGCGTCGGGATGGGGGAACGCATGACGCATCTGCCGGCGCAACTCTCCGGCGGTGAGCAGCAGCGCGTTGCCATTGCCCGCGCGCTGATCAATCAGCCGAAAATTATTCTGGCCGACGAGCCCACAGGCAATCTCGACGAAGCCAATGAAGAGATCGTCCTAAAAATTTTTCGGGAGCTGCACCATGCAGGCCATACGATTTTGATGGTCACACACGACCCAGACATCGCGCGGCAAGCCGATCGCCGCATCGAACTCGCTCATGGCCGCCTTCACTTTGACACCGCCCAGCATGGTCCAGGCCATCCACTGGCCTGCCCGCTTGCTGACACTGCCGACTGCTGTACCCCGGTTTCACCCGACGACGAGATTCGCTTCGATCACTTTCTCGAACAAATCTGGATTTGTTGCGAAGAGGGCAAACCGGCCAATGTCAAGGCGCTGCAAGCAACCGGACCTGCTGGCGAGCTTCCTGTTCTTCCCGATGAGTCGGCGTCAAGAACTTTGAGCCGAATGAGCGAGCGGCACCTGGTCGAAATGCAAGACGGCGAGGCGCAACTTACGCCGGTGGGCAGCCAGCGCGCGCGGGGCGTCGTGCGACGGCATCGGCTGGCTGAACGCCTCTTCAAAGATACTTTTGCCGTAGACGATACCGAGGCTCACACGCAAGCCTGTAGGTTCGAACACATCATTAGCCCGGAACTGGATCAGCGCATCTGCACGTTCCTCGGCCATCCCAAGACGTGCCCGCATGGCAATCCCATTCCGCCGGGCGATTGCTGCAAAGGAAAACTGAAAAGCTGAGTTCGTCCTTACGCATGCCTATTCCAATCGATCCGCGAAGAAAGCCGTCTACCGTAAAGGTGCACGTCAAAACTGGCGCGGGAATCGACATCACCTGGGCCGATGGCCACGCCAGCCACTACGATTTTGCGTACCTACGCGAAGAGTGTCCCTGCGCGACCTGCAACGATGAGCGCGGCAAAAAAGAAGCTTTCGCCTCTGCGGTGCCGGGGAGCAACTCCTTTCTAGCGCTGCCGATGTTCAAGCCCAAGCCCAGCGCGCAAGCGGCCACGGTCGTCGGTAACTATGCCGTGCAAATCAGCTTTACGGATGGCCATGCCACCGGCATCTATAGCTACGAACATCTCCGCGCTATTTGCCCTTGCGCCGAATGTGCAAGGGCGTTGCGCACTTCTGCTTCCTAAATCGTTTCAGCGTTAACAAAAAGGACCGTTCGGCTAGACTTCGCGCTGGAAAAGTGCGAGCATTTTAGTCCGCTGATCGAGATCACCCGTACATGAGCAGCTCATCCAAGATTCCTGCTGCCGCAGGCAGCCGAGGGAACGGCGTTCCGCGCGTCATTGTTGCGACTACCGCTCTCCTCACATTTATTTCCTTCTGGCGAGCGGCCGCTATTGTTTTGAACGACCTGGCGTCTTCGGCGTACTACGCAGGCGGCGAAGCGGAAGGCTACATCGGCAAAACCGCGCCGTGGTTCATCCTGGCCATCATGTTGTTCTCGTACGCGGTACGCGCGGTGTACGTCGAAAGCTGCAGCATGTTCGTGCGCGGCGGCGTGTATCGCGCGGTGAAGCAGTCGCTTGGCGGGACTCTTGCAAAATTCAGTGTTTCCGCGCTGATGTTTGATTACATTCTGACGGGTCCGATAAGCGGCGTTGCGGCCGGACAATATCTGGCTGGCCTGATCAGCGAGCTACTCCAGTATTCGCACTTGGGCAATGCGCTCACGCCGAATGAGGTCAGCTTCATCGCGGCAGGTTTTGCGATTCTTGTCACCGTTTATTTCTGGTGGGAAAACACCAAGGGCATCCCGGAGTCTAGCGACAAAGCCCTGATCATCATGAAGCTAGTGACGGTGATGGTGGTTCTCCTCATCGGATGGTGCATCTATACCGCGATTTTGAGGCATTCGCCGCTGCCACCCTGGCCGCATCCACGCAATTTGCGTTTGAATGCTAGCGCGCTCGGCTGGCTTGCGGGTAGTCCGCTGCCGCATATGTTCGGAATTATCGCTATCTTTATCGCGCTGGGACACTCGGTGCTGGCCATGAGCGGAGAGGAATCGCTGGCGCAGGTTTATCGCGAAATCGAAAGCCCCAAACTGCCGAACCTGAAAAAGGCAGGCATGGTCATTTTCATCTACAGCCTGGTTTTCACGTCGCTGGTTTCTTTCTTTGCTGTGATGATCATTCCCGATGGCGTCCGGCAGAACTATCTGGAAAATCTTATCGGCGGACTGGCGATGAGCCTGCACGGCCCACTCATCGCGCGCTTGGTCTTTCACGCTTTCGTCGTTGTTGTGGGCACCCTGATCCTGGCTGGAGCGGTCAATACGGCGATCGTCGGTTCGAATGGCGTGTTAAACCGCGTCTCTGAAGATGGTGTACTCAGCGCGTGGTTTCGGCAGCCGCACCCGAGATTCGGCACGAGCTACCGCATCATCAATATCGTCGTCCTGCTGCAAATCATTACGATATTTATCAGCCGCGGCGATGTTACTTTCCTAGCGAACCTCTACGCTTTCGGCGTCATCTGGAGCTTCACGATGAACGGCCTGGCCGTTCTCGTGCTTCGCTATACTCGGCCAGGGGTGCGCGAGTTCCAGGTGCCCTTTAATTTTTATATTCGCGGGGTGCAAATTCCTGTCGGGCTTAGCTTGATCACGCTGACGCTATTCATCATCGCCGTCGTCAATCTTTTTACGAAGCCCGTAGCCACCATGGCAGGCGGCACCTTTTCTGTTTTGCTCTTTATCGTTTTCACCATTTCCGAGCGCCGCGCACACCGAGGCGGCGCGGCTCACATGGAAATGGATCAGTTCAATCTTGAGCGGGAATCCGAGCTGACGCCCGAGGCCGTTGGCGCCCGTGCAGGCAACATTTTGGTGCCGGTGAGCAATCATTTTAATCTCTACCACCTGGGTAATGTACTCGATCGCATCAAGCCCGGCCGCCGCGATGTGGTCGTCTTACACGTGCGCTTGCTGCAGCGCTCGGCTTCCGGCGAAAACGAATTGGATGCCGATCAGCTCTTCGGGAGCATCGAGCAGCATCTGTTTTCGCAAGCGCTTTCCATGGCGGAAAAGCGTGGGAAATCCATCCGGCTTGCGGTGGTTGCCTCTAACGATCTTTGGGAAGGCATCCTGCGGGCGGGTGCTTCGTTGCAGTCCAGTACGATCGTGATTGGCCGCTCGGCGAAGGACAACACCGAAGAGCAAGCCCGGCAGATTGGCGATGCTTGGGAAAAACTCGGCGATATCAAGCCCCAATTCAACCTTGAAATTCATTTGCCTAACGGCGACAAAATCTACAAGGTGCTTGGGCCGCATGCTCCGAACCTGACCGCCAACGAAGTCAACCTTTTGCATAGTTTGTGGCTGCGCTTTAGCGACGTCCTGGCGCCTCAAGAGCTACATCATCACGATGTCGTGCACTTCGCTCTCGAGGAAGTAAAAAAAGAGATTGAAGAGGGCGAGGAAGACGCAGTCGTCAAGCGGCTGCGCGATCATCTCGAAGGAAACCAGTCGAAGAAACCGCCGTCCTCTTAAGAGGGCAGTGATCCACGCGCATTTTCTTGCTAAGACGGAAGTTAACTTTAAGCGAGCTGCGTCGTGCAGTGGCCGCAGCGCTTGGCCTGTACCGGGATGCTCATGGCGCACTGCGGGCAATCTTTCGTCGTGGGTGCTGCCGGAGCGGGAGGCTTGGTGGTCCAACGATTCACCATGCGCACGAGAAGGAACACAGCGAACGCGACGATCAGGAAGTTGATGACATTGTTCAGAAATGTTCCGTAGTTGAGTGTTGGGACGCCCGCTGCCTTGGCCGCTGCAACCGTGTCATAGTGTGCCATCGAGAGGCTGATGAACCGGTCCGAGAAATTGACGGGACCGACGAGCCGGCCGAGAGGCGGCATCATTACATCCTCGACAAATGATGTGACGATTTTTCCGAAGGCCGCGCCGATAATGATGCCGACGGCCATGTCCAGCACGTTTCCGCGCATGGCAAATTCTTTAAATTCCTTTAGCATGTACGTCTCCTTTTTTTCTGTGGCGTGGGCCAAACGATCACCTCTGCGCGGTTGCAGAAGCAGAGAGGGTCGTCCGTTGTGCGGATTATAGCCGAAGCAAAGAGAAAATCAGGTTGGGAAAACGCCTGACGAAGATTAGCGCGGCCGGAAGACGAGCGCAGCACCGATGATGCCACGCAAGCTCATCAATACGCCAGCGGTAGCCAGCAGGGGCCCGACCCACAAAAACGGGACTCGCGAAATCGCCAGCATTACCACGCCAAGGAGAATCAACGAAAGCCCGCGAGTCCAATTCTCCCAGCGCGCCCACGATTTGTTTGGTCCAAAGAGGGCTCGCAGTCCCCAAAGAATCAGCGCACCGCTGAGAATGAGCCAAGATGGTTTTTGGCGCTCGACAAGTATTCGGCCTGTGAGCGCCAGCCATACGACAAGCACACCCAGCAGCAGGAAAATCACTTCGATCGTTAGCCGCAGAACGCGCTGAGGTGTCAGCATCGTTATCCAGCGTGATTAGGGGATGCGCTCAATGCGCACTTTCTGCAGCACCACGGGAGTCTTCGGCCGGTCATTCGAATCGCGCGGCAAATTGGAAATTTTGTTCGCCACGTCTTGGCCCTCGACCACTTCTCCGAAGATGGAGTGTTTGTTGTCGAGCCATGGCGTCGCGGCCACGGTGAGAAAAAACTGGCTGCCGTTCGTGCCCGGCCCGGCGTTGGCCATGGAAAGCTTGCCGGCTTTGGAATGATTCAAGGAAGGATGAAATTCATCTGCGAATTTGTACCCTGGTCCGCCACGACCGGTTCCTTGCGGGCAACCGCCTTGAATCATGAACTGCGGAATCACGCGGTGAAAAACAAGCCCGTCGTAAAAGTTTTTCTTTAGTTTCTTGCCGGTGCTTTCGTCGGTAAATTCTTTCGTGCCTTCGGCAAGTCCAACGAAATTCGCTACGGTGTTTGGTGCTTCCTTCTCAAGCAGCTTCACCACAATATTTCCCTGTGATGTCTCGAAAATCGCGTACATCCCTGATGGTCGGCTCATGCGTTCTCCTCGTGTACCAATTCATCCTACACGAGCCGCCGCAACCCGCGCCACTCGCGCGCGTCACCAGCCTTTTTGTTTCCGCAGTTCGGTGATGTGAGCCGTATGGTGTTTGCCGTGCCATTCATAAAGAAATAGCAACCAGTCGACGTTGCGTTCGCCATTTTCCGGGTGCACGAGAAGACGTGCAAAATGCTCCGGCTTTAAGGAGCGCCACAACCGGTCCCAGCGCGCGTGCACGGAATCGAGAAGCAGCTGTGAACTTTCAATGGGAGCCGCTTTCGAATCCGCCAGCTCAGCCCACGCTGCCTCGTTGTATGGCTTGATTGTCGGCTTGTCCTCTGTGAGTGCGAGTTTTAGCCTGACAAGCGCATTCACGTGACTGTCCGGAACGTGGTGGACCACCTGGCGCACCGTCCACCCGCCCTCGCGATACGGCGTGTCCAACTGCGAATCATTCAGGCCTTTCACCGCGGCACGCATTTTGGCGGGGGTTGAGGCGATCTCGTCGATGGCCTCTTGCCGTCTTACGGGCGTCACCTGTGCAGGCATTGCAAATTTTCCTATGGGATAACGTGGGTCCATCTGATTCTCCCTTCCGGCACCTTGGCCGCTCTTCTACTCGACGATGCCTTTCACTATAGACGTGGCGTTTACCGAGGGTCAACGCGGCGGCCCAAAAATGCATCTCCAATTTGGACGCTTGGCGCGTCGGTTCGCAACTGCGGGGATGCTACAATAGCGAGCCTTGAGTTCGTAGTACACGAATGAATCGAACGGACATCGCTGCCGAATCTAATCGTACGGAGATAATGGGAATGCACAACGTCGTGATTATCGGCAGTGGCTGCGCCGGCCTCACCGCTGCGATTTACGCCGCACGCGCCAATTTGAAGCCCTTGGTGATTGATGGCCACGAGCAGGGCGGCCAGCTTGCTCTCACCACGCATGTCGAGAATTATCCCGGGTTTCCCGACGGCATCATGGGGCCAGAGCTTATCGAAAATATGCGCAAACAGGCGCAGAGATTCGGCGCTGAATTTAAGGCAGGCGCTGTGAACGAAGTCGACCTCACGAAGCGGCCGTTCAAGATCACGGCCGGCAAAGACTCCTACGAAGCGAAGGCGCTGATCGTTGCCGCAGGCGCCACCGCGCGCTTGCTGGGCCTGCCGGGAGAAAAGGAACTCATCGGCCGCGGGCTTTCGACCTGTGCGACCTGCGACGGTTACTTTTTCCGCGAAAAAGCTATCGCTGTCGTTGGCGGTGGCGACTCCGCGATGGAAGAAGCTAACTTTCTGACGCGCTACGCAAATAAGGTCTACCTGGTTCACCGCCGCAACGAATTTCGCGCCTCCAAAATCATGATTGATCGTGCTAGGGCGAATCCAAAAGTCGAATTCGTCACTCCTTTCGTCGTCGAAGAGATTCTCTCGCCCAAAGGCCACGTCGAAGGCGGGCGCCTGCGAAATTTGCAGACGAAAGAAGCTCGCGAAATCGCCGTTGACGGCATATTCGTCGCCATCGGCCACGATCCCAATTCGACCGTCTTCAAAGGCAAGCTGGAGATGGACAGCAACGGCTACCTCATCGCCAAGCATGGCACTCTAACCGCCATCCCTGGGGTATTCATTGCGGGAGACGTGCAGGACCATCGCTACCGCCAGGCTGTCACCGCCGCAGGCTCCGGCTGCATGGCCGCCCTCGATGCGGAAAAGTTCCTGGAAGGGCACACGGACTAGTTCCCGCAGATTTACACGGGCATAATCATATTGCATGCTCCGCGCGACGCTTCTCAAACTCTCCGAGAGTCCCCGCTTCGCCAAATGGGTAACCTCCAACGGCACCACGCGCCGCATGGCGCGCCGCTTCGTCGCCGGTGAAACGCTCGACGAAGCCATTGAAGCTGCCCGCGCCTGTAACAATGCGGGGATGCTGGTCAGCCTGGATTATCTTGGCGAAAACTGCGCCACCACCTCCGACGCCCAACGCGCGCGCGATGCCTACCTGGAAGTTTTCGAGCGCATCCACAAGGAAAATCTCCACGCCAATGTGTCCTGCAAGTTGACTCAGCTCGGACTGGACCTCAATGTCGATTTCTGCCAGGGCCTGGTTGTCTCCATCGTGGAGTTAGCCGCGAGGTATGACAATTTTCTCCGCGTCGATATGGAAGGGTCGGCCTACACGCAACGTACCCTCGACGTCGTAAAGAACGTGCGCTTGCGCAATCCCGCGATTGGAACGGTCATCCAGGCTTATCTTTATCGAAGCGAAACAGACGTCCAGGCTTTGCTTTCCTGCGGCTGTCGCATCCGGCTCTGCAAGGGGGCCTATAAGGAGCCGCCGGATGTAGCTTATCCCCGCAAAAGCGACACGGATTTCAACTATATCCGCTTGATGAAGATTCTCTTGCCCAGCGGTTTCTACCACGGCATTGCCACACACGATCCGCGCATGATTGCAGAAACCATTCGCTGGGCAGCCGCCCAGCAAATTTCCAAGGATGATTTTGAGTTTCAGATGCTCTACGGCGTGCGGACTGATTTGCAACGCATGCTCGTGAAAGACGGCTATCGTCTGCGCGTTTATATTCCTTATGGCAACGACTGGTTTCCATACTTCATGCGGCGGCTGGCCGAGCGTCCCGCCAACCTTGGTTTTTTGGTTCGCAGTTTCTTGCGGTCTTAACTTTCGCCGAGTCCTACTGTTTGCGGCAAACTGTCACGCCGTCGCGCAGCGGAATTAACACTGGATACAGCTCTTTCGAGGCATATACCAGCCGGTTGAATTCTTGCACGCCGAGCGTCGCGGCATCACCCGGAGCCGCAGGGCGCGCCGCCTTGCCCGACCAGAGGGTATTGTCCGTGATGAACAAACCACCCCGCTTGAGTTTTGGCAGCGCGACCCGCAATGCGTCGGGATATTGGTGCTTGTCCACATCGTTGAAGATCATGTCAAATTTTCCAGAAGTTTTCTTGAGCAATTCGAGAGCGTCGCCCACTTGGACGCTTATGCGTTTCGCCACTCCCGCACGCCGGAAATACTCTTGTGCACGCTTGGCGTTCGCTGGATCTCCGTCGGTGTAGAACACCTTTCCTTTTGGTCCGGCAGCCCGGGCCAGCCAAATCGTTGAATAGCCGATAGCTGAGCCCATTTCGAAAATGCGTTTTGCCCCGGAAACTTGTGCGAATAGCGCGAGCAAGCGCGCCACTGCTGGCCCAATGATCGGCACGCGGTGCTCCGCGGCATAGGCCTCCATCTCGCTGATGACGGCGTCTCGCTCCGGCAACAACTCGTAGAGATATTGCTCAACGTCGTCTTGAATATACCCACTACGCAAGTTCTCGGTGCGAATCACAGGCTGTTCTCCCGGTTTGAGCGCATGAATCTCCAGCCCCGCAATGTCCCGGGATTCGTGCCGCAGGCCGTCCACAGTGCCAGTTAAAACCGGGAATGTTGCGTAGTGCATGGGAATCACGTGCTTCACTCCAAGCAGTCGGATCGCATAAGCCGCTTCTCGTGGCCCCATCGTAAAGAGATCGCCAATCGGCAGCATCGCCACGTCTGGCTTATAGAGTTCGCCAATGAGTTTCATGTCTCCAAACAAGGCCGTATCTCCCGCGTGATAAATCGTGAAACCTCCTGGCATGCGAATGACAAGGCCAGCCGGCTCGCCTGCGTAATGCCGCACGCCATTTTCATCCCAGGAATTCGAATGAAATGCATGGGTCATTGTGACTTCAAACTCGCCGACTTTCTGCGAGCCGCCTTTGCCCATCGGACAAATCTCTTTTTCAAATCCATTGCTCGCAATCAGCAGGCACGTCTCGAAGATAGCCACAATTTTCGGCTTATGCTGTTTTGCCAGCGCCAATAGATCGCCCGAGTGGTCCGTGTGCGCATGGGAAAGAAAAATTATGTCCAACCGCGGCACGGTTTTCAGCGCCGCCGGGCACATCGGATTTGTCATCACCCACGGATCGATGATCGCCACCTGCCCCGACGGTGTCGTCAGCGAAAATGTACTGTGGCCAAAATACGTAATTCGATTGCCCTTTGTGTCGAGCATCCCTTGCTCCCCTTGCATCTCTTCTGATTTTGAGAAGAATGCTACTTTCCCGGCGACCCCGCGCCGCCGTCGGCCAGCAGCGCACGAATTGCCTCTTCGTATTGCTCCCGGCTTTTCTCGCCAATAAAGTGCGTTACTTGGCGGCCATCCTTCGCATAAAAGACGGATATAGGCATCGATCCAGTCCATCCAGGAAACACGGATTGCCTGAACGCGGCCTCAGCCCCGGCAGTCTTCCGATAATTGGGAAAAATGGGTTTGTACCGCGCCAGAAACCGCCTCATCAGGATCAAATCGCCGTCGTCATCCATACTTACCCCGACGACCTGCAGTCCCTTCGGCGCATACTGCTTCGCCAGTTCGTTCAGCATGGGATATTCGTCGCGGCAGGGCTCGCACCAGGTTGCCCAGAAATTCACCAACAGCGGTTTCCCACGGTATTTCTCCAAAACCTTCTGAAATCCTTGCGCATCGATCATCTCAGGATCGCTCGGGGCTTTGGCTTGCGGCGCCGCCAGCGTGGTCTCCGGCGGCCAATAACAACAGTGCGGCAACAGCAGTACGAATTCTCATTGATGTACCTTCCCTCACCATTCTAGCCGCATGCGCGGAAGTTGAGAATCCTCTCCTCGCACAGTACAATCAATCCAGTCGTTTGTTGGCCCCGGCAGGGGCGTGATATAAGAAAATTCCGCCGGGCGCTTCCATTCCCTGGAACCGCTCTCGGCCCGTTGTCCGAACAAAGGAGATTTGAATGGCTTACGTAATTGCTGAGCCCTGCATCGGCACAAAAGACACCGCCTGCGTTGACGTCTGTCCCGTCGATTGCATCCACCCACGCAAGGATGAACCGGGGCACGAAAACGTTACGCAGCTCTATATCAATCCTGTGGAATGCATCGATTGTGGCGCCTGTGTCCCAGTCTGCCCAGTCACCGCGATTTTCGCTTTGGAAGACCTGCCGGAGAAGTGGAATAGCTACACGCCGGTCAACGCGGAGTTCTACACCGCGAAATAACGCTGCTCATCATTTTTTAGAAGGGGTCGAACTTTCACTGCGGCACGCTTCGGCGTGCCGTTTTTTTTTCAACGTTAAAGTCGCGCCGTTTCGGCACGCCGGGCTCCGCCGCTCAGCGTCCGTTTGCGCACTTCTTCGAAGCTGGTCGCAAACAATATCTTTTCCACTGCCCCTTGAACATCCTTCCAAATCTGCTTCAGTCCGCAGCTTTCTCCCTCTACGCAGACCCCGCCCATCGCTTCGTTATGCACGCAGCTCGACTCCGCAAAGGCTCCATCAACGACTCGCAACACCGCCCCCACGGAAATCTCTTCCGGCGCCCGCGCCAGCGTATAGCCTCCGCGCACGCCTCGCCGGCTCTCCAAAATGCCTCCGCGCTTCAATTCCAGCAGGATCTGCTCAAGGTACTTCAAGGGGATATGGTGCCTCTGGGCGATTTCGTGGATGGTCACCACATCGGGATACTGCAGGCTCAGGTGCAGCACTGCTTGCGTGGCGTATTCGCCCTTTGCTGTCACTCGCATCGTGTACTCTCTACCTGAGTTAGCCTTTCACACGCGCGAAGGAGTGTCAATCTTCCTTCGCCTGTGCCTTTGTGCCTACCTCTATGCGTCTAAGCGAAGTGCGCCTATTGCGCATTTTTATCATCCTTTGAATTTGAATTCTCGCGCCGCACGGTATGATGTTTGAGAGCAAAATTGTCACCATGCCAGAACGCTTCCATCTCGTCCTGCTGATCCACGCACATCAGCCCGTCGGCAATTTCGGCCATGTACTCGAAAAGGCCTACCAGGACTCCTATCTGCCTTTCGTCGAACTCTTGGAGAAACATCCGGGCGTCCACATGGGTCTACACTATTCCGGCCCCCTGCTCACGTGGATCGAAGAGCATCGTCCCGAATATTTCGCGCGGCTGAAAGCTCTTGTCAGCGCGGGGCAAGTGGAATTAGTTGGCGGCGGCTTTTACGAACCCATCCTCGTTTCCATTCCGCCCGATGACCAGCGCGAACAGATCACCCGCTTGGCCGCCTATCTGGAAAAACATTTTGGCCGTCGGCCTACAGGAGCCTGGATCGCAGAGCGCGTTTGGGAGCCGCAACTTCCATCCGCGTTATCCGCAGCCGCCGTTAACTACACCCTAGTCGACGACATCCATTTTCTCTCCGCCGGCTTTGAGCCCGAGGAACTCTTTGGCGCGTACATAGCCGAGGACCGCGGCCAAAGCGTCTGGCTTTTCCCCGGCCAAAAGGCGCTTCGTTATTTCATCCCCTTCGGCAAAGTCGAGGACGTAATCACCTATCTGCGCAACGCTGCAGCCGTGCATCCTGGCGGTATGGCGTCGATGGGCGATGATATGGAAAAATTCGGTGTTTGGCCCGGCACCAGCGCCCACTGCTACAAAGATGGCTGGCTCGAAGATTTCTTCACGGCGCTCGAGAAAAACTCTTTGTGGCTTCGCGTTTCAACTCCCGGGGAATATCTGGCCGATCACTCGCCCTTAGGCCGCGCCGATCTTCCCACCGCCTCCTATACCGAAATGATGGAGTGGGTGCTGCCCACGCGTGTTCGTCAGCGGTTCAATGCCGTCCAGAAAGAGTTCAGTGCCCGCCCCGAGGTGCTCTCGTTCCTTCGCGGCGGATCCTGGCGCGGTTTCTTCCGTAAGTACGCCGAATCTAACTTGCTCCACAAGAAAATGCTACGTGTCTCCGCGCGCATCGCTGCGGTTCCCATGCGCCACTCCAGTTCGAAAGCTTCGGATGAGTTGATCCTGGCGCGTGATCTGCTTTTGCGTGCGCAATGCAATGATGCCTACTGGCACGGCGTCTTCGGTGGTCTGTATGCTCCGCATCTCCGCACCGAACTCTGGCGCAGTCTAATTCGCGCCGAAGCCATCGCCGACCGCCAAACCGCCGCGACGCTCATACCTCACGTCGAATTGCTGGACTACGACGCTGACGGCGCACACGAGCATCTCTTTACAGCGTCCGAGTATCAAGCTTTGCTCAAACCGACGGACGGTGGAACCCTCGCCGCATTTGATTTTCGCCCCGCTAACGCCACTCTCATCAATTCCATGCGGCGCAGACCGGAGGCTTACCACGCACGTCTTCGCGAAGCAGCGAAAACGGCCGTCCCAGGCGGTGTTGCGTCCATTCACGAACAAACTCTCGTCAAGGAGACCGGCCTCGAGCGTTTTCTCCGCTACGACCGCTGGCCGCGCCACGCGTTTCGCACGCTGCTTTTTGACCCCGACCGCACGCACGCCCAATACGAGACGCTGGAATTGCAGGAAGACCCTGGATTTGCTGGCGGTGCCTTTCACATCAACGCCTCTTCTGCTAACGATGCGCAGTTGATTCGGGAAGACGAGTTGAAGGCCAGTGCGAAAGGTGAGTCCGCGGCGCCGAGGCTTTCCCTTGCGAAGCGCTTTTCCTTCGGTCCCGCCCCGAATGGTTGCGAAG
This sequence comes from uncultured Acidobacteriota bacterium, assembly GCA_963730495.1. Lineage (GTDB taxonomy): Bacteria > Acidobacteriota > Terriglobia > Acidiferrales > UBA7541 > Acidiferrum. Next base: position 21,712 of record CAVSSD010000007.1, on the reverse strand, counting down.
TTGGGTGCGAGATCGGGTTGAAGCTGAAGAACTCTCTCGCAAAGCCCATCGCCGTGGGGATCGAATCGATTATCAATCTACTTGCTCCCGACGCGTCGGATCGTTTTTTTGAAACCCCGAACGGTCCCCAAAATCTGCGCTTCAGTGGCGTTTTGCCGGGCCCGCTACTTCGCATGGAGGACGGCTGGCAACGTATACGCATCACTCTGCACGCGCCGGGAGTAAAGGAATTCTGGGTCGCTCCGATTGAAACAGTGTCTGAATCCGAGGAAGGCTTCGAACGTGTCTACCAGGGCTCTCAGATCCTCGCCATCTGGCATCCACCCCTGGTGGCCCAGGAGCCGTGGTTTGCGCGTCTCGTTTGGCGCATTGAATCTTTTTAATCTTCCGTTATTCGCCTTTCTTGAACTAAGCTGCTTTGAAGAATACGTTGCGTTCGGGGGAAGAATGAACAGGCTGGGTTTGTCCTTCACCGCCGGCCAGAGTAGAGAACAATGAGCGATATGTATCGGATTGTGCTGGCTTGCAAAGGAGTTCCCCGTAGACGTGGGAGCAGCTGGTGCACGCGATATCAGCGAAGAGTTCAAACGTAGACCATGGCACCAACACGTGACTTGCAAGTGGAATGGTTCTCAACTTGTCTTGCAAGCCGACAATGATTTCGATCCGGGTGGCCGTGCTTTAGTTGACGAGTTTTCCGATGCTATTTCCGCCTGCATCAGCATTGGGTTCGATGGTGATATAGAAATTGTTTCCGCCACACCTTTGCCGAGTGGCGTAACTAAAAACTCAACGCGGCTGCTGGGATAGCGAGGGAAGATCCGGTACCCGTCTCACTCGGCGATGAGCAGATTTTGCGAGAAGGGCCACTCTTCATCCACCCACTGACCTTCGCACCGAAAACCCGTCCGCGCCGCCATCTCCGCAGCTTCGCCGATTCTGTATTTGTGGGAGCTCTCCGTCCAAATTGTCTCATCTTCGTCCAGCGACATGCGAAGTCCCGCCGCCGGTATCTCCACACGTTGCCGGCAAGTCGACCGCAAGTGCATCTCCATCCGCCGCTCAATCGCGTTCCACCGCGCCTCGTGCCGGAAATTAGCCAAATCGAAATCCCCCCGCAGCTCGCGGTTAATCCTCGCCAGCAAGTTCATGTTGAACGCCGCCGTCACGCCGGCTGGATCGTCATAGGCCAGCATTTGAACTTCGACGCTCTTTTCCAGGTCCGTGCCTAAGAGCAACGCGTCGCCCTCTCGCAGTATGTTGCGCACACTCAGTAAGAAGTCCTCGCCCGCATCGCGATCGAAATTCCCGATCGTGCTTCCGAGAAACAGCACCAGTAAATGGTCGCCATCAGCGCGTCCTCGGGCTACCGCCCGCAAGCCTTCCAGATACGGCTGTTCATGGCCGACGATGCTTACCAGATCAATCTGCCCTAGTTCCTTTTCGCATGCCGCTAGAGCGGAGGGTGAAATCTCAATCGGGAAGTAGTACGTTTTCTGTCGCCGCGAGAGCGCTTCCAGTATCCAACGAGTCTTTTTTCCGCTTCCACTGCCCAGTTCAGCAACGTGCACTGGCGAAGGCAGCAGTCCAACAATCTCGCGTGCATGCTTTTCCAGCAGCCGCGCATCCGCGCGTGTCAGGCCGTACTCTGGCAGGACGCAAATCGTCTCGAACAAGGCCGAGCCCACTTCGTCATACAAGTATTTTGATGGCAGTTCGCGCTGCCCGCTTTTCGTCAGGCCTTCGCGCACATCCGAAGCGAACTCGGACACATGTCTCAACAACGGAAGGGTTTGCGTCGTCTGCATGTTAGCTCCCAAGGGCCCAGGCTTATTTTGCTAGTGCTAGTCTTCCACGCAACGGAATGTCGCATAGACGTACGGATAGTGCGGCTGAAACCAGTTCCGGAAGGATCGCCGTAACATGCAAGCGGCTGTTCGCGGCGACCCTCCCTTCATCACATAGTGTTTGCCATCGAAGAAATTCGCGGAATAGCCGGGGTAAAAGGGCATGGCCACAAATCCAGGGAACGGTGCGAATTGCGTCCGCGTCCATTCCCAGCCGTTGCCCACTAAATCATGAACTCCAAACGCGCTCGCCCCGTCAGGATGCGAGCCTGCTGGCGCGGGATCCCACTGCTTAAAATCAAAGTTTCCATGGCGTGCGCTCGGCGCGTCCTCTCCCCACGGATAAGCCCGCTCACTCCAGCCCTCGCTCGTTCCATAAGCCGCCCGGTGAAATTGTTCTTCGCTCGGCAGTGCGCGCCCAAGCCACTTCGCATATGCCGCAGCCTCCGCGTGGCTCACGTATACGGGCCAGTCCAGCGGCAAGCGGACCTCACCGAACATCGCGCGGTACATCCAAAGATTTCCATCCTGCTTCCAAAACGCGGGATGCGCAACGCCTTCCTTTTCCTTCCAGGCCCACGCCTCTTCACTCCACAGCCCAGGGTTCTCGTAGCCGCCAGCTTGGATAAATCGCAGAAAATCCTTGTTCGTAACGTTTCCGCTCTCGATCGCAAACTCTGCCACGTCCGTAGCAAGCGCTTCCAGTTCGTTGTCCCAGCCGAATTCATCGCCGGTAACGTAATTCAACCCCAGTGTCGCTCGCCCCGCGGTTATCTCCACGAGCCTGGACTTCATCCGCTCAGCCCCAAAGCTTGGTCCAATAGTTCCGCGGATCTTTCTATCGGTCGGCAGCCGGTGCAACATATACGCCAGCGTCTCCGCATGCATCAACCTGTGCTCGATAGCCACTTCCAGCATGGCAATCAACTGGGGATGTCCCTCGGCCGGTCGCGCCAATGCCCGTTCGATGGCCGAGTCCAATTCATTCCGCAATCGACGGTTGTAGTGTTCCACTTCTTCGCGCTTGGGCCAATCGCTCGGCCCGTCGCTCGGCAATCCGCCGCCCACGGGGTCAATTCCGAACGCAAAAAGGTCATCAAACGTTCGCTGCACCGATTGCAACCCAAAAGCTCGTTGCGCGAGAAGGTTCCAATCAAAAGCTTCGACGTGCCCCAGGTAAAAAATGATTCGGTGCCGCTCTGGAATGGGCCTGTCGTAAATAGCCTCGTTGCGCACAATCCCAAACAGGTCATCGGTTTGCGCACGCGCGTCTAACAGGCGGGTGTGAAGGTTGTGCCGAATGCGGACAGATGTAGCGGTGGCTGCCATGGCTTCTTCCCCCCTTAGCTTGGATGCGGTTAGCGCAAGAAGGATGCGCCGAAATTCGGCGTCCGGGAGGCTGAGTGGGTTACGATGTTCCCCCTGTGGCGTGAGGCTGTCAACCGAAATGAATGCGAAACCCGAAGCGGCGTCAGACGTAGTTATCGAATTCCGCGGCGTGGACTACTGCATAAACGATATTCCTGGCCGCGCCATTGTCTCAAATGTGTCACTAACCGTTCGGCGAGGCGAAACCCTCGTACTCCTCGGTCGCAGCGGCAGCGGCAAGACCACCCTCCTTAGGCTCATTAATCGCATGCTCGTCCCCACGCAAGGACAAGTTATTGTCGAAGGCCGTGCCACCATTGACACCGATCCCATCCATCTCCGCCGCGGCATCGGCTACGTAATTCAGGATGCAGGTCTCTTTCCGCATTTCACCATCGCGGAAAATGTGGGCCTTGTTCCCTCTCTCGAAAAATGGGACTCCACGAGGATCGCTGCTCGCGTAGAAGAACTACTTCAGCTAGTTGGTCTCAATCCCGCCGAGTTTTCCGCTCGGCATCCGCGTGAACTGTCTGGCGGCCAGCGCCAGCGCGTGGGAGTCGCGCGCGCGCTCGCCGCCGACCCTCCCATCCTGCTTATGGATGAGCCATTCGGCGCTCTCGATCCTGTCACCCGAGCTGAGCTTCAGCGTGAATTCGGCGCCCTGGCTCGCCGCCTCAAAAAGACTATCGTCTTCGTCACGCACGACGTTCGTGAAGCTCTTTTCCTCGGCCAGCGCATAGCACTTCTCCAAGCGGGACGCCTGGTCGCTCTCGGGTCTCCGCAAGATTTTCTTCGTCTCGACCATCCCGAAGCCCACGCCTTCTGCGCTTGCCTCGAACCATCGGAGAGAGCACACAAATGAATCCCTGGACCTTTTTCCTAACTCATCGCACCGAAATCCTCAGCGCCACGCTGGATCACATCACCCTCGTCCTCATTGCCATGGCTTTCGCTATCGCCATCGCTGTGCCGCTCGGCATGCTCATCGTGCAGCACCGACATCTCCGCTCTATCGCGTTGGGAATCGCCAGCGTTTTTCAAACCATTCCCAGCCTCGCGCTTTTCGGTTTCTTAATACCCATCCCCTTCATCGGCGGTATAGGCCGTCGCACCGCCATCGTCGCCCTCATCCTCTATGCGCTTCTCCCTATTCTCCGCAACACCTACGTCGGCCTCAGTGGCGTCGACCCTACGATTCTCGAAGCTGCCGAAGCCATGGGCATGACCAACACACAAATTCTCCTGCGCGTCCGTTTTCCACTCGCTCTAAGTATCATCCTCGCTGGCATACGCACTGCCACGGTCATCACCATTGGCGTGGCCACGATTGCCGCAGCCATCGGCGCCGGCGGTCTCGGCACGTTCATCTTCCGCGGCGTCGCCATGGTCAGCGACTCCGTCATCCTGGCGGGCGCCATCCCTGCAGCCCTGTTGGCCGTCTTTGCCGACCTCCTTCTCGGCCAACTCGAACGCCGCCTAAAAGTTGTCTGAGCTTTTCTCTGCGCTGACTCTGCGTCCTCTGCGCTCTCTGCGTTATCTTTTTTCCTTTTCCCATGAGAAACTCACTCAACAATGCGCCGCTCTGTCTTCTGCTTCTTCGCGCTCGTTTCCCTAACTGCCGCCTGCCGCAAGCCCGCCCAACCCCACCTAACCATCGGCTCAAAATTTTTCACCGAGCAAGTCATCCTCGCCGAGCTCCTCGCCCAACATATCGAAGCCCGCACCAACATCCACGTCGAGCGCAAAACCAATCTCGGCGGCACCCTCCTCGTTCATAAGGCGCTCCTCGCCGGCGACCTCGATCTCTACGTCGAATATACTGGCACTGCCCTCACCGCCGTTCTCAACGAATCTCCCGGAACAGACAACTCCATCGCCATCTACAATCTCGTGAAGCAGCAATACGCCCAGCGTTTCAATCTAGAACTCACCGAACCGCTCGGCTTCGAAAATACCTTCGCCATGGTTATCCGCGGCGACGACGCCAACAGCCTCCATCTCCATACCATGTCCGATCTCGCCCCCATCGCTCCCAAGTGGCACGCCGGCGTCGGCTATGAATTCCTCGAACGCCCCGACGGCTTTCGCGGTTGGAGCGGCCGCTACAATCTCCACTTCGCCGCTCCGCCCAATGTCATGGATCTCGGGCTCCTCTATCGTGCTCTGCTCGATCATCAAGTCGATATCGTCGCTGGCAATTCCACTGACGGTTTAATCGACTCGCTTCACCTCGTCGCTCTCGAAGACGATCTCCACTATTTTCCGCCATACGACGCCGTCCCCATCGTCCGCCATGACGCGCTAGAAAAATTTCCTCAGCTCCGCGCCACACTAGCCGATCTTTCGGGCAAGATCTCCGCCGCCGAGATGCGCCACCTCAATGCTGAAGTAGACGCCAACCAGCGTGATGTCGCCACCGTCGTCCGCGCATTCCGCGCCGCAAAAAATTTGTAAACCGTAACCTTTTGCCCGCCAGCAAGCGTCTAAAGGTTAGTTTTGTTTCATCTCGGTTCAAGGGTTCAAGTTTCAAAAAAGCAACTTTCGCGGCGCTTTCGGGTTTTATTTTTTGTAAGCACTACCAGCCCGCTCGGCACGAGGTTGCATAACTCCCGGTTCAAGTAGATAGGAAATACAAATCCACCTCGGAGGTTCAAATGAAATCATTTCTAGGAGTTCTTGCACTGTTCTTGATCTGTTCTATTCCTGTTCTCACGCAAGAAAAGCACCCACCGGCTCCGCCGCCTCCTCATCCCCCAGCTCACGGTCCTGCCCCTGCCAAGCCCGAGGCTCATCCTGCTGCGGCTCCCAATTATGTCGACAAAGCCGGTCATCCCAATGCTCCTCACGTCCACTCTAACGGCCAATGGGTCGGCCACGACACCGGCAAGAACGATGCCCACTATCACATCGATCATCCCTGGGCTCACGGACACTTCACCGCCGGCTTCGGTCCCAAGCACGTCTGGCGCATCGAAGGAGGCAATCGCGAACGCTTCTGGTTCGGCGGCTTCGCTTTCAGCATCTTCCCCGTCGATTACGGCTTCTGCGACGACTGGAATTGGGGCACCGATCAAATCGTAGTCTACGAAGATCCCGACCATGATGGCCTCTATCTGGCCTACAACGTCCGCCTAGGCACCTACTGCCACGTTGAGTACCTCGGCCCCGTATAGTCTGCTGAAAGCGTCGGCCTCTCGCCGCGGATCACAACTCATCTCCACAAAGGGGCACGATTCATCGTGCCCCCTTTCCTTTTGGCGGGCTAGACTTAGTTTGGGATTTTCATCACGCAATACGAATTCTGTTTTCCGCACAATTTGCACAGGCAATCCATCCTCCCGCCCCAACAAACTTCAAATTTGTATACAAGTGAACAGACTTGCGTCTTTGCAAAGCCTACGATGATGCTGCACTAAAAGGACTGTAGTGTTGGTCAGTTCACTCCCTTCAGCTTGAACACCCTGATCCCCCAAAGAGCTGAGGACATCGAACAACACATCGTTCGCATTGCTCGCACTCCTCGTCGTCCGGCCATTCGTTGAATGGAACCGGCCCAGCGAGTTCTCCGCATTGGGTAGAGCAAGCAGTAATTCTTGGGCTCGGCGTGGAAGTGTTTCGCAACGCAGACAGAAAGGTAAAAAGCTATGCCTCTCATTCAAGTTTTCATAGCCCTGATCGTCGTGGGTGTCCTCCTGTGGTTGGTGAATCGTTTCATCCCCATGGCAGGCAGTATCAAATCAATCCTGAACGCAGTCGTGGTCATTTGCGTCGTTCTCTGGCTCCTCAATGTATTTGGATTGTTCCATTCCCTCTCGAACATCCGCGTTGGATAACCAGCGCATAAATTTAGCGGGCAGGGAAGAATCGTGGGCCCGGATGGCCATCAACGGTTTTAGAAACTAGGCGCACCATTTGCTAAGAGTGACGAGCGCTTAAGTCGTTGCAATGGAGGTATCACATGAAACCAATTCGAGTAATGAGTACAGCAGCCCTATTTTTACTTTTGGGAATCGCCGCACCTGCAAACGGACGTCAGGAAAAACCCGAAGAAAAGGCTCCGCCTCCGAAGCAGCAAGAGGCTAAGCCTGAGAAGCAGCAGCCCCAAGCAAATGCTCCAAAACAGCAACAACAAGCCAAGGCTCCAAAGCAGGATCCGGCCAAACCCGAGAAGCAGCAACAACAAGCCAAGGCTGCCCCTAAACAGGAACAGCACGCTGCACCTGAAAAGCAAGCCGCAAACCAAAGAGCAACAACAGCAAAAGACCAACTCCGCTAAGACACAACAGGCGCACTCGCAGCCGGCGCACCAGCAGCAAACCAGCTATTCACACGCCCCACAGCGCACTCAGCAGGCCATCGCAACACAACGCGCACAACCGGCGCTCCATCTGAGCGTCAGAGGCAGCGGCCGAATCCCAGATGACCGTTTCCGCGCCAATTTTGGCAGCGGACATAACTTCCACATGGGCAACCCAGTTCTGGTCGGCGGATATTCTCGCTTCCAGTACGGCGGCTTTTGGTTTGGATTCGTTCAACCTTGGCCAGTCGGCTGGTACTACACCGATGACGTCTACATCGATTACGTCGACGGCGGCTATTACATGTACAACCCGTATTATCCCGGCGCTCGCTTCTCCCTCAGCGTAGTGATTTAAAGCAAAGCTCTGTGTGTGGGATCGAAGACCGCCTGACCCGGCGCGGAAGTCTGTAGAGAAATAGGGATGCGCCGGGGCGGGGAATTTGGAACGGTTGGATGGATTCGCTTACGAAGGAGCAAACAATGCTTGGAACAATCTTGATCATCTTTTTAATTTTGGCGCTCTTTGGCGCACTCCCGCGATGGTCGCACAGCCGCGATTGGGGCTATCGGCCGACCGGAGGCCTTGGGCTCATTCTCGTCATCGTGGTAATCCTCGTGCTCCTCGGACGCATTTAGATTTTGCACTCCTGTCAGGCCGGAGGTAATCGATGGATGAATCCAGGCGGCACGCAATCCAGTTTCTCAAGAAAGAAATCAAGACCTATCTCGCGCTCTCTTTGTTCTTGTCCAAGAGGGGAATCAAGACGGACCTGCTTTTGGGAACAAAAAAGGTCATGATCAGTCCGTCCTTCTACAAAGACAGAATGAAGGAAGCGAAGAGTCTTGTCCGTGAACTAAGAAGGACATGATCTGTTTTTCTACTATATTTGCGAACTTCTGGTCTTCCTGGCCCTCTTTAGTGTGGCTTTCCTTGCCCTCGCCCTCATAATCCTGACAGTGATTCTTGCTTGGTGGGCAAGCGAGCAGATAACAAGCAATGCTGGGCCCAGGTTGCGAAAGGTGATCGCGTTCTCCCGTCGTCTCCTCGGCGCCCACGCAAAATCTTGAACCGCTGAGAAGCCTTTCATCAAATGAGAGACTTTTAGTGGCCGCGCATCTAAGTCCGATTTTTCCCACCTCGCGTCAAAACGCAACCCCTCCATGCAACGCCTTCCCGCTTCGCCGAATCTGCAAATAAACGACGAAAGTGTGTCCTTGTGCACAGACTCTAGCTTCGCCGCGCACTACTCTCATTGCTCCAGAACCAAATCAATTCGTAAAATCTTGGGAGGAAATGTATATGAAGTTCGTAAAGACAATTTTCGCAGTGTTTGCACTCACACTGCTCGGCGCCACGCTAGCTCCTGGCGCTCGTGCGGATGAGTGGAACAAAAAGACCGTATTAACATTTAGTCAGCCAATAGAAATCCCCGGGCAGATTCTGCCTGCTGGAACCTACACGTTCGTCCTGCTCGATTCGCCGGCCGACCGCCACATCGTTCAAATCTTCAATGCGGATGGCTCGCATCTCATCACCACCGTTCTGGCAATCAACAACTACCGCCTCAAACCAACGGGCGATACCGTCGTCAAGTTCGCCGAGCGCTCGGGCGACAACCCGGAAGCACTCAAGGCGTGGTTTTATCCCGGCGATAATTTCGGCCAGGAATTTGTCTATCCGAAACAGCGAGCCGTCGAACTAGCAGTGATCGTGAAGGAACCAGTTCCCGCACTCGCGGCCGACACGGACATCAAAGTAGTCCCGATCGTTGCGGAAACTCCGGAACAGAAAGAAGTGCCCGTAGCCGAAGTGATCATGGTCACTCCTGCAGCCACGGAAGCCGTAACCCCTGCTCCAGTCGTTCAGGAAACCACACCTGCGCCTGTTGTAGAAACCCAGCAACTGCCGCAGACCGCCAGCCAGCTTCCTCTTATCGTGCTGCTCGGACTGGGATCACTCGGCGCCGCGCTTGCTCTCAAGCGCTTCTCGAGCTAAAGCTTATCTAGACACGTTATGAAACTCCAGTGCGCCGCGGGCTTGATTCATCGTCTTCAACCCGCGGCGCAAGGAGATTTGCCAGTGACTCCGACCACTCGACAGCATAATCTCGCCCTGCTCTCTTGCTGCTACCCACTCGCCGCTCTTCTGCTCTTGTGTAGCTCGCCTGCGACAGGCCTTTCGCAATCCCAGCAATCGCCTCCTCCCGACTCTGCAGCCTCCGCCACAATTTCAGTGAATTCAGCACTCGTTGCACTCCCTGTACGCGTGACGGACACAAAGGGCAATGTCGTCTCGGGATTGACTCTCCAGAACTTCAGCGTGTTCGAAGATGGCCGTCCGCAAAAACTCACTCTCTTCCAACAAGAAGACGCTCCCGTAACCGTCGGCCTGGTCGTCGACCACAGCCGCAGCATGGGTCCCAAGCTCGCAGGAGTCATCGCTGCCGTTTCCGCCTTCGCTCATTCCAGCAATCCTCAAGACGAAATGTTCGTCGTCGATTTCAATGATGACGTCTGGCTACAAATCCTCGGCGGAAAGCCGTTCACCCACAGTGCAGACGATCTCGAAAAAGAGATCTCCGCCGTCTCTGCTCGCGGACGAACCGCACTCTATGACGCGGTGTCCGAGGGCCTCAACCATCTGCGTTTCGGTCATTGCGAGAAAAAGGCCTTAATTATCGTGAGCGACGGCGGAGACAACGCCAGCCATGTCAAGTTTTCGCAGATTCTCGATCTTGCCCAACGCTCGCAAGTTCTGATTTATTCCATCATCTTGGAAGGCGACGGCCAGGAAGAAAATCCCGGCGCACTTCGCAAACTCAGTAAGAGCACCAGCGGGATCTCCTACTCTCCAAGCTCCAAGGAAACCATTGCAAGCATCTCGGCTCTTATCGCCCGCGACCTCCGCGATCAGTACACGCTCGGCTTCGCGCCAGAAAAATCGGCCAACGACGCTTCTTTCCGAAAAATCCAGGTAAAAGTGTCCGCTCCCGGCCGCGGCAACCTGCGCGTTCGTTATCGCCCTGGCTATTTTGCCGTGGACGCAAGCCATTCTTCCGCGCAATCCGGCAAGGGTGCGCCATGAAATCAGCCTCGCCGCGCCACAGCTCGCCCCGGGCGAATGAGTGCCTCCATCTCTCGCGTGGGGTCTTATTTCTTTCTGGTAGTTGGCCTTCTTGCCCTCGGCTATGCCGCATATGTCGTCGGTGGACGCGCACGCCTACCAAGCCTACGAACAATCAAAATTCGAAGATGTCGGCAGCAAAGAACCGCCTGCTCCCCTCGTGGAAGGCGGCGTGATTGGTGAGATTCAGGTCCCCCGTCTTCAACTGAAAGCCATCGTCGTTCAGGGCGATTCGCACACGATTTTGCGTCGCGCCGTCGGCCACATACCCGAAACGGCCTTGCCCGGAATCCCAGGCAATGTTGTTCTCGCCGGCCACCGCGACACTTTTTTCCGCCCGCTCCGCAATATTCGACTGGGCGATGCCATAACCCTCAAGACATCCGATGGCGCTTTTCAGTATCTTGTGGAATCTACCGAAGTCGTCCCGGCTAGCGCCGTCGAAGTCCTAAACGCAACAAGCCGGCCGCACCTTGACACTCATCACGTGCTACCCCTTTGACTACATTGGCCCGGCCCCGAACCGCTATGTCGTCCGTGCCCGCGAAATTGTATCCCCATCCATACAAGCGCCCTCACCACGCTAAACGATTTCCTAATATTTGCAGCCAAATAGCCAGATCCCCGCTGCCCTGCTATCTTTCGCTCCAATCAGTCTAAATCCCAATATGGAACGAAATACAGATGTGTGCACTACTGGACAGACGCCATTTCTCAACTCGTCTAATATTCTTTATTGCAGGGCAGCCTGGGCGCTGTTTCGCGGATCCCCCCACTCGCTTCCGCCTAATGGTTTCGGCTTATAACTGTCTCTTCGGAAAAGGCAAAACGGGATCAGCAGGTTCTGGACGTTTCGGCAGTCCGATTTATCTGTTTGCCTCTTGCGGTTAGCAACTTCCTTCTCTCTCGTTGGGTTCTTCGACATTTTTGGGGCTTGGGCCGTCCTGACTCCTTTATTCAGGGTCATTCAGGACCGAAGGATAGCTTTCTGAGTAGTGGTCGAAAATATGAAACCAATCTCTCTCGCCGGAATTGTGTTGATAGTTTTGGGTGCGCTGGCCCTCGCCTATCAGGGCTTCAATTACACCCGTCGCGATCATGTTATGGATGTGGGCCCAATGCATGTCACGGCAGAGACGCAAAAAAGAGTTCCCATCTCGCCATTTCTAGGCGGGCTCGCGCTCGTCGGCGGAATTGCCTTGCTGGTCGTTGGGAGCAAGAAAAGTTCTTAGTTCGAATCTGCAAGAGTGCCCGCCTGAGAGTCGGGTAACGCATAACCCTCTCGCAAACGGAATCGTGTTGAAGGTTCTTCAACCACGGATTTTGTAGAAGTAAAAATGAGAAGAGATGTTTTGACCATCGGAGGTCAGTGATGAAGAAATTTTTGGTTACAGCAGCATGTCTCACGCTCGTTGCAGGCGCAGTATACGCCGAGAAACTCAACAAGGAACAAAGACGCCTTGAAGAGTGCGGCGTTGTCATGTCAGAAGTTCTCCACGTGCCGGACGACATTCCCCAGGATCTTTTGAACAAGGCCGAATGCGTCATCGTAATTCCGAGCGTCAAGAAATTGGCGTTCGGAGTCGGCGCTGAGTACGGTCGCGGCGCCATGGTTTGCCGCACCGGGGAGCACTTCCGCGGAGCTTGGGGAGCACCGGCGATGTACGCGCTCGAAGGTGGCAGTGTCGGCTTCCAGATCGGCGGAGAAGGAACGGACTTGATCCTGCTGGTTATGAATGCCCGCGGTATGGACTCCATCCTCAGCAGCAAGGTTAAGTTGGGCGGCGATGCTTCCGTTGCCGCGGGTCCAAAGGGACGTACCGCTTCCGCGGATACGGACGCTTGGATGCGCGCTGAAATCCTCAGCTATTCACGAGCACAGGGACTTTTTGCTGGAGTTTCCCTCGAAGGCTCTACGATTCGCCCTGACGATGACGCCAGTGGCGACGTTTATGGCCGCCCCATGAAGGCAAGTGAAATCGTCCGTGGCGAACATGTCGGCGTACCGGAAACAGGCCGCCATCTCGTCAGCGTGCTGGAGAAGCATTCGCCAGTCAACGATTCCAAACGCGGTTCTAACTAATAGTTGGAAGTGACCAATTCGCCGGGATTTTTCCAATCCCGGCGAATTTTTATTTGTCCAGAAAAGTATTTCAGAGGAATACTCCGCGGAACCCTCGACAAAGCATCTGCAAGGGTCGCGTAGATTGACCATCATTCGCTTGCAGTCAACTTGACCTCTAACATTTTCTTCGCAAATGGGCCGGCTGCGATCCCAGACCTCGCGACAAACAGTTCTCGCAGCTGCCCCTACTCACTACTCTCTATTCACTACTCACTATTTATGCCGCCGGTCATTTGCATGTTCCGCATGCCCGTTGGCATCCAGCCAAGTCAGCAGCGATCGAATGCTGCCATGCGCCAAAGCAATACTTGAATCCGCCGCGCCATAATAGAGGTTGATCGTATCCCCGTCCGCCGCCACCGTATACCCGCAAGGAAAAACAACATCTTGCACATCTCCGTGTCGTTCGTACTCCGCCTCGGGCGCAAACATCCAGGAATCCCCGCGAATCAGACATTTCTCCGGCTGCTCGAGATCGAAGAGCGCCAGCCCCAGCCGGTAGATCGAGCTCGAAGGCGTCCTTCGCACTCCGTGATAAATCATCAGCCAGCCTCTCGGCGTTTCAATCGGCGGCGGAGACATACCAATCTTGTTCGCATCCCACCAGGCGCCACGGCGGGCTTCCAGCATGAGCTTGTGATTTCCCCAGTAACGCAAATCGGGAGAGTAAGAGATCCACACGTGAGCTCCGAGTGGAGTCATCGGCCGGTGGATCAATGCCCAAAATCCATTGATCCTTCGCGGCAGCAGCGCTGCGTCCTTGTCGTCCGGTGACATCACCACGCCAAGCCTCTCGAAGCTCCGGAAGTCGCTCGTCAATGCCAGCGAAACTCCCGGCCCGCCGCGCGAATACGACGTGTAGGCCACGGCATATTTTTTGAGTTCCGGAACGTAGGTAATGCGAGGATCCTCGATACCCCATATTTCTTCGGGGTAGCGCTCCGCGTCGGGCACCAGTGTTGGTTCGTTATCGATCTGCCAGTCATCCACGCCGTTCACTGAACGAGCCGCGCACAGGTGCGAGAGCCCTCGGCGATCCTCCACGCGGCAAAGCAGCAGCGTGGAACCATCCGGCAAAAGCGTTGCGCCGGCGTTGAACACGCTGTTGATCGAGTACGGCCAATCCTTTCCCGTCAAAATTGGGTTACCAGGATGCCGTTCAAATAGCGTCTCGTATTGGTTCATCTTGGGCTTCGTGGGGATTGTGATTACATTCATGGAAAAGGACTCCCGCAATTTCGATTCATTTCTAAGACCACTGCATCTCGCTTCAGATCTTTTTTCCCGTACCGTCGTTTTCTTCTACGTGACGCATTTCCAGAAGCGCCATCAGGATACGACAGCGTCGACTCTGCTCCCTGATTTTCATTGGCCCGGTCCGGATGTAGTCCGTCTCTGCAACCGCCTGTAGCGGGATCGTAGAGTGCGATCTGGAGATCGTTGTCTCCCAGGAACCAATTGAACGCAGACCACGCCTCTTTGCGCCAGCGGCCCTTCCCGGTCGCCTGATAGGCTTGCAGGCACGCCGACACCGCCGCGCATGCCTCCACCGGTTGTTGGTCGAACCGGGCTTTCTCCGTTGTTTTGGAATAAAAGCCCTGCGAACCGATGGGCACAAAGTGGCCCTTTACCTCGCATCGCTGCAGCGTTACCAGCCAGTCCAACGCTTCCAGCCCCGCCGATACCATTTCTTCGTTCCCTGCGCGCGTTCCGGCTCGCATCAGCGCCTGCGGCAACCGCGCATTGGAGTAGGACAGCCCATTTTCAAACCACTTCCAATCATCAGTTCGGTGGGCGCGGTAGGAACTCAGCAGCCGATTTGCCAGTGCGTCCGAAGCACTCAGCGCCGCGCGATCCCCGGGGAACGAGTCGAGATACTCCTGCACTCCCAGCAATGCGAAAGCGCACGCTCGCGGGCTCTTGAACTCGACAGCTGCGGGCACGGCAAGTTCAAACATTCGGCCCGCTGCTCCGCGCAACCCCGCGTTCTTGGATCGCCCGAGAACGGTTCCTAAACCCCAAAGGGCTCTGCCATGACTATCTTCCGAGTGTTCGCTCTCGTGCCATTGGCATTCGTAAGTCAGAGAATTTCGAAAGCGTTTTGTCGTGGGATCAAACGCATGCCACAAGAAAGCCAGATAACGCGAAGCCAGATCGGCCGAGTTTGCCGGCGCGTGAACCCCAATCTCTTCCAAAAGTGTGGTCACGATCAATGCGCGCGCATTGTCATCGGTCGAATAACCTTCCGGATAGTTCGGCACCACGAAAACCGCGTGCTCCACCATTCCCGTATGGTCCGTCATTCGGTAAAGGTGATCCAGCTTGATGGCCGGAAGCCGGTCGAGATTCTTTTCCGTGTTCCGCGCCGAAAATGTAGCGCGCGGATTTCGCAGCCGCTCGTTGTAAATCCGCTCAAAGCTTTTCATATACTTCTGCGCCACGCGGCTCCATACCATGTCTCGCCCGTACAAATAAGCGCGTTTCCGCATGGCGTGTCTTGCCGTAGCGTTGTCCAGAAGCTCAACCGTTTTTGTCGCGATCGCCTCCGGATCATCAAACGGAACAAGCGCGCCGCGCTCCTCATCCAGAAGCTCGACGGCGTGCAGGTAGGGCGTCGAAATAATTGCTTTTCCCGCGCTCAAAGCGTACGCCAGCGTTCCGGAAACAACCTGCGCCTTATGCTTGTAAGGCGTGATGTAAATATCCGCCGCGCCGATCAATTCAACCATCTCCTCCGGGCTCACGAATCGATTGCGGAAGATTACATTCGCTTCCACGCCCAGCTCTTTCGCCAAATTCTGCAAGTACTGCCGGTATTTGTCGCCTTCCCGCCGCAAGATGTGCGGGTGCGTCACGCCGGAAACCATGTAAACCACATTGCTGTGCCGCGCCAGAATTTGCGGCAGCGCCTTAATTACGTTTTCTATCCCTTTATTCGGCGAGAGCAGCCCAAACGTCAGCAAAACCTCTTTTCCCTCCGTTCCGAATCCGTCCTTGTAAAAGCTCGGATCGGTGAACGGCAAATCCGGAATGCCATGCGGGATCAGATCAATTTTTCCAGGCGGAACGTGAAACACTTCCTGCAGAATCTCCGCGGACTGTTGGCTCATCACGATCAACCGGTCCGAAAGCGTCGCAATTTCTTCCATCACCCGTGCGCTGGTCCGGGTTTGGCTCGCGAAGCACCGTGTGCAACGTCGTCGCGAATGGCATTCGCAGGCGCCGCAGAAGCTCGAGAATATGTGAGCCTGCCGGTCCTCCAAAGATTCCGTATTCGTGCTGCAGGCAGACCAGATCGACATTGCTGAAGTTCAGAAAATCCGCGGCTTGCCGGTAAGAGGCCAGATTATCTTCGGACAACTCGAACCGCACTCTCGCGCGGATACGCATAACCCTCTTCCGTATCGTTAACCGGAAGCGCCAGCAGTTCGGTCGTTCCATATTCCGCATGCAAGGCGTCGCACAGATCTGTTGTAAATGTCGCGATTCCGCATCGTCGCGGAAGATAATTTCCCTACGACCGCGATCCTGTTGGGAAGCACGGATCGCGGCGGGATGGGCGTCAGTGAAACCGGCCTCTCGTCCAACACGAGAGACTGCAACTCAATCACTGCTTCGGTTTCTGTGAGAGGTAATATTTTTGGCAAAGACATTCGATTTCCAGTGAATCCGTGATCCGCGGAAGAATCGCCGCGTGAGCAACCCAAGTAATGCGCGACTTGGAGGCGCATCGAACGCCGAGCTTTTCTGCCGAATACCGAATCGCGTCCCGCTTATCGGAGAGGCGCGTGTCGCCTTACTCGTGCAAGACCACTGTCAGCAATGACTTGTTAACCTTGATCTTACCGTTGTATTCGATGAAACCCAGCTTTCTGAATTTGTTCATGAAGAAATTCACGCGTGAACGCGTCGTTCCAACCATGCTCGCCAGCGTCTCCTGCGAAACCTTCGGTAATGTACGCACGGGCTGGTCTTGTTTTCCATATCGCGCCAGCAATAGCAACGTCCTCGCCAGCCGCTTCTCGCTCGAATTAAACAGCTGATCGACCAGGTCCTCTTCCACCCGGATGTTATGCGCCAGCATGTACCGGATGAAATGGTCCGAAAATTCCTGCTCCGCGTGCAGCACGCGCAGCAATTCGGCTTTCTCGATCACCAGAATCGTGGATGGCGTAATCGCCGTGGCCGTTCCCATCCGGATCGTCTGCCCCGCCATGCAGCCTTCGCCAAAAAAATCCGTCGGGCCAAACATCGCCACCACCGCTTCTTTTCCGGACCCATTCACCACCGATAGCTTCACCCCGCCCTTCTGCACGTACATCACGCTATCCGCGGCGTCCCCCTGCGTGTAGATCGATTCTCGCCTGTGGTATTCGGCAATTTTTCTCGCCACTCCGGCTGTATCGAGAAACTCTTGCGGGTCGAAAACCCCGGCCTTTCCATTTTTCTTTGGTTTTTGTGATTTCATAGTCGGGCCAAAACACCCTCTCGATACGCTCGAGAGGATCGTTAGCGACCCTTCTCACCCTAGCAAGAACACCCGCTACCTGACTGTATAAAAGGGGACATCGCTCGCCCGCGCCAGTCTCTAGAATCACGATGTTGAGCGGCGAGCAGGAGCGAAGTTGGCCGGTATCCAGGGCTGGGACGGGCGGTTTCCCTCCCCTCGCCGTTCTTCTTATCGCGGTCCTCGAAGGCGCGGTGCCTCAATCTCGCTAAGCCATTCGATTCTGGCCCGTCCTTCCTTTAGAAAGCTCTAATGCAAGAAAAAATTGTCTCACCAACTATTTCCACCTCTTCAGAGCAGGCTTTCCGCGCAATGAAATCCTCTCCGTGCTCTTCCTGCTTCGCGCTAATGCCGTCAAACTAAACCGCCCACTCGCAGCTCGCATCAAGTCATCCTCCCTGTACAATTGACGTTCATGTATCTGACCATCACGACTACGCACAAACCAGCTACCGATCTTGGCTACCTGCTGCACAAGCGTCCGGGCAAGCTGCATTCCGTCTCGCTCTCATTCGGCAAGGCGCTCGTCTTTTATCCGGAGGCCACAGAATCGCGTTGCACTGCGGCGCTCTTACTCGAAGTTGATCCGGTAGAACTTGTCCGCAAACTCGGTGGCCCCTCCGGCGAAGGCGGCTTGCTCGACCAATACGTCAACGATCGTCCTTACGTATCTTCCTCATTCACGAGTGTCACGCTAGCCCGCGCCTTCGGTGCTGCCCTCGGCGGACGCAGCAAAACGAAACAAGACCTCGCCGACTCCGAGCTCCCCCTGGAAATCCGTATCGCTGTTCTCCCGTGCCGCGGCGGAGAAGCCTTTCTTCAGCGCTTGTTTGAGCCGTTAGGCTACGCACTCACCGCAAATCGTCATCCGCTCGATGAAAAGTTTCCTGAGTGGGGCGAGAGTCGCTATTGGACCGTCACTCTCTCAGCGAAAAAGCGATTGCAAGATGTCTTGCAACATCTCTACGTACTCTTGCCCGTCCTCGATGATGAAAAGCACTACTGGGTTGGCAAGGACGAGGTCGAAAAGCTTTTGCGACGCGGAGAAAGTTGGCTTGCGTCCCACCCTGAGCGTGACGAGATCACACGTCGCTATCTGAAATACCAGCACCGCCTCATGCGGGAAGCGCTCGCTCGTCTCACCGAAGGGGAAGAAGATCCCGATGAGGCTGCTGAACAGCACGCCACGGCGGAGATCGTCCTCGAAGAGCGCATCAGTCTCAATCAGCAACGCCTGGGTTCTGTACTCGCGGCCCTACGTAGGGCCGGTGCCAAGCGCGTTTTGGATCTCGGTTGTGGCGAAGGACGACTTCTTTCGATGCTTTTGGCTGATAATTCCTTCTCTGAAATCACCGGCGTTGATGTCTCTCCGCGTATCCTCGAACGCGCTTCCGAACGGCTTCGCCTCGATTCTCTGCCTCCCCGCAAACGTGAACGCATCAAACTCCTTCAAGGTTCCCTGATGTACAAGGACGCTCGTCTCGCGGGTTATGACGCCGCTGCCGTCGTCGAAGTGGTCGAGCATCTCGATCCTCCCCGCCTCGCCGCGTTCGAGCGCGTTCTTTTCGAACACGCTCGCCCCGCCACGGTCGTCTTGACCACGCCTAACCGCGAATACAATGCGAAGTTTGAGACCATGCCTTCAGGTGCATTCCGTCACAAGGATCACCGCTTTGAATGGACTCGCGCAGAATTTCAAGGATGGGCGAGTGGCGTAGCATCTCGATACCTCTACGATGTTTCTTTTGTGCCTGTCGGTGATGAAGACCTCGTTCTCGGTCCACCCACGCAGATGGCGATTTTCCGGAGCGGGAAATAATCCGCATGAAAGAGAAATTTTCATTCCCCGATTTGTCTCTCGTCGTCCTCATCGGAGCCTCAGGCTCAGGCAAGAGCACCTTTGCACGAAAGCATTTTCTCCCTACGGAAGTTATTTCTTCCGATTACTGCCGTGCGCTTGTCTCTGATGATGAGAATAATCTCGCCGCAACCAACGACGCCTTCGAGCTCCTCCATTACATCGCCGCAAAGCGGCTTGCCGCAGGCCGCCTGACCGTTGCCGACGCTACCAACGTAAAACCTGAAGACCGCAAGCCTCTCATTGAATTAGCACGCCAGTATCACTGCCTTCCTGTCGCCATCGTTCTGAATATGCCTGAACGTGTTTGTCAGGACCGCAATCGCGTCCGTACCGACCGCCGGCTCGGCAATCACGTCGCCCATAACCAGCTCCAGAACTTGCGTCGCTCGCTCCGCAACCTCGAACGCGAAGGCTTCCGCCACGTCTTGATCCTTTCTTCGCCGGAAGAAGCCGAGTCCATTGTTCTCGATCGCGTCCCGCTCTACAACAATAAGAAAGCTGAGACTGGTCCTTTCGACATCATCGGCGATATTCACGGATGCTACGACGAAATTGTAGCCCTCCTGATACAGCTCGGCTATTCACAATCCCAACCAAGCCAATCCGCCTCCGATCCTCCGCTTTTTGTTCCCCCGATCGGACGCAAGGCTGTCTTTCTCGGCGATTTCGTTGACCGAGGCCCGAACACTCCTGCCGTTCTGCGACTTGTAATGCAAATGGTTGCTGCCGGTTACGCCTTCGGTGTGCCCGGCAACCACGACATCAAGCTTCTCCGCAAATTGCGTGGCAAAGATATCCAGCTTACTCATGGCATCGTCGAAACTCTTGAGCAACTAGAACAAGAGCCGTCCGAATTTCGCCAGAAAGTAACCAAATTTCTAGACTCTCTCATCAGTCACTACGTCTTCGATGGTGGCCGCCTTGTCGTTGCACACGCTGGAATGAAGGAAGAAATGCAGGGCCGTGGCTCTGGTAAAGTTAGGGACTTTGCCCTTTTCGGCGAGACGACCGGCGAAATGGATGAATTTGGTCTTCCCGTTCGTTACAACTGGGCCGCTGACTATCGTGGTCCGGCCATGGTCGTTTATGGCCACACTCCCATTCCTGAACCCGAATGGCTCAATCGCACCATTAATATCGACACAGGCTGCGTCTTCGGAGGCAGACTCACGGCTCTTCGCTATCCCGGAAAAAGAACTCGTCTCCGTTCCCGCTGCCCACACTTACTACGAACCGGTAAAGCCACTTCTTGCGCCGCTCCGCTCCGCCCGCACTCAGCGCGCAACAAGTCCATGACGACCTTCTCGATATTTCAGATGTTATCGGAAAGCGCTTTATCTCCACGCGCCTCCATCCCAACGTAACCATCCCCGAAGAAAACGCCATGGCCGCTCTCGAAGTCATGAGCCGCTTCGCCGCCAATCCCAAATGGCTCATCTATCTCCCGCCCGACAATGTCTCCCACCGAAACGAGCCATGAACCCGGCCTACTTGAGCATCCCGCCGAAGCATTCGCTTACTATCGCCACGAAGGTGTTCCGACTGTTATCTGCGAAGAAAAACACATGGGTTCTCGTGCTGTCGTAATTCTTTGCCGCGACGAGAATGCCGCCCGCAAGCGTTTCGGAGTTGTCAGCGAAGGCATCGGCGTTTGTTACACACGCACCGGTCGGCGTTTCTTCGACTCTCCAATCTCGAAGTCCAGTTTCTCCACCGCATTCGCGAAGCGGCCGACCAGTCGCAATCTGTGGACACACTCAAAACCGATTGGGTCTGCCTCGATGCGGAGTTGATGCCCTGGTCTGCCAAAGCACAGGAGCTTCTTCGCCGCCAATATGCCGCCGTCGGCTCATCCGCTGGCGCTGCTTATCGCGAAGCCCTCGACGGTCTGAATCAAGCCGCACCACAAGACTCCGAAATCGCCAGCCCTGCGTGATAGGTTCCGCGAACGAGCCTCGCTCGCCGCTCTATTTGTCGATTCCTATCGTCGCTACTGTTGGACCGTCCAGTCTCTGAGCGATCTGAAACTCGCACCCTTCCACCTGCTGGCCTCCGAGGGTCGCGTTCACATCGACCGCGACCACGAGCTGGCACATGGAGACTCTCGCCCAGCTCTGCGCCGCCGCTCCGGACCTCTTGCTTGCGACGACAAATCGCAAAGTCGATCTCGTCGGAAAACGATAGCCAGAAACGAGCAATAGATTGGTGGACCCAGCACACCGAACGAGGCGGCGAGGGCATGGTCGTAAAACCGCTCCGCTTCGTCGAAAAAGGCCACCGAGGAATCGTCCAGCCCGGCGTTAAATGCCGCGGCCGCGAATATCTACGCATTATCTATGGCCCCGAATACACCCTACCCGAGCATCTCGATCGCTGCGCTCCCGCGGCCTGGGCCGCAAGCGCTCACTGCTCTGCGCGAGTTCGCCTTGGGCGTCGAATCCCTCGAACGCTTCGTCCGCAATGAACCCCTCCGCCGCGTCCACGAATGCGTCTTCGGCGTCCTAGCCCCGAATCCGAACCCGTCGACCCCCGCCTTTGAGTTTGGATTCCGCCCTTCCGTGGCACAGACCCCCTCGGTCC
>CAVSSD010000006.1:0-432663 GCA_963730495.1 uncultured Acidobacteriota bacterium | reverse complement strand
GTTGTGGCAGGAAGCCCTGACAACGGAATGGAGC
This sequence comes from uncultured Acidobacteriota bacterium, assembly GCA_963730495.1. Classification (GTDB taxonomy): domain Bacteria; phylum Acidobacteriota; class Terriglobia; order Acidiferrales; family UBA7541; genus Acidiferrum. The sequence goes on along the minus strand of CAVSSD010000006.1, from coordinate 432,629 downwards.
GCATCGTATGAGCGTGAAAACCAAAGAGTTGGAAAATCCGGCCGAAAAGGCGACGGTCACACTGCCCGCTACCGTCGAGAAGATCATCCATTCCATCGATCCGAGTGAACCGGACAAAGCGCAGATCGCCGTAGAAGGGGCCGAAGAGTTATATCGCGAGATTCGCATCGAAAACACGCTGCAAGACGAAGCGGGTAACGAGGTCTGTCTAAAAAAAGGCGCGGAAATAGAAGTAACGATCGCCGCCGAATCGGAAGCAACAACACCGAAGAAACAGCCAGATTCGGAAGAGCCAGGTTCGCCCTCACAAGACGGTAAGAAAAAAAGCAGATAATCGGACTTATTTCCCCTGCTTAGGCGCGAACTACAGAAATCAGGGTATTGCCGAGCCTAGCGCTGCCGGTAGGCTTGAGACTGGTGTCAGGCCAATGGCGAAATGGGTCTTGCAGTGTAAGGGTTGCGACCAGGTATTCACGCATTCTGAAATAGGAAACACATGGCAGACTATTTTCTCCCTGAGAAACCTAAGTTGCCGCCGGAAGGTCTGGAGATGGAGTGCCCGCATTGCAAAACTAAGGTTGCCTATCAACCAACCGAACTCAGATACAACGAAAGTTAAGAATGACAGCAGGGGAGAGCAAGGCACGTGCTTTCCTCGGGCAGTGAGACCAAGTGCGCCTGCTGGCGAACGATCGCGGGCTATGTGGTTTGTCGACAGGTTGTGTGCGTTTCTTCAGGGCTCGGGCGGCGGAGATACGGGCGGAGGATCTGGCGGGGAAAGGCCGAGGGCGTCGTTGATGGCTTTCAGAAGGACGGGCACGTCGACCGGCTTGTGAATATAGGCGATCGCTCCGGCTTTAAGGGCGGCATCGCGATTGCCGATCGGGGTACGTGAGCTCAGAACGATGACGGGGATGGTGCCCGTGTTGATCAGCATCGCGAGTCGTTGCAGGACGACGAAGCCGTCGCCGGCAGGAATGCCGAGATCGAGAACGATGAGATCGGGCTGCTCTTTGCGGGCGGTGCTGATGGCGGTCAATCCATCGCGGGCGGCGACGACTTCAAAACCGGCAGACTTGAGGCGGCGGGCAAGAGCGGTGAGCTGAACGACCTCATCCTCGACGATTAAAATTTTCTTTCCTGCCATTGCAACGCGTAGCCTCTGCCTTCACTGAGATAGTGTTGCATGCTCCGGAACCGGAACTGTGTTCCGTTCCGTCCTGAGTATGCGTTTGTCAGGCGAAGATTACCAGACAGATAGCAGAGCGGGGGAAGAGAGAGAGAGCAGGAGAGTAACGGTGCCAAAGTGAAACGTCAGGTTGGAGATGAGCGGCGAATACCAATACGGGAAGAGGCATTGTACAATCCGGCGCGGCGGAGTCTAAGAAGTGGATCAGACGGGAGAGGATGACGGATGAAAATGGGGCGGTGGTTGACGGGGATTGGGAGTGTGATTTTGTTTTTGACGGGGATTGGGCATGGGACGCGAATCGCGCAATTGCAGACGATGATTGCGGAGAGCGGAATGAAAGCGCCGCTGGACGCGATCTTGAAAGGCTGCTGGCTGGTTTTTTCTGGTGAGATGGTGGCGCTAGCGGTGATCGCGGTAGTTGCGAGCCGGTTGGAGAGGGGCGGGAGCATTGTGTTGATATGTGCGGCGACGATGATTGCGAACGCCGCGCTGCTTCTGCACTTTGTGGGGCTATTCTTTGGCGTCTACGTGTCCGCGGTCGTGGCGTTGTTTTTTCTCGCGGGTGGCGGGTTGCAAATCAAGAAAAGCGTGTGAGAAGAACTGCGGCGAGCTGGCTCCGGCCAATTTGTCGGTTGCGGTGGTGGTGGCGTTGGGCGAAAATTGAGGTTCCTGCTGAGCTCCCGAGGTCCCCAGAAGAAGGAAGGCAGGGCAGTACATGCATTCTAGTGCAAGAATAAAGAAGGACAAATAAAATGACGCAACAGATAGGCGAACTCAATCCACCCTACCGATTAATGCTGACGCCGGGGCCGTCGTCGGTGGACCCGCGGGTGTACCGTGCGCTGGCGACTCCGCTGGTAGGGCACCTCGATCCGTGGTTCAAGACGTGCATGGACGAGACGCAGATTTTGTTGCGGCAGATTTTTCAAACGGAGAATCGGTTGACGATGCCGCTATCGGCGTCGGGATCGGGCGGGATCGAAGCTTCGGTGCTCAACGCGCTCGAAGAGGGCGATGAGGCGATTGTGGCGGTGAATGGAGTTTTCTCCGAGCGGATGTTTGAGATTGCATCGCGGGCGACTTCGAAGGTGATTAAGGTGGAGGCGCCGTACGGTTTGCCTGTGGATGCAGAGGATGTGCGGCGAGCGGGCAAGGGCAAGAAGATCAAGATGATCGGATTTGCGCAGGGGAGACTTCGTCGGGCGTGCTGACGAAGATTGATGCGTACCGAAAAGTTGCGGATGAATTTGGAGCGCTTTTGGTGGTGGACACGGTGGCTTCGCTTGCAGCTGTGCCGCTGCATGTGGATCGCGAGCGGATCGATATTTGTTTTAGCGGATCGCAGAAGGCGATTAGCGCGCCTCCGGGGATGTCGCCGATTACGGTGAGCCCTGCGGCGGAGGAAGTTTTCCGGAAGCGAAAGACCAAGGTGCAGAGCTGGTACTTTGACTTGACTACGGCGATGAATTATTGGGGGAAGGAACGGCTGTATCACCACACGCCGCCGATATCCTTGATATATGGTTTGCGGGAGGCGATGCGGATTGTGGTTGAGGAAGGCTTGGAGAATCGTTGGGAGCGGCATCGCGTGAATCAACTGGCGTTGATTGCTGGCATTGAGGCGATGGGGATGGGTTTGCTGGTGAAGAATCCAGCGGATCGGTTGCCCACGGTGACGGCGGTGATGATTCCGAACGGGATTGATGATGTGAAGGTGCGGAATCAGCTGCTGGAGGAGTTCAATATTGAGATTGCGGGCGGGTTTGGGCCGGTGAAGGGGAAAATCTGGCGGGTGGGCTTGATGGGTTATTGTAGCCAGAAGCCGTTCGTGCTGCTGTTTTTGTCGGCGCTGGAGAAAGTGTTGCAGGATCAGGGTTACCGTGCGCCGGCGGGAGCGGGAGTGGCGGCGGCGATACATAGTTACTCGCATGCGGAGACAGCGGCGGCAGTGAGTCGATAGTAAGTAATGAAGTAAAGACGTAACGACGAAACGAGGAAGAGGGGAATTGTGACGACACGGCCGGTACTTGCGAATGCTGGGACGATGAGCCAGTTTGTCGGGACGTTTGAAGTGACTTCGAAATTGAGCGGAAAGGTGTATCAGTGCCGGTTCTCGCATATGTGGAATGGCGTGGCGACGCGGCATAGCGATACGATCGATACGAAGTTTTTTGTGGAAGGCGGGGCGTACGTGGTGGGGTTGGCGCACACGGCGTTCGTGAAATTCCGCGATAAGACGGGGCGTGACTTGACGGATCGGGAAGCGAGTTTTGTGGCGGCGGAGTATTTGCGGGAACGGCTGGAGGAAGAGGATGAGCGGCCTTTGTATGATGTGCCAGAGGCGGATGTTTTGAGATTGATCGAGGAGATCGAGATCAAATAGTTGGTTGTTTAGATTGGTTTGCGCTCGGCAAACGGTTCGGAGCCCTCAGAGGGCAGCGCGGTCGGGGCCCTTACAGGGTAAACAAGCCCCGCCCCTACAGATTCGTCGATGGATAGTCGCCGGGTTCGACGTGGAAAGCGGCTAGGCGCGGATGATGCAGGCCGTCGCGGCGGACGAAATAGATCACGAGAAACATCAAGAGCGAGCCAGCCACCATTACGGCGACAGCTACTTGCAGGCCGAGTTGAAGATCGCTCGCGTCGGAGATTTTCCCCACTAGTTGCGGCCCTAGAGCACCCAAAAGTTGCGTGACGAACATGTAGACGCCGATGGCTGTGGCGTGGGCGCGTTGCGGCGTCAAATCGCATAAAACCGCAGTGACTGGGCCGTGATACCAGGACATAAAAAAACCACCGATGAAGAGAGCGACGAGGAAAACCCATTTTTCGTCGGATTGGATAGCGAGGAGAACGAAGGGAGCGGCAAACAAGAAGGCGGCCGCGATGACGAGGATGCGTCCATAGGGATATTTTTTCTGGATGCGGTCGGCGAGGTAGCCACCCGTAAGAACGCCGAGCAAAAGAGAAAGAAGGGCGACGACGGCTAGAGAGAGAGCCGCCTCGCGAAGACTAAATTCCTTGTAGTTGACCGCAAAGTCGGTTCCCCAGGTGAGGAGAGAGACGCTCGCGAAGGTGATCATGGTGCCGGCGACAATCATCGCGAGATAAGCGGGGACGCTGAGCAGGCTGGACAATGGAACGACTTCCGATCGTGGCCTGCGAGGAGGCTCTGGCAATTTGAGAACAAGAAGCCCGGGTATGAAGCAAACCAAGCCGACGATAATAAAGGTAAATTTCCAGCCGTGTATTTCGCCCATGATGCCGCCAAAGGCCAGGCCGGCTGCTCCGCCAAGGAGCATGCCGGAGGCGAAAATGGATTGAGACATGGCGCGGCGCTGATAGGGGAAGGAGTCGGAAATCATGGACTGCGCGGCGGGCGCGTAGGCGGCTTCGCCAACACCGATCAGCGCACGAGCGATGAGCAAGAGCATAAAAGAGGAGGCGAAGCCGCAGGCGATGGTGGCAAGGCTCCAGACGGCGACGCCAGCAGCGATGATTTGGGTTCTGCTCATGCGATCCGCGAGGAGCCCGCAGGGAATGCTTGCGACCGCAAGGACCACGAGAAGCCAGGTCTGCAGCGAACCGAGTTGCGCGTCGGATAAGTTCATTTGCTGACGGAGGAGAGGGAGGAGCGGGACAACGACCTGGCGGTCAGCGAAGTTGACAAAGTTGATCAAAGCAAGTACAGCAAGTAGACGAATTTGGTAGGAAGATAGCGGAGTGGGATTCGACGCCATAGTTGATTTGCTCAATTGTCCGAGAGCGACCTGGTTCGTAAGAGTCTGAGAGATTATATACCGCGCATGAAATCCGTCACTCCTCCGAACACTACAACAAGTGGCCAGTTAACGACCGTACTTTCTTACGGAGCGATTCTACTTTTAGGGTACTTCGTGTTCCTGATTGTGGAGCCGTTTCTGGTGCCGTTGGCATGGTCGGCGGTGCTGGCGATTTTCTTTTACCCGCTGCACGAAAAAGTCTTGCGGAAAATGAAGCCCACCTTCGCGGCCATGACGAGCACGCTGGGGGTAACGTTGTTGCTGATTGTGCCGGCAATTGTGGTGCTGGTGCTAACGGCGCGGCAAGCGCTGGTGGCCACGGCGCAGATACAGAGCCAAATGGCCGTACATGGGCAAGGCCCAAACGAAGGACTTGTGATGCATGCCGAGGAATGGATTCGTATGCGTATGCCCGAATCGCTGCAGGGCATCGATTTGTCGGATCCAGTGCAGCAAGCCGCGGAAAAAACCGCGTCGTTTCTTGGAGGGAGATTTACGGGGCTGCTGAAGAATTTGGTCACTTTCTTCGTGGATCTGTTCATCATGATTTTTGCTTTGTTCTTTATGTTCCGCGATGGCGAAGACATTGTGCGTGGAGCGAAACATTTGCTGCCGTTTGATCAAGATATACAGACAGACATGCTGGAGGAATCGAAGGAGCTGATTTTTGCGAGTGTGGCAGTGGGCTTGTTGGTCGCGGCGATTCAGGCAGTGCTGGGGGGCGTGTCGTTTGCTCTCGTGGGGATTTCGGCGCCGCTATTCTGGGGGTGCTGATCGGATTCTTTTCACTGGTGCCGGTGGTGGGTTCGGCACTGCTTTGGATTCCGGCTGCGCTTTGGGTGGGAATCAGTGGCCACTGGGGAAGGGCTTTGCTGGTAGTGGCGATTTGCGGTGGCGTGTCGACGATTGCGGACAATATCGTGCGGCCGATGCTTTTGCGGAACCGGACGCGGCTCAATGAGTTGCTTCTGTTTATTGGGGTGCTTGGAGGTTTGGAAGCATTCGGGTTGTTGGGACTGGTGGCTGGACCCACGATCGTGGCGGCGGCGATGGGGGTGTTCCGGGTGTATATGGAGCATCGCGATGAATTGGTGGCGAAAGGCGCATGAGAATGGCACCAGGCCGCCGAACAAATGGAGATTTGAGCGGTAGTACTGGTAAACAAGCCATTCGATGAGCAAGGCTTTAGAGTTGGGAAACGCTGACGGGGAAACTACAGTCGGCACGGCATGGGTGTGCTAGAGTACCCGGCTCGGATGACTTCCAAGGACCTAAAACCGGCTGCGACTGCTGTAGAGCTGGCGCCAACGAAATTGCGCTGGCGGTGCGAGCTTCCGCGCATACCGTTTGAAACGACCGCTCAGGCGGAATTGCGCGAGGGTTTCATCGGACAAGAGCGTGCGTTGCGGGCGCTGAAGATGGGCGTGGAGTTGTCGGCGCCGGGTTACAACGTATTTGTGTGCGGATTGGCGGGAACAAGCAGGGGTGGAACCATCGCCAAGATGATCGAGGACTTGCACCCGCGAACGAAGCCTTCCTTGGATCGATGCTACGTCAACAATTTCAAAATCACGGACCGGCCGAGACTGCTTTCATTGCCTCGTGGGCAAGCCAACGCTTTCAAAAAAGATATGCAGGCGGGGATTGATTTTCTGCGGCGAAGAATTCCGCAAGTGTTCGAGGGCGAGCCTTTCCAGCGGCAAAAGGGAAGGATTGTCGAGCGGTTTACTGTGCGTGAGAAGGAGTTGATGGACGATTTTACGCGGCGAATTGCGCGGGAGCAATTTGCGCTCGGGCATATGCAAGTGGGGGCCGTGGCGTTGCCGGAGATTTTCCCGGTGCTCGATGGACAGATGGTGCCCATCGAGGATATTTCGAAGATGGTGCATGAAGGGAAGCTTGAGTCGACGGTGGCGGAGGATATTGAGAGAAAGTACGAACAGTTTCGGCAGGAGTTCACCGTTGTTTACCGGAAGACTTTGACGCTGTCGAGGGAGTTGGCGAGCGAGCTGAGTTATTTGGAGCAAGAGGCAGCGTCGGTGCTGGTAGACGGGGTGATCGAAGAATTGAAGGAAAAATATCCGGGGACGAACGTCGCGGAGTATCTCGAAGAAGTGCGGCATCACCTGCTGGACAATCTGGATCCTTTTAAAGAGCGGGAAGGCGAAGGCGAATCGGAGGGGGATACGCCGGACGGATTGCCGAAAATGCCGGGATCGGGCGGGCCGGAGCGCGACCCGTTCCGTGTGTATGGCGTCAATGTGATTTTGGCGCATGGCGACGATGAGGAATCGCCTGTCATTTTCGAGACCACGCCAACATACGCGAATTTGTTTGGGACGATTCAACGAGCCTATGACACGCGCGGCGGCTGGACGAGCGACTTCATGGATTTGCGCGGCGGTTCGCTGCTGCGGGCGGATGGCGGATTTTTGATTATGTACTCGCTGGAAGCGCTCTCGGAAGTAGGAGTTTGGCGGGCGCTGAAGAGGACCTTGAATCACAACCGGCTGGAAATTCAGCCGCTGGAGATGTTCTATCCGTTCGGTGGAAGCGCACTGAAACCGGAAGCAGTGGAGATCAACGTCAAGGTGCTTCTGATCGGCGACCGGCAGCTGTACGAGATGTTGTATGAGTATGAAGAAGACTTTCAGAAGATTTTCAAAGTGCGCGTGGAATTTGACGAAGAAATGCCGATGAGCGACGGCGTCATCGCAGAGTATGCGGGGAGGTTGCGCACGCTGTCCGAGAAAGAGGGCCTTTACCCATTCGATCGCGGGGCGTTTGCGGCGATGCTCGAGTATGGTGTTCGCAAAGCGGGGCGGCGGAACAAGGTAACGGCGCGGTTTGTCGATATTGCGGATTTGGCGCGCGAGGCGCACTACGCTGCCGCGGCCGCTGGCGAGAGAGTCGTGCGCGCGGCGCACGTTAGGGATGCGCTGGCTTCGAAGATGGAGCGGCATAACCTGATTGAAACGCGCATCCGCGAAATGATCGAAGAGGGTACCCTGCTTGTCGATGTGGCTGGGGAGCGCGTGGGGCAAGTGAATGGTTTGAGTGTGCTGGAAATCGGCGGGTATTCGTTTGGGAAGCCGGTGCGCATCACGGCGTCCGCGGCCCTCGGCAAGGCCGGGATCATCAACATCGAACGCGAAGCAAATTTAAGCGGGCGGTTTCACGATAAAGGCGTGCACATCATCTCTGGGTATTTGCGAAGCCTGTTCGCGCAGGACAAACCCCTGTCGCTTGCGGCCAGCATTTGCTTCGAGCAATCGTATTCGGGAGTGGATGGTGACAGCGCAAGCTCGACGGAAATTTATGCTTTGGCGTCGGCGCTCTCGGGAATTCCACTGCGGCAGGATATTGCGGTGACGGGCTCGATGAATCAGCAGGGAGACATTCAGGCGATCGGTGGGATCAACGAAAAGATCGAGGGATTTTTTGATGTGTGCCGGATTAAAGGGCTGACTGGGACGCAAGGCATTATCATGCCGGAGTCGAACGTCGAGGATTTAATGTTGCGTGAAGACGTGATGGACGCGGTGGCGGCGGGGAAGTTTCACATTTGGCCGGTGCGCAGGATAGAGCAAGGGATTGAGATTTTGACGAAGTCGGCGGCTGGGCGGCGCAATGAAGATGGGACGTTTGAGGCGGGAACTGTGTTTGGCGTGATGAATGAGAAGTTGATTGAGATGGCGAAGACGCTGAAACAGTTCGAATAGCATTTCTTCAGCGGTTACTAACTACAGAAAACTTGGCCGAACTGAAACTGATAGGACGAGTGTCTGTCGAAAAGGAAAAGTCGGGCAGACGGGTGTGTCTGTAAATAAAAGGACAGACAAGAGTGTCTGTCCTACTCCGGAGGCGGAGCTATATAGGCTTGGCGATGGTCGATGCGATAGGGTGATGCGGGTGCTGGATCGGAAGCGGTGCCCGGAGCGTTCGCGGGGCTAGAGCCGGTGACGCGGATGTCGATCAAATGTAGCTTTGCGTCGCGCGCGGGCGGAACGAAGCCTAGATTGTATTCGTGGCGAACGAGCTGCGCGATCTCGGTGAAAACGGCGGCAAAATCCTTGTTGGTTTCAGGGAAGTAGGCGCGGCCTCCATTGGCTTTTGCTATGGCTCTTAGTTCTTCGTCAGCTTGAGCAAAGCCTTCAGCGGCTATCTGCGCCTTGTCCGAAGGAGGTGCGCCCTTCTTGGAATGTTTTTTCTCGGGCGGTTGTGCGACGCGAAGTTCGCCGCCAAGAGAGATGGCCAGCACGCGGACGTCGGTAGATCCGAGGCGGGTAAGAAGGTTCTGCCCCGCGGGGGAAGGAGAGGTATCGAAACCTGTCGAAAGCAAGACGAGGGATTTCTTTCCCGGAACGTGGGCGAGCCAATCGAGAGCGGCGGCGAGACTGGAGGCCAGATTCAACTGGCCAAATCCGAGATTGAAACCCAACTGGTCCAGTGCGGCAGCGGCGGTACGTCTGTCTGGAGTGTATTCAAGTATGAGTTCTGGACCTTCGTTGTAACGGGCGATGGCGACGCGGTCGCTGGGCGAGAGACCATCGAGGAGGGCATGAATCGCTTGCAGATGGCCGCCCTCAATGAGATACACGGCAGGACCGGCCTCGATGAGGAGCAGAATCTGGGCGGGTTCGTACACAGTGAGGAAATCCGTGATGGGTTGCTCGATCCCGTTGTCGAAAAGGTGGAAGTCCTCGCGGTGAAGACCGCTGACGAACTGGCCATGAGAGTCCGTGACGATGACGCCGACGTTAACGCGGTCTACGCTGATTCTTATGTTGGGAGTCGACTGGTCGGGCTGTTGCGGGAGGCGGGCGGCACAAGCAAAAGAGTGCAAAGGACAAAGAGAAATGCGCGGCATCGAGAGGAAAGAAACATAGCCCGATTTGGCATCGTAGAATGGCGGCGAGAAAGACAGAAGCCCTGTCCCGCGCAAAGTTTCCAGAACGCGGAACAGGGCTCGCGATTTCTAGCTAGCTTAAGCCGACGCTTGCGCTAGGAGGGTTTTGTCGGAGCCGCGGCCGGCGCCGCCGATGGCGCTGCAGCAGGAGCGGCGCTCGCGCCTTGTTCCTTGGGTGTAGAAAGATAACCAGTGGCTTGGTTCTTGCCGACGTCGAAAACCACGATTTCATAGGGAGACATTCTTGAGGCGCCTTTGACGTAAAACTGTATGGGCTCGCCAGCAGTCTTGTCCTTCTTTTCGATGGTGCGGTCGTCCACCAATACAGTCAAGGTGTACTTGGATTTCTTGGGATCCGTCTTGCTAAGAGTAAGCTGTGTCGGCCCGACCTTTTGGCCGTTCTTCGATTTCGTGAGCGTGAATTCATAGTAGTTGCGGTCACCGCGGCGCTTCAATTCTTCGAGATCGTCGTGGTTGCGAGCGATGAGGCCGCTCATGACGCCTTCGTCACCCTTGACGCGCTCCAGCTGGCCCTTGGTGACTTCAAGATCACTTTTCGTTGCTTCAATGTCCTTTTTTGCTCCGCCAACTTCGGTAGCCACAGCTCCAATTTGTTCCTGGCTTTCCTTCTTGACCTGAGACAGTTGGGCGGTGAGTTTTTGATCCGCTTCCACCTGTTCCTTGCGAATAGATTCCGCGCGGCTCTTAGCCTGCGCCAACTCCGCGACAGTCATGCCCATTTTTTGTTCCGTGACTTCTATGTGGCCCTTCAAATCGGCGAGACGTGCATTGGCTTGCTCTAGCTGGGCGGTCAAGACTTTGTCCTGGTCCTGCTCTTTAGCAAGGCTTTGTTCAAGGCGGGTGATCCCGGAATAGCCGACATAGCCAAGCGCGGCTATAACAACAGCAAGCACGACGAAAAGCGCCGCGATCCAGCGCGGTGTTCCTGTGGATTCGTAACGATATGACTCTTCCGGACTCGGCACATTTGGAGAAATACTCATTCCCCCTCCTCAGTCATGGCTCCAGCCTGGGTTCTGGATGCCTGTAAAATTATCTACCGCAACTCGCGCTGTGTCTACGGCGCTGTCAGCGGGACTTGTCTCGCGGCGTTCGGGCCTTCCCTTTGGCCTTTCGACTTGGAGAGCGTTCCGGCCAGCGAGCGAAGATCGAAGTGGTCAAACCACCGCGGGGCGTAAATTCGCCGCGCACCACACACCATTCGGGACGAACTGCATCGACGATATCATGAAGAATCTTGTTCACGGCGTTTTCATAGAAAATACCGAGATCGCGATAGGCGAGAAGATACATCTTGAGAGCTTTGAGCTCGATGCAGTCCTTGCGCGGCATGTATTGGATGGTGATGGTGCCATAGTCGGGCATCCCGGTTTTTGGACAAACGGACGTGTATTCCGGAAAGCGCGTGGTAATGACGTATCCGGGGTATTGATTGGGCCAGGTATCAAGCTTGGGTAATTTTGTTTCGATGCCCGCTCGGGCGTGATCTTCAGTGTAGTCGGCCATGACGATTCCTATTGTACGTTGTTAGGTGACTTTGAGGCGACAGCCTCTTGCCGAAACAGGGCACTTCTTCTATCCTCTTGCGAAGAGGACCTGCCAAAATCTTTCGATGAACTGTCCAGCGTGTCAACGCGGGGCTTGCCGGCGATCGAGGCGGCGGTCCGTTTCTGAATATTTGTTCAGTGCCGTGGGTGTAATTCCTTGGCGTTGTACGGCTTGTCAAACGCGCTTTCATGCGCGAGCTATACCGCTGCGGCACCTCCTTTATATGCGATGCGGCATTTGCGGCAACTTGGAACTGCAACGAATCGCCGCGGAAAAGTTATTGGAATTACATCCGTGGTCGGTCGCTTGCTGCGACTGCCTGCCGCGCGATGCGTGCCGTGCCGGCATAATTTTTTCTCGGTGCGACCGATGCTGCCAGCGGAACAGGTAAGCGCGATAGCAGCGCAAGACGGCGCGGCAAAATACTAATTTAGTACCTCAACGAGTCCCCTATTCAGAGTGCTCGCCAAGACATATCAGTACTGCGCGCCCCGTGCTCTTTGCAGCCTTTTCCAAAAACGCAAACCCTTCTAGCCTCATTGGTCACGGGAGGTGTCCATGGAAACGAGCATACGTGTCCTGGTGGCTAACGGTCCCCGGCTGTTCCGGGAGCTGGTGATTTCGACCCTCTTGAAGCACGCTGGAATTAAGATCGTGGGAGAGGCGAAGGACAAGAAGGATGTCCCATCGTTGGTGGCAGAGACAAAACCCAACGTTCTCTTGATTGCGCTGGATGAATCGCGCCGGCGTCCGTCGATGTGCCATGAACTTCTACGCAAGTTTCCGGGGTTGCGGATTGTCGCGCTAGCGCCAAACACGAATTTGGGGATCCTCTACTGGGTGTCGCTGAAAATTCATTCGACAACGATGGGGACGAGCAAAGACGTCTTGCTAAAAGTGATGCGAGACAGCGTATCGCGGATGGAGGAGGAGCAAATTCATGAAAGGAACCTAATACCGACCGCCGGGTGAGTTCTATTCACGAAATGGAATTTACATCCCTCGCCTTACTGGACTATCTGGGCTGCAAAAAGTTTTCTTAGTTCGCTTATTTGGCCAAGTCGTTTCGAAAGCAGGGAGCTTGAAGACCATCGCTTGCTCAAGCCAGTGGACCATGCGAAAATAGCGGCGCTGGCTGCTCTGCACGAAAGCATGGTGTTCGCACACACAGTCCTGCGGCGCTATCGTCTAGGGGTCTAGGACACCGCCCTCTCACGGCGGTAACACGGGTTCGAATCCCGTTAGCGCTACCAATTTCATGTTTGTCTTGTAGGGCTCGTTCGAATTTTCAAGAGTTGACGCCTTCTGGGTGCCAAGCTAACTCATCTGTTCAAATACCTCCAATGGAACTCTTGCTGGCGGCGCGTATACTCAGGCCGCGGGAACCTCACCCCCACGACTCCAAAGCATAGGTAGAAAACGGCTTATTGCCTCGTATTGCACGTTAGCCACCCCGTACTAGGAGGGTACTAGTACGGAACACTGTCCTTCCCAAAACGTGACAAGCCTTGTTCAGTTTCGGACACTAGAACCATGTCAAGACCTCTTTCAGAGCTTCCAGGGTCTGAGTATTTAACTCCTTCGTTAAATACGACACCGGTCCGCCACACTCGGAACACGGCAATCGTCTCCCGCGATGTTGCTGGAGAAACGATAGTAGTTCCTATTTGCCGTGGTGTGGGGGATCTCGATTCCGTTTACACCTTCAATCCGGTCGGTCGAAGCTTGTGGCGCCTGCTCGAAAACAGCCATTCCGTAGAGGAATTGGCGAATTGGATTGCCACGCATTACGAAGTGGATGCGAAACAGGCCTTGTTAGATGTTCAGAGCTATCTGGCTGAACTCCAGGAAATTGGCCTGATTCGTACGGTTTAGTAGTCCCCTCCTTCTCGGCTTGCCTTCACATGGGCACGACGCTTGAAGTGTGGGTTATTCGCATTTGTAGCGAGTACTGAGAGTACTAGATTCGCAATGAGAAAGAGATCCTCGGTTATGCAAGTGGCAGGATACGGCGAGTTGACGGGCTTGGTTCACCAGCATTTCCTAGGGAAACGCGCGCCGCTCGAGGTGTCTATCGAGGTCACGCGCCGGTGCCCCCTCGATTGTCTCCATTGCTACAACAACCTGCCGATGAGCGACCACGCAGCCCGGGCTGCGGAACTCACGTTTGAAGAGCACTGTCGACTCCTCGATGAACTCGTCGACGCAGGTTGTTTATGGCTGCTCTATACGGGCGGCGAAATTTTCGCGCGCAAGGATTTTCTTAAGATTTATACGGAAGCCAAAAAGCGCGGCTTCCTGATCACTCTCTTCACCAACGGCACGATGATCAATGAACGCATCGCCGACTACCTCGCCGAATACCGCCCGTTCGCCATGGAGATCACGCTTTACGGCGCGACGCGCGAGACGTACGAAGCCCTGACTCAAATTCCTGGCTCCTATGACCGCTGCATGCGAGGCATTCGCCTGCTTCTGGAGCGAGGGCTGCCTCTGAAGCTCAAGACGGTGCCAACCACCATCAACCTGCATGAGACTTTCGAAATGAAGAGACTCGCTGAGGAAGAATTCGGCGTTGAGTTCAAGTTTGATTCTCTAATCAATCCAAGGATCGATTGTTCGCAGAGCCCGCTCGCCGTGCGTATCTCGCCGGAGAAAGTGGTAGAGCTGGATTTCTCCGAGCCGAAACGCAAAGAAGACTACCGGCGCATGGCCGATGAGGAACTATCCATGCCGTTGTCGGTGGAGCACACAGAACGGCAGAAATACACCTGCGGCGGCGGAGTGGCAGGCTGCGCCATCGATCCCAACGGAACGATGAGCATCTGCGTGATCTCGCATCAGCAAGGCTACAACATTCGGCAGGGCAGTTTCCGGGAAGGCTGGGAAGGCCCGTTGCGCGAAATTCGCAATCAGCCGCGCACGCGCCCGACGATCTGCGACCGATGTCAGATTCAGTCGCTCTGCAGCATGTGCCCGGCAAACGGTGAACTCGAAAGTGGCGATCAGGAGTCTCCCGTCGATTTCTTGTGCCAAGTCGCTCACTTGCGCGCCTACGCGCTGGGCTACAGCGTCCCGGAACATGGGGACTGCAAATGCTGCGCAGCCGGAGAACACCACGAGGATCTGTTGGCATCTGCTGAGCGCTTGAAGAATTTGAAACCCGATTCTGGCGTTAGGTCGGGAGGCGGGATCGCTTCTCCTGTCCTGAATGTCCTGCAGCCCACATCCGGAAACAACGGCGCAGCATGCGGTTCATGCCGGACGCACCGATGAAGAAAGACGTGTGATCGTGAACGACGAGAACGACAAGAAGCTGCTGGGGCAAAGCACGGACGGAGCTTACGAGCCTCCCAAGGTTATTCGCGTAAGTCTGCGCCCCGAAGAGGCCGTTCTCGGCCACTGCAAAGTAACCGGCGCTATGGGCCCGGTAGCGAGTTCCTCCTGCCGGTCTTTCGTCTCTTGCAGGACGCTGGGATCGTGAGAGGCCGGAGACCCGAAATGCTGCCATCTCAAAAAGAGTTTTCGCCGGCGAAGGATTTCAACGGACTCGAGTTCCCGAGCGCTTCCCAGCTTGCGTATCGCATCGGTGGAATCACATTCGGTCTGCACGCCGAAGGCGAGCTGCTGCTGACACCCGAAAGGGAACTTCGTGCTTTCGCTGTCGAGCCGGGTACTTCTGATGTGAACCTGCAAGTTGCATGGGCTGATTCTCTCCGAGTGCCAGATTCCACTCTCTTGTTTCATTCTGGTGGGTTGTGGTCGCTTTTTGCCGAACCGACCGGATACCGCTTCAGCTTTCTATCGCCGCTCTTGGGGATGACTCCTTATAAGGAAGCCTGGGTTGATGCCGAATTTCGTTCCGGGCGCGTGTTGTTGTCGCGTCGCTACTTTGATACGGAACGCCCCGTCTATCCGCTTGAGTATCCGCTCGACGAGCTGCTGATGATTCACCGGCTTTCGCGCGGCGAAGGCGTGGAAATGCACGCGGTCGGAATTTCCGACGAAAATGGCCGCAGCCATCTCTTCCTTGGACATTCCGGCGCCGGAAAAAGCACGACCGCCCGCTTGTGGATCGATCGCCCCGGCGTGCGTATCCTTAGCGACGATCGCATCATTTTGCGCGCCCAAGATAACCAAATCTGGATGTACGGCACGCCCTGGCACGGAGATGCAGGTATCGCTTCGCCAGATTCCGCTCCGCTTTCCGGGATTTATCTTCTGGCGCACGGAGATAGCAATCAACAGTTTCCGCTATCCCCTGGTCGCGCCGCAGCCGAGCTTTTCACACGCAGTTTTGTGACGCACCATTCTGCGGAGGGCATTCAGTTCACGCTGGATTTCCTGGATCGCGTTGCTCGCGAAGTGCCTTGTTCCACTTTTCAGTTCGTCCCCGATGAATCCGCCGTGGAGGCCATCTGCCGTGCGTGAGCGTAAGTCCATCGTAAAGCGGAATTCCGCGCAGTTCGCCGCTGTCTGCGATGAGCTTCTTCATCGCGGCGCAAAAATACGCTTCCGCGCGAACGGCCTAAGTATGCGACCCAACATTCTTAATGAAGATGCGGTAACCATCGTTCCAGCGAACAAGGAAGAATTGCGTCGCGGCGATGTGACCTTGACTTGTGGTCAAGACGGTTTCCGCGTGCACCGTGTCGCCGTCGCCGATAAAGCGACTGGCAGTATCGTGACGCGCGCAGATGCTGGCCAGGAAGATGACGCAGCCACAAATCGCGTCCTCGGAAGAGTCACCGCCGTAGAGCGCAATGGCCAAACCTACTCATTCGCTTCGTCAACCCAGCGCTACGTTCACGCGTGCCGAAGCTTTGCGTATCGGCTCACCCAGGCTGGAGTGGTTCGCACCGCCCGGTTCGCCGCGGCTTCCTTCCTTTTCGGATTGGCGATCCTGTTTGGAATGCTCTTCAATGCCGCACCGGCCGCTGCGCAGGCTGACCTGACAATGTCGCAAGCTCCATCGGTTTCCGTTGTCGACACGGGCGTCAACTTTACGTACACGGAAATCGCGACGAACAATGGCCCTAATGCCGTCCCGACAGGTACGCTCGTCATTTATCAGCAGACGCCAGCCAGCACGACTTTTCAGAGCATCTCGGTAGACGCAAACTGGACCTGCACCACGCCGACAGCGGGCAACGCAGGCCCTATCATTTGTACCTACAACTTGGCGCTGGCAAACGGCGCCACCACTGCCGCCGATCCTATTGTCATCACAGAAAGCGTAACTAGTGGAACGGCCGCGGATACAACGATTCTGAATTCTGCCACGGTGACTTCTCAGACCGTCGATCCCGTTCCCAACAACAACACGAGTGTCAGCACGGTGCTGGTCGAGCCTGCCGCGGATGCGGATTTGGCTCTATTCATGACTGCATCGCCTACGCCCGTATTTCTCTCTTCGAGCTTGGCTTACACAATCCAAGTCCAAAACCTCGGACAGTCTGCCGCCGCAACCGTGAAGGTTACGGACACGATTCCGACAGGCACCACCCTGCTGTCTGCTACCGGCACAACCGGATGGGCCTGCACGGGCACAACCGCGATCACTTGCTCCCTCACCGGCACGATGGCGCAAGGAGCGATCGGAACGATCTCTATCGCAGTTACAACACCTTCGACCTCTGGCCCCATTTCTAACACCGCGTCCGTTACCACAACGACGACGGATCCCGTTTCCTCCAACAACAGCACCACCGTGATTACCGTCGTACAGCCTTTAGTCTGCGCCACGCCAGGCAATGACGGTGCGGGTGGCACGCTCACGGGCATTATCAATACTTATTATCCCCCTAAGGCAAATGGCACTGTCGCAGCTGGTGCGACAACCATCAAACTGGGCACTCCTTCGGGATCCGCGAAGTCCATTGCCAGTGGCGACCTTCTGCTCATCATTCAGATGCAAGATGCCCTCATCAATTTCACGAATACCGGTGCTTACGGAGACGCGAGCCCTGGCGATCCAGCCACAGGTTCCACGAATTTACAGAACACTGGGCTTTTTGAATATGTCACTGCTACGAGCACAGTGGCTGGTAACGGCACATTGACCTTCCAGGGGACCGGGTCTGGCGGCGGCCTTTTGAATTCCTACGTGGCCGCTGCATACACCGCCGGCACAAACGGGCAGCAAACGTATCAGGTCATACGCGTTCCTCAATATACGTCGGCCACACTGAGTTCAGGTCTCGTTCCTCTCGCTTGGAACGGTTCTGTGGGAGGCGTACTTGCTATCGATGTCGCCTCCCAACTCACTCTAGGAGGAACAGTAGCTGCCGATAGCCTTGGATTTCGCGGCGGCGGCGGATTGATACTCACCGGTGGCGCGGGCGCAGATACGGATTACAGGACGCTCTCAACCGTCACAACAAATGCCCCCAAGGGAGAAGGCATTGCTGGTACTCCGGCCTATATTGCCCCTGCCACCATAACTACAACCACTACCGCCACGAATACAGGTGTGGAAGGCCTCCCTAACGGAAGCTTCGGGCGAGGCGCGCCGGGTAACTCCGGCGGTGGCGGCACCGATGGAGACCCAGTCGCTAATGATTACAACTCCGGCGGCGGCGCTGGCGGCAACGGCGGCGCTGGCGGGCTCGGAGGTTATGGGTGGAACAGCTATACGAAGCTTAACACCACCGACGGAGGCTTTGGTGGATCTGCCTTCCCAGCAACGACGAGCGCCATCGTCATGGGTGGCGGCGGTGGCGCAGGTACCACGAATAACGGTTCTTATTATATTTCGTCGGCGAGCAACAACTCGACCTCGCTGAACGCGGGCTGCTCCGGTGGGACAACCCCTACCTGCACCGGCATCTATAGCAGCGGAGGAGCTGGCGGCGGCATTGTGATTGTCCACACAGGGACGGTAGCAGGCACCGGAACAATCACCTCGAATGGACAATCCACGCTTAGCACCCTCAATGACAGCACTGGCGGGGGCGGAGCGGGTGGCACAATCATTTTCTTTGCCAATAATGGTGGGCTCAGCGGGCTTACGGTCAACGCCAATGGCGGCAGTGCAGGTAACGCGTGGCCGCTCCAGACTCCCGGAGCATTCTCTGGCAATCGCCACGGCCCAGGCGGCGGTGGCGGTGGTGGCGTAGTTCTTCTTTCCGGCACACCCACCAGGGTGAGCGTCACCGGAGGCGCGAACGGCAACACCAACACGATTCAGGACTCCTATGGTGCAACGCCAGGTCAAGCGGGTATCACCGCCGCAAACCTGCTGATCACGGAGACGCCCGGTACGCAGCCAGGCTCCTACTGCGCATCAGCCGACCTGGCTGTTACGAATGTGGGCACGCCCAACCTCGTCTTTGCCGGCAGCAATATTACCTACACGCAAGTAGTGACCAACAACGGTCCGCTGGATGCCGTGAACGCCGTTTTCACGGAGCAGGTACCCACGAACACGACGTTTCAATCCCTCACTTTCCCTGCGGGATGGCTTTGCAGCACTCCCGCCGTGAACGGAACTGGAACTATCACTTGCGCTAATCCGGATGTGGCGAAGTCGGCGGCGGGAACCTTCACGCTGGCCGTTAAAGTCAATGGCTCGACTTCGTGGGGTACTCAGATTGTGGACGTTGCTGGCGTAACATCTGGAACGTCCGATCCGATTCTCTCGAACAATTCGGCCATCGCAACGAATTCCGTTACCTTGTCCACTCTGGCAGACGACGCAATCACCAACACTCCGTCTTCGACCTCGGTCGCTGCCGGAAGCAACATCACCTACACGCAAGTCGTGACGAATAACGGTCCGGCGGCTTCCCCGAACACCTCCGTGACCGAGAGCCTCCCGGCTAACACGTCCTTTGTCTCGGCAACCGGGCCAACGGGATGGGCTTGCTCCCTTATAACTACTACGATCCCGAACACCATCAATTGTGCTGAGACGACCGCGCCTGCACTGCCATCGGGAAATACAGCGACGATTACCGTGGTGGTGACCGTGACCGCAGGGACAGCGAATGGGACAATCATCACCAACACTGCCAGCGTCGTTTCGGGGGTCGAAGATCCAAACACCGGAAACAATAATGCGACTGCGACCGTTACTGTGGCATCTGCAACCCAGGCTGACCTAAGCGTGACGAGTACGGCTTCACCCAATCCAGTCACCGATGGCAATAACATCAGCTATACGCAAATCGTGACCAACAACGGTCCGGCCGCTACCACAACCGGAAACGCCACTTTTACAGATACCATTCCGACGAACACGACTTTCGTCTCTCTCTCTGTCCCAACCGGCTGGAATTGCGGAACTCTCCCCGCCGTCGGCGCAACAGGAACTATCTCGTGCACGAACACCACTTCGTTTGCGGCGAACACCACGGCCAGTTTTCCCCTGGTCGTCAAAGTGAATCAGGGAGTTTCGCCCGGCACGCCGGCATCTCCGACGACCATTGTGAACACCGCGAATATCAATATTCCCTGCTCGACGACCACGGATCCGATTTGCACGAACAACACGGCTCAAACGAAAGTGTATATTGCGTCAGGCACGGAGGCTGACGTCGCCATCGCGAAGACTGCTTCTCCGGAGCCTGTAAGTCAGGGTACAAACCTGACCTACACACTGCAGGTCACAAACAATGGCCCCGCGGTGGCGCAAGGCGTTACCGTCAGCGATAACCCGCTTCCTCCGGAAGTTTCGTACGTCTCCGTGTCTACGACGCAGGGCTCATGCACCTACACCGTGGCCACAACATCGGTCGGCTGCAATCTCGGCTCGATTAGCGTGGGTGGTTTGGCCATCGTTACGATCAACGTCACCGCCAACACTTTCAGTTCTTCGACGCAATCGACAAACACCGCGACCGTCTCCGCAACCACCAGCGATCCGAACTCGACAAACAATTCTTCTTCGTCCATCTCGACCATCCTAAGCCCGACTGCGGTCCAGTTAGCTTCCTTCCGCGCGATGCCGCGTCAGGGCGGCGGCGTTCTTCTTGAATGGAAAACCCGCGAGGAAATCCGCAATCTTGGCTTCAACGTTTACCGCTTGGACGGCTCAGGCCACCTGCGGCTGAATCCTTCGATCATCGCCGGCTCGGCGTTGCTAATTCGTGGCGGAAAGCCGCAACACGCCGCAAAAACGTATCAGTGGATTGACCCCAGCGGCACACTGCAATCGACCTACGAGTTAGAAGATGTTGATCTGAATGGCACGCGCATGCCACACGGTCCTGTTTCGGTGGACGTGTCGGCAACTCCACGATCCGGCGCCGTCTCGCAGCCGCTTCTCTTGACGCAACTGAATCGCGCAACCACCCAGCCCGCTTTTATCCCACGCCGCGGGCTACCCAGGCCATCGCCCGTGATTCCAACTCCTGCGCCCGGACAAGTCCCTATATCGCTCGACGGGGACGCAGCCGTAAAAATTTCTGTCCAAAGCGAAGGCTGGTATCAAGTTTCGAAAGCCCAGCTCGTCGCCGCGGGCCTTGATCCTAACTCTGACGCCCGCACTCTCCAGCTCTACGCGGAAGGTATTGAGCAGCCCATGTTGATTTTGGGCAACCAAGCTGGTCCGCTCGGCCCCAACGACAGCATCGAATTCTATGGAATCGGGATCGACACACCATTCTCAGGCACTCGCGTCTATTGGCTCATTCGCGGATCGCGTCCGGGCATGCGTATCAGTCCCATTGGTGCGGCGAACGCCGGGCTTTCCGAGCAGCAAAGCTTCCCCTTCACCGTTGTGCTGCAGCAACGCACCACGTATTTTGCGACGCTCCTCAACGGCGAAAATAACGATAACTTCTTCGGCGCGGCCGTCACTTCCGAGCCGGTGGACCAGCAACTCACCGTCGCTCACGCCGATCCCAATTCCAGCATGCCGATTTCCGTAGACATAACGCTGCAAGGCGCCACCGATCAGCAAGGACACAGTGTCTCGGTGTTCTTCAACGGCGCATCCATCGGCGAAATGGATTTCGCGAATCTCGCCAATGTCACCAACACTTTTTCGATCGACCGCAGTCTGCTGCAAGACGGAGTTAACACCGTCACGCTAACCGCTCTGCAAGGCGACAATGACGTGAGCGTTGTACAATCCATCGCGCTTCATTACCCGCATACTTACGAAGCCGATGCGAATTGGCTCAAAGCCACGGCCCCTGCGGGCAGTACGCTTCACATCACGGGCTTCACCAACCAGCAAATCCAGGTATTTGACATCACGAATCCTCTCGCCATTTTCCAGCTCTCCGGCACGGTCAGCCAGGAAAGCGCGAGCTACGGTGTCACGCTCGGCTTGCCGCACACGGCTGGACTCGAACGCACCCTTCTCGTCTTCTCAGCCGATCAGATATCTCCGCCGTCAGGGCTTGCTTTCCACAAGCCCGCCGCCCTCGCCTCGCGTAGCTTTGGCAGCGAGATGGTCATTATCACGCATCCTGATTTTCAGTCCGCGCTCGGCCCGCTTGTCAGCCTGCACGAATCCAGGGGTCTGAGCGTTCAAGTTGTGACCATTGACGAAGTCTTCGATGCCTTTAACTTTGGCGAACGCAGCCCGTTTGCCATCCGAAGTTTCCTGCAAAATGCCCAGTCGCAGTGGACTCTCAAGCCGCAATATTTGTTGCTCGTTGGCGATGCTTCCTTGGACCCGCGCAATTATCTCGGCATGGGTGATTTCGATTTCGTGCCCACGCGCATCATCGAAACTGCCGCGTTCAAGACCGCTTCCGACGATTGGTTCAGCGACTTCAAGCAAAATGGATTCGAGACCATCGCTACAGGCCGCATTCCTGCGCGCACTGCGTCCGACGCGGCATTGGTTGTCTCTAAGATTGTGAATTACGAGAAGGGACTTGCGGGCGGTGGATCCGGCAACCAGAAAGCTCTACTGGTTGCCGATCAAAACATTGGCGCGGATTTCACGACGGCAACGAAGTTTGCTGCGGCGGACCTTCCGTCCTCGCTCCAGCCCGCGGAAATTCTTGCGGATGGTATGGATCCCAGCGTCGTCACGCAGCAGATATTCACAGCACTCAACAGCGGCCCCCTGCTGGTCAACTACTCGGGCCACGGCTCCGTCGAACAATGGTCGTTCGCTGATTTTCTCGATGATACCTCTGGCGCCACACTCACAAATGGCGATCAATTGTCGGTCTACCTGCTCATGGATTGCCTGAACGGCTTCTTCCAGGACGTTTACTCCACCAGCTTGGCGGAAACCCTTATCCTGGCGCCCAACGGCGGTGCCGTTGCCGTCTGGGCTTCCTCTGGATTCACGAATCAGCCGCCCCAGGCTTCCATGAACCAGGCCCTGCTTCAGATTCTCAAGACCAATCCGTCGTCGTCGATTGCCTCCGCGATCGTACAAGCGAAGACAGGTGTGACGGACAACGATGTCCGCCGTACGTGGATATTCTTTGGCGACCCGGCAATGCTGCTGCAACTCACAGGGTCGACTTCCACGGGCCACCACCCGCGCGTGAACCCGCCCGTTGTGTTGCACCCTTAATCGCATTTCTGTTTGCAGCCGGTCAAGCTGCTCAGGCAAAAAACCATCTCAATGAAGTGGGTACAAAACTCAGGCCGGTCACTGTCCCGTAATCGGCAGCCCTGTGAACCGAATTCCCACGCTATGCACCTTGTATCGAATGTTTATCCCCACCAGAAGCGCTGTGAGCGATTCCACAATCCGCGCATTCTCAAGTTTTCCGCCATTTAGCGCGCGCGCTCCGGGAATCTTTCCGGCCAGCTCGGACGCGATCTTTTTAGCATTCTCATCATCGCTGCATACCAGAATGTCGCAGTCGACGGGCTCATCCTTCGAAAGCAGTTCCGCCCCAAGATTTTGAAACGCTGCCGCCAAGCTGACTCCTACAGGCAGCAGCTCCTTGGTCTGTTCCGCCGCCGATCCCTGCCAAACGCCGAGCATGCGCGTAGCCGCGCCGCCCACCGTCGCCGCTAGCGGCACCGTCGTATCGATCACCACCGTCCCGGGCTTCCACACGCTTTTCAACTGTTTCAAAAGCGCTGCACAACCGGAAAACGGAACCGTTAGCACCACCACTTCGCATTGCGACGCGACAGTCACATTGTCGACTCCTTCAATTTTCGCTGAGCCCCCGATACGCGTGCGCAGTTGCGCCGCCGTCTCCTCCGCGCGCTTCACATCTCGTGAACCGATCAAAATTTCTTCGCCGGCCCGCGCCCACCGGTACGCCAGCCCCGATCCCTCAGGCCCCGTCCCGCCTAAGATCCCAATTTTTCTACTCATAGCCACGTTTCCTTGCCGTGCTAATTTTCCGGCCGCTTCTGAGGGAAGCGGTTACAGTCTTGTCCGTCTCTCAGCCTGCTCTCAACCATCAGCTCTGATACGATAGCTTCAGCGATTTCTTTTCGCATGCCCGGAGGACGGACGAGAGCAAACGATATCACGCAACGCAACGGTCCAACGATGGAAACTACAGATCGATCAGAACTCTCGCAAGCGGAACCCGGGCAGCACACGGACGCCCACCAGGAAATCCGCGCCCTCCTTTTACCCATCAAAGATCTACGAAACGCGAAGCGGCGTTTGGCGGGAGTCCTGACGCCTGAAGAGCGCTTCGGTCTCGCGCAGGCCATGCTGCAGGACACGATTCTTGCCGTGTCCCGAGTGGGACGCGCGGAAAAAATATTTGTGATCACGAACTACGAGCCCGCAATAGAAGCCGCCGCAAAATATAGCTGGGAAATCTTGCGCGAGGAGCACCAAGTCTCGGAAAGCGCCTCGGTGGATTTTGCCTCGCATCTTTGCGGCGAGCGCGGAGTCACTGCGCTCCTACGCCTGCCGCTGGATCTTCCGCTCATCCAGCCGTGTGACATCGACGAACTCCTGGCCATCGAGTGCTCCGCTCCGGCAACAGTCATTGTGCCTTCCCGAGACGGCACGGGCACCAACGCGATTCTTCGCACGCCGCCGACGCTTTTCCCATCCCATTTTGGGCCTAACAGTTTCGCCAAACATTGCAGCGAAGCGGAACGAGCCAGTCGCAAAACTCATCGTGCGGCGAAACGAGCGGCTGGAGATGGACGTCGACGACGAATCCGACTTGCGCGCGCTTCTGCGTCACGATTTAACACATACATCGACAGGAAAGTGGCTGGAAGAAAGCGGCGTCGCCGCGCGCTTCAAGAATCGCGCAGCCGCAGTGTGAATACCGAACCAATAATTCAAGTGGTCTTTTCGAAATTCGGCGAATCCGCTGACAACTAAACAACTAATTTTATTCCGTCACCGCATTCCCGTCGCGCCCCACACCCAGCGCGTCGGCCACTCGGTTAATGTAGTTGAACCACGAAGCAATCAGCGTAATCTGCAAAATCCCGCGGTCATCGAAACCCACCGCCCGCAGCTTCGCGTGGTCCTCCGGCCAAACCTTCGTCGCATCCTTCGTCAGCTTCACCACGTAGTCCAGCATCGTGCGGTCCTGTTCGCTGATCGGCGCGGTCCGGTAATCTTTCTTCAGCGCCTCCACCATCTCTTGATCCAACGTCACCCTACGCAGAAACTCTGCGTGTGATTCGATTCAATAGTGGCACCGGTTCGTCACCGAAACCATGGTCGCGATCATTTCATGCTGATGCCGTTTCAACGGCAATTCCGGAGACATCAAAGCCCCAAATGTGCTGAACGCATGGAAAAGCACGTCGGGAAACAGCGAGTGCGAGCCCACAATGCTCTGCTCAACTCCCGCAAAAACAGTAGGCACCGGCATCGCATATTCTGCTGGATAAAATTTCCGCTCCTCTTCAATCGCCTTCTTGACGCTGTCGTCCTCTTCCATCCGAACTGTCTTGATCCAAGTCATTTGGGCAGCTCCAAAAAATGTCGCGGCAAATCAGTGCGAGGGCAGCGTTCATTCTCGCAAACTCACCACCGTAAATAAAGGCGGCCGGATGCTGTGCTGGCATCCGGCCGCGGGTGCTTTGGGGTGCCTCCACGTCGCCTAATCTCGGTAAGGTGGGAAGCAGTTGCTTGTTGTGCTCTTTATAGCGATCGCCCGATGAACTAGCAATAATGCAAAACGATTAGAACGCTATTTATTTTACAACTCCTTTAGTTTCAATAAGTTCGTGTGTTTTCCCAGTGGCCAGATTCTTATACTCCTCATTCCTGCCGCTCGGCCACTCAATCGTCACCCGCTCAATTTTCTCGCTCTTGCCAATTCCAAACGTCACCGGCAACTCGGATTGTGACAGATAGCTCGACCCTCCGTGCACCATTCTCCACTGGCTCTGCGCGCCGTTTCCCTCAGGGAACATGCGCACGATAGCTCCAATCGCGTCGCGATTCGATTTGGTTCCCGTAAGCTGAAAACGGATACTGCGATTTCCGCCAGTCTGATCGTTGCGGTATAAATACGCCGGTCCGTTATTCGTCGTCATCAGCAAATCCAGATCGCCATCGCGGTCAAAGTCGCCATAGGCTAGTCCGCGCCCCACGATCGGAGTATCAAAACCGCCGCCGATCTCCCGCGCAACGTCGCGAAATTTTCCAGCGCCCTGATTCAAAAAAAGCTGCGGCGCTTGCGCATAGCCCACATTCCCGCGGATATTCCGCACCGTCTCGTCGATGTGCCCGTTGGCCACCGCCAGATCCAGCCAGCCGTCCAGGTTCGCATCGAAAAAAGCGCATCCAAATCCCAGGGTGCTTCGCGAAGCCGCGCCCAGGCCGGATGCCACCGCAATATCGTCATAAGTTCGCACGCCAGCGGACCCAGAGACCGTGGAATGGTATAACCCGATCATTTCGTTATCGAAGTTCGTGATGGCCACTCCAGCCTTGCCGGAATTTTCGAAATCTCCCGTGTCGACTCCCATGCCGGCCCGGGCTTTTCCTTCCGTACTGAAAGCAATCCCTGCTTCCACCCCAACATCTTTGAATTTTCCATTTCGCAAATTCTTGTAAAGCTTGTTAGGCTGCGTATCGTTCGCGACCAATAAATCCGGCCAGCCGTCTTGATCGTAATCAAACATGGCCACGCCCAGCGACTTCGAGCTGCTGTCAAAGATTCCGCTCGAAGCGGTCACGTCCTCAAACGTTCCGTCGCCCCGATTGTGAAAAAGCCAGCAGGTGTCCCCACGGTACGCCTCCGGCGTGCAGTACGATTTGTGCGTTCCATCCAAACTGCAAAAAACATCCTGCTCCGGCGACCAGCGAACGTAGTTGCAAACAAAAAGATCCAATAGCCCATCGCGATCGTAATCGAACCACAGCGCCGACGTGCTGAGTCCTTGCCGCCCCAGCAAGCCGCTCGCTTTCGTTACATCGACGAACGTCCCTTTGCCCGTGTTGCGAAAAAGCCGGCTTTGGCCGACGCAACTTATAAAAATATCGGGAAAACCGTCGTTATTGTAGTCGCCGGCAGCTACTCCCATTCCATACAGCTCAATATCGAGTCCCGCTGCTTTGGTCACATCGCTAAACGTTCCGTTCCGGTTGTTACGGTAAAGCTTCAGCGTCGACCGTTGTCGCGCGTGGCCCGGCCAATCCATCCCGTTGACCAGCAAAATGTCTTGCCAGCCGTCTCGATCGTAATCCAGAAAGGCACAACCCGATCCGAGCGTCTCCGGCAACAGCTTTCCGCCGTACGCACCGCTGTTATGCTGAAACTGAATCCCGGCCGCCGCGGTTACATTTGTAAGATGAAAACCAGGATCATTGCGGGTCTGCGCAAATATCTGTGCCTGAGAAATCGCCGCACCAATCCCTGCCGCGCACCCGTCCATTAAAAAATCACGCCGCCTCAAGGCAGATTCACCAGACCATTTCGGATTGCGTAAACGACTAGCTCTGCCGTCTTGTGAATCCCAAGCGCATCCATGATGTTCGCACGATGCACCGACACCGTATTTGCGCTCAGGTTCAACTCTTCTGCAATTTCCTTGTTCGATTTTCCTGCGACGATGCGCTGCAGCACTTCCAGCTCACGCGGCGTCAAGCCCCCCTCGCGCTCGCCCTTCAGCGCAGTCGGACGCGCTACCTGTGGATCGAGAACCTTCTCGCCTTTTGCTACGCGCTTGATGGCATTAGCAAGATCGAGGTCCATCGCGTTCTTCAAAATGTATCCCCGCGCTCCCGCGTCCAGCGCTTGCCGCACGAGCGTGTCTTCCGAATGCATGCTTAGCATCAATATCGCCGTTTCCGGCCGCGCTGCAAGAATTTTCCGTGTCGCTTCCAAGCCATTCATTCCAGGCAAAGCGCAATCCATCACGATCACCGCCGGCCGTTCTTTCGCCGCCAAGCGCACCGCCTCCTCCCCTGTGCTCGCTTCGCCCACCACTTCGATCTCCGGATCATCTTCCAGAATCCGCCGGAATCCGTGGCGTACAAGCGCGTGATCGTCCACCAGCAAAACTCTCAGCTTAGCTCCCATGGGTCTCGACTTTCTGGCGCTCGATTCGCAGACGAACTAGCGTGCCTCCGCTTACAGGCTGCAGAAGTTCCAACGTGCCTCCAATTATCTCCGCTCGTTCGCGCATCGCCACCAATCCAATCCCCCGCCCGTTTTTCGCCGCCGCAATTCCTTTTCCATGGTCTTCCACTTCCAATTCCAACTCATCGGACAAGAACTTAAGTCTCACCCACGCTTCCTGCGCCCCCGAATGCCGGCTTACATTATTCAGCGCCTCCTGCAAAACGCGATAGACGTGCACGCTCGTGCCTCCATCGAGCGGAAACGCTGTCCCCGATTTTTCATAGTGCAGCGCAAGCCCTATCTGCCTCTCCACGGTCGGAATATACCAGTCCAACGTGCTAACCAGCCCAGCTTCCTCTAGCAGTACCGGATGCAGCGCCTGCGAGAGGCTGCGAATATTATCCAGTGTTGACTGCGCGATCTCGCGCACCTCCTGCACCTCTTCCCTCACTTTCGAGCCGAGTGGCAACTGATTTCCGGCGCGGCCCAGCAGCGCTCCAATCGCCGTCAAAACCTGCCCGAACTCGTCATGCAGTTCGCGCGAAATATGCCGCAGTGTGGATTCCTGGGTTGAAATCAGTTTTTGTGCTAGCTCACTTCGCTGTTCGGAAAGCGCCGCCAGCCTTGCAAAAATAATCCTGTTCGCGCGAATCAAATACAAACTCGTTAGCACGATCGCGATCAGCGTAGCGCCCAAAAACAAATAGAGCTGCCGCTGCACTCCGTCGTAAATCTGCGCAATGCGCCCCGCCGCCCGTTCCTCGCCTTCGTTGTTTTGTACCAGCAAGCGGGAAACTGCGGTACTCAGCGATTCCTGTCGAGCCTGCAGTGTCTGGCGAATTTGCTCACGCGCTTCTTGCTCTTTTCCCGTTGCCGCCAGCGCGAACATCCGATGCACCGCGTCCCAGAATTGCGCAACAGACTGAGTGAGATAATTTCGCTGCTCCTCCGTACGATTTGTTCCCGCCAACTGTTCTTCCAAGTGGAGCGCGGCATCCAGATCTTCGCGCATCCGCTCGAACTGCGCGGACCACGCTGTCAGAGGGTACGGCTCGCTGGCGTCCAGCATGTCCCGCATCGCCAACCCCACCGAATTCAAATCATTCTGCACGCGCAAAAGCTGCAGAGAATCCCTCCGATTCCGGTCCACCATTTCGCTCTGCAATTTTCGCAAACCGGAAAGCTGCACAGTAATGTAAAACGAATACGCGACCACGGCGGCAAGCGTGATGATCAGTCCGAAAAGAAGCCCAGTTGTCGGCGAGCGCTGCGCAGGCGTTTGCACAAAGAGAGAATACCTCAGGCAGCCGCTTGGCGCCGCACGAGGAGCAGCAGAAACAACCATCGCCACAGCGGAGAAAAGCGGCACAAGTAACCCGACGCGCAAGCCGCCCGCATGTGCGGAAACGAGGCCCACGAACCAGGGAGCGACAGCGGACCCAATCGATGACATGGAAAACATAAGCCCGCCGAGACGTACCGCTCTTGCTCCGTACCAGCGCGAAAGCCATGTAACGTAAATAGGAAAAACGGCCGCGCAGCCTAGACCTGCGATCGCTGCGCTAGCGAAAGCGATTTGTTGAGTAGCGGCGAGCACGAAAACCGTGTTCGCGATGATAACCATCGTCAGCGCCGCAATCACCAGGCGATATTCGCGTACGCGCGCAAGAACAAAGGGCGCAAAAGCCCGGCCGGACAAAAGTCCTCCATAGAAAAACATCGGCGCCAGTGTGGAAATGCCTTCCCCGCCTCCGGGAAGCCGCTTGGCATATGCAGCGGCCCAGCTTCCGAGACTGACTTCCACTCCCACGTACAAGAAAAACAGCGCCGCAAGTGTGAGCGTTGTCGCCAGACCTGGGCTAATCACCGGCGCAGTTGCCGTCGAGTCAGATGCAGCGTGCTTTGCCTCGGGGAATCTCGCAAAGAGAAATGAAAATGCCAATAAGCCGCCGACTCCCGCGAAGAAGTAAAGAAATGTGGGGAGAAATGCGTTTTTCAGCGCGAGTAAAACCAACGGAGAACAGGAAACGGCTCCCGCTCCCCAGGCGAAATTAACCAGGCTCACAAGCGAAGCACTACGCGGGCCACCGATTTCCGCCACCGCGAGATTCGTAGGCGGCACCACCAGTCCGTAGCCAATTCCCAGAGCCCCCAGAGCGAGCTGGACGATGGTCATTGAAGATGTGTTGACCGACGCAAGGCCCGCCGCCGATCATCAGATAACCGAGAACGAGAGAAGTTCGAGCGCCCAGGTAATGTGTAATCAGGCTGGACAACCAAACTCCCGCAAGCGAGCCGGAAAACTCAACGGCCAATAAAAGACCGGCCTGCGAATCGTTGAGAGACCAGCGCGCAATAAACTGCGGCATCAGCGGACCCGTAAGTGTGATCTCGAGGCCGGTCAGGACGAATCCGGCGAAAAGCAGCACCAGCAAATAGCGCTGGCGTGCGGCGGCATTGATAGCGATGGCTTGCGTGGTCACTGGTTATCAACCATTTTGCAGGACTGCAGCGCCCCGAGCAACCCGGCGTTTTTCTCGGCCTTTTTGCGTCGGCGTAAAATGTAATTCGTCCAATTCAAAACTTGATATTTCCAATCCCGGGCTTGTTTTCTTTCGCATTCAAAGTCTAGTCGCTCGCTTAGACGATGCGATAGTTGACCTGAAGACGCCTTTTGGATGCTTTGATGATCGATGTTGGACTCATCGGATTTGGACTTGCCGGCCGCGCGTTTCACGCACAGGTGATTCGCGCTGTGCCCGGATTGCGGCTGGCGGCGATTTTGCAGCGTAACGGCAACGAAGCCGCCGAGCAATATCCCGATGTCCGCATCGTCCGCACCCTCGAAGAACTCCTCGCCATCAAAGAAATCCGCCTCATCGTCATTGCTACGCCAACGATTCGCATTTTCCTACTCGCCCAGCAATGTCTAGCTGCCGGACGCGACGTGCTTGTCGATAAGCCGTTCACGACGACTCTTGAAGAAGCTATCGCGCTCGTCGAGTTTGCGAAGAAACAGGGCCGTACTGCTCACGGTCTACCAGAATCGCCGTTACGACGGCGATTTTCAGGCCATCGTGCAACTCGTTGCGAGCGGCGTGCTTGGACGCATCGTTCGCTTTGAATCAAATTATGATCGTTTTCGCCCGCAGCTCAAGCCGAATGCCTGGCGCGAACGTTCCGGTCCCGGCACTGGCATCTTTTTTGACATTGCGCCGCACCTCATCGATCACGCGCTTCTTACTCTTCGGCATGCCAGAAGCGCTGACGGCCGATATTCGCATAGAGCGCGAAGGCGCCGTCGCCGATGATGCGTTCGACCTCGCGTTTCACTATCCCCGCGGCCTGCGCGCCGATTTGCGCTCCTCCATTTTGGCTGCCGCGACTCGTCCGCGTTTTATTCTTCATGGAACGCAAGGCGCGTTCGTCAAACTAACCGTCGATCCGCAAGAAAGTAACCTGCGGCGCGGTCACATTCCCACGGACACGGCGTGGGGCGCGGAGCCGGAAGAAAACTGGGGCCTGCTGACCCTTTCCGAGAACGGCGCGCTTACCCAACGCCGCGTTCCCTCCGTGAATTGCGACTACCGCGACTTCTACGCCAATTTGCGCGACGCCATTCTCGGCAAAGCGACGCTGGCGGTGACTCCTGAATGGGCGCTCGACGTGATGCGCCTGCTCGAATTGGCGCGCCAAAGCAGCAATGAGCGCCGAACCGTTTCCGTCCCTGCGACAAATTGAGCACTCTTCCTGAGAACTTCTCGCAGGATGCTTGCTGCGACAACAAGACTTGCGCGGGTATCCATTTTTCAAAGGTAACCGGCGGCTCTCGCGTATAATTGAATTTCGTGCGAGAGTGGAGGAAGTAGCGGTGGCATCCGTCATTGATCTAGCACCCTCGATTCTGTCTGCAAACTTTGCGCAATTAGGCGCCGACGCGAAAGCTGCGCTCGCGGGCGGCGGCACGGTTTTGCATCTCGATGTGATGGACGGTCACTTCGTACCGAACATCACTATTGGGCCGCCGGTCGTTGCTTCGCTCCGCAAAACCATTCCGGATGCAACATTTGATTGCCACTTGATGATCGAAAATCCAGATCAGTTTATTCCCGCATTTGCGGAAGCTGGCGCGAACTGGATTTCCGTTCATCAGGAAGCTTGCGTTCACCTGGATCGCACGCTGCATCTGATTGAGTCGCATGGATGCAAACCGGGCGTGGTGATTAATCCGGCGACTCCGGTGCACATGCTCGACGAAGTGCTGGATATCGTGCACCACGTTTTGATCATGTCCGTGAATCCTGGATTTGGCGCGCAGCATTTCATTCCCAACTCGCTCAAAAAGGTCGAAGCGCTTGCGCGCATCCGCGAGTCACGCGGCCTGGAATTCCGCATCGAAATCGACGGCGGCGTTGCGCTCGATACAGTCGGCGATATCGTTCGCGCCGGGGCGGAAATTCTTGTGGCCGGCAATGCCGTGTTTGCCAAAGGCGACATTCGCGAAAACGCCCGCAAACTGTTGGAAGCAGCGCGCGCGGCCGCGACGGCCAAAGGGCGGAAGCGGCGAATCGTTCGCGTTTGACAGTTCGCGTTACCAGCACTAGCCAGCGAGAACAAAAGCGAGCTTCTTCACGCTACCTGCGTCTCCTGTTCGCCAGACCCTACTGTTCCTCGTAATTCCACGTCAGGCCGCCATCTACCACGAACGTAGTTCCCGTCACGTAGCTGGATTCTTCGGACGCCAGGAAAGCGGCGATGGACGCGACGTCTTCCGGTTTTCCGAGGCGGCGCAGCGGAATATTTTCCAATAGACTTTTCAGTTTCACGGGATCGTTCAGCAAATTTTTATTGATGGGCGTTTCGATCGCGCCGGGAGCGATGTTGTTGATGGTGATGTTGAGCGGAGCAAGCTCGATCGAGAGATTGCGCGTGATCATTTTCAGGCCGCCCTTGCTGGCGCAGTAGGAAGTAAAGTGCGGGAAGGGAAGCTCTTCGTGGACGGAACTGATGTTGATGATTTTTCCGGGGCGCTTGGCCTGCATCAGGTAGCGAACCGTCGCTTGCGTGACGAAAAACAGACCCTTGAAATTTACGTTCAGGACGAAGTCGTAATCGGCCTCGGTCACGTCCCAAAAATCGGCGCGCTTTTCGACGCCGGCGTTGTTGACCAAAATTCCAGTTCGCCGAGCTGCGAGACAGTTTCGGAATAAATCGCTGGCCGTCGGCGAGCTTCGAGACATCAGCCTGGATGGCAACTGCCCTTCCGCCCCCGGCCCGCAGGCTTTCTGCAACGCGCTCAGAGCCGGCTGCGTCTGAGCGGTAGCAGATCGCCACGGCTGCGCCTTCCTGGATGAATCGCTGCGCGATTCCCAGGCCGATTCCCTGATTGCCTCCGGTGATGGCCGCCACTTTACCTTCCAAGCGTTTTGACAAGAGTCACTCCTTTGCCCCTTCGAAGGGCAATTCCAAATGGAACGCCGACCAAGAGTAACACTTGGATGTTGCAGGCCCATTTCGTGGGCTGTGGAAAAGGACGGAGTGGGAGCCCCACCCCCGATTTTTTGAAACTGCTGATTCTAAATGAGTTACGGGTGAATTTTTCATAACTGCCGATTCTGCGGGACTTAGTGGCTGTGACGGAGTTTTTCTGTGGCATTGAGGAAGGGGCCGGAATTGGGATTTTCACGCAGAGTGCACAGAGTCCACGGAGAAGAAGAGGAGTTGATTTATCGCTGTGCCGACCGACATCCGTGAAACAGGCACGACGTGTCGTGCCTCTACGGGAGTTGTGTGGCTTCTTCGTTTCCGTTGAAGATCGGATTAATTTGGGCGGAAGTAGGCTTCGACTACCAGGCTTAGCGCGGATTCGAGGCTTAGGCCGGCAGTGATGAGCGGCTTGACCCAGAGGCTGTGGAAGCGCTCGGGGTGGTTTTCGGACTCGGTGAACAGGTGGTCGAGCGCTTCGAGCTGCCAGCGGCGCTCGAGGTCTTCGCGAGTGAGGCGTTCGCGGAACTCTTCAACCCTAGTCATGGACTCTTTGTTGCTCGTTTTGTTGCTCATCGTCTGAAACCTTCCATTATTTGATTCTTAAGCTCTTTCCAGGGTACGCGGTCGTGGCCTGTTTGTTTCCTAGCAAGAACTAAGCCAAAGGGATGATATGTGGTTGATATTAGGTGATTTCTCGTACCGCTTGCCGCTTCCGGTCCGGTGACGGCCATTTCTGGCCGGCACCGGGGCGGAAGGGAGGCAGTTGATTTAGGAGCGAAAGTAACTAAGCAGCGATGAAGAGCGTTCTGCCTTGGCGGTTTACGAGGAGCAGGGGTTCTGTGCCGCTCTGGCTGATGGCTTTCTGGAACTCAGAAACGTTGCTCACGGGTTGATGGTTAACTTCCTGGATGACGTCGCCCTTTTGGAGGCCGGAGTCGGCCATTTTGCTGGCGGGGTCGATGTCGGTGACAACGACGCCTTTGGTGGTCGAAGGAAGGTTCAGCTCCTGCGCGATGTGAGAGTTCAGGTTGCTGACTTCCACGCCTTCCAGCGCTTTGCTGCCGCCTTCTTGGTCGTCATTTGAATCGGCCTTGGCGGATTCTGTCGGCATTTCGGCCAGTTTTACATTGGCGTCGCGCTCTGTGCCGTTGCGGAGCGTCTTGAGCTTGAGTTCAGTGCCCGGTTGCATCATCGAGATGCTCATGCGGAGTTGGTTGCTGTCGGTCACGGGCTTGCCGTTGATCTCGAGAATGATGTCGCCTGTCTTTATGCCCGCTTCAGACGCCGGGCTGTTGGGGGTGACATCGCCAACGACGATTCCTTGTGATTCCTTCTCACCGAAGGCTTTGGCCATGGCTGGAGTTACGTCCTGCGGATAGATGCCGAGATAAGCGCGGGTAACGTGACCGTTCTTCAGCACCTGGTCCATGACCTGGCGAGCTAGATTCGCCGGGATGGCAAAGCCGATACCCTGGCTGCCTCCGGAACCGTGCGAGATGATCGCGGTGTTGATGCCGACGAGTTCGCCGCGGTCATTGATGAGCGCGCCGCCGGAATTTCCTGGATTGATCGGAGCGTCGGTCTGAAGGAAGTCTTCGTAGGCTTCGATGCCGAGACCGCCGCGGCCTGTGGCGCTGATGATGCCCTTGGTGACGGTTTGGCCCACGCCGAAAGGATTGCCGATCGCCAGGGCTACGTCACCAACCTGGACTTTGGAGGAGTCGCC
Organism: uncultured Acidobacteriota bacterium; assembly: GCA_963730495.1. Lineage (GTDB taxonomy): Bacteria > Acidobacteriota > Terriglobia > Acidiferrales > UBA7541 > Acidiferrum. The sequence goes on along the minus strand of CAVSSD010000006.1, from coordinate 397,528 downwards.
GATAGTAATCGGCGAGAAATTCTTGCCGTCAATTTTCAGGATCGCGACGTCGGTTTTCGGATCGGCGCCGACGATGCGTGCCTGGAACTCGCGCTTGTCAGAGAGCGTGACGCGTACGTCCGTGGCGCCATCGATGACGTGATTGTTTGTGAGGATATAGCCCTCGGGGCTGACGATTACGCCTGAGCCGAGCGCTTTCTCGCGGGAGTCCTTCGGTGCCCTGGACCCACCGTCGCCGTCCTGTCCAAAGAACTGACGGAACATCGGATCCATCGGCATTTCTTCCGCGGATTCTCGACGGTTGTGGACGACTTTCGAGGAAGAAACGTTAACGACGGATGGCAAGATTTCTTTAACGAGGGGAGCGTAGCTGCTTTTGCTCGGGCCTTCGTTGGCGTCGGCCAGTTTTAAGGTGGCAGGAGGATTATTAGAAGATAGTGCTTTTTCCGTAGCGTGGCCCAGGCCCAAGCCTGCCACACCCAGTGCAAAACCAAGGCCGAGAACTGCCGGTCTAGACTTGAGCAGAGATTTCGCTGAATTCATTTTTCTCTCCTGTTTCGAATCCCAATCGCTGCAACCGACCCGTGGCTGGTTGCTGCTGTTTTGGTTGCCCTTATTCAGACGCTATGGAGGAGGGCGGTGATTCTCCCTGCCAGCCGGGATATTGCGTGCCGATGATTGGGTAGAGAATAAAGCAAACAAAATCAATGAAATCGGGATGTTGCTCTCACTCTATGGGGTAGTAGCTGAGCGCCCTGGTCGTTGTCGTCTTCCTCCATCGAGAGTCGCTCTTGGAGCGATGGAAATCGTGTCGCTCAAGCCAATTCCCGGTGGCATCGTTCCGATACTCCGAAACTCTCACAGAGCTCGCGACGTCTTCGAGATCGTTGAAGCTCCAGACCCTTGCCTCACGGCCTTCTTCGTCATATTCGTACGAGTATTTTCCGTCCCCTAGGGGCCACTCATCGTCCTTAAGACCAAAAGTTTTTACGACTCTTCCCACCGCATCGTAGGTCGTTATCCATTGCTCGCTGACGGTGCCATCATAGCCGTAATATTTCGAGACCGACCGGGAGAGCTTGCCCCCCTCATACTCGAAAGACTTCAAGATTTTGGGGTTGCCTTTGCCGTCGTAACTGGAAGAGAGAACTACGTTTGTGCTGTCATATTCGTCGATGCCGTAGTTGGTAGTGGCTCCTGACGAGTCGCAAGCTGTCCACGTGCATTTTCCCTGCGAATGCACGAGTTGGACGATTCCTATCTTCTCGCCCTTGTTGTCAAATTCTTCGGAGCGGACCAATTGACCGGCATCGTTGTATTCGAAGCGCGCGGATCGATGGACCGCGCCGCCATGCGTATATGAGGTTTTTGCGAGAACAAGTCCTGCGGAGGAAAAGTCGACGTCGAAGCTGTCAAAATTCGGGACTTGATTTAAGGGGCCTTCGCTGAAGCCCCATTGCTTGCATTGCTTTAGTCTGCGGACGTGGCCTTTGAGGCCGTAGTTTTCATACATCCCTGCTTGCGCGGTCAGCGCCAGTAGCGACCGGGTGACCTAGGCGCGTATCAATTGTAGCTGATCCGTCTTAAGTCGCGACTAGTACGAAACTAATCGTCTTGGCCCCGTTTTGCCTAGGAAATGATACCCCTGCGGACGGCGAAGAGAATGAGTTCGGGGACGCCGCGCAGATTGAGCTTTTCCATGATGTTGGAGCGATGAGTTTCTACGGTGTACACGCTGAGATTCAGGAGGTTGGCGACGTCTTTATTGGATTTGCCTTCGGCGACGAGCTGCAGGATTTCGCGTTCGCGCGCGGTGAGCAGGTCGTAGGCGTCTTCGGCGCCGCTGCGTTTGAGCTTGCGGACGTAGTCGTCGAGCAAGACTTTGCTGACTGCGGGACTAAAGAATGATTTGCCATCCGCGACGGCGTGAACGGCTTTGATGAGATCGGACTCGGCGGAGTCTTTTAGTAAGTAGCCTTTTGCGCCAGCTTTCAGAGCACGCAAGACATAGCTTTCATCCGAATGCATGCTGAGCATGACCGCCGAGATTTGCGGATTAGCCTGAGTAATTTGAAGGGCGGCTTCGATGCCGTTGAGATTGGGCATGCCGATGTCCATGACGATCACGTCGGGCTTTAGGGATTTTGCAAGCGAGACAGCTTCTCTGCCGTCGTTGGCTTCGCCGACTACCATGAGATCGGGCTGCTGCTCGACGAGCAAACGCAGGCCGCTGCGCATGAGCTTGTGATCGTCGGCGAGGAGGATGCGAATTTTTCTCATGGCTAGCTCAGGACACGTTCATCGCTGAATCATGAACGGATTGCGGTGAATCCGCATGATGGAGCGGCAGTTCCGCTTTGACGGCAGCCCCTTTTCCGGGGGCAGATTCGATCGTGAGGTTGCCACCGAGGCGGCGAACGCGCTCCTCCATACCAAGGATTCCCATGCCACGCTGGCGTTCAGGATTGAAGCCGTGGCCATCATCGGTAACTTCGATCGTTATTTTGTCCGAGCCTTGGGCGACAGTAACCTTTGCGTTTTTCGCCGATGCGTGAGTGGCGGCGTTGTTGAGAGCTTCCTGAACGAGGCGGTAAACAGTAACTTTCGTTTCGTCACCCAAGTCTTCCGAGACATTTTCCGAGTGAACTTCCACTTCCATATCGCTGCGCCGCGAAATTTCGCGGGCTTGCCATTCGAGAGCGGGGATGAGGCCGAGATCGTCGAGCATGGGCGGGCGGAGAAGCAGCGCGATGTCGCGAATAGATTTGACGGCAGTTTCGGCAACGGATTTTATGTGTGCGATTTGGGCTTGCGTGATGGAGTCATCGGGCGGAACTAACTTCGAAAGTTGGCCGACTTCGACCAGGAGCGCGCCGAGGGATTGGCCGACTTCGTCGTGGAGTTCGCGGGAGATGGAGCGGCGCTCTTCTTCCTGGGCTTCCACGAGGCGTGCCGATAATCCTTCGAGCTCCAGGCGGCTGCGGGCGAGCGCTTGATAACGTTGGCGAGCCTGGCGCTCGAGGCGGAGGATGTACCAGCCGCAAATCAGCGACATGAGGATTCCCGCGATTAGCCCGAGTGCGACGAGCCAGATCAGGCGGGATTCCAGTGTTTGGAAACGGGCGGCGACGGCGAGATTTTCAAGCGCAAGCTTGTGTTCATTCAGCGAGGAAACTTGCGACGAAAGTTCAAAGATGCGCGTGCGCCAAGGAATAAGCTGCTGGCCAATAAACTGATAGGCGCGTTGCCGGCGCAGATCGGAGCGCCAGGCCAGGGCGGTGGCGCAGGAAGTTTCTTCTTCCTGAAGCTGCTGCTGCATCGCTGCGAGAAGGAGTTGCTCGTCGGGATCACTGTCGACAGGAAAACTTAGCAAGGCCACGCGGACAGCCGCCATTTTATTTGCAACGTCAGTTGCTTCGGGACCGGGCGTTTGAAGTTGATCCTGAAGCAAGAAGCGCTCGATTTGATCGTCATAGACTCGCACCGAAACGACGATGGTGCCGAGTGCGCGATTGTGAGCGGTGAAACGCTTGCTGAGTTCCTGAGAGGCGCGGTCGAGATATCGAAGGGAAAAGAGAGCGTCGACGCCCGCACCTATGAGAAGAGCGAGAAGCCAGGTGAAAGATATTAGAAGGAGGCGGCGGATTTTTTTCGAGTGTTCACGTGACTGCGCGTCGACGGCGCTTGCTGGCGGAGAGAGAACGTTTTGAACGGGTGGTGCGTTCACTCCCTAAGAATAGACCAAATCTGGGAGAGAGGGGATTTTGTGCGGCCAAGATTGGGGAGGGGCCCTTACAGGGTAAACAAGCCCCTCCCCTACAGGTCTCGGTTTAGGCCACTGTGACGTCTGGGCTGAGGTAGACGTCCTGGATCGTGTTGAGTAGCTGGACGCCTTCGCTCATCGGGCGCTGGAAGGCTTTGCGGCCGGAAATGAGGCCGGTGCCGCCAGCGCGTTTGTTGATGACGGCGGTGGTGACGGCGTCCTCGAAGTCGTTGGCGCCGGAAGCGCCGCCGCTGTTGATAAGGCCTGCGCGACCCATGAAGCAGTTGGCCACCTGATAGCGGCAGAGGTCGATGGGATGATCGCTGGCGAGGTCAGTGTAGATGCGCTTATCGAATTTTCCGTAACTGGAATCTCCCATATTGAGAGCCATGTAGCCGCCGTTATTTTCGGCCATTTTTTGCTTGATGATGTCGGCCTGGATGGTGACGCCGAGATGATTGGCCTGGCCGGTCAGGTCGGCGGAGAGGTGATAGTCCTTGTCTTTCTTGAAGGCATTGTTGCGGAGATAGCACCAGAGAACGGTGGCCATGCCGAGTTCGTGCGCTTCGGCGAAGGCGCGGCTTACTTCGACGATCTGCCGGTCGGCCTGATCGGAACCGAAATAAATGGTTGCGCCCACGGCCGCCGCGCCCATGTTCCAGGCTTCCTGTACTGTGCCGAAAAAAATCTGATCGAATTTGTTGGGGAAGGTCAGCAACTCGTTGTGGTTGAGCTTCACAATGAAGGGAATCTTGTGGGCATATTTGTGAGTGACCGCGCCAAGAACTCCGAAGGTAGAGGCTACCGCGTTGCATTGACCTTCGATAGCGAGCTTGACGATATTTTCCGCGTCGAAATAGTCTGGATTTTTGGCGAAACTGGCGCCCGCAGAGTGCTCGATACCCTGATCAACGGGAAGAATCGAGAGATATCCGGTATGGGCGAGGCGCCCGTGGCCAAAGATGCGCTGAAGATTTGTAAGCACCCGGACATTTCGGTTCGATGCGGAGTAGATGCGGTCGACAAAATCGGGACCGGGAAGATGCAGCCGGTCCTTCGAGATTTTCGGCGTTTTGTATCCGAGAAAATATTCGGCTTTTGCGCCGAGGAACGTTTCAATGTTTCCAGTGCTAGTCGTGGTTGCCATGTGGCTCTCCTAAGTTATTCGCGAATTGCCCGCGTGAGCATGCTTCCGGCTGCGGTATCCACCAGCCAAAGCAAAGTGCCGTTCAACGGTTGAATCAACTGAGCCGGCAACTGGTCCGGCTCGTAAAATCGTTCGAGGACCGCGGTTAGAGCCGGAGCTTTGTCCGCGCCCGTCACCATGAAGATGACGTTGGCGGCATTGTTGACGACCGGGGCGGTGAATGTGATGCGGTCCATCAAGACTTTGCCTACCCAATTATGCACCGCAATGCGGCGATTTTCGCGCAGCGCTTTTGTTCCCGGAAAAATCGAGAGCGTGTGTCCTTCGCTGCCCATGCCGAGCAACACCAAGTCAAAACGCGGGAATTGGCCGATGCTCAACTTGAAATACGTTCGAATGGCCTGGTCGTACTCCTTCGCGGCATCTTCCGCTTCCGCGAGTTCGCCTTTAATGCGAGTGACTTGCTCCGGTTTCAAAGGCGACTTCGAGAACATCGTTTCCCTGGCCATACAAAAATTGCTTTGCGGGTCGTCCGGGCCCACATGGCGCTCGTCGCCAAAAAACACATGCATTTTATCCCAAGGCACTTGCGCGCGGAGGGCGGGATCATCCACGAGCAGCCTGTAAAGAATTTTAGGGGTGGAACCGCCTGCCAACGCCACATGAAACGAACCCTTTTCCTTAACTGCGTCTGCCGCAATCTCGACAAATTTGCGCGCACAGCGCTCCGCAATGGCCGCGCTATCTGGCAACACTCGAACTTCGGTGGTGGAATTGTCTGCGGCCATAACGTTCTCGCTCTACTTCGTCATCGCTCCGGGGCCCTTTAAATTTTCCGTGGCGGTCGCGGAACTCTTCGCGTCTTCCTCTTCTTCGCCGATCTTCCGCCACGCGCGGCCATCGCGGGCCATAAGGTCCTCAGCTTCCTTTGGTCCCCAAGATCCGGAGGCATAGTTGGGGAAGCCACGAGCGGGAAGCGCTTTCCAGACGTCAATAATCGGCTCGATGGCAGCCCAGCCGGCTTCGACCATGTCCGCGCGCTGGAAGAGGGTGGCGTCGCCCATCATGCAGTCGTAAAGAAGACGTTCGTAGCCAGTGCTGTGCGATTTGCCAAAATCGCGCGCGTAGTCGAAATCCATGTTGACGAGGCCCAGCTTCATGACCGAGCCGGGAACTTTGGCCGCGAAGCGCCAGGAAATGCCCTCGTCGGGCTGGATGTGGATCACCATGCGATTGGTGCGCGGGTCCTTGATCGGAGTCTTTCGAAACAACATGAAAGGCGTCCGGCGAAATTGGATCGCGATTTCTGTTACGCGCTTGGCGAGACGCTTTCCGGTGCGGAGATAAAAGGGCACATCTCCCCAACGCCAATTGTCGATTTTGAGTTTCAGGGCGACAAACGTTTCGGTATTTGAAGTTGGCGAGACGTTAGGCTCGTTGCGATAAGCGGGAACTTTCTGGCCGTCTTCCGTGCCGTCGCCGTATTGGCCGCGAACGGTATTGTGCAAAACGTCTTCGGGCGTGAGGGGCTGCAAGGCGTGCAGGATTTCGGCTTGTTTGTCGCGGACGGCATCGGCTTCAAAGGAAATGGGAGGTTCCATTGCCGTGAGCGTTAGGAGCTGGAAAAGATGGTTCGGGACCATGTCCTTGAGGGCGCCGGCGGTTTCGTAAAAGGCGCCGCGGTGCTCGACGCCGACGGATTCGGCGGCGGTGATTTGCACGTGATCGATGTAAGTGCGGTTCCACAACGGCTCGATCATGCTGTTGGCGAAACGAAATACCATCAGGTTCTGGACAGTTTCCTTCCCAAGGTAATGGTCGATGCGGAAAATCTGTTTTTCGGTCAGAATTTGCTTTAGCTCTTTGTTTAATTGCTGCGCGGATGGAAGGTCGTGGCCAAATGGTTTTTCCACGATCACGCGCGTCCACTTGCCGTTTTCTTCCTTGGTGAGGCCGATTTCTCCAAGCTTCTGGACGATCAGCGAGAAAAAATCAAAGGAGACGGCGAGGTAGTGGAAAAGATTACCTTGCGTTGCGTGGTTTTTGTCGGCTTCGGCAATTTGGCCTTTGAGGCGCTGGTACGCCTCGGGATCCTTAAAATCGCCCTGAACGTAGTAAATGCGGTCCAGAAACCATTGCCATAACTTTGGATCGACGGGGTGATCTTCGAATTTATTGATTTCTTCGTTGAGAAGCGCGCGGAAAGAATCAGTGTTCATCTGGTCGAAAGCGAAGCCGACAATGGCGAACTGCTCAGAAAGAAGCCCTTCCTGCTTCAGGTTGATGAGAGCGGGGATGAGCTTGCGCTTGGTGAGGTCGCCGCTCGCCCCGAAAATCACCATTACGCAGGGAGAGCCAACGGGAGCGGAGTCGGGTTGAGTAGCATTCATTTCGTTGATCCTATCTCGATCGGCCAGACGGCCGGAGAAAATGAAATTGTTTAGTGTCCGGATTTTTTCTCGATGTGGCCGCCGAACTGAAACCGCATGGCGGAGAGAACCTTGGAGGCGAAATCCCCTTCGCCGCGCGATGTGAAGCGCTCGAAGAGAGACGCCGTAAGGACCGGCGCAGGAGCGGTGGATTCGATCGCCGCGAGAATGGTCCAGCGGCCTTCGCCAGAATCCGAGACGCGTCCCGAGAAGCGCTCAAGCGTTGGCTGTTCCAAAAGAGAGATGGCGGTGAGATCAAGCAACCAGGAGGCCACCACACTGCCGCGACGCCAGACTTCGGTGATGTCCGCGAGATTGAAATCGTACTGATAGTGTTCAGGATTGCGAAGAGGAGTGGTTTCCGCGTCGTTCTCGCGCTGAGTTTTTCCGGCGTTGGCGTGCTTCAGGATGTTCAGGCCTTCGGCATAGGCGGCCATCAACCCATATTCAATTCCGTTGTGGACCATCTTGACGAAATGGCCTGCTCCCGAGGGGCCGCAATGGAGATAACCCTCTTCCGATGTTCCACCAGCCTTCTCGCGGCCGGGCGTGCGATCGACATTTCCACGGCCTGGAGCGAGCGTCTTAAAAATGGGGTCGAGGTGCTTCACAATATCGTTTTCACCGCCAATCATTTGGCAGTAGCCGCGATCAAGGCCCCAGACGCCGCCGCTGGTGCCGACGTCGCAATAATGAATACCTTGTCCGGATAGTTCGCGCGCGCGGCGAATGTCGTCAATGTAGTAGGAATTTCCGCCATCGATGACGATGTCGCCGACCTCAAGCTTGCTCGTGAGTTCGTGGAGCGTGGCGTCCACAACTGCTGCCGGAACCATAAGCCAGATGGCGCGAGGCTTTTCGAGTTTCTTGACGAAGTCTTCGAGCGAATTCGATCCCGTGGCACCCTCTCCGGCGAGTTGTTTCACGGAGTCCGCGCTCCGGTCGTACACCACGCAAGTATGGCCGTTTTTTTGCAGCCGCCGCACCATGTTCGCGCCCATTCTTCCCAGACCGATCATGCCGAGTTGCATTGCAATTGCTCCTGTGCGCTAGTTTTGTAAAGCTTCGCTGAATTCTATCGAATTTCTTATGCGAGCGCTTGATTAATGGCTTCCGTCAACGTCGCTAGTCCTGCAGCGACGTCTTTGCCGAGATGGACACGCAACGCACGCCGGCCGCGTTCTGCGAGCACGGCAAAATCACCCCGCGCCTGCGCTGATTTCACTACGCCAAACGTATATTTCTGTCCCGGAACGAGAATATCCACCGCGTCGTCGCAAGTAATCTGCAGGAAAACGCCGGAGTTAGGTCCGCCTTTGTACGCTTGCCCTGTTGAGTGCAGGAAACGCGGTCCAAATCCAAGGACGGTAGCTACTTTTTTGTTGTCGCGCACGGCGAGGCGAATCGCCTGCAGCGCTTCTTCGTGGGCTTCGTTCATGGTGATGTAGCCAAGGACGGCAAAATAATCGCCAGGCCCGATGCGCGCGAGGTGTTTCTTCAAAAAGCCGGCGAGTGAGCCGCCACCCTTCAGCTCTCCGGCGTTCTTAAGGTCGGCGTAGAGTTTTGCGCCATCGCCCGTAAAAAATGGAGACTCGGGCGGCAGTTTGCCGGTGGATTCGTATTCGGTAGTCAACTTGCGCGTTTCTGTTTTGCTGGCTTCCACGTCGGGCTGATTGAAGGCATTGATGCCAGTGAGAGATCCGGCGACCGCCGTAGCAATTTCCCAGCGGAAGAACTCCTGGCCAAGGGTGTAGACGTCCGGCAACACCATGCGGACGACGGGGTGACCGGCCTTGGCGAGGGCATCGACAGTGGCGGCTTGCTCCTTGTCTGGATCCGATTCGAGACGCAGATAAGCAAAAACGCGATCGGCGCCGTATGCATCCGGTTTGGCGAGAAGTTCGCGATCCACGGGAATGATGCCCTTACCGGATTTTCCTGTAGATTCGGCGAGCAACTGCTCGAGCCAAGCGCCAAGATCATAAATTCCCGGCGAAGTGATGATCGTCATTTTATCTCGGCCCTGATCCGCCGCGAGGCCGAGAATCGTTCCCAGAATGACGCCGGGGTTTGTGGTCGCATCCGAATCCGCGCCGCACGCTTCCACCATTTTCTGCGTGTTCTTCAGAAACTTCGAGACTTCTATGCCCATGACGGCCGCGGGCACCATGCCGAAATTAGAAAGCGCCGAGTAGCGTCCTCCGATGCTCGGGACGCCCATAAAGATTTTGCGGAATTTATCTCTCTCGGCGACGCGCTGCATCTTTGAGCCGGGATCCGTGATGGCAATGAAGCGGTTCCCGACCTCTTTTTCGCCGACCTTGGCTTTCACGCGATCCAAAAAATATTGCTTGTAAATGTTGGGTTCGAGCGTGCTGCCGGATTTGCTGGAAACGATGCAAATGGCGCTGCTGAGGTCCACGCTCTCTTCGAGGGCTTTGATCTGCGCCGGATCCGTGGAATCCAGCACATGAAGGTCCGGGTAGCCCGAGGCCTTGCCGAAGGTCATGCGGAGGACTTCGGGACAAAGGCTGGAGCCACCCATGCCGAGAAGCAAAGCGTACTTGAAGCCCGTCTCTTTGATATCGGCGGCAATCTCTTTCAGCTTGCCAATGTCGTCGATCTGCTGCTCGGTAATATCCAGCCAGCCGAGCCACTTATCCTCGTCTGTGCCGGTCCAAAGCGCGGCATCTCTTTGCCAAAGCCGCTTCACTTTGCCACTCTTCTTCCAATTTTGAAGCGAGGCGTTCACATCATTTTCGAATTTGTCGGGGAGTGTGTAGGTCAGGCGATTCAAGCTCACGCACTCACCCCTGCGCTTTTTCCGGTTGCGTCCAGAAGCTGTTTGAACGCATCCGCGAAGAGTTTGACGCCGTCCAGAAGAAGCTTGTCCGTCGCTTCTTTCATGGAGAGGCCGGCTTTGGCGAGACTGTCCATGGTTGTGCGCGCTGCGTTTAGGTCTTCCGTCAAGCTGTTGCGGAGTTTGCCGTGATCGCGGAAGGCATCGAAAGTCGCCGGAGGAATGGTATCCACGGTGTCGGCGCCAATCAGTTCTTCCACATAGACTACGTCGCGGTACTTGGGGTTTTTCGTGCTGGTGCTGGCCCAAAGCAGGCGCTGTGTTTGCGCGCCTTTTGCGGCCAGAGCGTTCCAACGTGAGCCACCGAAAAGTTCCTGATACTTCTTGTAGGTGAGTTTGGCGTTGGCGATGGCGATTTTGCCGTGAATACTTTCGAGCAGCGCCTTTTGCGCTGGATCCGTGGCGGCTTTCAGCTTTTCTTCGATCTTTCCATCGATCAGAGAATCGATGCGGCTTACGAAAAAGCTGGCGACGCTGGCGATCTGGCTGATGTCCTGTCCTTTGGCGGCGCGAGCTTCGAGCGCGGCAAGAAAAGCCTCGGCGACTTGCTCGTAAGCAGACTGCGCGAAGAGCAGCGTGATGTTGATGTTGAGGCCGTCCTCGAGAAGCTGCCGAATCGCGGGTATGCCTTCAGGCGTGGCTGGAACCTTGATCATCACATTGGGGCGATCGACGGACTTCCAGAGCCGACGCGCTTCGTCGATGGTGCCCTTGGTATCGTTTGCGAGATAGGGAGAGACTTCGAGGCTTACGTAGCCGTCGCGGCGTTTAGACTCCGCGTAGACAGTTTTGAAAATGTCGCAGGCGTCCTGGACGTCGCGAATAGCGATTTTTTCAAAGAGACCCTTAGCGTCGAGTTTTTTTGCGTCTGGCGAATTCAGAATGTCCGAGTAAACGTCGCTGCCGGTGATGGCCTTCTCAAAAATCGCGGGATTGGAGGTCATGCCGCGGAGCCCATCGTTATCGATATATTTCTTCAGGCCGCCGCCGGTGAGCAGGTCTCTGCGAATGTAATCCATCCAGGGGGATTGCCCGAAGGCCAGCAGCGCCTTGAGCGGATTGGCGCCTTGCGCGGTGCCGACATTGGGGACTGTAGTTGTTGTCGTCATGATGATTCTCCTCTAGCTTTGAAAACGCGTTGAACGTCTATTGTACCCCCTGAGGGTGCAGCCGTGCCGGTCACATGCACACTGACCAGTGTTGGCTAATCCCAGCCGGGGGGCTCAGGAACCGGTGCAGTACTTCGTTTCCAGGGCCTTTACTTTGCCGAGTCGCCGAACATGCCGCTCTTCGTTGCTAAATTTCGCGCCCATAAACGTCCGCACCAAATCCTGCGCCAGGGCAATGCCAACGACGCGTGAACCGAGTACAAGCACGTTGATATTGTCGTGCTCAACTCCTTGATGCGCCGAATAGGTGTCGTGGCACATCCCCGCGCGAATCCCCGGTAGCTTGTTGGCCGCAACACTCGCGCCAACACCGCTGCCGCAAATGAGCACTCCGCGTTCGGCTTTGCCATCGAGTATGGCAAGGTCCACGGCTTCGGCGAAATCCGGATAGTCGCTCGGGTTTTCATTGAACGCGCCGATGTCGAGGACCTCGTTGCCCATGGAGCGCAGCAAGTCGCCCATGGCGTTTTTGAGTTGAAAGCCTGCGTGGTCTGAACCAATCACAACTTTCATGCGGGGCTCACTTTCCCATCACTTCTTTGGCTGCAGCGAGAACGTTTTCGATCTCAAACCCGAATTTCTTGAGCAAATCCTTCAGCGGAGCGGACGCTCCGAACGAACGCATGCCGATAATTTTGCCTTTGGGGCCGACATAGCGATCCCATCCAAAAACAGATTCCATTTCTACGGAAACGCGCGCGGTTACGCTTGACGGCAAAACACTTTCTTTGTAAGCGGCGTCCTGCTTTTCAAATAGCTCCCAGCTGGGCATGCTCACCACTCGCGCTTTTACGCCTTCGGCAGTCAACTTTTCATACGCCACCACGCAGAGGCCGACTTCGCTTCCGCTGCCGAGCAAAATGACGTCCGGCTTACCGCCCGCCGCGTCAGCCAGGACATAAGCGCCTTTCGCGACGCCCGACGCGGGAGCGTATTTTGTGCGATCGAACGTGGGCATAGGTTGGCGTGTGAGAACGAGCGTTGACGGGCCATGCATGTGCTGGAGAGCGACCTTATAGGCTTCGACGACTTCGTTTGCGTCGCCGGGGCGGAAGACGAGCATATTGGGCATGGCACGGTAAGCGGCCACCTGTTCGACGGGTTGATGCGTTGGGCCATCTTCGCCGACGCCAATGGAATCATGCGTGAAAATATAGAGCGCTGGAATTTCCATCAGAGCGCCAAGCCGCATGCTGGGCCGCATGTAATCGCTGAAATTGAAAAACGTAGCGCTGAAAGCGCGGAGCTTGGACAGCGTCATGCCGTTGACGATCGCCCCCATGGCGTGTTCGCGTACGCCGAAATGGACGTTGCGCCCGTGATAAGCGTCGGGAAAGAAATCACCGGCACCTTCAAAAGTCAGATTGGTCTTGTTGGATTTGGCCAGGTCGGCGGAGCCGCCGATGAGCCATGGAATATTCACAGCGAGCGCATTCAGCGTCTTTCCTGAGCTTTCGCGTGTTGCCATTCCTTTTGGATCGGCGGGGAAAGACGGAAGGTTTTTGTCCCAGCCGTCGGGCAGTTGGCCGCTTTGCATGCGGCTCAGCTGATCGGCGAGTTGCGGGAATTGTTTTTTGTAGTCCGCGAATTTTGCGTTCCAGGCGCTATGGGCTTCCGCGCCGCGCTTGCCAACGCCATTTTTGAATTGATCGTAGACGCCGTCAGGGACCAAAAATTTCGCGTCTTCCGGCCAACCGTAATTTTTCTTTACCAATTTCACTTCGGCTTCGCCGAGCGGCTCGCCGTGCGCTTCGTAAGTATCCTGTTTGTGCGGAGAGCCGTAGCCGATGTGGCTATCGACCACTATCAGAGTAGGACGGCCCACTGTGTGCTGGAACACTTCGTAGGCGCGCCCCAGCGCATCTAGATCGTTCGCATCGGCAATATGCGTAACGCTCCAGCCATAACCCAGGAAACGTGTCATAACGTCCTCGCTGAAGGACCAATCCGCAGGACCATCAAGCGTGACGCGATTGTTGTCGTAAATCCAGCAAAGGCTCGAGAGCTTCAAATGGCCGGCAAGTGAGGCAGCTTCGCTCGCCACGCCTTCCATGAGGTCGCCATCGCCGCAAATCGCATAAACCTTGAAGTCAAAAATGTCGAAGCCAGGTTTGTTGAAATATGCTCCAAGCCACTTGCTGGCGATAGCCATTCCAACGCTATTGCCCGCGCCCTGTCCAAGCGGGCCGGTTGTGGTTTCGACGCCGGTAGTGATGTGCGATTCAGGGTGGCCGGGAGTTTTGCTACCGAGTTGACGGAAGTGTTTGATTTCGTCCATGGAAACGGCGGGCGTGTCCAGAATTTTGCCGTCTTTGGTGGCTTCTTTCACACCCGCGAGATGCAGCGTGGCATACAGAAGCATGGAAGCGTGACCAGCGGAAAGAACGAAGCGGTCGCGATTGGGCCACGTTGGATCGGCGGGATCGTAGCGCAGGTGCCGCTGCCACAGTTCATACGCCACTGGCGCCAAACCCATGGGGGCCCCAGGGTGGCCGGAATTTGCCTGTTGCACGGCGTCAATCGCCAAAGTGCGTATGGTGTTGATGCTCAACAGGTCCAGATTCGGCTGACTCACTTTGGCTCCTATGGCGGGGGAGGGAAGGCTCCCGCGGACCACTCGCTAGGCTTTGATGCACCGCGTTACAGAACGGATGACGTGATTTTACGACAGATTGAAAGCGCGCGTTCGCTCGGGCCCAACGCTCATTTGAGTGATGCTGCGCGCCTGCGCTTCGTCCTCCTCAGAGGCGGGCTGCCTGCCAGGGGGAGAGAAAGAAAAATTACCGCGCCCCCTAACGCTTGTCAATCAAGTTACAAAGCGTTCACAAGGAGGGGCGTATCAAGTTGCGCGGCTGCCAGTGCCATTTCCAAACGGCCTAAGCGTTGAGCGAAGACTCCAAACATGCTATTTTTTGTACCTGCCCTGCCCGGGTGGCGGAATGGCAGACGCTGAGGACTTAAAATCCCGGCGAGCGGACGAGCAGCACGTTTCACCCAAATGCAGCATCCCGAAATCGCGAGTGTTTAAGCAGCTTCCGTGGATGGCGTCCGCGCACTAACCGCACTCTGGCGAAGCAAATAGAAAAATCAACTGACATCAGAACTGACACCAAGACTCGACCTTAAAAGTCTCGTCCCACGTCGAGCCCATCTGTGCCTAGAGGATTTCATGCGCTCGAGCACTTCCATGGTTATTGCACGAGAGTCTGAGCCGTGAAGATAGAGATCAGTCACGGATTGCGCAGGCTGTTTCCTATTTCGCGTCGATCCAAGTGTCTGACCCGGTCAGTTTGTAGGCCACATTCAGGAACGCAAGGCGAAACGGTTTGCCGTCCGCCGTACCCCGATGTTCCGTTGAGATGAGGAGAGGCCCAGCCATCTTGTAGCCGGCCCAAGTTGATGTGACGTTGCTCGGCTTCGTGGTGCCGCCCCGATGGTAGATGAACTGCGCAATTCGTCCATCCTTCCCCACATAAAGGTCCCAGGTATCGCCTGGCGTATAGCCGCCAACTTCCGCAGGATATTTCACAGAAACCAGCTTCGCCGTGCCATTTCCAATCGGCAATTTTTGGTTTTCTTTAACGGTCACATTGGCGCTGGAATCCCAGTTCGCATGGAAAGGGAAGAGAAACCAATAGTTATCGTTCACGAAGCTCGGCTCAATTTGGTCCTTCACGTTGGCTGGTGCGCTGCTGAGCTGAGAACGGCTATAGGAAACCTTGACCGGTTTGCCGTCCTTGTCTGTTGTTTCGTAGGTGACGTTGCCAGTCTTGGGCTCCCAAGTCCAGGTGCGGGAGAGCTTCACATTCAAAGCGGCAAGGTCCAAGTTGAACGTGTAGCGGACTGCGTCGATTTTCCCCCACGAATCAAGGCCGTAGGTCTTGGCAAGCTGTTCGACCTCGGGCGGGCGCGTCTGCGCCCGGGAAGTACCGACAAAGAGCAGCACCGCTGAAAATAGGAAATAGGGAGTCAAGGAACCGCGCAACTTCTTCATGGAGATCCTCCTCTGTGAAACGAACGTCGTGTTGGATGGTGTGCAATGAACCTTAGATGCAATCAATCGCATGTGGCGCAGTTGCGTTCCCTCTACCTCTCCGCTGAGCATTCGAGTGCGGCCGATCCCTTGACCCTTCGCAACGCAATAATCACAGCAGCGATTGCCACAGTTCCGAATTCCAGAATCATAATCCAGTCAGGAACGACCCACGGCCGCCCGACAGTGCGCAGGTGCCAGACATAATAGGTAGGTATGATGCTCAAAGTCCAGACCAGGATCGGCAACGTCGAGGTCGACCTTAGGAACGGAAGCATCCACAGTAGGTACCACGGATAGACGACCGGCGCGCAGAAAAGCGACACCGCCATTGGCCAGGCGAACGCTTCCGCGGACCCTTCGGCGGACTTTTTTCTCATCCAGATCGCGGTTAGAAAACCGACGAGCACTGCCAGCCCAGCCACAACCTGCGGAGCCGCCACTCGCTCGAGCGTCGCAAAAACCGGATCATTAAACCGGAACCTCTGCACATAGGAGCCGAGCGAGCCCATTGGAATCCGCCCATGGTCGAGAAATGGCACGTAGAGAAGTCCAACCATGATTGCCGCCAGCGCGGCGTCGCGCATCCGGACGCGCTTCCAATAGACTGGCACCAGCACGATCGGAAGAAATTTCACCGCGATAGCAAACCCAAAGGAAATGGCCGCAACGGCGCGCCAGCGCCTCTGGAGCGAGGCCACGGAAACCAAAAGCAGCAGTACGCCGACAATATCGACGTGACCGCTGCCTGCCACCTCAATCGCGAGCAGTGGGTGCCACGAATAAGCCAGAACCCAGTGCTCACCCTGCCCGGCACGACGCAAGACACCGAGCAACAAAAGCGCGATCGCGAAATCGCAAACTACAAATGCTACTTTCAGCGCGAATGTAGATTCGTGAATCGATGTTACAGCACGAAAGAATAGCTGTGCCCCAGCTGGATAAGGGCTCGGCACCTCAGGATTATTAAGCGTTCGCGTCTCCGCTGTGTGCAAGCTGGCGAGTGCGGGGTCGCTCGGAACCACGAGATAGGGGTTATAACCGAGCCGCTGCATGCGGCCGTCCCAAACATAGCGATGAATGTCGTCGTCTAAACCCGGTGGCATTTGCAGAAATTGAAAATGCCACAGAGCAGACAGGGCGAGACCGAAGACGATGACGCGCCTCGGAAATTCAGGGTTGGAGAAGAGTTCGCGGATGGCCAGGAGGTACGCGACGCCAGCAACAGCCAGCGGAATGAAGAATGACAGTTCACCCGTGCGGCTGAAGTTGCGTGCGCAGATCGCCAGCGCCACAAGCAAGATGGCACCGAGTCCATACAGCCTGTGCGAGGATGTGAGTTTCACAGACCTTCCATTCAAGGGCGAAGTTGCGCGACTGCTTGCTGCCATTCGCCGAACCAGCCCGCAGTCCTAGGAGCCTTCTCGGGAGCGAGCACCAATTCGCGAGCCAGCAGTATCAAATCGTTGGCGATGTCGATGTCATAGAAGGTTTCTGTGAAGCCGGTGGAAAGGTCGAGGGCCTTCGTGCGCGTCAGCAACCTGTCGAGCGCACTCCCCGTTCCCATACCGTCGCTTTCGAAAAGCGCCGTGTGAGCGGCCTTAGCATCCAACCAGATAGTAGCCTCCATCGTGGGTTGGGCCGACAACCAGGTCATGGGTGGCGAGTGTTTTGAACGCGCTCTCCAGAACCAATGGCGGGAGGTGTGGACTGTCGCTATTGAATGCGATGACGTGCTGTCGGCCAGCGGCAGTGAAATGTCGAAAAACAGAGGTGAGGCCCGCTGCGAGACCTTCGCCTCTTTGCGCCACCACCTGGACTGTATTGCCCAAGAGATGCGCCAATTCCTCCTGATCAGACTCAGGGCACATCACCGCGACCTCCACGCACTTCAAAGACATTGCCAACGCGAGGGTGTCCGCCAAAAGGCAGCGATACAGTGCTGTCACTGCAGGAGAAGGAAGGCTCTGCGTGAGGCGGGTCTTGACCATGCCGGGCCTTGGGGCTTTCGCCATAATGACTAACGTGCGGTTTAAGCGCGAATAACGCACAGGAGTCTGATTCGAGGATTCCATGAGGGATTGGTCCGTCGGGCTCACGCCGGCCGAGGCGTTCCCGCCCTCCGACGTCGAAAAGAATAGAGCGCGATCCGGCTCAGGATGAACCACGCTGCACCTATCGTGCCCTTCACTGTACCGCTAATTTTCGACTTTCCAATACGCGGGTGGTAGCTCACAGGAACTTCCACAATGCGAAATCCCGCGATGGCAGCTTTCACGATCATTTCTACCGCCCAGCCGTAAGTAGTCTCTTCAAGGGCCAGAGTGCGCAGAACATCGGCGCGCCCGGCGCGAAACGGACCGAGGTCGGTGACCTTTACACCGTATAAAAGCGTGATCAGGCCGGCCGCCAGGCGATTCCCGAATGCCTGGTGCCAGGGCAGCGCACCGGCGATTCTGTTGCTGCCGAGGCGCGAACCCAGCGTAATGTCCGCGCGCCCTTCGACGATCGGAGCCAGGAGAATCGCCAACTCCGACGGACGGTCACTGTAGTCTCCGTCGAGAAAAACAACCACATCAGGATTTTGGGCATTCGCAATCCCTGTCAAACAAGCGCGCCCATATCCTCGGCAGGGCTCCTGGACGACGAGTGCCCCCATCTTTCGGGCGAGATCGGGCGTTCCGTCCGTCGAATTGCTGTCGACAACGATGACCTCCGTCACAAGATCGGAAGGCAGATCCACAAGCACACGGCCAATGGCCTGCGCTTCGTTATGGGTAGGAATGATGACCGATACTCGCACTCGAGTTCCCTTATCACCACCACGGGGACGCGGGGCGTCGCCGTGCCAGCAATGCGTCGATGCCCCAGGCGCGACCTCCGCGTCCGACCACGAGTCCCAGCGATGCGAGCACGGGAACCAGGAGTTCCCAAATCCAGGACGTACCCAATTCCGTGACCCAGAGGCTGCCAAGAAACAGAAAAGCTACAAGGGCAACGGGCCGCGTGAGCAGGCCAATAACGAGGAGTATTCCCACAGAGATCTCCATCACCGCTTGCCCAGGCGCGATCATGGCCGCATGACTCGACATAAACTCGAGAACCAACTTCCATGCGGAAGGCGCGTGACTGTTCTTGATGTAGTAATTGATCACACCGGCGTAGCCCGCCTGCGTATATGCGCCCTTCCCCAAATTCTCGAAGAAGACCCACACAAGCATGCCACCGACGGTCACGCGAACCAATGCTAAGCCCTTTGCCGCATCGGACGGGCCGGCCAAGCTAGCTGTAGCATTATGTTCTTGAGTTACGTTTGTCGTCATGATGTAGCTCCCAGTCTTCGATGCTAAATTCTCTTAATGGGTGCAACTTCATCCATACAAACTCATGCGCGTCAGCAACTCAGCCCTCTCAATCACGCGCAACCACGATGGTGGTACATGCGCTTTCGCCTTTGGGGAGCTCGCGTGCGGGAGCCATGCGGATCTCCAGCTTTTGCAACTCTCCGCGGACAATTGGGCAGTAGAAGTCCGGCTGATCGAGCGCATTTTGGATTCGGCGCCGTCCAGCACACCCGCCGTAACACGACTCCAGGTAAACGCAGGAGCGGCAAGCCTCTGGCGTGGTGCGCGCCTCCACAAAGGGCGGAGTCTCTACAAGTCTTGAGCGGAGTGAAAGTAGGAGTGAGAGTGGTTCGCCGGCTCCCGGCCAATATACACAGGGCTGACTAGTGGCTCGCGGCGTAACTCGCACGGTGCTCACTCCGCATCCGCCAGTCCTCGGGGGCAAACCCGCCATAGCTCGGACTAGCGGTTCTCCGATGCCGATCACATCCGTTTCCGCAAACAACGCCCGAAAGCCTTGCCAATATTCTTCGTAACTCAAGGCGTAGAGGTCGGAGCGCACCGCTTGATAAACGTTGACGCGCAGCGGCGCCTGATAACGCTTGACCACTCGCGCCACTTCGGCGAGCCGCAAATCGTTGGACTTCATCATTACCGCGATAAAGGTAACCGGAACCCCTAATCCGACGCATCGCGCTGCCTGTTCATGGATAAGGGCCCAATTGCCGCGGCCGCGTTGGGCATCTTGCTCGCGCTCCGTAGGATAATCCAGGGAGAACTCGATGTCGTGGAAGGCCCGCAACTCGTCATCCGTGAGCACAGCCGCGCTGTGACCGTTTGAGGTGATGGTGAGCTTCACCTGTTGCGTTCGGAGGTAGGCTAAGATCTCCCGGAATTCCGGGTGCATTCCATTTTCACCCGTGCCCAAATTGACGGATCGCACCGGCAGGCTTTCCAACACAGCTCGCACCTGGTCTAGGCTAAGCCGGTCGGTCCGCGCCGGATCGCGGTAGCAAAAGGAACAAGCCAGGTTGCACTCGTTGGTAAGCCCCAGTCCGAGTGCAAAGCGGTCGGAAGGAGCAGGCCGGATCAACGCCGAGTGTAGAGCAGACGTGTCGGCCTGTGTCATGATCCCGCTTCCTTGCTCGATAATGCACACGAATGGCGAGCGATTACCTGTAGGTAGCGCGCGACCGCAGAAAACTCAGGTCGACTACCGAGCTTACGCTCCAGTTCGAAAATCCGATCGTACTCCTCGCGGCGGATGATCCGCGGCGCCAAGTAATCCGAAATGACGCGCACACCACGTTCAGCAGCTACGTCGAGCGACGCACTTTTCGTCATGGCTTGCAGGCTGTCCAGCGTAAAGAGTCGCACCCGACCGCCAAAGAGAGATTCATTTCCCCACGCAGCAGTAAGGTTGCGTTCCGCCGCCTCCAAATCACCTTCCGTGATGCCAGCCTTGAGCACCTCACCGGCCCGGTTGCGCACCAAGATAGATATAAACCCAGTCTCGCTCGAATCACTTCGCATCACCCGAGCGGCGGCGGAGAGGACCGCATTTGGATCGTCGACGTATTCCAGTATGTTGTGGCAAAGAACAATGTCGAACGATCCCGCGGGAAACAGGTTCGCCACTTGCGCCGCGTCGCCCAGTTTTAGCGCGATCTTCCCTTCAAGGCCAGCATCCCGTGCCGCGCGCTTCGCGATCTCCAGCATCGTTGGAGAGCAATCCAGTAGCGTCACGTTTATGCCAAGACGAGCCAGGCGCACCGCGGCCGCCCCTGTGCCGCCCCCGAGATCCAGTCCGAGTAGCGGCTGTCTGGTCTGCGGCAAAGGTAGAAAATCCTGCAGATGGGCGAAAGCCAGGTCGCATCGCAAGCGCCCCTCGGGTGTCTCGAGGTAGGCGGCGTACTTGTCCGCGCCGCTTTGGAAGTGTTCGCTCCCGGCTTTGGCGATCTTTTGCATGCAAAACTCAGTCGAAGTCAATCCCGGTGCGGGTATTGTACACGGACAGCGTCAGGTGTACGTTATCAGTCACCAGAAAAGTCAAAGGAATTCTGGTCGTGAGGTATTGGCCATGAATCGTCGCGATTTTCTCCAATCTGGTACCATTGCGTCAGTAAGCCTCGCCTTCGGGAAGGCTGAGCGCTTGTTTTCACAGATCACTCCGCCCGATCGCTGGCGCACTTTTCAAGTAACAACGCGCGTCGAAGTTCTGAAGCTCTCCGGGACGACGCGCATATGGGTGCCTGCGGCTCTCATTAGTGAAACGCCCTTTCAGAGGACGCTCGCGAATACCTTCAACTGCGAGGGCGGCACCGCGAAGATGGTCGAGAGCAAGAGCGACGCGCTCGGAATCATCGCCGCCGAATTTCCGCCGGGGGCAAAGCCGATCCTCAGCGTGACGAGCCAGGTTGCCACGAAGGATTGTGCGATTGACCTCGCCGCGCGGGGTACGGGGCCGAAAGAGAGCCGCGCTGAGCTGGAGCATTTCTTGCGGCCAACCAAGCTCCTGCCTACCGACGGTATCGTGAAAGAAACGGCGCTCGAAATCACAAAGGGCGAGAAGACGGATGTTGAGAAGGCTCGGGCGATCTACGAGTGGATCGTAGACAACACATTTCGGAATCCGAAGACGCGCGGCTGCGGCACCGGCGACATTCGCTTTATGCTGGAGTCCAAAGATCTGGGCGGCAAGTGCGCGGATCTCAACGCGCTGTACGTTGGCCTCGCCCGTGCGGCTGGCCTGCCAGCGCGCGACGTGTACGGCATCCGCGTCGCCAAATCCGAAATGGGGTACAAGAGTCTCGGCGCCTCGTCAGAAAACGTGACGAAGGCTCAGCATTGCCGCGCTGAGGTTTACCTAGGTGCCTACGGCTGGGTACCCGTTGATCCCGCGGACGTTCGGAAGGTCGTGCTCGAGGAACCACCTGGGAATCATTCCCTGGACGACGACATGGTGAAGAATGCCCGCGCGCGGCTATTCGGGTCTTGGGAGATGAACTGGATGGCCTACAACTTTGCGCACGATGTGCCTCTGCCTGGGTCAAACGGTGCGCCAGTCGGCTTCCTCATGTATCCACAGGCAGAAACGAGCGATGGCCGGCTCGACAGTCTCGATCCGGCCAACTTCAAGTATGAGATTACCTCGACGGAGACCACCTCTACCCACTGCTGACCGCCATACAAATGCCGTCCGCACCCATCAGATTCTGGCGCATCGTCGGCGCTCCGCATCTGTTCGACTATGAAGAAACCCCGCTGCGTAAGGCCATCGAAGTGACGTGTCCTGAGCACATGGCGGAATTTGAACTTGCGCTCAACACGGGACTCCGCTTAAGCGAGCAATACGGCTTGCTCTGGGAGAATGTCTCAGTCCCGCTTCGCACTTTAACGATCTCGCGCAGCAAAAAACGGCACTATGCGGCACGTCTCGCTGAATAGTGAAGCGGTTGGCCGCCCCTACCGAGACTTCAATTGACACCACTACCGACACCAGACCTCCCGTGCGGCATTTGGAGTAAGTTGCAGTATTGCAGTAAGTGATTGCATTCGCTAGATTTGTAGTGCCAGTGCCCGGGTGGCGGAATGGCAGACGCTGAGGACTTAAAATCCTCCGGGGTTTTACCTCATGGGGGTTCGAGTCCCCCCCCGGGCACCAGTCTTTATTCTTCTGCAGGCGAATAACGATCAGCGTTTCGCATGATGTAAGGGCTATTTTCGGCCATTAGTCCTCGCATTTCCTCTATTTATCTGCAGTGATTCATGGATAGACCCCTCTACGAGGCGCCGATAGATTCAATCATTAGAGGGGTGTCTACGCCACGTGGCCGGCGACAGCGCAGGTCCGAGTTCACTTCCGCTGTCAACCCTTGGTTGATAGCGGCGGCCGTAATGCTCCCGACATTTATGGAGGTGTTGGACACTTCCGTCGTTCTTCCACACATCGCTGGCAGCCTTTCCGCGACCAACGATGAAGCGACATGGGTCCTCACAAGCTATCTCATTGGGAACGCGATAGTTCTTCCCGCGAGTGGATGGTTTTCTCTTCGCTTTGGCCGGCGCAACTTTTTGTTGTTCTGCATAATACTTTTCACAATTTCCTCGTTTGCCTGTGGGGCTGCCGGGAGTTTGAGATTCATTCTAATCGCCCGCGCCATCCAAGGTGCTGGCGGCGGTGCGCTGCAGCCTCTTTCGCAGGCCATTCTCTTAGTTTTTCCCCGGAAAAACGCGGATTAGCGATGGCCATTTTCGGTCTGGGTGTCGTTGTGGCACCAGTTCTTGGCCCAACTCTGGGTGGCTGGCTCACGGACCAATACTCCTGGCGTTGGGCGTTTTACATAAATATTCCCATCGGGATCGCCGCGGTCTTCATGATTTACATATTTGTTGTCGACCCTCCCTACATAAAAATGCCAAAGCCACTCGATTTGACGGCATCGGTCTCGGCCTCCTCGCCATTTGGCTGGCCGCAATGCAGATGATTCTGGATAAAGGTCAGGAGGATGATTGGTTCGGAGCCGTATGGGTGCGCTGGGCGGTCGTTATATTTGCGGTTGGCTTCGTGCTCTTCTTGCAGGGATCGTGGGTCAAAAACAGCGCGAAGTCGGACAGAGAATTGAGACGGGGCAACAACTTCTCTCCGTCACGCAAGTAGACGATATCTGGATTACTGCGAACTCTAAGGAAACACAACTTCGCAAGATGAAACCGGGGCAATCTGCCGATATCAGTGTGGACGCGTTCGGCAAAAAATATCACGGATACGTTGAAAGTATGCCGGGTGCTACCGGTGCGGTTACGAGCCTGTAATGCTACAGGCAACTATGTGAAGGTCGTCCAGCGCCTTCCTGTTCGCATCAGGCTCAAGCAGGGAGCAGATCCCGACCATAGCCTCCGTCCGGGCATGTCCGTTGAACCGAAGGTGTGGCTTAAGTGAGGAGCTGGGCCCACTAAAATCGCTCAGAAAATAACTGTTATACGGGAATGTGAGTATGGACTCCATTCACCCTCAGTCCAAAATCTACGATGTGTCTGGGTATGGCTCCTAAACATCGATTCCTCGGTTGTCAGAAGGCGGAAAGCATGGAGCGACGTGAATTCTTAGGTGGCTTAGCTGCCATTTCATTGGCAGCTCGCGGAGGCAACAAGATCATGCAATCGACAACAAAGCAATCCGATGTTCGAGGCGAAATGCCTTACCGCGTGCTGGGCGCCACAGGAGAAAAAGTTTCTTGCATCGGCCTCGGAGGATTCCACCTCGGACAATCACGGCTCGAAGAACCTGACGCCATTAAACTATTTCAATCGGCGATCGATCGCGGAATAAATTTTTCGGACAACTCCTGGGATTACAACCAGGGAGAAAGCGAGCGCCGCGTTGGAAAAGCGCTAAAAGGCTATCGCGACAAAGTATTCGTGATGACCAAGTTCGATGGCCGCACTAAGGACTCAGCTCTGAAGCAGCTCGATCAGTCGCTCCAGCGCCTCGATATCGACCATCTCGATCTCTGGCAGTTCCACGAGAATATCCGCCTCGAAGATCCCGATCGTTTTTTCGCTGATGGCGGCGCCGCTGAAGCCATGCTCGAAGCCAAGCAAAAAGGTAAAGTCCGCTATTTCGGTTTCACCGGCCACAAAGATCCTAGTGTCCACCTTCGAATGCTCGAGCTCGCCGATAAACACAAATTCAAATTCGACACCGCGCAGATGCCTATCAACGTCATGGACGCGCATTTTCGCAGCTTTGGAAAAGAAGTCGTGCCGGTCCTGATGCAGAAGCAAATTGCCTTGCTTGGCATGAAGTCCATGGGTAGCGGTAACATTCTGAAGAGCAAAACCGTCACCCCGATCGAGTGTCTGCACTACGCGCTGAGTCAGCCGACGTCTGTCGTGATCACAGGAATCGACAGCAAGCAAGTCCTCGACCAGGCCTTTGAAGCCGCCCGCACATTTGCAAACGTCAGCAAGAGTGACATTGCGGCCATACTCGATAAAACCGCAACGGCCGCCGCCGATGGCAAATTTGAACCTTTCAAGACCACGCCAATATTTGATTCGACAGCGGCTCATCCAGAGTGGTTGGGATACAACCCTCAAGCTTCTTAAAAGTTCAATCCAATCACGCGCTCGCATCTATTCCGCAGTGGGCGCGTTCCCGTGACTCTTGCATCGAGAGTAGGGCAATTAGTCGGAGAATCCCGCCTCGTCGTAAGCTTTCTCGCCGCGCAGTACGTCATCGTCGCTCGCGACCCAGCCTTGGTTGGAAGATAGCGTGAAGGAAACAGACACGTCTTTATTTTGGTTAGTCAGGATATGAAATTTCGCGCCGTTAAACGCTGTTTGGCCGGGAAGGAAACCGCTGATTAGGTCGGTGCCGTCAACAGTCACTTGAAAATCCGCGATGAGTGCGGGCCCGCCAACGGGAACGCTGAGGTCATAAGTGACTTTCACGCTGGCATGGTCCTTCTCAAATTTAATGTCATAGCTAATGGCGACATCATCGATCGGCATGTCCATTTCCTCCTGCAGCCGCTGGAGTGCAATGTTCGTTGCCGGCATAGTATAGCCATCCAGAAATCTTCGGCCGAAAGCAAAAGTGCTCTCAAGTCCCCTTTTGGGAGCCGTCCGCTCCTCCCCAGCGGGCTACTGCCATAACGCCCACCACCGTGCTTTTCACCTTGACACACGGCGCCCCTTGGCTCAACTTCAAGCAGGTATTTTTCCGAGTTCCCTTCGCGGCAGACGTTCTGCCGCGTTTTTATTTATGGCAGGGTAGTTCGGGCGCACCTATTGGGCGTGGGCTTTCGTCCCAAGAATGAGTCATTTGGATCTAGAATTATGCTTACTTGTAAGCTATTTATGATCAGTAGTGTCCCAACGTTATGCGAACAAAATCAATTGGTTATCGGAAACCGGTTGAATTTCGTCGGTCATCGTTTGTGCAAGTAGTTGATCCAACGGGATTTTCTCGAACATGGTCAGGCTGAGGATCTGTAGGATTTCATACAGGCTGGCCGAGAGATGCAATCGCTTTTTGACGATGGCGACTAGAACGTAGGCGGAGACAGCGATCCAGATTTGTGACCTGACCGCGTTCTCCGAAGTTCCGAAGAAAGCTTTGATTCGCAGATGCTGCTTGATCCATTTGAAGAAGAGCTCTACTTGCCAGCGGCAGCGGTATAGTTCAGTTAGCGTAAATGCTGGCAAGACGAAGTTGTTGGTCAAAAAGATGAGGGTCTTGGCGGTTTCGGGGTCCTTGAAGCGGATGCGGCGCAGCGGTGCCTCGAAGCCTTGGCGCGAGTAGAAGCCAGTAAGGACGACACTTTGGTCACAGATCAACCCCGTCGTGCGATCGACCGGATGCGAGTAGCGGCGCTGGACCTTGAGGTTCGACTTGCCACGGGTCACGAAGAAGCTGCCGGCTTCGTGAAAGCGATAGAGGCGCTCGAAGTCGAGGAAACCACGATCCATGATGTAGAAGGCGCCGGGCTCGGGCAGCAGTTGGTCGAGGATGTTGACCTCGTGCACCTTGCCATCACTGATGTGAATGAAGGTGGGGATGTTGCCGCGCAGATCGAGCAGGGTATGCAGCTTGATGGCTGCCTTGGCCGTGCGGAACACCGCCCACGGAAATACCGACAGACACAGATCGATCGTCGTGGTGTCGAGCGCGTAGACGGTTTCTTGCAGATCAACACCGAAGGACTCTTGCGCATACAACGGTCGGGCGATGCCGATCAGGCTCTGGGCAAAATCGGCATAGATGCGCCAGTCGCGCACAGCGTTGGCATTGGCCAGCGTATTACGCGCCACCGCCGAACGAATCCCGAGATGATAGAGCTTGGAACTTTGCGCGCGCAGACATACTTCGATGTCTCGAAGGCTCTCCCGAAAGGTCAACTGAGCGAACGCCATGCACAGGAATTGATCCAGGCACGAGAAGGACTTCACTTTGAACGCGCCTCGATAGCGGGTGACGCAACGACGGAAGGTGGTCAACGGAAGATGTTGCATCAGCTGCGCAAACACCAGCTTGCCTCGGTTCATCGATGGCCCCCACGAAGTTATGCTTCGCAGGGTCGCAGAACCCGCGTTCTGAGTTCAAATCGAGACCAAGAGAATTTGCCGCTTATGCGTTTCTCATCAATAATTTACGGAAGGCAACAGGCAAAACGTTGGGACACTACTGATTTATGATCAATACTTACGGGCCGCCCTGTAACTTACTGATTTTAAGGAGCTTGAAATATCGTTAAGTCATTTAGAATCATAGTTTACAGGAAATAGGGGGCAGGGTCTGAAGACAGGTCTCTACATTTTACTCTTCTTCAGGCAACAACCCAGCCAGCCACGATTCGGCACAGCCTTCACAGGAACTTGCCTCGCCAATGGCGCTCTTCTTCTACACTTTTTCTGACTCAACCGAGTTTGCTTTATCCAGAGAGGCCTGAAAGCCGCGCCTCGAAAATACGCGCTGCGGTCCGCAGCGGGAGGTTTTTGTGGCGAGTAGCGAAGATTTCGATCTGATCGTGATAGGGTGCGGCCCCGCAGGAGAAAAAGCTGGCGCGCAGGCCGCTTATTTTGGCAAACGCGTTGCCGTCATCGAGCGCGCCGAGCACATGGGCGGAAGCTGTATCAACACGGGAACGGTCCCCAGTAAGACTCTCCGTGAATCCGCGCTCTATTTTTCTGGACTCAAGCAGCGGGGTCTGTATGGCATCGACTATTCGCTCAAAGAAAATCTTAACCGTCCACGATTTCATGCGCCATGAACGCGAAGTCGTCGAAATGGAGCGCCGCCGCATTCTGAAAAACCTCGAACTGCATCACATCGAGCTCGTTCGCGGCCAAGCGGCGTTCGAGGATGCGCACGCAGTCACGGTGACTGGCACAAGCGGAACGCGCCGTCTTCGCGGAGAGGTCATTCTCATCGCCACCGGCTCGAAGCCGCATCGACCCCCGGAAATCGCTTTCGACGATGTTCACACCTTTGATTCGGACACATTTCTGCAAATGGACCGCATTCCGAAAAGCTTGGCGGTTATCGGCGGGGGCGTCATCGGCTGCGAATATGCCTCGATTTTCATCGCGCTCGGAGTCGAAGTCACCCTCGTCGATGGCCGCGATCGTCTTCTTCCGTTTCTAGACGGAGAAATTTCCGATCGTCTCCGCGACCGCCTCGCAGCTCTCGGCATGCGCTTCCTATTCAACGAGCGCCCCGTGAAAGTTGAGAATTCCTCCGCTGGCGTCCGCCTCTCGATGAAGAGCGGCAAGACGCTGGAGACCGACGCCGCGCTCTTTGCGGCAGGCCGCCGTGCAGCAGTGGATGGTCTCGCTCTTGAAAAAGCCGGCCTCGCCATCAACGATCGTGGCTACATCCCCGTCGACGAAAACTATCGCACCTCTATTCCTAATATTTATGCCGCAGGCGACGTGATTGGCTTTCCCGCGTTGGCTTCCACTTCGATGGAGCAAGGCCGCGTCGCCGTCTGCCACGCCTTCGGCTTCAAATACAAGCAGCGCGTCGCGTCCATGTTACCGATGGGGATTTACACCATTCCGGAAATTTCCGCAGCCGGTGAAACCGAAGAGTCCTGCAAGGAAAAGAAGATCGACTATTGCGTGGGCCGTGCTCTCTACGAAAACAACGCCCGTGGCCACATCATTGGCGACACCGCCGGAATGCTGAAGCTTATCTTCGCGCGCGCGGACCGCAAGCTTCTTGGCGTGAGCCTGATCGGCGAAAGCGCCACCGAACTCATCCACATCGGGCTCATGGCTCTCGACAACAACCAGTCCATCGACGAATTCATCCAGCAGGTCTTCAACTACCCAACGCTCAGCGAAACCTACAAATACGCGGCGTATGATGGCCTCGGTAATCTCGCGGGACACAAACTGCGCCAAGGCTAGCCGCTGCGCACATCTTCTGGCATGCTCAAGGTCGTGAACAAAATAAAGCCCGGACTGTCAATCCTGTCCCTCTCTGCCATTGCTGCTGGGCTCATTCTGTTTTCTTGCCGGGCAAGCACCCAGCCCAGCTCGCAGGAGCAACAAGCATCAGGTGCCTATCTTGGCTTCGATCTCAACATTTTCCCGGGGAAGGATGCACTTCCGGTTTTGCGAAAAACATTCTCCTTCAGCAGCTACTGGCTCAGTCCGCCTCCCGGGGCGAAAACAAACAATTGGCTCGGTCAACGCGAGCCCCTGCGTGCGCAAGGATTCGGTTTCTTGCTTCTATATCGCGGCCCTTTGAGCCGCGAACTCAAGAGTGAAGCGGCAGCCCTGCAGAAGGCGGCTCTCGATGCGCGGAACGCCGCTTCCGCCGCAAAGAGTGAAGGATTCGCAGCGCAAGCCATCATTTTTCTCGATATTGAAGAAGGAGGACGGCTGCCCACGCCGTATCATGCTTATTTGCACGCCTGGGCCGGTGGGCTCGCAGAAGCTGGTTATCGCGCTGGCGCGTACTGTTCCGGAATGCCCGTGAAAGAAGAACCGGGCGCCATAATCACAACCGCAGACGACATACGCGCGCATACTCCTTCGGCGGATTTCGTTTATTTCATTTTCAACGATGCCTGTCCGCCTTCGCCCGGCTGCACGTATCCGCAGAATCCGCCGTCGCCAGCGACCGGCGGCATTTCTTACGCGTCGGTCTGGCAATACGCGCAGACACCGCGTCGCAAAGAGTTCACTGCGCACTGTCCGCCGGGGTATCACACGGACGGCAATTGCTACGCTCCTAACGACACCACGCACGCTTGGTTTCTCGACGTGGACACCGCCAACTCTCCCGATCCTTCAAACGCAGTTGGTCCGAGCAGATAGATTCGCAGTTATAGGATTCAGAATTTAAGTGGAGAATTAGTCGGTTGGATTTCTCGGAAACTTGAAGTAGGGGAGGCGCACACCATTGATCAAAATCTGGTCCGCGCGAATATTCGTCGGCGCCTCAAACCCCAGCGTCCCCCCATTCGTGACATAATCGTCTTCATCCACGCCGTCTCCGCTCACACCCAATCCACCTATGAGCACGCCATTGCGATACAAGCCCGCGCTTCCGGGGAAGAAAACAATTCCGCTTTTGTTGACGTTCGCCGGACCCGCCTGTATTCCCTGCGTGCAAGGATTTGCCACGTCCTGCAAATACAGATTGAAAAATGGTCCGGCGGGCGAACCGTCAATCCCCGGCGGGAAAAAAGGTTGCGAGCCGAAGCTGATTGTGCGGTTCGTAACGGCCGTGCCCATGGGCACCTGATTCAAATCCGCCGCAGTCCGCGCAGAGCTGTTGAAGTACACCATGTTTCGCGCTTTGCTGGCCGCCACGTCAATGCTGAAGACTGTCGAATCCTGCATTCTTCGCAAGCCGATCATCGTGCCATCCAGGTCAGCAACCGCAATTACCATCCGCGCTCGCGAACCGATCGGCAATCGAATCGCGGCTCGTGTCGTGTTCGCTGTAGCTTCCGTATTGCTCAAGATGGTTTGGACGTCCATCGGGCTCAATCCGCCGAGCGGTCCGGCCGCGGGCGTGATCAGATCTCCGTCCGGCGGTTGCCCGGCACTATTCGCAGGCGCAACGAAATACGATCCTGTGCCGGCGATCGGCCCCGCGGAAACGCCCGATGGTAGTGACGTCTGCGTTACAAACGGAAGTGCGACGCCTCCAATGAAAACAACTCCCGGAGCTGCCGGTGTCGGTCCAAAGGAGTTTGACGGCCCAGTGCGCTGCGTCGTCGAGCCAACGAACGCCGCATATTCGGCCACGTTGAGATTGCTCGAAGACGTCACCACGCCAATTCCGCCGACCATCACGTTCTGATAAAAAATCGGCACGCCGCCAGGATTCACGGCCAATGGATTGGAGTCCATGACATCGGCCTTACCGGTTAGCACTCCGGATCCAAATCCTCCGTTAAGCGCGAGCGATGGAGGAATCTGGCTCTGAAACGCGGCACTGTTCACCAGCGTGCATCCGCGATTTGTGTTTTCGATGCCATACAAATCTGCGGGGGATGCGTTCGTCACCCCGGGAGGAAAATGAATGCCGCTGATAAAGCGCACCGTGCGCGAGGATAGCGGCGCCTGGTCATTGCTGAAAAACGCTCCGGTTCGCGCTAGGGCCACAGCCACGTCATTCGAGTCGAGCGACTGTCCGAAATTTCCTATCGCCGTAGCTGGCGCGTTTTGCGTGCGAAACACGCCGAGCACAAATCCTGCCCGGTCCACGATAGCCACCACCATATCGACATTCACGGAATACACAGCCGCTTGCACGATGTTCAGCACGTCGGCGATTTGCAGCGGTTGCACCGTCGCCACCGGCGGCGGAGGCGTTGGAGTGCCGTTGCTCCCGCCACCACAGCCCAATAACAACAGCGCCAGAACCCCCGCAATCCCCAGCGTCAGCAAAATACCCATCGCCAGCGCCTTTTTACGCTGTTCCAGGGCGCTCCGAGCCGCGACCGGCCTCCGAATCGAGTGTTCCTTTTGCATGAAGGGTATCTTCCTTAGTAACACGCCTCCTCTTACCCCTCAATCGTTCGCAAACTTCGCAGTTCCTATCGGTGAACGCGCGCGACGCGTAAGAATTGTTATCGCTTGTGTTCCACTTTCGCGGAAATGGGTTGCCCGCTGAGGCCCGATATTGTTAGCTAGAATGCGATCCCTTTTCCTTGCGCAAATTCTCCCAGGCCGAAGGCATGCTCGCTCTTTCTTCGCGAAGCTCTCGACGCGTCACTGGCTCGGCTCGCGCCGGGCTCTGGTTATCGCTCGCCTTCTTGGGGCTGGGAGGTGCCTCCGTCGCGCAGCAGCCTAAGCCCGCCCAGCCGTCGGCGGCAGGTGGGCAGGCCACGGTCCAGAAATCTACTGAGGCGGTTCCAGTCCAGCGCATTCCTCGCCAGCAGGCTTTGACGACTACCGCTGTCGATGGCGTACTACGCGAAGCCATCTCGGCGAACGAAGTGCGGCCCGTTGCCGCAGCTCAAATTACGCTCCGTCACTTACAGAGTGGACAGGTTGTGCATGCCAACTCGTCCGTTGAAGGCGTTTTTCGCATTCTTCTGCTTCTACCCGGCCATTACGAATTATGCGTTGAAGCCGAGGGATTCGCTCCTTTCGTAATTGCTGATCTCGCGCTCAACGCCAACGAAGTCATTACCCTGGAAATTTCTTTGATCGGCATTAGCAGCGCCGAATTTAGTTCGCGTCTTCCGCGCCTTCCCGAGCTTGGTCCTGCCGTCGCCCCTGGTTCATCACCTACGCTCGGCACGTATAGCGAACTTCGTCATCGACTGGATTCCGATCCCAATTACATCGCAGAACTCGCACCGGAATACCTGCCTCCCGTCGCCGACATTTACAACGTCGTCCCCAATCGCTGGGCTCTCAATCAACCGGACTATCGTCGCTACCCTCAGAAGGGTGAGTATCCCTATACCCAACCGCACTGGTACGACCCTTTCAATCGTAATCGCTTCAAAGGAGATGAGCCCATTTGGCCCGATGTCCTTGGCCAGCAGATTTTCTTGAATTTCACCGCGTCTTCGGAAACATTTTTCGATGGCCGCCGCGTTCCTTCGCCCAGTGGGGTAAGCGCTGCGGAGCCTGGCAGTTCTGGTTTCTTCGGCCGTGGAGAGCAAGCGTTCTTCGACCAGACTTTGCGGTTCAGCTTCGATCTTTTCCACGGCGACGCGAGCTTCAAACCGGTCGATTGGCGGATTCGCATTACGCCGGAGCTCAGTCTCAATAATCTCGACGTTCGCGAGCTTGGCATCGTCAGCCCTAACGTGCTCGCTGGCACCAACAGGTTCGACGACCACCTGGGCCTCCAGGAAGCGTTCGTCGAGATGAAACTCCACGATCTCAGCAACAATTACGATTTCGTTTCCATGCGTGCGGGCATTCAGCAATTCAACGCCGACTTTCGCGGATTCCTATTCGTTGACGAACAGCCCGGTCTGCGCATCTTTGGCGACTTGAAAAGCGACCGCATCGAGTACAACGCTGTTTATTTTCAGATGCTCGAAAAAAACACCAACAGTGGCCTCAACACTTTCAACCGCCGTCACCAGCAAGTTGTGCTTGGCAACGTCTATCTTCAGGATTTTTTCTTTCCCGGTTACACCGCGGAATTTGTCGGTGCCTGGAATAAAGATGATCCCAGCGTTCATTATGACGACAACGGCTTTCTCGTGCGCCCCGCGCCTATCGGGGACGTCATCAATCAAGGACCTGGAGGCGGTCCACTCGCCCATGGCATTCGTGTCGGTTATTTCGGATGGCTGGGCAGCGGCCACATTCGCCGCATCAATCTAACGCACGCTTTTTATCAGGCCATTGGCGAGGACACCTTCAACCCAATCGCGGGTCGGTCCGTGACCGTAAACGCGCAAATGGCTGCTGTCGAACTTTCCTACGACCGTGACTGGATCCGCTACCGCGTTTCCACGTTCTACACCTCTGGTGATGCCAATCCACGCGATGGGCGCGCTCGCGGCTTTGATTCCATCGACGATCTTCCGAATTTCGCCGGCGGCATTTTCAGCTTCTGGAATCGCGAGGATATTCGCCTCCTCGGATCCGGCGTTCAACTGACCACTGACGGTAGCCTCATTCCGTCGCTGCGCTCCAGCAAAGAGGAAGGCCAGGCAAATTTCGTGAATCCGGGCATTTTTCTGGTGAATGCGGGCGCGGATTTCGACATTACTCCCAAGCTCAAAGGATTCGCGAATTTCAATTATCTTCGCTTCGAGCGCACCGAGCCCCTCGAATACATATTGTTCGAATCCCCCATTCGCCACAGCATCGGCGAAGACTTCGGGATTGGCGTAACGTACCGCCCGCCGCTGAGCGAAAACATTATTCTCACAGGTGGAGCATCCGCGCTGCAGCCCGGCGACGGGTTCAAAGATATCTACACGAGCCGCACACTCTTCTCGCTTTTCGGCTCCGTGAAGTTTACTTTCTGAGGAAACGCACCTGATGACTCTGCCGCACAAATTCAAACGTTTCACTCTGCGCAACCTCTGCGTCCTCTGCGCCTCTGCGTTATCTCTCCTCCTGGTTTTTTATGCTGACTCAACATCAAAGGTTCTGGCGAAACAAGACGCCTCGCCAGTTCGTGGCCAATCCCAGGAAGAGTCCACTCGCAAATCCGCAGGCTGCATCACCTGCCACACCTCAACAGATGAGCCCACGATGCACCCTACAAAGACTGTCTTCCTAGGCTGCACCGATTGCCACGGCGGCAATTCTTCCATCTCCGTCGCCGCGAGCACGCCGCCAAACTCTGCTGAGTACAATGCCGCCAAGGATAAAGCTCACGTCAAACCACGCGATCCAAGTTTCAAAGACCGTTCCGCACTGCCCGAACGCACCTATACAAAATGGCTCAAAGAATCGCCCGAATTTATCAAATTCGTGAATCCTGGAGATTTGCGAGTCGCTTCAGAAACCTGCGGCGCCGCCGCCTGTCACGCGAA
The DNA here is from genome assembly GCA_963730495.1 of uncultured Acidobacteriota bacterium. GTDB lineage: Bacteria > Acidobacteriota > Terriglobia > Acidiferrales > UBA7541 > Acidiferrum. Next base: position 363,295 of record CAVSSD010000006.1, on the reverse strand, counting down.
AGAAGTCCGCGCTTCTTCGACAAGCATGATGACGCACACAGGCCTTCTCTGGGGCGCCGCGCTTTACAACAACGGCGGCTATCCCACAAAAAACACCCATTTCGGCGAAAGCTACGACCGCGATGGAAAGCCCCAATCCATCAAAACGTTTCCTCCTCCAACATCAGAGGAAACTCACAGCAAAGGCGTGCTACCGGAACTAGACCCGCTTTATCGTTGGGAGATTTCTCAGCCAGGAAATGTCCTTCGCGTCTTCGAACGCGGCGGTCAGAAAAAATCCGAACTAGGCAATCCCAACCGCGAAGAAGATCCCGGCAAGCCCGAAGACAAATTGAGCGACCGCGGCTTTGGCACGGAGCTGCGTACCGATCCCGTCTTCCTGGGCTTGCAGAAAACTCGGTTGGTCGATCCGGTCATGTCGCTGCCGGGCACAAATGATCATCCCGGCGACTATCGCGCGAGCGGCTGCACCGCCTGCCACGTCGTCTACGCAAACGACCATGATCCCTCGCACTCGGCAACCTACGCGCAATTCGGCCACTCTGGCTTCAGCGCATCCGATGATCCAACGATTCCCAAGAATGAGCCCGGCCATCCCATCAAGCACGTCTTCACACGTTCCATACCGTCAAGCCAGTGCATGGTCTGCCACATCCATCCCGGCACCAACATGCTCACCACCTATTTCGGTCTTACTTGGTGGGACAATGAAATCGACGGCGACAAAATGTATCCGCCGAAGCAACGCAATCCGACAGAAGAGCAGCGGTATCAATCTTATTTGCGTAATCCAGAAGCCGCCGCAGCCCGCGGTCTGTGGAGCGACGATAAATTTCTCGAAAATCTCGGCAGTCCCGAATTCAACGCCAAATTGAAAACCACACAGTTCGCCGATTTCCACGGCCACGGCTGGGTCTTTCGTTCCGTCTTCAATCACGACCGCAAAGGGAACTGGCTCGACAAGGACGGCCAGAAAATAAAGTTCGATGATCCCAACCGCTTTGGAAAAGCCGTCCATCTCGCGGACATCCATCTGGAAAAAGGCATGCAGTGCAACGATTGCCATTTCGCGCAGGACAATCACGGCAATGGGAAAATTTACGGTGAGCCTCGCGCCGCCGTCGAAATCGACTGCATCGATTGCCATGGCACGATTCGCAGCAAAGCCACGCTAATTACTTCCGGCCCCGCCGCTCCCGAAGGTGGCCGCCACCTCGACACGCTTCGCACTCCCTGGGGCCTTCGCCGTTTCGAATGGCGTGCCGACGGTGCCGTAATCCAACGCTCCATGTCCGAACAAGACAAAGAGTGGGAAATTGTCCAGACTTCCGATTCCGTCACGCCCGGAAACGTGCACTTCAGCATGAAATCTTTTCGCGCCAAGTTGATGACCACGGACGGCACCGTCGCGCGACAAATGCCGCAAGATGACGAACATCTCGCCCATGCGAATTCCTCGATGACTTGCTACTCCTGCCACACGTCCTGGACGCCCACCTGCTTCGGCTGCCACCTACAAATGACCGCTAACGCGCGCAAGCCCATGCTGCACAATGAAGGGCTCACCACGCGCAACTACACCAGCTACAATTTTCAAGTCCTTCGCGACGACATCTACATGCTCGGCGTCGACGGCACTGTTACGGGCCATCGCATTGCTCCCGCGCGTTCTTCCTGCGCCATTCTCGTTAGTTCGCAAAATGCGAACCGCGACTGGCTCTACTACACTCAGCAAACTATTTCTTCGCCCGGCTTTTCAGGCGAAGCCTTTAGCACCTTCGTGCCGCATACTGTTCGCGCCAAAGAAACCAAACAGTGCAGCGATTGCCACGTCTCTGCCGCTAACGACAACAACGCCTGGATGGCCCAGCTACTCTTGCAAGGCACAAATTTCATGAATTTCATGGGCCGCTACGTTTACGTCGCCACTGGCAAGAAAGGCTTCGAAGCCGTGGCCGTCGCCGAACACGACGAACCCGAAGCCATCTACGGCAGCGATCTTCAGCGGATCGCCTATCCCGACAATTACAAAAAGTTCGTCGATCGTCGCCGCGAGCTCTTCACAGCCGCGAGCCATGAAGGCAACGTTCTGGATATCCAAGCTCGAGGCGAATACGCCTACGCAGCAACGGGCTCTGGCGGCCTCCGCGTCTACGACATCGCCAACATCGACAATAAAGATTTCTCCGAGCGCATGATCACCGCGCCTGTATCTCCCATCGGCCAGCGTTTCTTCGTTCCAGCGAAAGATGCGTTGGCCATTGCATCGCCAACGACGCTCGGCGTCGATCCGCTTCGCCAGCAGTTGCCCGAAAACGAAGAGCAGCCCATCCATCTTCTCTACGGTTTCCTTTACGTTGCCGATAGAGAAGAAGGATTGGTCGTCATCGGCAATCCCGATCTCAAATCGAAAAGTCCCGGCGTCGGTACGCTCCTCGATGGCAATCCCGCCAACAATTTCCTCAAGCGCGCACTGGCGTTTAATCCCAAAGGCATTCTCACCGGGGCGCACCGCATTGCCATAGCTGGCACCTACGCCTACATCCTCACCGACAAATCGCTTGTCGTGGTTGATCTGGACAATCCACTAGCGCCTCGCGTCACCGCAACAATTGGCGCCCCTGATTTGGACAATCCTAGCGGAATCGCCGTTCAGTTCCGCTACGCCTTCGTGGTGGATCGCTACGGCTTAAAAACTTTGGATGTGACCGACCTTGCCCATCCAAAAATGACGGCGAAGGGCCGCGTCGCGCTCGATGATGCACGAAACGTTTACGTCGCACGGACATATGCGTACATCGCCGCCGGGAAAAACGGAGTAGGAATTGTTGACGTCGAGAACCCGGAAGCCCCGCGCCTTGACCAGGTCTTCAATGCTAACAATCAGATGCACGAGGTAAACGACATCAAGATCGGCATGGTCGCGGGCAGCGTCTTTGCATTTGTCGCTGACGGTTACAACGGTCTCCGCGTCCTGCAAATCGTTTCCCCCTGGGACGACCCCGCGCATTTTTCCGGTTTCAGCCCACGCCCCGCGCCGAAACTTATCGCGACAGCCCGCACTCGCGGCCCAGCACTCGCCATTTCCAAAGGCGTCGATCGAGACCGCGCCGTCGACGAATCCGGCAACCAACTTGCCGTTTTCGGTCGTCGCGGCGCCCGCCCCCTCAATCGCGCCGAAATGCAGCGCCTCTATCAGCACCCTGCTAACGGGGCGTTCTACTCCGTTACTGACGAACCCGAAGAATCGCCACACTCAGCCTCGACTTCATCGTCAATTTCCTTTTTCGCCCGCGCTCGCAGCTGGCTCAATTCTCTTTACTGAGGTTAAATTCATGAATCGCCGCAAATTTCTCGACGCAACGCTCAAGACAATCTCCGCTGCCTCTTGCGCTCCATTTTTCACGGGCGCGCTTCACGCGGCCGCACCGCGCCAAACCTCCGCGCCGTCGCGCAACGCAAACGCTCCACGACCGCAACTCGCCATCACCATGGACGACCCCAATTTGAAACTTGATTCCAATCTTCGATGGCAAGATGCCAACTCCCGCATTCTGAAAGCGCTCGACAGCCGTAACGTCAAAGCCGCTCTCTTCGTCTGCGGCATGCGCGTTGACGAATACGACGGCTCCAAACTCCTCTCCGCCTGGGACCAGGCCGGCCATCAAATCTGTAATCATTCTTACTCCCACCTGAACTATTGCGGCCCCACCGGCTACGCCGACTTCGCCGTCGACTTCCTGAAAAATGAAAAAATCATCGCTCCTTATCACAACAAAACCCTTCTCTTCCGCTACCCGTTTCTAAAAGAAGGCGACACCGCCGACAAGCGTGACCGTTTTCGCACTCTTCTGAAAGAGAGTGGCTACCGTGTCGGCCATGTCACCATCGACGCCTCCGATTGGTACGTCAACCAGCGCATGGCCGATCGACTGATCAAAGAACCTAAGTTCAACATCAAGCCTTATCGCGATTACCTGATTGCGCATCTCCTCAACCGAGCCGCCTTCTACCGCCAGCTCGCTATTGACGTAGTCGGTCGCGATATCCGCCACACCCTCCTTATTCACTACAACACTCTCAATGCCCTCACCCTCCCCGACGTGATGGCCGCCTTCGAGACCGCTGGTTGGCAATGGATCGATGCCTCCTTAGCTTTTCAAGATGATGTCTTTCGTGTCCAGCCCAAAACTCTCCCTGCGGGCGAAAGTTTGGTTTGGGCTCTGGCCGCCGAAACCGGCCGCTTTAAGGACCGCCTCCGGTATCCCGGCGAAGACGATGTCTATGAGGAACCCAAGCTGAAGGCCCTCGGCCTCTAGGCCCCGACACCCTAATGTTACGGAGCACTTTTTTCACTTTTCCTTCGCTGGCGGTATCTCCTTCTAGACACGGCTTTTGCTCCCTTTTGGCTCCTGAAAGGGTACCCATCTCCTTTCCTTTGTATCTTTTAACCTTAGGGCACATCTAAACAAGGTATAATGCTTTGTTCACGCTTTTAACGCATAGCACCCATCAAAATAATTCGTGGGGCACCTCCGGTGAACAACGCTATGGTTGTAAGCGTAGGGGGTACTGGCACTGGACTTAGGGCGGTTCACCTCGCCGAGGGCGAGCCGATGCCTCGCATTGAACGAGGACATGAAGAGTGAAGCAAGAGGGAGTACTAGAACATGGTTAAGCAGTATTTACTGGCGAGCGATTTTGACCAGACTTTGAGTTTCAACGACTCGGGAGTCGCTCTCTCCGAGCTCATCGGTTTTCATGGGTTTCACGACAAGGTCAAAGGCCTTGCGGAGATGAACCTCGTACAACAGGGCGCCGAACTCAGCTATCTGATTTTGCACGACCCGGACTTCCGGCGCGTTCGCCGCGACCACTTAGTGGAGACCGGCAAGCGTATTCGCCTGAAGCACAACGTCGCCCTTCTTGCACGCGCGTTGGCCAATCTTGCCGAAGGCTATAGGTTCCATTTCAACGTGATCTCTGCGGCGCCCCAGGAAATCATTCAGTCCGCGCTCGAAGGAATCGTCCCGCCGCAGAATATATTCGGCACGCGCTTCCGCTACAACGAGTCTACGGGAGAAGTCGATTCCATCATTCGTGCTTCCGCGGGCTGGGGGAAAATCACTGTCCTAGAAGAGCGCCGCGCCGAACTCAGCATCAGCCATGACCACATCATTTACATGGGCGACGGCAGCTCCGATATCCCCGTGATGATGCACGTCAATCAGCACGACGGACTGACGATCGCCGTCTCCGAAGCCAAGTTCATCACGCGCGTCGCGAAACGCACCGTGCTCAGCGACAATGCCATGAGCGTTCTCGTCCCGGTGCTTGAAAAAGTACTGGGATGGGATTCCGCCCACATTCGCAAGCTATTCACTTCTTACGGGCTGAACTTGCTGGAGTGGGACAAAGTGCGCACCGACATGCTCACCATTCAGGATTCGGCGGAGCCTGTTGCAGCTTCTTCCGTTCACGCGAATTAATTCCTCCTGGAAATAAAAAAGGGCGGCCGTCTTTGGCGAAGACAGCCGCCCTTTTTTCGAAAAAATCCTGAGTTTTATTGCGGGCCGAATTTGAATTCGATCACCTCGGTCGTTTCCTTCGGACCGGGCTCGAATTCACTTTGCATCGCTGCTCTTTCTGCCTCCGGGGCAAGCACGGGATGGCCGCCAACGATGTGCGTTCTCTTCACCTTGCCGTCGGTGCCGATGGTGACCTCGACTTTGACAACGCCAGCAAGATTTAGCTTTCTGGCGAGATCTGGGTACTGAGGCTTGCCCATGACCCTCACCTTGCGCTTGGATCCCGGGGCATCGCCTTCTTGCGCGCGTATCGAGAGCGCCACACCGCTTCCCACCCCGAGTACGGCGAGCAAACACACTGCCAGTATTCGCTTAGCCTTTGTCACTCTCATGTCCTTGAAGCCGAAACGTCCGGCGAAGTAAATACCTGCTTGTAATTGCATTTGCCTCGCCAGACTCCGGGGATATTTGCGCCGGTTCACCCTTTTTTTGAAATCACTTAGATTCACAAACTTATGGATGTCCGGTGGAATGGCGGTTGTCGTTCAAGGTAGTACTCTGCCGAGCAAACATCTCATGTTTAATCGTTTTAGTGGATTTTGTCTCGTTTTGAGACAAGCCCTTGGGCGATTTTGTTTCACCGATACATAGGTTATTCAACGTTTGTTTCAGTCCCCTTTATTGCGAGCTTTTTCAGAATCGCCTTCACGTTTTGCGCATTCCTCATCGTCGGTTACAATTCCCCCGCGGAGGCCACATGTCTAAGAAATCGATTCTCATGCTCATTGGCGATTATGTCGAAGACTACGAAGTGATGGTCCCATACGAGGCGCTTCTGATGGTTGGTCACACCGTCCACACTGTTTGCCCGGGCAAAAAAGCCGGCGAGTTCGTTGTGACCTGCATCCACGACTTCGAGGGTGAACAGACTTACACGGAGAAGCGTGGCCACAATTTCGCTCTCAACGCCACTTTCGATCAGGTCAAGCCTGAGGACTACGACGCGCTCATGATCCCCGGCGGCCGCGCAGTCGAATACCTTCGCCTCAACCCGCGGGTCATTGAGATCGTCCACCACTTTTCAAAAACGAACAAACCGCTCGCAGCCATCTGCCATGCCCCGCAAGTTCTCGCCGCCGCCGATGTTCTCAGGGGGAAAAAGTGCAGTGCGTATCCGGCTACTGGTCCAGACGTTACGCTCGCCGGCGGCACGTACGTTAGTCTTCCGATGACCGAAGCCCTCGTCGATGGGAATTTGATCACCGGCCCAGCGTGGCCTGCGCTCCACTCCTGGCTCGCCAAATTTCTAGGCGTTCTCGGCACACAAATTCAACCTTAATTAATCTGATGGGTAGCCGACGTTACTTGGTCGCGCCGACGCATATTGCTAGTTCAATCCGCACTTTCTAATTTTCTGCCGCGCGTGGATAATTGTCAGTTCACTAATCCCGGAAAGGGCTCAGCATCATGGCAAACATCAATACCAAAAAAGGCGTCATCGGCATTCTCACCGGCGGCGGCGACGTCCCCGGTCTCAATCCCGCAATCCGCGGCGTTACTATCCGCGCGCTTCATGAAGGCTATCAAGTTATTGGCTTCCGTCACGGATGGGCCGGCCTCGTCGATATGGTCCGCGAAAAGGACTACGACAACTCTGACAATTTTCTGGTGCTCACGCAGGAAGTCGTCGAGCGCGCCGCGCGCACTGGCGGCACTTTTCTCCACTCCTCGCGCACGAATCCCGGCCGCGTCAGCAAATCCAACGTGCCGGCGCATTTGAAAGACAATTTCACCGCGGAGAAAAATGATCTCACTCCGGAAGTCCTCAAGAATCTCGCTTGGCTAGGCATTGACACGCTCATTCCCATCGGCGGCGACGACACGCTGAGCTACGGCGTCCGCCTGCACAAAGAAGGTTTTAAAGTCATCGCCATCCCCAAGACCATGGACAACGACGTCCCTGGCACAGACTACTGCATCGGCTTCAGCACCTGCGTCACCCGCACTCTTCAACTCGTTAATGACCTTCGTACCTCTGCGGGCTCTCACGAGCGCTTCATGGTTATAGAAGTGTTCGGCCGCTATGCCGGCTACACCGCCATGCTCCCCACCATGGCCGGCGCCGCCAACCGTTGTGTTATTCCCGAATACAAATTCGACATAGAGCGCCTCACCGAGCTTCTAGTCCATGACCGCAACAAAAATCCCAGCCGCTACTCGACAGTCTTGGTTTCCGAAGGCGCGATGTTTGAAGGCGGTGAAATGATTTTCGAAGGCGAAGCCGCCGATGCCTACGGCCACAAAAAACTTGGTGGCATCGGAGATATCGTCTCCGAGAAAGTAAAGGAGCTCTCCAAGAAATTTAACAAGGGCAAAACGATTGAGGTGGTCAACCAGAAGCTCGGCTATCTAGCCCGATGCGGCGACCCGGACGTCGTCGACTCCATCGTCCCCATGGCCTACGGCAATATCGCCCTTGAGTTGCTCTTAAAGGGCGTGCATGGCCGCTTGGTAGTTCTTCACAACGGCAGCTATGGCAACATCCCCATCGAAACGATCACTTCGACCAAAAAGGTGGTAGACATCAAGGAACACTACAATACCGAGCGCCTCCGACCCCAATTTTCCAGTTTTGAAGCCAAGCCCTTGTTCTTAATGGGCAGCTAAATTGCATTTTCACGACGATTCGCGCAAACGCCTCGTAGGGGCACGGCACGTTTACCCTGAGCCTCGAAGGGCCGTGCCGACCCCCGCTTCCTGGCCCGCGCAACTCGAAGGCTACACTCCAAATACTGACTATTGGTAAAGGATTGTCGGTCCGAGAGGTTTCCGGCCGCCTGGAAAACTTGCCCCTACGCTCTTTTTGCCATCCGAATCACAGGAAGTGTTAACCCGCCTTTCAGCGGAACCTCGATCTTCTCAATAGCCACATAACCCTTCACTCCGAATAGCTTAGCTCCCGTCAAGGTCGCGCCCATTTCATAGCTCCTGAAACCCGCCGCGCTGGCTGCAATTTCGCAAGCCTCAAGAATCCTGCTGCCGATCCCCTGCCGCGCCCATACCGGATGAATAAAGAACGCCCTGATCTTCGCCGCGTCACGCTTGGGATCCAGCAGCGCATCCTCTCGTTCCGTCCAGTGATCGCTGCCGTAAAGCGTCTTGCGCCTGCTCCAGCCACCGCAACCGGCGATCGTCCAGACTTCGGCCTTCTTCGCTCCGCTAGTTTTCTCCGCTATGGAGTGCCCGTCTGTGACTCTGGTTTCCGCAACAAAATAAGTCCCATCCTCGATCAATTGACTGTCCACGCCAAACACCGTTTCCAGCGCGCCTTCCATCTGTGTTGGCGTGTAGTCTTGTGTCTGTAACCCCCGCACGGAAGCCTCAATCAACTCTCGCAGCACCGGAATTTCCGCCGCGACCGCTCTTCTTATTCGAATCTTTACCCTGTTCATCCAGCCTCATCTCGATTTATTTTTGGAGACTCACCGACTTACACTGTATGAGACTTCTTCCACTACTCTCTCCTCACTACCCACTATTCACTTCTTGCTATCCCTTCGCTTTTCCTTTCAACATCTTCGCAACTTTTTCAATTTCCCCCGTCTTCTTATACATCTGCACGGAGAAAACTTCTGTAGTCACTGTCTTGTCGACTTCTTCCTTCAGTTCACCGGCCAGTTGATATAGCCGATTGACCCCTGCACGAAACTCTTTTTCATTTTGCTGCAGCGCCACTCTCTTCGCGTTTTGAGGGTCCGATTTGTCCGCTTGCGCCTCCGCCGGATTCTGAGTTTCCGCAGAGGCCGGCGGTGTCGGGAAGGGATTATTCTTTCGTTGCAATCCAAATACGGAGCCATCCGCCGCGACAGAGCAACTCGCTGCCGCGGCCAGTGCCTTTAAAAAACTCCGCCTCGTTTCACGCATGGCATCCTCCTCACACGCCCTTCTGTGCTCGCATCCATTCTGTCATTTGTACCCGTGTCGCTTTCAAGCTATTCGTGATTCGATCCGGGTATACATTTAGAAGCGCATACTGTTGGCCGCTGCACTCGATTTGGCGTTTATGTGTGTGTAGGGGCGCAGCACGCTACGCCCCTATTGAGCCTGCGGAAATTGTCTGGAACTGAAACGCGACCACAGCCGAAACGAATTACCGCCCGGTCGTTCGCAACGTCGGCAAAGTAAATGTGGGCTTCACTTCTCTTCGCTTGAACCAATCGTGATAGGTGTGGCATTCAAAACAGCGCGACTCTGCATGCGCCGTCCCGGGCGCGTGGCACGTCTTGCAAGTTGCAATCCCCGGCAAAAGTACGTCGCTCGTCTCAGTGCTACTCAGGGCCTTCTCGTGACAACTCGCGCACGCAAATCCCCGGTGCGCGTCATGATCGAATCTCGCATGCGGCATCCACTTTACTGTTGTTCGCGCTGGTTCAACGATCGGCCAACTATTCTGCCCCGTTCCCACCTCGAGCGCATGGCATTGCTTGCAAGTCTTTCGCCACAAGAGTTCCTCGGCATCTTTAATCCGTGCGCCAACCCACTCATTCGGCGTGTACACTCGCACAGCCGCCTGTGCGGGCTCCCCCGACAAATTGTGCCCAGGGTCGCGCACCTCGCGCAACTCCCCAGGATGCGCCGCAATATACTCGCTGAATTGTTTCACAAGAAACGCGTGTACCACTTCCGGCTTATCGTGCGGCACGCCTTCATTGAACCGCTTGTCAAACGCAAGCGAATGGCATCCCGCGCACGCGTTCGCAAATTTCACCGGCGCCATCAACTCGCGGCCACTCTCGTGCCCCGGACGCGGAAGCGTCCCAGTCTTCGGCGGAAGAATTTCGTCCTGTTCAGAGTAACTAACCTTGGCTGATGCATAGTTTGCGTCTGCGTATTTCCATTCCGCGGAAGACACCCCAGCATGATGACAGTCTCCGCATTCCAGCTGCACATTCGGCCCGTTCGGTCCGCGCCGGATCGGTTTCATGTGAATCGCATGATTCACTTTGATCGTTCCTGGATCGCGCGCGACCATTCCATCCAAGGGGCGCAACGCCGAAAACTCCGGATGCCCCTCTTCAAAACTCTCGATATGCACTTTGTACTGGGCCATCCCGCTGTTGGTCTTCAAATCACCGTGGCACTCCGCGCAAGCCTCATTCTTTGCCGCAACAAGATTCACCCGCCCGCGGTGTTCGGTGTGGCACGTCGCGCAAGCAACCGTTTCTATTGCGGCCGCATGATGCAGTGGTCCATCGTGGCAAGACAAACAAGCCTCATCGCTGGCGGCCGCCGAAAACATCCCTGCCGTCCGCACATGGCACGCCGTACATTCCGCCTCCAATACCGCGTGCGCCCCGCTCATCCGTCCGCTCGAATACACCCGCGAGTTTCGCGCAAATCCGTGCCACCCTATCCAAGCCAGCGCAATCGCAGGCAGCCCCACGCTGAGCCAAAACTTCGCGCGCTTCTGCGCCGTCGGCCTCTTGAAATAATTCAGGTCGATCCTCTGCGCCAATTTCTTGGTTGTTCGTGTTCTTGCCAAGTATGTTAACCACCATCCGCCGCAAATCGCCGCGATCGTTCACGTTTCCTTCGTAGGGACGCAGCATGCTGCGTCCCTAAATGCCGGATCGTTCCGCAATGGGCGCATTTCCTCTTTGCCCGCGAAATTAATATCTCAGGGCCATCACCGCATGCACCGCCCCCAGCAAAATCAAAACCAGCGAAATCGGTATATGCACCAGCAACCATCCATGCAACAAATGATGCAGCCGCTCCTGGCGCACCAATTGCCGCGCCTCATCGCAAATATCTTCCAAATTCTGCAGCGTTATTTGTGCTGCTGGCGGCATCAATGTTTGCAATCCCGAAAACGTTCCATGCGCCTTGTCCGCATCTCCAAGCCGCGAGCCCCGCAACTTCGGCTGCTCAAGAAACGGCCGCATCTCGCTCAAATAGAATTTCCGCAGGGGCTCGCGCTCCTCTTCTGTCAGCACAATAGTCTCCGTGGCCGCCGCCACTGCTGCGCCGCTGCTCGTCGTAGCCATCGCTCTCGCTGCGCTGAATCCCCCCGCGCGTTGCATTTCCTCTTTTTCTGATTTGCCGAAGCCCAACGGCCCACAAATCGTCTCGACGCCACGGTCCGCCTCTTCCCGCAGCAGTTTCCGAACATTTCCAATCTCGTCGTAAATCGTTTCCAGCTTCACGTCGGTCGTCATCACCCGCGGCACGTAATGTTGCAGCGCCGCCCCGAACACTCCGCTCACAACCGTAATAATCAGCAGCCACATCAGCACGCTCGTCAGCGTCCCGCCAAAATGAAATCCCCCATGAAATAAAATCACCGGCAAACTAAGCAACCCCAGCCACAAGTGCCCGCGCATCCAAGCCTGCGCGCGCCCAATCCGCCACGTAGGCACCCGCTTCCGCGCCCCCAGAAGCGCCGCGAAAATCATGAACCCAAATCCAATCACGCCAAAAGTCAGGCCCACCACGCTGCCGCCTCGAGGTCCGCTTGGCTCGCTCGTCGCATCCACCACATACGCGCTCGTAAACACCGCGAACCCAATCAACGACCCGAACGCCCAACTTCTTTGTGTCTTGTCAATTCGCAATCAAAATTCCTCGCCCCTTCACTTCGTCGTTCCGCCACCCAGCATCTCGGAAAAAAATGTCCGCGGGTCCACGCGATGAGCCGCATCGTGAGGGCAAGCGTAAACACAACTCGGCTCCTTCAAATGCGTGCACAAATCGCAAGAAGTAGCCTTCTGCTTCACCACCGCTTTTTTTCTTCCCGGTCGCTCCAGGTCTTCCACTATCACATCAAATGGATGCAAATTGATGTTTCCGTAAGGGCAATTCCGCGCGCACAACCCACACCCAATGCACCAATCCTCAATAATCACCTCGAGCGAATTGCGCCGCCGGATCGCTCCCACCGGACATCCGACCATGCAGAGCGGGTCGCGGCACTGTCGGCAAGAAGTCGCCACCAAATACTGTTCGAACCGCAAACCCTCTCGTACCAGCCGCGTCACGCCGTCATGCGCGTCCGCGCACGCGTTCACGCAGGCATCACAACGCGTGCAATTGTTCAAATCGAGAATCAGCAAACTTTGCGCTTCCATCAAACCCTGCGAAAGAAACTGATCGATGGGCACGCTCTTGACCGTCTGCATCCGCTGCTGATTCTGCGCCGCGCGCTCCGCTGCCACCGTTTCCAGCCCCACCCGCACGCTCGGGAACCGCTTCACCATGTCGCGAAAATCGTCCCCGGAAATGCGCACCACTTCCACGTGGTCCAGCGCCGTGCAACTCGCCGTGCGCACGCCGCCGCCGAGCAAGCCAATTTCCCCGAAATAATCTCCGCGCGAGAGATACGCCAGCACCAGCTCTCCGCCCGGATACGTTTCCGAAATCTTCACGAACCCGATGCGCACCAGATAGAAACTTCCAGCCGCATCGCCTTGCCTCGCGATCACCTGCCCCGGCGCAAATCGTTGTAGCTCCACGCTCCCCTTCAAATGCTCGATGAAATCCGGCGAAAGATCCGCAAACATTGGCACGCCGCGTAAATGGTTTTCTAGCGCCCGCTTGCGATAATTCTGGTCGATCTGCGTGCGGAACGATTTGTTTTTCATCATGATGTCGAGCACGTTCCGAAGCATCTCGAACGCCACGACATCCGTCTCCGCAATCACCGTCGCCGACCGCGGATAGAAATTCATGCACGTCATTTCACCAAATAAATCGCCGGGACCAAGCTCGGCTACCGGATTTCCATACGCGAGGTCCACGGAAGCATCGATGGGAATCGTTCTGTCGCGAGTCTCCTCCGCGCGGACATCCGTATCCCGAGCCGCAAGCGTGCTTGTGAGCTTCTTAAAAAGCCCTTTCGCCCCGCCCTGTGTTTTTACGTGCGCGATCGGCGACGAAAGCGAAACGCGCGCTTTGCCTTCCAGAATGTAAAAAGCCGTCGAGCCAAATTCGCCCTCGCGGCAAATAATCTCTCCGGGACGAAATCGCCGTTTAACGATTGCCCCGCGGTTCAATTCAAGAAACGTCCCCGAAACGCCTTTGAACACAGGCAATTGCAAAAGCTCTTCCGCTTCGAATCCCTGGGAATCTGCTCCCGCTGAAATCGAAGTTCCCACAACGGTCTTGTTCGTCAGAGCTCCCGTTGGACACGACACCATGCATTCGCCGCAAGAAATGCAAGTCGAATCACCCATCGGTGCATTCAAATCGAACGCAATCCCGGCGGAATAGCCTTTTCCCATCCGCCCGAGCACAAAATTGTTCCTGATCTCGTCGCAACCTCGAATGCATCGGTCGCACAGAATGCAAGCGTCGTGATCTACGGCAATCGCCAGCGAAGAATCATCAAGCCCGCGCGAAACAGTCCGTTTCGCGAATCGCGGCTGCGTGATTCCCGCCGCCTTGGCCCAAGTTTCCAGTTCGCAATCTCCCGATTTTTCCTGCCGCGCGCACGGCGAAGGATGATCCGCCATCAATAGTTCAAGCAAAGTTTTTCGCGCGTTAAAAACCTTCTCGGAATTCGTAACCACTTTCATGCCCGGCTCAACAGGCCGCACGCAGGATGCCGTAAGCACGCGAGCCCCGGTATCCACCACACAAAGCCGGCAAACCCCCACCGGTGTTTCATTCTGCAAATGGCAAAGCGTAGGAATCGACGTCCCATTCATCCGCGCGGCATCAAACACGCTAGTCCCCGCGACCACGCGCACAGGTCGCCCGTCGATCGTAATCTCCACAAGTTCCGGCAATCGCGTAATCGTGCTCACAATGTCTTTCTTTTCCTCTTCTCCGTGTCCTCTGCGAACTCCGTGTTAAAAATCAAATTCCACTTGGCGCAGCCTGACAACCTTTGGAAGGTTGCTACGGCCGAATCCCCACTCGCTGCGCCTCTCCTGCCCGAGCCGCCGTCGTAAAACAAATCCCGCTAGGACACTGTCCTTTCAGAACGTGCGCATCGATCTCTTCCCGAAAATGTTTCAACACCGACTGGACAGGCGCCGGAACAATCTGCCCGAGCCCGCAAATCGAAGTCAAACTCATCGCCTGGCAAAGGTCATCGACCAAAGCCAAATCCGCCCGATACTGACTTTCCGACAACCCGCCGTGCGTCCACCGCACCAGCAAATCCGTCATCTTCTGCGAACCTACCCGGCAAGGCACGCACTTCCCGCACGACTCATTCCGATAAAAACGCACCGCGTTCAAAGCCATATCGAGCATGCAGGTCGTATCGTCGCAAACCACGATCGCGCCCGAGCCAAGCATCGATCCCGCATCCGCAAGCGACTTGAAATCCAACCGCACGTCCACCATCGACGCCGGCAAATACCCCGAAGACGGCCCGGAAGGCGCAAACGCCTTCAACTGCCGCCCACCCCGAATTCCTCCCGCGTAGTTGAACAGCACTTCGCGCATCGGTGTTCCCATCGGAACTTCAAAAACCCCAGGTTTCGCCGCATGCCCGCTCACGCCTACAAATTTCAACCCACGCGAACCGCCCACGCCTTGTGTTTTGTACCACTCCACCCCATGCGCCAAAATCTGCGGCACATTAGCAAATGTCTCGACGTTATTGAGCACGGTCGGCTTTTGCCACAGACCTGCCTGCACAGGAAATGGTGGTTTGTTCCGCGGCTCCGCACGCTTGCCCTCGATGGCCTCAATCAAGGCAGTTTCTTCGCCACAAATATAGCCACCCGGACTGACGAAAATCTCCAAGTCAAAAGCTAGGTCGCTCTTCAAAATATTGTTTCCCAGCAAACCTTCGTGATAACAACGCCGCAACTCCTCGCCAAGAATTTCTTCCTGCAAGTGATACTCGTGCCGGATGTAAAGAATCCCTTTTTTTGCTCCGGTGACCAGTCCCGCGACGATCATCCCTTCGATCACCAAGTGAGGCAGGTGGGTCATGATGAAGCGGTCCTTAATCGTTCCCGGTTCGCTCTCGTCTGCATTGCAAACGACATACTTCTCCGCCCCCGGCTCCTTGCGCACCAAACTCCATTTCATGCTCGTCGGAAATCCCGCCCCGCCCATTCCGCGCAATTCCGACGCTTTCAGCTCCGCCAGCACGCCCTCCCAATCTTTTGTCGTAGCCAGTTTCCGGACAACGCCGTATTTCGGAGCATCGCCGTAAGGATCGGACGCGCACTGCACTCGGGCGTGTTCCGGATGCGCTTCGGGAAGCTCTTTGCCAAGAATCGCGCTTCGCGCAATCGCTTCCGCCGACGCTGCAGTCATATTCGTGAAAATCTCATCGTTGATGGAAACCGCCGGCGCCTGATCGCACCGACCGAGGCAAGACACATCGCGTATCAGCACATCCGCAGGACTGCTTTTGGCAAAACGCTGCTCCAATTCCGCGCGCAATTCGCAAGATCCATTCAAGTGGCAGCTCATGTCTGCGCAAACGCGAACGTCCGCCTTCGGCGGTGGCACAAGCTGAAAATGCGGATAAAAGCTCGCGACGCTATGAATCTGATAGAGAGGAGTGTGCGAGCGCTGGGAAAATGCTTCGAGTTCCGCCTTGGGCAAGAAGCCGTAGCGAAGCTGAATAGCTCGCAGGTCGTCGAAGATCACGGCGCGGCATCTCGCATCGAAAGGCGCCGGTCAGGTCGTGTCACCCGGCGTAGAGTGAAGTACTGATTCTCCTGCATACTACTGGCGCCCCACACCAGTGTAAATAGAAGCCCCGTTGCCTTTTCGCGCCACGCCGCGAAAAAGACAACGCGTCCGGCCCGCCTTCCAAACGATAATTGAGCGAACGAATCGTCTGTCATCGCGAATGCAAATCGTCCCCCAATCCAATTGGCTGCGCGCCTCGCTGTGCGCTGCGTTCTTCCTTTTGCTAACCTTTGCCGTTCGAATGGCCGCAGCGAAAAACGGCCCTGCCGGACGAACGAATTCCGCCTCCGCCGATAATGCCTCTAAACCCGTCGAAACGACTGCAGCGCCTGCCGCCAAGCCTGCCGATTCGAATGGCGAGCCCATAAAATACATTGGTCCCGGCTCCTGCGCTGCCACCAGCTGCCACGGCAGCGTCAAACCCGTCGCCGGTAGCCGCATTCTGCAAAATGAATATTCGACCTGGATCGTAAAAGACAAGCACAGCCACGCGTATCAAGCGCTGACTGGAGATATCGGCGAACGCATTGCCCGTATCCTGAAACTCAATTCGAAAGCCGAAGAATCATCCAAGTGCCTCGCCTGTCACGCGCTATATACCACACAGGAGCAGCGCGGCCGCCCATTCGAACTATCCGATGGTGTTTCCTGCGAAAATTGCCACGGCCCCGCCTCCGCATGGTTGGGTCCTCACACTACGCGCGACTGGCCGCACGAAAAATCCGTCGCGCTAGGGATGCGCGACACTCGTGACGTAATTCATCGCACGGAAAAATGTCTTGAATGCCACCTCGGCACAAAAGAAAAATTTGTCGACCACGAAATGATCGCCGCCGGCCATCCTGATCTTTTCTTCGAGTTGGACTCGTTTTCCGCGGTAATGCCGCGCCATTGGAAATCGCCGCGCGAATCTGCTCCGGGGAAATCTGTCGAAGATGCCTCGTGGGCCGGCGTGCGCGATTGGAGCGCAGGCCAAGCTGTGCAACTCCGCGCGGAAATGGAGCGCCTCACTTGGCGGGCGAAAGGCTGAACGCTTCGACAAAAAAGATGTGTGGCCTGAATACTCTGAGCTTTCTTGCTTTGCGTGCCATCACGCTCTTGTTCCTGCAAAAGATAGCTGGCGGCAGGAGCACGGGTTTGAAGGCCGGCGGCCCGGTGATCCCGCCTGGAACAGTTCGCGCTACGCGGTGTTCCGTTTGCTAGCGAAACAGATCGATCCCTCTAGTGCGGAGCAACTCGACCGCCAACTCGCCGAAGTTGCGGCCGAAATGTCCAAGCTGAGTCCTGATCGCAATGTTGTCGCAACGTCAGCCTCCGCCGCTGCACCGATTGCGCAGCGTTTTGCGGATCGTCTTGCGGCGATGCAATACGATCAAGCGCTCGTGCTGCGCATATTGCAGCACATTTCGGATGATGCCGAAACTATCTCGCTTGCCGATGAGCGCGCCGCCGAACAGGCGGCGATGGCGATGGACTCGCTGTACATTGCGTACAGCAAAGATGCGAAGCCCAGCAATGCGGACGAAGTCCGTGCCGCCATCAATGAGCTTTTCCGCCAACTCGAAAATCCTTCCTCATACAACGCCGACCAATTCGCTGCTTCGTTGCGGCGAATCCGTCCAATGCTGCGATAATCAGACCCGGCAAGCTATCGTATCCGGCAGGAACCCATGAATCGGTTTGAGAATTGGTTTTGCGCTTCGTCCATCTGGCGGAGGGTGACGCGAAAACAACTGCTTCCGTGGCTTTTGTCTGGCACGGAGTTGGGCGAGCACGTTCTCGAAATTGGCGCTGGGCCGGGCGCGGCGACGGAAGAATTGCGGAAACGCGCGGTTCGAGTAACGAGCCTCGAATATAGCCACGCTTTTGCGCTGGGATTGCCCAGCGAAGCCAAACGTCAAATGGCGCTGCGCTGCAGGGCGATGCGTCCGCGTTGCCTTTTCCAGAAAAAACATTTTCCGCCGCGATCGCGGTATTGGTGCTGCATCATTTGAAATCGCGAGAAGCGCAAGAGCGAGCATTTGCAGAAATCTTTCGCGTGCTGCGGCCAGGCGGCGTTTTTCTGGCGGTTGAGATTCAAGACGGATGGCTGAATCGCATCGGGCATATCCGAAGCACGTTTGTGCCGGTGGCGCCGGCATCAGTGCCCGAACGGCTTGCATCGGTTGGATTCTCGAGCGTGTCCATAGCGTATAAAGGCAGCGCCTACCGTTTGCGAGCACTGCGTCCGTAAGATTTCGCCAACACATGTGCGCATGAGCGCGTTGACGCGGCCACGTGCGGCCTTTAGCATGGAATTATGAGCTCTCAGCCGCGAAGCTCAAGTTTCCTCCCGGTCCTTCCACCGGGCTCAAGCGCTGGTCGCTGGGCCCTCTGAACAGCGGCGATCCACTGAAATATTTCACGGGCCTTATGCGCGAGTATGGAGATCTTGTCAGCCTTCGCGTTCTGAATTTCCGCATCCTTTTGCTCAATCATCCGGACCACATTGAAGACGTTCTGGTAAATCATCCCCGAAAATTCATAAGAGGCCGCGTGCTGCTTGCCAACAAACGTGTTTTTGGACGCGGCTTGCTGACGAGCGAAGGAGATTTCTGGCTGCGGCAGCGGCGCCTGGCGCAGCCCGCGTTTCATCGCGCGCGCATCGCCGGTTACGCCTCGACGATGGTGGAGTACACCGAGCGGCTGCTGCACGAATGGCAGGACGGGGAAGAGCGCGACATCCATAAAGAGATGATGCGGCTTACGCTGCAGATCGTCGGCAAAACATTGTTCGATGCCGACGTCGAACGCGACGCGCAAGACATCGGCAAATCGATGGAGCTCCTGCTCGAGCTTAGCGCGAATTTCCGCAGGACTATTTTCATTCCGCACTGGGTGCCCACGCCGACGAATTTCCGCCTGGAACGGGCGATCCGGCAAATCGAAAAAGTTCTCTACAGAATGATTGCCGAGAAACGCGCGTCAGGCCGCGATTCGGGCGACCTCCTCTCCATGCTGCTGGCCGCGCAGGACGAAGACGGCTCGCGCATGACGGATCAACAGCTGCGCGATGAAGCCATCACGCTTTTCCTCGCCGGGCACGAGACCACGGCGAATACGCTCTCGTGGACGTGGTGGCTGCTTGCGCAGAATCCCGCAGTGGAAGCGAAGCTCCACGCGGAGTTGCGAATGGTGCTCGCGGGGCGCGCGCCTTCGCTCGACGATTTGCCAAAGCTCGTTTATACGAATCACATCATCACCGAGTCGATGCGGCTCTATCCTCCCGCTTGGGGGACCGCGCGGACAGCTATTGAGGACCACGAAATCGCGGGGTACGCGATACCCAAAGGCTCGGGCGTTTCGTTTGCGCAATGGACGGTGCATCGCGACGCTCAGATGGTATGACGCGCCGGACGAATTTCGTCCCGAGCGGTGGGAAGGCGACCTGCTGAAACGGAATCCAAAATTTGCCTACTTCCCGTTTGGTGGCGGGCCGCGCCAGTGCATCGGCAACACCTTCGCGCTGATGGAAACGGCGCTGACCCTTGCCACGATCGCGCAGCAGTACCGCTTCCGGCTTGGTCCCCGGGCATCCGGTGGTGCCGCTCGCGTCGATCACGCTGCGGCCGAGGTATGGGATCCGCGTCGTAATGGAATCGCGCCCAGCGAAGAGCCGAGCCGCGACCGAAGCGAGTAGCAAGATGAGTCGTCACAGATAAGGACGATGGTTTAATCGACAGAGCGAATGGCGGATCCTTAACTTTAGAAGACATGTGGATCCCATCGCTGGGCTTGCGGATACTTGAAACCTGGCGCAAAGTAGAAGCATGAACACATACACCATAAAGATCCGCTATGAAGACCGGAGCAAGGGCACTGAAGGAACAACCGTCAAAGTAGACGCAACCACAATTGCAGGTGCAATCGCGAAGGCTTCAAGAGAATTCGTTAAGGGCCTAGACCGCAAACAGCGATTTGACGCGAATAAGGGTCTGCAAGTGGAAGCTGTCCGAGTCACAACGGATAAGACGGATGCGCCGGAAAGCACCGGAAGCGCACCAAATTCGACGACTGACGACTAAACTTGGTGCAGTACGTCATTTTTCAAGAGTTACTCGACGCAAACTTTCGCTGGAACAGGCCTGCACAATGGACCAAGAACGTCGTGGTTTGAGATTTGCGTTCACTGCGAGCGCCGAGATCGCTCTCGGAAAATCGCCCAATGTTTTTGTCCCTGCGCGCGTAACAGAGCTAAGTTTGCGCGGGTGTTTCCTCGAAACTTCGGCATCGTTTGAGATTCAATCCCCTGTTTTGGTGAAGATTAACTACGGCGGAGAATATTTCGAGGCCGAGGCATCCGTCCTGTATGTGAGGCCCTCGGGTCTCGGACTTGTGTTTGGTGAAGTGAAGCCAGAGTCTCGAGCGGTGTTGCAGAAGTGGGTTCTCAACACGATGGATAGTCAGGGCGTGGCGCCCGCCGGTGAGTAGTGAATAGTGGGTAGTGAGTAGAAAGAAGCGAAAGTTTAGTGGTCTCGAAGTACTATCAGAAACATCCCCTCTTTCCCCTTGAGGTCTTGGGTCCTCCGCGCCTTTTCCGCACCCGCTTAGCGAAAAACTGGACAAGAAAAGCCAGCTACTTCCGGGGCATCCGAAACTCGATCATCAAGCGCTCCTCACCCTGCTCATTGATCAGGAAATGGCGATGGAGGAGGATCCGGCCGTCTTCCTCAAGGCGTGCACGCGCGACAGTCTTGCGCCCGGGATGCTCAGTATCGAGTGGCGTGGTCCACAGTACGACGTTCTTGCCGTCGAAGGTGCCGTCGCTTTGGCGAGTGGACATGGTGGTCTGGTGCGAGTCATACCACACGGTGGTGAAGCGATTCGTTTTGGAATCGAAGACGGAGATTCCGGTGGTCTTCGTTCCGTCATCATTGATGAAGGATATGCGAAAATCGCAAGTGTCGCACGGCTTTCGCATTCGCGAGCCGATTCTCGCAACGGGTTAGGTCAATAATCCTAGCGAGCTTTCCCTTGAGTTCAAATGTCGGGAGGCAAAACCGCTTTGGCGATAATTAACCTTCTAAGCTAGGAGGGGCGATGTGGGCGAAAGTTGAAAAGGACCTAACAGGATTTCTTCAGAGCAACACGTATTCGGTTCTTCGAGGGATTCCAAAATACGATGAACTATTTGTGGCTGGCGTCTCGGACCCAGTTCGATGCCGAAATGCTGCAGCTGACATAGTGCGTGACGTTCAGAAGAGTGGCGGCGTGAGAGAATTTGGTTCCCGTCAAACACCCTCGGCAGGAGACTGGAAAAAAGAACTCTTCCGCGCAGTCAGCCTCAGGAATAATCCTTATGGTTCGTGGTGGTTTGACGGCGAACTGGTCCGGAGATGGGAGAAGGTCTATCCCGCTTCGATGCCTAGACAGCAGCGCAGGGAGAGAATTCTTGAATCACTGCGTCCAATGCTGGCGGTTTGTTACGACTGGAATGATTTCACGCAATTGTGGGTCATGAAGTTAGGGAGCGGAATCATTCCAGTAATCACTGGCCAAGGAAGTGCGCAGCCGATTTTTTCGCCCAATGCGGGGCTGATGCACGAACAGAACAAGAACGTGGTTTTCATCGGTGGCTATCAGCAAGTCTATGTTCCGTTTGTGCCTCGGGACCGTGTTGTGCAATATCTGTTGTAGCGGCAAATAAGATGGCCTGCTTGCGTTCTTTCTGTTATGGGAACGCCGCTTTGGATGGGGAGTTTGCATTGGTCCCTGTGGTCGGGGAGCGTGGTATGCTTCGGCGCTATGGACGCGAAACATGTTACGCCGATCTTGAATGTATCGGACATTGCGGCTAGTTTTGCGTGGTTTGAAAAGTGGGGTTGGAAGAAGTGCTGGGATTGGGGAACGCCGCCAACGTTTGGGTCTGTGGGATCTGGAGAGTGCGAGATTTTTCTTTGCCTTGGAGGGCAGGGAAGCCGGGGTAAGGGAACGAATAGCTCTACGTTTGGACGGGACGGAGACGAAACGGCCGATCAGGGCGTGTGGATGTCGCTGTGGGTTGCGGACGTGGACGAAGTTTACAAGGAGTGCGTGGCCGCCGGGTTAGATGTCGTTTTTCCGCCGACCGATATGCCGTGGAATACGCGTGAGATGCATGTGCGGCATCCGGATGGGCACGTGTTTCGAGTGAGCAAGGGGATAGGCCAGTAGGGAATACAGAGCGAGTGGTAGCAGGACGAAAGAAAGACAAAGTAAAAACCCGCACGCTTAGAAACCGAAAGGTACGGCACTCCGCGCAAATTGTGCGCGCGCCTGTTAGAGGCAAACGTGAACGAAACCCAGCGCATCGCCGATTCTTATCGCGCCGCGACGGTCAAAGGCGCTTGGTATGGGCCTACGCTCGCTGAGCTGTTGGCGGGAATTTCGCCGGAGCTTGCGATCAAGGCCCCACTTCCGGAGGCTCATTCCATTGCGGCGCTGCTTCAGCATTTGCTGCTTTGGAATGAAAGAATTCGAAACACTTCCGACAGCAATCTGATGCCGCGTTGGGATGCCGAAAGGGAATGGGCAGAGCCGCCGGTCCCTTGGAACGATCTCGTCATCCGCTGGAACCAAAGCCGCGATCTGCTCGAAGAAAAGATTCGGAGTTTTCCCGCTGCGGATTTGACGAAACAGGTCGCCGGACGCAGCTATCCCTACGAAACGATGTTCGATGGAATTGTGCAGCACGCGATTTATCATTCTGGCCAAATCGCCATGGTCTTAAGCATGCTGCGGTCGCAATCAACGTAGCGCCCACCTCAATGCCATCCTTGCACGCCGGGTGAAACCGCAGCCTGCCCCATTCTTTTTTTTAAAATATACCTTGACACGTATATGCTTCATGGCGTATATGAAGAGTATGGAATCAGTATTCGAAATCATTGCGGAGCCGAACCGTCGCGCGATCTTGAGCCTGCTGGTCTCGTCGCAACAGTCAGTGGGAGAGATCGAGCGTCGGCTTGGTATGCCGCAGCCGACCGTGTCAAAGCACCTGCGCGTGCTGCGCGAGGCCGGTTTCGTGGAGTCCACCGTGGACGCACAACGCCGTCTCTACCAGCTCAAACCTGAGCCATTTCAGGAGGTCGATGCCTGGCTGGCTCAGTTCCGGCGGTTCTGGTCCGATCACGTGGATGCTCTCGAGCGCCACCTGGACCGCATGGATCCTGTAACACCAACGAAGGCAACACCTACGAAAAAGAAGGCAACGAGAAATCGCCGCGGCGCAAACCGCGGAAATAACAAAGGAGAAAAGAAATGAAAATCAAAGTGGTGAGCATATTCGTGGACGACCAGAGCAAGGCCCTGCGCTTCTATACGGAGGTGTTGGGCTTTGCCAAGAAGACCGATTTCAGTCAGGGCCCATATCGCTGGCTGACTGTGGCCTCGCCCGAGGAGCCCAACGGCACTGAGCTGCAGCTGGCGCTAAACGAAAATCCCGCGGCCAAAGCGTATCAGCAGGCGATCTTTCAGCAGAGCCAGCCCGCGATCATGTTCTTCACCGACGACGTCAAGGGCGACTACGAGAAAATCAAGGGCCGCGGTGCCGAGTTCACGATGCCGCCCACAGAAGTGACCGGTTCGACCATCGCAATGCTGAAGGACACTTGCGGCAATATTGTTCAGCTGACGCAACTGGCAAAGTGGTAGGGCGCCCGGTTACCAGCCCGGTCACCAACATGGTCGTCGCGGATTGCGCGGCGAACTAGGACAAGGAGAAGAAGATGGGCGATCTCGGACAGTACACACCGGCTCCGGCCTACGGAGCGCAGATTCAAAAGGACGGCGAGAAGTGGACACTCATTCTCGTCAGAGAGCTGCGCCACTCGCCGGAAAAAGTCTGGCAGGCGCTTACCGATCCAGCGCATCTGCGCGAGTGGGCGCCCTTCGATGCCGATGGCAACCTCGGTACGGCCGGCGCCACGGTGAAGCTCACCACGGTGGCATCCCCCAAGCTGCACGTTTCCGAAACAAGAGTGACGCGAGCCGACGCTCCACATGCGCTTGAGTACAACTGGGGTGACCACAATATGCGGTGGGAACTCGAAGCCTCCGGCGGTGGCACGCGCCTGACTCTTTGGACCAACATCGGTCGCCCCTTCATCGCCATGGGTGCTGCCGGGTGGCACATCTGTTTCGATGTTCTGGATCGCCTTCTCGGCGGAACTCCTATCGGCCGCATGGTTGGCGGCGAGGCGGTGAAGTTCGGCGGCTGGCAGCGGCTGCACGCGGAGTACGCCAAGCAGTTCGGTATTGAAGCGCCCAACTGGCCGCCTCCGGCGGCTCAAAAGTAGTGAATTTCGGCACCCTCTTCGGAGGTTGCCAATTTAACCTGGGCAGCAGAGCTGATGTTTCTGCTTCCACGTGGGAATCACTTCAGTAAGGAGATGAAATGCAATGAATTACGCAAATCAACACCCATCGCTTGCAACGAAGGCCTTCAATTCCTGCTTTGGACTTGCAAGTACTGTGGGGAGTCTTCTTCAGCTTCACCGGCTTCGGCAAAATCCTGGCTTACGACCCGGCCGTGTGGAACCACATGCTCCATAATGTCGCTTGGTTTTCTGCGGTGCCGCAAGGCCTGTTTGTCTTCATCGGAATCTGCGAGTTTTTGGGAGGCATCGGCCTGATCCTGCCGGCGATGACCGGAGTCAAACCGAAGCTCACGCCGTTTGCTGCCATCGGCCTGACGCTGGTCATGATCCTGGCCGCTATATTTCACATCGTGCGCGGCGAGTCACAGCTTTTTCGTGCCCGTCAATCTGGTGCTGGGAGGAGTCGCGGCATTCATCGCGTACGGGCGGTTGATAGCCATGCCTATCGCGGCGCGGTCGACCAGCACCCTCCGCATGGTTACAGGGGTGGCGGTTCTGGCGGCTCTGGCTCTCTCCGGCTATGTTCCGGTCTGGTACCAGATGACGCACACGCACTGAGGGAATTCCCATCGGCCACATCGCTGGTGGCGAGGCGATGAAGTTCGGCGGCTGGCAGCGGCTGAACACGGAGTACGCCAAGCAGTTCGGTATGGAGACCCTGGGGTAGTTATTTCAGAAATGGAGGAAAATTCATCATGAAAGAAGCCACCAAACGTTCGATTTTTCGCTGGATTCACATTGTCTTTGGTATTCCGATGATCGGTTATATTTATGATTCACCGTCGAATACCCCATACTATGCCCCCATTATTCGGTATGTTCTTTTTCCTGTTTTGCTGATTTCGGGGTTGTGGATGTGGAAAGGCCATGTGGTTCGACGGCTTATTTCGAGGAGACCGGCCTAACTGGCGCTGAAAACGGGACAAGAATTGGAGGTATAAAGATCCAATGAATCCATCGGAACGCATTGACCAGCTGATCGAAGGACTCACAGATTGGCGTGGCAAAACGCTTGCCAGCGTCCGCAAGACCATCCTTGAGGCCGACCGGGAGATCATCGAGGAATGGAAGTGGATGGGAAGCCCAGTGTGGTCTCGCGACGGAATGATCGCGGTCGGCAACGCCCACAAAGATAAAGTGAAGCTTACCTTTTCCAACGGGGCCACCTCCCGGATCCTGACAAGCTCTTCAACGCAGGCCTCGGAGGAAACAAGTGGCGAGCCATCGATCTTTTCGAGGGCGATAAGATCAATGCGCGTGCTCTAAAAAATCTCGTCCGTGCCGCCATTGAGTACAATCAAATCAAATTGAAGAGGAAAGCGCCTGCGGGTACTCGCGCCAAAGTCATAAAATTAAAAGATGACCGCGTTCCATTAGTGCTTAGCGTGGACAACATGAACGCCAAGGTGTCCGGGTGCGAGTCCTTGAACGGCGCGACCGAACCTGGATACGATCTCCTGGAAATTTATGTCTTCGATCGCACAAAATCCGTGCGAGCGAAGAATCGCTGCCATGCCAGCCGGCTCGAACCGGCTGAGCGAACGTTCATCCATTTTCTTAAGCTGTTCGGTCCGCTCCTTTTCTAATTGCCTCACCGCTTCGGACGATGTCTCGGGAGGTTCCAAGTAGTCAAACACCACCTCCGAGTTCTGGATGGACGACATGTAGTCCAGAGTGCGGCCGATAGCGTCCTGTGTGAGATATGGTACAACCCCGAGCCAAGTGAAAAACGCGGGCGAGTTCTGCTGAAAGCATGCGGCGACGAGCTTCTCTCCCACGTTGTCCCGCTCGAAATCGACGGGCACGAAAATAAGCCATGGGGGAAGTGCGATTTGAGCTTCCGCCAAGCGCTGGCGTTTCCATGCCTGCGTCGCGGGGTGGTCCACCTCATAGATAAGGATCTGTCGTGCGCCATGGGGATTCCGGAGAGCGAAAGTGTCGAGTCCGGCGCCAAGGATGACGATCTGCCGTACCCCTTTTTCGACAGCTTTTGACAAAGCATCTTCCGCAATCCGTCTTCTCGCGGTGGTGAACAGACGTCCGATGCTGGCCAAGGGGTGCCCGTTCGCAAACTGAAGCACGTCCTTTTCGTCTTTACGCAGAATCTTCATGGCAAATGGGTCATCGAGGATTGAGCCGTGATCGAGCAGCTGATGAGCAGCTCGTTGCCGGGCAATCATCAGTGCTGTGCGGCTGGGTTCATAAGGTTTCATGTTCGGGGTCTCCGTCCTCATCAATAGCTGATCGCACGTGAACTGTTCGCACCAGTTGTCGTGTAGCGAGTGGCTATGCCCTGATCTCCTAAAGTGGGCATTTCCCGCTTGGGCGCGGTGTGGCAAGCTGGCTGGTAGAGCATTGTCATCTCCTCTGTAGTTTGTCTCTGAAAGGAACCGCTGATGAAATTATATAAATCTCTACTGGTGCTTAGGTCTGATTGGTGTGTCGCTCGTTTTCCTAACGGAAAGAGGACACGGACAGAACGGGACGGTTAGTGCTCAACAGAGTATGTCAGACAAACGAGATGGGCAACACGATTTTGACTTCCTCGTTGGCTCTTGGAAATTTCACCTGAAACGATTGAAGCGGCGATTAGCCGGCTCCACCGAATGGGTGGAATTCGACGGGACCACGATCTGTCGGAAGGTCTTGGACGGTCGTGCGGAAGTAGAAGAAATGAATGTCGTAAGCGCGGACAAGCTCATACACATTCAGGGCTTGGCGCTGCGTCTTTACAATCCGGAGTCTCGTCAGTGGAGCATTTACTGGGCCAACGCGGCCGATGGAGTCCTGGAGCAGAATCCCATGGTCGGGCAGTTTAGCAACGGACGAGGGGAATTCTATAACCAACAAGTCTATGAGGGGAGAGCGATCTATGCCCGATTCGTCTGGTCAGGCGTCACAACGGATTCGCCACACTTCGAGCAGGCCTTTTCTACGGATGGGGGAAAAACTTGGGAAACGAACTGGATAACCGACCAAACTAAAGAGAAACCGTAGCCGCTTAACGCAGGACTACAAACGCTGGGTTGTGTCTGTGCGGAGCTTAGACTGACCCCAGAGCGGAATTGTGGCGCCGCTCTGCTCGAAAAAACCGGGGACAGACGAGCCGATTCCGCTGTTCCTCAAGAGAGTAGGATGGATGCCTCAGCGGGCGAACGGACAGATGGGACGATATGGACTTGCCCCAAGGTAGGTTTTCTCCTACCCTGAAGTTTATACCCTAGGAGTAACCACCATGACGATCCATCTCACGCCGGAACAAGAGCGCCGCATTCAAGCTGTGCTCAGCCGTGGCGCCTATGACTCCCTTGAGGAAGTTTTCGAGGCCGCTCTGACAGCCGTCGAACAACGTACTGTACCGGGTTTCTCTGGGACGCCAGCTGAGCTCGACACCTTGCTCGCTGAAGGGCTCGCCTCCAAGCAACTCACCGAAGAAGAGTTTTGGGGCTCGGTCGATAACCAAACGGATGAGCTACTTTCCGAACATAGGGCCGGCCCGCGTCCGTGAAGGTTCTCGATCGGCAGGCTGCCCGCGATGATATCGTGCGGCAGTTCCGGTATTGCCTGCTCGCCGCAGACGTTCCTGAGGTTGCCATTCGTTTCCGAGAGTCCGTCCGGCGAACCGTCCAATCACTGCGCGACCACCCGCAGGTGGGTCCGCGGTATTCT
The DNA here is from genome assembly GCA_963730495.1 of uncultured Acidobacteriota bacterium. GTDB lineage: Bacteria > Acidobacteriota > Terriglobia > Acidiferrales > UBA7541 > Acidiferrum. The sequence goes on along the minus strand of CAVSSD010000006.1, from coordinate 335,040 downwards.
TCCGACAATTCGCGACTGCAGAATCTCCGTACCTGGCCGGTCGCCGGATTTGAAGCCATTCGCATTTATTATCTTTTACATGATGACACCATGCACATTCTTCGCATCTTGCATGGCAAACGAGATAGCAGGCGCATCATCGAGAGGGAATGAACATCTCTTGCAGGCGCGACAGGGCCAGTCAGGGGGTTAGTTGAAGAGACACCACATTCCCGGCGTTCTCGACGTAATTGAAGTCTCCGATCCTCAAGAAATCGAAGCCATAAACACCGATCTGCGTTTCGATCGTAAATTTGATTCGCGAACTTGCCCCCTCAACTGGCTTCTCCTGAAGCGTTCCTTAAGTGTGCTGTCGTACGCGGGCAATCGGTTTCCGACGATGAAGCCTCGAGAGTCCAATTCCCGCAAATTGGATCAGCAGGCGCTATGGAATCGCCTCAGTCTCAAGGTGCCTCAGGTGAGACTGGGTCCTGAAGAGCTTGAACCTTTATCGGATTGGGTCAGAGGCCATGGCGCCGAAGAATCTTTAGGCCTGCGGGCGCAGCAGATACTGGGACGGCTGTTTTCTGAAACGTTCGTCGCCACTCCAGAGAGCTGGGACGCGGCTATTACTTTGGTCAGAGCTCCACGTTCTTCCAATGTTTTCAAGCTGACTTGGTGGAAACTCAGTGGCAAGGTCAGGCGCGCGAAACGCCAACTTGCAGGCATGGTGAATAACGACCTTTCCGCCGTAAATGCAATCGGCATCGCGGTGCACAACCTTGTGAAGAGCTTGCGCCGCATGAGGCAAATCTATTCGGACCAGAAGCTGCGAATGACACTCTCTTCGCCGGAAGTGGTCGATCGATGTTTGACCGCCCCCGTAAGCATCTATCGGCAAGCAACAGTTGCTGGTGAGCTGAATGACTGCCAATTCTCAAATGGCTCCTTATTTATTCTCAATATCGGGGACGCAGCCAAGATGGAAGGGGCTAGGCCCCTTGTTTTCATGAGAGACAGTTGGAGCAGTTGTCCAGCCGAGCAATGGGTTCCAGCCATGCTCGAAGGCGTATGGTTGCGCGCCAACGCTAAAGATTGAACGGAGTCCTGGGATTGGCTGCTCGACGTTCTGTTGGAGAACGGAGATAGTCGGTGGTGTCACACGGGGTATTCTATTGGCCTGCTTTTCGGGAGGTTGTCATGAAGATTGTCCCCGTGATCAAATCCAGCGATTTGCAACGATCGATACGCTTTTACACCGAAGTTCTCGACTTCGAGCGCAAGTGGCCTGGGCATGAAGACCGCGAGATGGCCAACGGAGTCATTGACTTGGTTCGGGACGGGGCTGAATTACAGCTTTCTCGTCATTCAGGAGATGGGGTGTTTGGCTCCCTCAACCGTGTGTTTGTGGACGACGTTGATGAGCGTTACGTCACCTTTCGAGCTCGGGGTCTGAATACAACTAAACGTCCAGAGTCTCCCATTCATACCGCTCCAGTTGATCAGACGTGGGGACTTCGCGAGTTCGCAGTGACCGACCCAGACGGTAACAATCTCTGTTTTTGTATGCCCAAGAGATAGCTTACGCTGAGCGCAGCTACTTTAACTGTAGGCTGAAGACCGGCCGAGCGAGCAGCAAACCGTAGGTGAAACCATGTCTCAGGAATACATCGAGATTCGCGGGGCGCGCGAGAACAATCTCAAAAACGTCTCGCTGCGCATTCCCAAACGCAAGATCACCATCTTCACCGGCGTCTCGGGTTCCGGCAAATCGTCGATCGTTTTCGACACCGTCGCGACCGAAGCACAACGCCAGATGAACGAGAATTTCAGCATGTTCATCCGTACTTTCCTGCCGCGCTACTCCCAGCCGGACGCCGATGCCATTGAAAACCTGAGCATGCCTATCATCGTGGACCAGAAACGGCTCGGCGGCGGGTCCCATTCGACGATGGGCACGATTACCGACATCTACCCAGTGCTGCGCCGGATGTATTCTCAGATCGGCAAACCGCATGTGGGACATGTGAATGTGTTTTCCTTCAACGACCCAAAGGGCATGTGCCCGAACTGCAATGGCCTCGGCCGCAAGGTGGGCGTGGACCTGGACCTCTTCCTCGATAAATCGAAAACACTAAACGAAGGCGCGATCCTGTTCCACGAATATGCCGTCGACAGTTGGTATTGGAATTTCCTCGGCCAGTCGAAACTCTACGACATGGACAAGAAACTTTCGAAGTTCAGCGAAAAGGAAATGGAACTGCTCCTTTACGCCAAACCCTACAAAGTAAAAACAAAGGTCGGCGGCAAGACCATCAATATATCGTGCGAAGGCATCATCAGCAGATTCACCGCGAAGTACATCACGCGCGACGTGAAGACCATGTCGGAACGCACACAAAAGCTTGTGACGCCTTGGATCACGATGGGGCCGTGCACGGTGTGCAAGGGCGCGCGCTTAAGTCAGGAAGTGCTGAAGTGCAAGATCGACGGATACAACATCGCTGAGCTGGCCTCGATGGAAGTGAGCCAGTTGATCGGTGTGGTCAAGTCGATTAAGGAACCGAAAGCCACGCCCATTTTGAAAACACTGATCCAGCGCCTGCAGTATCTCGCGGATATCGGCCTCGAATATCTCAGCTTAAATCGTGAAACAGATACGCTCTCTGGCGGCGAATCGCAGCGCGTGAAGATCGTCAAACACCTTAGCAGCAGCCTCGTGGACGTGATGTACGTATTCGACGAGCCCAGCGTCGGTCTTCACCCCCGTGACGTGCATCGTTTGAACGAACTTCTTCAACAGTTGCGTGATCGCGGGAATACGGTTCTTGTTGTAGAGCATGATCCTGACGTCATTAAAGTGGCTGACCACGTCGTGGACGTGGGGCCGCATGCCGGAACGCAGGGCGGCCAGATTATGTACGAAGGCCCGTTCAAGAACCTGTTGAGCGCGGACACGCTGACCGGAAAATATCTCAAACAGTCCGTTTCGATCAAAAGCGATTTCCGTTCCCCAAGTGGAAAACTGCCGATCAAGAATGCAAAAGCCAACAACTTGCAGAACGTGAGCGTGGACATCCCGAAGGGTGTCCTCACAGCGATCACGGGTGTCGCAGGCTCGGGAAAGAGCTCGTTAATCCACCAAACTTTTCTACGTCAACACCCGGACTGCATTGTGATCGACCAGTCCCCTGTGGGTGTTTCAAGCCGGTCCAATCCTGGCACCTATACCGGCATCATGGACGAGGTGCGAAAGGCTTTCGCGGCCGCGAACAAGGTGAGCCCATCCCTGTTCAGTTTCAATTCGGAAGGCGCCTGTGAGAACTGCCAGGGACTGGGCGTGATCTACACGGAGATCCTCGCAATGGGCGAGGTCAAGTCTCCCTGCGAGATCTGCGAGGGCAAACGATTTAAAGAGGAAGTGCTGGAGCACAAGCTCAACGGAAAATCGATCAACGATGTCCTGGAAATGACTGTCCGGCAGGCGCTCGAATACTTCAGGATCGACAAGATCACGAGCAAACTACAAGCCATGAGCGACGTCGGCCTCGATTACCTGACGCTGGGGCAGCCTCTGAGCACGCTCTCCGGTGGCGAATGTCAGCGCATCAAACTGGCGAGTGAGCTCCACAAACAAGGCAGCATCTATGTGCTGGATGAGCCCACAACCGGCTTACACATGTCGGATCTCAGTCACCTGTTGGAGATCATGAACCGACTCGTGGACGCGGGCAACACCGTTATTGTGATCGAACACAACCCGAGAGTGATCAAAAATGCCGACTGGGTCATCGATATGGGTCCCGAAGGCGGCACGAAGGGCGGCAAAGTCATGTTTGAAGGCACGCCCAAGCAACTGCTCAACGCAAAAAATTCTCTGACCAGCGAGTACATACGGAATTAAAGCGTCCTATCGGTGATGTTTTTCACAATGCAGAGTTCGCAGAGAAGAACGAGATAGGCGCGGGCGGCGCATTGGCGGCGCTGCGCTACTCTTGTCGCAGGGCGACTAGGGGGTCGATTTTGGTGGCGCGGCGGGCTGGGATGTAACAGGCCGCCAGGGCTGCGGCTAAGAGGACGACGGTTACGCCGGTTAGGGCACGGACGTCGAGGGTGCCTACGTTGTAGAGGAAGCTTTTCAGGGTTTTGCCGACGAGGTAGACGCCGGGGAAACCGATAGCCATGCCGATCAAGGCGGCCCACATGCCTTCGCCTACCACTAATCTAAGGACTTGAGAGCTGCCAGCGCCGAGGGCAATGCGAATGCCCAATTCGTGATTTCGCTGAGCGACTGAGAAGGTCATAACGCCGTAAATGCCGATGGCGGCGAGGAGGAGCGCGAGTACGGCGAAGGTGCCGAAGACGAGGACGGTGAAGCGGTCGGTGACGAGGGATTCGCTGATGACCTGGTCCATGGTGCGCACATGCGTCATGGGGAAATCGGGATTCACGGAACGGACGGCGGCGGCGATGCCGGTTGTGACGGAGCTGGGATTTCCGTTGGTACGGACGGCCATGGTGGTGAAGGGCCAGGGGCTTTGGTCAAAAGGAAAGTCAATTTCGGCGGAACCGGTGGTAGTTGGGTGGCTTTCGTATTGGACGTCGTGGAAGACGCCGACGATTTGCCATTCGACAGGGGCGCCGAAGGGGGGATTCTTGTCGGGGACAAGCTCGACGATTTTAACGCGCTGGGTGAGTGGGTCGAGTCCGGGTAGATATTGGCGGGCAAAACTTTCGCTGACCATGGCGACGCGGGGTGCGCCGGCGAGATCGCGGGCGTCGAGATAGCGGCCGCGGGTAAGACGTATGCCGTAAGTTTCGTAATAGCCTGGCGTGACCGTGTTGATCATTGCCTGCGGTTCTTTGTTGGGGTTGTTGTCGGTGTCATCGGAAGGCTGGCCGGCGATGGTGAAATGGAGGCGGCCAGCGCCGTTCGTCGGAAGGCCGGGGGCTATGGCGATTTTCATGACGCCGGGAACGGCGGCGATGCGCTCTTCGAGTTGCCGGTAGATCGAGCGAATCTGCGCGGCGCTAGAGGTGCGTTCGTGCTGGATGGGGACGCTGAAGGTGAGGACGTGGTCGCGGCGAATGCCGAGGTCGACCTGGGTGACATTCCAGAAACTGCGGAGGATGAGGCCGGCGCCGGCGACTAGTATTAAGGCTAGGGCGAACTCGGCGACGACGAGAACTGCGGCGAAGGCGATTGTGGCTGGCTCCTGCGGAAGAGGAGCGGCCGCCTTCTTTTAGCATGTCGCTGATGTTTTGGCGGGCGGCATGCCAGGCGGGGAAGCAGCCGAAGAGCACGCCGCTGAGAAGCGTTGCGCCGAGCGTGAAAAGTAAAACCGGGATATTGAGGTGCGGATCGGCTTCGTAGGGGATCCCCAATTGGTTTCTGGGCATGAGGCTCATGACACCACGAAGAAGGGCAACGGAGAGTAATGTCCCCAGAAGGCCACCCATCAATGCCAAGGAAAGGCTTTCGATAAGGAATTGGCGGAAGATGCGAGCGCGGGTGGCGCCTTGCGAAGCGCGCACGGCGATTTCTTTCTGGCGCGCCGTGCCCCAGGCGAGGAGCAGGTTCGCGATATTGACGCAGGCAATCAGGAGAACGAAGCCGACGGCGCCCATCATGAGCCAGAGGCCGAGGCGGGTTTGCTTGGGAAGAAAGTCGTCTTTGAGAGGCTCGACGGTCACCGTGAGATCGGCATTTGTTTTAGGATAGGTTTGAGCGAGTTGTTTGGCGATGACGTCCATCTCTGAGTTGGCGGCTTCGAGAGTGACGCCGCTCTTGAGCTTGCCCATCACCAGGAGAAAATGATTTTCGCGCTTGATCTCGTCGGGTTTGAAGGAAAGCGGGACGTTCATGGAAGAATCGCCAACGTCAGAGGGGCTGGGAGCGGCAACGCCGAGAACGGTATAGAGTTCGCCGCTCATGCGGAGCTTTCTGCCGACAACGCTGGGATCGCTGCCGAAATGGTCGCGCCAGAATTTGTTGTTGAGGATGACGACGTGGTCGTTGCCGGGGAGGGTGTCGTCGGCAACGAAATGGCGGCCGAGAGTGACCTTGGGGCTGAAGAGGAGGTCGAACCAGCCGGGGGCGACGCGGCTGGCCTGGACTTGTTCGGTCCAGTCGGGAGTGGAGATGGTGAAGCCTTCGCCGGTCCAGCCGTTGAGGGAGTCGAAGACGGTGGCTTGCTTTTGCCAGTCGAGAAGGTCACTGGGGGAAGTGCCGTTGCGCTCGCCACTTTTGTCGTGGGACCAGACCATGACGATGCGGTCGCTATCGACGTAGGGGAGCGGCGCGAGAAGGACGGAGTAGAGAAGGCTAAAGATGGCGGTCGTGGCGCCGATGCCCAGAGCCAGGGCGAGTAAGGAGACGGAAGTAAAGCCGGGGCTCTTCCAGAGCAGCCGGATGCCGTAGCGAATGTCGCGCCAAAGTTCGTTCATGAGCGCTCCTCTCCCCTTACTTCTCCCCGTGTATACTCCCTGGCTACCGAAAAAGTTCCGTGGTTTTGGGGGCCACTGAATTAGACGAGCAAAAGAGGAACATGTTACGCGCGGAACCTTTGAAAAAATCACAACCGGGAGGCCAGCCCATAGAAAAACAAGATCAAATTTATCTCGGCGGGCCAACGAGCGGGCAGCCGGGCCACAGGACCGCGAAGAGGAGATGGCGGCCTGAAGGCCGCCGCTACGAAGGCAAAAGCTACTCTTTGAATTTTTTGCTGGGAGTGGCTTGTTTTTGATTTTGGAGTTCGAGAATGTCGGCGCGGGTGTCGGAGGAGCCGAGGAGCCAGTGGGCGAAGAAATCGCCGCGAGCCATGTCGACGTAACTGACGATGGGCATGTAGGGATGGCGCATGCCGGGATAGACCTGGAGTTCGAAGCGCTTGTCAGCTTTGATGAGTGCATTGGCCAGATGCATGGTGTTGACCATGCTTACGTTTTCGTCCATGTCGCCGGTGGTGAGCATGAGGTGGCCTTTTAGATTTTTGGCGAGGTCGGAGTTTTTATCGATTTCGTAGATGAATTTTTCGGTGCCGTCTTTTTGCATTTCTTCGCGGACGCCGTGGTATTTCTCGCTCCAGTCGCGATTATAAACGTTGTTGTCGTGATTGCCGGATTCGGACCAGCCGGCTTTGTAGAACTCCGGATATTGCATGAGGGCTGCGGCGGTCATGAAACCACCGCCGGAATGGCCCCACATGCCAACGCGCGAGAGATCGATGTACGGGTGGACGGCGGCCAGGCGTTCGGCGGCAACTTTTTTGTCGGCGAGGCCGTAGTCGCGGAGATTGCCGTAGCCATAGCTGTCGTACCATTTGTCGCGCTGAGGGCTTCCGCCGCGGGCGCCGACTTCAATAACGATGAAACCAAGCTGAGAGAGCGGGACATTGGGACTCTTGGGAGAGAAGGTTTTGTTCACTTGTTCGACTTGCGGGCCGGGATAGACGAACTCGATCAGCGGATATTTGCGAGAAGGATCGAAATCAAACGGCTTGTAGATTATGCCGTAGAGATCGGTGATGCCGTCTTCGGCTTTGACTTTGAAGACTTCGGGAAATTTGAAACCGGCTTCGAGGAGTTGAGAGATGTCGGTTGTTTCGAGATCGACGAGCTGTGCACCTTGCGCATCGACGAGCGTGGACTTTGGAGCAGTGTCCACGCGCGAATAGGTGTCGGCGAAATATTTGCCGTCGTCGGGGGCACTGACAGCGTGAGAAAAATTGCCGGGTGTTAGCGATTGCAGGCCGGCACCGTCCAGGCCGATGCGATAGAGATGCGTGTAGTAGGGATCTTCGCCGCGGTCGCGGCCGTTAGCGGTGAAATAGAGGATACGCGATTTATCGTCGAGAGAAATGATTTGATCGGTGACGTACTCGCCGGAAGTGATTTGGTTCTTAAGCTTGCCGGCGGCGTCGAAGAGGTAGAAGTGTCCCCAGCCGTCGCGCTCAGACCACCAGATTAATTCCTGGCCGTTGCCGGTGAGGCGCAGAGGCTTCACGCTGAGCCAAACGTTGGAACGTTCTTGGATGAGAGGCTTTGATGCGCCAGTTGAAGTGTCGGCGACGCAGACGTCCACTCTGCGAAAATCGCGGTTGGTGCTGGTGAAGTAGAGTTTGTCGGGAGTGTCGGAGATCCAGCGCGGGCTGACACGCGTAACCGGCATTTGCCCGCCCTCTTGCGTGCCCTCCTGCTCCTGGCGAAGCTCTTCGCGATCTCGCTCGAGTTGGGGCGCGTCAGAGATGCGGAGCTGCTGGTTGGGAAAATTTCTGGCTTGCACGACAACGAGTTGTTTCGAAGCGACGTCGAGAATTTCTAGTTGAGAGCCGGGCATGATGTCTTCCCCCGGGAGCTGGTAGGGATAGGCTTCGAGAATTGGACGTGGACTCGCGAGCGAGTGAATGACCCAGAAGTCAGGAACTTTGCGATTGTCGTCGCGGACGACGGCAAACTTTTTCGAATCCTTTGACCAGTGGATGGTGATAGCGGGAGCGCGGATGCCGGCTTTGTTTGCATCACCCTTGTCTTCCTTTTTGAGCTCGTCTTCTTGTTCGGGCAGGATGCGGCGGGCGTAACCGAATCTTTCGACGCCATCGGTGGTGAGCTGCGTCTCAACGACGGTGGTATCGCCGGCTTTTTTGAGAGCTTTGGCGTAATTGTCGGCGTCCATCATGAAAAGATTCTGGCCGCGGACGAAGACAACTGTTTTTTCATCAGGGGAAACGGCCGCCCACATTGGTTTCTTGCGCATGGGCTCGACGTTATCGAGCCGTGTGATTTTGGCGCTGGCAAGATCGTATTCGAAAGTTAGAATGCGAGTCTCTTCGCGAGGCTCGGGCGGCTGGCCAGAACCCTGCGCCCGCTGACCCTGCTGGCCGCTTTGTTTGTCTTCGTTCTGTTTCACTTCACTTTCGTTGCCTTGCTGGCTGCCATCGTCCTGAGCTTTTTTCTCGGGTTCATTGGGAACGACGCCGTCTTTGCGGATTTCCACTTCGAAGCGCATGTGGGTGTCTTTGTCAACGAGCCGCAGGCGTTTAATTGGGAGATGCTGCGCGTCATAAGGGAAATTGGTGAGAGTAGAAAGTGTGGCGGCGACTTTGGCGCTATCCCAAAGAAGCGTTTTGGATTTTTTAACAGGATCGACGATGTAATACTTCGTGCCGTCGGTTGTGCGGTAGCTGTACCAGAATTTATCGGAGAGCGTAAACCAGTGGGGCGTGACGGAGAGATCGAAAACGAGTTGGTTTACGCTGGCAGGGAGGAAGCGCGCTTCGAGCGCGTAGTTGGGAGTTGTGACCGGCACCGGGGATGCGAGCGTGCCGGAGTCGGAGGACGCCGCGGTAGGCGCTGCGTTTTCCGAACGGCCAGGGGTTTGTGCGCCGAGACTCACCACGAAGATCGCTGAAGAAATGAGCAGCGCCGGGGAGCCCCAACTGATCCAACCCGGATACCTGGAAGACAAAGATTTCCTAGCAGTCGCCGATTTCATGGCTGCGCTTCCTCCAATTTGTTTGGTGAGTCGTGCTCAGGCTATCTACCCCACGGGCGGCGCATTATAAACCAAATGCGGGAGACATTCTAAATAGGGACTAATGGAAGGACGTGAGGGGACGGAAAGGCGTTTCGGCGAATTCAGAACGAGCGCGGACAGGCCAATACTGAGGCTGAAACATACGGCTATTCTTGGTTGTTTAAGATATTGGGCTGGGCTTTTTGAATCTAGCTGAGGGCGTGTTTGAGACGCTTGCTGGTCTTTGCTAGCTGGCGCTTGAGAGCGTCGACTTGTTTGGTGATGTCTTGAAGCTCCTTCTTGGCAAGCGTTCCGGCCCGGACGACTTGATGAGCTTTGCGGTCCGCTTTGCCTAACGCCCCGCCGATTTTCGCTGCAACTTGATTGAGCTTGCTCTTCTTTGCCATTCGCGACTCCTTGAGTGCAGAACTTTGGTCCACAACCATCGTATACCTTAGATGGATTTTGAAGTTAATAAGATACGGTGAAGAATCTACGCGCGAGAATTGCGAAGCAGATCCCATCACACGGCACGGAGCGGGAACGATTTACTTGCTTGCGGCGCCAACGGCCAGTGGACCGAGCTCGGAGCGGGTCTGCATGACGCGAAGAATGGAATCACGCGAAACCATGCCTATGATATGTGCGGCGCCATCGTCGGAGCCGGAGACGATAGGCATTTGGTTAATGTCGGCCGTAAGAAGGCGTTCGAGGAGGCCGAGAAGCGGTTCGTCGGGAGTAGCCCACAGGATGCGATCGCGGGGAATCATTACGGCCTGGACGGAGTTGTGAGCCCATTCGTCGCGCGGCACGGAATTGAGGGTGTGAACGTTCATCATGCCGACCAGGCGATCGTCGGTGATGACGAGGTGGCAGCGGCGGCCGGTGCGCAGGACTTCGGCGCCATAGTCTTCGAGCGAGATGGCGCGGCCAACGGTCGGAACTTCGTTGCTCATTACGTCGGCGGCGCGCAGGCCGGTAAGATTCTCGCGAATGGCTGCTTGCGCGACGCTTTCCTGCGCGGCGTTCAAAAGAAAGAATCCGATGAAAACGCTCCAGAGCCCAGGAGCGAGGTAACCCTTGAAAACGCCGAAGCCGCCGAGAAGGATCATCGCGTAGGCAATCAAGCGGCCGCTGGCTCCGGCGACACGCGTGGCCTTGGAAAAATTCTTGGTTGCGCCCCAGATGATGGCCCTAAAAATTCTGCCGCCATCCAGCGGAAAGCCGGGAAGAAGATTGAAGATGGCGAGCATTGCGTTGGTCTTCCACAGCCAATCCGAAAGTGCCGCAACGGTCTGGCTGGACGGGAAGAGCAGATACATGCCGAAGAAGGCTCCAGCGAGAATGCCGCTGGCGAGTGGTCCGGCGATGGCGATGTTGAATTCCTGTATAGCTTTGGAAGGGTCGCGCTCTATGCTGGCAACTCCGCCGAAAATAAATAGCGTGATAGAGAGAACGCGAATTTTATAGAACTGCGCTACGACACTGTGCGCGAGTTCGTGGAAGAGAAGGGAAGCAAAAAAGAGAACGCTGGTGAAAACGCCTACGCTCCACTGTTGGGCAGGGGTCCAGCCGGGATTCTGCTGCTCGAATTGCATGGCGAGCGAATAGGTGATGGCGGCAAAAATAATAACCCAGGTCGAATGAAGAAAGATGGGTATCCCGAGGATTTTGCCGATGCGCATTCCTGGGCGTTGAGGCATATCGAGTGGGTTTTGGAAGCGATTCGGCTCGTAAGTAAACGATGACGAGGTGGGTTCGCGTCCTTATTCCTGTCGTGCTTTCGTACAATCCTTTTTCTAACACTACTACAATAGCTCTGATTGCTCGCGAGGCCAAACGGGTACGCCACGTGCGCGTCTGGGTGGCCACGGCGTGTTTCCTGCAACACAAAGGCGTTATTTCCCCTCAGATATAAGTCGTTTATTTTCAATGCATTTAGCGTGGCTCTTAGCGTGCCATTCCCATTGTCACAGGACACTGCAGGACTGGGAGGCACACCATGATCGCCATGCTGCACTTTGCAACACTCGTTCTTACAACCCTTCTTGCCGCGGCTGCCGCCGTTGTGATTAACGGCCTGCTGTTGCGGGCGATGTTTGTTTTGATGCGGCCTGCGACCGCCCGACGCGTGAATTCGCGGACGCAGCTTGCGACTGGGACGGCGCAGCTGGCGCGTGCGTACGCTTCGCATCGCTGAGTGCGCGAGTCAACGGTCGGGAGAGGCGCTTACAGGGTAAACAAGCTCCTCCCCTATAGATCGGTAGAGTCGGGCGTAGTTGGAGCCCTTTCGGAAAGTGCCGTACCGAGGACAGAGCCTGAGATTCAGCGGGCAAGATTCCCGGCCCAACGTGAGCGGCGGAGCGGACGGTCACCCTCCGCCGCAGCGCCCGGGAGTAAGAGGGAAGGAGCAACACCATGCTGGCTTTGAAGTATTTGCTGATGATTCTTGGGGTCGGATTGTTTGGCAGCGCTGGGTCTTTAGTGGTCTACGACATATTTATCTCGGAGCAACTTCAGCGGCTGTTGGCGCGCAATAAAACAAGTGAAGCGACAGCAGGGACGCTAACGAGTACGGCGGTGACGGCACAGCGCCCTTTCGGACCGGTCCGCTGGGGGCTGGCGCAGCGGCTGGCGATCGTGGGCGTGTTGCCCGTCCTGCTGGCGCTGAGCATCGTTGTGATTCCGGACGGGTCGGCAGGCGTACGCGTCAGCCAGATTTGGGGCGCGCGGCCCGCCACGTTGTATCCGGGAGTGCACTTCGTCACGCCGCTCGTCGATAGCGTGGCGTTGTATGACACGCGAGAGCAGGTGTACTCGACGGTGGCGAGCGCGACGGCGAAATCGGAGAACGAAGTGTTGGTCGTGCAGGCGCGGGAGGGGCTGAACATCGGCTTGGCCGTTTCGGTGCGGTACCGGTTGGATCCGCGACGGCTGGATACCATTCATGCGAATTTGCCGCAGCCGGTCGGCGAAGAGGTAGTTGCACCGGTGGTGTCGACGATTTACCGGCAGCTTGCGCCGAACTACATTACGCAGGAAATTTTCGCGACGAAGAGGGAAGAGTTGCGTTCGAAGGCTGCGGCGGCGATTACGACACGGCTGGAGAGCGACGGAATACTCGTGCGCGAAGTGTTGTTGCGCGATTTGCAGCTTCCGGCGGAGTACGCGAAAGGGCTTGAAGGGCTGTTGCTGAAAGAGCAGGAGAACGAGCGATTGGGAACCGAGCAGGACATCAAGTTGAAAGAGGTACGCATCGCGGAATTGGAGGCGGAGGCGCAGAAGGCACGTGACGTGAAACAGGCCGAGGGGCAAGCGGCGGTGCGCGTGCTGCAGGCTAAGGCGGAGGCGGATGCGATGCAGTACACCTTGCCGCTCAAGCAGAAGCAGATCGAGCAGACCAAGCTGGAGGCCGAGGCCCGCAAGGAGTCGACGCTGCAAAATGCGGAAGCTGCGGCGCAGGCGAAGATTATCGACAGCAAGGCGGAGGTCGAGCGGCAGAGAAATTTGTCCGAAGCGGAAGCTAACCGTATTCGCGTGACTGCTGCGGCTGATTCTGAACGTATGAAATTCGAGGCGAGCGTGTTGAAGCAAAATCCGATGCTGATTCAGAAAATTATTGCGGAGCGGCTGTCGGACAAGCTGCAAATCATGATGGTGCCCATGGACGGGAAGAATTTTTTTGCGAATGACGTGATGCACTCGGCGTTTTCGGGAATCACGAATGGCAACAATAACGCCACACCGGATGACGGGGATTCGGATGGTGCGACGTCGGCTCCGACGGTCAGCGCGCAGAAGCGCTCACCCAAGAAGCCGTGAGAGTTTGTTTGCAATTTTTGCACGGACTGAAGTCCGTGCTACCGGTTCCGCTAGCCAATACCCCTGCGGGTGGCTCGGGACGCGTCACTGGAAAGGAGGAAAGATCATGAGCATGCAGGCAAGCACCGCCGCGCTTCGCCCCATCTGCCAGGAGATTATTCCCCCGCTGGCGACGCGGACCGGGCCACTCGGCTAGCGGTTGAATTATTTTTCATCCGAACATAAAAACGGCCGGCTGATTGCCGGCCGTTTTTTGTTCCGGGTGCTGCGTGTAAATTGCGATTGGCGTCGTGCCCATCGGCGGGGCAAGCCCCGCCCCTACAACGGCTGCTAATTTGAGCCGGGGAACTTTGGTCTCGGCGGAAGCCCTTTGTAATCTTTCAGGGCTTCGTTCGCCAGTGCGATGGCTTTTTCGAGTTGAGGATCGTGTCCTTCAACGACTAGATCCGGTCGCTGAGGGACAACAAAGTCGGGATCGACGCCGTGATTTTCGACGGCCCAGGAGCCGCCATTTTCCCAGGAATAGAATCCTGCGCTTGGGGCGGTGATGAAACCGCCGTCGCGCAATGGCGCGCCGCGATTGATGCCGACCAGGCCGCCCCAGGTTCGGGTGCCGACGATGGGACCGATCTTTTCGAAGCGGAAGAGCCATGGGAACAGATCGCCGCCGGAACCGGAGAGTTCGTTGACGATCATGACTTTTGGCCCGTAGATCGCGACGGGAGGGTAGGGAATATCCTTGCCATCGCGGCTCGAGACGACGGCCAGCAACGAGCGTTTGAGTTTCTCGGTGTAGAAATCGGGAATCTGGCCGCCGGCGTTGAAGCGCTCATCGACGATCATGCCGTCCTTGTCCAGCTGCCCGGTGAGTTCTTTGTCGAAGGCAATAATTCCGGGGATGGTGGTGTCCGGAACATGCATGTAACCAACCCGGCCGCCAGTGGCTTCTGCAACTTTGCGGCGGTTGGACTCCACCCAATCGACATAGCGAAGGACGGTTTCGTTGGCAATGGGTTTTACGGTAATGTCCCACGCGCCGTCGGCGCTAGGCTTGCTGTTGATTTTCAGCGTAACGAGTTTTCCAGCGAGATCCTGAAAGTAGGAATAGACGTCCTGAGTCGAGCGGGCTTCCTGGCCGTTCACGGAAATCAGATAATCTCCGGCTTTTACCTTGATGCCAGGTTCGGTTAACGGCGAGCGCGCATCATCGTTCCAATTTTCGCCGGGATAGATTTTCGCGATGCGGTAGAAGCCGCCGTCCGGCTCGAAATCGGCGCCGAGCATGCCAACGCTGACATGCGGCTTTTTCGGTTGATCGCCTCCGCCAACATAGGTGTGCGAAGTATTCAGCTCAGCGATGAGCTCGCCGATCAAATAATTGAGATCGCTGCGATGGGCCACCCAAGGGAGGAGCGCTTCGTAACGCGCGCCGATTTTGTTCCAGTCATGGCCCGTCATATTGGGATCCCAATAGAAATCGCGTTCGGTGCGCCATGCTTCGTGATAGATCTGGCGCCACTCCTGGCGAGGATCGATTTTCACTTGGAGCCCGCTTAGATCGAGTTTGCCCGCGCCGACTTTAACTTGGCCCGGAACGGCGTCGGTGATGCCGAGCAGCGGGCCAACTTTATACAGAACCTTTGTGCCCTCTTTATTGAGGTCGTAACTTTCGATCCCCTCGAGAAGGACTTTGTCTTCGCGCTTGGTGACGTCATAGACGTGAAGCACGTTCTTCGGCCCTTGGTCGGGAATGCCAGATTGGCGAGCTTCCTGCGGTGTGGTGATGTAGAAAAATTTGTCTTTGCGAGCCGTAAGGCTGCTGAGAATTCCGGCCTCAATGGGGACGGGCACTACGCGACTGGCAATTCCTTCAAGGTCGATTTGGATGGGCTTGACGGGTTCCGCCTTCTTTTCTTCTTTTTGTTCATCGGATTTTGGATCGCCTGGCTTGGTGGTGTCAGCCTTCTTGTCATCCTTCTTCTTGTCTTTTTCAGAGTCCGCGACTTTCTCTTCGTCGCTTTGCGGCTTGAACGGTGAGGGCTCGTCGGCCTTGAGAGTGACGGCGAATACGCCATCGGTCGAATAGTAGTTGTAGCGCTGGTCGAGCTGGCCGATGCTGGGATAGAAATAGCGCGTGGACGTGAAATAGAGGTACTTGCCGTTGTTGTCGAAAACAGGATTGTTATCGTTGTAGAAGCCTGCGGAGACTTCCGTGATTTTCTTGGTAGAGAGCGAGTAAAGAAAAACGTCATTGGCGCCGCGGCGATGGGTTCTCGAATAAGCAAGCCAGAGGCTGTCAGGAGACCAGGAAGCATCCGCGATAAGGCCGTAGTCGGAAGTATCGACAAGCACCGGTTTTTTGTCGTCGATGCTCACGTACCAGAGTTGATTGGATTTGTCCCAGTAGGCTAGCTTTTTGCTATCGGGAGACCACGCCACGGCGTAACGATAGATCTTGCCGTCGGAAGTGATGCGCGTTTCCTCGCCACCCATTTGCGGGCGCGTGTAGATTTCATATTCGCCGGATTTGTCGGAAAGATAAGCAATCCACTTGCCATCAGGCGACCACGCTGGGCTAAGTTCGTGGATGCTCGAATGTTCCGTCGTCAGCGTACGAACGCTGCCATGCTCTGCGGGAACGGTGAAGATGTTGCCGCGAGCTTCCACGACCGCGCGTGCGCCGGAGGGCGAAATTGCGGCGCTGCCAATGTCTTGAGCAACACTCTTAAATTCCGGGCGGGCTTCCACATCCTCAGCGCGAACCGTGATGGAAAGGTTGCGCGTTTTGCCGCTGTCGAGATTGTATTCGTAAAGCAGGCCGCCGTTTTCGTAGACGATATCATCCGGGCCGAGGCTGGGCCACTTGACGTCGAACTCCTGGTAGTCGGTTAGCTTCTTAGTCTGTTTGGAAGCGAGGTCGTAGCCGTAAAGATTCATGACGCCATCGCGGTCGCTGATGAAATAGATGGAGTTCCCGTGCCACATGGGGAACATCTCCATGCCAGCGGACTTAGGCAGCTCTTCGTAAGTATTCTTTTTCAGGTCGTAAATGGCGATCGGAAGGCTCCAGCCACCGCGGTAGCGCTTCCAGGTGCGAAATTCCTGTGACGTTTCCAGATAAGCGATCTTTGTACCGTCGGGCGAGAACGAAGTAAGGTCGCCGCGAGGGATGGGCAATGGGTGCGGTGTCCCACCTTGAGGCGAGATGAGAAAGAGGCGCGTGTTCCGGCCCAAAGAAGTGCTAAAGCGATCGGAACGGAAGAGGATGTTCTTGCCATCGGGCGTCCATCCGAGAACGATGTCGTTCGAAGGATGAAAAGTGAGTCGCTTGGGCTCGCCGCCTTCGGTGGGGATGACGTAGACATCCGGATTGCCGTCGTATTCGCCGGTGAAGGCGATCCACTTTCCGTCGGGCGAAAATTTAGGATAGAGCTCGTCGCCGGGGTGTGAAGTCAGCCGCCGGGCAGCGCCGCCTTCGCGGGAGGCGATCCATAGGTCACCCGCATAGGCAAAAACAACCTTATCTTTCGAGATGTCCGCGAATCGGAGAAGGCGAGCTGGTCCCGCGGGAACTTGATCCGCAGCGCCGGAAGACTGCGCATGGGCAGGCAGCTCGGACCCGACCGTTAGGCAGGCCATCGCGGCAACAGCCAGCCGCAGAAATGCGTTAAGACGAGGAGCGATCCGATTCATTCTTGTCATCCTTGAGGACAGAGATTTCCCAACGTGCCCCGACTACTTAGATGGACGTGCGCCGCTGCGAATTGTCTCGCTCGGCTGTCAGCATTTGCCGCAAGTTTCGGCCAGATCGGCGATAGATTTTCAAATCGATACAGCACATGAGGTCTGTGGCGTTCCAAAGCCTGGTCCGCAGCCGTGATATCATCATCCCGCAAGCCTGTGTGCGCCAAGCAAAATTTATCTCTGCCGCTTTCGCGCGGCCTCGCTATTCTCCGTCAACTCCTCCGATTTGTTCTTTTCTTTGTATTTCTTTTTGTGCCGAAGGCTGCCAACGCCGATACTCTGGAGGAATCCGCGCGTATGCTAGCTCGAAAAGTTTGGGCCTCCATCCATGGATCCTCCGTGAAGCTGGAGTTTCGGAATCTTTCTTCGCTTCGAAGCGCAGAGTTTGCAAGTGTATCGGCGGCATTCCAGGAAGAGTTGCAGAGGCGAGGAGTGAAGATCTTGCCGGTGGACGCGGCAGCCAGCTTAGTGGTCAGCGTTACGCAGAATTCCACGGAATATATTGGAGTTGTTCAAATTCAACGCAAAGAAACTACAGAGACCGTCATGGACACAATCGGGCTGGTGAACGGCGCCCTTGTGCCTGAACCGGCGTTTAGCATCGTACTGCACAAAGAACTTCTCTTTTCGTCGGACAGTCCGATTCTGGACGTGGTGTTAGGCGCAGATGGAAAGCATGCCTACGCGCTCGGGGTTCAAGAGATTAGTTCTTACGAATGGAGAGGCGCGGAATGGGTGCCGACTGGAGTCGAACATCTGCCCATAAATCGCTCGCCAGAGCGCGCCGAGCAGGGTTTGTATTCCGGCGTAGAGGCTGATGCAGCGGCAGCGTACTGGCCGGGAGAACTTTGCCGGATTTCTTTGGTGGATGGAAAAGGGTGGAGCTGCGGGAGAACTACCGAGCATATTCCTGTGAGGACGGTATCTCCTGCTGCGCTCGCTGGCAAGAAGCTGGGAGCATGGATTTCCGCGGCACAATTTGAGACCGAGGGAAAAACGAAGATTGTCGTGACGGGACAGGATGGATCGGCGCGTTTATATGAGGAAGGTGCCGAACCCGTCGTCGTCTTCCCGAATTGGGGCAATGAGATGGCTAGCGTGTACAGCGGATGCGGAAGCGGTTGGCAGGTACTTGTGACTGGCAACGGAGACTGGACTATGTCCGATGCGATTCAGGCTATTGATCTCAAAGACCGCCGTGCACAGTCCGTTTCTGTTGCCATGGAATTTGCGGGACCGATCGTTGCCTTGCACACACCTGCGACGAGAACAGCCGATAATGTTGCAGCGAACGCGAAAGCCGTCGCGGTTGCCCGGAATCTTCAGACAGGTCGGTATGAGGCCTATCAACTTTCGATTTCTTGTTCTAGGTAGTGTTTTACTCGCGAGCGCCGCGACCGTCCCGGCAGCCGAGAACCCGCGTTATGGCGGGACGCTGCGCGTCGAACTATCCGCCGCCAGAGTGTCGCTCGATCCGCGGACATGGCAAGTGGGATCGCTCGATTCGGCCGCAAACGAAAAGCTGGCGGCGCTGGTGTTCGAACGGCTGGTGGCGCTCGACAGCTATGGCCGGTTTCAACCCGTGCTGGCGACGGAGTGGTCGCACGATGGTTCCAACAAACGCTGGCAGTTTACGATTCGACCGGGAATTAAGTTTTCTGACGGAACGGCATTGACTGCCGCGGATGCAGTGGCCGCTCTCCAGCCGTTGCTTCCAGCCACGGAGCAAATTTCCGCGTCTGGCAACATCGTTGGTGATCCAGTCGGCGACGCCGGTGCCTGACCTTGCTCGAGCAACTCGCCTCCGGCCGTTACTTTATTTATCGAATGCAGGCGAACCGCGGCCTCGTGGGTACCGGGCCTTTTGTTTTGAGAGAAGCGCCAGCAGGTAGGCGCTACTTCGCGGGCCACGAATTCACATCTCTATTTTCGCGCGAACGAGGAAGCGTGGTCTGGCCGGCCGTTTGTCGATGGCATCGATGTCACGCTCGAAGTGCCGCCGCTGCGGGCTATGTTTGATTTGCAACTGGGCAAAGCAGACTTGATCGAACTCGCGCCCGATCTTGTGCCCCGCGCAAAACAATCCAATCTGCGCGTGTGGACGTCGGAGCCGGTCACGCTTTACGGTTTGCGATTTGACGACGCGCAAGCCGCCGCATCGGATGTTCGCCTGCGTGAGGCGCTTTCTCTTTCGCTCGACCGCGGCACCATGGCCAGCGTGTTGCTACAGAAGCAAGCCGAACCTGCCGCAGCCCTTTTGCCGCAGTGGCTCTCGGGATATGCTTTCCTCTTCAACGTGGATACCAACCTGGAACGCGCGAAAGAATTGCGCCGAGGGCTTCCCGCAAATGAAGCCGTGGGCGCAGAGCCGCTGCGCTTGCGCGTCGATCCCGCTGGCGATCTGGCCAAACTTCTTGGAGAACGTGTGGCCGTGAACGCCCGACAAGCCGCGATTTCCGTGCAAGTCATCGCCAGGCCAGTCCCGCGTACAACCGCGGCAACGCCAGCGGTCTCCGACCCTACTTCCGGTGTGCATCTTTTCGCGTGGCACTATTCGTCACTTTCTCCGCGTGCCGAGCTCGATTCCCTGTTTGCGGCATATAATCTGAGCGAGCCTTCGGAGGTGAATGCCACGAGCACGGATCACGAGCAACTTTACGCGCGCGAGCGTAGGGTTCTAGAAGACCGGCGCGTATTGCCGCTTGTCGTGCAAGCGGAATCCGTGGGACTTGGTTCAACCGTGCGCGACTGGATGCCCGCGCGCTGGGGCGAATGGCATCTCGCTGACGTCTGGCTGGAGCTTCCTGAGCCTGCCGCAGCGGACTCTTCGAACATAGGAAATACTGCGGCTCCATCTTCCCCGCAACCGCGGGCCGCTGCCCCCGGAGCAAAGCCATGAGCTTTCGCACAAAATTATTTCTTGATTTTTTTGGTCACCGTGCTTGCGTCGGTTTCGCTGGTGGCCTATGGCGTGACGCACTATACGCAGGCCGCGTTCGAAGAATCGGATGCCCAGCGCAGCGAAGCGCTTGTCGCGCAGTTCAACAAAGAATACGCGCAGCGGGGCGATGAGATTGCCCGGCAAGTGAAAAACATCACCGACGCCGAGATCACCTTAAAAGTAGCGATCGATTTGGCAGGGGCCAGACCCGATCAGTCGCTCTACGTCCACGACGCAGCCGGAGCGGCGCAGGATCACGGTCTGGACTTCGTGGAATTTGTAAATTGGGATGGCACGCTGATCTCTTCCGCGCAATATCCCGCGCGCGTCGGCTATAAAAACGATTGGGTCATAGCGAATAAAAACTGGAATGACTCGGCGCCCTTCCTGCGAAAAGAAGAATTACCAGACGGAGTGGCGCTTTCGCTGACCGTCGTCCGCACGCTTTCCGGCGGCAATGACAAGAGCATGTATATCATTGGCGGTCGGCGCCTCGACCAGAATTTCCTCGCTTCACTGGTTCCCCCTGCTGGGACACGCGCGCTTGCTCTATCGCAATCTCGAACCTAACTTCGTTGCCGCGGCCCTCACTGATGTGAACGGGTCGTTCGAGCAAGCCGACCGGCTGCAGCCGCTGATCGAACAGGTTCAGAAGCAGCCAAAACCAACCGTACGAACCATTGATTGGACAGACAACGCCGCGGACGCCGAATCGTTTCATGCGATTCCTCTGATGGGGCGCAACAATGAACTTCTTGCTGTGCTGCTGCTGGGTAGCTCGCGCAGGGAACTCGTATTGTTAACACGCCACATTTTGCAGATTGCTGGGGCTGTTGCGGGTGCGGCGATTCTGATCGGGTTGCTGATCAGCTTATGGGTTTCGGCACGAATCACGCGGCCGCTCGAAGAACTGGCCGAGGGCGCGCGCGAAGTGGCTTCCGGCCGCTGGGATACCGTCATCGATCTGCGCGGGCGCGACGAGATTGGGCAGCTTGCCTCCGCGTTCAATGAAATGACGCAAACACTGGCGGCGCAGCGGGATCAGCTTGTGCAGACGGAGCGAGTCGCCGCATGGCGCGAGCTGGCGCGGCGACTCGCGCACGAACTGCGCAACCCGCTGTTCCCGTTGCAAATCACGGTAGAAAATTTGCAGAAGGCGCGGCAGTTGGACGCAAAACAATTTCTGGAGGTCTTTAACGAGTCCACAGCCACATTGAAGGCGGAACTGGCGAATCTGAACACGATTGTCGGGCGTTTCAGCGATTTTTCGAAAATGCCGGCACCCCACTTTGCGCGCGTCAACGTGAATGAAGCGCTGCGCAATGCCGTGCGCCTCTTCGAACCGCAATTCAACGCTGTTGGCAAGCCGCCAATCATTCCCGAATATTTTTTCACGGAGCCACTTCCGGAAATTGACGCCGACGCCGACTTGCTGCACCGCGCCTTTCAGAATCTCGTGCTGAATGCGCTCGATGCCATGCCCGCGGGAGGCACGCTGACCATGCGCACCTCGGAACATGATGGCAGTGTTCGAATCGAAGTGGCCGACACAGGAAAGGGTCTCACGCCGGAAGAATGTTCGCGGCTGTTCACGCCCTATTACACAACAAAGGTGCAGGGAACGGGCTTGGGCCTTGCGATTATTCAGTCAGTGGTCAGCGATCATCACGGAACCATTTCCGTTTCGAGCGATGAAGGTCGCGGAACGACGTTCCGTATCGAGCTGCCGCAGCGTCAGTCCGTGCTTCCAGCACCGCCAGTAGAAGAAGCTGATACAGCAGAGAAGAAGCCACCTCAGAGTTTAACGGCGGCCGCCTCCGACTGACGCTGACGCGCGCAGCCCTATCCATAAAGGAAACCATTTGCCACGCAAAGCTCACCTGCTGCTCGTCGATGACGACCCCAACACGCTGGCTTCGCTATCTCGTGCTTTTCGGCTCGCCGGGCATGAGGCCACCGTTTGCGACAACGCGCCTCGCGCCTTGGAACTATTGCGTACGGAATCCTTCGATCTGATTCTTTCCGATGTGGTCATGCCTGGAAAAAACGGCATCGAGCTGCTCGAAGATTTAAAACACGCCGGCATTAAGACCCCAATCGTTCTCATCTCGGGACAAGCGAACGTCGAGATGGCGGTCAAAGCCACAAAGCTGGGTGCACTGGATTTCTTGGAGAAGCCGCTCTCGACCGACAAGCTCCTCGTCACGGTGGAAAACGCCTTGCGGCTTTCACGACTCGAAGACGAAAACCGCGAACTGCGTCACCGACTGGGGAAGCACGAACTGGTTGGATCGGGACCGGCGATGAAAAAGCTTCTCGCGCAAATCGATCGCGTGGCTGCCAGCGAAACGCGTGTTTGCATTCTCGGTGAAACGGGAACCGGCAAAGAATTGGTCGCTCGGGCGATTCATGAAAAGTCGCAGCGCCACGAAAATGCATTCATTACGTTGAATTGTGCCGCGGTTCCTGCCGAACTGATTGAATCGGAGCTCTTCGGCCATGAAAAGGGAGCATTCACCGGCGCGGCAGCTAAGCACGTTGGCAAGTTTGAACAAGCCGAAGGCGGCATGCTCTTTCTCGACGAAATTGGCGACATGCCCGTCTCCATGCAAGCAAAACTGCTACGCGTACTTGAAGAAGGCGAAGTCGAACGCGTTGGCGGCGACAAACCGATTCGCGTGAATGTCCGCGTGCTTGTCGCCACGCATCGGAACCTCGAGGATCTGGTGAAGCAGAACGCTTTCCGCCGCGATCTTTTTCACAGGATTTATGTTTTTCCACTGGTGCTGCCGCCGTTGCGCGAACGGCCCGAAGATTTTGCCGTGCTTGTGCCACACTTTGCACGGCAAGTCGCTGCGCAAAACGGTTGGAAAGAGAAGCTCTTTGCTGCGGACGCAATCGCGGAGCTGCGACGTTATTCATGGCCGGGAAACCTACGCGAGCTGCGTAACGTAGTCGAGCGGCTGGTGCTGCTTTCCACGGAAGATTCTGTGACGGCTGACGACGTGCGGCTTGTCCTTCCCGGAGAGGACGCTGGATCAAGTACCGGTGGATCTGTCGCCGGAATAGCAGCGACAGGAACACTCGCTGAGCGCACCGAAGCCTTCGAAAAAGAAGTGCTGCTCGCAGAAATTAAGAAGAACAATTTTCACATGACAAACGTGGCGCGCGCGCTTGGTTTGGAGCGCAGCCACCTTTATAAAAAGTGCCAGCAACTCGGAATCGATCTGCAGTCTCTCCGCAAACCCGACTGACCGTACTACGAAGCGCCGCCCTCGCCGCATTTTTGGCAAATAATTCGCACGGTTGATGCCTAACTACTTGTGGGGGCGCAGCATGCGGCCCCCCTGCAATACCAAGTCCTGGAATCGAATATGCCTTCGTAAAGTATTGAAAACAGGAGCAATATAGTCCTTGACACAAAATAGCGAAAAGTAATATTGTATTTGCAGATTGCAATAAGTGGGTTCTGGCAATGACTCTCGGTAACAAACTCCGTTCTCTCCGCTCCGTGGAAGGCTCCTTGCGTGGATTGGGCCGTCCCATGACGCAACAGGAACTGGCGAAGGCCATGAAGCGCGAAGTGGGCCGCGGCCTAAGCCAGGCGTACCTCTCGCAAATCGAGAGCGGCACGCGCCCGCACCTTACGCACGGCACGCGCACGCTGCTCGCGCGTTTCTTCCGCGTCTATCCAGGTTTCCTGGTGGACGATCCGGAAGGCTATACGCCGGAGCTGCAGTCCGCGCTGCGCGCCGTCGACGCCAAGATCGATTCCTGGCTCTACGCCGGCGCGGAACAGTTCGCCGCCGATCCGGAGCTTCGCCGCGGTCTTTTGGTGATCGCGGAAAACGAAGATTCGCGCCGCGTGCTTTTGCTGCTCGCGGAAATTCTTCGCACGCCGGGTCTGGCGGATCGGCTTGGGGAAGTTTTGCATTCGGGCAAGCAGCAAGGCAGTGGGCATCCACCGCCTGCGAGTTCATTGAACAACTGACCCGTAAGGGTCGCGTCTCGAATTCCAGTCCGCGCGGCGGGGTGCTGCGTTTCGAGGTGTCTTATGACGTGGTCTGACTTCTATCTTCTCTGTTTCCTGGTGGGCTTCTCGCTGAGCGTGCTTTCTTTTCTAGCCGGCGCGGTCCACATCCATCTTCCGTTTCGGCATTCACTTGCCGTTTCATGCCGCGCATCACGCGGGAGGTTTGCCGACCGGCGGACAAGGCCATGGCGCAGGACTAAAGAGCGGCGCCATAAAGTCCGGAGGCCACGTCTCCTGGTTCAACGCTTCGACGCTTCTAGCGTTCCTGGCCTGGTTCGGCGGCGTCGGGTACATCCTGACGAAGCATTCTCACTTTATGGCGGTGGCCATTCTCGGATTTGCCTTGGTGGCGGGGCTTTTCGCGGGCCTTCTCGTTTTTCAGTTCATGGCACGACTTGTGAGAGCGACCAGTGCTCCGATGCTGGATTGGGATTACCGCGTGGAAGGAACAGTAGGGACCGTCAGCATGCCGATTCGGAGCGAATGGGACTGGCGAAGTGATCTTCGAACAGGATGGCGCGCGCAAGAGTGTTGGCGCGCGGAGCGAAGACGGAACCAGTTTGGCCAATGGGACCGAAGTGGTTATCGCGCGCTACGACGATGGAATCGCTTACGTGAAGCGATGGGAAGAATTCACGAAGTAAGCGTAACGAAAGCGCGCAGGAAAAGTTTCTCGGACTGACGCACGATTCAAACAGTCCGGTCTGATGAAAAGGGAGGTCCACTATGTTGGATTTTTCGAGTGTTTGGGTCATGGCCGGGTTGTTGGTGCTCGTGATCCTCGTGATTCTAGTGACGTTCGCAAAGATGTTGCGGAAGGCGGGGCCGCACGAAGCGCTGGTGATTTACGGCATTCGGGGACCGCGGACGATAACCAATGGCGGCACGATTATCCTGCCGATGCTCGAACAGTGCCGCGAGCTCTCGCTGGAGTTGATGTCGTTTGACGTGGCTCCGCAGCAGAGCCTTTACACCAACCAGGGCGTCGCCGTCACAGTCGAGGCGGTCGCTCAACTTAAAGTGAAATCAGACCCTGTGTCTATTCGAACGGCAGCGGAGCAGTTCCTGACGAAGCGGCCGGAACAACGCGAAGGGTTGATCCGGCTGGTGATGGAAGGGCATCTCCGCGGAATCATTGGCCAGCTCACGGTCGAACAGATCGTTAAGGAACCGGAAATGGTCGGCGACCGCATGCGTTCCACGTGTGCGGCCGACATGAGCAAGATGGGACTCGACGTCGTGAGCTTCACGATTAAGGAAGTGCGCGACAAGAACGAGTACATCACCAACATGGGCCGGCCAGACATCGCGCGCATCAAGCGCGATGCGGAAGTAGCCGCTGCCGAAGCCGATCGCGACATCGCCATCAAGCGCGCCGAAGCGACACGCGCCGCGGCCGTTGCGAAAGCGCAAGCCGATCAGGAACGCGTTGCCGCGGAAACGGCTTCTCTTGCGAAACAAGCCGAAGCGGAACGCGACCTCGACATAAAAAAGGCCAGCTATCTCGAAATGACCAAGAAAGCCCAGGCCACAGCCGATAAAGCCTACGAAATCGAGACTAACGTCATGCAGCAGCAGGTTGTTACCGAAGGCGTGCGCGTGCAGCAAGTGGAACGCGAGTCTCAAGTGAAAGTACAAGAAGCCGAAATCGCGCGCCGTGAACGCGAGTTGATTGCCACCGTGCTCAAGCCGGCAGAAATCGAGCGCCAGCGTATTGAAACGCTTGCCAACGCCGAACGCCAGCGATTGATGAGCGAAGCCGAAGGCCGCGCCTCTGCCATTCGTGCGCAAGGCGAAGCCGAAGCTGAAATCATCTTCAAGAAAGGCGAAGCGGAAGCCAAAGCCATGAACGTAAAGGCGGAAGCTTTCCAGGAATATAACCAAGCCGCGGTTGTGGACAAACTCATTACTAGTTTGCCGGAAATTGTGCGGGCGCTCTCTGAGCCGCTCAGCAAAGTGGACAAAGTCACTATCGTCTCTACGGGAAATGGCGACGCAGCCGGCGCCTATAAGCTAACCGGCGACATCACGAAGATTGCCGCGCAAGTGCCGGCGCTATTCGAGGCCCTCTCCGGCATGCAGATGTCGGAATTGCTCGGCAAGGTACGAATGATCGGCGATAAAGCGCCGAAGCCAGAGAAACCAGCAGCGCCAGCGTCCAAGGCGTAACGTTCGCTTCCGTCCGCGGTGGGTTCGAACGAACTCACCGCGGACGCTAAATGGAGGTTGGGGGACCGCCATGTCGTGGAAAGACGAGTTACTGATGTTGTGGATCTTTTGCGCCGTAGTGATTACTTTCGCCGCCCGGCATCTCTTTCAAGGCGCAGTTTATTTGGTCGAGCAATTGGCGGCATTCAGTCTCGTTCACTTGCCCGGCCTGTTGCATGTAGTGGTTGGGTATCTCCGCTAGCCGGCGCTTGCCTAAGCAGGCCGCGGTGAGGCATCGCATTTCGAGTTTCGCGATTCGAGTTTCGTATTTCGAATTCTCAGGCAGTTTGAAAGGAGAAATGTTATGGGACTTTTAGAAAGAGTGAGCACGTTAATCCGGGCCAATCTAAACGATATGATCGATCGCGCGGAAGATCCGGAAAAAATGATCAAACAGGTGATGATGGACATGGAGAACCAGTATCTCCAGGTCAAAACGCAGGTCGCGGTTTCCATCGCCGACCAGCACATGCTCGAAAAGAAACTTCGCGAGAACGAGGATTCGGGGAAGGACTGGATGCGCAAAGCGGAAATTGCCGTTGATAAAGCGCAGGACGATCTCGCGCGCGCGGCTCTCGACCGGTTCCACACCGCGCAGCGGCTTGCATTGAGCTACCGCGAACAAGTCGATGACCAGAAAGCGCAAGTCGATGCGCTCAAGAGCGCACTGCAAAAACTCGAGCAAAAGCTCGATGAAGCGAAGTCCAAGCGCGATTTGCTGCTGGCGCGCCATCGCCGCAGCGTAGCGCTCGGCAAAGCAGCACGCGCAGGGAGCGCACTGGGCGACAATTCCAAGAGCGCCACGTTTGATCGGCTAAAAGACCGCGTGCACCACACCGAAGCCGTGGCGACCGCGGAAGTCGAGTTGATATCCGACGACATGGGAGAGAAGCTCGTGCGCCTCGATCGCGACAACGAGGTCGAGCGATTGCTCAACGACTTAAAGTCGCGCCGCGGCCTGCCGGGCTGAAATGTCCTAGTGTGGGACCAGGAAATTCGATGCGAGGAAGACCACATTGATTCCAGCCGAAATGAGGAAGGCTTGCATGCGCTCGATGCCGTCGACTTCTTCAAACACGAGCATCAGGACTGCGGTCCAGGCGATTCCAGCGGCATAGATTCCGACGACCGGGATCAAGACTAGGACATTTACGAACCAGCCCAGAAACAGAGGGCGTGCCACGCCGGCAAGAGTGCCAGTGGCTCCCAAAAAGACTTTTGCAAGGGCGTGGCAAAGGCCAATCTGTATGATGGCGATTAGCCCCATATAAGCCCAGACGAATACGAGACCTAACAGCAAGCCCAAGAAGATCGCCTCTGGAGCTCTTCCTTCGCGCGTCAACATACGCGGCAGCGCGGTCACTAGAAAAATGATCGCGGCACTCATGGCGCTAAGAGCGGCCCCATAAACAAGCGCGTTTGGGTCTCGCGACGCCCGGCGGATGGCCACATCATCCCAACGGACAATGTTGAAAGCCATGCGGATGTAGTAGAAGGGCGCGAATTCCGAGGGAGGCGGCGCCACCTCTTCCAGCGTCACACCCGGCGACAGTCCCGAGCACTCGTGGGAGACGCCGTAGTCAATCCCACAGACTTTGCAACGCAAGATGTGCCTCCGGGGAGAACTGCTTGCAGACCTTATTATGCCTGCCGCGTCTATTCATTAAGGAAACATCTGCTCCAATAGGTTCGTATAGGTGATGTGTCTCCTAAAGTGCGAGAATGTTGCCAATGAATCCGTGGCTGATCGCCGCTCCAACTACTCTGGCAGCCGCGGCTGCCGGAATCGCCGCATACGGAGCCGTCTATCCTCGCTCGCAACTCTTTGGCGCCACTGTTAGCCGCACAAATTCCCCGCGCAAGCTGGCTCTCACGTTTGACGACGGTCCAAATCCCGCGATTACGCCGAAGCTGCTCGATCTGCTTGATCGCTTCAATGCGCGCGCGACTTTTTTTGTTATCGGAAAGCATGCGCGCGAATGCCCGGATCTGCTAAAGGAGACCGCTGCGCGCGGCCATGTCATCGGTAATCACACGGACGCGCACCCCAATCTTTTCTGGCTCAAGCCGGATCAGATCACGGTTGAGCTTCGTTGCTGCAATTATTCCATCGTCGCGGCCACTGGCGCTCCTCCGCGCTGGTTCCGACCTCCGTTTGGATTTCGCAACCCGTGGGTGGTTCCACTGGCACGCGAATTGAACCAGCGCGTCGTCATGTGGACGCTGATTCCCGGCGATTGGATGGCGACGTCTTCGGAATGGCTCATCCCGCGTATGCAAGCGATCGCAACGCGTGCGCAGCGCAATCTGCGGACGTCGCGCGCCGCAGATGGCGCCTCGAATGGGGCGGCCAGCACGGGAGATATTCTCTGCCTGCATGATGGTGGGCATCGGCAACTGAACGCCGACCGTCTGCCGACTCTCGCAGCTCTTGAACATTGGCTGCCACGGTGGCGTGACCTCGGCCTGGAATTTGTTACAATCGATGACGCGGTGAGTGCACCCGCCACTTAGCCATGGACGAACGCGCGTTTTACACGGAAAAAGAAGAAACCAGGAAGATCAAGCTCGTCTGTCCGAGCTGCCGCGGAGAGTTTGAATTTCCCGTGCGCTGGAAAGTTTCACGGAAGAAAAGGGAACTGCCGCGTGGCGCCGGCGAAGAAGACCGCAGAAAGTTTGCCAAGGCAACATCCTTCATGGTGCGCCTCGATGATCTCGTAGCTTGTTTCAAATGCCGCAAACGCTTTGAGCTTACCGGGCAATCCACTGTGCTGATCAACGACAATCTCGGCGACCCCAACGCTGATCCCGAAAATTTCGGCAATCGCTGATTTTTCTCACGAACCCCTGGCATCCAATCTCGGTCTTCCGCGATCTATATCTCCGGATACAATTCAAAAAATGCGGCGACAGATTCGTGGAACGTCGCTTCGATCTCTTCTTTGCTGCCTGATATCAAATGCATGGAAATGCGCGCCGTCCGTCCATTTTTCAGAACAACCGTAGCGTCTTTCACTTCGCCGAGTTCTTCCTCGGGCAGCAACCGCATTCCATAGATCAGCGCCAACTTCGCCATATCCATCTTCCTCTTTCTTTCTGGCATCTCAAGACGCCCTGAGGCTACTCAGTTTCCCTCCGCTCCGTCAACTACAACGAGCCGACCGCCATTGGGGCAGCCAAGGGGAACCGGCAAATTCGGCATTCTATACGGAGAGGCAAGCGGTATACTTAGGCATCCAGTACCCACCTCGGAGCATCGCACAATACAGGATGGAGGGATGCAATGAGAGAGTTTCGTCTCCGAACGTTTTTTCTGTATCTCCCACTTGCGGCCGGACTAGTCGCGCTTCCGCAACTTGGATTTGCTCAACAGGCCGATGGACCGCAGACTTCCGCGCCCCCTCCAGTGCCGACAGCCCAGCCAGCTGCCAAGCAGGCTCCCGCTTCTTCCGAATTCATCAAGATTCCTGCGGGGACGCATGTGGCCGTCGTTCTTGAAAACGGCATCTCCACGGGCAGCGCGAAGGCCGGCGATTCCGTTTATTTCCATACTTCTTTTCCAATTACGCAGAACAATCACATCATCATCCCTGTCGGTTCTTATCTTCGCGGCGAGCTGATCGAATCCAAGCGGCCGGGCAAGGTCAAAGGGCGCGGCGAATTTCGCATGCGTTTAGATACTCTAATCTTTCCGAATGGCTACACTGTCGATTTGAATGCGACGCCGCGCAGCGCCGACACCGGCGGAAAAGAGACCATGGATTCTGAAGGGAAAATCACGAGTGCGGGCGGCAAGGGGCAAGATGTAAAAACCGTCGCCGAAACGACCGCGACGGGCGCGGGGATTGGCGCCATCGCCGACGGGCCCAAAGGCCTCGGCATCGGCTCGGGCATTGGAGCTGCTGCAGGACTCGGCGCGGTTCTGCTGACGCGTGGTCCGGAGGCGCAGCTTCCACGTGGTTCGGCGCTTGACGTTGTGCTGGAACATGAGCTGACTTTGGATAAGAATCAGATTCAATACGTTGATACCGGGCGAGCCATGCCCATCACGCCGCCTCCCGCTTCGCAACATTAATAAACTGCGCCGTTCAGCGGAAACTCAAAAACATATTGAACTTTCGCGGCAGACGTTTGATTTTCCCGGCGTGTGCAGGGCAATCTATTTTTAGGGAGCCTAAGCGCGAGCGCTTTGAGGCGTTGCGGACTGAAAGCGCATCGGACTGAAGCGGTCCCAATCAACACTCACACGTTGTTGCGTCACCCATTCGGTTACAAGACTCGCGGTGATGGGCGTCAATAGAATTCCCCCGCGAAAATGTCCTGTAGCGATAAGCAAACCATCGATATCGGCAGGTCCCAGGATGGGCAGATGATCCGGCGAGTCAGGCCGCAAACCCGCCCAGGTTTCTTCAACGCGTGCGTTTGCGAGACAGGGCGATAGCTCGATCACTCCCGCAAGAACTTTTTCGAGGCCGCCTGCGGTCAAACCTTTTTCGAACCCGGTGTACTCGACAGTCGCTCCGGCAAGAATCCTTCCGTCATTTCGCGGAACAAGATAAATGTTCTCTGACCAAAGAACTCTTTCGATTTTCAGGCTGTCCGCGCGTAAGGCAATCATTTGGCCCTTTGCAGGCCGCACCGGCGCATAAGCTGCTACTCCTTCGATGTTTGCGGAAAAGCATCCGGCAGCGATGACGGTCCATTGCGCTTCAATCTTTTCGTTTTTCAGATGTAAACCAACGCATCGTTCGCCTTCGCGCCAAATTGCTTCCGCGCCTCTCCCGGGAAAAAACTGTACGCCGCTTCTCCGCGCCGCTTCCAGCACACCTTGCGTTAGAGCACGATTGTCGACGGATGCCTCGTCTGGGCGCAGAACGCCCGCTTCGAGGTCTTCACTAAGCGCGGGCTCCAGTTCGCGAGCATCCTCTGCGCGTAGTGGCTCTGCCTTCAGCCCCAGCCCGTGATGCAGGGCAATCACTGTACTGAGCTCTTCGCGCGCGTCCTGCGAAAATAACGCTTGCAGCGTGCCTTTCGGGCGGTAGCCTGCGTTTTGGCCGGAGATTTCTTCCACCATGCGCACGAATTCCGGATAGATCGCCATGCTCGCCTTGCCCAGCGGCACGAGCGAAACCATGGCTGCACTTTCCGGCGCAGGCGATAGAATTCCGGCTCCGGCCCATGACGCTTCCTGCCCCGGTTCCTGGCGGTCGAATAAGCCGACGCGCATCCCGGCTCGGGCAAGCTCAAGCGCAATCGATCCACCAATTAATCCACCGCCCGCAACTGCCGCATCAAACTTCTTCATGCGGTCATCTTAACGCATCTGTGTGCTGGGTTCATGTAGGGCCCGGTTGAGGCTTCTGTCCTATTCGATGGGTTCGACGGGATCGCGCGACATTTCGCCTCAGGCGGCGAGCGGCAGTTCGATTCGAAACGTCGTCCCTTTGCCAACTTCTGTCGTAAAGTCTATCGAACCATTGAGAAGCTGCACGATTCGAAACGTGCTGGCCAGCCCGATGCCGCTTCCTCCCGGACGCGTGGTGAAAAAGAGCTGGAAAATTTTCTGCCGGTGCTCGGGCGGAATGCCCTTTCCGGTGTCGCCGACGCTAATCTCCGCCATTTCTCCGCGGCGGCTCAGCACCAGCCGCAATTGTCCGCCGCTGGGCATCGATTCTCCGGCGTTCAGCACCAGATTCAGCACGGCCTGCTTTAGCAAATCGCGATCGACGTAAACTTCCGGCACGTCGATCGGCAAGAGCTGCGCCACTTGAATGTTGGCCTTTTGCATTTGAGGCTGCGCTATCTCAAGAACCTCTCCCAGCAATTGCGCAAGCTGGGTGGGTTCGAGCCGCACGTCCATCGGCCGCGTGAAATCCAGAAACCGTTTTACGACGGCATCCAGACGATCGATCTCCTTATCGAGCACTTGCACGGCTTGCTTCGCGCTGCTGTCGGAATCTTGCGGCAAGGACTCTTTCAAATTCTCGAGCCACAGGCGCATCGAGTTGAGAGGATTCTTCACTTCGTGCGCGACGCCCGCCGTGATGCGCCCCAGCGCGGCCAGCCGCTCGCTCACCTGCAGCTGCGTGTTGATGCTCTCGATGGAATCGAGATCGCGCAGCGTCAGCAGCGCGCCCATCCGTTCGCCATCTTCTTGAATCCCTTGCACGGTCACGCTGACGCGCTTTTCTCCTTCTGTCGTCTTCAATTCTATTTCCGCAGCCACCTCTCTCAATTCATCGCCTTCGAGGTGCAGCGCATCGCGCAGCGGATGCCCAATCGGAAATATTTCGGTCACGCGCCTGCCGAGGAATTGCCCCGCGGGCGCGCCGAGAAATTTCTCCGCGGCCGGGCTGACCATGACCGCGCGCGCGTCTCGCGTAAAAAGCAGCAAACCGTCTTCAAGCCCGGCCATAACGGAATTCATGTTTTCGCGCATGGTGCTGAAGATTTCATGCACTCCGCGCAACTGCTGGCCGACTTGCGTAATTTTCCGGCTGACTTGGCCGAGTTCGTCGCCGCTGCCGACAAAGGCGACGAAGCCCTTCACTTCCGGCATGGGCGCGTCGTATTGGCCGGCGGAGATGCGATCCAATTGTGCGGAAATGCGCGCCAAGGGGGCGAGCGTCGATGCCGCTGACCACAGCGGCGAGAACCGTCGAGATCACCATGGCCAGCAGGACGATCGTGCCGAGCTTCTGCACGATCGGCAGAATCTCGTTGTCGAGCAAGAGTCCCGAAGAAACGGCGACGCGCACTTCGCCGAAGGGCTCTTCGCCATTGTTGAACGGAAAATCGTATTCGTAAATGCCCGACGTGGCCCGCACAGAACCTTCACCTGGTGCAAGAAACCGCGTCGCGTGAGTTGTGTGAGCGGAGGGCGTCGGCAAGGCGAATTTCCCTACCGAGGATTTATCGGTCGACGCCAGCACTCTTCCCGTCCATGATCGGTGATCGAAACTTCATAAATTCCGGACGAAGCTGCTAGCTGCCTGCAACTGCGCCTGGAAGCCCTGGCTTGCACCGAGAGCGTAGGCCGACATAATCGCGAATGTCTTCGGGAGCGTTGGATTCCGGCCGCCATCCTTGAGCCTTGGCGTCGCGCAGCGCGCCTTTGATTTGCTCAAGAGTTGCCTTGGCGATATTCATCGGCTCGCTTTTCGCTTTGATCGAGAACCTGCTGGAGGAGCTGCGCAAAATACACGCCGGACACGGCCGCGACCACCAGCAGCACGAGCCCTGTCATGACCAGCGTGAGTTTTGTTCGCAGCCGGAGCTGCATGGCGGGTTCCTACTCTGCCTCGGCGCGTTCGCCGCCGTATTCTTTCAGCTTATTGTGGAGTGTTTTGAGGCTGATGGCTAGCAGTTCGGCCGCGCGCGTTTTGTTGTTTCCCGTGGCGTTCAGCGTCTGCAGAATCAGCTCGCGCTCCATCGCATCCACCGTCGTCCCCACCGGGAATTTGATCGACGACAGATCGCTGGGGCTTTTCGCCGACGTTTTGCCAAATTCTCCTGGAAGGCACGACCGGGTGATCAGTTCTTTGTCGCACATGATCGCGGCGCGCTCGAGGATGTTTCGCAGCTCGCGAATGTTTCCCGGCCAGGTGTGGCTCATGAAAATATCCAGCACTTCGGCGCCGATGCCGCGCACGTGCTTCCCGTGCTTGGCGTTGACGTCGCGCAAAATGTGTTCCACCAGCAGCGGAATATCGTCCTTATGCTCGCGCAGCGGCGGCAGATTGATGTGGAAGACGTTCAGCCGGAAATAGAGGTCCTGCCGCAACTCCCCGCTGGACACTGCTTTTTCCGGATCTTTGTTTGTCGCCGCCAGGACGCGCACGTCCACCGGCGTCTCGCTCTTGCTTCCCAGGCGCCGCACTTTGCGGTCTTCCAGCACGCGCAGGAGTTTTGCTTGCGTCGGCGCGGGCATTTCGCCGATTTCGTCCAGCAGCAGCGTGCCGGCATCCGCGAGTTCAAAGCAGCCGATGCGCCGCTCGGCCGCGCCGGTGAACGCGCCGCGTTCGTGGCCGAAAATTTCGCTTTCCATCAATGATTCGGGAATCGCGGAACAGTTGATCGGCACAAACGGCCCGTTGGCTCGCGGCGAAAGCTTGTGGATCGTCCGCGCGACGATCTCTTTTCCAGAACCGGTTTCTCCCGTGATCAGCACGGACGCCGAACTTGGCGCCGCCATCTCCACGATGCGCATCACTTCTTGCATCGGCTTCGACGCGCCAACCAGTTCGCCCAGCCGTCCCGCCTCGCGCAGCTGGCGTTGCAGCACAACGAGCTGCCGCGCATCTCGAGCTTTGCTCAGAGCGCGGTCGAGCAAAGCTCGCAACACGGGCCCCTTCAGCGGTTTTTCGATGTACCAGAACGCTCCGGACTCGATAGCCGCCACGGCGCGCTCTTCGCTGCCTTTGCCGGTGATGATCACGGCGGGAACGTCCAGCAATTCCGGTCCGAGCTGTTTGAGCAAGTCCAGACCGTTCATTCCGGGCAACTCGACGTCCGCGATCAGTGTATCCGGCTGATAGCTTGCGAATTTCGCGAGCGCTTCTTCTGCGGTCGCCACGCCAAGCACATCGAAGCCCCAACGTTGCAGCAATTGCTCGTAGCCTTTGCGCGCGTTGTCTTCGTCCTCGACAATCAGCACGCGGTCCTTGCGCTCGAGCGGCTCCATCGCGCGCACCGCACTTCTCGACTCATCCCCCATGCAGTCACGCCTCTCCCACGCGGAATGTCTTATTTTCGCAGATTCTGGTGCAGGCTGGACACTTCGACTGTAACAAGCTCACGCCACGCTTGCCAAGCATACGTTGTTCTCATGTCGGGAGCTGCAGACGTTCCAAATCTTCATACAGAGATCGCAAAACAAAAAACGCAGAGCCGGCGCAGCCTCCGCGCTGCGCCGGCTCATCCCCGGCGTCGACAAATCCATGATTTAGATCTGGCCCAAATTTCAGGCTTGTCCTTCGGAAGACCGCTTTCAAATGTTAAGCAAGGACGGTCGCGCTACTCCTTCACCAAATAAAGCGCCCGCTCCAGCTCCAATTCCAGCTTCACGCCCTTCTGCAGCTCCAACTCGCGGCCTCGCCCTGACTCCACCAGATACGCTGTGATTGCTCCCAGCGCCGCGCCCTCCGCGGCTTCCTTTTTGTCCTTGTCTTTGACGCCCTTCACAGCGCCAAGCGCCGCGCCCGCGGCTGCCGCTTGCGCGGCGTCTTCCTGCGTGCTGCTTCGGCCCTCGATCAAGCCCTTCCTGGCCGGGCTTGTTCTTTACGCTGTGCTCGCCGGGAACGCTTACAACTTCCGCGACGATCGGCAAACGTCCGAACTTGGTATGAATTTCATCGAAGGTCAGCCAAATTCTCGCGCGCCCCGTCGTGCCCGCCGATTCCACATGGCTCACGTGGCCTTCGATTTCCGCTCCGGACGGCAAGTAAATCCCGCTGCCCGCTTCCAGCGGCTCCAGCGTTTTCACTTTGAATTTTGCTCTCTCCGCCGTGCCCTTGGTGCCCAGATTATCTTCCAGCGACACCAGAAATTTCGTTCCAGGCGCAACGCCGTAAGTCTCCAGCGGCAACCCGTGCCGCTTGCCATCGGCAGCTTTCGCCGTCTGGTCTTCAGGAGCACCGATCTTGTCCGCAGAAACAATCGGCTTTTCTTGCGACGGCTGTGGCACTTGATTTTGCGAAGATTCCTGCGCCGGGCACGCCATGCCAGAACCCAGAATCGCAGCCAGCACTATCATCCCAAATGAAATTCGTCTCCAATTCCTTGCTCGCATGATTGCCTCCCTGACTTGCTCTCGGCTAATCCGATATGCAGGCCTAGCGCCATTATGAATTCTCAGTGGGCGCGTAAGTGTCTGAAAAGACGGTCAGTTGAAGATTATGTAAGCAAAGTTTGAACGGGAATCGCTCATCTGTCGGGAATATGCGCCACCGCACTGCATGGTAGCGCCGACAGTGGAGTGATAAACATCAACGCGTTAGCAGCGTCCAATCGGAAATCTACTTCGAGAGGAACCGGCGAATCCGCCGCAAAACTTGCGAGTACATGGCAGGCGTCACTCGCCCGGTCTGCGTGTTTTGCTGGCTTGGGTGGTACACCCCGAAGAGCCGCGCGCCCCCGCCGGGAAGTTCCGTTTCAGCGCCATGGGCAAAATGGAACGCCGCCCGTGATGTGATTAGTCCGCGCTGTTTCAAAATTTCGAGGTAGGCATCCCACGCGATTTTTCCGAGGGCCAGCACAGCGCGGGGCTGCAGAATCTCCAGCTCGCGCACCAAGTAACCTCGGCAATTTACGATTTCAGACGGGAGAGGCTTGTTTGCGGGAGGCGCGCAGCGAATAGTCGCCGCGATGTAAGCATTCTTCAATTGAAGACCATCGTCGCGTTGCACCGATGTGGGCTGATTCGCGAAGCCAGCTTTGTGCAGCGCTGCGTAAAGAAAATCTCCGGATCGGTCTCCGGTGAAAACGCGCCCCGTCCGATTCGCCCCATGGGCCGCAGGCGCAAGGCCCAGAATCAGTAACGCGGCATCCGGATCGCCGAATCCTGGCACGGGCCTGCCCCAATACGTCCAATCGCGAAACGCCCGCCGTTTTTCTCGTGCCACTTTTTCGCGATACTCAACCAGGCGCGGGCATTTCCGGCACACCACAATTTCGTCATTCAGAACTTTGAGCAGGGCGTTTTTCTCGGCCATAGTTGAAAGTAAATAGTTGAAGGAAAGTTGCTAGGAGAGTCTGCGAGCCATCATGCGATTCAGTTCGGCATAAGGAACGGTGACCTGCTGCAGTGAATCGTAAGAGCCATGCGCGAGCCAATCTTTCGCCACGCGCTGAAAGGCTCCCATCGCCGCACGCATCGCCGATGATCCCGCACTGACGCGCGCCACTCCCATTTTTTCAAGCTCGTCGAGCGAAGGGCAGCCTTGCGAAGCCAAAATGTTCAGAGGCGCGCCCAGCGTTTTCACGAGTTTTGCGATGATTTCGCCATCGCACAGGCCCGGCACGAACAAGCAATCCGCTCCTGCCTCACGATACGCGTGCAACCGCTCAACCGTCCTCTCAAATCGGGTGGCCTCCGGGCCGATCGGCATCAAATAAATATCTGTTCGCGCGTTGATCACCAGCGGCACGCCCAGCGCGGCTGAAGTCTCGCGAATCGCGCGAATTTTCTTCACCTGCAGCCCCAGCTCCACATGCGAGTTCTCGTCGTCTCCCGTGACGTCCTCGAAATTGAGCCCCACTGCGCCCGCAGCAATCATTGCTCTCGTGAAGTCAGCAATCTCTTCGGGTGTTTTTCCGTATCCGGACTCCAAGTCAGCGGTGACCGGAACGCGCACCGCTCCGAGTAATCCTCGCCACTGCGTCTAACATTTCGCCGCGTGAAATGCGCTGCCCGTCGGGATACCCGAGCGAGAACGCCATGGCCGCGCTACTCGTGGCAATCGCCGGATGGCCGACTTCCTCCAGAATTCGCGCGCTGACCACGTCCCACGCATTTGGCAGCGCCAGAATGGGCGGCCCATGATGCAGTTTCCTAAGCTTCTCTGCCTTTTCAGCCTGAGCATTGATGTCCATTAGAATTCCCTCGCGGAACCACTCGCAAAACAAAGGCCCGGTGTTTTTTTTCCGTAGCTAAAAATACCTTACATCTATTTTCGTCCCACAAAGTTCTGCCTTACTGACGACGCTTCACTGCAAAAGTGCCAGCACCTCATCGTGTATCTTCCCGTTCGTGCTCACCATATTTCCGCTGTAGATCGAGCGTTTTCCGTTCACGTCCGTCGCCCGTCCTCCCGCCTCTTCCACAATAAGTGCCAGCGGAGCCAAATCCCAGGCCTTCGAATGCAAATCCAGCGCCGCCTCTATCGAGCCTTCCGCCACCAACATGTGCTGCCAGAATCCTCCTAGCGAGCGCCCATGTCGCGCGGCATCCAGAAGCTTCCGCATCTTTTCAATCTTCTCTCGATTCTTGTTCGGGCCAGTCCCGCCGGTAAACGCCATTCCGGCATTCAATCGCTCCACTTTTGAAACATGGATTCTTTTTCCATTCCGGTAGGCACCTTCGCCGCGGTATGCCCACCAGCGTACGCCCAGCGCCGGCGCGCTCGCCATCCCCGCAACAATTTCGCCATCGCGCTCGACCCCCAAGAGCGTCCCAAATGTCGCCATACCTCGCGAAAATTCCTCAGTCCCATCGATGGGATCAATAATCAATCGAGCCCGACCCGTCGTGGCCGGCCCCTTGGCATTCTCGCCACCCATCTCTTCGCCCAAAACGTCCATAGCTAACCCGCTCGCAGCCACTTTGGCCCGCGCCATCTCTTCCACGCCGCGGTCAGCCTGCGTCACCGCCGAGCCGTCGTCTTTTTTGTCGATGCGAATTTCGTCGGTGCGGAAATACCGGATCGCAATCGCGTCAGCTTCCCTGGCAAGCTCTTCCAGCAATACTCCATATTCTTCTCGGTATCCCATTTCGTCTCCCTGATTTTGCTTGCCTCATCCAACGACACTATTATTGGTCCCATCATTCAACGATTAATGTTAAACGTCGGGCTTCTTTTTCCTCCGATTGACACTGCTACCTTCCGCCTCTAGCATACAAAGCAATGGCCATAAGCGCCCAAGCCGATAGTGGAACCGTCCTCGACCGCATCCTGCAAGCGCGCCGTCTTGAGGTGGACCACCGCAAACGCGTCCTTCCGGAAACGGCGCTGCGCTATGGCGTCAACGCGGCGACGCCGCTGCGCGATTTTCCTTCCGCGCTCACGCGCGATTCACTAAACATTATCGCAGAGCTGAAGCCCGCTTCTCCCTCGAAAGGAATTCTCCGCGATCCTTTCCATCCCGTCGAGTTGGCCCAGTCTTTGGAAGCGGCTGGCGCGGCCGTGCTATCCGTGCTTACCGAAGGAGAATTCTTTCGCGGCTCGCTGAAGAATCTGCGTGACGCGCGCAATGCCGTGCAGCTTCCTGCCTTTCGCAAGGATTTTATTTTCGATAGCTGGCAGGTCTGGGAAACGCGCGCCAATGACGCGGACAGTTTCTTGCTGATTGTCGCCGCTCTCAGTGACGAACTTCTTCGCGATCTAATCGCTCTCGGCCGTCAGTTGAAAATGGAGCCCCTCGTCGAAGTTCACACCGCCGCGGAGCTCGACCGCGCGCTCGCCGCCGAAGCCCGCATCATCGGCGTGAATAATCGCGATCTGAAAACTCTCGATCTCCGCGTCGAGACCTCGTTCGAATTGATCGAGCGCATTCCAGACAGCTGCATCGCTGTCAGCGAATCCGGCCTCCGCACGCATGACGATCTCGTCAGACTCCGAAGCGCCGGCTTCGACGCTTTTCTTATCGGCGAAAGTCTCATGCTCTCGCCCGATCCCGCAGCCGCTCTGGCAACATTTTTTGGGCCGGCCTGGACTGCCGGTCTAGCGACGCCATGATCCTCGTCAAGATTTGCGGCATTACCAATTGGCCGGACGCCAAAGCCGCCTGCGATGCTGGCGCCGACATGCTCGGCTTCAATTTTTACGAGAAAAGCCTGCGCCGCGTTTCCACTGTCGAAGCCGCCACCATGCGCGGGAAGCTTCCTTCCGGTGTGCAGGCCGTGGGGCTTTTCGTGAACGCCAAGCCATCGGAAATCAATTCGCTCCACGCTTTTGTCCGTTTCAATGCTGCGCAGCTGCACGGCGACGAGACTCCCTCCATCGTTTCCGAAGTTACACGCACAGTTCCTGTGATCAAAGCATTTCGCGTGGCTGCGGATTTTCCTTTGTCCACGCTCGATAAATATCACGACGCTTTTGCCTTCCTGCTCGATGGCTCTCGCGCCGGCCAATTTGGCGGCACAGGCGCGAGCACCGATTGGAATGTCGCCCGGCGTGCTGTTGCGGCTCACCGTATCATGTTGGCAGGTGGTCTCACTCCGGAGAACGTCGGCGCCGCGATTCGCACCGTGCGTCCTTATGCGGTTGACGTTGCCAGCGGCGTCGAATCCAAGCCCGGAAAAAAGGATCATGCCCGGGTGAAAGAATTTATTGACGAAGTTCGCCGCACCGAAGCGCAATTGAACGCCCCACAAACAGGACAACCCGCACCATGAGTTCGACTCTTCGATCTGCCACATTCGCTCCCGGACGTTTCGGCCCCTACGGCGGGCGCTACGTTCCCGAAACACTCATGGTCCCGCTGTTCGAGCTTGAACGCGCTTATGAAGCTGCGAAAACTGATACGCGCTTCCAAGCCGAATTCGCCGACCTCCTGAAAAATTTTGCAGGCCGCCCGACGCCGCTTCAGTTTGCTTCGCGCCTCACGACGCATCTCGGTGGGCCACGCATTTATCTCAAGCGAGAGGACCTGCTTCACACCGGCGCGCACAAAATAAATAACGCCATCGGCCAGGGCTTGCTCGCCGTAAAAATGGGCAAGCCGCGCATCATCGCGGAAACTGGCGCAGGTCAGCACGGCGTCGCGTCCGCCACCGTCGCCGCGCATCTCGGCCTCAAATGTGTCGTCTACATGGGCACGGAAGACATGGCGCGCCAGGCGCTCAACGTTTCGCGCATGCGCATGCTTGGCGCGCAGGTCGTGGGCGTCGATTCTGGCAGTCGCACGTTGAAAGATGCCATTAACGAAGCCATGCGCGACTGGGTTACTAACGTCCGCAACACGCATTATCTTCTAGGTTCGGTGTTGGGCGCGCATCCCTATCCCACGATGGTCCGAGATTTTCAGTCCGTCATCGGCCGCGAAGCTCGCGAACAAATTCTCGCCGCCGAAAAACGCCTGCCCACGCATCTTTTTGCCTGTGTTGGCGGCGGTTCGAACGCCATCGGCCTCTTCCATCAATTCTTGTGCGATTCCTCGGTGAAAATGGTTGGCATCGAAGCCGGCGGCCGAGGCAACCAACTTGGCGAACACGCCGCGCGCTTAGCCGCGCATCAAGGCTTCACCGGCGCGCGCCCCGGCGTCCTGCAAGGTACCTATACGTACATTCTGCAAACCGAAGACGGCCAAATCGCCACCACGCATTCGATTTCCGCCGGCCTCGACTATCCCGCTATCGGCCCCGAGCACGCCTGGCTAGCCGACGAAGGCCGCGCCGAATATGCCGCCGTCTCCGATGCCGCCGCGCTCGAAGCCGCGCGCCTCCTCTCGCGCACCGAAGGCATCATCCCCGCCCTCGAATCCGCCCACGCCATCGCCGGCCTTATCGAGCGCGCTTCCTCGGCCGACGGCGGTCGTCCCCGGCTCTCGGCCGATGACCTCGTCATCCTCAACCTCTCCGGCCGCGGCGACAAAGACATGGACACCTATACCCGCCTGCTCGCCCCGAAATGATTGCGATCCTTTTTGCTCGTAGGGGCACGGCATGCCGTGCCCGCTCTTGCCCGGGCGTATCGCGTTGTCCGCACTCCCGACTTTCTCCCTATTTCTGCTAATCTTTCTGCGATCCAAATGACACCCGCACCTCCCAACTCGACCCGCATCTCCAAACGCTTCGCCGCACTCCGCGAATCCGGTGAACTGGGCATAGTCGCCTACATCACCGCCGGCGATCCCACGCTGGACGCCACGCACAAATTCGTCCTCGCTCTCGCCGATGCGGGCGCCGACGTCATCGAACTCGGCATCCCCTTCAGCGATCCTCTCGCTGACGGCCCCACTATCCAACGCGCCTCCGAGCGCGCGCTCAAAGCGCACACGACGCTCGTCCAAGTCATCGACTTAGTAAGCGAAATCCGCAAATCCAGCGAAGTTCCCGTCGTCCTCTTCAGCTATTACAATCCCGTCCTCCAAATGGGCCTGGAAAAGTTCGCAAGCGCTGCCAAAAACGTCGGTGCGGACGGCGTTCTGATCACCGATCTCACGCCCGAAGAATCGGACGACTATCGCCAAATTCTCGCCGCGCATCATCTAGACACGATTTTCCTAGGTGCTCCCACGTCCACAGACGAGCGCCTCACCAAAATCGCCGCCGTCTCCTCCGGTTTTCTCTATCTCATCTCACGCACTGGCGTAACGGGCGCGAAAGACGCTCTCCCCGACGATCTCCCTGCACTTCTGCGCCGAGCCCGCAAAGTCACGCAGCTTCCGATCGCCGTCGGTTTCGGCATCTCGCTCCCCGGCCACGTCTCCGTCCTAGGTGGCCTAGCCGACGCCGCCGTAGTTGGCTCAGCGCTAGTCTCCGAAATCGAAAACGCAACAGCACCAAGTCCCACAGCCGCCAGCATTGAGGTGGCGGCCGCCGCACTTGCCTCCCGCATCCGTTCCCTAAAAGAAGCCGCCCGCCACGGCCTCTCCCGCCGCGAGGTAGCTCGATGACTTTCTACGCCCGCTGGCGACCATCCCATTGGCGACCACCTTCAAATTTGTCATTCCGAGCGAAGCGAGGAATCTGCTTTTTCCTCGTAGGCGGGGCGAAACCATGAACCTCTCCGACTGGCGCCGCCGCATCGACGAAATCGACAAAAAACTCGTCGAACTCTTGAACGAGCGCTCGCATTGCGCCCTGGAAATCGGCAAACTAAAACAAGCGGCCAACATCCCGCTCTATCAACCGGACCGTGAGAA
This sequence comes from uncultured Acidobacteriota bacterium, assembly GCA_963730495.1. Lineage (GTDB taxonomy): Bacteria > Acidobacteriota > Terriglobia > Acidiferrales > UBA7541 > Acidiferrum. The sequence continues at coordinate 292,215 of CAVSSD010000006.1, read as the reverse complement.
CGAAGTCCTCGCGAACGCCGAACGCACTAATCCCGGCCCGCTAACAGACGCCGCGATACGTCGCCTCTTCGAACGCATCATCGACGAAGCCCGCGCCGCCGAACGCAACGCCATGCACCCCGACGGCGCGAAGGAGAAAAAACCGAAAGAGGGGATTTAAAGGTGGACTCTCGAAGTCATACCCGGTGGCGTCGGATCGTCTTGTGATTTTGTAGGTGCCGAGTTTTAGCCCGGCACTGCTGTGTAGAATTCGCGACAATCGAAAGGGAATCAGGACTAACCATGGTCATCGTAATGCAAGAAGGCGCCAGCGACGCGCAAATCCAGCACGTCATCGATCGCCTAGTCGCTTCAGGCTTCAACGTTCACCGCTCCACCGGCGAATCGCACACCGTTCTCGGCGCCGTCGGCGTCCATCGCGATTTCGATCACCGCGATTTCGAGCTTCTCGAAGGCGTGCGCGAAGTCATGCGCATCACGCAGCCCTTCAAGTTAGCTAGCCGCCAGTTCAAACCCGAAGGCACCATCGTCGATCTTGGCCGAGGCGTCAAAATCGGCGGCAACGAAGTCGTTGTCGCCGCCGGCCCTTGCTCCGTCGAATCCCGCGAACAAATTCTTTCCATCGCGGAAAGTGTTGCCAAAGCCGGAGCAAAAATTCTCCGCGCCGGCGCGTTCAAGCCGCGCACCTCGCCCTACGCTTTCCAAGGCATGGGCGAAGCCGGCCTCAAACTCATGCGCGAAGCCGCCGACAAATTCGGCCTCTTCACCATCAGCGAAGTCATGGACGCTTCGCAAATCCAGATGATGCTCGGCTACGTCGACATTTTTCAAGTCGGCGCGCGAAACATGCAGAACTACTTTCTCCTCCGCGCCCTCGGCGAAGTCCGCAAACCGGTCCTTCTCAAGCGCGGCATGTCCGCCACCATGGAAGAGCTCCTCATGAGCGCCGAATACATCCTCGCCGGAGGCAATTACAACGTAGTCCTTTGCGAGCGAGGCATTCGCACCTTCGAAACCTACACGCGCAACACTCTCGACATCGCCGCCATCCCCGTCATCAAAAAACTTTCGCACCTGCCAATGCTAGCCGATCCGTCCCACGGCACCGGCCGCCGCGACAAAGTTCCACCAATGGCCCGCGCCGCGGTTGCCGCCGGCGCCGATGGCCTCCTCATCGAAGTCCACAACGATCCAGACCACGCCCTCTCCGACGGCGCGCAATCGCTTCACCCCGACACTTTCACCCAACTCATGGCTGAGCTCCGCATCATCGCCCCAGCCATCGGACGCCGCATGGCGTAATTCATGTCTCCTACATCAAAACCAGTGTCATTCCGAGCGAAGCGAGGAATCCGCTTTTCAACCTCGGCGCCACCTCTGCGTACTCTGCGAAGCTGTGAAAAAACATCCTTGTGGCTGCTTTCCGAACATCCCGACGCCCACTTTTTTGCGTTCCTTGAATGTTTGCCGATTCGCGTCGTTGCTTTGCGTGCTCGATTATCCCGCAGGAGCCGGGTCAGGTGCCCGTCCGAGCCGGATCCCTTGCTGCATGTTGTAGGTGAAGCAGGCCCAGAGCATTTCGGCTCGTACTTTGCGCAGTCCGCGCACATGAAATTGCCGCAGGCCCAGTTTAGTTTTGATCCAGGCATGCACAAACTCGGCCACCGGACCACGCCGCCGGTAAATCGCTTGTGCTTTTTCGCTGGCCATCTTTTCCCGGAACGCACCGAGCGCCGCGTTTTCCTGTTTCCGTTCGACCGACCGCCCGTGTTTTTGATTCGCGCCGCAACACTCCGCCCGCAACGAACACTCGGCGCATTCTTCGGCGGCCGCCTGGTACTTATAATGAGTCACACCGCCGCGCACCCAGTGGCCTTGGTAGTTCAACGTCTGGCCCGCCGGGCAAATGTAACGGTCTTCTTCCGCCTCGTAAATAAATCGCGTCGCGTCAAATCGCTTCGCATTCGTCCGCGCTTTCGACGCGTCATCGGCCAGACTGCCCACGAAATCAATCCCTTTTTCCGCCATGCCCTGAATGTTTTCGCCGCTCGTGTAGCCGGCGTCGGCCACCATTCGTTCCGGCTTTCGTCCCCAGCGCTGCTCGATCCGCTCCGCCGCCGGCAGCAACTGCTGATAGTCGTTGCCTACTTGGGTGATTTCCGCGTCCACGATAAATCCGTGCCGCGCGTCGGTCGAGATCTGCGCGTTGTAGCTCGGCGCAAAACCGCCACCGGCCTGCTTCATCACTCGCGCCTGCGGATCGCTCGTGCTCACGCGCGCCTCGCGCTTTTCTTCCACCGTCTTTTTTACCTCGCGCAACTTCTCCAGTTCGGCCAACGCTTCTTCCAACCGTTCTTGCTTCTCTTGCACGGCTCGTTCCCGCGCCGCTTGCTGATGCCGGTTCGCCGCCGACTCGGCCAGCGGATCCCGCAAAGCTTGCACCTGTTGCCGCGCGCGCTCCAAATGTTCCCGCAGCGTCTTCTCCCGATGAAAGCTGCCGCTGCTCGCCCCGGCTTTGATTTTCGTCCCGTCCTGCATCACTTCTTCCAGCGTGATCAGCCCTTTCGCGCTCAGCACTCCCAGCAAATTGGTGAACAACTCATCCAACTCCTCGGCCTTTTCCACACGAAAATCCGCCAGCGTGTGATAGTTCACCGCTTCCATCCCCGTCAGCCACTGAAACGCGGGATCGTATTCACATCGCCGCGCCACTTCTCGCGCCGCTCCGATTCCGCGGCTGTAGGCATAGACCCACAAGCTGATCAACAGTTGCGGATCAATCGCAGGACGCCCGCCTTCCTCCGCGCTGCTGGCGATGGCTTCGTAAAATCGGCTCACATCCAGCCGCCCCACCATCTCCCAGATCGCCCGCGCCTGATGGTCCTGCTCAATCAGCCGCTCGATGTCCACCGCGCGCCAACTCATCTGCTCCCGGTTCACATATCGAATCAACCGCTGCTTGGTGTTCGTATTTTCCTGGTTCATGTGCCAAACATAACTGCCCTCAAATTATTTTCAAGTGGAAATTTCAGAGAGGTTTTTTCACAGCTTCTGCGTCTCTGCGTTATCTTTCCTCTTTCCTCTCTCTTTCTTTTAACCTTCAACTTTCAATTGTCAACTGTCGACTCACCATGCCTCCCCACCTAATCAATCGCGTCACCATCCTCGGCACCGGCCTAATTGGCGGCTCGTTCGCCCTAGCTCTGCGCAAATACACCACCGACATCCACATCACCGGCTGGGACCGCGCCGAAGTCGTGCGCGAAGCGCAAGCGCACAACGTGATTGACGCCGCCGCCGCAGGTGAGCTAGCTCCCGCCCTCGAAAACGCCGATCTCGTTTACATTGCCCTCCCCATCGGCGCCACGCTCGATCTTCTCCCCGAAGTCGCGCGCCTCGCCGCGCCCAACACTCTCGTCACCGACGCCTGCAGCACCAAGCTTCGCATTATCGAATCAGCCGTCGATCATTTCGCCGACGATGCCACGCAACTCTTTCTCGGCGGACATCCCATGGCTGGCAGGGAACTCTCCGGCATCGCCCACGCTGACGCCGACCTCTTCCGCAACAACACCTACGCGCTCATCGGCGCCACGTCCGAGCAACACGATCCTCGCGTTTCCGCCTTCGTAAAAATCCTGGAAAAAATCGGCGCCCGCCCGCTCTGGCTCGGCGCCCAGCAACACGACTACGCCGTCGGCCTGGCATCTCATCTCCCCCAACTAGCCGCCGTAGCCCTCGGCTCTTTCCTCTACGACCATCTCGACGAAAACGGGCTGCCCATCACCCTAGCCGGTCCCGGCCTCCGCGATTCCCTCCGTTTGGCCGGCAGCCCCTACTCCACGTGGCGCGACATTGTTCTGACCAACAAAGAAGTCCTGTCCGCCGCTCTCGATCTCTTCGCCCGCCGCCTAGACGATCTCCGCGAACGCCTAGCCTCCAGGGACCTAGAAGCCGACTTCGACGCCGCCAACGAACTCTACAAACTCCTCCGCTCTTTGTAGGGGCACGGCACGCCGTGCCCGTTGTGCCCCACGTTCCGATGTTCCCCTCGCGTTCCCTCTACCACGCCCCTTCCTTCCTCCCCACCCACCAAACAATCCCTACTCCAAGCGTCTGCTGCTCCTTGCTCAACACGCCATTCTTATCCGTAAAAAAAGACGGCTGGTTTGAAAAATCCCTCCGCCACTCGTACCTCATCAAAAATCCATCGGAAAGTTTGTAATCGAAGCTTACGGTAGTTTCCTTCAAAGCCTGCGTGATCCCGCTGAACAGCCCGCCGCGATCCGACATATATTCCGCTCTTCCAGCTACAGCAAACTTTGGCGAGAATTGATACTTCGCATAGCCCGCGCCGCCAATCACGTGCGAAGGAGAGGACGACTGTCCCAAAGCAGTATTCGTATTCTGCCATTCGCGTTCGATCACATAGTCGCCTTCCAACGCAAACGTCAGCTTCGGCTTGGCCTGCCAATTAACATAGCTGTCAAAAATGTCCAATTTTCCATTCGGGGCTGGCGTAATCGCCTGAAATGTTAGTCCGGGCTGCACGGGTATCGGCCCGCTCGACGACACGACAACGCGGTCGGGATGCTCCTGCCCCAGGTAATAGTTCACATTCCAGGTAATGTTTTTATTCGGCGTCGCTGTGAACCCGAACAATTCGTCCTTATACCCGTTAGTGGCTTCCGCCTGGTTCGTGCCATTCACCAGCCAATAGTTCAATGTCAGCTTGTCGTTGACTTTGTAAGCGGCGCGCACGCCCATGTGGTAGAACGGCAGATAATCGAACCAGTAAGATCGCGAATAATTCATCTGGTCCTTGGTGTAGTTTCCTTCGATTCCGATCGAGCTCCCAAATTTGCCGACATCCACAGTCAGCCCATTTCCAATCGGTACCACATACGTTCCGTAAGCCTGATATATATTTTGATAGATCGGAGGCCTTGGTTCGTTCGTGGGATTTCCCTGCAAAGTGTCGGTGGCCTGTCCGTATTGCAAGTCTAGGCGCAGTCCAAACGGCCGTCCCGCGTCAACATCAGGAGCGCGCTCGAACACCAAATCCGCCTGATTCAAACTGATGTTGTTGCTGAGAACGTCGTACGCTCGCAGAGCGTTCACGCGGCCCACGGGATCGTTGAAGTTATATTCATAATACTCGTCCACCGCGAAATTCAGTGTAGCCCCATGCAGGTAATCGAGGATTCCCCGATCCCCGGCGTTTATTCGTTCTTTAGGAGCTTCCAGAGCAGTGCTCTGCGCAGGCGCAATCGCTGTCGCAGTCGGTGCCCCCACTCTGGCGGTCGACGTGTTGGCCAAAGAAGTCATCGCCGCTTCTGCGCTGTCCGATGGTCCACCCCTTGCAACCAACGCACTACTCGAGATCCCTGCGTTCGAAGGAGACTGCCATTGTTTTAGCTCACTCTCCAATTCCGTCACGCGCGTCAGCAGGCTCTGCACGACCTCGCGCAATTGTTTCACCTCTTCCGCCGAAGCTGGCGGCGCACCATTCACCTGCGCTCGGCTAGCTGGACACCACGCGAGCAATAAGGCACAAATCCCTATCGCATAGCGCCGTGGAATATGGCAAACCAAGTAGTTTGGAAGCAGTGTTTTATTCTTATCCGAGGCGTGCTTGCGCATGAGGAGGCTTCTTTCCCGGTTGGCAACAGCCGGCTCCAACCGCGTTCTTGCCTCCGGGTTTTAGCATGAATTGCCTTAGTTTTTCGTTAAAGCTGGACAGATGTCGCAGAGCTGCAACTCCTAAAACACAATGCCAGCCGCGTCACCAACTAACTCACCACACCTGCTGTAGGGGCGGGGCTTGTTTAGCCTGAGTCTCGAAGGGCCCGCCTGCTTCGCCACGCGCGAACGACCCGGCGTACTCCGTCATCTCAAGTCTCAGTAACTTATTCCGATCGTCTCGCGTAGATATGCTCAAGAAGCATGTGAAGACCATTCTTGCCTCTAGATGGAGCGCAGTCATGTCCGAACTTCAAAGCACCCGCCCAACCCCATTAAGAAATTCCCTCGCTGCGCAGCCTGCAACGAACCCGTTTCCCTGGTGGCTACAAATGAGCGTGCTCTTAGGCGCTCTTCTCATGGCAGCAGGCGCGTTCATAGCTCTGCTAAATCCCGCGATGCTCGTCTCTCCCCACGACGAGATCAACGCCGCCGTGCACATCTATGCGGGCTACCTCTTTTCGCGCAACGCCGCGCTAGCCATTTTGCTTGTGGTGTCGATGATCGTCCGTGCTCGCGGAACCCTAAACACCCTGATCTTGCTAACTGCTTTCATCCAATTGCTGGACGCCACCGTGGATTGCGTGGAAGGCCGATGGGTCATCGTGCCTGGAGTCATTGTCTTCGGTCTGCTGTTCTTGTTTGCGTCCGCTCGCCTCGCTGGTCATCCGTTCTGGCGCAAAGAAGCCTGGAGCCAAGCCCGCCAATGAGCCCTACAACGTAGCGTGCGGCCACACCACGACCCAGCTAATCCCTGCATCTCAATTTTCTCTGCTATTTCAGATCAGTCTTCGCAGTTAGCGACAGTTCCTGCGACGATCCGCCCACCATAAACGTGTAGCCACCAGGCACCAATTTCCATCCGCCCGCGGCCTCATCGTAGATCGACAAGTATTTCGCATCCACGCTCACGCTAACTTCCTTGCTCTCGCCCGCCTTCAACCACACCTTGCTCCAACCCACCAATCGCTTCGGCGGTTCGTCGGCTCTGGCAGGCAACGCTGCATACACTTCCGCGATCTCCGCTCCATCGCGCTTCCCAGTGTTCTTCACTGTGAAGCTCACTGCCGTTTCTTTTCCCGGCGTAACTTTCAGCCCGGAATAAGCAAAGGTTGTGTACGACAACCCATGCCCGAACGGAAAGAGCACCGACTTTTTCTCCGCGTCATACCACTTGTAGCCAACCTTCAATCCCTCGTCATAGTGCATCGTAAACGTTGGCTTCGGTTCCCCGGTTTTCATTATCGCGGCTTCACCCGTCTGTCCCGGCCCAGGCTGCGTCAGCTGTGGATGAGGCAAATCCGCCTCGCTCTTCGGAAACGTCATCGGCAGCTTCCCGCTCGGATTTACGTCGCCGCTCAAAATGTTCACGACAGCTTCCGCACCCCTGCTGCCCGCATACCACACTTCCAAAACTGCGCCCACTTTATCGACCCATGGCATCGTTACCGCCGTTCCCGTCTCCAGCACCACGATCGTTTTCGGATTCGCTGCCGCAACGGCGTCGATGATTTCGTCCTGCTTCACGGGCAGCGACAAATTCGCCAAATCCATTCCTTCGCTTTCCCATTGGTACGCGAACACAATCGCCACATCTGAATTCTTCGCCAAGGCTGCAGCGCTGGCCGGATCCGCCCCCGAATCAAACTGCACGCTCACCCCCGGGAATTTGGCTTGCAGCACTTTTATGGGCGATGGCGGGAACCACACTTGCGCCTGCCATCCTGCCGAAGGTCTGCCCGGAGCATCTACCTGCGCCGACCCGCCGCCCGACATCATGCCCTCGTTCGCATGAGGCCCAATGACTGCGATCGAGCGCACAGCTCCCCCACTGAGCGGCAACAACCCTTTGTTCTTCAACAGCACAGCGCTCTGTTCCTCAACCTTTTGCGCTGCCGCTAAGTTTCCTTCGATATCTGGCACGCCCTTCTGCATCGGAAAATCCACAATCCCGGTCGCAAACTCGGATCGCAGTACGCGCCTCACGTGCTCGTCGAGTTCTGCCATCGAAACCTTTCCCGCCTCGACCGCTGCCTTCAACTTTGCTCCAAAGAACTCGTCGAGCGGTTCCTCATTGTCCAAACCCGCTGCAGAGGCCTTCACCGTGCTATGCGTTCCACCCCAATCCGAAACCACGAACCCCTTGAATCCCCACTCCTTTTTCAAAACATCCGTCAGCAAATATTTATTCTCGCAGCCAAAGACCCCGTTCACCGCGTTGTACGAGCACATCACCGCGCCAGGGTCGGCAATCCCCACGCCAATCTCAAACGCCAGCAAATCGCTCTCCCGCATCGCGCGCTTGCTGATGATCGAGTCCACTTCATTCCGTCCGCTTTCCTGGTCGTTCACCGCGTAGTGCTTGATGTCGCCAATCACGTGCTGTGCCTGCTCGCACTTCATCAAATGGCCGACCAGCGTTCCCGCCAGAATGGGATCCTCTCCCAAATACTCAAACGTTCTCCCGTTCCTCGGCTCGCGCGTGACGTTTACGCCGCCGCCCAGCGTCATGTTGTATCCCTGAGCGCGCAGATCCTTCCCGATCACTGTGCCGAATGCGCATGCCGCCTCGGGATCCCAGCTTGCTGCTGCACCGAGGTTGGAAGGCATCGCGGTCGAATATCGTCCATTCTCTGCGCTGCTTCGCACGCCGTACGCCGCGTCGCTCATCTGAATAAACGGAATCCCCAGCCGCGGCACTCCAAGAACAAATCCCGCGCCGCCGTTCCCCAGTTCAGGCTCGGGGTGTTGGACTTCGCGCGGCCAGCCGGGCATCCCCATTCCGTGCAACAAATCGATCTTCTCATCCAGCGTCAATTCCTTCAAAACCATGGCCGCACGCTCATCGGGCGAAAGGCTCGCATTCATCCACGGATGGTTCCGATCTTCCTTTACCGGCTGCCCAGGCATTCGGTGCTGGGCGTAAACTGTTGTAACCAAGCCCAAAATCGCCGCGACGCACGCAGCAAGCACACCAAATCCAATCGTTGCGCGAGCTCTGCCCGGCAAACACCCCAACTCATTCATTTTCATCAGGACCACCCCTCGACCATGAATTAAATCCCACTATAATATCGATATTTCTGATTAAAGCCACAACCAAACTGCTCCCGCTTTCCCGTAGGGGCACGACACGTTCACCCTGAGCTTCGAAGGGCCGTGCCCGTCTTACGACCAATATCCAATCAGAGATCCCTCCCGATGGATTTCCCATGGAACCTTTAAGCCGGAGAAACGGAATTCATACGTGTAAACTAACTATTCCAAAAGGGGATCGATGAAAAAATCTCGTTGGACACGCCGCAAATTTCTTGCAAGCAGCGCCACCAGCGCTGCAACGCTTCCTTTTTTCGCATCGCCCTTTAGTCTGCGCACATCCCTCCCCGCACCAGCATGCACGCTCATTCAAGAACAGGAAGAAGGGCCCTACTACGTCGACCGCGAAATCCTCCGAAAAGAAATCACGGAAGGAAAGCCGGGCCTGCCCCTGCTCTTGCGCCCGACTCTGCTCGACGTCAAATCCTGCCGTCCCATCGAAAATGCCGCCCTCGATATCTGGCACTGCGACGCCCTCGGCGTCTATTCGGGCTATACCGCATTTCAACCGGGGCCCTGGCGGTCCTGGGGGGCCCGGCGGCCCAGGTCGCATGCCCCCGCCCCCTCCGGGTTCCCATGGGGACCAGCCTCCAGAGTTCGGCATGGGCGGCCCGCCAAAACACCAGCCAACAGACAAACTAGTCTTCCTGCGCGGTGTTCAACTCACTGACGGCAGAGGAATTGTCGAATTCTCAACGATCTTTCCAGGCTGCTACATGGGACGTACAAACCACATCCACCTGAAGGTTCACATCGGTGGCCACGCCGAAGGAATCGACTATAGTGGCGGTCATATCGTCCACACGGGCCAAATTTTCTTCCCCGAAGAGATTTCCAAGGCGGTTGTCGTCCAGAAACCCTACTCCAATCATGAGATCGAGCGCACCACCCTAGACGACGATGGCGTCTTCAACGGCCAGCATGGCAGCCAGGGTATGGCAAACCTGTCGCTCCTAAGCCCAACTTCGCCTTCCTCGGGATATGTTGCCACTCTGGTCCTCGGCGTCGACCCAGACGCAATGCCTGCCCCGGCCAACCGGGGCCGCGACCCACGCTTCTCTTCAGCCCGGCCGTGAGCGTCGCCCAATTTGGCTCTGGTCCGAGCTTGCCTCGCGAGTTATCTTTTCGATTAGGAAGAATCTCGTAATCGGCAGCCTCTGACTGCTGTTCTTGTTTTAGGGTCAATAACCCGTCATCGCCTGTCATCCGAGAGGATCACTTCCAGTCTAGAGGAGCCTCGAGCCTAACCCCCGAGCTGACGGCAGGGATCGTAAGTCCTTTATCAGCAACGTTTAAATAGGGGGAGGGGGCTGGTTATTGTTAACCGGTTTCCCTCACAACCTCAACGCTTCGAAGCTCGTTAGGTCGTTAACTTTCTACTTCTTTACGTCCTAACTCGCATCTTGCAGTACACTGCCAACTTCGCTAGGAGCCCCCTTGGACAAGCGTATCGCCAGTGGCACAGGCTTCAGCCTGTGCGGTTTTCCAAGACGCTCATAGACCTTTGCCATGGATAAACGGATCTCCAGCGCCGACGCCGCCATCGTCACTCTCACCGACGGCGCTACCATCCTCATGGGCGGCTTCGGCCTCTGCGGCATCCCAGAAAACCTGATCGCCGCCGTCCGCCGCAAAGGCACAAAGAATCTCACCATCGTCAGCAACAACGCTGGCATCGACGACTTCGGCATCGGCGTCCTCCTGCAAAATCGCCAAGTCAAAAAGATGGTCTCCACCTACGTCGGGGAAAATAAACTCTTCGAGCAGCTAGTCCTAAGCGGTGAGCTTCAAGTCGAGCTAAATCCGCAAGGCACGCTGGCCGAACGCCTCCGCGCAGGTGGCGCAGGCATCCCCGCCTTCTACACGCCCACGGGTGTCGGCACCATGGTCGCCGAAGGCAAAGAAACCCGCGATTTCGACGGCCGCCCCTACGTCCTCGAACGCGCCATCCGCGGCAACTTCGCCTTCATCAAAGCCTGGAAAGGCGACCGCTGGGGCAATCTCATCTACCGCAAGACGGCGCGCAACTTCAATCCCATGATGGCCACCGCCGCCGACCACGTAATCGCCGAAGTCGAAGAACTAGTCGACCTAGGCCAGCTCCCGCCGGACCAAATCCACACTCCCGGCATCTTCGTAAACGCCATCTTGCAAGGCCCGGCCTACGAAAAGCGCATCGAGCGCCGCACCACGCGCAAGCTCTGAATTTGTAGGGGAGGGGCTTGCCCCTCCCGCTTTTGGTTTTGACTCTTAGCTGTAAGCTGTCGACTGCGAGCTTTTATGCCTCTGTCTGATGAACAAAAACGCGAACGCATTGCACGGCGCATCGCTCTCGAATTGCGCGACGGCTATTACGTTAACCTTGGCATCGGCATGCCTACGGCGATTGCGAATTACGTGCCGGCTGGCATGGATGTCATTCTGCAATCGGAAAATGGCATGCTCGGCGTCGGCCCGTATCCGCTGGATTCCGAAGTCGATCCCGATCTCATTAACGCAGGCAAAGAGACCGTCACCGAACTTCCCGGCACAGCTTATTTTTCCTCCGCCGATTCCTTCGGCATGATTCGCGGGGGCCACGTCGATCTAACGGTCCTCGGTGCGCTCCAAGTCGATGAAAAGGGAACTCTCGCGAATTGGGCCATTCCCGGCAAAATGCTCAAAGGCATGGGCGGCGCGATGGATCTGGTCGCCGGCGCCAAACGCGTCTTCATCGCCATGGAGCACGCCACCCGCGACAACAAACCAAAAATCCTGAAAAAATGCACGCTCCCGCTCACCGGAGTCGAAGTCGTCGATCACATCGTCACCGAACTTGCCTTCATCGACGTCACCCCCGAAGGCCTGATCCTCCGCGAACTAGCCCCGGACGCTACAATCGAGCAAGTCCAATCTCTAACCGAACCAAAATTGTGGATTCCCGTAGCAGGCCCCAAACCAATGGTGGTCTGAAAGGAAGCACCTCTTCTCTGTGTTCTCTGAGAACTCTGTGTAAATTTTTTTATCTTACGTAGAAGAAGAACTGCTGAGATGCCGCGCCGTGCTGAACGAATAATGAAGCGCGGAAAAAATACTGAAAAAAGTCACGCCATAAACAAGCACATGGATGATCTGTGCAAGGTGGAAATCCGGATAGGCCGCTGAAAAAACGATGGTGAACACCAAGATGATTTGAAAAGCCGTGGTCAGCTTGCCGAAAATACTAGGTGGAAACGGCCGATACCCGGAGATAAGCAGAATCACCACGGCCACCACAAGAATCAGAATATCGCGGCTGAATACAATAATCGTTAGCCACCACGCGATCTGCTTCTTGAACGCCAAAATAATAAACGAAGACGAAAGAAGCAGCTTGTCGGCGATGGGATCGAGATAAGCTCCGAGGGAGGACCGCTGATTCAGGCTGCGCGCGAGCAATCCGTCAATGCCGTCCGATAACCCCGCAACGACAAGCACCAGCAAAGCCCATTTATACCGCTCATAGGAAATAAGAATAAGAAAGAACGGCAGGAAGCCCAGGCGCAGCAAAGTGATTTGATTGGGAACCGTCCATATGCGGCCTTTCATTGCAATTCAGGATAGCGCAGTTCAGGCAGCTGGTGTCATGCGAAATGCGTCGCGCAAATCATGCCGCGCGGAATGTAGCCGAAGAATTTTGTCACGCGAACTGTGATAGGTATTCGGCAAGCGAACGGCCGATTTTGCGCGCGAAAAGTTCATTCATGGAGGGGATGGACCCGCTCGGTTCATCCAGAGACACGCGTTCGACGCGGTTCATGGGGAAAAAAATCGTCGGAAACCCGATGCGTTCACCATCCGGCTCGTTGATCTGGCGGATAAAATGGTCAAACGAATTCAGGTCGATGCCCCGAAGCGTCACTCCTGAAGGATTAATATCCAGCAGCTCGCCCCATACTTTTTCCTTGGGCGTGTGCAAACTCACGACGACGATAGAATGTGGATCCACGGGTTGAGTTTTGTACTGCGAGTAGAGTAACGCACTTTTTCCTGCCGCGGGAGACGATTGTGTTGACTCTCCCGGCAAAGGGTCACGGTAGTGTTTAATCATCAGTGCGAAACTCGCAATAACAACCAATCCCGCGAGCCATCCCAGCGCGTAACCTCTCCTGCGCTCATTTGGGCTTGTCGGCTGACGGTCGGCAAAGAGTTTTCCCCAACACAAACCCGGCCAGCAATCCGGCTCCGTGCGCATAGTTATCGATGCCCATGCCCATAAACCCGATCACAAACAGAATCACGACGGAACTGATCAGTCTCGATCGCAGGTCACGCATATATGAGCCGCCGCGTTTTGTGGTGACAGCCAGCATTACGCCGACCAGCCCGAGCAATGCTCCGCTCGCTCCCAATGAGAAATTGCCGAAATATGCGCTCACCAGGAAGCCGAACGCGCCTGTGAACACATAGATGAAAAGATATCGCGCAGACCCGTATAGTTCTTCGATGGCCGGCCCGAGCTGCATCAAGGCCATCATATTGAACCCGATGTGCAGCAGGCCGCCGTGCAAAAACATCGCGGTGACGATCCTCCACCATTCATTCATGTAGAAAATTGAGAACGGGAAGCTTGCTCCGAGACGGTATTGCGTTGGGCCGCTCAGCCCCCACAGGATGCTCAGCCCGCCTCCGCCTCCCGTAGCGGCCAGCGCCATCCAACTGACGCCCAGCATTACGACGTTCGCGATTAAAAGCACCGTCGTCACGGGAGCTTCATGCTCTCCGAAGACTCCCGAAAATTTCTTGCTAAAGGCCGCGAGAGAAAAGCGCAGACTCGTGCCGCACACATGGCACCTTGTGGCGCTGATGCCTACAAGCGCCCCGCACGCAGGGCAAATCTGCGGGCGCGGCTGATTGTTTCCTCCCCCGCCAAAAAGTCCGTGAAAGCCGCTCTTCCAGCGCTCCAATCGCCGCTGCCACTCATACGAAAGCGCCAATTCTCCTCCTTGCGAGCCACGCACCGCGTTCCTATAATACAGAATTCGCAGCTTTTTACCGTGAACGGGGAGCCGTGGGCATCAACATGGATAAATTCGAGGATTTTGGCCGCCGCATCGACGAGGAGCTCACGAAGCTCCGCCAATACATCGACAAGGAAGTAGCTCCGGAAACAGAGAAGCGCACAGCCACGTTTCTGCGCGAAGTGTCGGAAAAATTCACGCAATTTGCCACCAAACTCGAGTCGCGCACCGCGGCCCGTGCCGAGCGGGATGCGCAGAAGCCGCCATCGCAGTCATGATGCGAGCCAACTTGTGAACTGTTCGCGTACCCCGCGCTGCCGCCCCACTTTTTTCTTTCCGCTGAACTTTCTGCAGAACCTCGCTTGCGCCTTCCTGTTTCTCGCTCTTGCCGGATGCGGTTCGCGCCACGTGAGCGTTCCATCGCAACCGTCTACTGCTTCGCCCGACACTATCGAATCCACCAAGCGCGCCACCGAGGTCCAGCCAGCGCCAGCACCTGCGACGCCTCCCGCCGCGCCTTTACCCAAGCGCGGCAAGCCGGCCCAAACACCCGCGCCAGCGGGCTACATAGAAGAAGGCAATGCTTCCTGGTACGGTGTGCCCTTCAATGGGCGGCGCGCCTCGAACGGCGAAATCTACGATATGTACAAATTGACGGCGGCGCACCGCACGCTGCCGTTTGAAACGATGGTACGCGTGACGAATCTCAACAACGGAAAATCCACGACCGTGCGCATCACGGATCGCGGGCCTTTTGTCGACAATCGCATCATTGATCTTTCGCTCGCCGCTGCACGGGAGATCGATTCTGTCGGCCCCGGAGTGGTGCACGTGCGCGTCGAAGTTCTCACGCAGGGCATCGATCCCACGGGCGGATTTTTTACGGTGCAAGTTGGTGCGTTCAAAGATCAAGGCAACGCGCAGCGGTTACGCGACCGTTTGAATCTCTCGTATTCGCCGATTTTCATTCAACAGTTCGATTCGCCTGACGGCACTTTCTACCGCGTTCGCGTCGGCAAAGTTTCCGGCGAAGATGCCGCGCGTCAATTCGGCGAACAGCTTCGCACCCACGAAGGAGTTACACCGATTGTGGTTCGTCTCGATGAAGCCGCGCCCGCGGGAGGGAATTGATGAGCGCTGACTGCCTGTTCTGTAAAATCGCTGCGAAACAAATTCCATCCAAAATCGTCTATGAAGATCCCGACATCCTTGCCTTCGAGGACATCAGCCCACAGGCGCCCACGCACATCCTGCTTGTCCCGCGAAAACATTTCGTTTCCCTCGATGACGCGACGCTTGAAGATCAAGCGGTGATCGGTAAGCTGCATCTAGTCGCCGCGCAACTCGCCCGCGAACGCAATCTTCTCGACGGCTATCGGACGGTCTTCAACAATGGCGCCGGCGCCGGGCAGTCGGTTTTTCATCTACATTTGCATTTGCTAGGTGGCCGCCAATTCCGCTGGCCGCCAGGGTAGTAAGCAAGCTCAGATTCGCAACGACAAGAGCACAGGTTGAAGCCTGTGCCACCAAATTTTCATTCATAACGGAGGGCGACAAGGGGATCGACGCCAGTGGCGCGGCGGGCGGGGAGAAAGCACGCGCCCAAGCCCACTGCGACGACGAAAGCGGCCACCGCAGTGAATGTCCATGGATCCGTCGCGGAGACGACCCAAATTTGACTCGCCAGGAAACGCGTGAGCGCGAAACTGGCGAAGAGACCTAGGACAATTCCTGCTGCAAGCAAGCGCGCGCCTTTCCCCAGGACCATATTCAAAATGTTTCCTTGCTGCGCGCCGAGGGCCATGCGGACGCCGATCTCATGAGTTTGCAGCGAGACCGTATAAGCCATCACGCTGAAGACGCCGACGATGACCAGCAGCAGGCTGATACAGGCGAGCGGCGTCGCAATCAGCAGACCAAATTCGGGCGTGGCGTACGTATATCTTTGCAGGAAATCTTCGAGTGGAGTGGTCAACAAAACAATCTCGTTGCGATCCACGGTCCAAACTTGCTCCTGGACGGCATGCGCCAGAGAAGTTGGTTCGACGGTTGTCTTCAAAAGAAAAACGAATCCGCCACGAACCGTATACGGAAGAAAGATCATGGGCAAGGTGGGCTGCTGCGGGCCGGCACTGACTACGTCTTTGACGACACCGATGATTTGAAACTCGGCATCTACCGGTATTAGAGATGGACCCTTGAAGGCTTTCACCTGGAGTTGTTGTCCGATCGGATTCGTATTGCCAAAGTAGTCGTTCGCCAACCGTTGGCTGATCACTCCGACGTGTTGTGCGGTTCGCACTTCTTGTTCGGAGAGCCAACGGCCCTGGACCATGCGCAGCTCGAGGGTTGGAACGAGGTTTTCGTCGCAAGCAAAGAGGCCAACTTCTTCCGTATGAGTCGCCCCAGGCACACTAACTTTGAATCCGGCCGAGGGGCTATAACCGGGCATCGCGTCCTCGATCGCGACATGAGCCACGCCCGGCAAGGCTTTCAAACGTTCGGCGACATCGTGGAGCAGGGCCAGCCCCTGCGGCGAAGCGAATTTTTGGTGAGGGGTAACGGAAATCTTGTTATGGCTCAGAGGAGGTACGAAGACGACGAACAAGACGTTTTTGGGATTGAAGCCCAGGTCGACGTGGGTCAGGAGGAAAAAGCTGCGCATCATCAAGCCTGTGCCGACCAAGAGGACAATGGCGAGAGCGACTTCAGCGACGACCAGTGCGGCGCGAAGCTTTCCGTGGCGCACGCCACCGTTTACGCCTTTGCCCGCACCTGACAGTTGCGGTTGTATGTCCGTGTGCGCTACACGAAGAGCAGGCGCCAAACCGCAGATCAAAGTTGTGAGGACGGTAAGGGCTAGAGCAAAGAATAAAACTGGCGCATTCAGCCCAAGTGCAGTTTCAGCGCCGAGATGCCCGCCTCCATAGATGTCTCCCGAACGTGGAATAATTGCGGGGACGAATTTCATGCCGAACCACGCGAAGAGGCAACCCACAATGCAAGCGGCCATGGCCAGCACGGAACTTTCCGCCAAGAGCTGGCGAACCAACCGTCCGCGCGTCGCGCCGAGAGCCGAGCGTACTGCCATCTCTTTTTCTCGCACGGTCGCACGAGCGAGAAGAAGATTCGCAACATTACTGCACGCGATTAAGAGCAGCATCGCGACCGCCGCCAGCAAATCGTAGAGCAGATGCTTCATGTCGGAATGGAATGTAGTGGCGCCCCCTTGGGGTTCCAAGAGGGAGTCTCTTGCCGACTGGATTCGCGCCGTGAAATGTTTTGGAAAATCGTCTGGATGAAGAAGCGCGAGGCGTTTGACGATCAGATCGAACTCCGCGGAAGCGGCCTCTAGAGTTAAGCCGGGCTTCAAGCGGGCCAGCACGGAAGCTTTTGATTCTTCATCGGCGCGCGGCGTATCAAGAGAGCGGGTGACCGGGATCCAGATTTCGGCTTGCAAACCGTAAGCTTGGAAGCGCTGTGGCATGACGCCCACCAGCGTCCGCGGTTCTCCATCGATGGTAAGTATCTTGTCGAGAATTTTTGGATCTTCGTGGAAAACGCCTTTCCAAGTCTTGTAACTCATGACAAAAACCGGAGGTGCTCCGGGCTTGCCATCTTCCGGAGCGATGCCGCGCCCGAGGAACGGAGGCACGCCATAAAAATCAAAAGCGTCGGAAGTTACACGTGTACCGTTGAACTGGTACATCTGGGAGCCGTCGTTGGCGAGCACAAATGCGCCAGGCATATACCCAACGATATTTTCGAAGACCTGATTCTGCTCACGAATAACATCGAGATCGGCCAAAGGAAAAGTTAAAGGTTGCAGATTGCTATCCGTCCGACCAGTGTTTTCCGTGTTCTGAATCACCGGAACAACTAACCGGCTTGCGTCTTTTGCGGCAAACGCATTGAAGAATAAATTGTAGAAAATACTGAAGACGACCGTGGAGGCGCCGATTCCGAGGGCCAGGGCGAAAATGGCGACCATGGCGAAACGGCGGTCTTTGCGAAGATTGCGGATGACGTAGCGCAAATCGAGAAACAGAGTTTCGAGGAGATTGCCGCGGCGGGATTCGCGAGTTTGTTGTTTGATGGATTCGAGGCCGCCGAAATCGAGGTGGGCGCGCTGGCGGGCTTCTTCGGGCGTCATACCGAAGGCGATGTAGTCTGAGATTTGGCGTTCGAGATGATCGCGGAGTTCGGCGTCGAGTTGTTTTTCGGATTGGTCCTTGCGGAAGAGACGATGCAGCCAGTGCATGGGTCACACTCCGATTGTTGAGCGGAAGAAATTGGCCGCGAAGACGGGCACGGCGTGCCGTGCCCCTACGAAGAAAATGCGGAGCGCGTGAGCTTGGTCATTCATAGCGGAGGGCGACCATGGGGTCGACACGCATGGCGCGACGCGCCGGAATGCAACACGCGATCAGCGCGACGACCAGAACCAACGCGGCAGCGCCCAAAAACGTAAGTGGGTCGGTAGCTTTCACGCCGTAGAGTTGGCTGGCAACTAAGCGCGTAAGCCCGACTGCCGCTATCGCGCCAATTACGACACCGAGTACAACCGGCAGTAAGCCTTGACCAATCACCAGGCGGAGGACATCGCGCGGAGCTGCTCCCAGCGCCATCCGAATGCCGATTTCCTGGACGCGACACGCGACCGAATAAGAAATCACGCCGTAGACTCCCACTAGGGCCAGCGCGAATCCTATTCCCGCAAATACCATGAGCAAAACACTGCGTAACCGTTCGTCTCCAAGCGACTCGGAAATGTTGCGCGACATGGTCATCAGGTGAGTGACGGGCTGATCCGGATAGGCCGCCCAAATTTGGCGAGAAATGGTTTTGCCCATCGCGTCGGGATCGGTTTGCGTTCGCACCAGAAGATGAAGCGAGCCGGTTGTTCCTCCTTGAAGTGCCGAGAGAAAATATGTAGGCGAGGGTTCATCGCGCAGCGTGACCTCACGCGCATCGGCAACCACGCCGATCACTTCGCTCCAGGTCGGCTTGTCTTTGTCGTCGCTGGATGCGCTGAGGCGCTTGCCGACAACGTCAAGGGTGCCCCAATATTCTTGAGCCATCGCTGCATTCACGACGACTTTTGAATCGGTGTCTCCGTTGTCGCGATCCGAAAACTCCCGGCCACGTAACATCGAAATTCCCATCACGCGAAAATAGTCCGGATAAACATAGCGCGCGTTCGCGTTACGGCTCTCCTTCGAGGAGGTTGGAATGGCACCGTCCACGATCAGGCCGCCTTGCTGCATCATCATGCCCTTCAGGACGCCGTGGTCCGAGGTGGTCACTTCGGCGACGCCGGGAATGGCCCGAACCTTCTCGACAATTTCGCGAAGATGGTTGGATTGTTGTTTGAGGTAATCTTTGCTTTTTTCAGATGGCACTCCCGTAGGTTGAGGAAGGTCAAAAGAGAGGAGATGGTCCGTGCGGAAGCCGGGGTTCTGATGCAGGAGTCGGGAAAGCGTGAGGGTCATCAAAACCGAACCAACGATCAGAACGAAGGCTAGAGCGACCTCCAGCGTGACAAGGGCATTTCCCAACCGCGATTGCCGGCCAGAGCGCGCCGCCCCTAGATTCGACCCCGCACCTTCCTTGAGCGCCTCGTTAGGATCCATCCTCGAAGCGCGGCGCGCGGGCACAATGCCAAACAGAACACCCGCGAGGAGCGAAGTAAGCACGGAGAACCACAACAAAGTCGAGTCCACCGATATTTCGGGGAGTCTTGGTGTATCTGGCGGAGCAATGGCGCGGAAAAGTTCCACACCTTGCGCGGCAAGCACGATTCCGAGCACGCCACCGATCAGCGCAAGGAGGCAGCTTTCCACCAATCCTTGGCGCAGCAATCGCCCGCGTGAGGCTCCCAGAGCCGCGCGCAACGCCATCTCCCGCTGGCGCCCCGAGCCGCGAGCCAGCAAAAGACTCGCGAGATTTGCGCACGCAATCAGAAGCACGAATGTCGCCGCGGCAAGAAGCATGAGGAAAGCATCACGGGCCTCGGAAACGCTGCTGGAAAGTAGTGGCTCTGACGAGAACCGATACGCGCCGACTTCAGGATGATCCTTCATGAACTGCTGGGCGATGGAATCGAGCTGGGCGTTCAACTTCCCTGGCTTTTCACCGGCGCGCAGCTTGCCGATTGTTTGCAGCATGAAATACTTTGCGTTCTGCCGGTCGGCAGCCGAGGCAAAAAACGGAATCCATGCCTGTTCCGAAGAAGGGAAGGTAAACTTTGGCGCGGCGACGCCAACGATCGTGTAAGGCTGCTTGTCGAGGACCAGCGTCTTGCCAAGCACCTTCGGATCGGCGGCGAAACGCGTGCGCCACAGTGGATCGCTGATCACCACGACGAAGTTCTGTCCGGCCTTCACGTCGTCCGGTATGAGTAGCCGGCCGATTTGCGAGGTAACGCTGAGTTCTTCGAAGAAACCATCCGTCACGGAAGCTACCGAGAGCAACGTCGGCTCGCCCGAGCCCGTCAGCGTTTTGTCGGTTTCGCTGTATGCGGAGGTCTGCTCCAGTGAGGATGCTTGCGCGCGGATTTGGTCCAGGTTGAGCCAGGAGATGCCCAACGAAAAAGTAGGGAACATCGTCGTGTGCGCGGAAATTTGGACCATGCGGGCTGAATCTTTATAGGGAAGCGGGCGAAGAATAGCGGCGTTTACGATGCTAAAGATAGCGGTGTTGGCACCAATGCCGAGAGCGAGTGTTATGGCTGCGGCAATCGTGAAGCCGGGATTTTTGCGGAGCATGCGAAAGGCGTAGCGCAAATCCTGGAACAGAGTTTCGAGCAGATTGCCGCGTCGCGCTTCGCGCGTTTCTTGTTTGATGGATTCCAGGCCGCCGAAATTAAGTCGGGCGCGGCGGCGAGCCTCTTCGGAGGACATGCCTGCGGCGATGTAGTCGGAGGTTTGGTGCTCGACGTGGAAACGCAGCTCGGCGTCGAGTTGTTTTTCGGATTGTTCCTTTCGGAAGAGACGCTGCAGCCAGTGCATGGAAGGGCCTCCTATTCGGCGGTTCGCAGGATAAGGGCTACTGCATCGGAGAGCCGCTCCCAATGGACGAGTTCGGTCTCCAATTGCTTGCGGCCTTTTTTGGTCAACGTATAAAATTTTGCATCGCGCCCGGTTTCTGAGTCGCGCCAGTCGGCGGTGAGCCAGCCGCGGTCTTCAAGGCGGTGAAGTGCGGGATAGAGTGAGCCCTGGGGGACTTGAAAGAAATCCTTGGAGATTTGCTGGATGCGCTGGGAGATCGCGTATCCGTGGATGGGGCCGAGCGCCACAACCTTGAGGATCAGCATGTCGAGAGTTCCCTTGAGGAACTCCGGTTTTTCTTGCGTCATGTGAACACCTAGAAGTCCTACTCTTAAGCCTAGAAGTTCTACCTATATTGAAAAAGAGGAAAACTGTCAAGGGGAGGGATTGCAGCGTAACTAAACTGCGCGGGGCACCGACTTTTCCGCCTTTCTCGTGAAGATCGGTAATTCTGCGCGGAGGTCTTACCTTGATTCTGCGATGAGTTCAATTTCGACGCAGGCGCCGAGCGGAATTTGGGCAACTCCGAACGCGCTTCTTGCATGCCGTCCCAGTTCTCCGAACACTTTGATAAAAAGTTCGGAAGCGCCATTGGCGACGAGATGTTGTTCTGTAAAATCCGGCGCACTATTCACCAGTACCATCAACTTGACGATCCGCACGATCTTGTTCAGGTCGCCCGTGGCTTCGTGAAGTGTGCCCATCAACTGAATGGCGATGTCCCTTGCCGCTTCCTTGCCCTCAGCGGTGGTGAGCTCGGCGCCGAGCTTTCCTGTCCAGGTTTTGCCTCCCTTCTTGGCGATGTTTCCCGACACAAAAATCAAATTGCCCGAACGCACAAACGGCAAGAATGCGGCCGCCGAGGGTGGGACTGGCGCCAGTACGATTCCAAGAGCTTTCAGTTTGTCATAGACGGACATTTGACTCTCCCGCAATACACTTGAATAGGACTTAGTTAGATAAAGATTTGCTACGCGAAGGCGTTGCTTGCTCTTTCGATTTGGCGTCAGGCAAGCGAGCAAAATCAACGGCGGCCGTGTTTCCACCGCAGACGAGAACCCCAACACGCTCGCCAGGCTGCGATTTGTAGTGGCCGGAAAGGAGCGCAGCGAAAGCGGCGGCGCCGCCGGGCTCCGCGACGATGCGCAAGACTTTCCAGAGTGCTTGCTGAGCCTGCTGAATGGCGTCGTCCGGCACGAGTATTACGCCGCTCACAAACTTTTGGGCGATGGGAAACATCAGTTCGCCGACGCGCTTTGGAGCGAGCGAATCCGCGGCGATTCCGCCAGCCGGGCTATCAACAGGATGTCCGGCTTGCAGGGCGTTGTGCAGAGTCGGTGCGGCTTCCGGTTCCACGCCAACGATTTTTATACGATTCGCATACCAAGATGCGACGCCGCCGATGAGTCCGCCACCGCCGACGGCAACGAGCAGCGAGTCGAGATTAGGGACCTGCTGCTCGAACTCAAGTCCAACGGAGCCTTGGCCGAGAAGCGTTTCGGGCTGATCGTAGGCGTGCAAAGTGAGCGCGCCGGATTCGGCGGCCCAGCGTTCGCTGGCGGCGAGGGCATCGGCGTAACGCTCGCCAGTCACGACGAGCTCCGCGCCATAGCCGCGAATGCGGCCGATTTTTTCGGGCGAAGCGACTGTAGGGACAAAAATCTTTGCAGGGACGCCGAGCTTCATCGCGGCAAACGCAACGGCCGCACCGTGGTTACCTCCGGAGGCTGCGACCACACCAGCTTGCGGAATTTTTCGCAGCAGCAAGTTCGCGAACGCGCCGCGCGCTTTGAAGGAGCCGGAATGCTGAAGCAATTCGAGTTTGAAAATAAGCGGAATGGAATCGAGGCCGAAGTCGCGGCCGTCCGCCTCGATGACAGGTGTCCGGCGAATGTGCGGCCGGATGATCTTTTCCGTTGCGGTGATTTGGTCGCGATCGATTTGCATATCCGGACGTTGTGGGCATAGAAGGGTAATTCGCAGAGGGTACGGAGAACGTCAAGGCGCGACGACATCTTTCAGCTTGGGCTTGACCTGGACCGCAGCCAGGCTCGACGCATCCCAACCGCCGCCAAGCGCTTTGACAAGAAGAACGCTGGTCACCAGCCGCTGGCCCTGGATCACGGCGGCTTCCTGCTCGTTGTTCAGCAAATTTTGTTGCGCAGTGACGACATCCAGATAGCTGACGAGCCCGCCCTTGTAGCGATCCTCGGAAAGATCGAGTGTGCGGCGAGCGGCATCCACGGCGAGTTGCTGCGTTTCGCGCGCCTGTTCGAGAACGGTGAGCCCGGTCACATCGTCCTGCACTTCCTGAAAGGCCGTCAGCACGGACTGGCGGTAATTTGCGATGCTGACGTCATAGCCGGATTTTGCAAACTCCACCTGAGCGCGGCGCGCTCCACCAGTGAAAATACTTTCGGCCACATTTGCACCCAGCGCCCAAAACGATGCTGGAAACGTTGGCCAGCTTGGCGATGTTGGCGGCTTGCCAGCCGCCATTTGCAAACAAATTCAGCGAAGGGTAGTACGCCGCTTTGGCAACTCCAATCTGCGCATTGGCGGCGGCCATCTGGCGCTCGGCTTGAGCGATGTCCGGGCGCCTCTCGAGCAAATCCGAAGGAAGGCCCAGGTCAATCGGCGGCGGCTCGGCTTTCAGTTCTCTGACCGGAATGTGAAAGTCCGGCGCGGGTTTGCCGACGAGAACCGCAATCGCATCTTCAAACTGCTTTCGCTGCTGCAATAAAAGCGTGGCTTGCGTGCGCGTGGTCTGAAGCAGAGTCTCTTCCTGCGCGACATCGAGTCCGGAAGCGACGCCGCCCTTGTGGCGCGAATCCACAAGCTCCAAGCCGCGGCGCAGAGCGTCCACGGTGCGATTCAGAATTCCCAGCTCGGAATCGAGCTGCCGAAGGCTGAAGTAATCGCCCGCCAGCTCCGCGGTGATGACAAGCCGGACATTTCCGAGGTTTGCCGCGCTGGCTTGATACGAGGCTTCCGCAGATTCGATCGTCCTGCGCCGCTGACCGAACAAATCCACTTCGTAGCCCACCGTAAACGGCAGCGTAAAAGAGTTTTGCGTAACGGGCTGAAGCGGTGGACACGGCGCCGTTTGGCGGCCGGTTGCCGGAAATCCGTTGCCGGTAAGCGCTTGGGCTGGTACCAAAGGTTGGGAAAAGCGTTGCGACCTGAATGGCGGCAGCGGCGCGCGCCTGATTATAATTTCCAATCGCCGCTTGCAGCGTCTGATTGGCCGCGAGGGAATCCTTTTCCAGACCGTTCAGTTCGTCGTCGTGGAAAACGTCTCCACCATTCGCCTTTGGGAGCGGCGTCTTTCGGATCGCTTTGCCGCCAGGGTTCCGAAACGTCCCACTTCGCTGTAGTGGGCGCGGTGGCGCGCACGTAATTGGGCCCAACCGTGCATCCGGCAAGAAGCAGAACCATGCCCGGCCGCACAGCAGAACGACAGGAAGAGTTTCCTTTGGCAGCCATTACCGCTTCGCTCCGGGCGCTCCGTTCGGGGTCGGAGCTTTGGACGTGGAGGCGCCTGCGCGGGCGCTACTGGCCGGCACTGGCTTGCGCGATTTGTTTGACGCGCACTTCTTGGCCGTCGTCGAGCGAGTCCGCGGGATTCAGGACGATCCAGTCGGTGGGCTCGAGGCCTTGCAAAACTTCGAGCGTTGTACCGTAGTCGCGGCCGATGGTCAATTGGCGAAGATGGGCTTTGTGATTTGCATCTACAACGACGGCGCGCAAACCTTCGGCGCGGAACAGGAGGGCATTTACTGGCACTTGCACGCGGGAAGCCGCGATTTTCACTTGCAAATGGACCTGCGCATAGCCACCTGGAAAAAGCTGGGCAGTCTTGTTCGGCACATCGACTTCCGTCAAAAGCGTCCTTGTATTGGGATCGATAGCTTCCGCGGTGCGCACCACTTTCCCTTCAAAGCGCTGCCCGGGAAATTGCGCCAATTCGAGAAAAGCTCCGAGTCCGCTGCGGACCGCCGAGCGAGTACATCTCCGGCACGCTGACGTAAACGCGAATGGGATCGGTCTGCGCCAGAGTAAAAAGCTCCTGCTGGCGCCGCCATTGCCGGCGTTGATCAGCGTTCCAGTATCTATGTTGCGCTTGCGTGATGACGCCGCTGAACGGGGCGTAAACGTGCTTAAAAGATTCCAGTTCCTCGAGCCGCCGCACATTCGCTGCAGAAGATTGGACGGTCGCCGCTTTCGCTGCATAGTCGCCGACGGCGTTATCGACTTCCTGTTTGGACACTCCGTCTGTTTTGATCAGTTCCTGATAACGCGTCGAAGTAATCTTGGAAAGATTTGCATTGGCTTGGGCAGTGTTCAAGTCAGCGCGCGCCTGCGAGAAGCTGTTGATCGACTTCGGGAGTGTCGATATCCGCCAAAAGCTCGCCCTTTGGTACGCGGGTTCCGATATCGTGGTACCACTTTTGCAGGTAGCCGCTGGTGCGGGCATAGATCGGCGATTCCACATAGGCCTGGAGCGTGCCGGGCAGCACGAGGTCTTCCTGCGCAACCTCCGATGTGGGATGGGTAACCGCTACGGTAGGAATGGCCAGCGCTTCCGTGTTCTTCCGCCAGAGCATGATATTGCGCGCGGCGCTGGAACAGGGTAAATGCGCCGAAGATCACCAGCACAATTACGCCGCCAATCAGATACGTGAAGAGCCTGGTGCCTTTCTCGGGCCGGTTGCCCTCCTCGTTCGGGTTCCATCTGTGATCCGCCTTCTTTCATTGTCCGCTACTCCGCTCTTTCCGCTCGCTCTTTTTCACTCAGGCTACCGCAGGGGATGGCGATTGGCTACGCTGCTTTCTGCGCTCGCGCCGGCCATGAATCATCGAGAAGACGCAGGGAACAAAAAACAGAGTCGCGAAGGTCGCGAAAATAAGTCCGCCGATTACGGCGCGGCCCAGCGGCGCGTTCTGCTCGCCGCCTTCGCCAAGGCCGATGGCCATCGGCACCATGCCGATAATCATGGCGAGCGCGGTCATGAGCACTGGGCGGACGCGCACAAAGCCCGCTTGCAGCGCGGCCTCGCGCGCGGACTTTCCTTCGCTCAGTTGCTCGCGCGCGAAGGAAACCATCAGAATGCTGTTGGCGGTGGCCACGCCCATGCACATGATTGCGCCGGTAAGCGAAGGCACGCTGAGCGTCGTGTGCGTCAGTAGCAAAATCCAGCAGATGCCCGCGAGAGCGCCGGGCAACGCCGTAATGATGATGAAAGGATCCAGCCAGGATTGGAAGTTCACGACGATCAACAAATACGCCAGCATAATTGCGCCAATTAAGCCGATAGCCGAGGCCTCGGAACGAAGAGCGCATCGTTTGCACCTGGCCGCGAACTTCGATGTGGCTGCCTCGCGGCAACTCGTTTTTCACTTCGGCCACACGCTTCAGGACTTCATCGGAAACGCCACCCAGATCACGGCCATCCACCGCGGCGTAGACATTGATCATGGGCTGCACGTTGTAATGAGAAATCTCCGCTTGCCGCGCGGTGCTGGTGATGTTCAACCAGATTGCCGATAATTTGCGGCGGGGTGCCAGGCAGAGTACCGGTCACCGGCGTGTTCTGCAAGTGCCTGATAGCTGTCCACGCGATATTGCGGCGATTGCACGGCGACGCTGTAGCTCACGCCGTTCTTGGGATCCAGCCAGAACGCCGGCGCGGTCTGAAAGCTGGAGCTGAGAGAAACCAGAAGGTTGTTGCGCAACGTCCCTGGCCTGCAATCCAACGGATTGCGCACGCGTGCGATCCACGTCCATGTGGATCGTAGGCTCGTCCAGGGCCTGCTGCACGTGGACGTCGACAGCTCCGGGAATATGCCGAATCTCTTTCGCGAGTTTCTCCGCCACTATGTAGTTGCCGCGCTGATTATCTCCCGTCACCGCGACATCGATGGGGGCCGGCGTTCCGAAATTCAAAATTTGCGTCACGATATCCGCAGGCTGAAAGAAGAACTGCACACCCGGAAACCGTTGCGGGAGTTTTTCCCGGAGATCATTGATATAAGCGCTGGTCGGTTTGCCGCGTTCTTCTTTCAATTGCACCAGAATCTCGGCGTCGGAAGTGCCAAAAGTCCCGGAGTTGCTATAGCTGAGATTGATGCCGCTGTAGGGCACGCCGATATTGTCGAGAATAGTTTGCAGTTCGTTCGCAGGAATCGTTTCGCGAATGGTGGCATCAACCTGATCCGCCAAGCGGGCGGTTTCTTCGATGCGCAGCCCAGTACGCGCCCGGAAATGCAAACGAATCTGTCCGGCGTCGACCTTGGGAAAGAAATCTCTGCCGAGGATTGCGACGAGGCCGACCGAGAGAACGCAAAATGTCAGGAAACAGCCGCCGAACAATTTCGGCCAGTCCAAAGCGGAAGCGAGCCCGTGGCGATAGCCTTCTCGGAATCTCTCGAAACCATGCTCGAATTTCTGCTGGTAGCGGCGGAAGAAGCCCTGCTTTTCGCCGACATGCTCCTCGGGTTTGTATTCGTCCGCGCTGCTAAGAAGATACATGGCCATTGTGGGGACGATAGTTCTGGACCATCCATACGAAGCCAACATCGCGAAACTGACCGCTTCTGCGAGCGGTACGAAAAGGAATTTCGCTACGCCTGAAAGAAAAAACATCGGAAGAAAGACGATGCAAATACAGAGCGTGGAAACGAACGCTGGCACGGCGATTTGCTGAGCGCCATCGAGAATCGCCTGGACCGTTTCTTTACCCATGGCCAGGTTGCGATTGATGTTTTCGATTTCCACGGTGGCGTCGTCCACCAGGATGCCGACGGCCAGCGCCAAGCCGCCTAGAGTCATGATATTGATGGTTTCCCCGAGAGCGCTGAGAATGAGAATGCTGACGAGGATCGAGAGGGGAATGGAAACGGCAATAATCAACGTGCTTTTCCAGTTTCCGAGGAAGATCAGGATCATCACGGCCGTCAGACAAGCGGCGATAAGCGCTTCGCGCAAGACTCCCTGAATTGACGCGCGCACGAAGACGGATTGGTCGAAAAAGGTCGAGACGTGCAGCCCTTCAGGCAAAGACGAGGCATAGTTCGCCAATACCTGCTTCACGCGGTCGACGATATCGAGCGTCGAAGCGCCGCCCGTCTTATAAGTGCTCATCAGGACGCCGCGCTGCCCGTTCACGCGCACCACATTGGTTTGCGGGCTGAATCCGTCGCGAACGTGAGCGACGTCTTTCATGTAAATGGTCGCGCCGTTTACGGTCTTGATCGGAAGATCGTTGAGACCTTCCATGGTGAGGGGACTGCCGTTCATCTCGACGAGATACTCCAGCGAGCCGAGCTTCACAGTTCCCGTGGGCAAAATCAGATTCTGCGCGTTGACCGCGTTTACGATGTCCACCGCGGAAAGCCCTTTGGATTGCAAGGATGCGGAATCGATGTCCACCGAAACCAGGCGCTGTTTTCCGCCGTATGGAAAGGGAAGCGCAGCGCCCTGCACTGTCGCAAGCTGCGTGCGAATGAAGTTGTTTCCGAAATCGAAGAGTTGTTGCTCGCTCAAGCTGTCGCTGGTCAGCCCAATTTGAATGACGGGAACGGTCGACGCGGAAAAGATGGCCACGAGAGGAGGCGTGGTGCCGGGAGGCAGCTGCCTCAAAATGGTTTGGACGATGGCGGTGGTTTGGGCCAGCGCGACTTGTACGTTGGCGGTAGGCTGGAAGTAAATTTTGACGACAGCAATGCCGTTGAGAGATTGCGATTCGATGTGCTCGACGTCGTTCACCAGTGTCGTTACGGCCCGCTCCGAGTTGCTGGTGATGCGCTGCTCCATCTCCTGGGGCTCGAGTCCCGTGTAGTTCCATACCAAGCTGATCACTGGGATGTTGATTTCCGGGAAGATGTCCGTCGGCGTTCGCTGGAGCACTACGGGTGTGAGCAGGATAATGACGAGTGCAAGCACCACAAAGGTGTAAGGTCTCGAGAGCGCTAATCGGACAATCCACATAGAATTTCGAAGATCCCTCTAAAGGGCTATTCGCCCGAACACAAAAATTGGAACGGTTCTTCCGTCGGAGTACTCTCTACTTAGATTCCTGAACTCAATTGTTTGGGTACGCCCCTGCGACCAGATACGATATATCGTCTGCTCAAATAGTCAGCACGCAAATCATTTCTATATCCTCAGCGCCAACCTGGTCTAGTCGTCGCACTTGCAAGCCAGCGGCGCATTGCTGCCAACCCTTTACAGATCAAACTGTTAGCCAGTGGACGCGCCTGTGAGCTTCTAATCTTACCTCGTTTTGGATGCCCCCGATTTCAATCGTGGCACATGCAAGCCTCCAGCCAATTTGGACGGCAATTTCCTCATTTCCAAACTTTCCGAATGCTTGCATCTTTCGGGTATAGTTCTTCGTTGTTAGGAATGAACTGCCGCGTTGCTGCGTCTAACCAATCGCGAGAATTTTTTTCTGAAGTGCCAGAAAGGGGCAGAAGGGGTCGGATCTGGACAAAGAGTGGATCTCGCAGAAAGAAAGCACGTTTGAATTTGTGGTGGATGAGAAGCCGACGTTCGCGGGAATTGATCCTTACAACAAACTGATCGACCGCGATCCAGCGGATAATTTGATTGGAGTCGAGAAGCCGTAGCACTTCTCGTCCGGCGTGCGCGTAGGTCAGCCGCTATTTGTGCGTCATGACGAAAACGCCGTCCCAATTGGCTGATGGCTCGTCAAATAGATATTCCTGGCAGCGTTTCCAATAGACGCGCGAAGGGCCGTCGTCGGGCCATCTGTCGAGGAAATCCTGGAAGGCGCGTTGTGCGGCCTCCCACTTTCGATTGCGAAAAAGTTCTCGAGCGCGAGCGAACTGTTCCACTTGTAAATGCACATCTTCGGCGCGACCGTCCGCGACCAAATCCGTCCGGTGCCCCATCAACTGGTAGATTGTGACGGGTTGCAGCTTCCCTTTGACACGAATCAAGTCCAGCTCCCTGAAGACAAATCCATCGTCTTTGGCGCCTTCATACGTCGTCTCGTTCACGATGATGTGCGTGCCGTAGTCCTTGTTCGGATCCCTCAAGCCGCGAAGAAAGATTCACAGCATCGCCAAGCGCCGTGTAGCCGCGACGCAACGATGATCCCATCCTGCCGACGCTGGCCACGCCGGTGTTCAGGCCGATACCGATTTCGAGGCGGGGCTTGCCTTCGGCTTCCCAAATTTTTTGCAATTCGCGAACGCGCTTCATCATTTCCAGCGCGGCGTTGCAGGCTTTCGACGCGTGTCCCGGTTCTTCGAAAGGCGCACCCCAGAAGGCCATCACGGCGTCACCGATGTATTTGTCGAGCGTCCCGTTGTTCTTGAAGACGATGCTCGTCATGTCCGAAAGATATTGATTGAGAAAGAGAGCGAGTTCCTGCGCGTCAAGTTTTTCCGAAATCGTGGTGAAGCCGCGAATGTCGCTGAACATCACAGTGATATCGGTTTTTTTGGGGTCAACGAGTCGGGGATCGACGAGAAGGCGTCGAATCACCTCGGGACTAAGGTAGTTGCCGAATTCTGCGCGGACCTTGCGCTTTTCTTTTTCCTCGAAAACAACACGATAAAGCGACACCAGCACCACGTTCCCCACGAGGGTCATCGCGGGAACTGTGAAATTCAGCCACCAACCGCGGCGAAAAGCCCCATAGTCCACAGCAACAAGAGGAATCAGCAATGCAGCTCCAAACCACATCCACCGCGGCTGCGCCAAGGCCATCCAGATTCCGAGAGGTATGCCCAGAATCAGAATCGTCAGCACGTCCCACAAAGCTTGCTGCGCGCCTCGCACAAGAAAGTTCTGATGAAGGATGTTATCGATCACATTGGCGTGCACTTCCACGCCCGGATAGTCGATCCCGCCGTAGGGCGTTGAACGCTGATCGCCGATCCCCGTTGCCGACGCTCCGACTAGGACGATTTTTCCCTTGAAGATTCCCGGCCTGAAATTCCGTGTTACTACGTCTGCGATAGATTTGTAAGAGTAGCTTCCTCGGGGGCCACGATAATTAATCTGCATGTGCCCCGTATAGTCTGGCTTGATCTTCAACTCGTCGCCAAAGTTAATGCTGGCAACTCCAATCTGATTGAAGTCTACGGACAGTTGCGTTGTGGGTAGCCCGAGATAGAGTCTGACCGCCTGAACTTCCAGCGAGCCGAACATTTGCCAATCATTTACATCTTTCGACCGCCCGAAGGGAAGAACAAGTAGAGTCCGGCGCAAAACGCCGTCTGGATCGGAGGAAATGTTAAAGAATCCTATTGATGCTTTCTCTGGATTATTTGGGTTTGCAAGAGAAGGAATATTCGCGACGGTAGCGGAAAATAAATTTTCTTCCTGATCGTATTTTCGCACCAACTCGACAAAGTCTTGTTTCCCCGTCGCGGGGTTCATGGCCGTTTTCGTAATGGAATACCAATCAATTAAATCCGCGTATTGATCGAGTGTCGCATTGTCGATGCCTGTCAATTCCTCCTTCTTTAGGAAAAAGCTGCCAAGAACAACAGGTCCAAAGCGGTCGATCGACCTAGCAAACTGAGCATCCGCATCATTTTCTGCGACGAGCTGGTGCAGCCAGGTTTCATATTGGGGGTCGATCGGCTCTCCGTTCTTTTTCCTCGCCTCCAAATCGCCCCAGATTTTTCGCATCAGTTCCACAGTCTGGTCCGGTTTGTCGAAAGTGATGTCGAACGCCACGACCTTCGCGCCATCTTCTCGCAACACATCCAGCATCTTGGCAAAATGCGTTCTCGAAAATGGCCACTTTCCAAGCACTTCCTGCGAACGCTGGTCGATATCCACGATCACGATTGGAGAATCCACCTTCATTTTATCGGCAGGCCGCGAACGAAATCGCGTGTCGAGGGAGTCGAATTCTAGTCGTTGCAGGAAAACAAAAATCGGCGTTGGTCTCTCGCCAAGGAAGGTAAAGTAATAGATGGTTAAAGCGGCTAAGGTAATGATCAGGCTGATGACGAACGAAACGCGGTGGCGCCACCACGATTGCAGCAGCTCATAGAGGCCAAAACCGCCCCGCCTCTGCCACCATGCATCTGACGGAGCTGCCATTTCGGTTCGCGCGCTACTCTCGGAAGACGAAGTTCATGCGCACGCCGCAGATTTCGATGAGGTCACCGTCGTTGAGGCGCACGGGGCCGGTGATGGGCGTTCCATTCACCGTGGGCATTTTGTCGCCAGGGCCGATGTAATATCCATCATCGCGCTGATTAATCTGAGCTGCCATGGCGGGTTTGAACCAGCCTTTTACTTTTACCGTAGCCATCGCCGATTTGCCGATAACCGTCAGCTTATTCGTGAGCATGTACTCTTTCTGATCGGTTCGCCCGCCAATCACAATCAGCGTGGGAACTTTCAGCCGTCCCGCAGCAAACTGGACGCGCTCGCCCGTGGCTGCCGCCTGTTGAAGCATGTCGCGCCGCGCCTTCGTGTCCAGAACCATGGTCTCGTTGATGCGCGGTGCGCTTGCTTTGCGCCCGGTATCCCACGGCACAGGAGCGTCACCTGAAGCATCAACCTTAATGTGATGTTTGCCAATCCAGATGGAGTCGCCATCGTGGAGCGTGGCGCGCTCGACGCGCAGGTCATTCACAAAAGTTCCGTTGAGGCTATCGAGATCTTCCACGACAAGCCGCCCGCCCTCAAAATACACGCGCGCGTGATAGTTCGAGACCGCCAGATTGTCGACCGGCAAGTCATTGTCAGGCGACCGCCCAATGCTCACGGCCCGGCTTCCCACCGGTACTTCCTTGACCGTCTTTTCTTCAAACATCAGGCTGAGCTTCGCCATCTCACATTCCTCCTACGGCGCCGTTTCCGGCCGCCCTTTTTCGCGACCCACCGAACAACCAAGAAAACCATCCTCGCGATTCCGCCCCGATGCGCACGACAATGACAGTGATGTTGTCCACGCCGCCGCGTTCATTGGCCAACGCGATCAGCTTTTCCGCGGCCCTCGTCGGATCCGTCTCTGCCTGCAAGGTGCCCGCAATTTCCGGTTCCGTGACCATGCGCGTCAAGCCATCGCAGCAGAGCATCAAAATGTCCCGTGCAAACACGATGTGCTCGTCGGTGTCCACTTCAACGTCCGGCAAAGCCCCCAGCGCGCGCAGAAGAACGCTCTGCATTTCGCTTTCTTCCGCTTCTGCCGCCGTCAAAATGCCTCGCCGAACCTGCTCGGCCACCAGCGAGTGATCGCTGGTAAGTTGCTGCAAGTTGCCGCTTCTTAACAAATAGGCCCGCGAATCTCCCACGTGCGCGATGCTTAATTTCGAGCCATCGATCCACGCGGTTGTTACAGTTGCCCCCATCCCATGCTGTTCGGGATGCGCTTCCGCCGCGTCATAGATGTTTTTGTTCGCCAGGTGCACGGCGCTCGTCAGCCGCTTGGTCTTTTCGCTCCACGTTGGCTCTGCATTGCCAAGCATCGTGGCCGCAAAATCGGTCTGCGCATCCATGCAATGCTTCACGATGGTTTCCACCGCCATCGCGCTCGCCACCTCTCCGTGCGCTTCGCCGCCCATGCCGTCCGCCAGCACAAAGAGATTCAGCGATTCGACAATGCGGAAACAGTCCTCGTTATTCGTGCGCACCCGCCCCAAATCGGTGACGCCGCCGCTTACGATCCGCACAAATTCTCCCGTTGCTGCTTGCTTTCCGAACCCGTGCCCACACCCGTACCCGACAACCCTGTTCCCACGCTAGCAGACCCTTTCTGGCGGCGAAAGGCTGTGACGCTTACTGATTACTTGGTACTTCGCGTCCTTGCCGCTCCGGCACCTCCCGAGGGTACAACCAAATTGGGCAGTTTGTGCCCTGTTTCTACTCGCTGGCGACCCAATGCGTGCTTGGCTTGCACGCTTCCGTGATAATCTTCCCCTCACCCAGCAATTCAGCAAATAATGGCGGCTTAGCATCCCTCATCATGGCCGAAGCTAAAAAAGCGCCGCGCAAGCGAGTGGCTGCTCCGCGGCGGAATGGATTATCCGCCGCTCAAGCGGGACGCGAACTCGAGGAACTGAACAGTGTCGGTATCGCGCTATCCGAAACGCGCGACGTCGAGCGCCTGCTTACACTAATCCTTCTGAAAGCTCGGGAGATTACCGGCGCCGACGCCGGCTCTCTTTATTTGATGGAGCAAGCAGGTGGCAAGACGAACGTTTCTTCCCCAGCCGCGGGGAGCGGCGCGGGAGAGACGCGGCAGCTGCGCTTTCGGCTGACCCAAAACGACAGCGTGCAGTTTCCATACACCGAACACACGCTACCGGTCGCGGAATCCTCCATGGCGGGCTATTGCGCGCTACATGGCGAAGTCATTGAACTTGCCGACGCCTACCGCATTCCCAAATCGCGGCCCTTCCAGTTCAATTCTTCTTTCGACGAACAAGCCGGATACCGCACGCGCTCGCTGATCACTCTGCCCATGAAAAACGGCAAGGGTGAGGTCCTCGGAGTGCTTCAGTTGATCAACTGCAAGCGCAACCCGAAAGCGCGGCTGACCGATGCGAATGCCGTTCGCCGCCATGTCCATCCCTTTCCCGAGCGCGCCGTGCGTCTCGGGCTCTCTCTTGCCTCGCAGGCCGCGGTGGCTTACGAAAACTCGCAACTTTACCGCGACATCGAGAATCTTTTTGACGGTTTTGTGAATGCCTCGGTGAAAGCCATTGAGCAGCGCGATCCCACCACCTCTGGCCACTCCCAGCGCGTCTGCCAAATGACCATGGCGCTCGCCGAAGCCGTGGATCGCGAGCCGCAGGGACCGTACGCGGATTTGCGTTTTTCTCGCGAACAGATGAAGGAGCTGCGCTACGCCACGTTGCTCCACGATTTCGGCAAAGTCGGCGTCCGCGAAGAAGTTCTCGTAAAAGCCAAAAAACTTTACCCGCTTCAGTTTTCCAGGCTGTTGGATCGCTTTGATTACATCCGGCGAGACATCGAAGCGCGCATCGCTGAACAAAAGGTCGAACTCCTGCTCGGAAATTTTCGCAAAGAGGCGGAGGCGCGGGCGCGCCTGAAGCTGCTCGACGATGAGGCGGGCCGTCTCTTCGCTGAGTTGGACCGCTATGCGGAATTCATCGCGCGCGTGAACGAGCCCACAATTCTGCCTTCAAGCGAATTTGAATTGCTCGCGGAAATCTCTCAAAAAACCTACCGCGACCCGCGTGGCGCTGAACGCCCGTACCTCACCTCGGAGGAAGTTCGATACCTCTCGATACCGCGCGGCAGCCTCGATCGGCACCGAGCGCCTGCAAATCGAATCGCACGTAACGCACAGTTTTAATTTTCTGGCGCAGATTCCCTGGACACCCGAATACCGTGGCATCCCGGATATCGCTCGGGCCCACCATGAAAAACTCAACGGCAAAGGCTATCCGAACAACCTCACAGCCGCCGAGATTCCGGTGCAAGCCAAAATGATGACCATCTGCGACATTTTCGATGCGCTCTCCGCATCCGATCGTCCTTACAAAAGAGCCGTTCCGACTGATCGCGCGCTCGAGATCCTCAAGCTGTGCGTCCGCGACGAGGAGATCGATCCCGAGTTGTTCCGTCTCTTCCTTGATGCCCAGATTTACCGGCTCGTTTCAAAGCCCCCGCAGTAGACGTACAATATTTTTGAACGATTACTTCTTGGTTTGTCTGGCCTCCTTAGGTCCCTTGCAAGGCTCTCGCTCTCTTAGAATAAATACGGGGCACGACATGTGGATCCTCCTTCTTGGGCCGTTTCCTTCGCTGCTCCCCGAGCGGTGGCGCAAAGCGCTGCCATTTTACCAAGCGGTTCACTGGCACTCCGCAGCCATCTTCAGCGGTCTGGCTGAATCCGTCGTCGCCCTCAGTGCGCTCATGTACTGGTATTCGTACTCCGTGACGAGCTTGGGTTTCTCGCGGCCTCGATAATACGCTCAACAAGAGTGCGCCAACCGAAATCACCGACCATGCGATAGGCTTTGTAGCTCTCCTCATTTGGGCCACTCACCCGTTGACCTGGGTCATTGCCTTTTTCGGTATCGAGGGTACGGCGCGCATGTGCGCTGCATTTACGGATACCGTTCTAGGCGTCTTCCTACTTTATCTGCTCGATAAAATCTACTCGAAGATTTTTCGTCGCGGGGCGCCTGAGCCACCGGGTACTGTAAAGTTTTCGCAAGGCCACGTTTCCTCCTACGTTGGCACCATGAAGGAAAAAGTCTTGACGGCCACGCTTTCGTTAGTTCCCGATGAACTCTGCGTTGCAAAAAATGCCGAGGAAGAATTTCTTGAAATCCGCGCCCGCCGTCCGAAAATGGATTGGACTCCGCCCCGCGTGGTTCGCTATGAAGACCGCTATTATCGGTTGGAAGAGTGCGCTCGAAGTTCTGCGCCACGTCCGTTCGTCTACAAATTGCGGCGATTAGCGGCAGGCGTTCCCGGCCGCGCCGTACTCATCTATTCTCCAGACGAAGCACCCGTCACGGCGAGCCGCTCAGAAGACTCGTTCCCCTCAAGAACCTCGCCCCTCTGTGTAACGGCCTCTGTCTTCCTCATCGCAACGCCTCTCGACTACAATCACTTCATGCTTCTACGCCGTCCGCCGCCACTGCTCGTTCTGAGAAGCTTTTCCCTCGCGGTAGCATTCCTGACGCTTTTTTTCTCGGCGTCCGCACAAAAATCTCCGCCCTCGGCAGCCGGTCGCATTTTGCTGCTGCCGCGGACCATCATTTCGGGAGAGCGGGCAACTCTCGCCGTTCTTGACGCGAACGGCCGGCTGA
Organism: uncultured Acidobacteriota bacterium; assembly: GCA_963730495.1. Taxonomy (GTDB): domain Bacteria; phylum Acidobacteriota; class Terriglobia; order Acidiferrales; family UBA7541; genus Acidiferrum. The sequence goes on along the minus strand of CAVSSD010000006.1, from coordinate 255,563 downwards.
CTCCCCGCGCCCCCGTTGTGTTTTCCAATGGCGATCGTTTGCTCACGGACGCAACGGGGCGCGCGCTGTTCGTCGCACCTCTCAATCCTGGCGTTATTCGCGGCTCCATCGCCGGCCGCGAAGGACATATTCCCATAACGATCTTGTCGCCCGATGAAACCGCTGCCACTGCTATCCAAGTCACATCGGTGCCCAAAATCGCGTCACTCGCCGACCGGTTCGAAATCGCCGGCCGCGGTTTTTGCGGAGAGGCCGACGCGAATCAGATCACCGTGTCGGGCGATCCGGCTTTTGTGCTCGCGTCTTCTCCGACCTCGCTGGTTGTTCTGCCGCCGCCGGATTTGCAGCCCGGCCGTGCGTCGGTCGACATTTCCTGCGCGAAGCGCTATGGCCCGCCTCTCGAAGTTGTCTTCGTGGCGCTCACGCTGGAAGCAGATTCTTCGCCGCTCACACCGGGCGTGCATCGCCAGCTCACCGTCCGCGTGCGCGGCACAAACACGAAAGTTAACCTGGAAGCCACAAATTTGGCGCCGGACATTGCTGAACTTACGGGCGGCAATCCGCTAAAAGCTTCCAGTTCGGGAGGCGCGGAAAACGTCGCGCATTTCGAGGTAGTGGGCCGCAAACGCGGCAGCTTCATGATTTCAATCCGCTTGCTAAGTTCGGCGCCGCCCCCACACTAATCCTTGCAGTTAGGCACCGTTCGTCGTGCCCGTCTAGTTTTCTTGAGGAACTACGCGCCTGTTTTCGCGCCGGTCGCCGCCGGAAGCGCAAGCGTGCCCTGGCCGTTCTCAAGAGAAGCATCCGCCGCGCTCGTCCCAACGAAAGTATCCAAGGTGTTCTGCGTTTTTTCGAGCCGCTTGTCCGCTTCCCCGTAACTCTGCTGCGCGTTCTTCAAATGCGTCCCGAGCTTTTCAAATACATCGGTAAAGGTCGACATGTTCTTCTGAATTCCGGAGAGCCCCGCGGAAATTCGCTTGGCATTTTCCTCGATTTGCATTCCGCGCAAACCCAGATGAATCACGCAGAGATGTGCATAAAGCGTGTTGGGCGAGACGGCGATAATATTTTTCCCGCGGCAGTAGGAGTCCAACGCCTCGCCCTTGCTGTCCAGCGTCATCAGCATTTCGTAATAAACGGTCTCCGACGGCACAAACATCAGCGCCAGGTCGAGTGTGCCTTCGTTCGGCACAATATATTTCTTCGCGATGGAGTCCGCGTGGCCCTTCACGGCCGTTGCGAACGCTCGCTTCGCCTCTTCTCCCTCCGCGCTGATCCTTCGAAACGCGTCGAGAGGAAACTTCGAGTCCACCGCTACAAGTTTCTTGTCGCGCAAAAAAATCACCGCGTCCGCAGCCTCGCCGCTTGAAAACCGGTACTGAATCGGCATATTGCGAAGCGGGCAGGGAATCCTCCAGCAAACGCTCTAGCGTCACTTCGCCCAGCAACCCGCGCGTCTTCGCCCCGCCCAGGATTCCCTCGAGCGATTTTGTCGCGGAAGAAATCCCCCGTCCCAACTCCTGAAATTCGCCCAGTTGTTTCTGAATATGGCCAATTTGCTCCCTCGTATTCTTCAGTTCGTTGGCGATCGCTGTTTGTCCCTGCGTGGCAATCTGCGCGGAGTTGGAAACGCCATCCTGCAGCGCCTTGGTCACGCTCTCCAGCCGCTGCGAAACACTCTGGCCAATAGTGGCCATCTGCCCCGTACTCTGCGCCTGTGCCGTCCCAATCGTCTGCAAATCCCGCCGCAGCTCGTTCAACTGGCCTTCCAGCGCCGCGCTCTTCTTCTGTTCCTGCGAAGTCTGCAAGACCAGCCAAAGCACCAGCCCAGCCACCACAATCACTACCCCGATGAGCACTACGTTCATTCTTTCTCCAGTCCATCTTCGGGAAATGGTCCCTCTACTCTACCGCAGTTCTGAAAACTCACCTCCCGATCCCCTGTAGGGGCGCAATACATTGCGCCCCAGCTTGCCCTGGCGCTAGGACTCCACTGGCGAGAGTGAGGGGAGTTCCGTTGATGGTTAATCGTTCAAAGCTGAATCACGGAAAGACCAGGAATTTTCTTGGTGCGATAGGCTCCGTGCACTAGCTCAGCGATAGTCACGACCGACACACCGATATCGACCTCGCCCTGGGCCGCCTTCACTTGTTCTAGGATTTCCCGAACGGTATGGCCTCTGCGTTCGGCAGCTATAATCACGCTTGAGTCGAGGACTATTCCCACGCTGGCGGGTTCCACGGCTTGCGGTGGCCGAGAATTTCTTCAACGTCTTCCGCAAACTCTGCGTCTAGGACCGGGGCTTTCCCGGTTTTTTCTTCGCGTGCTTTTGCCAGCGCAATGCACTCTGAGATGCTGCGCCGCACCGGCTCGGCGGCGTGAAGGACAGCTACGGCCCGCTCGCCACTTTTGATGACGACCTCCGCGCCCGCCCTGACGCGCGCCATTAGCGCAGCAAAGTCGCTCGCCGCTTCCGCCTCTGAGATGTGGATCACATCTTTAGCCATACGCTGATTATACACCCATCATCCACGCCATGTTCTTGGCGGGATTTCCGTTTACGAAGACCGAATACTTACCTGAAGGAGAAGGACCATGAGCGCTCGGCCGGAAAGCCAGAAAGCCCACACACAGAATCAGCTATGGGGAGCTCGGTACTTGCTATCTAATTATTCAAAAGTTGAATGTGATAAACTGCCATCATGGCTATCTCACCCGAACTGGTCCAGCGCGTGAAGCTGTGCACCGTCGCCATCGCTCTAGATTTGGGACCTCAGTACCATCCCAAGATACTCGGAACAGGGTTCATGATCAGCGATCAAGGACACGTTCTTACAAACTCGCATGTCGCCGTGGCTTTGCTCACGCCTGTTGAGTACTGGCACACAATTCAATTGTCACCGAGGGCATGCGTAATCGCGTATGAATTCGTTCCAAATAAGGGTATGGCTGAAATCAAAGGGCCCATAAAGTCGATGATGAATGTCGCAGGAAAGAATGTTGTTCCGGGAGGGGTTATGTATGGCAGACCACCGGACCTCTCGATTATTTCCTCAGGATTCAAGAAAACTCCTTTTCTCAAGCTCACCGACAAGGACCTTCCTCCGGAGGGTACTGAGGTTTACTTCTGCGGCTTCCCCCTTGGAGAGAAGATGTTTTACACGCAGTATGGCCGAGAGCAGGTAACTTCTACGCTGCAAAGAGGGATCATAGGTGCGCACTTACCATTTTCAGGAATACCGAATCCGCACGCTTTTGTGATGGATGCGACCTGCAATCCGGGTAACAGTGGTTCTGCAGTGATCAATCCAGAAGACGGAAGCGTGATTGGTGTAGTCTTTGCAAAACGCACCGAGGCATTCACGTATGCGGTCGTCTCACGGGGATTTGATATTCTGGTAGAGAAAATCCTGGAAACGGATAAGGCCGGCTGCCGCCCGGATCTAGCTTCACTATGGAGATGGGCAAAGAATATCGGCCTCCGGAAGATCTCCAGTCTGACCTGCTCAAGATGCGTCAAGCTCAAGAAACCAAAGACACGCCGTAAGAGCATGGCCCGGAGCACAGTCCTAAGTCCCAATGCGTTCCACTTGCGTTCTTCTCTTCTTCGCTGTAGCTGAAGAAGAGCGAGGGTCGTTTCGGAAAGTTTGCTGGGCCCGAATGAAGACCACATGATTGATACATGGAAGGGTGGCAGGCGCTCAAATCAGGAGCAGATGCTATGACGGACGAACCTAGTCAGACGACGCCACGTCCCATTCTCAGCTCAATTTCTGCACAACTCTTCGTGACGAACATCAAGAGTTCCTGTGATTTCTATACAAACAAGCTCGGCTTCGCGGTGGAATTCGTCTACGGCGATCCGCCGTTCTATGGGCAGGTCGTCCGCGACAATGCACGGCTCGCGTTGAGACTGGTCTTCGAACCTGTGTTCACTGGGGATGTTCGCGAGCGCGAACATCTGCTGTCGGCTTCCGTCACGGTTGCCAACGCGAACGAAATCAAAGAACTGTTTCTGGGTTATCAGGCTGCAGGAGTCTCCTTCCATCAGGCACTTAAGAAAGAGCCATGGGGTGCGAGAACCTTTATAGTCTCGGATCCAGATGAGAATCTCATTCTCTTTGCTGGCCCGGCAGGCGACTGAACTGGCGGGCGGCAAATTCAATCACGGCTTTAATCTGTTCGCGGTCTAGCCCTTCAAACCACTCCATAATGTCATCGATATTTGCGCCGGCTTCCAAATTATCAAAAATGACGGAGACTGGCATACGTGTACCGCGAAGAACCCAGGCACCGCTCACTTTTCCTGGAACGCTTTCGACAGCTTCGCATTGTGACCAATCAAGTGACATTGGTTTGCCCTATTTACGTAGTTTAGCGCAAAAGGCAGCGCCGGGAGATGCCGTTTTGTGCTTCGCCGCGAGTACTTGAGATATTGGGGGGAGGAACGGACTTAAATCTGCAAATGGCGCTGAACTAATTTGCGTAGCTTTTCGCGGTCTTCGTCTTTCATGTGCACGAATTCAACCCCGCCGCCGTCCGGACCGAGATTACGCACCACAGCAGTGAAGTGAATCTTGCGAAGTCCGGAGCGAACTTCCAGCTTGATGGAGTCTCCCACGCTGAGTTTCTTGGGCGATTCCAGATACGCCCCGCCGAGGCTAATGGTTTTCACGCGCGCAAGGCCCGCTTGTGAGCCATCAATCTGCGCTCGCAGCGGCGATTCCAGTGGAACGCGTGCATACCTTCGGGGAATAACATAGCTGACATTGGTCTGCGGGGCTGATTCAAATGCTGCGCGCGCCCGCGTCGAAGAGGGCCGGTTTTCAATCATCGCCAGCGCATCTTCCGCCGCCGCGCGCAATCCCGAGGGTTCGGCAAACGCAAGCCCTTCGCGCCCTTCCGCCAACATGCGCAGCAATTCCGCCGCTTCACCTGCGCGCATGCGGCCGATGGCTTCGATCGCTTTGATGCGCACAAAGAGGTCGCGCAGCACTTCATGCTCGCCCGCGGCAATTTCCATCAATTGCGGTACGGCGGTAGTTTCCTGCGCCAATCCGATTTGATCGATCATCATCGGAACGACCAGCGGGTGCGCATCCGCCAAAATCGCCGAGAAAACAAACGCCGCGCTATGCGACGAAACGGCATTGGCAGGCCGCGAAAGTTCACTCACCGCCAGATCTTGCAAATTCCATTCCCAGCTCGCCAGGGCTCGCGCCAAGCCGCGCAGCAGGCGTTCGGGATCGGTCGCGGCTAGGAGCTTGATCGCTGCGCTCACGCGCTGTCTCCGCGCTTCGTACAACCGCGTCTCGAGAAGGTTCAGCGCCGGAACGCCGATTGTTCGCAGTAACCGCGCCATCGCGGGGACCATTTCGGGGCCTCGCGGTTCCGTCAAGAGCAGCGTCAGACGATCGAGCAGCCTCTCCGGGTCGCGCTGCAAAAGCCGCGGCAAAACCGGATCGAGCGGCCGGTTAGCAAGCGATGCATCTACCAGGAGCAGCCAGCGGTCTTGCGCCACCAGACGGTGCGCCAGCGCTGACATATGATCGTGTTCTTTGTCTTTCGGCACGCGTTCCAGGCCGATCAAAATGTTTTCGAAGCCCGCGTAATCCGCGCGAATCACAGCGACACGACCCAGCGTCTCCAGGAAAGCCGCAAGCAACGCTGCGGTCTCCGGTATGGTTTCCTTTTCCAGAGCTTTCATCGTTCCGCGGCTCAAATCCTCCGGCAATTGATTGGGCCAGAGGGATTCGATGATCGGCGCCATTTCATTCAATCCCGCGGCCACCGCGCGCCGCGCCGATACATTCTCGTTTTCCACGCGCCGCGAGTAGTTCAATAAAATGTTTCGCGCCTCACGCCTCGGAGCATCCGCTCCGGCTTCCGCCAAAAGCCCCAGCGTTCGCTTCAGCGCCACAACCGGCACGCACCACACTTCCGCTCCTCGCAGTACCGAGGATTTTTCCCTGGGCGGAAGTTCCAGCCAGAATTTTTCGACAATTTGTTCTCTGTGTGTGTCGCTGGCCCAGGTGGTTGCCAGCAGCGTCAAATGTTGCGAAGAGTGCGGCCCCGTATATCCGCCCGAAGAGACCAGCACATCGCTCAGTTTATGAAAGGTCTGGCGAACGGCGGCCGGTGCAAGCGTCCCTGCGGAAAACTCCGCTCCGAGGAACTCGAGAATCAAACTCACGGAAAGACGAAGGAGGTATGGCTGCGGCCTTTCGCCCTCGCGCGGAGCATACTGCGAAATCGAACTGAGCAGCATGCGCACCGTCTCGCGGCTCGCATCTTCCATGGCTCCGTGAATCGCCCGCGCTGCTTCTTCCGGCGCAAGCCCGCGTGCCGCTTCAAGTGGCGGCGTCAGGCGCCCAATCAAACGCAAAGCGCCTATAAGATCGTCGGTCTCCGGCGGTAAAATGGGAGTCTCGTTGACTTCGCGCGGCGAGCTTCCGCCGTAGGCCACCAGCGCGCCCATCAGGCTGGCAAGCACTGTATCCACTTTGCGTTCCGTTTGCGTGTTAATGGAAATCCCTTCCACGCGATTCTCCAAGAATCGTGCGGCCCACCAAGCGCTGCCGCCGCGCTTAATAGAGTCCTCCGATCTTAGCAATGATGCTTTGAAGAGTTGCGCGAGCGTGTCCAGTTCGCCTACATGAAATTGTCTTGCGAATGCGAGTGATTGAATTCCCGCGCGCTGCAAATCCTGCGCCAGCGACTGCATTTCGCCCCGAACATCCGGAAGGTGCGCATCGCTGAGTTTGGGCGCTACCAACCCGCTGCGCTCGATGTGTATTTCAATGCCGTTCAGGGCGCCGGCGAGATCGTGCAATGTCTCATACGAGGCGTCCAGACTTTGCAGTCGGCGAGGGTGGTTTCTGTCGTACAGGCGCTCCGAGCGGAACAACAGATGTAGACATCGCAGAGAGTGTATGAGGCCGGCCGTTCGCGCATCCGGAGTCGGTGCGCTCACTACAGGCGTTGCGCCAGAATGCTGCCGCGATCCGTTCCGTACTTGAGGCTCGGCGTGGGGGTGCGACTCAGCGTCGTAGCGCTGCTCCTCTACCGGTACAATGGCCCGAAGTACCAAAGCTTTCCCCACTTGTTTCCGCCACTCGTATTTAACCGACCGGTTAATACGGGCCCCTGCCTTGTACCACCCAGAAGAAAATGCGGGAGGGCAGGGTACCCTTACCTATAAAGCAAGCACGCGGCTGGCCCGGCTATTCGCAATCTAAATTGTTTGTTTTGAATGGTTTGATTTCGAGGTCCTGGAACCGGCTAGTGGGGATGGTTACAAAAAGTTACGTTCCTAGTAGGGAGAACCCTAGCCCAACTAGCACCCTAAGTGTGCGCTATAACCAGTCAGTGAGATGCTTTAGGCGCTAATGCGGCTTACTTTGGCTGCAGGGTTACGTTTGTGATGTCGACCGTACCACCCTCGCTGGCCTGAATGGTTCTCCTGACCTGCAGGTAGCCGGCGAGCCGGAGGGTCACGGTGTGTAGGCCTGCAGGAACTTGCACCCGGGCTGGCGTGGATTGGCCAGTCGTCTGTCCATCCACAAAAATCTCTGCGCCCTTGGGACTCGTTTCCACTTGTGCCCAAGCCACTTTAACCGTGGATTTTTCCTTCAGCGTCACGTCAAGCTGGGTCTGAATATTGTCTTTCACCTGCACGTTTCCGGCATACGCGTCGTAGCCCGGCATACGCAGTACCAAGTTGTAGGAGCCCGGCGCAAGCGGCAACGTCACCGGGGTCTGCCCGGATTGCTTCGCCCCGTTAATAAAGACATCCGCGCCTCCCGGTTTGCTGGTCAGGAGCAAGCCTTTCGCAAGCGATTCCAGCGTCACTTTCTGGTCGACGACGCTGCCCGCTTTCACTTGAAGCGCGGTCTGCATCGGCTGGTAACCATCTTTCTGTACTGCCAGGCTGTACTGCGCAGGCGCTAACTCATTGAAGCTGCAAGGCGTCTGGCACTGATTCACCACGCGTCCTGCAGGACCGCGCAGAACGGCGGTGGCTCCAATCAGATCCGTGACCACGTGAATCGCGCCACGGCCCCCAGTCGGAACCGGATGGCCCCCGTCCGCGTCATGCCCGTTCTCAGCGACCGGCGCGTCTTCATACTCAATGTGGTCCACCACCCGAACGCTCGCGGGCGCGTCCCGCAAGAATTTTAGCAATGCTCCGTGCTCCGCGGGGCGCAGCTTTCCCGCCAGAACCAACGTGTTTCCAATGGCTTGGACTTTGGCCCGGCCTGTTAAACCTTTTTCCGTGATGGCTTCTTCAATGCGCCCTTTGTATTCGGCTGCTTGTGCGCTCACAACCGGTTCGGTCTTCTTCGGGGTGGACTTCTCTATAGGAGCTTCGACCGGTTTCTTTTCTGGTGCTGCCACATCGGGGCTCACTGCAGCCGGTGGTTCATTTGCAGCGGGAATCGCCGCAGGAGTTGTGCTGGCTGCTGCATCTGTGGGTGCAGCTGCCGCAGCGGAATCTTTATCGACGCGTTTCTGTGCGGCGTTAATTTGGCGGGCTTCTTCAATCACAGGCCGCAGTTTTTGCACTCCATAGGCGATCACGCCGATCAGAACAAGCGCGATGAAAATGGTCCCAGGGACGTTGTTTTTCTTTGGTTCTTCGACCGGAGCGATCGGTTGTATCGGCCCGGTACGGCGCACGACAGGCGTTTGGTTAGGGCTTGACGCTCGCGCATTTAAAGACCGCGTGGTGGCCACCGTCATGGGATCTTCCTGATGGAAGCTTCGGCCGCTTTGCGCTCCAACTCCTGTCCCGGCGAGTGGCAGCGTCGCGTTCGGCGTGCCCATTCCAGCCATACCGCCCGCTACCATGGTCTTATCCGGGCTTCCGCCTGGCGCCATACTGCGGTAATTCCGCAAATCCTCGAGCATTTCCCGGCAGCTCTGATAGCGCGTTTCCGGTTCCTTGGACAGCGCCTTCATCACCACCGTGCTGATCCCGGGATGAATTGATGGGTCAATCTGCCGCGGAGGGACTGGCTCTTCGTTCACGATTTTGTAGATGACAGTGGTGATGTTCTGACCGGGAAATGGCTTTTCGCCCGTCACCATTTCATACAACAACACGCCCAGGGAGAAAATATCGCTCCGTCCGTCGACTGCCCGGCCCTTCACCTGTTCTGGCGACATGTAGCTCGGCGTGCCCATGACGTGCGCTGTCTGTTGCATGGTGCCGAACTGCAAGATTTTCGCGGTGCCGAAGTCCGTGACTTTCACCGTGTCATCCGCCGTGAGCATGATGTTGGCCGGCTTGATGTCGCGGTGGACCACGTTCCGCTCGTGCGCAAACTGCAGCGCGCTGCACGTTTGTTCCATGATGCGCAGCACGCGCGGCAGCGCAAACGCCATACCGCCATCGAGATGCGCCTGCAAACTCTTGCCTTCCACCAACTCCATCGTGATGTAGTACAGGCCGTCTTCTTCGCCCGCGTCAAACACAACAACGATGTTGGGATGGGTCAGCAAACCTGCCGCGCGCGCTTCCGTCTGGAATCGCGTTAGCAGCTCAGGGCGCGACAACCCCGTGCCTTCTTCGCTCAATTTGATGGTTTTTACAGCGACTGTGCGCCCAATGACCGGGTCCGTGGCCTTATAGACCACACCCATGGCGCCGCGGCCGAGTTCGCCGATAATCTCGTAACGTCCTGCTTTTAAACCTGTTGTCATTGCCTTATTTAATTATCCGCCCATGCCATTTGGACTACACTGCTTCGATAGCATCCGCCCGCATCTCGGCCAGCCTCTTTCAAATATCAGGTTCGCAGTCCACTGAGGAACACGTTTGCTGACACCCGGGCGCCCTATCCTACACAGTACCCACTAAATTTTCAGTTGGTCAACGCTACCAGGGTACTAGTGTTTCGCACTCGACACGTGTTACACCCTGTCTGGAACGGTACTGATTCGTGCGCCCGGCCGCGAGCCAGCGTTTTCGGGAACCCTATATATATGTCAGACAAGCGGTTACGGCCGTGGTAGTCCTTCGCCTGGGGACATGCTCCGTTCCGGCGTCGGCACGTTGGTTTCCCGGATGGGCCGGTCGACCTCCCCTGGTCGCGCTGGGGCCTCTAGGCCGTCCGTCAACAAGTAACCCTGCAAAGCCAGGCCGTTGGTCCACACACCCTCGAGCGCCGCGATGTATTCGATTTGCAGCTCGTAAAGTTTGCGCTTAGCATCCAAGACGCGGGGGTAAGACGCCCGCATCAGACCGTACTTATCCACTAACAAACCGTACGCTTTTTTTGCATGAGGCAAGATTTCGTCGCGATACTCCATGGCCATTAACTTGGCATTTGCATACTGATCGACCACGGAGGCCGCGCGTTCCTGGAGCGTGAGTGCTACGCGGATTTTTTCCTGCTCCGCGCGATCCATATCCGCGAGAGCAGCGACAATGTTGCCCTGATTGCGGTTGAAAATGGGAAGCTCCACGCTTGCCTCCGCCAATCCTTCCCAACCCTTGGCCCAGGGCACGCTTCCCAATGTTTCGTGGTTATATTCCACCCCAGCGCGAACCACTATGTCTGGAATTGGTTCGCGCTGCGCACGTGTCAGGGCTGCTCGCGCTCGCTCTGTTGCTGTTTCCGCAATCTGCACGGCGGGACTCTGTTTCGCGATGCTTTCGACGGCTTCTTCTTCGTTCAGTTCGGGCCAGCCGATTTCGAGATCGCCTGTCACCGTTGCGAGCGGCAAAGCCGGCTGTCCTATCACCGCTGCCAGCGAACGCCACTCTTCGCGCAACGTGTTTTCCTGCATCCGCGCCGCCATGCGCATGCGTTGCGCATCGACTTCTGCCTCCAGCACTTCAGATTCATCCGCCTGGCCGGTGTTCATCAATTCTCTTTGCGTCTGTGCTCCGTCTTCCGCAATTTTTGCCAAATCGCGCCGTGCTTCCAGCCATTCTTGCGCTGCAAGCACGCGCAAGAACGCCATCTTCACGGCGGTTGTGACGCGCGTTTGTTGTTCTTGCGCTTCAATCTCGGCCAGCTTGGACTCTGCGCCAAGCACCTCGCGGCTTTTGCCTAGCTTTCCGGCCGTCACGATTGTCTGCTGGACAAAAACCCCCTGCTTACCCCCGCCGACCGAGCCCCCGCGTATTTCATCCCCGATGTAGCCGACGGAAGGATTCGGATACATGCCCACCTGTTGCTGGCGTGCTTTCGACGCGCGAATCTCGGCCACCGCTTGTCGCAACGTTGGATTCGTCTCGCTGGCCATTTTTTCCACTTGGTCGAGCGTGAAAAGCGGTCCGGCCGCATTCTCTTGCGCGCGTCCCATCCGCGGGTATTCCGCTTTAACGAGCGGCACGTCTCCGTGATGGTGCTGCATTTCCTGGTTCATGGGCATAGGCGGGTTTTTTTCCTGGGCCCGACCTGCAACTACCAGCGTCGTTGAGCAGACCATTGCTGCGGCGATGGTCAAAGTTAGCGATAGGGATAGCGGGGATTTCAACACAGAGTTCACAGAGACCACAGAGGAGAGAAACTGGAGCATAGGCGAAGAATTTTTCTTATGAGCCATGGGAGTGCTCCTTTTGTTCTGCCGTGCCTGCACTTTTAATTCGCTGCATCATTTCGTCGTACTCTTTGTCTGGCAGCACGCGGATCAGCGTCATCATGCCCATCATTCCGGCGCTCCAATTCTTGGGCAGGCCGTGCGTCTCTGGTTTTTCGACGGCGTCATCCATGCCCATTTCCATGAACGCATCCTGCGGAAACCCTGGAACACTGTTCGCATTTTCAGCGATCGGAGAATGATGCACGTGTTCGAACGGCACGCTTTTCGCCAGCGTTTCCATCTGCGCCAGCGCCTTGGCATCAGTCGTGTTCGCTGTCTCGATCGCACGGTCCTTTAGAAGATCCATCATGCTGTTCATCATGTGGTGAGGCAGATGGCAGTGCACCATCCACGCGCCGGGGTACTTCGCATCGAACTCCACCACGCGTGCCTGGGCTACTCCCACCAGCACTGTGTTCATCGGATACCACGTCGATTCCGGAGCACGCCCTCCTTCCGTTCCCGTCATCACAAATTGATTTCCATGCAAATGAATCGGGTGGTGGTCCATCCCCATGTTGATGATGCGCAATCTCACGCGGCTGCCGAGCCGAGCGATCATCGGCGTGATCGCCGGCGCTGAAGCCCCATTGAACGTCAGCCAGTTAAATTCCATCGCCGCCGTATTTGGAACGCTGTTGTTCGGCAAGACGGCCCACTCCTGCAAAATCATTCCGAAGTCATGATCCGCGCGCGGCTTGTAGCTCCTTTCGGGATGCAACACAAGAAATCCAATCATCCCCATCATTTCCTGCATGGCGCCATGCGAGTGATAGAAAAACGTTCCCTCCTGATGCACGGAAAATTCGTAAACATATTTTTCTCCCGGCGCGATCGGCTTCTGGCTGATCCACGGAACGCCATCCTGCTCGATAGGCACTTCGAGGCCGTGCCAGTGAATAGAAGTCGATTCCGGCAATTTGTTTTCAAAGATCACGCGCACGCGATCGCCCTGTTGCACCTGAATTGTCGGCCCTGGGCAACTGCCGTTGTAGCCCCAGGCGTCGATGGTCTTGAAAGGCGCGATTTTTCGCTTCACCGGCTCGGCCACCAGCTTGAACACTTTCACGCCGCCATCCATTTCATGCGGTAAGTCCGTCAAGTCCGGCGTGACCATTGGCAAGAACGGGTCTGGCCCAGCCGGTGCCACTTCCTTCTTTTTGGGCTTGCCGTACGGGCTGTGATGACGTCCTTGTTCGATAGCCCGCGCGGCTTGCGGGTCGCTTACTTGTGCGTCTCCGCGCAAAGCCTCCGATAATCCAAAAAATCCAGCGCCAAAAAACGCCGCGTCCTGAAAAAATCTTCTTCGCGTACCGCTCATTCTTGCCTCCTGATTGCTGTTGCACTTATTGCGATTTGGACTGGTGTACACTTTCCCAGCGAATCTGCTCTTCATCGAGCACTGCCAGAGCTCGTGTTCCGATGCGAGCCGCCGTTCTCACCGCGCAGCGATTAGCGCGTAGCTCACTTTCGAGATGAATGGACTTGGTTTGCTGGATAGATGCTGAGGAGATAATCAGATACGAAGAATTGTGGTTAAGAGAAGGGAATCTGCTGACTTCGATGGAATTCGATGTACATCCCAACGCTCTGGACTTGAATGCAGACTACCAAAGCCCTGCTCGCACGAGCGCTTCATCAACGTTTGTTCGAGAGTGTTCCGCGCTCCTTGCGATAGCAGAGTTTGGCCGTCAGCTTTGGCCAGCAGCATAGAAAAATCGGGAGAGCTACAAATCTTGTTCGGCGCCGTTAGCCGTTCGCCGCCGATGGCTCCCATGTTTGCCATTTCGTGGCATTGACCTTGAGCCGTGTTTGAAGAACAAATGTTCGCCGCACAGAGGGGCGCACAAGTAGGCGCAATAATCAAAGCCAACAGTGTGAAGAGGGCAAGCACGACCGCACTTGTGCGGCCGACTCGAACTGGGATCGCTTGGTTCATTCTCGTCCGCTCAATGAGAGGCATCCTTACGTTCGCCAAAAAGCCAATGACGTACGCCTTTTGGAACTTTTGAAAATCGGCCGAGCCCAGCCGCCGAAGCTACAGAAGATGCAGCCCAAAGCAACCTATAGGCGACCAACCCTAATACTAGGAGCACCGTAAGCGACGTGGCTATCAGGGATGACTTATCCATAGCGCACCCCGCGGATAGTGTACCACTGCCGGGGGACACGTTAACGATACGCCTCTTACTTTGCAGGGTTTGGCCCGCGAATATTTCGCATGATTAGAATTTAGGGCAAAAACTGGTGGGGCTGGCGAGGTTCGAACTCGCGACAACCGGTTTAGGAAACCGATGCTCTATCCATCTGAGCTACAGCCCCGCTTCGCTACATTATATTACGATCTGCGCCACTCGCCTCAAAACCCTTGGATGAGCCGTCGCTGTTAATCACGTCCGCCCGGAGGCGGCGGAGGATTGGGGTCGGGTTGCAAACCCGGAGGGACTACCTTATTGAGCTTCAAGCTTTTGAAAATGCTCGGCCAATATTCTTTAAGCAGGTTGTTCGCGGCACCGAATCCGATTCGGATGCCGTAGCGCTGAAATGTTTTCGACGCAGTTCGTTCGTTGTCCGGAAGATAAGTGTTCGCCAGGCTCTCCGCCAAAAGAGGTCCCAAAATCCCGGGCAGGTTAAATCTCTCTACGCCTGCGTCCGTTCGAATCACAACGACCCGGCGCAACGCGTGGCCGACTCGGTCCTTCCACCCGCCGTTCAGTCTCACAAAAAATCGCGGATCTTCATGCAGCGCGGCGGGCAACACGAACGTGCCAAAAAATTGGCTTGAAGCTCCTGTTGCCCAGAAAGCTCCAAATCTTTTTCCAAAGCCTTCGCCACCTTGCCCGTAACCTGAAAGAGTGCCTCGCGCTTCGCTGATTCCTGCCGCGGCCGCCGAACTCAGGATTTGCGGTGCAGCAACTGTCTTGCTCACAAAAAGTTCGAATTTCTCCATCGAGGAAAGTGGTCCCGAGGAAGTCGCCAAGTCTGGATAAACGTAGGACTTCCGCGCAATCAATCCGAAAGAAGTCGATAGAGGATTTTTCTGCTGATTCTGATCTGTTGCGTCTGGATTTTGCTGTGCCTTCGGAGCATCCGGAAGATTGGATTTGTCAGGATTTTCCTGCGCTTTCGCCCCGCAGCTTGCTAAGACAATGGCTGCGCCTGCCAGGAGTAGCTGGGTCCTCCGCGTCATGCTTCGCATTTTAGCACGCGCCCTTTCGGGCTTGTCCCTACCGTGTTTCCGGTACTTTTTCTCGCCGACGATGGCATTACTTTTTCGAACGCGCACCTAGCGGCACTCCACTCCGGGGCTCATCGCCCTCTACGGTTCTCTACCGCATCGGCGTCTTCTTACTGATTGGTTTTTGGTTCAGAGGCAGTTTCTTCCTGCTTTTCGTCAGCCTTCTGCCAGCTGGGATTGATGTCATATTCCTTCATGGATTTCGCGAGTGCTTCGGTCTTCTTGCCGAGATCTTTCTGATAAACTTCCCCGGTTTCGTCCACGACAAATGTCATGACGCCTGACGAGCCGTATTCCGCCGGGTACGCTACGAAAGCGAAGCCACCGGTTACTTTACCGTCTGTGATGTAGCTTTTCGCGCCGCCTGGTCCATCCTTCCCTTGACGAGTCAGGATGTGAAAAAAGTATCCGCGAAATGGGGCTTGAGCGCCTTCCCGCCTTTTGCTATCGCCATCGATCACGGCCGACGCCAGCAATGGTCCGATGGGACTCTGGGCTTCGCCTGACCCGGCTTTCCAATAGAGGCCGTTGTGCTGGCCTTCGTCACTATATATTTTTAGAGTGTACTGGTCGTGCTGCGCGGAATAATATTCCTTCTCCGCCGCCACTAATTCCTGGCAAACACGAATAGTTGACATCTCATTCTCGCCAATTCGCCTGAAAAGGATTTCCTTCTTGCCCGCGTCAGTGTCGAAGTACCAGATACTCCCTTTTCTGACGAGCGGTATGGGTGTGGGCCAATTTTCTGCGCCGATATAGAGGGTCGTGGTGGAGTTCGGTTCGTCGACAAGACGGTGCATTTGTTCATATCGACGAACGAAATTCGCGCGGGTTTCAGCGTCTTCCGCTTCGTCTCCTGACGAGACGATTTGCTTTCCGTCGCGACCGAGGATCTCGACCAGCACTTTTTCGTCATTGCTCTGCAATGCCTTGACCAGGGCACGGCTCGCAGCTTCCGCCGATGGGAATGTTTTTTGCCCTTGCTGTTGCGCTGCTGCGCGCGTGATAAAGCAGGCGCTCAAGAGAATAGCAACCGCCGCCAATTTTGCGAGGCTGGCCCAGAGAAATTTGTCCAAGTTCAGCTGCTTCCGCGACATATTATTTTTCTCCATTTATAAATTTTTGCTATCAAAGAGGAACTCATCGAGAGTTCGATTACCGAGGCCTGCCCCCGCCGCCGCCGTGGGGTGCTCCGCCGCCGTGAGACCCTCCGAAGCTGGAGCTGCCGCGCGACGAATAGCTTCTTGCCTGGCCACCGCGGTCGTAACCGCTGAACGCTCCCGATTTTGTACCGCCCTGCGCGCGTGGTTCAGCGTAGCCGCGAGCCGCCCGGTTGTCTCCGTTAAACGGTCTGGTCGTTGCGCCTGGGCGATTGTAAACACCCCCGCGGACGCCTCCTGCTCGGTAGTAACTGTTCCGGTTATAGAAGGTGGCGCTCCGGGAATAGTAGCGATTGTGGTTATAGATGGCGTAGTGGTTGTGCCAATTAAATCCCCAATTGTTCCAGCCCCACCCGAAACCGCCGTAGAAACCGATTCCAAAGCCGATTCCGAATGAAAGGTAAGGCCCGCCGTACCAGATCCCAGGATACGGATACCAGTAAGGCCACGGCCCGATGGGAGCGCCGTAGACCACCCACGGATTGTAGGCTGGGACGTAAACGACATTGGGGTCAGCAGGCTGAATGACGACTGTCGAGTCTTGCGTGGATACGGTTTGCTGAGGCGTGGTCTTAAGATTGCCCGCTTGCTGGGCTCGCTGGCGCATCACCTGTACCGCATCCATTACATCCTGTTGCTGGTTGTAATAGGCGTCGCCTAGCGAGGACGTCCAGCTGAGGTTCTTGTCCATATTTCCGAGGACCGCTGGAAATGCCGTAAGTGCTTTTACGCTTGGATCCCAGGGCTGTTGGTCGACCTCTCGACCCAGTGCGTCGCCTTTTAGATCAGGATGCGCTTGGACCCATCTGTCGGCCTCGACGACCTGCTCGGGAAACGTGGATGCCGCCAATATCTGGGCCACCAGCGAATCCGGATAAAGCGCAATGGGCGCTACCAACCTTTGTAGCTGATCGGGAGTCTGAGGCGCAGACTGCGGCCTCTGTGCATCTGGCTGTACTTGGTCTTGACTCTGCACCGGTGGTGGTGTGTCTTGCTGTACTTGGTCCTGACTTTGCACGGGTGGTTGCGCGCCTTGCTGGGCGCCTAGGTTCTGGGCCCCGCTCGCGAACAACACACCCACCGACAAACCCAAGGCCAAAATGCATTTAGATAAGCGAGGGCTGAACAGCCTCGCGGCACCTCTGAAAATGCTCATATACTTGAACCTCCTCTCCGGCTTTATTGCTATAAGTCTGTTATCCAATTAGATGAGCGAAGCGCGGCCAAGGATATCTAAAAAGATTTCCTCAATCATTCCGGCCGGGCATCCCAATTTGGTAATTCGGACTGTTGGGTAACGTACGCGTAGGTGAGTGCAACCATCATTGCCGCGAGTAGCCTAACAAGAGGCCCGAGGGGCAGGCTGTACAAAAGGGAACGCAGCGGGACGGCGCGGCCCTGAAATATGTCTAAGTGCTTTGTTTCCTGCCATGTCATCCGCCGCTGCGGCGTGCTAACATCCTCTACCGCTCCCTATACGTCACCAGCCCTGCTCAACAGGAGACCATCATGAAACGTCCCCTTCGCATCGTTGCTATCGTGGTTGTCGTTTTGCTCCTTCTTGTGGTTATCGTTCCATTTCTGATTCCCGTGGACAAATTCCGTCCCACTATTGAAGAGAAAGCTTCGCAAGCGCTTGGCCGAAAGGTTCAGCTTGGCGATCTAAGCTTTTCGCTGCTCAGAGGATCGCTCTCGGCAGAAAATCTTTCCGTCGGCGACGATCCCAAGTTCAGCACGTCGCCGTTCCTGACCGCTAAATCGCTCAAAGTCGGCGTCGAAATAATGCCACTCATCTTCAGCAAAACCCTCAACGTCACCGGCATCACCATCGAGGATCCCGAAGTGAATCTTCTTCGCAATCCCGCGGGGCAGTGGAACTATTCCACTCTCGGCGGAGCCGCCGCCAAGTCGGCGCAGAAGCCTGCCGCGTCGTCTTCCACCGCGCCCGCCGATTTCTCCGTCCAGAAATTCGCACTCAATGACGGCCGCATCACTGTAGGGTCCACCACTAGCCAAAAGCGAAGCACCTATGATCATGTGGACATCGTTGCGTCCAACTTTTCCGTGGCCTCCAAATTTCCCGTCACCGTTACCGCCGATCTTCCTTCCGGGGGAAAATTCAAGCTCGATGGAACCGCCGGACCGATCAATGAGACGGACGCTTCACTCACTCCCATCGACGCCAAGCTCGAAGTGAACTCGCTCGATCTCGGTTCCACCGGGTTTGTCGATGCGAGGTCTGGTCTTGGGGGCATACTTGATCTCACTGCTAATCTGTCCTCGCAAAATGGCGAAGCGGAGACCAAGGGCAACATGAAAATTTCCAAAGCACTTTTCATCGCGGGTGGATCTCCCGCAGGCGTTCCAGTCACGGTCGATTTCAATACCAAATACGATCTACAGAAGAGTTCCGGCGTGCTTAACCCCTCGACGGTCAAGATTGGCAATGCTGCCGCACAGCTCAACGGTACCTATAAGACGGCCGGGGACGATACTGTTGTCAACATCAAGGTAGATGCGAAAAACATGCCAGCGAAAGACCTGGAGTCATTTCTCCCCGCGCTTGGCATCAATCTTCCGAAAGGAGCTTCGCTACAGTCTGGCAACCTTAACGCGAATCTGAACCTTGCTGGCCCCGTGGGGAAAATGGTTACGACGGGCGACGTCGGCCTCTTCAACGGAGTTTTAGCGGGCTTCGATCTTGGCTCAAAGATGAGCGGTGTTGGATCTCTTGCGGGCATCAAGAGCGGCAGAGACTTGCAAATTGAAAAGATGACCAGCAATCTTCGCATGGCGCCCGACGGTTTGAAGGCGGACAACTTCGTCGCCGTTCTGCCTAATGTCGGAAATCTTTCCGGCGCGGGCACGATCGACTCCAAAAACAATCTCGATTTCAAAATGGCCGCCACGCTCAATGGCGCGCTCGGTGATGTCGCCAGCCCCGTATCCAGCGCGGGCGGAATGCTTGGCAAAGTGACGGGGGGCGGCGGTACCAACGGCTGCAAAGGCGGCACAACTGTGCCTTTCCAAATCCAAGGCACGACCGCGGACCCTAAGTTTCTTCCCGATGTCGGCGGACTCGCGGCAGGCATGATGAAGTCGCAGCTTGGCTGCGCCGGCGGCCTCGGCGCCAGCGGCGCAAAAGAGGCGGGCGCAGCTCCCGCCGGCGCCGCAAAAAGTCTCGGCGGCCTTTTCAAGAAGAAACCGCCTCAGTAGATATGCTGACGGTTGTGGATCTTGCCTTACGTTGTGTGGAATGAGTCCGACCGATTATTCATAGCGAAGCGCTACCATGGGATCGACGCGAGAAGCACGACGGGCGGGCAAGAAGGTGGCAATCAGCGCGATGATTAGCAGCAGGCCGGATGCGCTGGCGAAAGTGAGCGGATCGTTCGGTTGCAGCCCGAAAAGGACGGAGGCTGCGTTACGAACGGCGACCAGGGCGAGCCCGACGCCAACGCCGAGGCCAAGCGCGAGAACCACTAATGTCTGCCGTAAGATGATGCCGACAACTTCCGCTCGGCTTGCACCGAGCGCCATTCGGATGCCGATTTCATTCCGGCGCATGGCGACGATGTAGGAAATGACGCCGTAGAGTCCAACCACTGCCAGGAGCACTCCCAGGAAGCCGAAGAAACCTGACAGCGTCGCCATCAAGCGCTCCTCGACGAGTCCGTCGCGAATCTCTTTTTGGAAATCGGCGAAACTGGTGACAACGTCGGGATGTTTTTCCGCGATGACACGCTTCGCGGCTGCGGCCACCGCCGCAGGTGCAAGATCTGAATGAATCATGATGTTGGTCCATGGGCCCTGATTCGGCATTTGCGCGGCAGGCGCAAAGGTCATGGGCGGGGTCTGGCCGCGCAGGTCGTTGTATTTCGTATCGGGGATGATGCCAACAATTTCGTAAACAGTGGCGGGATAATCCGGTTCGGGGCTAGTGCGCAGAGTCTGTCCGATTGGGTTAGCGCCACTTAAATAACGGCGAACAAACGTTTCATTCACCAGCGCCACTCGCGGGGATAAAGCGGTATCTTCCTGCGTAAGGCTGCGGCCCTGGATGATCGGAATGCCCATGGTTTCGAAATACTCTGGACTCACCCACGTGAATTTGGAATTTCCTTCTTGCGCTCCGGTGCGAATGCCATGTTCCCAACTGCCACCAAGCAACGGTGCATTTGTGGTGGTCGCGGCGTTCAAAACTCCGGGGACCGAGCGCACTTCCTCCAGCAATTCCCGTTGAAAGTCTGCCCAACGTTCCTTAGGTACATTCGATTGCCAGAATCCAAGGAACCCTTCGGTGATGCCGCTCTCGCGCATTCCTGGATCAAATGTCATCAGGTTTCGGAAACTGCGCACAAAGAGAAGCGCTCCTACTAGCAGGACCAGTGAAACCGAGACCTGAGCCACGACCAGAAGCCGCTGCAATGAGAAACGCTCGCGGCCCCCCGTTGTTCCACGCCCACCTGCCTTCATCGCAGAAATGGGCTCCGTGCGTGTAGCGCGCAGCGCAGGCGCAATTCCGAAAATCACGCACGTAAAGGCTGCTATGCCAGCCGCGAAAAGAATTACACGCCAGTCCGTGACCGTCTGGAGAGTGACTCCCGCTCCTTCTGTCGAAAACGACCACACGAGCAGCCGGCTCAGGAATTGTGCCAAGGCAACACCCAGGACAGCGCCGGTCGCTGCGAGCAGAAAGCTTTCCGTGAACAATTGCCGCAGCAGACGGCCGCGCGAAGCTCCCAGTGCGAGCCGTAGCGCCATTTCACGCTGGCGCCCACTCGCGCGAGCGAGCAATAGGTTGGCTAGGTTTGTGCAAGCGATGAGCAGCACGAGTCCTGCGATGCCCAGAAGCAAAAACAGCGAACGGTCATAGTCTCGCAGCGAACTGACGCCGGTCGACGCTGGGTAAGCAGCAAGCCGGAAGTTTTTGTACGTTTCGGTCCAGTGCGCGCCGCGGCCCGGCGGAATCGTCGCTTCGAAAGCGCCGGGGCTCAGCGCATCCATCTCCGCCGACGCGCTGTGCGTGGTCGCGCCGGGCTTTAGACGGCCCATCACCGACACCTCGAAGATGTCCCGCCTTAACTCGTCCTTCCCCTGACAAAATGGAACTGCGATGTCGAAGCCCTCGCCAACGACCATTCCAAAGAACTCTGGCGGCGTCACGCCGACGATCTCTACAAGTTCGTTGTCCACTACTAGCTTGATGGGAGGAGAGAGTTCACGGCCGCCCAGTTCGCTCTGCCAATAGGGATAACTGACCACGGCGCGCGTCATGGGACACGCGCCTTCATCTTCGGGCATCAACAGGCGCCCGCGGAAGGGCCGGACCCCCAATACGCGAAAGAAATCACCACTCACCCGAAGCTCGTGGAAGTGGCGCATCTCACTTCCTCGGCCCACGTACCTTAGGTTCACGCTCCAAGCAAACACGCCGGAAAAGGACTGCTGGTGATCCCGGATTTCCTGCCACAAAGGCCGCGTCAATTCTCCATATTGCTGGTTGAGGCCCATGCCTTGATGGCCGGGGTCTGTGATTCGCACTTCGGCGAGTTCCTGAGAATCCTGCACAGGCAAACTGCGTAAGCGGATAGCGTCGAGCAACATGAAAATCGCAGCGTTTGCTCCGATTCCAAGCGCGAGCGTGAGAAACGCAGTCGCCGTGAAGCCGGGGCTTTTGCGGAGCGTGCGGAGCGCGAAACGAATATCGGCGAAGAAGCTTTCGACTGAGGGCCAGCGCCAGACGTCGCGGCTATCATTTTCGATCAGAGTGGCATTGCCAAATTCGCGGCGGGCGGCCGCGGTGGCTTCTTTTCTGGGAATGCCCGAAGCGACGAGTTCTTCGATCTTTTCTTCGAGGTGTTGTTGCATCTCGTCGGAGAGATCGTTGTAGAGGCGACGGCGCGAGAAGAGTTGTTTTAGCCAGTTCATGATTTACTCCGCGCTAAAACTCGTTCAACAGCATCGAGCTAGCGCGAATAGTGGTCACTCGTAGCGCAAGGCAACCATGGGATCCACCTTCATGGCGCGGCGCGCAGGGATGTAACACGCAAGCAGCGCGATCAATATCAGCAGCGTCGCGACAGCGGCAAACGTTAGCGGATCGTGCGCCGTAATCCCGAATAGCAGGCTCGTCATCAGGCGCGCCAATCCCAACGCGGCCACGACTCCAATACACACGCCGACCAGCGCCAGCTTTGCGCCCTGCCTGAGAACCATGCCCACCACGTCTCCGCTTTGTGCGCCAAGCGCCAGACGAATGCCAATTTCGCGTTTGCGTTGCGAGACGGTGTACGAGATCACGCCGTAGATGCCGATAATCCCGAGCGCCAGCGCCATCGCGCCCGCAATTCCTAGCATTACGAGCGTGAAAGATGTCCGCGCCATGGACTTCCCGTAGACATCCTCCATCGTTCGCACCGACGCCAGCGGTAGATTCGAATTCACTGACCACACCGCCTGGCGCACTTCATTCAAAAAACTCTGTGTGCCCGCACGTTCGCTTCGAACCACGAACGTAACATCTCGAATCGGCTGCGCCGGCCCGCGCCCATACAGATTCTCGACCATGGGGGGCCAGTACACGATTTCCGTGGCCTTCTCTTGCACGCCCTTTTCACGAACATCCTGGATCACGCCGATCACCTCGCGCCACGGCAGACTCGGATCCTCCGTCAATCGTTTGCCAATTGCATTCGCTGGTGTGCCCCAGGCTTCCCGCGCCAAATTTTCAGATACCATCACCATCGGCCTGAGTCCATACACGTCATCCCAAGTCAACTCGCGCCCGGCGATGAGCCGAGTACCAGTCACGGCAAAAAAGCCAGGCGAAACGTGCTTGTAAAAATGCAGTGGCGGGAGCACGCCCTTGGGATAGATTTTACCTTCGATAAAAATCGTGTCCCAACCGGAGTCGAAACCTTCCATCGGCATCTCGCTTGCGAACCCTGCCGACTTCACCCCTGGAATCGCGGATAGTCTGTTCAGGACTGCGCTCTGCGTTCTCGTCACACGCTCCGCCCCGGGAACGAGTAAGTCCGGAATGGAAATCCTCATCACCTGCAGATGCCGCGCGTCCGTAAAACCCGGATCAATCGCTCGCAGCGCCTCGAATGTGCGAATCATCAGCCCCGCGCTCACCAGCAAAACGAGCGCCATGGCCACTTGTCCAATCACCAGCAAATTCCGCGCTCGGTGCCGCTCGCGGCTTACGCTGATCGTCCGTCCTGCGCTCCGCAGTTCCAACGAAGCTCGCGGCCCCGCATATTTGAGCGCCGGAACCAATCCAAATAGAAGTCCCGACAACATGGAGATCAAGAATGCAAATCCCAGCGTTCTGGCATCAATAAAAATTTCGCTCAACCGGGGCAAGTTCGCCGGCCCAATCGCCGCAAGGAACCGCACGCCCGCATAAGCCAGACCAAGACCAACGATTCCGCCGAACAGCCCCAGCATCACGCTTTCCACCAATAATCCACTGATGATGCGTTGCCGGCCGGCGCCAAGCGCCGCGCGCACCGCCAGTTCCTGTTGCCGCGACTCGACCCTTACGAGCAGGAGATTCGTCACGTTGGCGCAGGCGATCAGCATAACCAGCCCAATCGTTCCCATCACCACCCACAGCCCCTCGCTCACATTTCCAACGACCTCCTGTTTCAACGGCCGAATCATCGGCGTGATTTTCCATGTCTCGTAAATATGCGGATTCGATCCCGGCCCGTTCGAAAACGAATCCATCCAGATCGGCAGGGTCCGCGTCAAGTCTGCGTTCACTTGAGCAATCGTTACTCCCGGCTTCAAACGCCCGATGCCATGAAACCCGAATCCCGCCAAAATCAATTTTCCGCGATCGAATTGAAACGGCCTGATTAAATCGAAGTCCGAATCGACAAAACGAAATCCCCGCGGCATTACACCAATAATCTCCAGCGGCCGCGAATCGACCTGAATATTTCGCCCAATCGCCGAGCGGTCGCCGCCAAACCGGCGCTGCCAATACCCGTAGCTCAGCATCACCCGCGCCGGC
The DNA here is from genome assembly GCA_963730495.1 of uncultured Acidobacteriota bacterium. Lineage (GTDB taxonomy): Bacteria > Acidobacteriota > Terriglobia > Acidiferrales > UBA7541 > Acidiferrum. Next base: position 231,543 of record CAVSSD010000006.1, on the reverse strand, counting down.
CCGTTCGGCACCTGATCCGCTGCGGAGAACCATCTACCAACTTCCGGCGCGACATCCAGCGCTTGCAATACTCCGTCGCTCACGTCCACCACGCGCACTTGTTCCGGTTCGGCCAGTCCCGTAACGCTTGCCGTTCCTGTGTCCCAGACCCCCAATGATTGAAACGTCCGGTTGTTTTCCGCATACGTGAAATACATCGAAGGTGAAAGCAGCAGACCATTCTCGAAATCGGCGAGCCCTGCCGCGCCCGGAGCGATCTGGTGCAGCGACACAAGTTCTTCAGACTTGGGATAATTGAGCGGCTTCAGAAGCACGCTGTTCACAACGCTGAAGACCGCTGCGTTGGCGCCGATTCCAATTGCGATCGTCAACAGCCCAACGAAAGTGAACACTGGGTTGCGGCTCAGCATGCGTAGGCCGTAGCGCACGTCCGCGAAAAAGTTCTCGATAGACAACGACCGCCAGACGTCGCGGCTATCCTCTTCCGTTAGAGTGACATTTCCAAATTCGCGGCGAGCAGCAGCGGTAGCCTCTTTTCTAGACATGCCAGTGGCGACGAGTTCTTCAATCTTTTCTTCGAGGTGTTGCTGCATCTCGTCGGAGAGATCTTTATAGGCGCGGCGACGGGAGAATAGCTGCTTCAGCCGGTTCATGATTCACTCGGTGCTAAGACACGTGTAATACCTTCGAGCATTTTTTCGAAACGCGACACCTCGCGTTGCAAGTGTTTTGAGCCAGCCGCCGTCAATTTGTAAATGCGGACGCGGCGGTTTGTCGCCGAGATCCCCCATTCGGCTTTGACCAATTCGTCTTTCAAGAGCCGCTGCAGCGCGGGGTAGAGAGAGCCCTCTTCGATTTGAAGAAGATCGTCTGAGGTCCTCTTGATGTGCTGGACGAGGGCGTAACCGTGCAGCGGCTGGCGCTTGAGAGTTCGGAGAATCATCATCTCCAGCGCGCCGGGGAAGAGATCACGTTGTTCCTGTTTTTTCAAGTCGGACTCCGAAGCTTTCTCAGGAGGCTATGTGTTACAAGGCCTAGAGTAAAATAGTGTAGTCAATGATTGGCGGTCAAGCGTTATTTTTCGGGCGGACTTAGTGAGAGAACGGGATCTACGCAGCTGACGCTGGACTACTCATAACGTAGCGCCACCATGGGATCGACGCGCATCGCCCGACGCGCAGGTATCCAGCATGCGAGTAGCGTGATGAAGGAAAGCAGCGCCGCGACGGAGATATAAGTGACGGGATCACTCGGGCTTACGCCGACCAGCATGTGTGTCATCGCACGCGTAAGAGCCCAGGCTCCGGCCAGACCGAAGAGCAATCCCGCTGCGACCAGTCGTGCGCCTTGCCTGAGAAGCAACGCGAGAATCTGACGTGGGCTCGCCCCAAGCGCCATTCGAACACCGAGCTCCTGGGTGCGTTGCGTTGCTGCATAGGACACGACGCCATAGACGCCTACGACTGCCAGGAGCAATCCCAACAAACCCATGGCAGCCGCGAGCGATGCTCCAAGTCGATAAATAAAGTATCCCAATGTACCGCCGAGCGATTCCTTCATCGTTTGGATTTCTTCGATGGGGTCACCGGCGTCGAGCGCCTGTATTTCGTGCTGGACGATGGGGGCAAGCACTTCGGGAGGCATCAAGGAACGAATCTGCAGGGTACGCTGCGCAGAGAAGTGCTGCGTGAGAGGGACATAAAAGTAAGGCTGCGGATCTTCGGCGAGAACACGGTACTTGCCGTCACGCGCAACACCGACGATTTCGACGAAGGGTCCGGCATCGCTGGTCACACTGAAGCGCTTGCCGATGGGGCTTTCGCCAGACCAAAAATGGCGGGCCATTGTTTCGTTAACGATTGCGACTCGCGGAGACGTCTCGTCGTCGGCATCCGTGAAATCGCGACCGAGGAGGACACGAATACGGAGCGTGTCGAAATAGGGTGCATCGACGCTGTTGAACATCACATCTGGTGCCTTTTTGCCAGGCGGCACAGGTCGCCTTTCGACATAGACCGATTCTCTGCCAAGCATATATGCGACCGGTACAGCTGAGGCCAGGCTCGCGGATTGCACGCCAGGAAGCGCGCGTATTTTTGTTTCGAGCGAGCGGTAAAATTCCTTGGTTTGCATCTCGCTGAAATTATTGACGGAAGGATCGAGGCGGACGTTCAAAAGCTGATTTGGATCGAAGCCTATGTCCATGTGCTCTACGGCTCTCAGGCTGCGGACGAATAGCCCGGCGACGATCAACAGCATCAATGATCCCGCGACTTGCGCGGCCATAAGATCGCCGCGGACTTTGTGCCGCGCCTTGCCGCCGGCGTCCGCACGGCCGCCTTGATGCAACACGGTGTTAACATCGGCACGAGTGGCGCGGAGAGCAGGCGACAAGCCGGCGGCAATCGCTGTGAAGACCACCGCCGCGAGCGCATAGACAAAAACTCTCCAATCAAAACCGAAACCCAGCCGGACGGAAATATTCGCAAGATGGGTCGAACTGGCCAAATGGCACAGACCCGCGCCCAGCATTACTCCGGCAATTCCGCCGAGCAGGGAAGTCAGCATCGTTTCCGTTAGCATTTGGCGGAGGAGGCGCGAGCGGGCGCCACCGAGAGCCGCCCGAAGCGCCATCTCGCGCTGACGGACCGAAGCGCGCGCCATGAGAATATTCGCGATGTTCGTGCAAGCCAGCAGCAAAACGAGCGCGCCGAGGATCAAAAACAATCCGGAGAAAGCAATAAACGCATTGTTGGCGTAAGGAATAGGGCGCGAGAGCCGCTCATCCAATACGCGCACGCTCAAATCTTTGTCGGTCACGGGGTGCTGTGCGGCGAGCCGCTGCGAGATTACGTCGAATGTGCTTTGGGCCTGGGTGAGCGTCACGCCCGGCTTCTGTCTGCCAAGAACCAGCATTGCGTGGATGTCGCGGCTATTCCAAAAATTGCTGGCCGAAGATTGGTCGAACGCAGTGCTAAGCGGGGCGTACGCATCCATCTCAAAGATAGTGAACTGCCCCCGGAATTCTTTCTCCATGACGCCGACGATCGTTGCTGGCTTGCCGTCCAGGCGCACTTGCTTGCCGATCACGCGCGGATCCCCGCCGAACCTTCTTTGCCAGAAGCTATAGCTGAGGACCAGGATGGCGGGCTCGCCGGGATGCTCGCCTTCGCCAGGAAGCACGAGCCGGCCGAGAGCGGGCTTCACGCCGAGCGCGGAAAAATAGTTGCTGCTGACGCCCCCAATGGTAAGCGTATCGCTATGGCCTTCGGCGGTGAAGTTCACGCGCCACCCTGTGGCCGAGCCGAAGACTTCACAGACTGTCGTCGCTTGCTCGCGGAATTCCACGAATTGCGGATAGGAAAAACCGAGCGCGCCAAGAGAAGAGTCAGCCGATTTAATCACCAGCGCGGCGATTTGTTCGGCGGCAGGCACCGGCAGACGCTGGAGCAAAAGGCCATTCACCAAACCGAAGATCGCGGTGTTGGCTCCGACACCCAGAGCGAGAGTCACAACGACAATGGCTGTGACCCCGAGATTCTTACGCAGCATACGGGCCGCGAAACGGAGATCTTGTAGAAAAGCCTCGAGCATCGGCAACCCCCTTCGATCTCGATACGCTTCCTTGGTCTGCTCGATGCCGCCAAGTTTAATCAAAGCTTGGCGGCGAGCCTCTTCCGTGCTCATGCCAGCGCACACGTTGTCGTCAATGTGCAGCTGAAGGTGGCTCTCCATCTCGGCGGATAATTCCTGCTCGCGCCGTCGCTTGCCGAATAGCTCGCCTAACCTAGAAAACCACGCATGCAACCGCCTCATGAAGTTCCTCCGCAATACCAATTCCACCTAAGACTGCTCTTCGCCCGGCGTCAGGAAGCGAGCGAGGATCGCGGTTGTCTGTTCCCACTCGCGCTCTTCTTTATTTAATTGTTTGCGGCCCGCGCGAGTAAGTTTGTAATACTTCGCTTTGCGATTGTTGTCAGAGACGCCCCATTCGGAGCTGATGTAGCCCTCTTGCTCGAGCTTCAGCAATGCCGGATATAAGGTTCCGTAATTCACGGCCAGCAGATCGCCGCTGGTCTGCTCAATGCGTCGCGCAATGCCGTAGCCGTGCAGGGGCCCCAGTGCTTGCAGCGTCTTTAGCACCATCAGCGCAAGAGTGCCCTGCCACACATCCTTTTTGTCGCTCGCCTTATCGCCCATCGTTCTCCTTGTTCTTCGCGGGCCGCTCCGACCTCTCGGTTCCTATGGGATACCCATACCGAAGATGCCATAGGCCCTATGGGAAGACAATAGAAGAGACGAGGTCGGCATGCAATTTGTTTCCGGTTTTTTTAAGATTATTTAACCTCTTGGGAATTGCGCCGCCCCGATGTCGATGGGCTCCATTAAATCCTCACTCTCCTTGACTCGCCCGTAACTTCTGGCTAGCCTCTTGCGTCTACTGAACATACGGTCGGGGGATCGTGTTCTAAACGTGTCCCAAAAAGGAGCTCGCATGCGTTCTGTTCTCGCGCGCCGGTGCGTCTTTGCACCCGCGTTTGCTTTAACTCTCCTAGTGCTTCTCGTTGCCGCGCCTCAAATACGCGCGCAAGGCGGCGAACCGCAATACTTCGCCATTCGTGGTGCCAAAATCGTTCCGGTATCCGGGCCGCCTTTGGAAAACGCCACCATCGTAATGGCCCGTGGTGTTATTACCGCGATCGGCAAGGACGTCGCCATTCCTCCGGATGCATGGATCATCGAGGGCAAGGGCCTCATTGTTTACCCTGGACTGTTTGATTCGTTTACGGATGTGGGCTTGCCAACCGCGGTTCCTGCTCCGGGGGCCGCTGCCGAAGGTGGCGGCGGAGGCGCAGGCCGACGGGCCGCTCCAACAGGTGAAATTTCTCGCGGACCAGAAGACCGTCCTTCGACCACTCCCTGGCGCAGCGCCGCCGATGAAGTCAGTCTGAGCGACAAGCGCATCGAAACCTGGCGCAATGCCGGATTCACGACGGTAGTCTCCGCCCCCAAGGGCGGAATGTTCCCCGGGCAGGCCGCGGTTCTTGATTTGGCAGGCGACCGCGCCAGCGAAATGGTGGTCAAGACGCCGGTGGCGTTTCCCGTTTCCTTACAGCCCGGAGGCGGCTTCGGAAATTTCCCAGGCTCGCTGATGGGCGCCCTCGCGTATGTCCATCAGGTGTGGATTGACACGGATTGGAGCATGGCGGCGTTAGCCGTCTATGAGAAAAATCCCCGGGGCGTCGCGCGGCCACGTTACGACCGCACGGAAGCCGTGCTCGGCGAAGCCATGGAGGATCACACGCTGGTGCTGATTCCCGCAAACAATTCCATTCAACTGCGGCGTGCCTTGGAACTTGCAGATCGTTGGAATGTGGCTGGAGTTATCTACGGCGGCCAAATGGCCTATGAAGTCGCCGGCGAAATCGGCGCGAATAAAAGGAAAATACCCGTGCTCGTCAATCTGAAATGGCCGGAAGCTGACAAAGACGCGGACCCCGACGAAAAGCCCTCCCTCCGCACGTTGCGCTTCCGAGATAAGGCGCCTTCTTCCCCCGCGGCGCTTGCCAAAGCTGGAGTTCCGTTTGCGTTTTACTCCGGCGGAATAACGGCTCCGAAAGACATCCTGAAGGCGGCGAAAAAATCCATCGATGCAGGGCTTGCACCCGATGCCGCATTGCGAGCGCTGACGCTGATGCCAGCGGAGATCTTCGGAGTCGCTGATAGGGCGGGTTCTATCGAGACCGGCAAGATTGCAAACCTTGTTGTAACCGATGGCAATCTTTTTGACGAAAAAACGAAAATCAAAATGGTGTTTGTGGATGGGAAAAGGTTCGAGATTCGTGAACCTGAAAAGCCAAAGGATCCACCCAAAGGAAACATGGCAGGGAAGTGGAAACTCTCGTACACGACGCCAGAGGGTCCGGAAGAATCAACGCTTGATCTGGAGATGGCCAGCGATGGCTCGCTTACCGGAACGGTCACGAGCAAGCGCGGCACGACCAGCATCATTAGCGGCTACCTCAGCGTCGATAAGTTCAGGTTCACCATTAACATTCCCATCGAAGGAAACCCGAGCGACGTGGTCTTCTCGGGCACCTTGGACGGCAGCACGGTGAAAGGCACGATCGACGTTCTGGGCTATTCGATTGAGTTCACCGGCACAAAGCCCTCAGCGCAAGCTGCGGCAACTGCGGAATCTGGCATCAAGCGTCAAACGAGCGATGATTCTTCTGTCGTCGGGGGTGCACTGTGAAAATTCCATCGATGCTCGCTAATAATCGTTCGCGAATCGCGATAGCTTCTGCGCTTTTTTCCCTCGCGCTTCCTCTTTTCACTCCGGCGGCCACTCCGCCCGATGCACCGCCAGTGATTTTGATTCAGAACGCCACCATTCTCACCGTTTCTCACGGCACTATCGAGCACGGCTCTATCCTGATTAGAGATGGCAAAATCGCGGAAGTGGGGACTTCCATCAAATCGCCGAAGGATGCTCAAGTGATCGACGCAGCGGGCCAGTTCGTCATCCCCGGCATCATCGATTGCCACTCGCACATTGCCGTCGACGGCAGCGTGAACGAAGGCAGCGTCTCTGTCTCCTCGATCGTAAACATCGCGGACGTCCTCAATCCAGATGACGTCGACATCTATCGCGATCTCGCGGGAGGGGTTACCGTCGCAAACGTTTTGCACGGCTCCGCAAACTCCATCGGCGGCCAGACAGTAGTCATCAAGCTCCGCTGGGGACTGCCCGCTTCGAAGCTCCCGTTCGAAGGCGCGGTTCCTGGTATCAAGTTCGCGCTCGGCGAAAACCCCAAACGCTCCAACTTCAGTGTCCCAGGCGCGACCCCACGCTATCCCACTACGCGCATGGGCGTCGAAGAAACCATCCGAACCGCATTTGTTGAAGCGCGCGATTACAAGAAGACTTGGGAGGACTACGACAAGCGCGTCGCTGCCGGCGATAAAAGCGCAATTCCGCCACGCCGGGATCTTCGCCTCGATCCGCTCGTCGAAGTTCTTGAGGGCAAGCGTTATGTCCACGCCCATTGCTACCGCGAAGACGAAATTCTGATGCTGCTTCGCGTGGCGAAAGAATTCGGCTTCAAGATTCGCACCCTTCAACACGTGCTCGAAGGCTACAAAGTAGCCGACGAAATTGCAGCGGCAGGAACAGGCGCTTCCACGTTCAGCGATTGGTGGGCCTATAAAGTAGAAGCCTATGACGCGATCCCTTACAACGCGGCGATCATGACGCGCCGCGGCGTAATCGTTTCCATCAATTCCGACGACGCGGAAGAAGCCACGCACCTCAATCAGGAAGCCGCCAAGACCATAAAGTATGGCGGCCTCTCGCATGACGAAGCGCTCAAGCTAGTTACGTTGAATCCCGCAATGCAGCTTGGTATCGACAAACGTGTCGGCTCGATCGACGTCGGCAAAGACGCTGACTTGGTCATCTACAATCACGATCCGCTAAGCGCTTATGCCGTCGTCCAACAGACGCTGATCGATGGCCGCGTGTACTTCGATCGCAAGCGCGATATCGCCGAACGCCCTGCTCTCGAAAAAGAAAAGAAAGCGCTGATGGAAAAGGAAAAGAAAGCCGGAGAGAAAAAGGCGGACGCAACGATTGAAATCGGCAAAAAACCCGGCGCCAAACCGGACGAAAAGAAGACCGAAGACAGGCCCAAGCCGCCGCAAGCGGACGCCGTTTCCGGAGGTGCTCTGTGAAGAGCATCAAAATGGTTCTGCGCTTCGTTACAGTGGCTACAGCGATTTGTATTTTATCTCTGGACGCTTCCGCGCAATCCCAACCGCCGTCTGTCGTCGCGCTAACACATGCAAAAATCTTCACGCTGGTCGGCGCCCCCATCGAGAATGGCACGCTCGTCATTCGCGACGGCAAAATCGCCGCCGTTGGCGCCAACGTGGAAATTCCCGCCGGTGCGCAAGTCATCGATGCCAAAGGCTTGCAGATTTATCCCGGCCTCTTCGATCCCATCACGCAGATGGGCATGAGCGAAATTTCCGCCGTAAACGCCACGGTCGATACTACCGAGACCGGCGCCTATAACCCGGACGTTGTCGCGGCGACAGCGGTCTTTCCCTCGAGCGAACACATTCCTGTGACACGCGCCTCGGGCATCACCGAAGTCCTCGCCGTCCCGGACAGTGGTGGCTTTGACACGCGTGGTTCGAGCGGTGTCATTGGCGGCCAAGCCTCCGCGATTAGTCTCGCCGGATGGACCATCAACGATATGCTCATCAAGAGAAGCGTCGCCATGGTCATCAGCTGGCCCACCATTGAGACGCGGTCCTTCGACTTCACGACATTCTCGCGAAAAGACAAGCCATACACCGAAGCCAAACAAGACTACGAGAAACAGGTCAATGAACTCACGGAATATCTCGATCGCGCCCGCCACTACGCGCAAGCCATGGGCCACGGCGGCCCAGCGGATTATCAGCGCGACCTAAAGCTCGAAGCGCTAGCGCCGGTCATCCGCGGCCAGTTGCCGGTGCTTGTATTCGCCGATCGCGCGCGCGATATCCGCAATGCCATCGAATTTTGCGACAAGCAAAAGCTGAAGATGATTCTCGCGGGCGGCGCGGAAGCCTACAAAGTGAAGGACCGGCTGCGCTCCATGGGAATCCCCGTGATCCTGCGGCCTACCCTAGCCCTTCCAATTGAAGAGGATGACGCATACGATCGTCTGCTCTCCCAACCTGCAGAACTCGCTGCAGCCGGCGTGAAGTTAGCGCTCGGCAGCTTTGACAATTCCTTCGCACGTCGCCTCGGCCAGCAAGCTGCGAACGCCGTTGCCTACGGTCTTCCCTACGACGAGGCCCTGAAAGCCATCACGATCTATCCAGCCGAGATTTTTGGCGTCGCCGACCAAGTCGGCACGCTCGAAACCGGAAAACTCGCAAACATCATCGTCACCAACGGCGACCCGCTGGAGATAACGACCGACGTGAAGTTCCTCTTCATCAAGGGGCAGCAGACCTCGATGGACAACCGTCACCAGCGTCTCTACGAAAAGTATCTGAACCGGCCCAAATCGAGCGCCCCATAAACTGCCCAAACCATCTGTGGGGGAGGGGCTTGCCCTCCCCAGCAACCCGTCCGAATTTGTTCACGCTCCCGCTCGCCGTGTTTGCAAACCTCTTCGTTTCACTCTCTCTCTGATAACTCTTCCCGACAACTCGCGTCTGAAAACTAATATATAGTCGTGCCCGAGGAGAAACCATGTCGAGACTGCTCCAGGATATTCGCTACGCCTTCCGGCTCCTCACAAAAAGCCCCGGCTTCACCGCGATCGCCATCCTCACGCTCGCTCTCGGCATCGGCGCGAACACTGCTATCTTCACGGTCGTCAACGCCGTCCTCCTCCGCCCTCTTCCATTCCAGGATCCTTCCCGCCTCGTCCTTGTCGCCGAAAAAAGCCAGTACCCGACTATTAGCACCTCCTACCAGAATTGGCTCGACTGGCGCGATCAAAGCCACTCCTTTGAATCCGTCGAAGCTACTCGCCCCTCCACCATCGCTCTAACCGGCGCCGGCCAGCCGGAGCGCCTCAACTCGCAGAACATGACGGCCGGCATTTTCCCGCTCCTCGGCGTCAAAGCCATCATCGGCCGCACCTTTCTTGCAGAGGAAGATCGTGCCGGTGGCAACCCAGTGGTCGTCATTAGCTACGGACTCTGGCAGCGCCACTTCGGCGCCTCGCAGGAAATCATCGGCAAGAACCTGACTCTCGATTCGCAGCCCTACACCGTCATCGGCGTCCTGCCATCCGGATTTCAGCTCATGTTTCCCGCCGACGTTTACCTCCCCTTTACGCCTTGGGCCAGAACCCTTCCCGATGATCGCAACTGGCACCCCGGAATTTTCGCGGTCGCTCGGCTCAAACCTGGCGTCACCCGCGAACAGGCCCGCACCGAAATGGTGGGCATTACCAAGCGCCTCGAGCAGCAGTATCCGGATTACAACACCAGCGTCAGCGCAAACATTGTCGGCGTTCAGGATCAAATGGTGCAGAACGTCCGCCCCGCGCTACTCCTGCTGCTCGGCGCCGTCGCTGCCGTACTTCTTATTGCTTGCGTCAACGTTGCGAATCTTCTCATCGCTCGTGCCGCGTCCCGCAGCCGCGAAGTCGCCATTCGCACTGCCATGGGCGCCAGTCGCGGCCGCGTACTGCGCCAGTTGCTCACCGAGAGCGTTTTGCTCTCTCTTTCCGGCGGCGTTCTCGGAGTCCTTATGGCCATCGCCGCGCTCGGCCCGCTCATCAAATTAGCGGCCGGCAGCGTTCCCCAAGCCTTCACCATCTCGCTCGATTATCGCGTCCTGATTTTCACTATCGCGGTTTCCGTCTTCACCGGAGTTTTCTTCGGCATCGCCCCCGCTCTCAGCACCACCAAGCTCGACCTACGCGAAACTCTCAACGAAGGATCGCGCGGTTCGACCGCGAGCCCCGGCCAGCACCGCATTCGAGGATTCCTCGTCGCCGCGGAAATTGCTGCCGCCATGCTCCTCCTCATCGGCTCCGGTCTACTCCTCCGCAGCTTCGAGCGCCTCCAGGAAGTTCCTCCCGGTTTCCAGCCCGATCACCTCCTAGCCGTTGACCTCCCGCTTTCCCGAAACGCCTACGCCAAACCCGACCAGCGTTTTGAATTTTTCGATCGTCTTGTCGAGCGCGCGCAAGCGCTTCCCGGGGTGCGCTCCGCTGCTGCAGCTTCTTCCTTGCCGCTCAGCAGTTCAGCCGGCGTCATCCATTTCAATATCCACGGCCGTCCTCCGAAGTCTCCCCACGACTTCATCGCCGCCGGCTACTTCACTGTCACTCCGCACTACTTCGAGACCATCGGCGTCCCTCTTCTACAAGGCCGCTTCATCAGCGCATCTGACTCCGAAAAGGCTCCCGCCGTCGTCGTAATTAATTCCACGATGGCTCGCACCTATTGGCCCAACGAAAGTCCCCTCGGCAAGCGCATGCAGCTAGGCGCTCTCCCCGAAGATGACGTTCCTTGGATGGAGGTCGTGGGTGTCGTCGGCGATGTCTTGCAGAATCTCGGCAACGCGCCCGCAACGGAAATGTATCTCCCCTTTCGCCAGGCGGACGCCCTTCTCCCCGTCTTTCAGTTGTCGCTCGTAATCCGCACCGCCACCGAGCCTCACGCCGCCGTCTCTTCGCTGCGAAGCGCCGTAGCCGAAATTGATCCCAACCAGCCGATCGTGAATATGCGCTCGATGGAAGAGCACATCTCGACCAATGTCTCCCAGCCCCGCTTCCGCGCCTGGCTCATCGGCATCTTCGCGATGCTTGCTTTAGTGCTCGCCGCTGTCGGTGTTTATGGCGTGATGTCCTACGCGGTTACGCAGCGAACCAGCGAAATCGGCATTCGCGTCACCATGGGCGCGCAACCACGCGACGTCTTTCGCATCATCGTTGGCGAAGGTTTGCGGCTAGCACTCGTCGGCATTGCCATCGGACTGGTCACAGCTCTCGCCCTCACCCGTCTCCTCCGCAGATTCCTCTTCGGCATCAGCGCGTACGATCCCATTACATTTATCGGCGTTTCCGTCATCCTGACCGTCGTCGCCGTCGCAGCCTGCTATTTTCCCGCCCGCCGCGCCACGCAAGTCGACCCCCTCGTTGCCCTGCGTTATGAGTAACGCGCAACCGCTTTGTAGGGGCGGGGCTTGCCCCGCCCTCTGTCTGCATTTGTCGGCGCCCCAAGAAAAGCCATTTTGTCGTTAATTTATGGCCACTTCGCCCGTCTATTGAACAGGCGCCTTTACCAGCCGAAACTCCTACTGCGCCCTTGTGTTTAGGAAGACAAAAACCATGCGACGCGCGATCCAACTCCCCCTCCTCGTTTCATTCCTGGCTTTCTCCGCCAGTTTTGCGCTGGCGCAGGACCCCGCCAAGATCGTCTCCGACTACGTTAGAGCCTCCGGCGGCAGCAAAGCCCTTTCCAAAATCCAGACCGAAACCCTCGAAGGGGCCTTCAGCAATCCCGCTGACGGCAAGCCCTCCACCTACACCTTCAGCCTCAAACTCCCCAACCGCTACTATTCCGAATTTGTCCTCGGCGATAAACCTCTCATCGAAGCCTACAATGGCAAGTCCGCTTGGCACCAAGCCCCAAGCGGCGAACTCTCCACTCTTCTCGGCCAGCAAGGCCAGCAACTCGAAGCCGCCTCGCTCTACTACAACTCCCGCCTCCTCGATCTCAAAAAACACAAGCTTGCCATTGCCTTCATCGGCCACGCCCAAGTCCGCGGCAAAGACGCGCTCCAACTCGAACTCACCACGACTGCCAACATCCGTCGCGAACTCTTTTTCGATCCGCAATCCCACCTCCTCGTCAAGGAATCCGCTCCCGTAGCCGGCCTCGACCAGGAAATTCTCTACGACGACTACCGCACCGTCGATGGCGTCAAGCTCCCCTACAAAATCGAGCTCCATCGCGGCCCCGACACCTACTCCATCAACATCACTCGCGCCGTGCTCAACGAAACCGTCGGCGAACGCACCTTCGACTTCCCCATAAAATCCCAGGTTAAGCTTCCCGACCTCAAAGCTCTTTTCAAGGAAATCGACGAAAATCAGAAGGCCGCCGACAAAATCCGCGAGAATTACGCCGGCACGCGCGTCGAGGAAGAGACCGAGTTTGAAAAAGACGGCAAAGTGAAGAAGACCGAAGTGAACGAATACACCTTCTTCTATCTAAATGGCGACGAAGTCTCGACTCTAGTCAAGAAAGACAACAAGCCCCTCAGCGACGAAGAACAAAAGAAAGAAAACGAGAAAACCCAAAAAGAAATCGCCGAAATCCAGAAACGCGAAGCCAAAAAAGAGACCAAGGACGAAAAAGCCAAAGAAGAAGGGAAGAAAGACAAGGACGACGATGACGTCGGTATCGAGACCTTTCTTCGCGCCGCTCAGTTCGTCAACCCGCGCCGCGAACGCTTCCGCGGCCAGGACGTCCTCGTCTTCGACTTCGAGCCCAATCCCGAATTCTGGCCGCATAAAATGGTCGAGAAAATCGTCCACGAACTCGCCGGCGTCATCTGGGTCGACGAGCAGGCTCACGAAGTCGCCCGCCTCGAAGCCTATTTCGTAGGCGACTTCCGCGTCGCAGGCGGCCTCCTCGCCAATCTCCAAAAAGGCACCAGCTTTGTCTTCGAGCAGTCCTATTTCAACAACGAAGTTTGGCTCCCCACCTACGAAGAAGCCCACGTCGGCGTCCGCGTCCTCCTAATGAAAGGCTTCAACGTCAACGCCGTGACGCATTACTCCGACTACAAACGCTTCAACGTAGAAACTCTTTCCACGATCAACAAACCAAAAGGTGCGGAGGACACTCCGCCGGCCAAGCCCCAAAATCCCCCCGACCGCGTCACCGAAAAGCCTAACAACTAAGTGCGTCTTCGCGTCGATTTAAGTCAGGACCGGAACTCCACGGCTGGCACGACTAATTAGGAGTTAGGCGCTTTTGAACATCCTTTTGCGCTTAGAATCCATCCGAGTGGAAGGAGGCTAGACCCGTGAGAAGGCGCATATTTGCGAGTTTCTTGTTCTGCTGGCTGTTTATCGTAGTACTACCAAACGCAACGCTGGCCCAATCATCGGGCACGTCCGGCGATTCGCCAGCACCTCTCGGTAAGCTGATCGACGTTGGTGGCTATCGAGTCCACCTTTATTGCACGGGGGCAGGAGACCCCACCGTTGTCATCCTGGGTGCGGGTTACTCCTTCGATTGGGGGCTTGTGCAACCCGAAGTCGCCGGATTCACTCAGGTGTGCACATACGACCACTCGGGAACTGCTTGGAGCGATCCTGGGCCGAAGGACTCTTGCCCACTTCGGGTCAACGAGGTGCACACGGCATTGAAAAATGCTGGGATCGTGGGGCCTTATATTCTCGTTGGGCACTCACTCGGTGGGTTGGTCGCGCGACTTTATGCCGGGCAATACCCGAACGAAGTTGCGGGTGTGATCTTTGTCGATCACGCGTTTGCGATGTTATCTCGTCGTCCGCCTTCTGACGGCGCGGCAGCTCCGCCGCCCCCGCCCCGACCGCTTACTCCCGGCGGTGCGAAGATTGTCACGATGGGAATGGAGGATGATCCGAACTTCAGCAATCTGCCACTCCGTGACCGCGAACTTCATCTTTGGGCAACGACACAGGCTCACAACCAAGCGGCTTCAACCAGCAACTTTGACATGTTGTTTGATTGTATCGCGCAGGCCGATGCGATCATCAAGGACCAAAGTCATCCGCTCGGTGACAAACCGCTAGTAGACGTGACTGCGGGTAAGAGTACGTCAATGCCTCCGCAGACGGCGGAGAAGTCAAACGATAAATACTCGGAGCTGCAAGCCAAGCTGCTGTCCCTCTCTGCAAATAGCAAGCAGCTCATTGCGGAGAACAGCGGACATTTCATTATCATCGATAGGCCCGATGTGGTCATCGACGCCATCAGACAAGTGGTGCAGTCTGTCCGCAATAACACCAAGCTCTGACGCAAACTCAGCGCCTGATTAACGCAGCCGTAACCGGACATGCGAAGTCCTAGGAATTCTTGGGAGCTTGAGCCTCGGTGAAGGCCCACTGCGAACGGCGGCGCCAGAAGTAGCGCGCCGGGAAATAAATTAGCAGCGCCCACAAAACGAGGAGCGGACCGTGGCCTGCCATGAATAATAGGATGGAGGAGAGGCTGTCGAGAGCATCGTTCAATCCGCCGAACGCGGCACTGCGTAGTTTCGCTCCCATCGTCTCCGCAGTCGAGGTGCGTTCCTCCCGCAATGACAAAAAAACGTTGGCGAAAGAAACGCGGCTTGTGGTTGCGGAGCGCTCCGCTTCGATACGCTCAATTTCGCCATGCAGTGTCGCCACCTGGCGTTCGAGAGAACCAATATCGCTAAATTTGTTGTTGTCGTGATCCTTCAGAATGCGCTGGATGCGCTGCTCTTCGTTCTGCGCGTTCACTAGGCGCGCTTCGAGTTCGCTGCGCTGCTGGGTGATTTCGTCGGCAGCTTCTTCCTCATGTTCCACTACGCCAACCGCTTTCAGCTCCGTGAGAGCGGAGCGATATTCCGACGAAGGGACGCGCAGCGTTGCGGAAAGGATGCTCCCTGCAGGCTCCCCCACCATGCGCAGTTTGGCCACGTAGCCATGGTGGTGCTCAAGAATTTCCTCCAGGCTGGCACGCGAATGCGCGAACTCCCGCGTCGCCACAGTTAACTCCGCTGAATAGGCGACCTGCGGCTCGCGGTACGCGCTCGCGGTGTCTGTCGGTGCCGGCGAATAAAGTTTGGATGGCACTCCGGCGGGCATGGCCGCGTTGAATTCTTTTGTGTTGTCAATCAGGTAGCGCCTTCCGTCTGACGGAAGGAATTCGCTGTTTGTGATCGCGCCAACCGAGGTGAAGGAAGCACTGCTTTGGTGTGCGGGCGCAACATTCTGTTTTGGTACGGACAATAATAGAAGAAAAACTCCGGCGGCTACGCAAGCTGCCAACATCAATCGGGGATGCGCCGAAAAAACTTCCCGGATTCGAACGACAATGGACCGCAGACGATATCGCATGACAATGCCTCCTGCTGCTTCAAGGTTAGAACGGGGAGACTCCAATTTCTTGCAGCCTGGAAAGCGGCAATCCGGACCACCGAATAGCTAGCCGTATGGGTATCCTGTGTGGGGTACCGTGGAAATGGAGAGAGCAAATGCCGACGCATCGAGAGAAACGGACGGCTTGGGCAGGATGGGAGGTTTTGATCCATTCTGTGCGGACGGCGATAGCGGCCGTTGTTTCGCTACTGGCGGCGCGATTATTCCGGCTGCCGGAGGCTTACTGGGCTCCCATCACAACCATAGTGATCACCCAGTCATCGCTAGGTGCGGCGCTGGTCGTTTCCGGCCAACGATTTGTTGGAACGGCGCTTGGAGCAATTGTCGGCGCAATAGTAGCAATCCTCTTTGGACCCAATATGCTTGTATTCGGTATTAGCGTGTTTCTACTGGGATTAGTTTGCGCCGTCTTGCACGTGGATAGGAGCGCCTATCGTTTCGGAGGAATCACTCTGGCGATCGTGTTATTGATCCCGCGGCCGGCTACCGCATGGGCGGTCGCCTTTCATCGCTTCGCGGAAGTGTCCATAGGGCTGGGCGTAGCGCTGATATTGACGGTTGTCTGGCCTGAAAAGGATGCACCTGCGCCGGAGAAAAAATGATCTTTACCGTGGCAGACCCGGACCTCGTTCTCCCATTTCCTCCTTCTACCTCGCTCCTTTTTCGGTGTTACCATGCCCTCCGCAGCCAGGAGCCATCCATGCCCACCCTTTTCCGGGCCATTGTTCTCGCGTCCCTTTTCGCCTCCGCCGTCGCTGGCCAAACCGCGCCGTCCTCATCCCCACTGCGCATCGGAATCGCCGGACTCGTTCATGGCCATGTCAGTGGTTTTCTCCAGCAGAATCAGCACCGCTCGGACATCCAGATCGTCGGCATCGCCGAAACTGACAAAAAACTCTCAGAATTCATCGAACGCAGAAATTCGGCCTCGCTCAGGACCTCTTCTTCTCGGATGTCGAGGACATGCTCAACAAGACCAAGCCACAAGCCGTTCTCATCTACACAAATACGTTCGATCATCGCGCGTAGTCGAGGCCTGCGCACGCCATGGCATTCCCGTCATGATGGAAAAGCCACTTGCCGTGAGCAACGAAGATGCGCTCGCCATGCAGGCCGCCGCTGCAGCGCGGAAAAATCCAAGTCCTCGTAAACTACGAAACCACCTGGTACCGCAGCAATCGCGCCGCCTACGATCTCGTCCACGAAAATGCCATCGGCGAAATCCGAAAAGTAGTCGTCCACGACGGCCACTCCGGCCCGAAAGAAATCAACGTCGAACCCTGGTTCCTCAACTGGCTCACCGATCCGAAACTCAACGGCGCAGGCGCACTTTTCGATTTCGGCTGCTATGGCGCTGATCTTATGACCTGGCTCATGGACAATCGCAGGCCAGACACGGTCACCGCCGTCACGCAGCGCATCAAGCCGGACATTTATTCGCGCGTGGATGACGAAGCCACTATCGTTCTCACCTATCCAAAAGCTCAAGCCATCCTGCAAGCCTCATGGAACTGGCCTTTCGATCGCAAAGATATGGAAGTCTACGGCCAGACCGGTTACGCCATTACCGTAAAGCGCGATACCGTCCGCGTCCGCTTGGCAAAACAGGACGAAAAGCTGATAGACGCAGAAGCCGCTCGATCCGTCCGGAAAGCGATTCAGTGAATTATCTTAAGAGCTGTCGTTCTGGATGGAATGCAACCGCGAGGGCTCTCCTCGCTCGAAACCAATATGATTGTCACGGAGATTCTAGACGCAGCGCGCCAATCCGCCGCAACCGGCAAGACGATTCACCTGCAAGGATCAAAATGACGAGCAGCCTTTGTAGCGGCACGATTCATCGTGCCATCTTCGCGCTAGGCCCGGACATCTACTTGGCATGAACAGGACTGTCGAGAGCATCGCGAACTTTTTGAACAAGCGCCCCCGGCGTAAACGGCTTCTGCAAGAAAGACAGTCCTGCCTCCAGCACTCCACCCTGCGCCAAAACGTTGTCCGTGTAACCGGACATATAAAGCACGCGCGTTCCTGGATGCCGCGCCGTGATTCGCTTAGCCAATTCCCGTCCGCTCGTTCCCGGCATAATTATGTCCGTCAACAAAAGATGAATTTTCCCGCCGTGTTTCTCGGCGAACTGCTCTGCTTCCTTCGTACTCTTCGCGGCCACCACCGAATATCCCTTGGCGGAAAGAATCCTGTTGGCCAGCTCGCGCACAGCCTCTTCGTCTTCCACCAGCAAGATCGTCTCACTACCCTTGCTCGCCGCATGTACCTCCACCACCGCTGGCTTTGCTTGGGCGGGCGCCGCGACGCGTGGCAGATACACCTTGAATGTCGTCCCTTTTCCCGGCTCGCTGTACACCCAGATGTACCCGCCGCTCTGCTTCACGATGCCATACACAGTAGACAGCCCGAGCCCCGTTCCTTGCCCGCTCTCCTTCGTTGTGTAGAACGGTTCGAAGATATGCGCCACGGTCTCGGGGCTCATGCCGATCCCGTTATCGGAGACGGCCAGCATCACATATGACCCAGGCTTGACAGAAACGTGATCGCGCGCATACGTCGAATCCAACTCCACGTTGACCGTTTCGACTGTCAACCGTCCGCCTTTCGGCATGGCATCGCGCGCATTCACCACCAGATTCATGATCACTTGCTCGACTTGAGCCGGATCGGCTTTCACGTTCCCAACATTGACGCCGCACCGCGTCACCATCTCGATGTGTTCACCCATCAGGCGGCCCAGCAGTTTATCCAGTCCCAGCACGATGGCGTTCAGATCGATAATCTTTGGCTGTAGCACTTGTCTTCGGCTGAAGGCCAGCAATTGCCGGATCAGCGTGGATGCACGCTCAGCTGCGTTCTCAATCTGCTGAATATCCGCGCGAAGCTCAGGCTGCATCGCGGTGCGTTGCTCCGCCAGCTCCGCATATCCTTTGATGATGGTCAAAAGATTGTTGAAGTCGTGGGCGATGCCGCCAGCAAGACGCCCCACCGCTTCCATCCTTCGCGACTGCTGTAATTGATTCTCCAGCAGCTTCCGCTCCGTGATGTCGACGATGATCCCTTCCATCACCGGATGGCTGTCGCTCCCCGAAACCACTACCGCCGTGTCGCTTACCCAGATGACCGCGCCATCTCTCCGTACGATCCGGTATTCCGCCTGGAAGCGCTCGCCGCGCAAGCTTGCCTCTTCGGCTGCCTCGATTACGGCGTGATCCTCCTGCGGGATGTGACGTGTCCAATCACGAGAGATAGCTAGCCATTCGTCCTGCGAGTAGCCCGTTATTGCTTCGACTTGCGGGCTGATGTAATGCCATTGGCCATTGATACCTAGTTCCGCGATATAGCTGATTGCCGCGACCTGCTCCACCAGTGTGCGGTACTTATTTTCAGCGTCGGCTCGCGCCTTCTCGGCTTCTTTTCGCGCGCTGATATCGTGGCCGATGCATGCGGTAACGCCGTTGGCGAGTGAAGTGATCGCCATCTCGACGGGAAACATGGTTCCGTCCCGCCGCCGCAGGTTGATTTGCCCCGACCATTTGCCCTCCGGCCCGAGAGATTTCCTAACCTGCTGCTCGAGCACTGCGATGTCGCGCGGGTCGTAAATCTGCCGCCAATTCACCCCCAGCATGGTCTCTGGACTTTCGTGCCCCATCATTCGCGCGAAAGCCGCGTTGACGTAGATGTGCTTTCCGTCTTCCCCCAGAATGGAGATTCCGTCTGCGGCTGCGTCCATGGCCAGCGCTTGCCTCCGCACCGTCTCCGCGGTTTTTGCTTCCCGGTATACGCTGAAACCGATCCGCGCGGCGAAACACAGAATGGAAACGCCAAGAAGTGAAAACCGAAGCACGCGCCACTCGGAAGGGAATTGCGCCACCTGCACCAGAACAATCAGCGGGGCCAAAACGAAGAATGCATTGGTCAGGATGACTCCGCTAAAAGTCTTACGGCTGATAGGCCGCGCGGTTTGCGATGCCGGCGAAGGCTGCCACCCGGCCGCCCAGAACGCGGCCCAAAGAAACGGCAGCGTGTAGCAGAGGTCAACAAGCGTTCCTGTTGAAGCAGCCTTCAGGGAGTGGAGATACGCGGACAATGCGGAACTGGCCGTAAAGATGAAAAAATATAACGCAAAACCCGCGTACAAATTGCGAATAGGCGCAGCCCGCGCGCGGACGACTTGGATACAGGCCAATGCGAGGATAATGCCCTCTTCGCCAAACTGCATCCAAAGCTGACGCACATAACTGCTTTGCTGCTGAAGCTGGGTCGAAGGCAATAGGTTGAGCCCAAGAAAGACAAAAAAGAAAACAATTACGATCTGGATAAAATCGAGAAGAAACTCGGGTTCGATACGCGCCGAGTCCTTGTCCTGATCAAGAAACAACACCATTGCAAAGAAAATCCCATGCAGACTGAAGAAGAACCGTACCGCGGACCCTGGCGTCGGAATGATATGCAGAACGAGTTCGTAATACATCCAACCGAGGTTCGCCAATCCCCAAGCGGCCATCCCGCAGGCCACCAGTGCCCAGAACGGACGCGCCATGCCCCGCGCCCTCCGCGATGCGCCCATGCACGTCAAGGCCGCAAGTGCACTTGCAGAAACCTGAAGAAGATTTGCTAGAAGAGTACCAGCGGGAGACACCCCTAGAAACAATGCTTGCGCAAGATGGGCACCGACAAGGGTGGCTGCAAGAATGAGGAGCTTTCGGGGCATTCCTGCTCGTTCTCTTTCAGTTTTATAGATGGATGATGCTAAGGGCCCAGTTTAACCGAATTAGTAGACGGCTACCGCGCCGATTCCGGGTACGTGTCTTGGCATGCACGGGGCTAACCGGCCTCGAAGGTCGCTCTGCGAACCGCGTCTGCATAGGGCTGTATTCCGCATGCCACCGAAAAATTCTCACGCTTTACGTGGCGCTATATTTTGAATCATTTGAATGCGCCACAATGACTTCGCTTACCATCAAGCATGCAGCCAAGACCCATCCCCAAGCATCCAACCAACATGGCCACTGCTCAACCAAATCCAAGTATTACCCCGCGAGAGATTATGAGCGCTTGGGGAAAAATCCTTGGCGGCAAAGCGCCGATGCTTTCCATCGAGATTACGCGCGAATGCCCTCTCAGTTGTCCCGGCTGCTACGCGTACGGCGATACGCACCTTGGCGATGGCAAACTCCTTACCGAGTTGAACGATTTCCGCGGCGATGCGCTCGTCAATGGCGTCCTGGACCTAGTCCGGAAAAACCGGCCGATGCACGTGTCCTTGGTGGGGGGAGAACCGATGGTCCGCCATCGGGAGTTGAGCGCAATCCTGCCCGCGCTAAGCGCCATGAATATCTTCTCGCTGGTCGTCACTAGCGGCGTAATCCCTATTCCGATGGAATGGATGGATCTGCCGCGCGTCCGAGTCACCGTCTCCGTCGACGGCTTGCCAGAACATCATGACACCCGGCGTAAGCCTGCGACCTACGAGCGTATCCTAAAAAATATCGATGGCCGAAAAGTGAACATCCATTGGGTGATCACTCGTCCCATGCTCGAGCGTCCCGGCTATTTGGAAGACTACGTCTCGTTTTGGAATGGCCGCCCTGAAGTCGATCGTATTTGGGTGAGCCTGTATACGCCTCAGATCGGCGAAGAGAGCGCGGAGAAGCTGACGCCAGAAAACCGGCAAGAGATAGCCCGAGTATTGCCGCCTTTGGCACGGAAATATCCCAAGTTCTTAATGAACGATGGCATCGCGCGGGCCTTTCTCCATCCTCCGGAGAATCCCGCCGACTGTCTTTTTGCGAAAATGTCAGCGAACTACTCCGCGGATTTGGAGACGCGCGTCGAGCCTTGCGTTTTCGGTGGCACTCCCAACTGCGCGGAATGCGGTTGTGCGGCGAGCAGCGGATTGCATTGGATTCGCACGGTAAAAGTTGCCGGTCCGCTCAGTGTGGGACATTTTGTGGGTGGTTCGGTTGGTGTCGGCTCGTTTGTCAACCGTCTGCGTCGCCGAGAAAAGGGACCTTCGCGCTGGGGCTCCAACGGTCCTCGCACTGGGAAAAAGCCCGAGCTGGTTCAGATTGCGACCTAACGATCTAACCTAGTCCGTCTTTGTCCCGATGGAAGTCTGCAACGCCTTCGCTACTTCACCTGCGATATCGTCCTGGACCATCAAGATGTCGTCGAATGGCCGATCGTAGGATTCTGACCAGATAACGAAGCCATTGTCGGCACGAATCAACCGTGCGTCAACCCGCAGCCTCGCGCCAGACTTGCGCACGCTTCCATCGAGAATATAAGCGACACCCAGCGCCTTCGCGATGTCGGCCACGGTCATTTGCGGAGTTCCGCGCGAACGCGGCCATAATTTGCCCTTGAAATAAAACGAGGAAGTGGCGGAAGGTACGCGAAGGCCGGGGATTTTGCTGAGTTTGTCGATCAGTTCCTCGGTCATGCCGTCAGCGAAGGGCTCTTCGCTCATGGCGTCCGTGAGGTCGAGAAACGGGAGCACGGCGATGGATTTCTGTGCCTGCGGAGCAATCGTGCCAATGCTGCCATTAGCGGATGACTACTATTATTCTTCGCGAACTTGCCGTAGACGACGAGAGCGACGACGAGCAAGAGGCAAAGCGCGGCGCCCGCGGCCAGCGTCAAGCCAGCCTGAAGGCGGGGGGCGGGTTTTTTCGACTCATCGGGTCCAGTGGTCGTCGGAGCCGGTTGTTCACGGACCGAAGTTTGCGGAGCGCGTGCCTGTACGTTCGTTTCAGCTCCGGTTTGGGTGACGGGCTGATCCGTCCAGGCACTGACCGTCGCCACCATTCGATAGCCTAGCCGCGGCACGGTCTCGATGTACGTGGGCTGCTTTGGGTCGTCGCCGAGCAGACGTCTAAGCGATGTTACCGCCTGGTAGACGGAGTCCGGAGCTACGGTGACATCCGACCAGACTTGGTTGAGCAGGGCATCGATGCTGACGACCTCGCCAGCATGGTCGGCAAGGCACACCAGCAGTCGCATCGCCCGCACCTCTACCCGAGCGGTCTCACGATTTCGTGAGATCTCACCGGAGTTTGGATTGACGCACCAATCGCCGATTCGAAACCTTGCCGTAGATGGGTGGTCCATGCGGGATAGCTTATTGCGCTGAGTCTCTGAATAGAAAAGCTGTGCCCGTCAAGTATACCAACACTGCCAGAAAACGCCGACGACCCTCTCGCTCGTCTTCGTTTAGGACCCTATCCCATCCGAGCTGTCCTCAATCGGGCGCGATTTCAGAACTATTCAGCGCGTTTCAGAAGACGCTCAGGACTTCCTGGGTCTCAGCTGCGTATTGTGATGGCCGCACGCAGCGCGGCAATCAAATCACGGGTAAACGAGGGGAAATCGAATGACCGGAGATTCTGGACGTGTAGCGGCGGGGAAAAGAAACGCACTAATGGCGATCACCGTGGGCGGCGGGATTGCCGGGACTTTGGATCTTTTGCAGGCGTGCATCCTGTTTGGATGGGACATTCCACTCGTGATTGCTGGCGGCTTGCTGGGGCGGCAGGCTTTTCAGGGAGGCGCCGGCACTTACATTCTTGGCGTCGCACTGCATTTCTTTATCGCCTGCTCCGCGGCTGCTGTGTATTACGGGGCAAGTCTTAGGTTGAGTTTTATGAAGGAGCACCCATTGGTGTGCGGTTTGTTCTTTGGCGGCGCGGTGCAAGAAGTGATGAATCTTGTCATTTTGCCCCTCTCCGCGCTCCATTCCAGGGGGCCCTATAAACTTCACGACCTGATTCTAGGGCTGGTCGTACACATGATCGTGATAGGGCTGCCAATTTCGTTCAGTGTCCGGCGGTTCGCAAAATAGACTGGTATCGCCAGATCATTTGGACGGGATAAGCGTGCTGTGGCTAGCTACGCAGAGCCAGGCATCGTTACGTTTAATCCATGTGTCTGTGAAGCGCGAGCGGATCGTGTAGGGCTTGCCCTTGTTGGTGCCTGTCTCACGATAAATACCGGTGGCTATGGCCGCGTCGCCGTAGAGCTGAACGCTCAGGCCTTCGTCATAAATGTGATCCGCTTTTTGCTGCGGCGCAGCGACCCATTTCATGTATTCCGATTTGTTCATAAACGAACCATCATAATCAGTATAAACGAGGGTGTCCGCGAGCAGGGAAGAGACCTCTTTGACTTCCTGCTTAGCCTCCGCTTGATTCCAGGCGCGCTCGAGTTGCTTGATTCGAATTTCGTCGACACTCACAGTTTTTTCCTGGGCGAATGGTGCGCTGGAAAAGAGAACTGCCGCAATCGTTGCGAGCGCGAGTCGTTTCATGACTTAAGCCTTTTTACTGACGGAAGTTGGACTAACTTGGCAAAAGCACATTGAGCTTAATAAACGTTAGCAAGAATACGCTGGCCGCAAATGGAGAGATTTCGGATTTGTGCACAAAGAAGCAGGACACATCTATGAAATCTTTTCGGATAGAAGAAAAATGTGCCTACGCGAACGCAAGCCATTTAGCGCTCTTACTCGCTTTTTCCATGATGCCGAGAGCAGCTGCACCAGCGTCTTAGCGGTTTTCGAAGGGATAGCGGTCTTGCGATTGGACCGCGGCAGCGACGCGCCTGCGCAGCGCAATCGTATCGACCGGAGCGCGTTTGCCAAAGCGCTTCAACACCGCCATCTGCGTAGTGAGCATATCCCCTTCGTGAACCGTGGCGATGGCGCGCTTGGCTTCGTGTTCGACACGTTCCGCCGCGTCTGAGATCAGCACCCGCGCCGCGTCAATCATGGTTTGCGTCGCCGCCTCGCCTCTCGCCGCAGCCGCCTTTTGCGCGCGAAGCAGCGCGGACTCCATCGCGTAGACTTCCATCACGATATTCGAAAGGGCGCCGATCAATTCCTGTTCTTCGGCCAGTTTTTCGCGGAATTTCTGAACCGCTCCGCCTGCTGCCTGCAGAAACATCTTCTTGGCGTTTGCCACCACGCGAGCCTCATCCGCGAGCACACCTTCCGGCGCTTCTTCGAACGAAGGACCCGCGAGAATTTCATCCGCCAACTTCATCGCTGCGGGGATCAGCGCAAGCTGGCCGCCCATTGCGCGCTTCATCAGCATGCTGATAATCAACATGCGATTGATTTCGTTGGTGCCTTCAAAGATTCGGTTGATGCGTGAATCACGATACGCGCGGCACACGGGATAGTCCTCATGAAAGCCGTAGCCACCGAAAATTTGCACGCCTTCGTCGACGACAAAGTCCAGCATCTCGCTTCCATAGACTTTCGCGATGGAGCTTTCGATCGCGTACTCTTCGAGGACCTTCATAGTGTTCTGGATTTTGTCTCCCGAACCCGAAGCCGCCACCATCGCAGCTTCGATGTTCCCAGCGGAGCGATAGACCATCGATTCCACGCCGAAAATCTGAATGGCCATCTCCGCCAGCTTTTCCTTCATCAAGCCGAATTCGCCGATGGACTTGCCAAAAGCCTTTCTCTCTTTCGAATATTTGGAGGAATCCTGCAGTACGCGCTTTGAGCCGCCAACAGCGGACGCCCCAAGGGTGAAGCGGCCGGCGTTTAAAATGTTGAACGCCACGATGTGTCCGCGGCCGATTTCGTGGAGCACATTTTCTTTGGGCACCTTGCAATTTTCGAGGAAGATAGGCGTCGTCGAACTGCCGTGAATGCCCATCTTGTGCTCTTCGTTGCCAGGCTTGAATCCAGGAAAAGTTCGTTCCACGATGAACGCCGTGAATTTTTCTCCGTTGATTTTTGCGAAAACGATATAAATGTCCGCGAATCCGCCGTTGGTGATCCACATCTTCTGGCCATTCAAAATGTAGTGCGTGCCTTCGGCATTCAGTTCGGCGCGAGTGAGAGAGTTCTGCGAGTCGGACCCAGCCTGCGGCTCGGAAAGGCAATAAGCGCCGATCCATTCTCCGGTCGCCAGCTTGGGCAAATACTTTTTCTTCTGCTCTTCGTTTCCGAAGTACACGATGGGAAGCGTTCCGATGCCTGAATGCGCCCCGTGGGTAACCGCGAATCCGCCATAAATAGAAAGCTTTTCCGTGAGCACGGTGGTAGCGATCTTGTCGAGGCCGGCTCCTCCATATTCTTCCGGAATTCCGCCGCCCAGCAAGCCAACCTCGCCCGCCTTTTTCACCAGTTCCGGCATTAGCCCGGGCTTCTTGTTCTCTAGTTCCTTTACAAGAGGGAGTACTTCCTTGACGACAAATTCCTCCGCAGTCTGGCCGATCAGCTTCTGGTCGTCGGTGAGGTCAGCAGGTGTAAAGACATCCTGAGGAAGCGGTGTCTCGAGGAGAAAACTGCCGCCCTTGGCGGCTGGTTTGCTGATCGTTGCGGTGGCCATCATGGTCTCCTTGTCGCTAGTTGGTGGGACAGACTTCGGTCTGTCTCCTCATTAACTTCGGCAAAACTGCAATTACTGGCGTGCTTGCCCGAACCTAAGTTGCAATCCCTTACGGTGTGCTTCACGAATGTCAGTGCCAGTGAGTGACGTCTGAAAATTTACGGAACAACTCATTTTACTCCTCTGAATAGGAACAGGTAAACACCATTGAACGCGTGAGTTTAGTCGGGAACAGAGGCTACCAGTCTGTCGATAAAGGTCGGCAGAGAATAGACCATGACGCGACGGAAACCCTGTTCGTGACTGTCGACGCAAAAAACGTTAGCGGCAGAAAACTTACCTACCGCCGTTGCCAAACGGTTTAAGCGGAAAGAAAAAGACGTCGCCTCAAATCGTGTTTTATATTTAGAGACGCTCCAAAATTCCAGCGGCTCCCATGCCGCCGCCGATGCACATGGTCACCATGCCGTAGCGCGCGTTTCGCCGCTGCAATTCGCGCAGGATTGTTGCTGTAAGTTTGGCGCCGGTACAGCCCAGCGGATGACCAAGCGCGATGGCGCCTCCATTTGGATTGACCCGCGAAGGATCAAGCCCGGCCTGTTGGATCACTGCCAGCGATTGCGCCGCAAAAGCTTCGTTCAATTCGAACACTGCGATGTCATTCAGTGTCAGCCCTGCCAGCTTCAACACTTTGGGAATTGCCGCCACCGGCCCAATGCCAAACTCTTCTGGCAAGACGCCGGCTGTGGCGTAAGCCACAAAACGCGCCAGCGGTTTCAGGCCCAGCGCTTTCGCGCGTTCTTCGCTCATCACTACGGCCGCTGCTGCTCCGTCGCTCATCTGTGAACTATTCCCCGCAGTCACTGTGCCCTTCACATGAAATGCAGGCTTCAGCTTAGCCAGTGCTTCCAGCGAAGTGTCAGCCCGGGGTCCTTCGTCTGTCTCGAACGTAAAAGTCTGTGTCGCCGCTTTTGCCGCGGCCTTTCCTTTGGTAGTTCCGGGAGCACTTCCATTACCGTTCGGCACAGCAGTGATCTTCACTTCCAGCGGAAACGTCTCGTCCTTGAAATGCCCCGCAGCGATCGCTGCCAGCGCCTTCTTGTGCGAATCGACAGAAAACTGGTCGGCCTGTTCCCGCGTGATCCCGAATTTCCGTGCGATATTCTCCGTCCCCAGACCCATGTTCAGGTACGCATCCGGATTGTGATCCACAAGCCAGGGATTCGGCGAAACCTTATTGCCACCCATGGGCACCATGGTCATCGATTCCGTCCCGCCCGCCACAATTACTTGTGCCGATCCCGCGCGAATCCGGTCCGCTGCAATCGCAATCGCCTGCAATCCTGAAGAACAGAATCGGTTTATGGTCATCGCCGAAGTTTCGGTTGGGAGCCCCGCGCGCAGCGCCGCGATCCGCGCCACGTTCATCCCCTGTTCTCCTTCAGGCATAGCGCAGCCAAGAATAACGTCGTCGATTTCCTTGGCGTCCAATCCAGGCACGCGCGCTAGCGCCTCTTTAATAGCCAGCGCCGCCAAATCGTCAGGTCGCGTCGCCCGCAAAGATCCTTTGAATGCTTTTCCTACAGGTGTTCGAACCGAAGAAACGATTACAGCTTCAGGCATGACCGACTCCTTGGCGAACGGCTGAATAGCACCGCAATCGTTATTGTTGGCCGCAGTCTGAGAAAAAGCAAACTGGAGAAGTGTGCAGTTGGCTCTGTCCTCTACTCTGGGGCAGCAGGTATTTTGGTGCTCAGCTGCGAGCGGCGAGGAATTCGTTTCCGGAGACTACAGTAGCTCGCCGCGGAAATGTCTTGTCGATGAGAGATATAAAATACAGTGGGTGTGCAATTGTGAACAGACGTTTATATGCCCCTTGCTGCATCCTAACCGGATGAAAATTAGGGAAATGACGCCCAAACAATTGTCTTCTGTCCCTTGTCCTACATGCGGCGTGCCCGTCGGAAGGCGCTGTATACTTGCTTCGGGCGGCATGCGCTCTTCGCCTCACGTAGACCGGCGCCTTTGCGCAGCTGACGCCGTGAAACAGAAAAAGCTCAAAGGTCCGCGGTTCGAGCCATTCACGCAGACTGCTGCTGAGTTGGCAACTTAACCCGTGTCAGCCAGAAATTATTGATGCTTCTCACAATGCTCTCAAAAGCGTCCAACTGGACCGGTTTGGTGAGGTAGCAATTCGCCTGAAGTTGATAGCTCCTCGCAATGTGCGCGCCAGAACCTCGCGGCCGTCCATTTTGGGGAGATTTAGGTCAAGCAGGATGAGATCAGGACGCGGGGCAAGGGGCTTTTGCTTCATCGCGTTTGAGCATGGCCACAGCTTCCTCGCCGTCACTAGCCACGAGCAAATGTATGGAACGGTTGGTAGCAAGCAGAACTTCCCGCGTCAGCCGGACATCACCGGGATTATCCTCGACCAAGAGAACTTTTATTGGCATGCCTCTCCTTTGAGTGCGCTTATGGTGCCTGGCTGTCGACGGGAGAGGGCCGTCGCCTGCCTCGAAACGATTTCGGAAGCGCCTTGATTGTGACGCGCCCTCTAGCAAAGTCAACAATCATGAATGAGGCTTTCGCGGTCTAGTTAATCAACGGATCAGAATACGGCGACCTACCCCAAAATTTTTATTCGGATCCACTTAGACGGTCGATCCGTAATTGCTCTGGAGCAACGACCTCGCGCCGCCCGCGATATTAATGTTGAAAGCCGACTCTTCGAACACCCATCGGACTTGAGTCGGTTTGTGCGTGATGCAATGACTGCCTAGGGCTTCAGTGGCTTTTCCGAAATTTGTTTTCCTCTGTAAGGCCCCCGGGACAATTTTAAGGAGCGGAGCGTAATGATTGGAATAGTGAAATGGTTTAACAATTCGAAGGGATATGGTTTCCTTGGGAGGGAGGACGGTCCGGACGTTTTCGTTCACTACTCTGCAATTCTTGGCGACGGATATCGGAGCCTGGCTGAAGGAGATCCGGTCGAATTTGAAATCGTGCAAGGTCCAAAGGGTCTTCAAGCGGCAAACGTAAAAAAGCATGACTGAGTGTTTATTCCCGCGAGTCTTTTCGCCGCAGACTACTAGTCTAGCGAGCCGCGTCAAACAAGCAGCGCAGGCACTCCTGCCTGCGCTCTTCGATTTTGTCGTCTGAACTAAGCAGCCACATTTACATCACTTCTTTATCGCGGCGCCCTTCCGCGGAATAAAAATCGTCCCCGGCGGCGTAATTTTGTTCACCTGGGAAAAATTTCGCTGGTTCAAAGCCAAGCCTATCCTCCCGCGCGAATCGATATAAAGCAGCGGTTCTCCCACCTGCACATCCATAAATGTCTTTACATACGGCACGGTAAAGGGTTTTTTATCCACCTGCACAACGATCTTGTCTCCAAGCACGTAGCCCAACTTTTTGAATTCCTCGCCCGGTATGTTGCTGATAAGAGATCCATAAGGATCGTCCAGCCCAATAATGTCGCCCTCGATGCCCTTGTCCGACGTGCTGGAAACTTTTGGGGTTAGCTGTACTAGTTGCGGTACCAGCGGACCAGCCATCGCAAAGTCCCAACCCTCCGCGAGATGCGCCGCCGCGGGTGAAAATATGTCGCGTCCATGAAATGTCGAAGAAACTTGCGGCTGCAGCATCCAACCCGTGTTCGTAATCTCACGCGCAGAGTCCAATCCATCCCGTTCGATCACCGGCGTGATCAGTCCATTGTCGGGCAGCACAAAATACTGTCCCTTCTTCGTTTTCACGATTACGGCCTTGCGCGAAGTCCCCACTCCCGGATCCACCACTACAAGAAAAACGGTACCTGAAGGGTAGTAAGGGGTCACGCCCGCCAGCCATCGCGCTGCCTCGTCGATCTGGAACGGCGTCACCTGGTGCGTGATGTCCATCAAGCGCGCATCCGGAGCAATCCCAACAATCACGGCCTTGCATACCCCAACAGCATCATTGGCCGTCCCGAAGTCGGTCATAAACACAATTGTCGGCCGCGCTGCTGCCACGGTTTGCCTGGCCCCGGCGGTCTCTGCCGGCGTCTTGCCGCATGCCCCGCAAAAAGCCGCCATCGCGAAAACTAGTACAGCCAAATATCGAATGCGTGAAGCCATCGAGTCTCCCAAGTCGAATGAATTTTTATTAATTTCGTGAGAGCCTTGCCGGTCTTTTATTATCGGAAATCAGAACATAAGCACTGGACGTATGACTCTGCATGGCTGCATCAAGGCCACGGCAATTAGTTCATCCCCCGAATGTGACGCAGTATATAGGATGCCTGAAATTAATGTCTCCCGCTTTCGCCTGCCGGACGGAACTCCTTCCCACCTGATAATCTCGTTGGGTTTCTCCCGTGCCTCCTTTACAATGTCGAGGCTTCGTAAGAGAAGTTACGCAAGACCAAGCAGCCTCCCGCGCCCAGTGAAGGCCCAGCCGCATTGCGTACGTGAATTAAACCAGGAACTCAACAAAGAGGAGAACGACCGTGCTTCGAAGCTTAATTGTCGGTGTGTTGTTGTCTCGTATGTGCCACCGCTGCGCTAGCCGATCAAGTAACACTGAAAAATGGCGACCGGCTGAGCGGAACCATCGTCAAGTCTGACGAGAAAACCCTTCTGCTCAAGTCTGAGTTCGCTGGCGACGTTACGCTCCAATGGGACGCCGTTACTTCTATCGTTTCCGCGGAAGCGCTCCATCTCGCTCTTAAGGATGGCCAGACGATAGTCGGCGTCGTCACCACGAGCGATGGCAAATTCGAAGTGGCCACCAAGGATGCCGGCTCTGTCACCGCTTCCAAGGACATCGTTGTCGGCGTCCGTAACGATGCCGAGCAAAAAGCTTACGATGATCAAATCGACCGCCTGCGCCATCCGCACCTCACCGATTTCTGGAGCGGTCTCTTGGACACCGGTCTTAGCCTTACCAGGGGCAATTCGGAGTCGCTCACTTATACGCTCAATGGCAAAGGCCGCACGCGTTACGGACCGCGACAAGATCTCTGTCTATTCCACCGCGATTTTCAGCGATAGCACCGTCAACGGCGTCAACTCCACGACCGCCCATGCCATTCGAGGCGGAATCCGCGGCGACCTAAACGTCAGCGATCACCTCTTCGTCTTCGGCTTTACGGATTTTGAGTACGACCAATTTCAGGACCTCGATTTGCGCAATGTCCTCGGCGGTGGCCTGGGCTATCACGTCATCAATAACAAGAAGACGTATTCGATGTCTTTGGCGGAGGCACCTACAACCAGACGTTCTATGGGGCCCTCGCGGCTACCGCAACCGAGCCTGCCATGCCCTCCGTTACACAAAAGACTGGGCGAAATCGTTCTCGGCGAAACATTTAACTCCAAGTTCAACAGCCGCACCTCAGTCACCGAACAGTTCAGCATCTACCCGAACATCTCGGACACCGGCAACTACCGCTTCCAGTTCGACACCACGATCGCCACCAAGTTGAAAAACTGGCTCAGCTGGCAAGTCACCTATAGCGATCGCTACATCAGCGATCCTCTCCCCGGTTTCAAGACCAATGACCTGCTTCTTTCCTCCGGCGTCCGCTTGACATTCGGCAAGCCTGTGTTCTAAATGGCTCGCGTACTTACCCCTCAATGCGCATCTAAGCAAAGGAGGCACCACATGATCTATTGGCTCATCGTCGGTCTTATCGCGGGCTGGCTTGCCGGACTCGTTATGAAGGGCGGTGGCTACGGCATTATCGTGGACATCCTTCTCGGCATAGTCGGTGGCTGGCTTGGGGGCTGGCTTTTCGGTCGTTTGGGCATCTGGCCGGCCGGGGGGATGCTCGGCTCGATCATCGTTGCCTTTATTGGCGCTGTCATCCTCGTCGGAATCACCCGCATCCTGAAAAGAGCCTAACGCCTCCTTTCCCGACGCAATCGGACGCAATCCAAAAGAACCAAATCGCGCTGCCGGAGGTAAGCTGCTCCGTCGGCGCGATTTTCCTTTCAGGACCGCCTTTGGAGTGCAGCTCTAAGCTCCTTCCTCAGTTAATCTGCCTATCGTCGGCCCTCAGTTCTGATACGGATTGGCCTCTTCCTTCACAACTTAGCGGCGCAAATCCGCACCTGTACTCCTGTACGGAGGGACAGGTGCTAGATATCGAGTACAGGGAAAAACAGGCGAAAACATGGGCGAAAGATTAGCCGCATATAATACACTGATTCTATAGGATTTAATGTGATTCAGAGTGGGTCATAAGAGTACTGAACCGATGGTTTGCACCCCAAATTGTGCCTTCTGTACTATCGCCATCAGGCCCCACTTGCTGTCAAATAGGTCAGGTGCAAGTGACTGGACCTAAAGACAGGGCTCACGCATCTAAAGGCCAGGTCAAGACGAGAGCAGCAAGAAGCTAGGGGGAAGTAAATGTTCGGACAAGCGGCGATCAACAACAAAGGAACCATGAAGACCAAAGACAGCAACCGCAAATGGATGTGGTGGTTCTTAGCGGTGGTAATCGCGCTGCAGCTGTATTTTGTGCGCGAACTCGTAGCCGCCTTTGCGCTGTTTGCGCTGGGATTCGCTGCGATAGCCTTTGTGGTGATGAGCCTGTACATGCTTCAGAAGGTCTGGGAAACCGGCGTTCAGCGAGTGGCCGACAGCCAGAACCCCGTTATCGATATGGCGCGGCGCGGTGTTAACGCCGTCGAAGACTTGGCGCGCCGACCGTTGCGCCGACCAGGTTCAGCCGCGGCACGCTAAGCCGCCAACGAGTTTGCAGTTTTTTGCCAGAGCAAGCACACACAGAGAGCTGCCCATCCTGCCTCCTTCAGGATGCACAAACCCTCCGTGGAGACCAAAAGAAGCAAGAGGCCAGCCGTCCTGAGAGAGCGGCTGGCCTTCTTCTTATCTTGCAGCTTTTCTAACCACCTGTTTTTTAACTATTGTATTTTCAGTGGGTTACTTCGTTTCCGCACGACCGCACCCGTGGTTTGGCTAGCTATTCAAAAAGCTCTTGACAGAATTTCCGGATCATTGTATTTAACATAGTTGGTTAAATACAAAATGCCAGCAGATCACCTCACTTCCACTTTAGCCGCGCTTGCTGATCCCACTCGCCGCGCCATCCTTGCGCACTTGATGTCCGGCGAAGCGTCCGTCACCGAGCTTGCCGAGCCTTTTGAGATGAGTATTCCCGCCGTCTCGAAGCACCTAAAAGTGCTTGAGAACCGCGGGACTTATCTCGCGTGGTCGCGCGGCGCAATGGCGCCCTTGCCGGATCCAGGCGGCACCTCTCAAACAGGTCGCCGATTGGGTTGAGGAATATCGTATGGCTTGGGAGCAGCGTCTTGACCGCTTGCACGACTACCTAGCCGAGGTACAAGCCAAGGAGAAGAAACATGGCCGAATCAAAAAGTAGCTCCGCCGCTGGCCCAGCCAGGCAGGAACTCGTCCTGACCCGCATCTATGGTGCCCCGCGGATCCTTGTCTTCAAAGCTTGGACCGATGCCAAACACGTGGCTCGTTGGTGGAGTCCGCGCGGATTCACCAACCCCGTTTGCGAATTGGATGTGCGCCCCGGCGGGCTCATTCGCATTGACATGCGCGGGCCCAACGGCACCATCTATCCGATGAAAGGCGTTTTTCACGAAATTGTCGAGCCCGAGCGACTGGTCTTTACAGGCACTGCCATGGAGGATGAACACGGGAAACCGCAGCTCGAAATCCTCAACACCGTCACTTTCGAAGACTTCAACGGCATCACGAAACTGACGTTGCATGCTCGCCTCGTCACCAAAGACCTCCAATTGACTCCCCAAGTCCTCGCCGCCCTCTCTGGTATGGAGCAAGGCTGGAGCGAGAGCCTCTACCGTCTCGCTGATGAACTCGACAATTCTCTTCGGGCATTGGCAGCTGAGAGCGAAATCGTCATCTCACGCGTGTTCGACGCGCCGCGCGAGGTCGTCTGGGATGCATGGACGGATCCAAAACAGGTCGTGAAATGGTGGGGGCCTAGGGGTTTCACGACCACGATCCATGAAATGGATGTTCGGCCCGGTGGCGCATGGAACCACACCATGCACGGACCCGATGGCACCAACTATCCAAACAAGAGTGTTTTTCTCGAGGTCGTAAGACACGAGCGCATTGTGTATTCGAACGCGGGGGGCAAGGAGAGAGGCCCCGCTATGAATTTCACAGCGACGTGGACTTTTGAAGCCGACGGCGACCAGACCAGAGTCACCATTCGAATGGTTTTCGATTCGGCCCAGGCACGCGAGCACGTGGTAAAGGAATTTGGAGCGATCGAAGGCGGCAAACAAACTCTCCAGCGACTTGGGGAATATCTTGCAGGACCACGTCGCTAGCTTTAGCTAATTGGCAGGCGAACTATGTTTCTTCGACAATCTTTTCTCTTCCCATCGCTGGCGCACGGCGGCCAGGAGTTGGTCCTTGTCTGTTCGCATTTGCCGGACGAGCGGCTGGTTGCCGGTTTCTTCATGTCTGGCCGCCCACAGAACCATTTCCGTCAGCACTGGCGCAAGATCAATGCCCTTGGCCGTCAGCGTGTAAATCATTTTTCGGCCATCGGAGGGATCTCGCTCTGTCTCGATAATTCCGTAGGATTCCAGGCGGCGGAGACGGTCAGTCAGAATATTTGTCGCAATTTTTTCGTCGGAGTGCAGAAACTCGTTAAACGTCTCGTATCCACGCAGCATCATGTCGCGCAGAATCAAGAGAGACCACCGATCGCCCAGCATTTCCACCGATGCATTGAGTGGACATCCGGAACGGCGCTTTGGCGCCGCCTTCTTTTTTTGCATGGATTTAGCGTAGCAATTATTACTTGCACTTTGCAAGTAAGATTGGCAGACTGCCCATTCGGAGGAGGAGTAAGGGCTTGACAAATTCCCATATCGGAATGTATTGTGGCGGTCATGGCGAGAGCCGCAACCACTTCCGATGCTTTCAATGCTGTTGCCGAACCGCGGCGGAGAGAGATACTCAATTATCTGGCACTGCAGGAACGGCCGGTGGGAGAGATTGTCGATGCTCTGGAGATGGAACAGCCTTCCGTTTCTAAGCATTTGCGCGTCTTAAAAGATGTAGGGCTGGTGCATGCGCGGCGCGAAGGGCGGCAAATGTTTTATAGGACGAATGCCGAGGCAATCCGGCCTTTGCATGAGTGGGCGGGAACGTTTGAGCGGTTTTGGAAGCATCAGTTGATGCGAGTAAAGGAACGGGCCGAGGAGAAGGAATCCGGATAGCAGTTAGGTGCAAAAAGAGTCGCAGCAAGATTGGAAACGTTAGTCGAAGCGAAACGTCATAGACAGGATGAGGAGGGCAAAATGCAATTGAATCCATATCTTATGTTCAACGGCCAGTGCGAGGAGGCATTCAAATTTTACGAAAAGTGCCTCGGCGGCAAGATCGAAGCAATCTTTACGTTTGGAGATTCTCCCATGGCCGGACAGATGCCAGCAGAATGGGGAAGCAAAGTGATGCACGCGCGCATGAACATCGACGGCATGATCTTGATGGGTTCCGACGCCCCTCCTGGCCGTTATCAAGGGGCGCCTCATGGTTTTTCCGTCTCGCTCTCTATGAAAGATCCCGCCGAAACTGAACGTATCTTTCATGAGTTGGAGCAGGGCGGTACTGTGGAGATGCCCATTCAGAAGACTTTCTGGTCGGCTCGGTTTGGCATGCTTGTGGATCAGTTTGGAATTCCCTGGATGCTCAACTGTGAGCAGGCCGCTGAGGCGACAGCGTAGCGTTTTGTGGGTTAGTCGCTGGTCATACTGGTAATAGAAGTCTCGCCTAGAGTGGTCATTGTGCAATACCACTTTCTGCGGGACACTCGCCCATATGCCGGCGAGTTCGTGCACTCATCCCATTGCGCAGCTAGCCCGCGTTGGATGAAGGGAATTTTGCGCGCACCGATTGCGCGCTGAATTAAGGAGATAGGAAGATGAATTTCACACTCGCGCCGTTCCTTCAAGACCTGAAAATCGCGCTACGCTCGCTCTATCGGGCCAAGGGCCTCGCTATCACGGTAATCCTCACGCTGGCGCTGGGCATCGGCGCCAACGCGGCCATATTCACGCTGGTGCGCGGGGTGCTGCTTCGTCCGCTGGTCAATCGCGACGAAGACCGGCTGATCTACATCCGGCAAAGCGCGCTCGGGATTGGCAACGAGAATGCTAACTTCTCCGTTCCGGAACTCAAGGACATAGAATCCGGCTCCCGCACCATCAGTGAATTCGGCGATTTCTCGACGATCAGCTTTACCATGGTTGGCCTGGGCGATCCGCGCGAGGTTCAAGCGGGCGTTGTCGACGGCAAGTATTTT
Source organism: uncultured Acidobacteriota bacterium (assembly GCA_963730495.1). GTDB lineage: Bacteria > Acidobacteriota > Terriglobia > Acidiferrales > UBA7541 > Acidiferrum. Next base: position 195,223 of record CAVSSD010000006.1, on the reverse strand, counting down.
GAAGTGATGGGCCTGCATCCCGTCCTCGGCCGACTCATAGGACCGCAAGACGATGGTCCTAAAGCCGACGGCGTCGTCGTTCTGACCTATCGTTTCTGGTCCTCCGCCTTTCATAGCGATCCAAGCGTCCTTGGCAAAACCGTGCGTCTTGGCAGCGGTCCCATGGGGACGCGCAGCGGCACCATCATCGGCGTGCTCGAGCCTTCCATTCCATATCCCTCCGACACCGAGATCATCGCCAATGTCGTGACCAGCCCGCACCATCTCTCTGCGACCATGGTGGAAGGCCGCGTTCATCGCATGACCGAACTTTTCGGACGGCTCGCACCTGGCACAACTCTGGAGCAAGCGCGCGCTGAACTCCGCACCAGCTACGCCGCGATGGTGGCGCAGCATCCGGAAGCCTACTCAAAGCAAGCCGATTTCCAGATCAGCTCAACGCGACTGCGTGAGCAGATCACCTCCGGCGCGCGCACGGTCCTGCTCGTTTTGCTCGCAGCCTCTGGACTTGTCTTTATCATCGCGGTTTCCAACGTGGCCAATCTTATCCTTGCGCGTTCCGTTCGCCGCGAGGGCGAACTCGCCATCCGCGCCGCTCTGGGCGCCAGCCACGCGACACTCCGCCGCACGCTTCTGGCGGAGAGTCTTCTGCTCTGTGGTGCAGGCGCGCTACTCGGAGTTCTGATCGCGCGTCCAATGGTTGCTATTCTTGCGCGCTACGCGTCGCGCTTTTCCATCCGCGCTCTTGAACTGACGGTGGACTCCAGCATGTTATGGGTCGGGGCTGGCCTCGCCATCATCGCGGCGGTTCTCCTTGCATTTGTCCCGCGCCTGCCCTCCGCTAACTCTTCCCAGGGCTTCGGTCTCGCGAATGGCAGCGTGCGCCTCACCGGCGGCACCAATCGGCGTCTACGCCTTTTCGCCATGACGCAGATTGCCGCTTCGTTTCTGCTTCTCGCGGGCGCCAGCATGCTGCTGAAAACTTTGATCGACATGCAGAACGCTCGCACGATCCTCGACACACCCCGAGTGCTGGCCGTTAACCTTCCCGTGGACTCTTATGGGAAGAGTCCGGACCAGATCAACCGCTTCTATGAGGAAACGGTTCGCAGGGTTTCTCAGTTGCCCGGCGTCGATGGCGTCGCCGTCGGCGACTCCGTTCCCTGGCGAGACACGACTTTCGACTTCGCATTGCAGTTCTCCGCCGATGGCCACACCAAGGGCCCCGGTGAAGAAGATCCTCGTACCCAGATCCGCAGCGTATCGCCTGGATTTTTCTCGACGGTTGGCATACCTCTTCTCGCAGGACGCGATCTCAACGACCTGGATCGCAAGGACAAAGAGCCCGTGGTGGTCATTAGTCAGAGCCTTGCGCAGAAGATGTTCCCTGGCCGTGATCCTCTCAACCGGCATATCTGGTGGACGGATCCCGTCATCGCGTTTATCGGCATGGACTCAACACCTCACCGTATTGTGGGAGTAGTCGCCGATTTGGACAGCACGCACGTAATCCCACAGCCGACACTCACGGTCTACAGCGCCATGGAACAGCAAGGCCTGTTCGCGGGACGCCTTTTTGTGCATACACACTCCAATCCCTACGCGCTCGTGACGCCAATCACGAAGCTGATTCGCGATATGTCCGCTGATCAGCCTATCGAAAAGGCTGCGACGCTTGCAGACATTCGCGCCGAAGTGCTGACGCCTGACCGGCTCAACTCGGTCGTCTTCGGAGGATTCGCGCTTGTCGCACTGGCGATTGCGATTGTCGGAGTGGCGGGAGTTTTGGCATTCTCCGTCAGCGCACGGACGCGCGAATTTGGTATCCGTCTAGCCATTGGCTCACAGCCGAGCAGTCTGCTGGCAGGAGTCATCCGGGAAGGGGCGATCATGGCTTCCGCGGGAATACTTGCGGGCGCCGTTGGCGGGTACGTCCTAGCGCGCCTGGCAGGCAGTTATCTGCTCGACATGAAGATGCCTAGCCCTCTGCCTGTGATCATTTCGGCGATCATTCTTCTCGTCGCCGCCATTTTAGCTTCCGCGCTTCCAGCTGCACGTGCTGCCCGCGTCGACGTTATTCAGGCCCTGCGCTCCGAATAACGTGCGAACGAACGCCGACGAACAAACGTTTTGTTTACACTTAGTCCTTCTCCTCGGTGGCTGTGCTAATCTTTGCGCCCATAAGAAGTAAAAAACGCAAGAGGCAGCACGCGAGGAGAACGGCATGACCCGGCGAACCACATGGATTGCGCTTATCGGTGTTGCTGTAACCCTTGGACTTTCGCTCTGCACCGCAGCACCGGCGCAGGAAAAAGACAAAGCTACCGCGAAGAAAATTGTTATCCGCGCGGGTCGTTTGATTGACGGCAAGAGCGACACGCCGATCCTGAATGCTTTGATTCTCGTTGAAGGTGACAAAATTGTTTCCGTTTCCGCCGGAGGAACGCCGCCTGCCGGCGCCGAAGTCATCGATCTCTTAAAAGCGACTGTGCTGCCGGGTTTCGCGGACGTGCATACGCACGTTCTTCTCAATGGCGATATCACGGCCGCGGACTACGACGAGCAAATCCTGAAGCAATCCACTCCCTATCGCGCCATTCTTGCGGCCCGCAATGCGCGGCTTGCTCTCGATAACGGATTCACTTCCATTCGCGACGTGGAAACGGAAGGGGCAATGTACGCCGACGTGGATGTGAAGACGGCAATTGCTCGAGGCGAAGTCCCGGGCCCACGCATGCAGGTGGCGACGCGCGCCATGGCACCAACCGGGATGTATCCGTTGCTCGGCTACTCATGGGAATTGAAAGTTCCAGTCGGAGTGCAGACCGTAGATGGAGTGGAAGGCGCGCGGAAAGCTGTGCGCGAGCAGGTGATGTATGGCGCAGACTGGATCAAGTATTACTCGGACCGGCGCTACCATTTTGAAGATGACAACGTGCTGCATAGCATGGTGAATTTTACCGACGAGGAAGCAAAGGCAATTGTGGAAGAAACGCACCGGCTCGGGAAGAAGGTTGCCGCGCATTGTATTGGTTCGGATGGAATTGCGGCCGCGTTGCGCGCTGGCGTGGACACCATTGAGCATGGCGATGGTTTCACCGACGCGCTGCTCGATGAGGCGGCCAAGAAAGGCGTGTATTGGGTTCCGACGATAACCGTTGGCGCGTACGTAGCGCCGGGGCGCGGCGGCAACTGGGTGAAAATGGTCGACTTGGAAAAGACTGCATTTCAAAAAGCGCTGAAGAAAAACGTGAAGATTGCGCTCGGAACGGATGCAGGCGGTTTCGATTGGAAGCAACTCAACGAAGCGGAAGAGTTTGTGTACTACGCGAATTATGGTATGTCGCCGATGCAGGCGATACGCGCGGGCACAGTGGTTCCCGCGGAACTTCTTGGTTGGAGCGACAAAGTGGGAACGATTGAAGCGGGGAAGTGGGCGGACATTGTGGCGGTCAGCGGGGATCCGTTGAAAGACATCACAGAATTGAAGCGCGTGAAATTTGTAATGAAAGCGGGAACTGTCTATAAAAATGAGCTGCACTAGCAGGGAAGCAATACATACCCCAAGACGAGTAAAATGCTTACCCTGTGCGAGGTGCGAAGTCTAACAGCCGGAGATTGAGTGTGCAGGGGCACGTGAAATGCAAAACTTGTGGCCGGACCTGAGATTTGCTTTGCGAATGCTGAGGAAGAATCCGGGATTTACGGCCGTCGCGATTCTTACGCTGGCGCTGGGGATCGGAGCGAACACGGCGATTTTCAGCGTCATCAATACAGTGTTGTTGCAGCCGCTCCCTTTCAAAGAGCCTGGACGCATTATCAACCTTGTGCAGTACGACCTCAAAACCAAGGCCAGCGGCGCTTTGATGTCGTACACGAAATACACGCAAATTCAGGAACAGAGCAGGACCCTTCAGAGTATGGCGGGTTTCTATCCGCTTACGCTTAGTTTGGTTACGGACCGAGAGCCGGAAGCTGTCAACGGAGCTCGGGCTTCCATCGATTTTTTTCGCGTATTGGGAATTTCTCCAGCCCGCGGGCGAGCTTTCCTTCCCGAAGAAGAGCAGGACCGAGGCCCTGATGTTGCGGTAATTTCGGACGGATTCTGGCACAGCCATTTCGCGGGCGATCCCGCGGCACTGGGCAAACCTTTGGTGATCGACGGAAAAAGCGCCACAATCGTCGGAATACTTCCAGCAAGTTTTCGTTTCCCATTGCAATATCCGGAGCCGGATATTTGGCTGCCCCGGCCTTCCGAAACGGTTCTGCTGACTCCCGCGCAGGTCCGCGGCGGTGCGAGCTACTTCAATATGATCGCGCGATTGCGGCCAGGCGAAACTCTGCAGCGCGCCAGCGCGGAACTCGACGCCATCAACGCGAGCTACAAACAGCAGTTTGGCAGCAATGCGGACGCGACGAGATTCGGAATTCTTGCGCAGACTCTCGAAGAGAGCCTTGTGGGCGGTCTGCGGCCTTCGCTGCTGGTGCTGCTAGCGGCTGTCGGGTTCGTTCTTTTAATTGCTTGCGCCAACGTTGCCAATCTCCTTCTGGCGCGCGCTACCGCACGCGATCGGGAAATTGCCGTGCGAAAGGCGCTTGGCGCTTCCGGCGGGCGGCTCGTGCGGCAGCTGTTGAGCGAAAGCATTCTGCTTTCTGTAAGCGGCGGTGTGCTTGGAGTGTTTCTCGCTGCCGCGCTGATGCCTGCGTTGCGCTCAATCAGTCCGGGCGCTGTGCCTCGGCTTGGCGAAGCGAAAATCGACGGCGTGGTCATGGTTTTTTCGTTGCTTCTCTGCGTAATTACGGGAATTGCTTTCGGGTTGGTTCCCGCTTTGCAAACATCGAAGAAAGATCTTCATGAAATTTTAAAGGAGGGCGGCCGCGGTTCTTCAGAGGGCGGTAGCCGAGGGCGCTTCCGCGCCTTGCTCGTCGTGGCGGAGATTGGGATCGCACTTGTGCTCATGACTGGCGCGGGTCTCTTGATCCAGAGTTTTTCGCGTTTGATGCAGGTGAATCCTGGATTCTCACCGAAAAATCTGACGGCTTTTCCGTTGACACTCCCACCTAGCCGGTACTCCATACCGGAACTTCAGGCGCAGTTCTACCGCCAACTTCTGGAGCACATAAGATCGATGCCCGAAGTGCAAGCGGCGGGGATCACGAGTTATCTGCCGCTTGGTGGTGGCGCGCGATATGTTTTTGTTTGTCCAGAAGGCCTCGTTTGCCAAGGGGTTGGAAAAGATCCGACGAGTGCGGTGCGCCAGGTTAGCGCCGGATATTTCGAGACCATTCGAACGCCGCTTCTGAGTGGAAGAACCATCGACGAAAAGGATATCGCTGGCGGATCGCCTGTCGCAGTCATCAACGAGGCGGCCGCAAAACATTTTTTCCCCCGGGAAAATCCGATCGGCAAACATATCGCAAATTCTCGCGACATGGTGCAACGGGAAATTGTTGGTGTGGCGGCTGATGTGAAATTCAATAGTCTGAACGCTGCCGATGTAGAAGAGATGTATCTGCCGATGGCGCAGGTGCCTTGGCCCAATACGACGCTGCTTGTGAGATCGGCAGCCAACTCGCAATCTCTTGTTCGCGCGGTGCGCTCGAAGATTGCGGAAGTCGACCCAAGTCTTCCGGTCTCTGGAATTTCCAGCATGGAAGAAGTCGTGGATGTTTCTGTGGCCCAGCCGAAATTGACGATGCAATTCGTCGGAGTCTTTGCGGGATTCGCTCTGCTGCTTGCGGCCATCGGGATTTATGGACTGATAGCTTATACCGTGAGTGCGCGTAATCAGGAGTTGGGGATTCGCGTGGCTCTTGGGGCGCGACCCGCGGATATTTTGCGGCTCGTGGTGGGGCAGGGAATGCGGATGGCAGGGATCGGTGTGATTGTCGGAGTGGTTGTCTCGCTCGCGCTCACACGGTTGCTGTCTAGCTTGCTCTTCGGAGTGCGCGCGACGGATCCACTTGTTTTCGCCGCGGCCGCGTTCATTTTGACTGGAGCGGCTTTCGTGGCCTGCTACATTCCGGCACGACGCGCCACTCGTGTCGACCCTATCATTGTCCTACGATACGAATAGCAGTCCTCATCAAAATATAAGCAGCGCCAGAATCGTTACGATTGCGCGGGCCGGTCAGCGGGCCGTATGCGTAGCGTCAAAACCAGAACAATGGCGATGAGCAAGCTAAAGATGACGTAGAGAAATCCCGGCGTGAACGAGTGCGTGCGGTCGAGAAAATAGCCGATGACGGAGGGAGTGACGAAGCTTCCGAGATTGCCGATTGAATTGATAAGTCCGATGGACGCTGCCGCTGCCGATTCGCCGAGAAAAACAGAGGGAATAGGCCAAAAGGAAGGAAGAAAAGAGTTGGCGGCGGATGCGACGACAATGCAGACGAACGCAAACCAGAAATGCGAGCCGGCGAGAATGAGCAGAGAAAACGCTACGACTCCCAACATGAGGGGAATGGCGGTGTGCCAGCGGCGCTCGTTGGTGCGGTCGGAATGCCATCCGTTGAGGATCATGGCGAGAAGGACCACGACGTAGGGAATAATCGAGAGCATGGTTATGGAGAGATTGGACATGTCGGAGGAGCGCTTGAGAAATGTGGGAAGCCAGATCGTTAGGGAATAGATGCTGCTAACCGCGAAGAAATAAATCAGCGTCAACTGAATGACCGTCGGTTGCAGGAGAGCTTCCCAGATTTTGTAAGAGCGTGCAGTCTTTTTCGCGAGCGCTTCCTGCGCGAGTTCGTTGGTGATCCAGTTGCGTTCCTCAGGCGCGAGCCAGCGAGCTTCGCGCGGCCAGTCGGTGAGATAAAAAACCGTGATGACGCCAAATACGATCGCGGGGATTCCTTCAACGATAAAGAGCCAACGCCAGCCCTGCAAACCGAACCAGTGGACGCCCAGCAACCAGCCTCCGAGCGGCGAGCCGACGATGTTCGCGACAGGGATCGCAATCATAAACATCGCACACGCTTTCGCTCGATCCTCAGAACGGAACCAGTGCGTGAGATAGACGAGAATGCCGGGGAAGAAACCGGCTTCGGCGACCCCCAGCAGGATTCGAACGATGTAGAAATGCATAGGCGTTCGAATAAAGGCCATCAAGATGGTGATGAGACCCCAGGTGACCATGATGCGCGCGAACCATTTGCGTGCGCTCCAGCGCTCGACGATGAGGCATCCGGGAATTTCGAAGAGCAAATAGCCGACAAAAAATATTCCCGAGCCAAAGCCGAAGACGCGATTGCTGAAATTCAGATCGTGCGTCATTTCGAGAGCGGCGTAACTGACGTTGACGCGGTCGAGAAATGCAATCACGAAAAGAGTGAAGAGGAACGGCAAGAGGCGCCGGGAAATGCGGCGCTGCGCGGTCCGACCAACAGCAGTTGTGGAAACGGACAAACCCATCCCGCTGGTGCTTCTAACACAACGAGGCGCGGATTGCACGCGAACGAAAGACTCAGTGGTGGACCAGCTTCGGATAAGCGCGCTGATCGCCCAAGTCCCGGGGCGCTCTGTCTTGATGATTTCCTCGAACGCCGTTTGTGGCCAACAGCGGGCATCAGGCCAACAACGGGAAGACTGGCGAAACGGACGGAATACCAGCAAGGTTCACAGCTGCAAACGATTGGGTCATGGGAGTTCACGCAAGAATTCCTGACAACAGCTCCCGCAACTTGCTTCAGGACAACCAGGCGCGATTAGAGGCTTGTTTCGGAGATGTTTTCTTCCAGAGAAAAGTTTAGGCTCTAAGAAGGAGCATCGGTGGCCCCGATGCTTGCATCCAAAGCGCATCTTCAATCGCGGAGATCGGCCATGGCCATTACGACTCAAGTTCTGACGCCCCTTTCACAAGAAGATCTAAGGAAGATGGATGCCTACTGGCGAGCTTGCAATTACTTGTCAGCGGGAATGATCTATCTTCGCGCAAACGCCCTTCTTCGCGAACCGCTAAAACCAGAGCACATCAAGAACCGCCTCCTTGGTCACTGGGGATCCGATCCCGGCCAATCTTTCATTTGGGTCCACCTGAATCGGCTCATCAAAAAATACGACCTGGATATCCTCTACGTCTCCGGCCCCGGTCATGGTGCGCCCGCCACGCTTGCTAACTGCTATCTCGAGGGCCATTATTCTGAGATTTATCCAGACAAAAGCCTCGATGAAACTGGCATGCTCAAGTTCTTCCGCCAGTTCTCGTTTCCCGGAGGAATAGGCTCGCACTGCACTCCGGAGACGCCTGGTTCGATTCACGAAGGCGGTGAGCTTGGTTACTCCATTTCTCACGCGTATGGGGCAGCTTTCGACAATCCTGATCTCATCGTCACAGTCGCGGTAGGCGACGGGGAGGCGGAAACTGGTCCACTTGCGACCTCCTGGCATTCGAATAAATTTCTGAATCCGATTCGGGATGGAGCCGTGCTGCCCGTGTTGCATCTCAACGGCTACAAGATCACAAATCCCACCATTCTTGCACGCATCCCACACGAAGAATTGGAAGCACTCCTTACCGGTTACGGACACAAACCTTATTTCGTCGAAGGCAATGATCCGCTCGCGATGCATCAGAAAATGGCCTCAACTCTGGAGCAATGTATACTCGAAATTCGTTCGCTTCAGGATCGTGCCCGCTCAACCGGCGATACCACGCGTCCGCGCTGGCCCATGCTCGTGCTACGTTCACCGAAAGGATGGACCGGACCAAAAGAAGTAAATGGTCACAAGGTGGAAGATTTTTGGCGCGCTCACCAGGTTCCCGTACTTGACCCAGCCACGAATAAAAAAAGCCTAAAAATAGTGGAAGACTGGATGCGCAGCTACAAACCAGAAGAGCTCTTCGACGCGAACGGAACGCTCATCCCTGAGCTACGGGAACTTGCGCCGTGCGGCACACGCCGCATCTCGGCCAACCCCCACGCGAACGGTGGGCTGCTACGCAAAGAGCTTGATCTGCCGGACTTTCGCAACTATGCGGTCACAGTGAAGGCTCCCGGCGCTGTGTATGCGCCGCCAACCGATGTGCTTGCGCACTTTCTTGCAGAAGTAATGCGTCGGAACATGAACTCCTTTCGCGTCTTCGGCCCGGATGAGACGGCCTCCAACAAGCTCACTGCCATTTACGCCGCCTCGGAGAAAACCTGGCTTGCCGAATACAAGCCAGAAGACGCCGACGGCGGTGAACTTGACGTGGCAGGACGCGTCATGGAGATGCTCAGCGAGCACACGCTCGAGGGTTGGTTCGAAGGTTATGTACTCACAGGGCGTCACGGTTTCTTTTCCACGTACGAAGCATTCGTGCACGTAATCGATTCCATGTTCAACCAGCACGCCAAATGGCTGGAGAAGTCGAAAAAAGAGCTGGACTGGCGCGCTCCCGTGCCGTCCATCAACCTCCTCATCACGTCGCTCGTGTGGAGGCAGGACCACAATGGATTCACTCATCAAGATCCTGGATTTCTTGATGTCGTGACCAATAAGAGCGCCGACGTAGTCCGCATTTATCTGCCGCCAGATGCGAACTGCTTGCTGAGCGTGGCGGACCATTGCCTGCGGTCAAGGGACTACGTCAACGTCATTGTCGCGGACAAGCAGGATCATCTTCAGTACCTCACCATGGAGGAGGCCATAAAACACTGTACGAAGGGTATCGGCATTTGGGACTGGGCTTCTACGGACGACTGCCAGGAACTTGACGTAGTGATGGCTTGTGCCGGCGATATCGCGACCATGGAGTCACTGGCGGCCGTCGCGATTCTCAAAAAGCACTTCTCCGACCTAAAGATACGCTTCGTCAACGTCGTCGATCTCTTTCGCCTGTTGCCTTCCACCGAGCATCCACACGGACTCTCCGACCGCGACTTTGATTCGCTTTTCACGATCGATAAGCCGGTCATTTTCAACTTCCACTCCTATGCCTCGCTCATCCACAAACTCAGCTACCGCCGCAAGAATCATGACAACATCCATGTGAGGGGATATAAGGAAAAGGGCAATATTAATACGCCGCTTGAACTCGCCATCCTCAATCAAGTCGATCGCTTTAATCTCGCTATTGACGTTATCGACCGCGTTCCGCGGCTAAGCTCGATAGGCGCGCACGCCAAAGAGTGGCTAAAGGACCAAATCGTCGACAGCATCAACTACGCCCACGCCGAAGGCATTGATAAAGAAGAGATTCGCAACTGGAAATGGCCGGATTAGACATGCAGGAGAAGCTGCCCCGCAATGACGACTTAATCTTCGTGCTTAACAGCGGCTCGTCTTCGCTCAAGTTCGGCATATATCACCGGGGAGCGAGCGACGAAGAGGCGCTTCTGACCGGAAGCGCCGATGGCATCGGACATAGCAATGGCACGTTGCACGTCCGTTCTTCCGCGGGGGAACTACTCGTACAACGTGAAGGTATCCTCGAGTCGCAAAACAACGCCCTCGCCATGGTCGCTGAGGAAATCCGGAAGCATATTCATGCCGAGCCAGTAGCAGTAGGCCATCGCGTCGTGCACGGAGGACCACATCTCCTTACGCATCGGCTCATCACGCCGCAAGTCCTGGACGAACTTCGCTCAGCCACACACTTCGCGCCGATACACATCCCGCAGGCACTGTCGCTAATCGCTTCCGCGCAGTCGCTCTTCCCTTCAGCGAAGCAGTTCGCCTGTTTTGACGATGTATTTCATCAAACCATGCCAGAAGTCGCATACCATCTACCACTCCCGCAGCGCTACTTCAACGCGGGTGTTCGACGCTACGGTTTCCATGGCCTCTCATACGAGTCGCTGGTCTATCACTTCGGAACAGAGCTTCCCGAAAGAGCCATCTTTGCGCATCTCGGCAACGGGGCAAGTCTCTGCGCTCTTCGCAATCGCAAATCTATTGATACCACCATGGGGCTCACTCCTGCCGGAGGAATCCCTATGGGCACACGCTCCGGGGATCTCGACCCTGGGGTGCTTGTCTATCTTCTTCGCACGGAGCAACTGGGCGCCGACGAAATGGAAAACCTGATCAATCATCAGAGCGGCCTTTTCGCTCTCTCCTCCGGAGAAAGCGATGTGAAGTCGCTTGAAGATCGCGCCCGCTCCAATGATCCAGCGGCCACGCTTGCGCTGGACATCTTTATCATTTCCGTACGTAAGGTAATCGGTGCATACGTTGCTCTGCTCGGCGGCGTGGACCTTCTCGTGTTCACTGGCGGTATTGGAGAGCACAGCGATTATGTTCGTTCCGCAGTTACAAGCGGCCTGGAATTTCTGGGCATCACTGCAGGTAAGATCATGATTGTACCTGCAGAGGAAGAACAACAGATCGCGCGCCACTGCCGGAGAATGTTAGAGCAATCTTTATAGGAGGGGGCAGTGCCAAGCAATAATTTCGTCGTTGCTGTTCACGCCTCCTAGCCTGGAAAATTCATGATTTCAGAAGCACGAAAGGCCTCGCTATGGTACAAATCCGTTGTCTAGGCAGATTTGAGACCAAAAGTGAGGCCTTCGCTTGTCCGAACATACCACAACAGACTGTCTTCTTTTTCCAGATATTTTTGATCCACCGGTGGTCGCGAAATTTGATCAACGACAGGGCAGTTCCGATGGCGGAGCGATTCTGCTGAAGGCTGCCGAGCGACGGTTAGGCCTGACTTCAGCATTGGCGGCTTGTCTGAAAGATGACCCGCAACCCGGTAAGGTGCAGCATGAGTTGCGTGAGTTGATTACGCAGCGAGTCATGGCCATCGCATTGGGATATGAAGACGCCAACGATGCGGCACGGCTGGCTGGCGATCCTATCCACAAGCTGCTGGTCGGTCGGGATCCTGTCGCCGGCGAGGACCTGGCTTCGCAACCTACTTTGTCGCGTTTTGAAAATACTCCGAATCGCAAGGAACTGTTGCGCATGACAGAAGCTCTTGCGGACCGCGTCATTGAACGCCATCGCCAGCGTCTTTATGGTCGCGCCCGGCGTATCACCATCGATATGGATCCCACCGACGACCCCACGCACGGCCAGCAACAGTTCACCTTTTTCAATTGCCATTACGATAGCTACTGTTACTTGCCGATGGTTTGTTTTCTCACCTTTAATGAGGAGGCGGAGCAGTACTTGGTGGCGGCGGTGTTGCGGCGGGGCAATGCGACTGGGTCGCTGGGTGCGCTGGGGATTCTGCGCCGTCTCATCGAACCAGTAGGTAACGCCTTTCCCAAGGCGAAACTCCGGGTGCGACTCTACGGCGGCTTCGCGTCTCCGTAAGTTCTCGGATTTTCTGGTTGTGAACCTAAAGTGGAATACCTCGTGAACATGGCCGCCAATGCGGTGTTGAAGCGTAAAGTGAAATCGGCAATGAATTCGCTCGTCGTGCGTCGAGCTCTCCCGCCAAACCGAACACGTCTATGGCGAGTGCCAGTACGTTACCAAAAAGACTTGGCCGTGGAAACGACGGGTCATCTATAAAGCCGAGGTGGTGCGCGCCACGAACAAGGAACCGAAGGACAACCCGCGCTTCGTAGTCACCAACCTAAAACAGAGTCCGCAGTGGATTTACGAGAAGACCTACTGTCAGCGGGGCGATGTCGAAAACCGGATTAAAGAATTGCACCACGGCATACAGAGCAGTTTCCGGCAAACGCTATTCCAGTATGAAGCCCAGCCTCCGCCGGCACCTGACAAACCTTGGCGAAACTGCTCCGCCTAATTTTTGGTTGTGTGTCAAATCAGAGCGTCTTATTCTTCGCGCAAGGCGGCGAGAGGATCCACGCGGGTGGCGCGCTTTGCCGGAATGTAGCATGCGAAAAGCGCGACGCCAGCTAGAATAGCTGACACCAAAACGAAAGTAGCTGGATCGGTTGGCGCAATGCCGAAAAGCATGGACTGGAAAAATCTCGTCATCATCACAGCCCCGACGAGGCCTGCAGCCAGCCCGATGACAACGATCCGCATGCCTTCTCCTAACGCCATGCGCAAAATATCCAGACGCTGGGCACCGAGAGCGATGCGAATTCCGACTTCGTGTGTGCGCTGGCTGAAGGAATACGACATCACGCCGTAGATTCCGACGGCGGCGAGCAGCAGCGCTACCAGCGCAAAAATCCCCAGAAGCTCGAGAGCAAAGCGCCGGTCTGCCACCGATCTGGCGATGATCTGATCCATGGAGCTGATGCTGTGCACTGGAACATTGGGATTGACGCTTTCCACCTCGCGCCGCACTTCTTCCCCGAGATGTTCCACATCGCCTCTGCTCCGCAGAAAAACCACCGCGTTGACTGGGGCGAACTGTCCCAAGGCAACATAAATATGCGGCACACTGGGAGCCTCAAAACCGTCCGACTTGATATCGCCAACTACGCCGACAATCGTGACTCCCTGCAGACCTCGTCCAAATCCAAACTTAAGCTGCTGTCCGAGCGGATCCTTATCCTGCCAATACTGCCGCGCGAGGGTCTGGTCGATCACGGCAACAGGTTGTGTGTGGTATGTGTCGGAGCTGGCGAAATTGCGTCCAGCAATCAAAGGAACTTCCATCGTGCGAAAGTATTGCGTATCGACCACAGCGATGTCCGCAATGGGGCCGCGCTCCGAGTCCGCTGCACGCCCTTGAATCGAAAATGGAGAGTAATTCCTCCCCGAATTCATGGGCAAAGTGTCGTTCCCTGAAATCGATGCTTGCTCTATGCCCGGAAGCGCCGACACGCGGCGAAAGATATCGAGAAGAAAGTCGGCGCGCTTCTCCTCGACGCTATACGGATCATTTGCTGGATTGTTGGATATCGGAATCCAGATTTGTACCGTGGTCAGATGGCTGGGATTGAATCCGGCATGCACCTCGAGCACTCGCCAGAAACTTCGAAGTAGAAGCCCCGCGCCCGCCAGCAAAACAATCGAGAGCGCCACTTCCGAAACGACAAGAACGCGCGAAAGCCGAGTATGGCGTCTTCCGGCGCTGGACCCGCGGCCGCCTTCCCGGAGATTTTCAATCTGATTAGGATTCGCCGCTTGAAGCGCCGGTGCCAGCCCGAAGAGCACGCCCGTGATAATCGAAACCAGAAAAGCGAAAGAAAGCGTCCCGGCACTAATGTCCACCTCGTTGAGCCGTGGAATATCCGCGGGAGCAAGGCTTACGATGGCATTTTTCAAGAGAAGAACGGTAAGCAAAGCAACTACACCGGAAATGACTGACAAGAGCGTGCTTTCGGTCAACAGTTGGCGTGCCAGCCGTGCGCGGCTCGCGCCCATCGTCAATCGAATGGCAATCTCGCGCCGCCGTCCAGAAGAGCGCGCCAGAAGAAGGTTGGCAATATTGACGCAAGCGATGAGCAGCACAAATCCCACCGCTCCGAACAAGATGAACAATTCCGTCCGCTGCGGCCCGACCAAGTCTTCCTTCACCGGAACAAGCCGTACTGCCCATGCAGAAGCGGCGGGATACTCGGTAGGATACTCGTGGCTGAGTTGCGAGATATAGGCGTCGAGTTGCGCTTGCGCCTGAGTGACAGTCAGGCCGGGTTTCAGCCGCGCAATAGCTCCCGGAAGCATTCTCTGCGCCCGTACAGCTGGAACCGGAAACGGAATGGCGTTGAAGCCAGCGGCGATCCAGACTTCTACATCCGTGTCCAGCGTGCGGCCCGGATGACGAAAGCTTGGTGGCATCACCCCCACAATCGTGTACGGGTCATTGTCGAGGCGCATTTTGCGCCCGATGATGTTCGGGTCCGCACCGTAATTCCGGCGCCAAAAACCGTCGCTGATAACAACCGGCTCCAGGAATCCCGGAACGGCATCCTGCTGGGTGTAAACGCGGCCAAGTTGCGGCTTCGCTCCCAGCAAGGTGAAGTAATCAGCGCTGGTGAGCAGACTTTCGGCACGGACTGTCCGTTCTCCACCGGCGACCGCTGAATTACTGGGCGCCACAGCAGAGATATCCTGAAAGAGGCCTGAGCGATCTTGCAAATCCCAGAGCTCAGGAGCGGACATGCCTACATCTTGCTCGTTCGGACCCCGCAGGTCGTCGAAGACGCGCACGAGTTGCTCAGGATGCGGAAAGGGCAAAGGCCGCAGCAGAACGGCGTACACCACACTGAAGGTCGCCACGTTGGCGCCGATCCCCAAAGCAAGAGTCAGTACCGTTACAGTCGAAAATCCGGGACTCTTGAGCAGCATTCGAAATGCATAGCGCAGGTCTTGCACGAATGAGAACACAGATACCTCCCCGTGGCGCGCCCAGTCGTGCAGCAGGCACGATTGTCCCCTTGGCTATATGGACGAGGAGGCCGCACCATCGTTAGCAGAAGGATTATCTTGGAAGAGCGCGTAGTTGGGATTGGTTGACTAATCCGAGTGGCGGCGAACGGAGAACCACCTAAAGTTGCTCGCGCAGAGGGATCCAATTGCGGATCCCTGGCTCTGCGGACTATACGAAACTTGCGGATTTCGCTGTTTGGTTACGCCGACGGATGTTTCAGGATCTCAGCCAAAGCATGCAACCGCTTTGAGTCAGGCGGACTTTTCGCAGCTGCGGCGCTCTTTTCCAGCGACGGTGCCATGCTCTTCAACTTACCCAGCTTGTTTTTGTCCATCGCCGCTCGCAGAGCTGCAATCTGGTCTGCCGGCAGAGCCTGCGACCTCTCCAGTTGATCCACATACGCCTTCGCCACGATCAGCTTCGCCGGCCACTCGATCTTCTGCTGGTTCTGTACGTTTAGCTCGGCCACGTGAACCGTCTTCGCCGCGTCGATTTCGTTTTGGGTAAGAAACTTGCTCGCAGTCAGTTCAAACACGTCCAGTCCACGGGCAATCTCCGAACCGTAAATGTAGCCGTTGTACCAATAGGCTGACCAATCGCCGCCCAGCACCAGCATGTTCGGATCAATCGGCCCGCGATCGAAGTAGGCAATCTCGAAAGGATGCGCCACGTCGGTGAAGTCCACCACGGAGATACCGCCCTGGTACCAAGCTTGCACTTCGATATCGCGGCCGGGTACCGGAATCAGCGAGCCGTTGTGTGCCACACAGTTCTCCGTGTCGCCTTGCGCGGCTGGCAGTTTGTAATAACTCGCGAAGGACAGCTTGTCATCCTTCAGTTGAAAGAGCGCATCCGCGCCCCACTTGTTTGGATCGTTCGGACGGCACCGCGCGCCCAGGCCGCCGCCCCACTCGTCGGTGAACACTACTTTGGTCCCATCGTTAGAGAATGAAGCCGAATGCCAGTAAGAGTAATTTGGATCGTTCACTGCATCCAACCGCTTCGGATGTACGGGGTCCTTGACGTCGAGAATAATGCCGTTCCCGGAGCAGGCTCCCGCCGCCAACCCAATTGCTGAGTACACCGTGATGTCGTGGCACTGGTTGGTATCTTCCGGCTTTTCCTCTTTGCCGTTCTTGCCATGTGTGCCACCGTTGTTCAGGCCGTTCATCGCGCCGGTCCGAGCATCGATAAATACTCGGGGGCTGGACACCACTTTCGCGTCCTGGGGCGCGGCCACCGGAACCTTGATCACTTCAATACGAAACAGCGCGGTGTTCGGATCCTTGTCCGGCGTTTCACCCGAGCATCCTGCCAGCTCTTCCGGCTGACGCACGAACGAGGTGCCCGACACGTAGATATAAACGTTGTTCTTGTCGTTCGGATCTTCTACCAAAGTATGCGTATGCGATCCGCGGCAGGTCTGCACCGCCGCCACCTGCTTAGGATTCTTGATGTCTGAAATGTCGAAGACCCTCACGCCGCGGAAGCGGTCCTTTTGTGCCGCCGGCAAGCGACGTTTTTTTTCTTCCCCTGGTGCCGGCGTAGGCGGCGGAGGCTCCGGCGGAAATCCCTGCGCGCCGCAATCCAATCGTCCATTCGGCATCTCCACGGACATGAACAGCAGGTTTTTGTACACCGACACATCGCCCTGTCCGCCCGGGCACACCAGGGATGTCAGTAAGGCGGCATTGGCCGGTTTGGAGATATCAAAGATATTCACGCCATAAAAATTCCCCTGGAACAGGTAGTTGCCCTTGAACGCAAAGTCCGAGTTCCCGAACGCGAGCTGTGCGATTACCAACTGCAGTGGCTTCGGCATTTTCGCGGTGCCGCTCACGCCGAGCTGAGAAAGCGTCTTCTGCACTTTCGGATCATCGGGATCGGACGATCCAAGTTGAAACGCGTCAGGCTTCTTGAGCAGCTGGAGGTGCTTTATGCCCATCGACGCCTCGCCCGCGTCATACATCCCCGGCGACAGCTTGTAGCGTGGATCGTTCGTATCCGATCCAGTCATCCCCGGCGGCAGAGACGGCGCCGGTTGTGGAGCAAACGGATTCTTATCCTCGTCATCTTCCGCGGCTGGCGGCGGCTTTTGTGGCTCCTGCGCGTGCAACCGGCTCACGCCGAAGCCCATAAATATCGCGGCCACTGCCGCACGAAAAGCAACACTGGGCACTCGAATCATCGTTTCTCCTCTGAAGGTTCTTTCTCCAACATAGTCTGCATAATCTTAATCTCGGCGCGTTGCGTATTGTCCGCATCCGTCGCGAAGTTGAACAGATCGGCATCCTGGCCTGCACCGGCGGTGTCGAACAAATCCTTCACCATTGTCAGGGCGCCATTGTGGTGCTGAATCATCCCTATCAAAAACAGGTGATCGAACTCGGCGCCCTTTGCTTTACGCAGCGCTTCCATCTGCTCGGGCGTAAGCATGCCGGGCATAAGAGCCATAGGTTGCCCCGACTTTTCCATGTCAGGCATTCCGGGCATTGCCATGGAAACCGGCTCTCCCCGAGCAGTCAGCCAACGCTGCATAAACTTTATCTCATCCGACTGCGAGCTACTGATTCGCGCTCCCAGCGACCGGAGATTCTTGTTTTCCGTATGCGACGGAATCAGCGCCGTCATCTCCACCGCTTGCGAATGATGCATGATCATTCCCTGCATGAACTCCACGTCCGCCTGCGAACGCTTGGGCAGCGTGGCCCTCGTTGACGGCGGCAACGTCTTGCTCGGCTTACCCGGCGCACCCGGCTGCACTACCACAGGGGCCGCGGAGTCTGTTTGCTGCGCCCAAGCATTGAAGCAGAAGAACCCTGCGCAAACACCAGCGGCGATCATCATGCCAGACAGCATCTCGCGCCGATGCCGTTCGATCCGCGTTGATCGTGGAATAAGTGCCAATCCGATGCTCGGATATAGATACGACGTAGAACCAAGCCGGACAGAGTAGGCGTGACTTTAAATTCCGCGCTTTCTCGGGCCCCGCGTTCCATTCAAGCGCGACAGTCAGCCAAAAAGCTACGCCGACGATCACGCCGAGGCCGCAGCATAGACTAAAAGTATGGGAGATAGCAACGCGTAGCAAGGATGGCTAGTGCTGTCATTTGAACTGGGCCCACTGCCCAAGAGAGATGACGACAAACGCGGTCAGACACCCTTCCTAAGTAGTGGATCATTGTCCGGATCAATCCTTGGTTTGCGCGCCAGGCATCACATTTTTCAGAGGTTGCGTGCGCTTGGGCTCGAGTTCGGGATGCGGAAGCGGTTTGCGCGGGAGCATTTGGTCTCGCATGGCGGCGTTGTAGACGAAAGTGGCTTCGACCAGCGCGGCCTGGGCGAGGTCTTCGGGTTGCAGGCGCTCGTAGGTGTCCATGTTCGTATGATGCGTGCGCGAGGAATAGTCGAGCGGGTCCTGGATGAATTGGAAGCCGGGGAGGCCGACGGCGTCGAAAGCTTCGTGGTCGGTGCCACCCGTGTTGCGCATCGTCAGGGTAGTGACGCCGAGATCCTTCAGCGGCTCGATCCATTGCGCGAAGATCGAAGCCATGGCGGCGTTTCCTTGGAGGTAGACGCCGCGAATTCTTCCACCGCCGTTGTCCACATTGAAGTAGGCGGAGAGTTTTTGATGGTCGGGCTTGAGTTGAATCGGGCCGGAAGCATCGCGGTCAAATTCTGTGATATTCATTTGTTCGGGATCGGTGGAGCGGGGAACAAACCCGAAATGCTGCTTGACGTAATTGAAGGAGCCGAACTCGCCTTCTTCTTCGCCGGTCCAGAGGCCGACGCGGATCGTGCGGCGAGGCTTGATTTGCAGGGTGTTGAGAATACGCATGACTTCCATGGCCACCAGCGTGCCCGCTCCGTTGTCGGTGGCGCCGGTGGCTGAAGCCCAGGAATCGAGATGTCCGCCTAGCATTATGACTTCGTCTTTGAGTTTGGGATCGGTGCCGGGAATTTCCGCAATGGTGTCGAAGCCGTGTTCGTGATCGCCGGTAAATTTGGTGTCAATGTTGAGTTCGATGTTCACCGGGACGCTGGCTTTCAGGAGGCGATATACGCGGCCATAGTTCTCAATGGCGGTGACCGCGACGGGAATGGCGTCGGCGTGTTCGCGCTGAAAGATGAGAAAGCCAAAACCAGCGTCGGTGTCGTCGAAAATGGTCCCGCCGGAACCACCGCCGTTGCGGCCGTCGCGGCTAGGAGTGATGGCCGCGATGGCGTTTTCCGCCGCGAGGAAGCGACCGATTTTCTCGCGGAAGGCCTGACCTTTGAGAAAGTCCGCGAAAGAGAAGCCGTTGCCGAGGCGCGTGGGGTAGGAGGCGATGCGTTGGAGGTCGGCGTCTTCGTCCCGGACGAAAAAGGGCTTGTCAACGGGCTTGACCTCGCGCATTTCGCCCAGGAAGACAATTTTTCCGGCGAGCTTGCCTCTGTATTTGTCGAAGTCCGCTTCGGTTTTTATATCCACCCAAACCGCTGAAGCAGTGACGGGACCTTTTGTGGCGGGCGACCATGGCGCGGCTTGCGCGATGAACACAGCTGTGTCCGGCGACGTCATTCGAACCCAGGTATTTAGCTGCTGCCAACCCATGCCGAACTCGCCCCAATCTTCTAGATGCGCGTTGGTACAACCCATAGCGGTGAACTGATCACGTGTCCACTCGTTGGCGTGCTTCAAATTCGGCGAGCCTGTCAGGCGTGGGCCGATGCCATCCGTAAGGCCAGAGGCGTACTCCATGATGTGCGAGTGCGTGAGAGCCTCGTCGCGAATGTTTTGGTACATCGCGAGATCGAGAGATTCTTTTTCGGGCTGAGGCATTTCGTAGGAAGGCCGTGGAGGATCTTTGGGAGCGGTTTCTTTTTTGTCTTTCTCAGCCGCGAACATGGAAAATGCGAGGCCTGCAAATAACATCGCGGCTGGAGCAAAGATTTTTAGAGAGCGCATGAGATTCCTTTTTTGAGAATGAATTCGAGGAGCATAACAAAGCGGCAGGGAATTACCAAGAATCGGCCGGGCGGTATTGTGTCAGTTTGCGGGGCCTGTCTTGGAGCATGCCCGGCGTGCCGACAGCTTCGCCAGGGCCTGTCGGATAAGATGGAATGACGGATGTTTCTTGCGATACGATTGGGCCACTTCGCCTTTGGCTGAAAGACGGGAGGCAGCATGGAAACGTTTCTTCAAGACTTGCGCTACGGAATTCGAATGCTGGCGAAGTCGCCGGGATTCACGGCGATTGCGATTTTGACGCTGGCGCTGGGCATTGGCGCGAATACGGCGCTATTTTCCGTGGTCAACGGCGTGCTCCTCAATCCGCTGGCGTATCCCCAATCCGGCCAGCTCGTGGCGATTTACGGAAAGACGACTGGATTTGCTAACGCCCCCATTAACTACCTGAATTTCCTGGATTGGCAGCGAGATACGCAATCGTTTTCGACCATGGCCATGTACCGCAACCAGGATTACAACTTCATCGGCACGGGCGAAGCGGAACGGCTGACCGGGTATATGATTTCGGCGGATTTTTTTCCAACATTGGGACAGGTGCCCATCCTTGGCCGCACGTTTCGTTCCGAAGACGATCGTGTCGGCGCCGCACCGGTCGTAATTCTGGGTGGCGGATTCTGGAAGCGCAGATTTGGCTCTTCGGTGGAAATCGTCGGAAAGCAGATTGCTTTGAATGGAACGTCCTACACGATCGTGGGCGTGATTCCAGCAAGCTTCACTTTTTATGGGCACGACCGCGATGTCTACACTCCCATCGGTCAGTGGAATGATACTTCGTTTCGCGACCGCCGCGTCGACTTGAGCTCGCGCGGGATTGGCCGCCTAAAGCCAGGCGTAACGCTCTCGCAGGCCACCGCCGATATGGATGGCATTGCGCAAAATCTCGCGCTGGCGTACCCGGAGGCCGATAAGAACGTTGGCATCACTCTCGTATCCATGAAGGAAGACATCGTCGGTAAAGTCCAGCCGTTTCTGATCGTGCTTCTCACGGCAGTCGGTTTCTTGCTGCTGATTGCATGCGTGAATGTTGCCAATCTTCTTCTGGCCCGTTCGATGGGCCGCTCGCGCGAGTTTGCGATTCGCTCGGCGATGGGTGCTAGCCAGGCGCGCGTCATTCGGCAGCTTCTCAGCGAAAGCATAGTGCTCGCGGGATTGGGCGGCGCGCTAGGACTCTTGCTCGCCGTTTGGGGGACCAAGGCGGTGCTCGGCACTTTGCCTGGTGCTTTGCCGCGCGCAAGTGAAGTCTCGCTCGACACACGCGTGCTGCTTTTTACGTTGGCACTGTCGCTGTTTGCTGGAATTATTTTTGGCCTCGCTCCCGCGCTGAAGAGTTCACGCGTCAATCTGGAAGAGATCCTCAAAGAGAGCGGCCGCGGTTCTAGCGGTGCCCGTCAGCGGCTGCAAGGAGTTTTCGTCGCCGTTGAAGTAGCCATGGCCCTGGTCTTACTCGTGGGAGCTGGACTGATGGTGCGCAGCCTCGCGGCGCTTTGGCGAGTCGATCCCGGCTTCAATCCGAGTCACGCGATCACATTTACTTTGTCCTTGCCAGCCGGTCCTGCGACCAACTCCGCCGAAACGCGTGCACGCCTGCGCCACTTCGACGACAAAATGCATAACATCCCCGGCGTCCAAGCCGTTTCCGTGACGCTCGGCTCCCGTCCAATGATCCACAATTCTTCGGAGCCCTTCTGGATTGAGGGCCAGCCGAAACCTGCCAACCTTCCAGAGATGCACCAGGCAATGTTCTATCTTGCCGAAAGTGGCTTCCAGCAAGCCATGGGAGTGACTCTGCAACGCGGGCGTTTCGTCACGCCGCAGGACGACGAGCACGCGCCAGTGGTCATAGTTATCGACGATGTTTTCGCGCGCACTTATTTCGCGGACGAAAATCCCATCGGCAAGCGCATCAATCTCGCTAGCTTCGGCGTGCAAGCCGAAATCGTGGGCGTGGTCGGCCACGTAAAGCAATGGGGTCTGGACGCCGATTCGAAATCGGCGATCGAGGCTCAGTTCGATTATCCGTTCATGCAGCTCCCCGAGAAGCTTATGGCGCTCGCGGCGAATGCTGTGGCCGTGGTGCTACGCACCGAAGGCGATCCTACTGCGGTGATGGCCTCCGTTCGACACGCCGTCGCGGAAATCGATCCTCGCGAAGTGGTCTACAACGTCCAAACGATGAACGAAGTGGTCTCCAATTCGTTTGCCGCGCGGAGACTCTCCATGATGCTTCTCGGCGTTTTCGCGGCACTCGCGCTGGTGCTCGCGTGCGTCGGAATCTACGGAGTGATTTCGTATCTGGTCGGCCAGCGGACTCACGAAATCGGTGTGCGCATGGCCCTGGGCGCGCAGCAGAACGATGTGCTGCGGCTGATAATTGGACATGGGGCAAGAATGGCGCTCGTTGGTGTCGCGATCGGTATCGTTGCCGCGATGGGACTCACGCGTCTCATGGCCAATCAGCTCTTCGGCGTCAGTCCACATGACCCAATTACCTTTGTTGGCGTGGCCGTTCTGCTGATTATTGTGGCCGTCGCGGCGTGCTACATTCCAGCCCGGCGAGCGATGCGCGTCGATCCCATCATCGCGTTGCGATACGAGTAGTGCTTAGCGCAGCCGACGCGAGTTTTCATCAGACGATCCCGTAAAAACGGGGGCATCAAAAAAATCCCGCGATCGTTCCCGAGTGGGACGGCAGAACTGTTTGTCGGTAAAGTCTGGTTGGCTATGTGTTGGCAGGCTTACCATTGCCGGAAGCTTCTGCGGCGGGATAGAGCCGGTCAAATTCTGGCTCGTCAAGGAGCATGGCGAGGTCCGGGTCTCTGCGTATCCAAGTGGAATCCTTGAAGCCCGCTTCCCACGCCATGCGCAATGTGTCAAGCGCTTCGGCTTTTCTCTTCAAGAGAGCATACGTGCAGGCGGCGTTGTACAAAATGGAAGCTTCGTTGGCACGCAGCGTGATGGCCAGATGCAATTCTTTAAGCGAATCTTCCACGCGATCGAGTTCCGCGTAATCGGCGGACAGCAGAATGCGCGCTCGCGCGTCCTCGGGTACCTGTTTCAAGTGGTTTTCGAGCGCCACGATGCGCCGCAGCAGTAGATTGCGGTAATCGTCCTTCTTTCCCAGTGCGCCCAGCGCATTCGCGATCGGGACGTACACGTTGTAATCTTCGCCGCTTACTTCGAGCGCCTGATCCATCACGTCGACTACTTCCTGGTAACGCCCAGCGGAAAAGAGCGCGCGGCACAAAAGGTAGTACGCTCCCTCGCAATCTTTTTTGCGCTCGATAGCTTTCAAAACCATGCGCACGGATTCATCGTGTAGTGCCGTGGCGTAAAGGACCCACGCCTGGCTCACTTGCACTTCCGGCAAGTCCCACCGGAGCGCCGGGGCTTTTCCCGAAGCGTTCCGCGCTCGTTCTACCCAAATGGCTTCGCGGCTGTAGTTGCAGTAAAACATCGCGCAAGCATTGGCGCAGGCGGCGTAAGCCAGAGCAAAACTGGGGTCCATGGCCACAGCGTTCTCAAACATTTGCAATGCGAACTCCAGGTCCTGTCTGGTTTGCCGTCGCGCGTATCGCTTGCCGCGCAAATAGAGGTCGTAGGCCTGAAGATTTTCAGTGGGCTTGATCGCCAGTGCTTCGAGCTCTTGAGGAGAGAGAGTCACGCGCAGAGCTTCTGCAATCTTGCGTGCAATCTCGTCCTGCACTTTGAAGGGAAGCACTCCGCTCGCAAGTTGATACAAAACCGTCCCAAGCGAAAACAAATCTGTCCGCGCATCCACCAGCTGCCCGCGCGCCTGTTCCGGCGACATGTAAGAAATCGTGCCCACAGTCGCACCAGGCGAAGTGAGTTCTCCTTCCACCATGGTGTCCAGCTTTGAGGGCGACGAACCAGCAGGCAGAATTTCTGTTCCCTCGATTTTCGCGAGGCCAAAGTCCAACACCTTCACTTGGCCGCGATCCTTCACAAAAAGATTCGCGGGCTTGATGTCTCGGTGGACGATGCCTTTGGCGTGAGCGGATTCCAGTGCGTCGGCAATCTGAATAGTCATCGGCAGCAATTTTTCGATAGAGCTGGGCTGGCGGTTCATCAATTGGCCGAGCGTTTGCCCTTCGAGAAGTTCCATCACGAGAAAATGCTGGCGGTCGTGCTGTTCGATGGCGTGGATGGTGCAGATGTCGGGGTGGTTCAGCGCCGAAGCGGCCCTGGCCTCTCGCTGAAATCGTCGATAAGTTGGGTGTCTTTCGCCATTTCAACTGGCAGGAATTTCAGTGCTACGCGCCGTCCCAATCGAGTGTCTTCCGCCTCGTACACCACACCCATCCCACCGCTTCCTATCTCTCGTGCAACTTTATAATGGGAGAAAACTTGGCCGACCAGCGAAGGAGTTTCCGTCATTGGGTTCTCATATTATTCGACGGCTTTCGCTCGGTCAAGCAAGCCACCGTCCATGTCGTCCGTGCGTGTCGTCCGTGCGTTGACTTGCCTCATGGCGCACCCTAAGATGCATGCCAAAGGACGGGGTTCCCCGCGATGATTGGCCAAACGCTCGGCCACTATCTCATCGTTGAAGAAATCGGAGCTGGCGGCATGGGTGTGGTCTATCGCGCCCATGACGAGCAGCTCGACCGCGACGTTGCGCTGAAAGTTCTTCCCGCTGGGCTACTCGCCGATGAGGCTGCCCGGAAACGCTTCCGCAATGAGGCTCTGGCCCTCGCCAAGTTAAACCATCCAAACATAGAAACCGTTCATGAGTTCGGGAGCGAGCGAGATCTTGATTTTCTCGTCATGGAATTGATTCATGGCGTTCCGCTGAGCAAAAAACTTTCAGAAGGGCCACTCGACGAAGCTCTGACCCGAAAACTGGGCGCCCAACTCGCGGAAGCGATGGCCGCGGCTCATGCTCAAGGCGTGATCCATCGCGACCTGAAGCCCGACAACATATACATCACAACAGAGGGACGCCTGAAAATCCTCGATTTCGGTTTGGCAAAGCTCTTTCGTGCTGAAACCGAAATCGACCAGACGCAAAGTATCGATGACACACACTCGGTCTCTGGAACCTTGCCTTACATGTCGCCGGAACAGCTCCGCGCGGAAGCTGTCGATGCCCGTACTGACATCTATGGCGCCGGCGCTGTGCTTTACGAGATGGCTACATCGCAACGCCCATTTCCAGAGAACCAACCGACACGGCTGATCGATGCCATTCTCCATAGTTCTCCGCAGCGCTTGAGCGCATACAAGTCGCGGAGTTCGGCTTCGCTCGAGACGATCATTTTCAAGGCGCTTGAAAAGGAACCCTCTCGGCGCTTTCAATCTGCGCGCGAACTTCTTGCCGCTTTGGAATCGGGCGTGGTTCTCAACGCACCTGCGCCTGCGCCTGGATTCAAGTGGTCCACAGTTGGAATTGTTGCTACCGGCGTGATTCTGATTCTCGGAGTCATTCTCGGACTCAATCTGGGGAAATCCCGCGACCGCATCCTCAATCGAATAAGTCCTGGGGGGCCGCTTTCACATTCGTCCGCCTCGGCGATACCTATCCGGCGATCTGTCGCGGTGTTTGGTTTCAAGAACGCCGCCGGTCGAGCGGATTCTGCGTGGCTATCCACAGGTCTATCGGAAATGCTCACCACAGAACTGGGAACAGGTGGACAGATTCGCACCGTGGCGGAAGAAAATGTCGCTCGCGCGAAAATGGATCTTTCGCTAACGGATGCCGATAGTCTGGCCAAAGATACGCTGACCCGCGTTCGCAACCATCTGGACGCCGACTACGTAGTCCTCGGCTCGTTCGTGGACCTGGGCAAAGAAGGCGGCGGACAGATTCGCGTGGATTTGCGTCTCCAAAACGCTCGCACTGGTGAAACTATCGGAGTCGTTTCCGAAACAGGCACAGAGGGCGAACTCTTTGGCCTGGTTTCACGGGCTGGCAGCGACCTGCGAAGGGAACTGGGGATCGATAATATTTCCGAAGCCGAAGCCGGCAGTCTGCGCGCGGCCATTGCTTCCAACCCGGAGGCTTCTCGTTTTTACGCCGAAGGACTTGCAAAGCTGCGCGTGTTTGACGCACAGGCCGCACGCGATCTGCTTGAAAAAGCTGTCGATGCCGATCCCAACTATGCTCTCGCTCATTCCGCCTTGTCCGCGGCGTGGTCCTCGTTAGGTTATGACGCAAAGGCGGCCGAAGAAGCCAAGAAGGCTTTCGACTTGTCAGGCAATCTTCCTCGTGAAGATCATCTCTCTATAGAAGGTCGCTACTACGAAGCGATCAAGAACTGGCCAAAAGCTGTCGACGTCTATCACACGCTCTGGAATTTCGCTCCTGACAATCTCGACTATGGTTTGCGTCTCGCTCAAGCGCAGTCTTCCGGAAGCCTCAACAAAGACGCCATGGCAACTGTGGAATCACTTCGCAATTTGCCCGCGCCCGCTTCCGATGATCCCCGCATCGATCTTGCCGAAGTTGTTGCCGCCCACGGGCAGTCTGATTTCAAGCGCGAGCTGGCGGCCGCGGTTCGTGCCACAGAAAAAGGCCAGAAACTTGGGGCGCGCCTCCTCCTTGCTCGCGCTCAGCTCGCTCAAGCTCGCGCCTACTACTATCTCGGAGACTTCCAACAGTTCCAAGAGGCCGCCGAAACATCCCGGAAAATGTTCGCCGAAGCGGGCGACCTCAGCGGAGAGGCTGGTGCGCTGCACAATTTGGGCACCGGTGTCTATGATCATGGTGACCTTGCCAGCGCACAAAAGCTTCAGGATGAATCCCTCGAAATCTGCCGCAAGATCGGCAATCAGCGTTGCGTCGGCGACGCGCTCAATAGCATCGGTATCGCTCTCAAGGATCAAATGGATTTCGCGGGCGCTCGGCAAGCCTACGAACAGTCCGTCGCCATCCGCCGAGAAACTGGCGATCGAATCGGTGAAGCCGTCTCTCTAAACAATATCGCTGTCGTGCTCTACCAGCAGGGCAAATTTGCGGAGGCTAGGAAATTTTATGAACAATCCTTGGGCATCACCCAGGAGATCGGCGAAAAACGCGGCATCGCCCGCGCTCTTACCAATTTGGCGATCGTTGATCACGAACAGGGCAAACTAGTCGAGTCCCGCAAATTGCATGAACAATCCATAGCGATCCGCCGCGAGATTGGCGATAAATCCGGCGTCGCCCTCGGCCTCAACAATCTCGCGGCCATGCTCCTCGATCTCGGAGATCTGCCGGCCGTTCAAAAAGCCCTCGATGAGCAAATGCCGATCTTCCAACAAGCAGGTAATCAGCGCGCTGTGGCTTATGCCACTTTTGTGCAAGGTGAATTTTTCAAAACGCAAGAAAATCTCGAGCAAGCCCGCAAGGCTCATGAGGAAGCGCTCGCTATTCGCAACAAAATCGGAGAAAAGGTTACGGTCGGCGATAGCCTTTTGGCGCTTGCCGCACTCTCGATCGAAGAAGGCCACCCAGCCGATGCGGAACAACCGGCACGGCATAGCATTCAACAGGCGATAACGGAAAAGGCCCCTGGAAATGAACTCAATGCAAGGAACCTCTTGAGCCGTTCTCTGCTCGCCCAGGCAAAACTAGTCGAAGCTGAAAAAGAGATTCATATCGCGGAGCTGGCAGCCGCAACCACGGAAAGCCGGTTGCTCGCTATAGACACGCTCATAACCGCCGCACGCATTCACGCGGCAAATGGTCAGGTAGCGGAAGCTTCGCGAAGTTTGACCAATGTCTTCGCCGAAGCCACCCGGCTGAGCTGCGGCCGCTGCCAGTTCGATGCTCGCTTGGCGCTCGGCGAGATCGAGATGAAACAGGGAAAAAAAGCAGCGTCCCACGAGCATCTTGCCAGTCTCGAAAAGGATGCTACGGCGAAGGGTTTCCTCCTGATTGCGCACCAAGCTCATGCAGCAGCCAGCAAGTAAGCCAAGGTCTTTGATGGAAGAAACGAGCGCGGGCTGCGCTGAATACAATTTCGGAACACGGCCAACAGCAAACTCCTTGAGCAGGCGCGAGTTCATCCACACTTCATGCTACGATCACGCCACAAATTTCAGATTCGAGGTTTCTCTTGTGCGCTACTTCTTAATCCTGCTCGCCGCGGTTGTTGGCACATCCACTTGTTTGTTTGCGCAGTGGCCGCCTGCGCCTGGCCATACAACGTTGAACATTTGGCCGCATGCAGCTCCAGGAGCGCAGCCCAATCCCGCGCCGGAAGCTGACACGACGACCGCCAAAGAAAATCTCGTCGCAGGCAAACCGGTCATTCGTCTCGGCAATGTTTCCACACCGACGCTGACTCTCTATTCGCCGACCGGCAAAAACACGGGAGCGGCCGTCGTGGTATTTCCTGGCGGCTCCTACCGCATTCTGGCGATCGATCTGGAAGGCACGGAAGTGTGCGATTGGCTCAATTCGGTGGGCATCACTTGCGTCTTGCTCAAGTACCGCGTGCCTGACTCCGGGCCGTACCCGAAGTCCGAGGCAGCGCTTCAAGATGCGCAGCGGGCCATGGGAATTGTGCGAGCGCACGAAGTGGAATGGAAGATCAATCCTCACCGGATTGGTGTCCTCGGCTTTTCGGCGGGAGCGCATCTTGCCGCCGCACTCAGCACGCATTTCGATAATCGAATTTACGCTCCCATCGACGTGGCAGACCAGCTCAGTTGTCGGCCGGACTTTGCGGTAATTGTCTATCCCGGGTATTTGGCGATCGCGGAGCAGAACTTCGCGGCCAACGCGGACATTCATCCAACAGAGCAAACGCCACCTACGTTCATCGTGCAATCGGAGGACGACCCAGTGCACGTGGAAAACTCAACGGTTTATTTTCTGCAATTGAAGAACGCGAAGGTTTCCGCGGAAATGCATCTCTACGCCGAGGGCGGACATGGTTACGGGCTCCGGCGGACGGCGTTGCCGGTCACGGGCTGGCCTAAGTTGGTTGAAACGTGGCTGAACACATTGCAGTTCCTTAAACTTCCAACTCAATAGAAGACAGCGGGCGGAGCAGGTTCCGCGCCGCAATGGCTCAGATCAACTGCTCACGCTGTCATGATTTGCGCCCAACGCTAGAAAAACGCGGCGCCGCCATCTACGTTGATGGATTGACCGGTGATGGCGCTGGATTGTGCAGAACAAAGAAAGAGCGCGGCGCGCGCGACTTCGTCGGCGGTTTGACCGCGGCCTTGCAGAATCGTGCTCAGGAAACCGGCGAGTTGTTCTTTGGGGCTTACGCCTAACTTTGCGGCAAGAGTGTTGCCTAGTTCCTTGGACATGCGAGTTTCAGTAACTGGCCCTGGGCAGATGGCGTTAACGCGCACGCCTTTGCGGGCGGCTTCTGCGGCGGTGATGCGCGTCAAGCCGAGCATGCCCGCTTTTGCCGCTGCGTATGCCGAACCCCACGGGAACGCAGCTTTAGCCGAAAGGCTCGATATATTAAGGATAACGCCGGAGTTGCGCGCATACATCTCCGGAAGGACGAGTTTGCTCAGCAGGAACGCAGCGCGCAGGTGGACGGCAATAACGTTGTCGAACTCCGCAAGCGGATAGTCTTCCACAGGAACAACGGGACCATAGTGCCCGGCGTTGTTCACAAGAACATCGATCTTGCCGAATTTTGCGCACGCTTCCGCGACAATGCGCGTGCAATCCGCTTCGAGCGCAAGATCGGCGAGCGAATAGTGCGCGTTCCCGCCGCTGCTGGAGATCTCTCTCACGGTGGCTGTTAACTCCACTTCCGTGCGTGCCGTCAGGAATACCGAAGCACCTTCGGCGGCAAACAATCGAGCCATGGCGCGCCCGATGCCGCGGCCTGAGCCGGTAATCAAAGCAACTTGGTCTTTGAGGAGCATACGCAAAAGAGCATAGAACCAGCATGCGACGGAGGCAAGATGCTGAGACCACAAAAGGGCGGAACAGAATTCGTCCAAGAGGTCAGCAGGTACCGGAGGTGCAGAGAGGAGCAACCCAAAGCTCTGGCCGAGAACTGTACTTTTGTTCAGGCGTAATTTCCCTCGTTGCTGATTAAGCTGCATGTAAGAGAGTGTGTATGCATCGCTGCGGCATCCCGGCGCGGGCCGGTCCGCTTTTCCCCGAGACTGTGGCCAACCCAACCAGGCCGCTCGATTTGACATGGGGGTACGCCAGTGCGCCGACCAATTTTCTTATTGCAGGCAAGTGCGGTTGTTGCGGCGCTCGCGTTTGTAGGCTGCGCAGGCGTGATCTCGTCCAACAACTCAAACAACGGAAACAAGCCAGTGGCGCCGGCCATCGCATCGCAGCCAGCGAACCAAATTGTTACGGCTGGGCAAACGGCGACGTTCAGCGTGATGGCCTCTGGTACAGCGCCTTTGAGTTATCAATGGCTGAAGAACAACGCGAATATTGGCGGGGCAACGGCAGCGACCTACACGACACCTTCGACCCTCGCAGGCGACAGTGGGGCAAAATTCGATGTAGTGGTGAGCAACTCAGCGGGAAGTATAACCAGCGCGATGGCAACGCTGACGGTGAACGCGGCAGCAGTCGGGCCGACAATCACGGCCCAGCCGGCGAATCAGACTGTGACTCTCGGACAAACGGCAACGTTTAGCGTGACGGCGACGGGAACGACGCCACTGAGTTATCAGTGGCAGAAGAACAGCGCGAACATTTCTGGTGCGACCGCGGCAAGTTATAGCACTCCTGCCGCCGCAATCACGGACAGCGGGGCAAAGTTCGACGTGATCGTTAGCAATACCGCCGGAAGTCAAACCAGCACGATGGCGACGTTGACCGTGAACGCGGCAGCGGCGGCCCCGACGATCACGACGCAGCCAGCGAATCAGACTGTGACTCTCGGACAAACGGCAACGTTTAGCGTGACGGCGACCGGAACGGCACCCCTCAGTTATCAATGGCAGAAAAACAAAGCAAACATTTCTGGGGCGACGGCAGCTAGCTATACCACTCCTGCGACCGCAACGAGCGACAACGGCGCGAAGTTCGACGTGATCGTCAGCAACGCTGTCGGCAGTCAAAGCAGCACGATGGCAACTTTGACTGTGAACACGGCAGCAGTGGCTCCGACGATAACAACGCAACCTGCGAATCAGACAGTGAACGCAGGACAAACGGCGACTTTTAGCGTTACCGCAACGGGAACAGCGCCTCTAAGTTATCAGTGGCAGAAGAACAGCACGAACATCGGAGGCGCGACCGCGGCGAGTTACACCACGCCAGCGACGGCAACGGCCGACAACGGCGCGAAATTTGATGTGATCGTCAGCAACGCAACAGGAAGCCAAACGAGCACGATGGCTACGTTAACGGTGAACGCAGTCAGCGTCTCCACCATCAATGTCGTGACGTATCACTACGACAATCTACGCACCGGCCAGAACCTGAACGAAACGATTCTCACGCCTGCCAACGTGACTTCCGCGACTTTCGGCAAACTTGGCGCATTCACCGTTGATGGACGAGTGGACGCGCAGCCGTTGTATCTTTCAGCGGTGGCGATCCCCAGCGTAGGAACAAAAAACGTTCTGTACGTAGCGACCGAGCACGGCAGCGTCTACGCGTTTGACGCGGACTCCGTCAACGGCAACACAGGCACATTTCTGTGGAAGACTTCCGTCCTTAGCAGCGGCGAAACGTCGAGCGACGACCGCGGCTGCGGTCAAGTCTCGCCGGAGATTGGCGTGACAGCTACGCCCGTCATCGACCGCGCGCGCGGAACGCATGGAGCAATCTATGTCGTGGCAATGTCCAAGGATGCCAACGGAAATTATTTTCAACGGCTGCACGCGCTGGATCTTACCACTGGAGCGGAACTTTTCGGCGGGCCAACGACAGTGCAAGCGACTCATCCAGGCTCTGGCGACAACAGCACGGGTGGAAATGTAGTCTTCGACGCTAAGCAATATAAGGAACGCCCAGGCCTGCTCGAAATCGGCACCACGATCTACACGACGTGGTCTTCGCATTGCGATGACCGCCCTTACACCTCCTGGGTGATCTCCTATGATGCGAACGCGCTGACGCAAACAAGCGTGCTCAATCTCGTGCCCAATGGAAGTGAAGGCGGCATCTGGATGGCGGGAGCGGCCCCCGCCGCGGACGCCTCCGGAAATATCTTTTTCATGGTAGGGAACGGTGATTTCGATACGACGCTGAACGCGAGCGGCTTCCCATCGCAAGGGGATTGCGGTCAATGCTACGTAAAACTGGCTTCCAGCGCACCCATCACGCTTCTTGATTACTTCACGCCATCGAATACAGTTTCGGAATCAAACTCCGACACCGACTTCGGCTCCGGCGGGCCGCTACTTTTGCCGGATATGGTCGACGCAAACGGAAATACGCGCCATCTGGCGATTGGCTCCGGCAAGGACGCGATCATCTATGTCGTGGATCGCGACAACATGGGGAAGTTCAACAGCACAGCCGACAATATCTATCAACAGATTAACGGGCAGATTGGCGGCGTGTGGTCCAAGCCCAGCTACTTCAATAATACGGTTTACTATGGCGCGGTGGGCGACCACCTGAAGGCTTTCCCGATTACCAGTGCGAAGCTTTCGACAACGCCCGCGACCCAAAGCTCCGCCAGCTTTGCCTATCCCGGCACAACTCCGAGTATTTCCGCGAACGGTACATCAAATGCGATTGTCTGGGCGGTGGAGAACGGTTCCACCGGAGTGTTGCACGCGTTCAACGCTGCGAATTTGACGACCGAACTCTACAACTCGAATCAGGCAGCCAACAACCGCGACCAATTCAGCGACAACAAGTACGTCACGCCGATGGTGGCAAACGGGAAAGTCTACGTCGGCACGCCGAATAGCGTGGTTGTCTTTGGATTGCTACCGTAGGAATCCCTGGATTTGGAGTGCGGCAGTTCTGCTGCCGCTTTTCTCAATGACTCGCACGTCTCTATTTACGTCGAAGCGAAGCTCAACGGCAAACGAATGGCTACTGGCCCGCGGCGAGTTTCCACAGCACAGCACCCACCAGCGAATTTACATCGCTCTGCTTGAACGTAGTGAGGCCGGCCCCCACGGGTTTGTTCCCGATCGCGCGAAACGCGACCTTATGCGTCGACGCTTGCAGAAAGTCGAATACCATTGTCCCGCTGCGGAATTTGATGTTTTGGTAGCCGTACGCTGGCGGACCCCAGCCCCAGGATTGCACGCAACCATAAGGGCCGCATACGACTCCGGGATATCCGCCGCCATAGCCCACAGGCACGGAAGAGCTCTGGTCCTTCACGGCAATGTGATAATCGACGAGAAAGGCAGCCGCGTTCGGGTCAGCCACTTCCTTGAAACCTTTTTCCTTTAGTTGCTTGGTGATCGCCACGCGAATCTGTCCGCGGAGGATCTCAGTGGATGCTTCGCTTTGGGGAACCGGTCTGGCACCGTGATTGGGCTCGTCTCGCGAGATGACAGGCCGGGATTCGTGGGGGCCAGCGGGCTGCGCTTCGACTGGACGCCAGGCCCAGGTGGCATGCTTAGGGATGGGAACTTCGGGATTACGCTCGGTCGTGACGTACTCATTGCAGCCAACAACGACAATTAAAGCTAGAAGAGCAATCGCGGTCAAAAGCCGCGTAGTTGTGCTAAAGGGACGACGTGAAAACCGCATCTGACCAGCCTCCAAAGGCATAATTATCCTCTGCCTTGTTGAACCCTGCACTTATTGGATAGTTGCGGTGGGAAAATTGGTTGTGCCTGCGCGCGCTTCCGTGCGAATTAGACAATTCCTCAGGCTCCCGGAACTCCCCAATCCTTTGGTGGAAAGGTGACCGGCCAAAATTTCGGCGCGGGGAGATCAAACTCGAAAGCCACGGCGAAGTAGTCAGCGCTCGGTTGATCGACGCGCACGACGCGGCAGCTCTGCTCTATGCGGGATTGCGGGCTCACCAGAATAAATGGCTGGCCCACGAGGAGCTCCGCCTTCAATTTCATCAATCCGCCATGCGCATTGACCACCAGGGTGTGCGTATTTTCCTCGACATGCACGCTGTCAGGCGTCTCAGCCAGAACCTTGATGGGTATCTGCAGCATTACGCGTTCGCTGCGGCGGCGATCTCTCGGATCGGAAGAAGGCACAAGATTCTCCGTTTAGCGGCGGTGTTCGCTACCAGTCTTTGGGAGCATCCGGGCTGTGCCCGATGGTCGTTCCCGAAGACACCTATACCTCGGCAGCGTGGCCGGGCCCGCACACTGGGCACAAACGCATCACCTGGCGTGCCCTGCCTAATAGTTTAGCTTAGGCGCAGGCGCACGCCCTCGCGCGGAATGACCCTGCCATCCAATGGTAAACCTCAATACCATGAGCAACGAACCGAATCGACTCTTGTAGGGGCGCAATTCATTGCGCCCCAGCTTGCCCGGGCGTTATGGAAGCAACATGCTTTGCAAACGGGATTTCATGTCAGGCCATTCCGAATCGAGAATACTGAAGTAAACAGTGTGCCGGATGCGCCCGCTAGCGGTGATCATGTGATTGCGAAAGGTGCCTTCCTCACGCGCGCCAATGCGCAAAATGGCCGCACGAGAACGCTCGTTAAGCGAATCGGTCTTTAGCTCCACGCGGATGCATCCGAGCGTTTCAAAAGCATGTCGCAACAAAAGATATTTTGCTTCGGTGTTTACCGCGGAACGCTGCCAGGGCGGCGCCACCCATGTCCAGCCAATTTCGACGCGATGATGCGTCCGGTCGATGTTGCCGTAGCGCGTGCTCCCGATCGCTTGCCCGCTAGCCTTTTCAATCAGCGCGAAGGGTAAAGAGACACCACGCTTGTGTTCATCGAGCGCTGTGGCGATGTAGGCAGACATCTCTTCCGGCGTCCGCACGGGAGTGGGAATCCAACGCCACAGATTTTCATCGAGGCCGACGACGGCTAGATCGGGTTGGTGCGTCTGAGAGAGCGGTTCCAACCGCACGTGACGCCCTTCGAGGGTCACGGGTACGATGATCATTTCTGTGCTCATTTTAAAGGAGATGCGAAGTCCATTTTACAGCGGCGAATGCTGCCTCGGGGAGCACCAATTTGGCTAGGCCCGGCAAGCACCCACTCACGCGGCAAACCAAAACGTGCCAATTGGCGTCTTATCATCTGGCACGTTCGGGAACTTTTCGCCCGCAACGGATGAAGTGATTGTAGGGGCGGGGCTTGCCCCGCCCAGCCTGCCAAGCCCGGGCCGACCAAGATCGCCAGACACTACAAGCGCAACGCGAGCGGGCGTCATTCGAGCTTATTTCCGGGACACACTTGAAGCCCAAAGTGCCCGTTTCGAAGCTGAACTAGGAAAAGATGAAAGAATCCTTTGCCAATCGTCTAACGAATCGTTCGGCATCCCGTTCCATCAAAGGATCGCGACTCTTTTGCATGAGCCTATGTGTCATCGCTCCTTTATTTTTGACGCTGATCACACAGGATTTTCGTGCGCAACAACCGGCCCAGCCGTCGTCGCAATCACAAACGCCATCGCAGCCACAATTGAAGCGGCCACAAGAAGGCCAGCCCACGATCGCGGTCGAGGTCAAAACTGTCAGCGTACTGGCGACGGTTCGCGACAAGCATGGAAAGATTATCTCGAATCTCACCAAAGACGATTTTCAGCTAGATGAAGACGGGCGTCCCCAGACCATCAACTATTTCGCGCACGAAAGCGACTTGCCGCTGCGCCTCGGCCTATTGGTCGATACCAGCCTAAGCCAGCGCCGCGTCCTCGATCAGGAGCGCAGCGCGAGCTACAGCTTCCTCGATAAACTTCTACGCCAGGACAAGGATTTGGCGTTCGTGATCCACTTCGACAGGGAAGTGGAGCTTCTGCAGGATTTCACTCCGTCGCGTCCCCAATTGCAGGCGGCGCTGCAAAAGCTTTCGACTCCTCAATTCGACGGAGGCGGAGGCAGCAATGGCGGTGGTGGAAGTGGAAATGGCGGCGGAAGTGGAGGAGGGCGCGGCCGAGGTTCACACGGCGGCGGAACACTTCTCTATGACGCGATTTACCTGGGGTCCGACGAATTGATGGGCAAGCAGCAAGGCCGCAAGGCGCTGATCGTTCTTTCGGATGGTGTGGACCACGGCAGCAGGGAAACCATGGCCGAGGCAATCGCCACCGCTCAGCGCTCGGACACGATCATCTACTCCATCTTGTTTGCCGATGAAGAGGACAACTACAGCCGACCCGGCGGATTCGGGATGGGTGGTCACGGCGGCGGCATGGGCGGAGGCCGCGGCGGCGGGCGCTACCCTCCGCAAGAACAGCGCCCCGACGGCAAGAAAATCCTCGAGCAAATTTCCAAAGAAACCGGCGGCCGCATGTTCAAAGTCACCAAAAAAGAAACGGTCGACGCCATCTACGCCGAGATCGAAGAAGACCTCCGCAACCAGTACAGCCTCGCCTACACCCCCGACAAGGGAAACACGGTCGGCTACCACAAAATCCATCTCGTCGTCGGCAAACAGAAAGACCTAGTAGTTCAAGCCCGCGACGGCTACTACTTCGGCCAATAGCATACGTGCACAGCTTTCCAAGTTTGGGCTATCATGTGCGTCAACGGCGGATTCGCCGGAACTAGTGGGTCAAAGGTTTACGGTGACGATCCTGCTGGAGCCCATTTACACGCGAGCAGTCCTAGTATTTTGTCTATTGGGAACTCTGGCGATTACTGCGCATAGTTCGGTCTGCGCACAGGCCGCCCAGAATTGTGCCTCAAACACATCAAGCACAGAAAAAGTGCCCACGATGCCTACGGAACCGGCTGCAATGCTAACGTTGGCCGCCAGCGCAAACGGTTTAGATGGGCCGGATGTGCAACCATGCACATCAAAGTCAGTTATCAGACGTTCGACCATGATGGCGACCCTGAAATTTCGGGCACCTATGAGGAACTCTGGATTTCGCCTCGTAAATACAAACGCAGCTACGCAAGTGCGAGCTTTACACAGACCGACTTTGCCACGGATGGTGTCCTCTATCGCAGCGGCAACCAAGAGTGGCCCGGATCAAGAGAATTGAAGGTGCGGGAACTACTGATCCAGCCCTTTGGCGCAGGGGTGGATCTCCAGCAATCTAGACTGGTGAAGAGTGACCGTTCCTTCGGCCCGACGACGCTTCAATGCATCGCCGTTAAGCCGCGCAAAACCAATGTCGCCGTTACAGTCGTAGGTTATCCGGAGACTTTTCCGCACTTCTGCTTCGAGCAGAAAGCGCCAATTCTTCGTTTTGGACTCAGAAGGAGGCGGCGAGAACGATACCGTCTATAACTACATCACCCGATTTCAGGGCCGCTACCTAGCCCGCGATGTGAAGGTAACCAGTGAAGGTAAACAGCGCATGCCTCTCCACGTCGATACGCTCGAAAGCCTTTCCAACGCTACTGAATTCACGCCTCCTTCTGACGCAATTGGTCCTTTAAATGGCAGGATGGCGCCGTATCCCGGGAACATAAAGGAACTTATTCTCAAGATGCCCCCTCCGGTTTACCCAGCATCAGCCAAACAATCCCATGTCCAAGGGACAGTAGTCGTGCAAGCTATCATTGGGAAGGACGGCAAAGTGACAGAGGCCCACCCAGTTACCGGCCCCTTTGAACTGCAGAAAGCGGCCGCCGATTGTGTCCGAAAATGGGAGTTCCGGCCATTCTTGGTAATGGGTGAACCGGTCGACTTTGAAACCAAAGTCGAAGTCTTCTTCGCAATTGCACGATAAAGCGATCGTGCCTATGAAACTACAGGTTCGCCTGTCTGGCGAGGAAACCCGGTGCGGGCCAGCCTCGCCGTAAGGTATGATAGAGTCTTCGGAAATTACTTACTTAGGATAACGATGCAGACTGCGACAAATGGGAAGGTTTTGCTGAGAGTACGGCCGCGAGGGTTCTGCGCGGGCGTGGTGCGGGCGGTGGATATCGTCGAGCTGGCCCTGGAAGCGTACGGCGCGCCGGTCTATGTCCATCACGAAATTGTCCATAACACCTACGTGGTAGAGCAGTTGCGGCGCCGCGGAGCGATTTTTGTGGAGTCCATCGACGACGTGCCGCACGGTGCGGTGCTGGTCTTCAGCGCCCACGGCGTGCCGCCGACAGTCCGCCAGGAAGCTAAGGATCGCGCGCTAAAAGTAATCGACGCGACCTGCCCGCTGGTCACCAAGGTGCATCTCGAGGCGCTGAAATTCGCGCGCGAAAAGCGCACAATCATTTTGATTGGCCACAAGGACCACCAGGAAATCGTCGGAACATCAGGCGAAGCGCCAGACCGCACCATCGTGGTGGATTCGGTAGCTGCGGTAGATGCGCTGGATGTGGCCGAGCCCGACAAGCTCTCTTTCCTCACCCAAACCACGCTAAGCCTCTACGACACGCAAGAAATCGTCGCCCGGCTGCGGCAAAAGTACCCATTGATCAAAGGACCTGCGAGTGATGACATTTGCTATGCCACGCAGAACCGCCAGGAAGCCGTCGAACAAGTAGCCAAGGACGTGGATTTTCTCCTGGTAGTGGGTTCGCCAAACAGCTCCAATTCGAATCGCCTGGTGGAAGTCGCCAAGCGCAGCGGCGTGAAAGCCCAGCTCATCGATTCAGCCAAAGACATCGATGTGAACTGGCTCGAAGGTGTAAAGCGCGTGGGCTTGACCGCAGGTGCATCCGCGCCCGAAGTGCTCGTCGAGCAAGTGAGCGAGCGGCTGGCGGAGTTTGGATACACGGATCAACGCGACCTCGATTTGATTCGCGAGGATGTGCGCTTCACGCTGCCTCCGGAGCTGGCGACGATTGCGCCAGCCCCGCGTCGTTAAAAAGAGGCCCCGGGATTTTGCAGTGTCATTTGTAGCGCAGTAGAAACACAGGGGCGGGCCTTGGTCCCGCGAAGTTTGCAGTAGGCCCAGCGCGGTAGGCGGGGACACACAAAACAGGGAGCTTAACCTTGGCGGTCAAAATCGTCCGTCAGCCGAAGAAGATTGCCTTGATAGGCGCGCCGTCGAGCGCGGCTGCGTTTTTGCCCGGCAGCGAAAAGGCGCCTGCAGCTTTGCGCGCGGCGGGACTGATCGAGCGGCTGCAGAACGCTGGTTTTGAAGTGATCGATCACGGCGACTGCGCGCCGCGACTATTCGCCGACGATGATGAGCACAAACGCGCCCGCAATCTGAAAGAAATTGTCGCGGGTCTGAACGACCTCAAAACGCACGCCGAGCTTGCCGTGAAAAGCGGAGCGCTAGTGCTTGTGCTGGGCGGCGATTGCGCGCAAGTCATCGGACTTTTGACGGGCGTGCGCCGTTACTACAAGCATGTCAACCTCTTGTGGTTTGATCGCGACGCCGATTTGAACACGCCGGCTTCAACACCTTCGGGACGCATCGATGGGATGGTCGTGGCTCACGTAATTGGTCGTGGCGCTCCAGAATTGGTGCGCTTCTTTGGCGAGTCTGCGCTGGTGCGCGAGCCGGACGTGACGCTCTTCGGCCTCGAACGACTCGATCCTCCTGAACAGGAATTTCTCAGCAAGTCCCCGATGCGCCACATTGACGCGGCGGACATTCAATCCAAGGGCGGAAGCGCCGCAGCGCGCGACGGGCTAACCTACGTGCATGCCGATGCGCATGAATTTGTAGTGCATCTCGATACGGACGTTATCGCCGTTGAAGAATTTTCCGCTGTGAACGTGCCAGGCACTGATGGATTGAAGATGGCAGACGTGCGCACGGCTCTCAGCGAATTTGCGAAACACAAAAACCTCCTGGGACTGGTCGTAGCCCAGTACAATCCGGACAAAGATCCCGACGGCAGCGGCGCAAAAAAGCTCGTCGATCTATTGGTGGAAGCTCTTTCCGCGCGGCTCGAACCTGCGGCGGCTTCCGCTGCTCCCGAGGCTGAACCCGCTGCGGAAACGCCTGAAATTTCTTCCTCTGAAACGACGGCTTAGCCAGCGAAGTTAACGTCCCCCTCCATTTACTGCGGCTTCGCTCCAGCCGCCGTAGCTTCGGCGCGTTTACGGTGGTAACGCGAGAGCCCCAACCAGTTTAGATTAAGGCCGCAATTGAAAACGTAATGCTCGGCTTCGGCAACAGAGAGGCGTTGTTTCATCTCCTCAGTCGTCGCCAAGACAAATTTTTCCAACGCGGCACTTTGCTCTGGCGTGGAACGCAAGATTTCCCCTGCAAGTGCAGTCCAGCGCTGCAAATTCTTGCGGTATTCTGCGATGTGCGCCGCCGGATTATCCGAATAGCCGAAGTGCGTGAGAAATAGCCGCGCCGGAGTTCGTGCGGCGATCGCATCCAGCGAAGCGTTCCATATTTCAAGATCGATATCTGGCGGTGGCGCGAGCGGAACCACGTAAGGCTCACCTTCGATGTGGAACCCGGTCGTGTCGCCAACAAATGCTGTCCCATCCGACGAATCAAAATAAGAAACGTGATGCGAAGCGTGCCCCGGCGTGTGAACCACTTCGAGATTGCGGCTTCCGAGCGAGAGCGTCTCCCCGCCTTGCAGCATGCGCAAATTTCCAAACGGGACAGGCAGCGTCTCGCCGAATAAATACTGCAATTCGCCAGGCCAAAGCCGCCCAGCGGAAGCGAGCAGTTTCGTCGGATCAGCCATGTGCAGCAACCCAGCCTTGTGAACATAAACCTCAAGGTTAGGATTTTCGCGGATGAGCGCGCCTGTCGCCCCGGCATGATCCAGATGAATATGCGTAAGCAAAATCGCGTTTAAATCCGAAACGCCAATCCCGCGCGAATCTAAAAGTTGCCGAAGCGTAGGA
Organism: uncultured Acidobacteriota bacterium; assembly: GCA_963730495.1. GTDB lineage: Bacteria > Acidobacteriota > Terriglobia > Acidiferrales > UBA7541 > Acidiferrum. Next base: position 154,241 of record CAVSSD010000006.1, on the reverse strand, counting down.
AGCGTCGAAGCCGGCCCTGGATCAATAATCGCCCGATGTCCATCCGATTCCAGCAGCACCGCGCCAATCGACCGCGGCCGCCCCATCCAATTCGTATCCAGAATCGTCGTGGCAAGCATGAAGTCAGTAGTGTAACGCGAGTCAGCGCGGGAGGCGCGAGGTCGAAGGGTTGGCGCGTGGGCTATTCGTCCAGATCGAATCGGATGGCTTGCAACCCCACCCCGGGGGTGTACGGAAGTTATGAAGTAAGCCCATGAAACGATGCGAGTTGCGGCTGTTCCTGCGTGTGCCACACAGCAAGTAGAGGATAGTGACGAGTCAACAAACTTTGGGGCCGCGAGAAGAACTGCCTCCCCGGTTTTTTGTAAACGCTGCATCTGCGGGAGTTCAAGTGCGGTGGAATCAACAGTTGCAGAAAGTGTTGATTTTGAACGGGTTAGGAAATGTCTGGTTTTATGAAGTGGTAATCTGGGCGGGACTGAAGGTTTTGCAGGAGTTTTAGGCACCGCGCGGCGGGGGCGCATGACTTGCGGGAAGACGGACAGGGTCTGCGTCCCAATATACCGAGCAACTATAACATCTTGGTACTAATTGTCAAGTATAAAATATAAGTTATTTATTCGTGGAAGTTATGGACGGTGAGCCGTAGGTAACCAGCAGAGGGGCGAATGGAATGGCCCACCGAGACTTAAGAAATTGCCAACCGCCCAAGGTTCGATTAAAGCAGCTTGTACTTTAGGAGAAAATACAGGACAACGAACCCGCCCACGATTCCAATCCACATTTTCCCAAGAAAGGCTATCGTGTCGCGGTCAAAGGTGTCGGGTCTGGTGATCCGGCCCCAGAAGATGGATAACGCGAACGCTATGGCCCCCATGGTCGCCAGTATTATGAGCACTTGGATCACTGCTCAACGTTTTGTCCTCAGTTGTGAACGGCGCAGCTCACGAACGAGCCGCCGAAAATTACGCCGTCTATGGGCGGGTTGCTCGGACTTGGAGAATTAGTATTTGCGGACATGAAGATCGCCGAGAGAATATCACTGCGGCACTTCTCGGGAAAGTATAGAGAAGCGGAGGGGCGCCGACCGTGTTGTTTTGATTTGTGAGAGGTCCCTTATTGGTAGTGGTGCCCCGGAGCGCACGGGCCGCCCGCTCCGTCACCCCCGTCTGTTAGTTGATGCTTACGTTTATCGCCGCGGCTGCTGGCGTAGCGACGGGGTTCGTAGTTATCGCCAGCGTCGTGCTGCCTATGACCGTCAGGTTGAGAGCGCCGCTCTGCGACGCTTGCGTGCTTGCATCACCCAGGTAGTGCGCGCTGATTGAGTGCGTTCCGACCGACAGAGCGAGCGCGGCCGGCGTGGCTTTGCCACCTGAAACCACGGCCGCAGTTGCAATCCCCACACCGCTGTCGAAAAGTTTAACCGAGCCTGCGGGATTGCCACCGGTGACGGACACACTGAACGTGATTGCGGTTCCCGAGGCGACCTTGTCAGCGCTCACTGTCATTTGTGTGACAGTGGCCGTGAGTGCGCCTCCACCTCCGCCACCGCTGCTGCTGCCACCTCCGCACCCTAGCGTAAAGCTGATAAGGCAAAGCAAACCAAGCTTCAAGGCTGCACGATGGCGTTTCCGGTACGGGAAGAACAGCAGCGAGAGGGCCGCGAAGCCCGTGGCGCCGCTTAGACCCCATCCCTTTTCGCGCGCATTGCCGTCCTTGCGTAAGGATGTGCTTCTTGCCTCCAGCATCTGGCTCTGTGAAAGAGTCGCTGCCGAAAGGGACGTGGACGGCGCGGTCACTTGACAGTTGAAAGTTCCTGACGCAGTCGTGCCGGTAACGCTTATCGTGAGGGGTGACGATGGACAGGTCACTCCGGGCGGTAAGGTCGATGCCGTCACGACCACATTGCCAGTAAACGGACCGCTTGGTGTGACTGTGATCGTCGAGGTTCCGCTACTGCCAGCTGCAAGTGTTATAGCAGTCTCCGCAACAGTGAAAGTTGGCTGAACGACGAGAACGAGCGTCGGAGGAGAAAAATTATTAGCAGCGTAGTTGGTATCACCACTGTAGGTTGCTGTGACAGATTCGCTCGACATCGGGCTGTAAGTCACGCCAGCTTGGCATGCCTCATTACCAGAGGCATCCGTCACCGCCGTGCAGCTTACCGGATTGCTGATCTTTCCAGTATTGGCGCCGGTAAAAGTCACCGTTCCTGTGGGCCCGGGGGTTGGCGACTGATAACCGGTATCCACGAGAGCCGTCAGAGTCGTGCTCTGTCCTAAGAAAATCTGGGCTGGAGCAGGTTGAACGGTCAGCATGGTCGCGAGTTTTACAGTGACGGTCTGAGCGTTTGACACCGAAGACAAATAACCTGGCTCGCCCGTATAGGTTGCCGTGTACGTATGAACTCCTGGAGTGGTCAGGAGTTCGAAGGCCACAAAAACCGTTTCCGCTGGACCATTCACGGATCCGTCGGTTGGGAGACAATCTCCACCAACATTCAGTACCGTGGGCCCGTCCTTAAACACGATCGCGTTACATGAGGGAGCTACGCCGGAGCTGTTGGTTTTTACGTCTGCCGTCAAACTGAACTCGTTATAAACGACGGCGTTCGTCGTGCTCGCAGTTAATGTTGTAGTCGTCGTCACCGGCACGACTGTCAGCGAATAGGTTCCCGTACTTGTTTGGTAGCTCTCATCTCCTCCGTAGCTGGCCGTCAGCACGTGAGATCCGGCGGAAAGCTGGATCGGCTGATCTTCCGTGTAGCCATCGCTGTTCAGCGTAAACACTCCGCCATCCAGCGGCGTTGCGGGAGCGCCGTTCACAGAGTCCGTCCAAGTAATTGTTCCTGTGGGACAGGCCGGCGGGGTGCAAACCGGCTGTGATGGGAAGGAGAGTTTCGCCTGTGAGTTGCCAACGTCGATGCGCGCGATGTATGGCGAGCCATACATCAAACTGGTTGGCGTGTTGCTGGTCTCTGCATCCGTGTTGAGATTGAAAACTGGAAAGCTGACCAGCGTTTTGCTGGTTTCCGCAGTGATATGGACGGGAATTCCCGGTGTCGAATCGCTCGTGCCAAATGTTCCGTCGCCCTGATAGTGTGCGGTGAGATCGTATTGGCCGCCCGGCAAGATGACTCCCGTCCCGTTTGCGGTGCCGTTCGCCCCCAGAGGCAGCGCCTTGATGCCGAGGCTCCCAGAAATGTTCCCCGGCGTTGGATTTGGCGTAGCCATCAACACGACTTGGCCCGACGGTGTTCCGGTGGCGCCTTGACCTGCCGCAACACTGCTGCTCACATTCACCGGTGTGCCGTGAGTGATTCCAGTGATCGAAGTGACGGCACTCCCGTTGACCGTGGCGGTCAACGTGGTCGTCGACGGAAGAAACGTAACTGAGCCCCAGTTGTTCACCAGGTTCGCCGCGTTCACAGAACCCAGCCCCGTCGCCAAGTCATAGCCCGTCGTCGTCGAATACGCCGGCGTGGTTGGACTCGCCGTCGTTACAAGAACGCCATTCGCGCCGCTCACCTTGCTGTTGCAATTAGTGGATTCTCCGGCGCAGGGAACGTCATTGTTTCCAACGGAACTATTGGCCAACGCGTTGTTCCCGTTTGTCACATCATTGAACGTGCAGCCAGCGGCAGGAACCGAAGAAGAGTTGCAATTGAGAGCTGGTGTGGTGTTCAGCTGTTTTTTGAACAGCTGATACAAAACATAATTCGCATTGCCTTGGCGCGGCGCGGGATTTTGCGCGGTCGCCTGTTTCTGGTTCACCAGCGCCATGATCCCTGCAAATGCCGGCGCGGAAGCGGATGTTCCTCCAACTCCCTGAAACGTATATCCAAAATCGTTCAGATTGCACGAATTTGTGCCAGTGCCACCAGCATCGCTCTGGCACATAATGTAGAAGCTATTGTCGAATCCATTGCTGGCAAAAAGGGAAACGTCAGGAAGGTCGCGGTGGCTGTCCAGCGGCACGCCGGTGCCGGACTGCCAGGAAGGTTTGGGGTAAAGCGTGCTTGCTCCGCCGCTCCCCGCGACAATATTCTGCAAGCCTTGAGGCGCCGACGCGCCGCAACCGTTGATACCCAACTGGCCGCAGGAATCATTCCAAGGAATTTCGGGGATGTAGCCCAGCGCCGAAGCTTCCGTCATGGAAGCATTATTCGCGCTCCAAAACTGCGTCCATCGATTGACTTGGTTGAAATCCGTGCCTCCGACCGCGACATCGAAGGGCGTGGACGCGATGCCGCTGACCGCTAAGCCGCGGGTTGCCATTTTTGCGGTGTCGAAATCATCGCAGCCCGCGGAGCCGCCGTCGCCCGCCGAGATAAAAACCGTGATGCCTTGCGCGGCGCCCTGCTGCCACATTTGGCTGTAAAATGCATTGCCTGCTGTACCCAATCCCTGCTCGCACTGTCCGAAACTCTCGCTCATGACGCCAGCGAGGTTGTTTTCAATAATGTAAATTGCGGAGAGATCGATCCCCGCAGTGGTTTCGGTCGGCTCTGATGTCACGAACTGGATAGTGGCTCCCGGAGCTACGGCGCCGGACCATTGCACGTCAAGATCGGACTCGCCTTCGCTGCCATTGAGGCCCGGATCTGCTCCGTTCAAGATAATGTTGGCGCTCGAAAAATTCTGTGGCAGTCCAAAGATGGTCCGAAAGTCGATCACGTCTTGCGGGTTGATATCGGATTCGCCCACGATGGCGATCGTCTGCCCCGTTCCGTCGATCTTCGGAGTCCCACTTAACAGCGGCGCCGTGTTGTAAATGGTCGCGAAGTCCGCCGGACCCACGCCATAGCAGGATTGGGCGCAGCCCGAAAACGTGAAAAGCGGCTTGGTCTCGCCGGTCTTGATCGACTTTTGAAATGTTCCGAGAGGGAGAAGATGAGATTTTATGGGGAAATTATTCAGCGAGACCGGCCCCGCAACCACTGGCGCCAGCGCCGCTGGAATTTGCGGGTCGCTTGCGTTAGCCATGCGCGCCTCGCCATTCACGAGATACTTGTGAATCGCGGTATGAAATGCCCTGCGCACCTGCGCGGCATTTCCGGAAAACTCGATCACTGTCCGGCCGGCGGTCACGTTGGTGATCTGAAAGCCGTGGGACCGCAGCCAGTTTGTCACGGTTTGGATGTCGGCATCCGCCGGTCCAAATTGTTGGCCGAACTGCGCAGGCGTCAGCCACGCATGATAATCAGCGGAGGATTTATTCTGCTGGTCATCGAGCAATTTTTGCAGCGCAGCCTCTTGATCCGCGCCACGTTGCAAAAGAAGTAGCATGCGGTGCAAAGGCTGGCCGTCGCTCACCGCTCCCTGATCAAATTCCGCGCGCGCCAGCGGGTGCACGTTTCCCTTCAGCAGTGCGAGATTGTTTTCATCCACGGCCTGCGTGATGCGCGCAGCGGCGCTGGACGTCTGCGCCTTGGCAGGCAAGCACGGCAAAAACAAAATGCACGTTAACAGTAAAAGGCTGGAAAGGAGTTTTGCATTCTTGATTTTCATGGTCCGCCCCTGCAGCAGCTGAGATTCCCATCCAAGCTTCTGTAGGACGCCTCTGGACCCGGGACAGGAGATCAGCAAGCTGGCGTAGCGCCTCGCGACGGAGCTATTCCAAAGTGTCAGGAACTCAGTCGGAGGCAAATCCACCACAGAAAGTGGCGGCATACTAGCACAAAGGGCGGTAACCCACTAGGTACTTGGCGCAGCCAAGAACTCCGCTGAATCCCCCTCGCCGGTCAGTCCTTTTTGCATTTCGTCGCATCTATAAGCGAGAGTCATTTCGCATTGAACAGTATTGGATGTAGGCTGCGGAGAATATTTTTTGACCGCCTGGCTGTTGGAAGGAAAGGCTTGCAGATAAAGGGAATTCTGGAATACGCTTACTGCGCCGCATCCTGTGACTTCCTGAATTTTCTCCCGGCGTTTGGAACAAGTGGGGGAAGGTATCGGCGGTGAGGCGGCGAACGGCAATTCAATTGCCGCAGTTGGTCCAAGCGAATTCATGGCAGTGCCGCACAAGGTTCTGCAGCGGGGACGACAGAGACTTGGGTTCCGCAATAGATAACTGAGGGAGACAAATCATGCGTAATTGGTGTGTCGCAGTAGCGTTTAGCGCTCTATTGGCTTTGCCTTTGTGCGCCCAGCAGAATGGCGATGGTGCGAGCGCGTCGGCGGCCGCAGCGGCGGCAGAGAAGAATCCTGCCAAAACGGGTACGGGGGACATTGCGCCTGCTCCCCGAAATCTTTTTGCGCTTCCCGAGGCTCCGCGCCCGAAACCTCTCCCGTCCGACGCCAAATCGAGCGGCGACACGCCGCCAGGTCAGCTTCTGCCACGGTACGAAATCGCGGGCATGTTCGATTACGTGAGTTTCAATCCGGGAGGCGGCTTCCCCTCTTTTAACAATTTCGGCGGATCGGGGTCTTTCACATGGAACCCCGCGCGATGGCTGGGGCTCACCGAAGAACTTGGCGGGTTGAGCTACAACCGCAACGTCAACGGCGTGAATCTCCACGGAGGTATCACCACAATTATGGTTGGTCCCCGTGTGAACTTCCGCAAATTTGATTACTTCGTGCCCTTCATGGAAGTGCTGGTCGGCGCAGGCCATGCCGGACCGGAGATGACCGGCAACAGCAGCCAAACCGCCTTTACCATGGTGGCCGGCGGCGGCGTGGATATCGCCCTGACAAGGAACATCGCCTGGCGCTTCGCGGAAATCGACTACCTTTCGACCGCTTTCAACGGGAACTCTCTAGCCGCCGGCGGCAGGGAGAATAGCTTGCGGTTGGGAACCGGTATCGTTCTCCGCTTCGGTTTGCCCCACGAAGCTCCTCCGGCGCCTGTGAATCACCCGCCCGTGGCCGCATGCTCCGCGAGCCCCACATCCGTATTCGCCGGCTCCAGCGACACCGTTGCGGTTCACGTGAACGCCAGCGACCCGGACAATGATCCGCTCACCTACAGCTATACGGCTACGGGCGGCGCGGTGGATGGCTCAGGTCCTGACGCGCGCTGGAATCCCGGCAGCGCCACGCCGGGCAATTACACAGTTACGGCGCAGGTCAACGATGGCAAAGGCGGAACGGCTTCTTGCGCGACAGACATCAAAGTCGAAGAGCGCCCGAATCGTCCTCCGACAGCTTCCTTGTCGGTGGAACGCAGTCCGATTCTTCCTGGCGAACACACCGGAATCACCTGCACGGGCACTGACCCCGATGGTGATCCGCTGACCTACAGCTACACGGCTTCAGGCGGGCAGGTTACCGGCACTGGCGCGAACGCGACGTTCGACGCCACCGGATTGCAGCCCGGAACGTACACCGTAAAGTGCACGGTGAGCGACGGACGAGGCGGCACCGCCGACGCATCCGGCACCGTTGAGGTGAAGGAAGCTCCGCAGGTTCATCAGCTGGAAATGAAGCTGGCCCTGCACAGCATCTACTTCCCGACGGCGCAGCCGACGGTAGCGAAGCCCAATGGCGGGTTGATGGCCAGCCAGGCAGTCACTCTCGACACACTGGCGGCCGACTTCACGCAATATCTAACCTACAGACCGAACGCCCACTTGATCCTCGGCGGCCATGCTGACGTTCGCGGAGGCAAGGAGTACAACCAGCTGCTCTCCGAACGCCGCGTGGAAAAAACCAAGAGCTACCTAGTCGAAAAGGGCATTCCCGCCGATCACATCGATACCAAGGCGTACGGCGAAGAACAAAACCTGAGCGACGCCGAGGTCAAGCAGCTGCTCGAGGAAGATCCGGACCTGACTCCTGCGGAAAAGGACAAGTTCATGAAGAACCTGTTGACCGTCCGCTTGGCCAACAACCGGCGCGTGGACGTTACCCTTAGCACCACCGGCGAACAGTCCGTTCGGCGCTTCCCCTTCAACGCGAAGGATTCCTTGACCTTGCTCAGCAGGGGCAGCGGCACGGCTACAGGCACGGCGAAGACGCCCGCCAAGAAGCCGGCACCCAAGCCGTAATCGATGGGGAATCGAGCCGCCATCTTTGGAGGGAAAGAATCGGTTGACCGTGGCAACTTGACGCGCCGCGTTTAGCGGTTCATAAAACGTTCTACAAAAACGGGCACTCTCGGAAGTCTCATCGAAGATCTCCGTGCGCGCCTCGAGCGTGTGGCCCGCGATAACCAACCATCTACCTAGCAGTTCGACTCGGGGAGAATTGCGCGCTTAGGAAGCCGGGACGAGATAGTGCTCGAAGAAAAGCTGCGTTTCGAGAGCGAGCTGGCGGCGCACAGCAGGCTCGCGGAACATGTGATCGGAATCCAGGCGGACAAATTTCACGTCAGCGCCAGCTTCCTTAAGTTTATCGTAAAGCGCTTGGGCTTGAGCAATCGAGACCTGGTCATCGTGCGTCCCGTGAATAATGAGGAAGGGCGCGTTGGATTTCGATACATGATCGAGAGGCGAGGCGTCGCGCCAGATTTCCGGGTGAGCCGAGTAGCTCGCGCCGAAAAAACTCGAGAAAAATTTATCTTCGTCGCTATCCTTTGGGAAACCGGTAAATTCAGTCGGACCGCTGCTATCAACGACAGCCTGAACTTTGCTGGAATATTTTGACAGCGCAGGGTCCGAATTGTCGCGCGTATCCATCATCCCGAGAAGCGCGGCAAGCTGCGCTCCGGCGGAGTGGCCATAGGCGCCGATGTGATCCGGAGCGACATTGTATTTGGCGGCGTTGGCGCGCAGCCAGCAGACGGAGCGCTGAACGTCATCGAGCTGCGCGGGCCAGCGATTCACGCCATCGTGGAAGAGACGGTAGTCCACGGGGACGGCGACAAACCCGGAACGCGCCAGAAACTGGGCGAGGGTGCGCATGGTGGATTTGTCGAAGCTCGTCCAGCCGCCGCCGTGAATCAGAATGACGGCTGGGCGTGGATGGTCGCTGTTGGCAGCGGGCTCAAAAATATCGAGCAGAAGCGTTTCGCCGCCGGCGGTGCCGTAGGTGACGTTTTCATGGACGGGCCCGGCGGAAGATTGGGCCGGCGCGGAGGGAACGGCAGGCGATGGAGTGGTTTGCTGGGCGCCGGAGGGGAGGCTCGCCGTCGCGAGTGCGAGAAGGATCGAAGCGACGAATGCTTGGGCGAAGATGAGTTTTCGCATGAAGGAATTATCGCACAAATGAATCGGGCATTCCGGATTGCAGGGCAACTCAATCTGTGAATTATCATTCCCGTGCGGCCGAGAACCTTCTCTTTTCAACCCACGGCACTCCTGCTAGGCTTACCTCCATCGCGGCGGCTGTTTTTGCGCCCTGTACGCCATGAGTGAATCGCCCGCTCGTCAGAAAGTGAACGAACTCTTCCCTGAACTGCTCGATGGTCTTCGATTGCTGGAAGGCCGCTTCCCCGCAAATGAGATTGCCAATCGTGTGGTTCGCGCTGCGATGGGCCAGCCCGGTGTTGTGGGCGCCCGGCTTTGGCGCGCGGACCGCGGCGAAGCGGAAGTTTGGGCGGAAGCGGGCACCCTTCCTACGTCGGCCTCAACAGGTTCGAAGCCTGGATTGCCGAGCGATACCAGTAAAGATCCAACGATTTGGGCGGGTGCGCTGGGGAGCGATGATTTCCGCGTGCGCGTTCTCGAGGTTCGTGGGGCGGGGCCGCTCGAGGATCGCGTACGCAGCCAAATGGATTTGCTCGCGCGCTTTTCCGCCGTGGTCCTGGCGCTTGCGGAGCGCCGCGGCGCCATGAAAGAGCTTTCGAGCATTATTGAAGCCACCAAGAAGCTGAACTCCACGCTCGATCTCGGCGAACTCATTCACATTATTTTGCAGATTGCCTCGCGCCAGACCGGAGCCGAGCGCGGGACGGTTTTTCTCGTCGACCAGCAGCGCAACGAAATATGGTCCCTCGTGGGTATCGGACTGGAGCAGCAAGTGATTCGCTTGCCGGCGGACCGCGGCATAGCCGGCTGGGTGGCGCGCGAAGGCTCGGCGGTGCGGCTCGAGAACGCGTACGAAGATCCGCGCTTTGAGCCGGATATCGACCGCAAACTTGGATTCAAGACGAAGCAGCTGATGTGTCTGCCCATTCGGAATGAAGCGGGCGCGATCATTGGCGTGCTGCAATTGCTAAACAAGACGGAAGGTTTCACCGACGAGGATGAAGCATTTCTCGACGCGCTTTCGGTGCACGTGGCGCTGGCTCTAGAAAAAGCGCAGCTGCACCGCGAACGCCTCGAAAAAGAAAAAATGGAGCGCGACCTGGCGCTGGCGAGGGAAATTCAAGCGGGACTTTTGCCGGAAGCGCCCCCTGCGTTTCCAGGGATTGAAATAGCCGTGTCGCATCGCGCTTCGCAGATGGTTGGCGGGGATTATTACGATTTTCTTCCGGTGCAGGTGGATGGGAAGGAAGCCCTGCTGCTGGTGGTCGCGGACGTCGAAGGGAAGGGCGCGGCTTCCGCCTTGGTGATGGCCAACGTGCAGGCGACTTTGCATGCGCTGGCGGATCACGTCGAGACGCTCGAAAAATTGCCGGCCACGATCAATCACAAGCTTCTGATGGGCGCGCGATCGTCGTCGACGACTGGCGGGCGCATGACGAAGTATTTGAGCATGTTCCTCGCGCTGGTGGAGAGTGGAGGGCGAAGCTTGCGTTACGTGAATGCCGGGCACGTGCCGCCGGCGGTGATTCGCGCGGATGGACGCGTCGAGTGGCTCGAAGCCGGAGGCATGATTGTCGGGTTGCTTCCGGACGTTCAGTTTGAATGCGGTACGGTGGTGCTCGGCGCGGGCGATCTTCTGGTGGCTTGCACGGACGGAATCACGGAAGCAATGGATTCCGTTGGGAATGAATTCAGCCGGCAGCGCATGGCGGAACTTGTGACCGGAGTGCGCCAGCGCACTCCCGAGGAAATCATGCGTGCAGTGCTTGCCGAAGTGGAGACCCACTCGCTTAACGGTATGTACGAAGACGACCGCATCCTGATGGTGATGAAAGCCTGCTGAAAAACGGTGACTGGTGATTCGTGACTGGTAAGACCTTCGAGCCCACGGTTTGCTTTCCTTTCTGCGACAACAAAACTTTCTTAGGAACCTGTTGACGAATAGCGTCGCAGGCCGATGCCCCAGGCCGTGGCCGCGAGCGCAAACGTTGCTGCGGCAACCAGTGGGATCAGAAACGCGTAGATGCGGAATTCAGGGCGGCCGAGAAGACGCGTTGCAGGATAGAACGTCGCAAAGCCGAACGGTATGATCCAGCTCAACAGAAATTGGATGTAGCTGGAGTAGATCGAGAGGGGGTAGCGACCGAACGCGAGGAGATTCCAGAAGGGCGGATGGATACCAATGCGGTCCTCGAACCAGAAAGAAAAAGTGGAAAGAAAGAGAAATACCGAGAGATAGATGACGCCGCCGCAGAGAGCGAAGAGAGTAAGCAGAAGAACGTCGAGCACGCTCCAATGATACTGAAGACGGCGTCCAGCCCAGATCACGACAATCAGACCCACAACGACTTCTTGTAAAGCTTCGATGCGGAAGGCGTCGAAGACGACTTGAAACAACGATGAGAGCGGACGCAGCAGAACGCGATCGAACTTTCCTTCCATGATGTAGGTGGCGCCAAATTCGTAGAGGTTGAGGGAGAAGACATTGAACAGGCCGAACGGGATGAGCGAGAAGCCGTAAAGAAAAATGACCTCTTCCATGCGCCAGTTGGCGAGGGTTGGGACCTTCTTGAAGAGAACGTAGACAAATCCGAGCGAGAAGATCGTAGCGGCCATGGAAGTGGCCGCGGAGATGAAAAAGTCACCGCGATAGCTGACGCGGACTTTCGCATACTGCGCGAAGTAGGAGCCGAGCAGTGCGGCGTGCCGTTTCAAGTTGAGGAGCTTCTCGTTCACTTGTATGCACCGTGACAACAGGGCGCAGCATGCTGCGCCACTACAAAGAGCCAAATACCTCAGCCGCCGTGGATGGTGATTTTGCGAGTGGCGCGAATCCACCAGAGATGGCCTAAGAAAAGCAGGGCGGCGACCCAGAAATATTCGAGTGCGAGGAGGCGAAGGGTTTCGGCGAGAGAAAGGCGGCCGAGATAAATTTGCAGTGGGGTGTAGGCGATGTGCTCGAAGGGCAGCCACGACGAGAGGATCTGAATTGGACGCGGAAAGAAATTCAGCGGGATGAGCAGGCCGCTGAGCAATTCGATTAGCCAGAACTTCGCGCGAATCAAAGCAAGGATGGACGTGAGCGGGATGGCACAAGTCCCGATGATGAAATTGAGCGCGCCCATGATGAAAAAGCTGCCGATCGCGGCGACGATGAACAGTGCGAAATTCAGCTTTGAGGCTGGTGGCAGGACGGGAAAGAGAAGCGTGACGATGACGGCTGTGGGCGCGGTGAGAAGGATGAGGCGGAAGGCGGATTCACCCATGGCGCGTGCGAGCCACATGCCTTGTACGGAGACGGGTTTGATGAAATCCATCGCGATTTTGCCGTCGATCACTTCGTAGGCCATCTCCTGATCGATGGTGTTCCAGTAAAAGGATCGAAGTATCCAGCCCGCGCTGACGTAAGTGAGAATTTGCGGCAGAGAAAAACCGGCGATGGGGCCAGTGGCGTTGGCGAAAACCGCGCGCCAGATGAAAAAGTAAACCGTCACGTTGATGAGATACGTGATGATTCCCGTGTAGTAGCGCAGGCGGAACGCGAGAATGTTGACGAAGCCGATGCGAACAAATTCCGCGTAAACCTTTAAGCCTGCGAGCGGCGAAGGCTTGCGAATGGGAAGCGGGAGTGTTTGCGTTGCAGCCATATCAATTTTTTTTGCCTGCGTGTTACCGGCTCACCGGTGAACCGTTCTTTTCCTCGGGTTGACACAGACTCATTTCGGCTTCGCCGGAATAGATGCGCTTAATGATTTCTTCGATGGGCTCGTCTTCGATGACGAAGTCGCGAACGTCGACAGCGGCGAGAATTTGGCGAATCAGGTCGCTCGAGGAGACGCGGGCGCGGTCGAAGCGCAGGCGGCAGGTCATTTCGTCTAGACGCTCGAGATGCAGCGTGGCGGCGCCGCTGTCGCCATTAGGCGCGAGAGTCGGGAGATTTTGCTCGAAGGCGGCGAGACGTGCGGTTTGATCGCCATCGCGGAGGATGAATTTAATTTGCTTGGTGCGGAGGAACTGTTCTTTTAGGCGAGAGAGCGGGCCGTCGTAGAGGACGGTGCCGCGGTCGATGATCATGATGCGGCGACAGAGTTCTTCGATGTCGTCGAGGTCGTGGGTGGTGAGAAGGACCGTGGTTTTATAGCGTTGATTGATAGCACGAAGGAATTGGCGAATGTGGTCCTTGGCTACGACGTCGAGGCCGATGGTGGGCTCGTCGAGAAAAAGGATAGGAGGATTGTGGAGAAGCGCGGCGGCTAGGTCGCAGCGCATGCGCTGGCCTAGAGAAAGTTTGCGAACGGGAACGTCGAGCAGTTCGGTGAGGCCGAGGACCTGGTTGAAAAGTTCCATGCGTTCGTCGTAGTCACGCTGCGAGACGTCATAGATGCGGCGCAGAAGTTTGAAAGATTCGATGGCGGCGATGTCCCACCACAATTGCGTGCGCTGGCCGAAGACGACGCCGATGGTTTTTACGTAGGCGGCGCGCTGTTTCCAGGGGACGAAACCGTTTGAGAGCATTTCGCCGGAGGTGGGAACCAGAATGCCGGTCAGCATTTTGATCGTGGTGGATTTGCCGGCACCGTTTGGGCCGATGTAGCCAACCATTTCGCCGCGGCCGATTTCAAAGTTTATGTTTTCGACTGCTTTGACAGTCTGGTATTCGCGATGAAAAAGATTTTGCAGGCCGCCGAGAATGCCTTCGCGCCTCTTGAAACTGCGGTAGTGCTTGGAGAGGGCGTGAACCGAGATGAGGGGAGCGTCCGGCATTGAATTGATAATTTTAGCACGCGGGGGAGAAAAGACCGGCGTTAGAGCTTTCTGAAGCGAGTGACTCACTTTGACGTAGAGATTTTTGCTGCTGCGACTGCGTTACTTAAATTTCAAAAAAAGGCGACAGGCTGAAAGCCTGTCCCACATAAATTCGTTTGCAAAACCCGCACAGACAAGAGTGTCTGTGCTACCTGGCTATTGGACGGGCTTGCCTGCAGCATCGTTAGCGAAGAAGTCGAGGACACGGCGCTGGAATTCGGCTGGTTGGAAGCCGAGGGCGGCGGTGTGAAAGGCGCCGGAGACTTCCCAGAATTGTTTTGGGCCTATGGCTGCGGCGTAGAGGCGTTGGGTGTGGCGGCAGGGGAGGGCTTCGTCTTTTTCGTCGCAAATGAGGAGGACGGGAAAGGCGCGCGTGGCGACAGCTTTTTCGGGCGAGACTTCGGCGACGGGTAGACCGGTGAGTTTTTCGCCGCGATAGAGGAGCATCCAACTGAACGGTGCGAAGAGCGTTTTGCCGAGTAATGGAGAGCGGCGTAAACCGGCGTAGTCGTAGGTAGCTTCACGCAAGTTGCCGAAGGATGCTTCAGCGACGACGCCTTCGATCCGCGGATCGGCACCGGCGGATTGCAGCGCGATGCCTGCGCCCATGGATTCGCCAAGGGCGAAGATATGGAGCGGAGTGCCGGGGCGTGGCTCGATCGTTTTCATCGGCCTCTTCGGGTCATAATCGTCCGCCTTCACTACTTTCCATTCTCCTGAGCGCAACCTTCCGTCGGCATACCGGCCGACTTCGGAGAGGACCAGCGCGTCGATGATGGATTTGGTGTCGTTGCGTTCCAGCCAGCCGTAGGTGGCTAGTTGGCCTTCGCTGGCGCCGTGGGCGCGGGCGTCCATCATGACGACTCCGTAGCCAGCGCGGAGCAAAAATTCGGATTGGGCTACTACGCCGACGCGGTTGTCGGCTACGCCGTGGAAGAGGAGGACCCAGTTGCCGTTGGGATGACCGGGGCGGACTATCCAGCCGCGGAGCATCGTGCCATCGGGGGCGCGGACGTTGAAGTCTTCGCGGTGACCGCCGCTGTGGGCGAAGGAGGCGTCGGCTTCGCGGATCAGGTCGGGCGTGAGTTCGCGGCGGATGGGATGGAGGAAGCCTGGGGCCACTAGCCAGCCAGCGACGCCTGCCAGGATCGGGGGCAAGAGGAGTAGGATCAGCAGGATACGGATTAGGCGGCGGAGAAACGTCATCGACATAGTCATACTTATATATGAGGAACGGAATAATCATGTTCGGGTGCTAGCTGAAGGCTGTGCCACCAAATGAAAAACGGCAGCCGGTGGCTGCCGTTCTCGGGATTTTCCCTGTTTGTGAGAATACGCCTGTCGGTCGTTTGATTCAAGGGACAAATTGGCTTGCTTCCGGAGGATTGTGCCTGGATGGCGCGCAATAAATTGCGCCCCATCTAGGTGGGGTATCCGATCTTGTGTCCGTGGAGGAAGGCGGGAGCCAAGAGAAGGTGAAACGTGCGAAGAAACGGGAGTTAGAGTGAAATTGTTCAGGGCTCAGGACGAAGAAAAGCGGCAGCAGAGCTGCCGCACTCCACAGGGCGGGCACGGCGTGCCGTGCCCCTACAGAGTGGAAGCGGCTGGATGACTCGTCAGGAAGGTGATGTTTTGCAGGCCGGAGAGGCGGATTTGGTCAAGCACAGTTTTAACGTCTAGATATCTGACGCGAGCGTCGACCTTTACGTAGACCGTGTTGTTCGCGCCGTTGCGCATTCCTTCGCGGAGCAAGTCCGGCAATTCCTCAGGAACGATTCTTGTATTGCGAAATCGGACTGAGCCATCGCGGGCGATGACGATCACAAGTGCGTCCTCTCGGGGTGCGGCGAGCTGTGTCGTTGAGTGTTGGGTTATCGGCATGTCCACGGGGGCGGTGCACGGATGCATGGGATTTGTGGTCCCAAACATCACGATAAAAAGAAGGACGACCATGATACTGAGGAAGGGAGAGAAGTCAATCGAAGTGCGTGGCCGGCCGCCCCGGTTTTTGCGGGTGGTCCAGGAGGGATGGCGGACAAATAGCCTCATGCAGAAGCCTCTTTGAGCGGGTGCGAGCCGAGGCGTACTTCGGCGGCTCGGGGCACACAATAAGTATTGGACACCGGGATCGTGAGAAAGTTCAGCCATTTTGTGAGAGCGGCGAAAGATGCAATGTTGAGGCAAAGAGCCAAAGAAGGGATTTACACAGAGGGCGCAGAGGACGCTGGGAAGAAAGAACAAGAGGGCACGGCCCTTCTGGGCTCAGGGTAAACGTGCCGTGCCCCTATGATGTGAGGAAGCGATCTTGCCAAGGTGGGGCGCAACGTGTTGCGCCCCGACAAGGACGGTTGGTGCGCGAACGCGAAACGGTTAGGAGCGGAAGAGGACGGATTCGCGTTGGAAGGTTTTTACGGCGATGAAGATGGCGGCGGCGGCGTAGACGCAGGTGGAGGCGAAGATTACGGCGATGGAGCCCCAATGGTAGGTGCCGGTGATGATCTCTTTGCAGATCAGACTGGTGTTGAGGATGGGGATTAGGGCGAGTTTGGGGTTGAGTTCGACGCCGGGGAGGACACTGGCGACGGCGGGAATGACGACGATGAAGGTCATGGGCGTGAGGTAGCTTTGGGCTTCTTTGTAGGTCTTGGCGAAGAGGGCGACGGTCATTAGGACCGCGGAAAAGAGAACGGAAAGTGGGAGCGCCATTAGGAAGACGGCGACCACCGAAGTGAGGCCGAGATTCATGTGAATACCGGCGCCGGACGTGTTCGCGGAATTCGCGAGGGCGTGGCCCATGTAGGCGAAGGAAAGGCCCATGGACGTGACGGAAAGGATTGCGGTGGTGAGGGAGGCGGAAAAAACGAGGAGAAATTTTCCGAGGACCAGGTCTAGGCGGGAAACGGGACTGGAGAGAATGGTCTCCATGGTGCCACGCTCTTTTTCTCCAGCGGTGAGATCGATGGCGGGGTAGATGGCGCCGGTCATGGAGAGGATGATGACCATGTAGCCGATCATGCTGCCGATGCTGGCGCCGCCGACTTTTTCGGGAGGGGCGACGTTGTGCTGCTTGGTGTCGAAGGGAGCGATTAGGGAATCAGGCAGATTTTTCGCTTCGAGGCGCTTTTTGACGAGATCGTCGCGATAGGCTTTTAGAGATTTTTCAACGTGCTCGGCGCCGAATTCCGATTTGAGCTCACCTTCGTAGTAGTGAATTTGGATGGTTTGGGGAGTGCCCTTATCGAGAGAAGCCTGGAAGCCTTTGGGAATTTCGACGGCGGCGCGAATTTGTTTTTCGGAGATTTGATCTTTCCAATTGTCCGCGTAAGGAACGACTTCGATCTCCTTGTTCGCTTTTAAAGCATCGACGACGGCGGGGGAGTCTTCGCCGTGAATGATCATGATTTTGGGGACTTCTTTTTTGGCGCTGCCAATCAAAACGGTCGAAAGCGAAATCATCCCCGAGATGAGAATAGGAAAAGCGAGCAGAGGGACGAGGACAGTGGAGACGAGGGTGCGGCGGTCGCGGAGCCATTCTCTGAGTTCCTTGCGATAGACGACGCCTACGGCGTGAAGACTCATGACGATTAGGCCTCCGCGTTGGCGAGTGGGCCAACGACCTTGACGATGATTTCTTCGAGATTGTGTTCGTTGTGTTTGGCGCGAAGCTCGCTGAGGGTGCCTTCTTCGAGAAGTTTGCCGCCGTGGATGATGCCGATGTGATCGCAGAGGCGTTCGACTTCGGACATGATGTGTGTAGAGAAGATGACGGTTTTGCCGCGGTCGCGGCAGTCGGCGATGAAGCCGATGATGGTGCGGGCGGTCATGACGTCAAGGCCGGTCGTGGGCTCGTCGAAAATCATGACCGGTGGATCGTGGACGAGGGTGCGGGCGATGGAGGTTTTTTGTTTCATGCCGGTGGAGAGTTTGTCGCAACGGCGATCGCGGAAGGTGTTCATGTCGAGGCGGGAGAAGATATCGTCGATGCGTTTTTTGAGGGTAGGTTCGTCGAGGCCATTTAGGCGGCCGAAATATTCGACCATTTCTTGCGCGGTGAGGCGAGGGTAGAGTGCTGTGGCGGTGGAGAGAAAGCCGACGTTGGCACGGACTTTTTCGGGATGTTCGACGACGTCGAAGCCGTTGATGATGGCGGTGCCGTCGGTGGGTTCGAGGATGGTGGCGAGCATGCGGAGGGTCGTGGTTTTGCCGGCGCCGTTGGCGCCTAGAAGGCCATAGATTGTGCCGGGTTGGCAGGTGAAGCTGACGTTGTCGACGGCGCGGATTTCGCCGCGCTTCTTGTCCTGGAAGCGCTTGGACAAGCTTCGAGCATCAATCATGGATGGATCCCTCGCTTGCAGCAGTCAGAAGACAGGGCAATAAGGCTTCTGAGTCTACTACGAGTGGGGCGGGTTGAATATTTCAACTGGGAGAGGAAGTGACTGGTGATTGGTGACTCGAGACTGGAGCAATCCAGTGCGAGGCATGCTCTGGGCGCATCCTGGGGGGTGGGTGGCGCATCTGTATTGTATTGGAGATGGGACACTTATTAGGAAGCTGGTGGAGAAAGCGGCGCGGCTATTGCTAGAATGAAACGCTTCGGGGTCCGTCCGATATAGGACAGACGTAGGGAAGCAAGCCAAGGAAAAGATGGAAGCAGGCCATGGGACGGCAGGGTTTGTGTGTCTTGCGGCGCGCATGGCGCGGGACTGTTTGGAATAGGAGAGCATGGAACGAAAGCTGCGAAACCGGATCGTGATCTTGCTGCTGCTGGCAGTGGTGGCGGCGACTTTCCTTGTGTGGCTCTCGGGAAGAAAGCCGGCGGCGAAAATATCGGCGGTGACGCCTACGCGAGAGAACCTGGTGTCTTCAATCAGCAGCAACGGAAAAGTGGAACCAATTTCTCCGTATGTGATGAGAGCGCAGCTGAACACGTTTGTGAAAAAGATTTATGTGACCGAAGGTCAGACAGTTAAGAAGGGACAACTCTTAATGGAGTTGAACGTGAAGGAAGTGGCGGCGCAATTGTCGGACACGCGGTCGAAGCTATTGCGAGCGCAGGACGATTTGCGAGCCGCAAAAGCCGGGGGAAAAGCCGACGAAGCAGCAAAAGTGGCGGGCGATTTGGCGAAGGCAGAAGGGGAACGCGATCGTTTACAACGGAATCACGATTCGCTGGTGCGTTTAGCGGCGGGACAAGCGGCAACGAAAGAGGATATTGCGGCGAACGATCAGGCGCTAACGAATGCGAAGGCGGAGGTGACGCGATTGCTGGCTGTGAAGCAGGAGTTTGACCGTCAGGCGCGGCTGGATGCGGAGCGCGGGGAATTGCAGGTCCAGCAGACGCTGAGCGAAATGGCGGCGCTCGAAGACAAAGTGAACAACGGGCAAATTTCGGCGCCGGTGGATGGGACGCTGTATTCTCTGCCGGTGAGGGCGGGCGATTTCGTGAAGCTGGGAGATTTGCTGGCGGAGATGGCGGATTTGCACAAAGTGCGCGTGCGAGCGTTTATCGACGAGCCGGATTTGGGCGGGCTTGAAGCGGACGAGCCGGTGGTTATTACTTGGGATGCTTTGCCGAACCGGACCTGGGCGGGGAAGACGGAGATTATCCCGAAGCAGGTGGTGCCGCACGGGACGCGAAGCGTGGGCGAACTGCTGTGCGCCGTGAGTAACGACAAGATCGAGCTGCTGCCGAATATCAATGTGAATGTGCGCATCAATTTAAAAGCGCGCGCGAATGTGCTGGCGGTACCGCGAGGCGCAGTGGCGACAGAAGGCGGGCGGCGGTACGTGTATGTGGTGAAGAAAAACGAATTGGGCGTCGGTAAGTCAAAGCTGGAGAAGCGGGAGATAAAAGTGGGGATCGCGGATGCGACCAGCTATGAGGTTATGAGTGGATTGCAGGAAGGGGAAATGGTCGCGCTGCCGGGAGATACGGATCTGCATGACGGCATGGCCGTTCAAGTTGTGAATACGAATGTGGCGTAGTTTGGGATTGGTGATATGCGGGCGCGCAAAATGGCTGGCGCTGCAGAGGGTGTGGCTGGCAGCGCTGGTGGTGGGATCGGTGAGTGTACTTGCCGCGGTCAAGCAGAGCGACCCGTTGGAAGCCGGGCGACGGGCTTATGAGAGCAGCGACTACTCGAAAGCGGTACTGGAATTTCAGACTGCTGCAGCGAAAGAAGCGCAGAACGGCGAAATACAGCTGATGCTGACCAAATCCTACTTAGAGCTGCAGGAGCGCGACGCGGCCATCAACAGCGCGGAACGAGCGGTGGCGATCGATCCAAAGAGTTCTGTGTATCACGAATGGCTGGGGCGAGCGTACGGGGAGAAAGCTGACCATTCGGCGATGTTCACAGCGCTAGGGCTGGCGAGGAAGACGCATCGGGAGTTTGAAGTTGCCGTGGAGCTCGACGAGAAAAATTTCTCGGCGAGGCAAGCGCTGATTGAATTTGATTGCGCCGCTCCGGCGATGGTGGGCGGCGGCGAAGAGAAAGCCAAGCCGGAAATTGAGAAACTGAAGGCTATGGACGCCTCGGAATGGCATTACTCGGTGGGAAACTGCCGGCGGCAGAAAAAAGACTTCACGACGGCGGATGCGGAGTTCCAGCTGGCGCTGGAAAGCCATCCAAAAAGAGCCGACCTGCTTTTCGACATTGGCGATTACGCGATGAGACATGGCCAAGCGGATCGATTGATTGAAGTGGGCGAACTTGGGGCGCAAACGGCTCCATCGGACCCGCGCGGAATGTTTTACCGAGCAGTGGGATTGATCCTCAAGAAGGAGAAACCAGAAGAGGCCGAGCGGCTTTTGCGGGAATATCTGCAGAAAGCGCCGAAGCGATCGTCCTATCCGCGCTATGCGACTGCGCACGAATGGTTGGGGCGTCTCTATGAGGACAAGGGCGACAAGAAATCGGCGGAGAAAGAATATCAAGCAGCGGTCCAGCTGGATCCGAAAGACAAGAACGTGCGCGAATCGCTCAAGCGAGTGGAGAAGAATTGAAAAAGAGCGGGTAATAGCGCTTAGTACGATTTTGGGAGCGCGGGTAGATTAGGCGAATTCGGGCGACTGAGACTTTTGCGAATAAAGCCGGGCGAGTAATCCTTCATGATGGATTTGAAAGAAACGCTGTCCGTATCGATCGACGCTTTGCGGGCGAACAAGCTGCGGGCGATGCTTACCTCGCTGGGCGTGATTATTGGAAGTGCGTCGATCGTGCTGGTAGTGACGGTGGCACTGACGAGCAAGAAATTTGTCATCTCGAAAATTGAAGCGGTGGGCTCAAACGTTGTGTGGGCGGAATTGGTCAGAAGTTCGGAAAAATCACAGCCCCTGAGCTACGAACTGACATTGGACGACATGGAGGCGGCGAAGAACGCGATTCCCCAAATCGTGGAAGTAGCGGGAACGACCGACGTTCAAATGACCGTGGTGGCTCAGGGAACGGTGAGGCCGGTCACGTTGATCGGGGTGACCTCGGGATACCGGGAGATTCGGAGGCTGGTGGTCTTTCGCGGCCGTTATCTTGATGCCCTCGACCTGGAATCCAGAAGCAAGACGTGCGTGATCACGCCGCAACTCGCGAAGAGGCTTTTCGGACAGGACAATCCGGTGGGCCGCGATTTGCACGTGGGGGAGCTGATCTTCACGATCATCGGGGTCTTCAACGAGCGTGTGGAAACCTTCGGACTTTCCGACATTCAGTCGGAAACCGTACTGATACCATTTGGACTGATTAAGTACTACGCGGGCGCGAACACGCTGAAGGTGCTGGACGCGCAAGCGGCGACACCCGAAGACGTGCCGAGCGTACAGCGGAGATTGGCGGAATTGCTCGCGAGCCGGCATCCGAGCGGCGCGGAATATAATGTGCAGACGCTGGCGGCGATTTTGACGGCGGCGAAGGAAATTTCGCTGGCGCTGACGATTGTGCTTATCGTGATTGCGTTCATCGCGCTGCTGATCAGCGGAATCGGAATTATGAACATTATGCTGGTGACGGTGACGGAGCGCACGCGGGAGATCGGGATTCGAAAGGCCATTGGAGCGGCGCGCAAGGAGATCATGTATCAATTTTTGACGGAAGCGATTTTGATCAGCGGGGGCGGAGCGGTGTTGGGGATTTTGATTGGATTGCTGGTGCCGGCGGTCGCTCAAATGTTTCTTCCGGGGAATCTGCGCGTGCCGGTGTCGCCGCTGAGCGTGGTGCTGGCGTTTGTGGTTTCGTGCTCGACGGGATTGTTTTTTGGATATTTGCCGGCGAATCAGGCGGCGAAATTGCAGCCGATTGAATCGCTGAGGTATGAGTGAAGCGAGATTGTGTTTTGCGCTGTCGATGGTTTGCGAATCTCATGGCCGGCCGGGGCGGGGCCCTTCAGGGTAAACAAGCCCCGCCCCTACAATTTGCAGATGTGGTGAGCGGCGGGGACGAAGGAGTCGAGCATGCTGAAGATTATTGCGGCTAAGAGAGGCGCGGCGTTTGCGTTGCTAACTGGGGCATTGCTTTCGTGCCCAGGACATGCGCAGACGGCGGCCGTACTTCAGGCGCAGGTCGAGCAGGCAGCAGGGCAACCTGGCGCAGTGGCCGCGGGAGGACAGCAAGGCGGTCCTGTGGCATTGACGCTGAAGAGCGCGATTGAGATGGCGCTGAGGAACAGCAAGGACATTCAAATCGCGAAATTGCAAGCCAGCATGGCGCAGCACGCAACGCAGGTTAGCAGGGCAGCGTTTTTGCCGAATATTTATGCCGGGTCGGGCGCAGGTTATACGTATGGAATCCCGGAGACACCGGGCGGACGGGCGCCGTCGCTCTTCAGCCTGACCTACACGGAAGAGATTTTTAACGAGCCGCTGAAGGGGCAGGGAAAAGAGCTGGAAGAACAGGCACGGTCGCAGAGGATTGTCCTGGAGGATGTGAAGAACGGCGTGATCGTGCGGACGGCAATGGCTTATCTGGAGCTGGGCAAGGTGCGGCATTCGCTCGAACTGCTGCGCGCGGAACAAGAGAGCGCGGACAAGATTTTGCAGGTGACGCAGGAGCGGCAGGGAGAAGGATACGAACTGCCGGTGGAAGTGACGAAGGCGCAGCTCACGAAAGCGCAAGTGACGCAAAGAATTCTGCAGCTCGAGGGGCGGGAAGACGAGCTGGAGGTTTTCCTGCAGGGACAACTTGGACTGGGGCAAGAGCAGGCGATTGAAGTTACACCGGAAGAATTGCCAGGAGAAGCGGAGCAGGAAGGCGCAAATCTGGTGGCCATCGCGATGCAGAATAACGTGGGGCTTTTGCTGGCGGAATCCGACGTGCGGGCGAAAGAGTTTCGTTTGAAAGGCGAGAAGCGGGGGAATTTGCCGACTGTACAGGCAGTCAGCACGTACAGCTTGCTGGCGACCTTCAATAATTACAGCGAGTTTTACAAGAAATTCCAGAGGAACAATTTTAACGCCGGCGTGCAGGTGCAGGTGCCGATATTCAGCGCGAAAACGAGAGAGGACATCGGCCTGGCGCAGATCAATCTTGAGACGGCGCAGGCGACCCTCGCGAGCAAGAAGACGCAAGTGAGCGCCGAAGTGCGGCAGAAGACGCGGCATTTGCGGGAACGCGATGCGGCGAAGGAAGTGGCGCGGCTGGAGCTGCAACTGGCGCAGCAAAATATCGGAGTGCTGCAAACACAATACACCGAGGGCAAAGTGAATTTGCGCGAAGTGGAGAGAGCGCGGCTCGAAGAGAACGAAAAGTGGATGGCTTTTCTGGATGCGAATTTCCAGCGGCAGCAGGCGCAGCTTGATTTGCTGAAGACGGCGGGGCAGTTGGATAAGGTGTGGCAATAAAGAAGTGAGCAGTAGGGTAGCGAGTAGTGGCTCGAGATTGGTGACTGGTGCAACTCGAACAGAAGAGTTTGGATGCGTTTCTAGAGGCGGTTAAGAAGCTGGACGCGGGCTTTGCGGGATTGCCTGCGTTTGAATCGAAGGTGGCGGGCGCGGCGGGGATCGCTGAGGCTTTGGCCGCTACGGCTGAGCGGCTGCAGGATAATTATCCTTACTTTCACCCGTTTATGCGGGGCAAATGCTGAAGCCGCCGCATCCTGTGGCGCGACTGGCCTATGCGCTGGCGATGTGGATCAATCCCAACAATCATGCGCTGGATGGAGGTCGGGCGACTTCCGCGATGGAGAAAGAAGCGGTCGCGCAAATCGCGGGGATGTTTGGCTGGAAAGAGTTTCTTGGCCATTTGTGCGGCGGCGGGACGATGGCGAACCTTGAAGCGCTGTGGGTGGCTTCGCAAATGCATCCGGGGA
Organism: uncultured Acidobacteriota bacterium; assembly: GCA_963730495.1. GTDB lineage: Bacteria > Acidobacteriota > Terriglobia > Acidiferrales > UBA7541 > Acidiferrum. Next base: position 130,006 of record CAVSSD010000006.1, on the reverse strand, counting down.
AGAAGATTCTGGCGAGCGAACAGGCGCATTACACGCACAAGCGGATCAGCGCGGTACTGCAATTGCAATGTGAGAGCGTGGCGTGCGATTCGCGCGGACGAATGGACATGAACGCCCTTGCAAAAAACGTGGCGCGCGGCGATGTGGGCACGGTGGTCGCCACGATGGGAACTACGGCGACAGGCTCTGTCGATCCGCTGCCGGAGATTCTTGCGCTACGCGAGAAGCATGGTTTTCGAGTTCACGCGGATGCGGCTTATGGCGGCTATTTTGGGCTGGCAGGAAATTTAGGAGAAGAAGCCGCGCGAAGCTTTGCCAGCATCGGCGAGGCGGATTCGATCGTGATTGACCCGCACAAGCATGGATTGCAGCCGTATGGGTGCGGCTGCGTATTGTTTCGCGATCCTTCGGCGGGGCGTTTTTACAAACATGATTCGCCGTATACGTATTTTAGTTCCGCGGAATTGCATTTAGGGGAGATCAGTCTGGAGTGTTCGCGGCCCGGCGCAGCGGCAGCCGCGCTTTGGACGACGCAAAAGCTATTGCCGCTTGTGCGGGGCGGGGAGTTCGCGCGCGGGCTCGAACGAGGGAGAGCGGCAGCGCTAGCTTTTTACGAGAGGCTTGAGAACGACGAACGGTTCGTGACGGCGTTTGCTCCGGAGCTGGACATTGTGATTTTCGCTCCGCGAGCAAAAAGCGTGAGTGAAGCATCCGTCTTTTCGCGACGGATTTTCGATGCGGCCGCAGCGCGGAATTTGCACCTTGCTGTGGCGGAGCTGCCCACGGCTTTTTGGGCTGCAAACCTGGGATCGATGCTAGCGCGACCGGGAAACGGTGACCTGCCTGCGCTCCGTGCTGATGAAACCAGAACATCTCGACTGGATCCCCCGGATATGGGAGGAACTTTCGGCGGCGACGTCGGAAGTTCTCGCCGCGGAAGGCGCATCACGACCCGCTTAGCAGAAATATCCGAAGTCAGGTGTGTGTCGCAAGCAGAGTGTTGATGCGGCTAAGAAGAGTTGTTTTGCTGAAAGGCCTGGGGAAGCATGGAAGAGACAGCTTCGGCAGGGTCAGGGAATTTCCAAAACCGCCAGGGGATTGGCGGAACTATAGAGAACGCTCATTTCCGGCGAACGTTTTCGCAAACGAAAAGCCAAGTCTGGCCCGGGCATTCCTTCGGGATGCATGTTGGTGATCAGCAGATTGATAGGGCCAGCGCAGGATTGAGCGAGTTCGAGAGCCTGGCCGGCATTTGCCGCGGGAAGGACGAGGAAATCAGCGTCTTCCAGAATCTGTTGGATGGTCTCGCGAAGAGATTCCAGATCTTCGACGACGAGAATGACAGGATGAGTGGTGGATTGAGATTGCATTCCGCGCATCCCAGATCTCGTCTCCCCTGACATGGCCTTCAGATGATTCGTTGAGATTGGACCGAGTGTATTACGAAACGGTAAACAATGAAACAGATTCATATCAACTAAAACGAGCCAGAGTGCGGACAGCAAGCAATGTCTGGAAGCGAGGTCTTTAGCGGATTGGCGAATTGAGGGAACCTGACAATCTAGCTGTAAATGGAGGCGACCGGTAGCCCCGGCGGAAAGATCACTCAAGAGGGGAACCACTTACTGCTGTAGTTAGCATTTCGGTGCAGAAAAGGGGCAGTGCGCAGAAAGAATTGAGCGTATGCAACCAAGTCAGGTAAACTGTTATCTAGATATAAGGGTTTCTCTGGGCGAGCCGCAGGCGCGGTACAGGTGTCCGTCGTTAGGGCGCCAAAAGGGCAAAATTGCAGCTTTAGCAGCTGAATTTGGAAGACTGAGGGTGAAGAATGCCGGATGTAATGAAGACTTTGTTGTTGAACCCGCCGAGCTTTGAGAATTTCGATGGCGGAGCGAGCTCGCGGTGGCCCGCGACGCGTGAAATTGAGTCGTATTGGTACCCTGTCTGGCTAACGTATCCCGCTGGGATGATTCCGGGAAGCCGTTTGCTGGACGCTTCGCCGCATAAGGTGAATTGGCAGCAGACGGTTGAGATTTGCAAGGATTATGAGTTTTTGGTTTTGTTCACTTCAACGGTCGGCTTTGGCAGCGACGTCAAGCTCATCCGCAAGATCAAGGAAGAAAACCCCAGCCTGAAGATCGCGTTTGTGGGCCCGCACGGGCACATCAAGCCCACTGAAACGCTGATGGCGAGCGAAGACATTGATTTTGTAACGCACGGCGAGTTTGACCACTCTGTGGTGGAATACGCGCACGGCAAACCACTCGAGCAGATCATGGGCGTCAGTTATCGCAAGGAAGGCAAAGTCGTTCACACGGCGCCGCGTCCGCAGCTTCACACGGAAGAGCTGGATGCGCTGCCGTTTGCGACCGATATTTACAAGCGCGATTTGCAAATTGAACGCTACAACGTGCCGTTTCTTCTGCATCCCTACGTATCGTTCTACACGACGCGCGGATGCCCGGCGCTGTGCACATTCTGCATGTGGCCGCAGACGATTTCCGGCCATGCCTGGCGGACGCGGTCGACGGATAACGTGGCGCGGGAAGTAAAACAGGCCTTAGAGTATTTCCCGCAGATGAAAGAGATTTTCTTCGACGACGACACGTTTAATATCCGGAAAGACCGAGCCATCGAGCTGAGCCAAAAATTCAAGCCGCTGAAATTCCAGTGGTCCTGCACGGCGCGATGCCACAGCAAGTATGAAGAGTTGAAGGCGATGGCGGATGGGGGAGCGCGCCTGTTCATCGTGGGATTTGAATCCGGCGATCCGCAGATTCTGAAAAATATCAAAAAAGGCGCGACCGTAGAGATGGCGCGCGAGTTCATGAAGAACTGCAAGAAGGTGGGGATCAAGGTCCACGGCGATTTCATTATCGGATTGCCGGGCGAGACCAAGGAATCCATCAACAAGACCATCGATTTCGCGAAGGAACTGGATTGCGAGACGATTCAAGTTTCGCTGGCGCATGCCATGCCAGGGACCGAGCTGTATGATTCGATGGCGAAGGAAGGCTTCCTGAAGGTGGAAGCGCTGGCCGATTCCGGCGGGCACCAGTTGCCGCACATCGAGTATCCGCACCTCTCGAAAGCAGAGATGATGGGCGGCGTGAACCGTTTTTATGATGAGTACTACTTCCGGCCGCGAGTGGTGTGGCGGATTGTGCGCGAAGCGTTGTGGGATTCGAATGAACGCAAGCGGCTCTATCACGAAGCAACGAGCTTTATGAAGCTTCGCTCCGAACGATGGAAATGGGTACGGCAGGGCGGCGATGTGCAGAAGACCATGATTTCCGTGCCGGAAACGCCCTCGGCTTCCGGAAACGACTAAGACCTAAACAAGATGGCAACTGAGGGCAGGTTACGGGTCAAGACACTGGTCATGGTGTGCGCAATGGTGGTGTGCGCCAACGCCGGCGACCTGATGCTGAAACGCGCCATGCTGCAGATTGGCGCTGTGCAACTGTCTGAGTCTGGGCTGGCCCATGCCTTCCGGATGACCGTGAGCAGCGGCACATTGTGGGTCGGCATATTTTTCTCTGCGGATTCATGCTGAGCTACATGACGGTATTGAGCTGGGCGGACTACAGCTACGTCATGCCCGCGGGAGCGTTTGGGTACGCCTTGCTCACATTTTTTGCGGTGATATTTCTGCACGAAGCGGTTTCTCCGCGGCGATGGATAGGGGTGGTTCTGATTTGTGTGGGAGTGCTGCTCGTTGGGCAAACTAAGCCGCGCACGACGGCAATGACCAGGGAGGCGCTGGCATGACGCATGTCGCCCTGTTTCTTTCGTTCCTCATATTTGGCAGCACAGGCGGAGAGATCGCCATCACTCGAGGGATGAAGGCCACGGGGGAGCCCGGGAGGCTGCGGCCGAAAGAGATGTTGCAATTCCTCGGCAGGGCGTTGTGCAATGGCTGGTTTTGGGCGGGGGTGCCGCTGATGGCGCTTTCGTTTTATGCGCTGCTTTTGCTGCTCTCCTGGGAGCCAATCAGCTTCGTGATACCGGCATCGGCTTTGAGCTATGTGGTCGGAACCTTTGGCGCGAAATATGTTTTGGGCGAACAGATAAGCGCCGCGCGCTGGGCCGGCGTTGTGCTGGTGTGCGCAGGAGTGGCGCTGGTTGCATTGGGATAGTCGAGGTATCCTGCCAGAGCGCGGTTCCGCGAGTCGAGCCGCAGGGGAAGTGGTGGCTGGAACGCCGGCTGATTCTGCTGGCTGGCGAAAGGTGTTCGAATTTGTGCGGGATAGCCGGGTTTACACATAAAAATTGGGCGCCCGAACCTGAGCGCATCGAGCAGGCCACGGCAACGCTGGCTCATCGCGGGCCCGATCAGCGTGGAGTGTTCCGCTCGAGCATTCTCTCCATGGGCGCCACGCGCCTGAAAATTATCGACCTGCAGGGCGGAGACCAGCCCATCGTCAGCGATGATGGCGACACTGCGATTGTCTTCAACGGCGAAATTTACAACCACCTGGAATTGCGCGGGGAACTCGAGAAGCTGGGACATCGCTTTCACTCACATTCCGATACCGAGACCGTACTGCATGCATTCGTCGAGTGGGACACGGAGTGTTTTTCGCGTTTGCGCGGCATGTTCGCGATTGCGCTTTGGACCAAATCGTTGCGACGGCTTGTTCTGGCTCGGGACCGTATGGGCATCAAGCCACTTTACATCGCGCGGCGCGGAGAAGATCTTTTTTTCGGTTCGGAACTTAAGACGATTTTTATTCACCCGGAGTTCGAGCGGCGCTTGAGCCTTGACGGGCTCGATTGCTATCTCTCGCTCAACTACGTCCCTTGTCCTTGGACGCTTGTGGAGGGTATCGAAAAGCTGCCGCCGGGACAGTGGCTCGAGTGGCTTGACGGGAAAGTGCGTGTCCGGACTTATTGGAGTTTGCCCGCCGGCCCGATTCGCGAGCGTTCAATGGGCTCGGCGTGCGAGGAACTGGATTCGCTTCTACAGCAATCCGTCCGCGAGCATTTGCTTTCGGACGTTCCTCTTGGGCTTTGGCTGAGCGGAGGCATCGATTCATCGACAGTGCTTCACTATGCCGCAACGGCTTCATCGCGGCCCATAAAGACGCTCTCCGTTTCTTTTCTGGGAAGAAGTTTTGATGAGACGGCGTACATCCGGGGCGCCGCGAAGAAGTACGGCACAGACCATCAGGAATTCGATCTGAATCCTGGGGCTGATTTGCGCGGAGCGATTGAGGAGTTTGCTTATTATTCGGATGAGCCCAGTTCGGACGCTGGAGCTTTGCCGGTGTGGTTCCTCTCGAAGATGAGCAGGACGGAAGTGACCGTTGCTCTGAGCGGGGAAGGGGCGGATGAACTCTTTGGCGGCTATTTAACGTATCGCGCGAACCAGCTTGCGAGGCCGATGCGCTGGTTGCCGAAGTGGTCGTTACGCGCGGGGCTGGGGCTTGCTCGTCTTTGGCCAGTGTCTGATGACAAGATCAGCCGCGAATATATGGCGAAGCGCTTTCTGGCGGGAAGTCTCATGTCGGCGGAGGGAGCGCACGTTTATTGGAACGGAACCTTTTCGGGTGCCGTGGCACGTTCTCTCTCGGGGATTCCGCTGCCAAACTCCCTTGATAATATTCTTAGCGAATTACGCAATTCACCCGCGGCCAAGGATGGAGTGTCGCCTTATCTTTGGTTTGACCAAAAATACTTTCTTCCCGACGATATTTTGAACAAAGTCGATCGTATGAGTATGGCGCACTCGCTGGAGGTGCGGCCGCCATTTTTGGATCATCGCATTGTGGAATTTGCCGCCACGCTGCCGCCGGCGCTCAAGATTCAAGGATCGCGCCAGAAAATCGTGCTCAAGCAATTGATGAAGGACAAGCTTCCGGAGATGATTCTGAGGCGCAAGAAAGTTGGTTTCGACATTCCGGCGCACGAGTGGATGCGCGGGCCATTGCGTGAGCTTCTGTTGGATACGATGCGGGAGGGGCTCGCGGAGCATAAATCAGTTTTCCGGGTGGGCGCGGTCCAGGAGTTGGTACGCCTGCATCTGGAGCGTCGCATAAATGTCGGCTATCACTTATGGGGGCTGCTACTGTTGTTTCTATGGATGAAAAAATGGCGAATTCAGATGGCGCCTTCTCCGGCATCCGCTTCCTGGATACAGGAAAAAACAGGTATATCGACTTAGCGGTCCTGCCTTTTGCGGGAGCTATTAGCCTTGGCCGGGAATGTTTTCAGTTATTTCTTCGTCCGGGATAGCATTTTAGCCACCTTCAAGTTTCGCGGTTTGCTTTGCCACCATATTGGTTGTAGAAAAAGAACAGTTTGCGGCATCTGATTGAGATTGCAATTTACGATCAATATTTCAAACGACAAGTGGACGTATTTAGCGCCGATTCACGTATACTGTACTTAGTATTACTCGTTGGAGTTTACCGCTGAGCGCCCTCAGCTCGCCTGTTCTTCCAGAACGGGCTGGCGCAAGAATAACGCGCCGCTCAACGAGTCCACAGACCCAGGGGAATTTCGCTAAGGAGGAATGATGAAGATTGCTGTGCTTGGGGGAGATGGCTATTGCGGGTGGGCAACCGCTTTGTATTTGTCGAAGCAAGGGCATTCCGTCGCCATCGTTGACAATTTTGTACGCCGGCTGTGGGACCACGAACTCAATGCACAGACGCTGACTCCCATTCGCCCGCTCTCCGATCGCTTGCGCGTTTGGCAGGCGGTTAGCGGCAAGACCATCGAATCCTTCTACGGCGACGTCTGCGACTACGAATTTCTCGCTTCGACGCTGCGCGCGTTCGAACCTGACGCGGTGGTGCACTTTGCCGAGCAGCGTTCAGCGCCATATTCGATGATCGACCGGAGCCACGCGGTCTTCACGCAGGTCAACAACGTTGTCGGAACTCTGAATCTACTGTTCGCGCTTCGCGAGTACCGCCCGGATTGCCACCTGGTCAAACTTGGGACTATGGGCGAGTACGGAACGCCGAACATCGACATTGAAGAGGGCTACATCGCTATCGAGCACAACGGGCGAAAAGACATCCTGCCGTTTCCGAAGCAGCCAGGATCCTTCTATCACCTCTCGAAAGTACACGACAGCCACAACATCATGTTCAGCTGCAAAATCTGGGGACTGCGCGCTACGGACCTCAACCAGGGCGTGGTTTATGGCACGACGACCGATGAAACGGCTATGGATGAGGCGCTGATCAATCGTTTTGATTACGACGATGTGTTTGGCACGGTGCTGAACCGCTTCTGTATTCAAGCAGCCATTGGGCAGCCGCTGACCGTTTATGGCAAGGGCGGACAGACACGAGGCTTCCTGGATATTCGCGACACGGTGCGATGCATTGAGATAGCCTGCGAGAATCCCGCCGCACGCGGAGAATGCCGCGTGTATAACCAGTTCACGGAACAGTTTTCAGTGGGTGAACTGGCGAAGATGACCGTGGCTGCGGGCAAGAAACTTGGCCTAAACGTCGAGATCGACCACCTGCAAGACCCGCGCGTTGAAGCGGAAGAGCACTATTACAACGCGAAACACTCAAAGTTGATCGACCTGGGCCTGAAACCGCATTTGCTTTCGGATTCCTTACTGGACTCGCTGATGAACATAGCGGTCAAGTATCGCGACCGGGCGGACGCGTCTTTGATGCTGCCGCAAGTGAACTGGCGCGAGCCACGCAATGACCGGCGCTTGCAGATGAGCAAGACGGCGAGGAACTCTTTGGGGGCATCTCGTGTCCAGTCTGCGGGCGAGGCAGCAGAAAAGGCAAAGAAGCATTCCCACAGCTAGGATTTTCGCCGCGGGCATTTCCATTGCTCAGTGACACGGGCTCTCAGCGGAGAGCCTTCGTGTCATTCGACACGCGCAGTGCAAATTCCAAATCGAAAGGGAAGTCTCCTCCTTCGAGCGAGGCTTCTACTTTGGCTATGAAGCGCTGAATGATGGGCTCTTTGTTTGCCAGGAGATTGATGGACGCCGCATGGGCGTTTCGCTTCTCCAGCCAAACGCGGCGTTCATCCGGCTGCTCGTAACCGCAGCGAATTTCTTGCAACACGGACTTGGGGACCGCGTAAGCGCGCACGGCGAGAAGATGAGAGCCAAGATTGTCCAAGGCGGTCATGCCCGTATGATCGGGCCTGCTTAAGAAAAAATGACCTCCAAAGCGAAGGCCAGTTCCAGGGTGAAAGTCCATGCGCCACCGTTCTACCTCTTCGAGAAGGCAATATTCAAAATGGACGGCGATGAGGCGGCGCAGCGATTTGGCCCTGGCGACGAGCGATGAGGTAACCCGTTGCGAGCCCTGCCACGGTTTTTCCACTATAACGTGCAGGCCAACCTCCAATGCGCCTTCGATCATCAACGGAACATGAGGTCCGGGCAGTACGCAGAGCCACGCGATTTGTGCCCCACTTGCGGTCATAGCTTCGGAGAGACGCGATCTATAGGTGGAGTCAGTCTCGTCGGTAGTACGCCGTGTGGCCGGGAAGCTGGAGACGAGACGGTTTTCGGCAGCGAGGATGCTTTGCATTCGCGCTGCCCATCGTCCCCGGCCGAGGATCACGTAGGAAGGTGCGTCACCCATCACACTTTCTCTCAACTATTTCATCCGCGATGTGAAATGTGGAACAGGAGAGGAGCTTCCGCGGAGCAGTCATTTTTGAGCGGTGCTAGGAACTACCGGAACGAGCATGCCTCCGCGGATGCGATAGTCAATGTCCCGCCAGCGAATGCTCCTACGCCCGAAGCTCAGCAGCCAGATCAACAAAGCCCAGGCATCCCACACGGGGACGAGCGCCATCTTTTTCCATACGCCGGCTTGCTTCAGGCCCCAGACGCCAATCAGCCAAGTCATCGCTGCGCGAACGCAAACGTAACCGCCGAGATACAAATAAGCCACTCGAGCGGATGGATGAACCGCCACAGCAGCCATGGACCACGCCAACCCTTGCGTAAAGATCAAGCCGATGTGTCCCCAAGGCCGCATGTGCCGCATCACGGTCATCCAGCGCAGCCGCTTAAAGAAAAATTCGCCGAAGGAATGAAAATCAGCTACCGTCTCGACCGTGTACGGTAGTAGCTCGACTTTAAAACCCTGCCCGGCCACCAATCGGCCGACGAGCAAATCGTCCGCGGGGCGGTTCGCAAGAGCGGAGTAGCCGCCGAAACCTTCGAGATGCGTTCGCGTGGTAACAATTGTCTGTCCGAAGGCGAACTTTACTCCGTCCAGCTGCCAAGCGACCATTATCCCCGGGTAAAAATCGCAAAACATGCCAATGGACTGGAGTTTTTGGAGAAAAGTGTGTTCCTGCGTGGAAACATAAAGGCACGTGACCGCGCCAACTTTCGGATCGCGAAGCGGTGCGACCACGGAGCGCAGATAGTCCGGCCGAACGCGAACGTCGCTGTCGTTGATGACCAGCACCTCGTTTTGAGCTTCGCTCACCAGCCGGGCCAGCTTCACGACTTTGTCGTTGGGCGCGGTGTGGCCGGAGACGTGGACCACTCGAATACGGCGCTGCGGAAAATCGCGCTTCAATTTTTCGATGACTTCCAAAACGGCTTCGTCCCCGTCGCCGATGCCGAAAAGCAGCTCATAATCCGGATAGTCCTGATTGCAGTAGCTGGCAAAGTTTTCGTAGGCCTCGGAATCCAGCCCGCGAATCGGCTTCAAATTGCTCACGGGAGGTGTGTAATCCAAGGGCTGGCTCGATTTTCTCGTGTGACGGAAAAACTGCCACGAGCTGTAAAGCGCAAGGGAGTAATAGACAAAAGGAATGGCCGCGAGGCCCAGGAAAATGTACACGAAGCTACTCGCCGTCATTGCGGCACCCGGGGTGGGATAGTAGCGAGGTGTTTTTCAGGGAATCTGGAAGTACACTTTGACCAGCGATTGCAATCTCGACTGGAGATTCACGGAGCTGAACACCGGACAACCGGTTCGGGGCGGCAATCATTCTTTTTTCAGCAGCCGTTCCTTTCAGAATATTTGCGGAGTTTACTGCGAGCCTTTAAAGAATAGCAAATTGCGTTGCTTTTCACTTTCCCAAAAGCTACTCATGTAGTCCGATTGCCAGCTTGGAACGGAACCTCATCGCCGGGCCTTGATCATGACCCAATTAAGCTCCGGCGTCGAAGACGGGTGGTTGGGTTGCCTGCGAAAACCATGTAATAATGACAACGGTGAATTTCTGGGTGGATTTGCGTTTCTTATTCGTGACGACTTTTGTTCGACGCTCGCGCTCGCTTGATCCGCGGAGCCGTAGCGCCGTGCCTGGCATCGATCACAGTCGGCCAATCGCACGCCTCTTTGGCGCCCCTGCCGCATGAGTTCTTCGCCCGGCCTGCACTTCAAAACATACTGCATGCTTCTGATCATGGTGATCTTCGCGCCTCTGGGAAACGTGATGCTTGGCAAGGGCATGAAAAGTGTCGGTTCAGCGGTCACGTGGGCACCTTCGGAACTCCCTCATATCATTTCGCTAGTTCTCAGGTCGGGGTTCATTTGGCTCGGCATCGCTTCTCTGCTTACATTTTTCGTCGCCTACATGCTTATTCTTTCTTGGGCTGATTTCAGTTACGTGCAGCCTGCTTCCTCGATCGCGCTTCTTGTTGTGGCTCTTCTGGGTTATTTCTATTTGGGCGAGAGGATTTCGCCGCTGCACTGGGCGGGTATCGTAGTCATTTGTCTAGGCGTTTTCGTTGTTGGAAATACCCCTCCGCGTACTACCGGGGTACGCTGATCATGCGTGAAGCTCTGCTCTTATTTTTCGTTGTGGCCAGCGGAACGGGCGGAGAGATTTGTGTCACGCGCGCTATGAAACGCGTTGGTGAGGTGACGGATTTTCGTCCATTAGCTGTCGTCCGCGTCATTCTGCGTGCCTTGAAGGTTCCCTGGATGTGGATCGGCGTTGGGATGATGGCGCTTGCTTTCTTTTCGCTGTTGGCCGTGCTTTCCATTGAAAACGTTAGCTTCGTCGTGCCCGTGACAGCATTGAACTATGCGGCTGGGGCGCTCGGCGGAAAATTCTTTCTTGGGGAACGCGTGACTCCGCGCCGCTGGGCTGGAGTGCTCATCGTTTGTGTCGGTGTCACGCTGGTTTGGCTTGGCAAACGTTAGGTGCGGAGTTTCCCCCTCGTTGCAAGATTCTCTCCGTTCTATATCTGACGCAACCAACGAGCGAGAAATGCCGGAGCGTTCCGCTTTGTGGCAAGCTAGTAGAGAAGCGCTCAAGCAATTTATCCAGTAAATCTTAGCAGGCAGGAAGAGAATCTCAGCGTGACGAATTTTCATTCAGGATGGCGCGATGCAGTGCTGCTTCTGGCCGCCGCGCCGCTTGCGTATTACATCGCGGCTACCTTAGCCGCCTGGCGTTTCTTCCGCCGCGAGCGTAAGAATGGGCTGAGGCACTACACGCCTCCGGTGAGTTTGCTGAAGCCAGTCCGTGGCGTGGACTTCGCTAGTTACGAAAATTACGAGAGCTTCTGCCTCCAAGACTATCCCGACTACGAAATTCTCTTTGCTGTGAATGACGCGCTGGACCCCGCGGTTCCGCTCATTCATCGCCTGATCGCCGCGTTTCCGGAGCGCCAGATTCGATTGCTCATCGGCGCGGAAAATCTTGGCGCCAATCGCAAAGTCAACAAACTTGCACGTCTCTCACGCGAAGCGCTGCATGAAATACTCGTTCTCACCGACGGTGACGTTCGCGTGGGGCCGAATTACTTGCGAGAAGTGGTCGCTCCCTTCGTGGATCAAAGTACCGGCGCGGTCACGTCTTTCTACCGTGGGATCGCCGAGAAAAATCTCGGAGCCGAACTCGAAGCCATCGGCGCGTCCAGCGATTTTTTCGCTGGCGTATTAATGGCTGAATGGACCGAAGGCATGAATTTTGCTCTGGGCGCTTCGATCGTCACCGCCAAGCGCTGGCTGTCCAAAATCGGGGGCTTTGAATCCATTGCGGGAATGCTCGCTGACGATTACGAACTGGGCCTGCGCATCGCTCAAGCCGGTGGGCGCGTTCTTCTTTCTCGCGAGTCCGTTTGGACCATGTATCCGGCGCAAACCGCCAAAAGCTTCTGGAATCATCAGCTTCGCTGGGCGCGCACCGTGCGCCTTTGCCGCCCACTTTCTTATTTCGGATTGATCTTCACGCTTGGGCTACCTTGGGCTCTGCTGGCGGCCCTTGTCGCGCCCACGAAGGGGATTGCCGCTGCTTACTTACTCGCCTATCTTGTGCTGCGGCACGTCATGGCTTGGACCGTCGGCGTTTGGGGAGTCGGCGACGACGTGCTTCGCCACAAACTTTGGCTTGTCCCGTTACGCGACGCCCTCTATTCGGCCGTGTGGCTTGCGAGCTTCGCTTCCAATCGCATCATATGGGCGGGCCAGGAATTCACCATGCGCAAAGGTCAAATGGTGCCCGTGGCAACTCGTGGAGCAGCGGATTCGACGCCAGCGACCTCCGCTCGCGGTTGACGCCCCTGCGAATCCCGATTAAATTAGATGAGAAGAATCGTGGCTGCCCCGGTCATCGGGAGCCTGCTGCGATTTCTTTTTTTCCTCCCAACGGCTGGGAGATCGTCCAATTGGTAGGACTCCAGACTCTGAATCTGGCTATCCTGGTTCGAGTCCAGGTCTCCCAGCCAAATTTTTCTACAAATTAGCGAAGACCATTCCTCGAACTTGGAAACATTTGGAAACACTAGTTTTCCAAACGCGTAATTGCACTCTGCGGGGACTCCTCGACCGACTGAACGTAGGAGGCGTGCTTTGCTTGTGCGGAGGAGTGTCCATGTACTTGTTGGGAGTTCGCAGGAGCTCCCTCATTTCGCTCAGGGATGCCATAAAATCTTGGCGGAATGGCCGCCACCCTTTTTCAGGTAGCGCTTCGCGTTTTGCAGGTGTTGCCATGCTCGCCAGAACGAATCTGGGCGAAACTTCGTGTAGTCGCTGAATTTAAACACGGCTGTAATATCTTGCTTCTACAATCTGGGGTGCCGCCGGAATACGAAATCGCGTGCAAGACCTGCGGGTCAAAGGATCGTAGGGGTTTTCTCGCAGGCATGATAGCCACAATCCTGTGTTTCAGGGTTCATACTGCCCAGCCGACTTTGTGTTCCCAGAACTTCTCGTGCGTTTTGATTGCGGCAACACGGAATTTGGGCTGAATGAGACCGAATTGCCCCAACTGATCGCAGGACGTCCGGAAGGCCAGTACGATGCTGACGCACTGAACTCTGCGTGCGGCGATCCGAAACACTTCGGCGACGGACCATCCCGACCTCACGAGAAGATCGTCAGTGTTCACACGGGCCTCAGGTAGTAGGCATTTAGACCGACATCTCCACGCCGCGCGGTAACGGCGAGCTGCGTACTCGAAAGGAAACTTACGGAATTGGGTCAAAACGGCCACAATCCCTCGCCTATCCTCTTTCAACGCTTGCAAGCCGAAAAAGTCTTGAAAGAAATGGAGCGAGAAGAGCTTCGCCGCAGCATTGCTCGCGATGTGCGTACGGTCTGGAGCCTCGTTGCTTCATCATGAATTATTCAGGGTGGACTCCACATACTATAAATCGTCGCGCGCTCAGTGCTTTCCCCAAGAGAAAACCAGCTCAACTGGACACGGAAGATACGCGAACTACACCGGCATCTCCGCGTTCTCTCGCCTGGTACTCATCGTAGATCCAGCGGTAAGTCTGCTCCAGCCCCGTTCGTAACGAAGTGTTCGGTTCCCACTGCAGCAGTTTCTTGATTAAAGTGTTGTCACTGTTCCTTCCGTTCACGCCCTTTGGCGCGCCCAGATTGTATTTGCGCCGCAATTTAATTCCCGCGAATTCTTCCGCCAAATCCACCAACTGGTTGATGGTCACAGCTTCGCTCGAGCCGAGATTAATCGGCTCCAAAATACCCGAATTCATAATCAGGTCGATCCCCTTCAGGCAGTCGTCGATATACATGAAACTTCGCGTCTGCTCTCCCGAACCCCAAATTTCAATTTCATGCGTGCCCGTCAGCTTCGCTTCGATCACCTTGCGGCAGATCGCTGCCGGTGCCTTTTCGCGGCCTCCGTTCCACGTCCCCCACGGCCCATACACGTTGTGAAATCGCGCCATGCGCGTGTACAATCCAAAGTCTTCCCGGAAGTGCCGGCACATTCTTTCAGAGAAAAGTTTCTCCCAGCCATAGCCGTCTTCCGGCATCGCCGGATAAGCGTCCTCCTCTTTCAGCGAAGGCGCTTCAAAGGACTTCTGTTTATCTGCGTTGTAAACGCACGCCGACGACGAATAAAAGAATCGCTCGGCCTTCTGGTCCACCGCTGCCTGCAGCATATGCGTGTTGATCAGCACCGACAGCATGCACAAAGCTTTATTGCTTTCGATAAATCCCATTCCGCCCATGTTTGCGGCGAGATTGTAAATATCCGAAGCGCCGCGCGCGGCAATTTCGCAGTTCGGCATCACGTTTAAGTCCAGCACCAGATTTTCGACGTCGTCGAATCGCTGATACCATTCGTCCCAAGGCTTAATGTCCACCGCCCGGATGCGCTGCTGGCCCGCCGCACGAAGCTGTGCCACAAGGCTCCCGCCAATAAATCCTCCCGCCCCGGTAACTACTACAAGTCTCTCCGTATCTTTGTTCAAGTCCGTTCTCCCCGACTATATTTCTTACAAACCCTCCGGACCAGCCGTGCATTTCTAATCCATAACGGCCTGCAACCGGAATAAACCGCTGTCTCGTTTTGGTTCAGCACTGCTCTGATCATATGCTCATCCCACTGTTCGCCGGCGTGAAATAATTTTCATACGGCCCCCCATCGTCGAAGAACTCGAATCCACACCGCCGAAATTGCCAGAAATTCCTTCACTGTATCTCCTCGAATTTGGCGGAGATGCGGGTGGCGCGAACATCCTCAAGCAGGCCGAATACGATTTCTGCACGGATTTCGAGAATATCACCGGCCCAACCAACAAGACCAACTAAGAAATCGCGCTATCTAACAGCCCCTACAAGCCTTAACCGCTTCCTCGCCCGACGGATGGGTTCCCTTTTTGTTCACACCTTCAACTCATTCAAACACTCCCCGGCGCGCCTCCTAAACTACTCACTACTGACCGCCTTTCCCCACTTTTCCACACATTTCCACAGCCGTAACAATTCATTACCCCCCGTTTACCCTGAGTCCCGGAGGGCCCAACTCCCTCAATCCTCTCCACTTCCGCCACTCCCATTTGAATCCTCTCACCCCGTTCGAATAACCATGCAGTATATTCAACAAATGTATGGACATTTGGTAACTAGCATGCTAATATCCGGCATGTTTCGTCGATGTCACACTCTTCTCCGCCCGGCCGCCTCCTTCCTTTGTAGGTGCTGGGCTTCAGCCCGGCGTTTTTCTCTTGCCCCCGTGTGTCATCCCGAACGAAGTGAGGGATCTGCTGTTACAGGCTCGGTGTCGACTGCAACGGCTCTGTCCCAAACCTCCAGACCCTCCAAGCGTCAAACGTGCCAAAGTCCTTTCCTTAACTCTTTTAGAATCCGTACTTCCGCCAAATACACCCGTAACCTCTTTGGAATCCGCAGTTTCAAAACAAAGGACTTAAAGCTTAAAGTCCTTTAGAATCCGCATTTACAAAAAAACTAGGGGGCCCGGGCTCGCATGATCGTGATCATTATGGGCACAACGGGCTCTGGCAAGACCACCATCGGCACTTTGCTCGCGAAGCGCGAGGCGTGGGAATTCGTGGACGCCGACGATTTTCATCCGCCGGCGAATGTCGAAAAAATGAAGCACGGCATTCCGTTGACCGACGCCGATCGGGAGCCGTGGCTGAAGGCACTTCACGACAGGATCGTCGAGTGGAATAGGGAGGCGCGCAACGTGGTGCTGGCCTGCTCGGCGCTTAAAAAAAGCTATCGCGATGAGTTGCGCGCCAGCCCTGATGTGAAGTTCGTATATTTGAAGGGTAGCTACGAACTGTTCTCGCAGCGAGTGCTCGCTCGAAAGGGGCATTTTGCCAAGCAAGACCTGCTTGCCAGCCAGTTTGCCACTCTCGAAGAGCCGACCGACGCGATCACTGTGGATGCCGCGCCATCTCCGGAACAGATCGTAACAGAAGTGCGCAGGCAGCTAGGTTTGTTCCAATCCTAAGAATTGTTTCCGATGGCACTCAACTCTTAATCGAGAGTAAACGCCACATACATGAGCTTCTGGTCGCGCTGAATTTGCAGCACCACTGCGGCATCCGGCGGTAGAGCTTTTAGCGCATTGCGCAAGCGATCCAGCGTGGTCATCGGCTCGCCGTTCAACGTACGGATGACGTCGCCGGCGGTTAGAGGGACTTCAGCCGTGGCTCCTGCCGCTCGCGCCGCCACAATGATTCCAAATGGGTCGCGGAGCTCGGGAGCCAAATTCGCAATTTTCTTGTCGATTTCTATGGCAAGGATTCCGAGTGCCGGAACCAGATTTTTTTCAGGGTCAGCCAGCGCAGTGATTTGATCCATGTCCTTGGGCGGCTCCATCAGAGCCACGTCGAAACCAAGCCGCAGCTTCCCCCGCAGGACGTCAAGGTGTACTTTATCGCCGCTCTCGCGGGACATCAGATGAAAAGCCACATATGGCACGCTGCTTGCCGCTTTGCCGTCGATGGACAGCAAAACGTCTCCAATATGCAATCCTGCTGCTTCGGAGGGACCGCCGGGCAGAACATCCGAGATCACAACTCCGAAATTGCGCGGAAGCTTCAGACCCTCCGCCAGCGGCGGCGTTATCGTCTGAACGCTGATCCCAATTTCCGGGCGGTGAAGATGGCCGAACTTGCGCAACTGCTGGTAAGCGATGTTCACAACGCTGCATGGTATGGCAAACCCGAGCCCCTCGTTTCCGCCAGACTGCGAAAGGATAAAGGTATCCACGCCGACGACGTCGCCATCGACATTCACCAGCGGCCCGCCCGAATTGCCCGGGTTGATAGCCGCATCCGTTTGGATATAAACCATAGTCGCATCGGGATCGGTCTGCCGCGCCACTGCGGAAATGATTCCGCGAGTCACGGTATTGGTCAGCCCTTCAGGGCTTCCGAAGGCAAACACGGATTCGCCCTGTTGAAGATTGCGGTAGTTTGCAAGCTTAAGCGCGCGCAGACCTGTGGCATTCACTTTAAGCAGAGCAAGATCGATTTCGCTTGTGACGCCGATGATTTGCGCCGGGACGAGACTCGTCTTAGAAGAAAGACCCGCATCCGCAGAATCGTCTGAGTTGGCACTCGAAAGCACTACTTGGACGCGCTGCGCTCCCTTCACTACATGTGCGTTCGTAATAATGTATCCGCTCGGATCGATGATGAATCCCGAGCCAATCGCCCTCTGGCGCCCTACGACTATGCCCGTGTTGCCGTGTTCGCTCTCTTCGACCTGGCCATACCCTGACACCAGAATTTGCACCACGCTTGGGGACACTTTGCGGATCAGCGCGCCCACGGATTGATCCGTTTTGCGCAATTCTTCCGTTGAATGCCCTTGCGCATGGGCGCGGCCTGACGAAAAGGAAGTGGCTAGCAATGTTGGGATCGCAAATAATAATCTAGCTATCCGCCGACGTGTCTCCCTACAAACTCGCGCTTGATGCCGGAACATGTGTTCGATCTCCTCGAATATTCTCTTAATAAACGGACGCTATCGCATAGTTTTAGGGTACATCGGATTGAACGGGTCTGCGATTTCGCGAGCCCATGAGCCTATAGAAGTCTCTTGCGCAAGAAATGTTCTCAGCTCTTGCAGCGTGCCGCAATATTCCTGAAAATTCTTCGCCGTCTTATATTTACCCGAAGCATCCCATCATCCATGAATTGCTGTTTTTCTTGTAGACTTACCAGAAGAGGCACGCATCCTGCAGCGGTCGCCTCCCCGATTCGCAAAGGATGCGACCATAAACCATAATTTACGCGTGCCTATTGAGGGGCTCCAAACCATGGCCAGACTCCAGTCCACGGAAGACCAGCGGCTTGAGGAAGACCGAACCCGAAAAAAATACTGGAAGCGCTGGGGGCCGTACCTTTCCGAACGGCAGTGGGGCACGGTGCGCGAAGATTACAGCCCGGGCGGCACCGCTTGGGAGTATTTCCCGCACGATCACGCGCGCTCGCGCGCCTACCGCTGGGGCGAAGACGGCATCGGCGGTATCTCCGATCGCCGCCAGATGATCTGCTTCGGTCTCGCGATGTGGAATGGCCGCGATCCCATCCTCAAGGAAAGACTGTTTGGCCTCACGGGAAATCAGGGCAATCACGGCGAAGACGTTAAGGAGTATTACTTTTATCAGGACTCGACACCCACGCACAGTTACATGCGCATGCTCTATAAATATCCGCAGGCGGAATTTCCCTACACGCGCCTCGTGGAAGAGAATGGCAGACGGAACCGCGACCAACCCGAGTTCGAGCTTCTAGACACGGGTGTTTTTGCCGAGGACCGTTATTTCGATGTATCCATCGAATATGCCAAGGCCGACGTGGAAGACATCCTCATCAAGATCACCGCTGTAAATCGCGGACCCGAAGCGGCCTTGCTGCACCTACTGCCTTCCTTGTGGTTCCGCAATACATGGTCCTGGGGCCGGGATTTGCGCAGACCTCGCGTACAGAAGTCCACCAGAATTCCAGGAAGTCTGTCCGCAGAGATTGAGCACTGGAAGTACGGCAAACGCTGGCTGCTCTGCGCAGGCCAGCCCGAGTTGCTCTTCACCGAAAATGAGACCAACCTTGCCAAGCTTTTCAACGGCAAAAACCGATCGCCGTATGTGAAGGACGCATTCCATGAATATTTGATTCGTGGAAATAAATCCAGCGTGAACCCACAGAAGACGGGGACGAAAATGGCTGCGTACTATCCGTTGCAGCTCAGCCCCGGGCAAAGCGAAACAATCAAGCTACGCATTACCGACATGGAGCCTCTCGCTTCGATGGATCGAAGTTTGAATGTCGTTGGCACGATCACCTCGCCAGGTCACGCCGACCGCCCCGAAGGCGTGCCCGCCGCGAATGATTTTGGCGCGGGCTTCGACGGGGTGTTTTCCGTCCGCCAGAAGGAAGCCGACGAGTTCTACGCTTCGCGCGTCACCTCGGAAATATCCGACGATGCAAAAAGCGTGATGCGCCAAGCATTTGGCGGCTTACTCTGGTCCAAGCAGTTCTATCACTACGACGTGCGCAACTGGCTGGATGGTGACCCGGCGGGTCCGCCGCCTCCTCCAGAGCGTTTGAAGGGCCGCAATAAAGACTGGACGCAGCTCTACAACGATGACGTCATGTCCATGCCCGACAAATGGGAATATCCCTGGTATGCGGCGTGGGACTTGGGATTCCACTGCATCGCGCTGGCGCTTGTGGATCCGGATTATGCGAAGGAGCAGCTCATCCTTCTTCTACGCGAGTGGTACATGCATCCGAACGGTCAGCTGCCTGCTTACGAGTGGGCTTTTGGCGATGTGAATCCCCCGGTTCACGCCTGGGCTGCCTGGCGCGTTTACAAAATCGAGCGGCGGGTGCGCGGTGTGGCTGATCGCGCTTTCCTCGAAAAGGTATTTCACAAGCTTCTGCTTAACTTCACCTGGTGGGTCAACCGCAAGGATCCCGACGGCATGAACATCTTCCAGGGCGGATTTCTCGGTCTCGACAATATTGGAGTTTTCGATCGCTCCGCGCCGCTTCCTACCGGCGGGCATCTTGAACAGTCTGACGGCACCAGTTGGATGGGCATGTATTGCCTCAACATGCTGGCCATCGCGCTCGAATTGGCAAAGGACGATCCTGCCTACGAAGACGTCGCGAGCAAATTCTTTGAGCACTTCGTAAACATTGCCCATGCCATGAACGACATGGGCACGGATGGCATCTCTCTCTGGGATGACGAAGACGGTTTTTACTACGATGTACTCCGCCTCCCGAATGGCGAAGATCATTTCTTGAAGATTCGCTCCATGGTCGGGCTGATTCCGCTTTTTGCCGTGGAGACTCTCGAACCGGAAATCGTCGAACGCTTGCCCGGATTTAAGCGCCGCATGCAATGGTTTATTGACAATCACGCGGACGTGCCGGAACACATCGAAATGACGCAACGTTCCGCGCGCGGTGTTCGGCGCCTTCTTTCGCTTGCCAATCGCAAACAACTTAAGCGCATGCTCAGCCGCATGCTGGACGAAACGGAGTTCTTGTCACCGTACGGCGTCCGCTCTCTCTCCCGCTACCACCTCGATCATCCTTACGAAGTACAGGTGAATGACCACGTCAACCGCGTCGATTACGAACCCGCCGAATCCACCAGCGGCATTTTTGGCGGCAATTCCAACTGGCGTGGCCCTATCTGGTTTCCCTTGAACTATCTCCTTGTCGAATCCTTGCAGAAGTATCACCACTATTACGGCGAGGACTTCAAAGTCGAGTCACCGGCTCGCAGTGGGAACGAATCGGATCTCTGGGAGGTGGCCGCCGAGATTTCCCGCCGCCTCGTTCATATTTTCGTTCGTGGCAAGGACGGTCGGCGTCCTGTCGCGGGCGGTACCGAGGTTTTCCAGAGTGATCCTCATTGGAAGGACCTGATCCTTTTTTATGAATATTTCCATGCGGACAATGGCGCTGGTCTGGGCGCAAGTCACCAGACCGGCTGGTCCGCTCTCGTCGCCAAATTGATCGAACAGAGCGGAGAGTAGTGTGAGCGGCGTTATCTTTCGCGCCGCGTCCGCGCGGGACGAGGCGCCGTTGCTCCGCATGATGCGTAATTTAGCCGAGCAGGAGCCGGGTGCTTATTTTTTCGACGAACCGACTGTCCGTCAGGTGCTGCGGAAGTTTCTGGTGAGTCCTGATCTGGGCCAGGCGTGGGTTTTCTATGACGAAGAAACTCCGGTCGGCTACGTTGTCCTGACGTTCGGCTATAGCTTCGAATATCACGGCCGGGATTCTTTCATTGATGAGTTGTACATCGAGCCGCAATACCGGCGGCAGGGAATTGGCAAGCGCGCCATGCAGTTTATCGAGGAGCGCGCCCGTGAGTTGAGTGTGAACGCCATCCATCTCGAAGTCGATCAAGGTAACGACCCAGCCGCGGAACTTTATCGCCGCGCAGGCTACAACGATCACGCTCGTTTCCTGATGACCAAGTGGCTCAGGCCTGGAATGCACTGAGCGACGGACCGTGGCAAAAGACAATGCCGAAAAAAAGTAAAGCAGTAGCGCGCCAACAAATCGAACCGCAATCCGGACCTCCCTCTCAAGTTCAATTTGGACGAGAAATCAGCGGCAATCTCCCTGCGGCCGAATCGCGAGAGTGGCTCGTCACCAATGGCATCGGAGGATTTGCCTCTGGAACTATCGCCACCGGCACGACGCGCCGCTACCACGGACTTCTTATCGCTGCCCTTCACCCGCCGGCCGGGCGGACTCAGCTCGTCTCGGCACTCGATGAAAGCGTTCGCTATGCGGGTTCTCCGTATGCACTCGCAACGCATCGCTGGGGCAGTGGCGCCGTCAACCCACAGGGCTTTCTCTACCTCGAAAGTTTTCGTCTCGAAGGTGCCACTCCTGTTTGGACGTACGCACTGGCCGATGCCTTGCTCGAAAAGCGCATTTGGATGGTTCAGGGCGAAAACACGACGTTTATTCAATACAGTCTCGCGCGCGCCAGCAGCCCTATCGAGATCGATCTGAGAGCCCTCGTCAACTACCGCGATTTTCATTCACTGACCCACGCGGGTGACTGGCACATGAAAATTGTGTCAACGCATGACGGCGTGATGGTTCTGCCTTTCGATGGCGCGACGCCGTTCTATCTAAAAAGCGCCCAAGCCTCCTGCGAGCCGCAACACGAGTGGTATCGCGATTGTTACTTGCCAAGAGAAACGGAACGCGGCCTAAACGATCACGAGGACTATCTATCTGCTGCACTCTTTCAGGCCAAACTGAAACCCGGCGAAAATCTCACTATCGTTGTGACCACCGAAGCTACCACTGCGCTCGATGGCGGAGCCTCTCGCGCGCAACGCGTTGATCACGAATCCACTTTGCTAAAAGCCTGGCAAGCACAAAACGAAAAATCCTCCGCGAATGCTCCCGGATGGCTGCGTCAACTCGTTCTCGCCGCGGATCAATTCATCGTCAAGCGAGGCCTTCCCGAAGAACCGGACGGTCGCAGCATCATCGCCGGCTACCACTGGTTCGGCGATTGGGGACGCGACACCATGATCGCCTTGCCAGGACTGGCACTCGTCACAGGTCGCGCTGATGTCGCGAAGCAAATTCTGCTGGCCTTTGCTGGTTTCGTTGACGGCGGCATGCTCCCCAACAATTTCCCCGACGCAGGCGGCAAGCCCGAATACAACACCGTCGATGCTGCGCTTTGGTACTTCGAAGCGGTGCGCCAATATTTTGCCGCCACGCAGGACAACGCGACGTTGCTGAAATTGTATCCCGTTCTCGCCGGCATGATTGATGCCCATGTCGCGGGCACGCGCTATAACATTCACGTCGATTCCACCGACGGTCTCCTTTATGCCGGTGGTCCAGGCGTTCAGCTCACTTGGATGGACGCCAAAGTCGGCGACTGGGTCGTCACGCCACGCACTGGCAAGCCGGTCGAAATCAATGCGCTCTGGATCAACGCTCTGGAAACGATGACGCAGTTCGCGCGCCTTCTGAACAAATCCGCAGACAGCTACGAACGCCTCTCCGCGCAAGCTAAAAACAATTTCCAAAAGTTTTGGAATGTCGAGCGAAACTGCTGCTTCGATGTAATCGACGTTCCCGGCTCCGCGAAAAGCAGCGGAAAGGATGCCTCTCTCCGCCCCAATCAAATTCTAGCCGTGTCGTTACCTATGAGCGCGCTGAACAAGGACCAGCAAAAATCCGTTGTCGATATCTGCGCGCAGCGGTTGGTTACGTGCTACGGACTTCGCAGCCTCGCAACGGGTGAGCCGGGTTATCAGGGCCACTATGGCGGTGACCAACGCGCGCGCGATGGCGCGTATCATCAAGGAACGGTCTGGGGCTGGCTGTTGGGTCCGTATGCGCTCGCTCATTTCCGGGTGTATGCCGATCGCGCTGCAGCGCTCCGCTACTTGGAACCTTTAGGATCCAACATAGGCGCTTACGGCCTCGGTACGCTAGCCGAAATTTTCGAGGGCGACCCGCCACACGCGCCTCGAGGTTGCATCGCTCAAGCTTGGACTGTCGGGGAGATCCTTCGCGCCTGGAGCGAAATCGTCAAAGCCAGCTGAGTTATTTCTGGTGAGCCTTTGCTGCGGATTCGTACAATTCGATAAGGACTTTGCCACCGCCCGGAACAGGCATAAGAAAAAAATTAACGCGTGTTCCGTTTGCTCCTGGCCGAGTCTCCGGATAGACCGCCGAAACTCCAAATTTCTCCTTCAAAATCTCTGTTGCCCGGTCCACATTGGAGCACCGAAATTCCACTTGCTGTACGCCTTCTCCAAATTTCCCCAGGTACCGCGCAATCGCTCCATCACCCCCGGGCGCCCTCGATGTCAAAATGTCCAAAGAAACTCCGTTTGCAAAGTGCAGCTCAAACTCTTCCGCATCCTGATCCGATGGGACATCCGCCAGGCGCGAAACACTATGAGCAGCGCGAATCTTTGAAAACGTCTCCCGTTGCACCGCCAGCCCCACCGTTGCCTCGGGCTTCGAGCCGAGCAGCAATCCGGATAGTTCCGCGTCGCTCCGCCAAGACTCTGCCGCGTGTTTGGCAGCAGCCCGCCCAGCTGCAAAAATCTCCGCAGCTGCAGACTCGTGTGCGGAGGCCTCTGCGGCGCAGAGCCCAGCGATTGCTGCATTGAGAGGACTAGACATAGGAGTCCCAAAGATTGTAGCGTGAGTACCCGGCCAGAATCAGGCGCCATTCCGAACCTGGCGCGAAAGTTGCAACGATTCCCCCGTTCAAATCATCTGAGGGATATGCCGAAACCAGTACTATTCACGGTCGATGACGACCCGGAGGTCTTGCGAGCCATTGAGCGCGACCTCCGGAGCCAATATTCCGACCGATATCGCGTCATGCGCGCCAGCTCTGGCAGCGCCGCCCTTTCCACCCTTCGCGAGCTTAAAGCCCGCAATAATCCCGTTGCACTGCTCCTCGCTGATCAGCGCATGCCTCAAATGAACGGCGTTGGCTTTCTCTCCGAAGCCATGGAAATCCATCCCCAAGCCAAGCGCGCGCTGCTTACCGCATATGCCGACACGACCGCCGCGATCGATGCCATCAACGAGGCTCGTATCCACTATTACCTAATGAAACCCTGGGATCCGCCGGAAGAAAAGCTCTATCCCGCGATCGATGAACTGCTTACGGATTGGAACTCCACATTCCGCCCGCTCTACGAAGGCATTCGCGTTCTGGGCACGCGCTGGTCGAACCGATCTTACGAACTGCGTGATTTTCTCGCGCGTAACCAGGTTCCCTACCAATGGATCGATGTCGAGCTTGCCCAAACCGATCCCGAAGTTCGCACTTTAATCGCCTCCCTCGGCCCGGAAGCAGAAACGCTCCCGCTCGTTTTATTCCCCGATGGCACTAGATTAGCCGAGCCGCCCCTCCCGACGGTCGCCGACAAAGTCGGTCTTCGCACACATGCTCTGACAAATTTCTACGATCTTGCTATCGTCGGCGGCGGACCAGCGGGGCTCGCTGCGGCGGTCTACGGAGCTTCCGAAGGTCTTCGCACGGTTATAATCGAGCGCGAGGCTCCTGGCGGCCAAGCTGGCCTCAGCTCGCGCATTGAAAACTATCTAGGCTTTCCCGCAGGACTATCCGGTGCCGACCTGGCCTTCCGTGCCGTGGCGCAAGCGCGGCGTTTTGGGGTCGAAATTCTCTCGCCACAGGATGTCGTCGGCCTCCGCATCGACGGTCCCTATCGTTTCATCAAGCTAGCCGATGGCGCCGAAATCTCCTGCAACGCTCTGCTTCTGGCCATGGGTGTTCAGTGGCGCACGCTTGACGTCCCAGGCATCGAACGCCTCCAGGGCGCCGGCGTCTACTACGGCGGCGGAACCTCGGAAGCCATCGCGTGTCGCGGCGAAACCGTCTACATCATCGGCGGTGCGAATTCCGCCGGCCAGGCTGCCATGCACTTTTCTAAATATGCGGAAAAAGTTGTCATGCTCGTTCGCGGCACCTCGCTCGCCAGCACGATGTCTCACTACCTTATCCAGCAAGTCGAAAAAGTCCCTAACATCGAAATTTGGTCGCAGACTGCCGTTGTTGAAGTTCAGGGTGAAACGCGCCTCACCGGTATCACTGTTCAATGCGAACCCAGCGGTACACAAAAGCAGCTCCCGGCTTCCAGCCTCTTCATTTTCATCGGCGCGCAGCCTCGCACCCAATGGCTTGGCGACCTTATCGAACGCGACGAGCGCGGTTTTATTCTTTCCGGACCAGACCTTCTCCACGATGGAAAGCGGCCCGCTTCTTGGACCCTCGACCGCGACCCTGGCTTGCTCGAAACAAACGTCCCTGGCATTTTTGTCGTCGGCGATGTGCGGCACGGCTCTGTAAAACGCGTGGCCTCCGGCGTCGGCGAAGGCGCCGTCGTCGTCCAATTCATGCATCAATATCTGGCCAAGGTACAATGAGCCTGCCAATCAGGAGAGCAGGACTCGCATGACCGAAAACGCCGCGCCATTGTCCGCCGAAGAACTCGTCGCAAAGTTGCGCAATATAAGCGTCTTCGCGGACCTGCCGCAACAAGAACTCCTTTGGTTTGTCTCCGTATCCGAAGAACGCCGCTCTGCTCCCGGCGAAATCATCATGCGCGAAGGCGACCCGCCCGTGTACATGTTGGTGATGCTCGAAGGCGAGATGCGCGCCCGGGCCGAGCATGGAAGTGCCGACGGCCCTGTATTTACCATCACGACCGGCGATGTTACCGGCATGCTTCCTTTCTCTCGGCTGAAAGTGATCTCGGTAACTGGCCGCGCCGTTGTTCCATCGCATTACCTTGGTTTTCCGGTTGGCCAATTCACAGAACTTTACCGGAGAATGCCGGAGCTTACAGTCCGTCTCGTCGGTTTGCTCGCGGACCGCGTTCGCAACGTCACCCGCACTGAGCAACAGCACGAGAAGCTCGCCGCGCTGGGCAAACTTTCTGCCGGACTCGCTCACGAACTCAATAATCCTTCCGCTGCCGCTCGCCGTTCGGCGGCCGCTTTGCGCGATTGCCTGGTTCGTCTGCGCGAAGCCGCTCGCAACACGGATATTGGTCCCGAAGACTGCGGCCTTTTGGCTGAACGGGAAGAGGAAATTCGCACGACATTGAAACCTGCTCAGTTCAAAGACGAATTTGCCCGCGTCGAACGCGAGGAAGCCATTCAGGCGTGGCTCGAAGCACACAATGTAGAGGACGCCTGGAAGCTCTCGCCATCGTTGGCGGACGCCGGTTTGACCGATGCGCACCTTGCATCCTTCGCTGCTGCCGCTGGCGCCTCTGTCGGCCCTGAACTCACCCGCTTCGCCACTCTCCTCGAAATGGAACGCATTGCCGATGAACTCGAGCACAGCTCCGCGCGCATTTCTGATCTCATTAAAGCCATCAAGGAATATTCCTACATGGATCAAGGCCCCATGCAGGAAGTCGATATCGAGCGCGGCCTCGAAACCACTCTCACCATCATGAATCACAAGCTTAAGCGTGGTATCACGGTCGTTCGCGACTATGCTCCCAATCTGCCCAAAGTCATGGCCAGCGGAAGCGAACTAAACCAGGTCTGGACCAATATTATCGACAACGCCGCCGATGCCATGAAGGAAAGCGGCAAGCTCACTATTCACACCGCCCGCGAAAACGATTACGTTTTTGTTGAAATTGCCGACAACGGTACGGGTATTCCGCCGGAAGCCCTTTCGCGCATCTTTGATCCGTTTTTCACTACAAAAGGTGTTGGACAGGGGACAGGTCTCGGTCTCGATGTCGTCAACCGCATCATCAAGAACGTCGGCGGCCAGATCAGTGTCACCTCCGTCCCCGGCGACACGCGCTTTCAAGTTCGCATTCCAATCCAATCTGGGAAGTAATCGTTTCAGGAGAGAAATATGGCCGATGTCTGTACCCACATTCAGGACATTCATCCTGCAAAACCAAAATCAAAAGGCTGCGAAGAATGCATCAAGATGGGCGATACCTGGGTGCACTTGCGGCTCTGCCTGACGTGTGGCCACGTCGGCTGCTGCGATTCCTCGAAAAATAAACACGCCACGAAGCATTTCCACGCCACCAAACACCCCGTCATTCGCTCATTGGAACCCGGCGAAAACTGGATGTGGTGCTATGTCGACGAAGTGATGTTCGAAGAGGACTAGCTCGCGGCTGCAGAATACGGCATTTCTCCAGAAGTTAGGCCGGAAACGCATCTCCTGGAACCAGCGGTGGCATGGGTGGTGTGATGGGAGGTACTGTCGTATTTGCCGGGAAAATCTTGCTCCCGAGCGGGCCGTAGCGCGGCGCGAAAAATTCAATCGTGTACGATTGGAAAAATACCAGTCCCGGCGCGTACACGAACCCGACAACGTAAAGAATTCCGGCGATCACCAGCAACCCCACTCCCGCCAGGAGCAGCTCTGTCGAAATATTCCACGTAATCCCTAAACCGCTGCCGATGAGGTATCCGATCAGCCCCAATAGCCCCAGAGGAATCAGCAGTACCAAAATTACAATCAAATCAAGGATCGTGAAAATAATCGCACCGCCCATTGCCAGCACGATCTTCATCAACACATACGCTGCGTAGGCCAGTTTCTCCGCGCCCATCATCGCTAGCAGTTTTTCCCAGCCATCCATCGCTCCTACATCTTCGAACGCCATCACTGGCACCAGAAAATCCCGCCCCAGCATCTCAATGATCGCCAGCACCGCCGCCAGTGCAATCACTACCAGGCCCAGCAAAATTCCCCCGCCGATCAATACGCCGAGGTTCTGGTCCGGATGTGAAAACCACCCCGCGCGATATGCCAGCAAGATCGGAATTCCTGCCACCGCACCCACCAAAACGAGTGCCCCGAATGCGAATCCGATGACCCACAAAAAGTATCGACGCCCGGCCACTCGCCACCGCCGCCAGCCTTCGCGCAACCGGCACTGGCCCGTAACCACGGCATCCAAAAGAATAAACCGGTAAACGCAGTCGCTATAAATCCATAACAGCATCAACCCCAGAGCTAACGCCGCGCCCGCCACGATCCATCCAATATAAGGTTGGATCTGCTCCCAGCCCGGTACGTTCATTAAACGCGCTGCTCCAGCCCAGTAATTCCCAAGCTGATTGTCGCCGCCCTGGCCCCGATGCGTGTTGAGGTTCGGGAGGCTTCCCCCGCCGCCGCCTCCCCCTCCCGCTTCTCCCGTAATCAAAGCTACGACCGCAAGGCGCGCCCACAACCCAAAACGAAACGGCTGGAACAACAACTTCTTTGTCCGTGCAAAAGCTGGCGAGATAGATTCTACCGCCGAGGCGCGATTTGTCATGCAGCACCCAAGTTGGAAGGACTATCTGATCGGGATAGCATAAGATCCGTACACCTAGTCATCTCATCGGAATAGTCAACTCCCTCGTCCCTCTGCATGGTGCGATAAAGCGAAGTGTTCTCCGTGTAATATTCGGGCTGAACTTCGACCAAAGGATTGATTCGAGTCAATTTGCCACCTGCACATGTCTTGTATCACACACTCCTGGTTTGCAACACGACTTGTGCATTAGGAAATCTGATCAAGTGAGGCGATCAACGAGGAATAATTTCTCTTACAGCCCCGGCTAGTGGACTCAAAGCACCAACCCTAACCTCTTCCCGGCGCTTCCAGTTTCTCGGCATTCTCCTGCGCGGCCATTACCCGCAAAATCTCCGTCTCAATCGATTTGGAACTTACCGGTTTGGCGATATAACCGTCCATCCCGGCTTGCCGGCATCTCTCTCGGTCCTCTTCGAATGCATTCGCCGTCATCGCGACGATAGCCATGTGTCTTCCCGATTTCTTCTCGTTAACACGAATTTTTTCCGTGGCCTCCAACCCATCCATGATTGGCATTTGCATGTCCATCGCTACCAAATCGAAATCCTCTTCGGCCATGAACTGCAACGCAATTTGCCCATTGCCGGCAATCGTTACTGAATGCCCCATTTTCTCCAGCAGGCGAGAGGTCAATCGCTGATTCACTACGTTGTCTTCCGCAAGTAAGATTCGCAGCCCCACACGCGCCACCTGCGTGGGTACCTCGGCCTCAGCGAACCGTCTATCCTCCATTTCTCCCAGGCATTCTTGTAACGCTTCATGCAGCTTGGAACGTCGAAACGGTTTCAGGATCGTTCGAGGCACACCGGCCTGCTCGCATCTTTTCCTCTCCGCTGCGTCAAGTGGCCGCGAATGAACCAGAATCGCTGGAATATCAGGTGCCGCAGGTAGTTCGCAGGGCCACGAGCAGCGCGAGTCCTCCCGGGTTGCGCATGTCCTTGTCAATCATGATGGCCAAGATCACTTCGCCCGTGGTCTGGGCTCTCGTCAGCAAAACTAACGCATCTTTCGCGCTCGCAGCCTCCGCGGCTTTCATATTCCACCGCGGCAGTAGGCGCTCCAGCAGCTCCCGGTTTACGTGATTGTGGCCAATCAAAAGAACGCGTCGTATCTTCAGGTTGTGCCTTCGTCTGCTCCGTTTCGTTCGCCGGCAATCTGAGCTTGTCCTTCTCTGCATCCCAGAACACTTTCATGGTGAAATGGAACTCGCTCCCGCGGCCTTCTTCGCTTTCCACCCAGATGCGCCCGCCCATCAAGTTCACCAGCCGTTCGCAAATCGAAAGTCCCAGTCCCGTGCCCCCGTACCTCCGCGAGGTGGACATATCCGCCTGCGCGGACGCCTCAAAAATCTTTCTTCGTTTCTCCTCTGCGATTCCTATGCCGGTATCCGAGACGGTGAATTCCAGCATCAATCCGCCCTCGGTAGTCCCCGCATGCCTACCATAAATTGCCACTTGTCCTTGATTCGTGAATTTCAGCGCGTTGCCTACTAAATTGATGAACACCTGCCGCAACCGCGTTGAATCGCCACGCACTACTCTCTGGAATGTCCCTGCCCACATTCCAAACCAGTTCGATGCCTTTCTGCTGCGCCCTCAGCGCCAGCGGCTCCAGCCCTCTCGATGCAGTCTTCCATCGACATATCCGCGATTTCCAAATCCAGCTTGCCCGCCTCGATCTTCGAAAGGTCCAGAATGTCGTTCAGCAATGTCAGCAGTGATTCTCCAGAACTCTTCACCATGCTCAAATAATCGCGCTGCTCCGCATCCAAGTTCGTTTCAAGCGCCAGCGCAGCGAAACTGGTTCCGTCCGACCGCCATAGCAGTTCTTCCGCCACGTGAAATGTTTTGCCGCTCTGGAGTTCTCTCTGCATTGAACATTCATCCTGCGAGTTCGCTGTCCCCTTCCGCCTCGTGTGGTGTATTACGTCATGGATGTTTCGTCCCAACAATTCCCCCTGCGAAGCGTACCCCAGCAGCCGCAGCAACGCTTGGTTGCAGAACGTGCATTCTCCCCGATTGTCCACTCCATAGACCGCTTCTCCCGTAGATTCCAGCAACAGGCGCATACGCGCTTCTTCTTCTGACAATTTCTGCTCGCTCTCGTCTCTTTCACTGATCAAAGCTCCCAACACCAGCCCTGCGAGCGATAGAATCAGCATCAAGAACTGCAGCAATGTAAGTTCGCTGTAACTTCGCTGTTACACCTGCAAAGCCAGGATGACGCCCGTATCCAGCGCTAGAATCGCCGCTGACGCGCCTCGTAATCCTCGCCGCACAGCTACCAGAATCAACGGTAGAAAGAGCAGGCAAAACATCTCGTTCCCGCGAGAGAACCTTCCGCTCAGCGCCGCCCATAGCACGGCCACAATTCCCGCCGCGAACAGCCCCGATTCAACGGCGCGCCCGAATCCTTGCAATTCGTGCCTGCCCACTCTGTGCGCTACTTCGCGCGCTTTCCTGCTTTTTTCCGAGTAGCCCATGTACCGCCGCAGCCGCGGCACGATATAAATCAGGGAAAACGGCACGATTGATCCGATCGCCACTGCATCTCCGATCCACCAATTCATCGTCGCCAACAGATATCCCTGCGCGGGAATCAAGTGGTCCGCCATGAGGAACCTTGTCCCCACGAACGCGACAACGCAAGCCGCACAGGTTGCGACCAATAGCAGCCACATCACATCCCTCATGGTTCGCAGCCGCCAATCTATTTTCAATACGCGCCGCAACACCACCGCCGCTATCGTGTACACCGAGATGAACTCTACGTTCCCTACGAGGAAGGAATACGAATGCACCGGCAGGTGGTAATTCACGATCGATGAGATGCACTCTGCCAGCAGGATCACCGGCGCGTAACGCCACCCGAGCCCAATGAGCGCCGCCAGTGCCAGACCCGTGGGCGGATACCATGCGCTGATCTCGTTCCAAATCTGAAACGAGACCGTCGTTCGGTCTACAAGTACGTACACCACCACAAAACACACCGCGACCAATACCTGGCGTACCTTCGATCGCGTGTCAGGAGTCAATCATTCCGCCGACCGTCTGGGCATCCCGGCCTTCGCCCCAGCAGCCTTCGCGACATCATTCGCTGCCACACTCGTTCGATGGCTCACCGTCCAGCCTCTTCATGTTCCGAAATGAAAATGCGGCCTAAAAAAGCTCCTCAAACTTTTCTCACGTGCCCGAATTGCCGCCCTGCACAAATCGCACTAATCCGCGTCGTATGAGTATGTTTGCCGTATCTTGCAGCTTCCATTTCTCGCTCTTGCACGCACACACCCCTGTGCTTTCTTAGCGCTCCGATGGCCAAATCGCCAAGTTCGTCGTGCAGCTAAACTTTAGAAAACTCTAATGAGGTTGCGCCGCGAATCGCGCTCTTGAGGGAACAACTCTTAGTGCCGCCCGATATTCACTGCAGGCTGCACTACTTGCTTTGAATACGCGAAACAAACATCTCCAAAAACTTTTCAGCCTGCACGTCGATGCAAACCCTGGCGTTTGGCGCGACCTTATCCAGGCCCTCAATCACGTAACGGTCTCCGTCCGGAAAATGGTGCAGCACGTTGCGCTCGATCTCGTTTCGGCGATTCGCCACCGTTTCCCCTCGCGTAAATTCGCCTCGTGTCTCGACATCGACATGCATCGCGGGTGCCGTCACCAGCGCCGCGTCGATCGCCACCCCTACCGCCAGCGGATCGTACATCGGCGTCCCGGTGTCCCCGAATTTCTCCGACAGCTCTACAAGAAATTTCGTCACTCCATAAATAAAATCGTTCACCGGACCGTGCGTTCGCCCCAGTTGCTCAAGTTGTTTGCGGCTAAACAGAGTCTTATCTCCGACGTCGAGCCCCACCATCGTCAGCGGCCAGCCCGCCTGAAAAACGATTTGCGCCGCCTCCGGATCGTTGTAAATGTTGGCTTCCGCCGACGCATTCACGTTGCCGCCCTTTAGCGACCCGCCCATCAGAATCACTTCTTTCACCAGCGGCACGATGCCCGGATCTTTTTCAATCGCCAGTGCAATGTTCGTCAGCGGACCAACAGGCACCAGTGTGATTTCGTGCGGATAGGCGTGCACCAATTCAATGATAAGGTCGGGACCAAACCGCGCGTCCGCTTTGCATTTGCTTGCGGGCAATTCGATATTTGCCAGCCCGTTTTTGCCGTGCCAGAACTCCGCCGTGATCAGTTTCTGAAATAAGGGATGTTGTGCCCCGCCCGCAACTGGAATGTCGCATCGGTTCGCCAGCGAAACCATACGCAGCGCATTTTCCAGACCCTGACGCGCCGTTACGTTCCCCGGCACAACGGTTATAGCCCGCACATCCAGCTCCGGCGAATTCAGCGCCAGCATCAGGGCCATGGCGTCATCAGTTCCCGGATCGGTATCCAAGATTATCTTCTTTCCGCTGGCACCACCCCACGCCGGAGAGCAAGCAACCCCCAGCACAACGACCACCCAACAAAGACATCCGCGCGAACCAGCGCATCCCATCGGCCATATTGTTCATCTCCACCCAACTCGTAGGGGCACGGCACGTTTACCCTGAGCCTCGAAGGGCCGTGCCCGTTCTTAACTCCATGCACCCCAGGTGCCATTGCGGGGCGGCGATACCCGGTGCCCCTCATGATCCTTTTGCTTTTGCACCAACCAGAAGGGAACCCGCTAAAGCCACCAACAAAATCCCCGCCACAACCGCAAGTGAAATCTCCACCGAAATATGCACCCACGGCTCAACAATCATCTTCGCGCCAATAAACGCCAGCACGAATGAGAGACCCGCCGTCAAATAACGCAAACGCCCCAGCACGCCGGCCAAAAGAAAATACATCGCCCGCAAACCCAAAATCGCGAACACATTGGACGTATACACGATAAACGGATCCCTCGTGATTCCGAAAATCGCAGGAATAGAATCCACTGCCATGGTGATATCCGTGATCTCCACGATCAAAAGCACAACGAATAAAGGTGTGGCGAAAAGTTTTCCGTCTTGCCGCACAAAGAACTTGCTCCCCGTATACTCCTTTGTGACTCGCAGATGCCGCCTTGCAAAACGCGAAATCCGGTTCTCCTCGGGATGCATCTCCGCTTTCTTCGCGAACAGCATGTGCAATCCAGCAAACACCAGAAACGCGCCGAACACATACAGCACCCAGCTGAATCGTTCGATCAAACCCGCTCCCGCTGCGATCATTAGGCCGCGCATCACCAGCGCGCCGAGAATTCCCCATTCCAGAACCCGGTGCTGAATCTTTTCATCCACGGCAAACGCGCGGAATATCACCAAAAACAAAAAAAGATTATCCACACTCAGAGCTTTTTCAATCACATAGCCGGTAAAGAACTCCAGCCCGCGCTGCTCACCGGAGAAATGCATCACGCCAAGCCCGAACCCGAGGGACAACCCTACCCAGACGAGAGTCCAGGTAATCGCTTCCCGAGTTTCCATCTTGTGGGGACGCCGGTGGAAGACACCAAGATCCAATGCAATCGCGGCAAGTACGAAAAGATTAAAGGTCAGCCAAAGGAAAGGTGTGCCCATGGCTGCTGTGGCCTAAGCGCCTTACGGTGCTGAAGGTCCCGATGCTGCCAGCGTGTCTGTGGCGTTTAGATTGGTGAGTTCGAGGCGGAAAGCTTGACCCGCTTGAATCGTAATCGGCACATCCCAGCGCACATGTGCATCGCCCGCGCTTGCATCCAGGTTTAGCGTGCTAATCCAGTAATTGCCCGGTGCGAGCTCTCGAAGATAGGCGTGCCCTTCCAGGTCCGTCTCCACTTTAGCCGCCATATACTTTCTTTGCGCCACTTCCGGAGCCATCTTCTGTACGTGCTTTTTCTGATTGCTCAGGATCAGCGTCCACTTTGTCTGGGGATTTACTGCGTTCAGTTCCAACTCCACGCCGGAAACCGTCGCCGGATTCGCAATAATAAATTTCTTCAGCGCCGTGTAATACGTCTGCAAGTCTTTTTCGTACTTCTCCGGATGCGTCTCCTTATCGGCGTCCTTGTATTTCGGCTTTGGAATATCTTTGGTTACGCCGCCGCTGTTGGCGTGCTGGTAAGCCAGCAAAAATTCTGGCGTATGGATGATGTCGTCGGGCTTCAGCAGTTTATCCAGATCGGGAGCCGTCAGGTCGAGCGTCTCGTGGGCTTTCAGCCAGGCCTTCAATTCCTTCGACACTTTCAATCCGTCTATGAATTCATTGCGAGGCGGAACGACGTCTCCATCTTCGACTTCCTTGGCGATGTCCGCATAGCTCTTCGTCAGAATGTACAAGGTGAATTGCCGCACCGGTTCCGGCCGCGCCGCCGTCGGCGATACGCGCGCCGTGATATCCAGACTAGCCGCCGAGCTTTGCGCCCGCGCCGCGTGCGCGAAGCACACCCATCCAGCGAGGATTGCCAAGGAAATGCCTGTTGCTCTTCTCATGCCGAAATCCTACCAGATTGTCTAGAGCCCAGACACAAGAACCGTCGCATGTGTTGCTTGAGTCACCCACGCATAAGAGAAAGGTCAGAACAGGCGAAAGACGGCTTCGACCGTGACCCACGCGGCGCACGGCATGCTTGGCACCGTCGCGAGCCGGAATAAATTTCCAGCCGCGCACAGTTTCCACTGCCCGTTCGTCTAGGCCAAAACCAATACCTTTCACGATGCGAATGTCCTGCGCCCGGCCATCCGCGCCAACGAGAACCGCCAGCGTCACCGCGCCCTGCACCTTGCCGTGTCGCGCCTCATCTGTGTATGTCGGATACGGACAGTACGCGCATCCAGGAGCAATAAATCCCGGCCCATACGGATTGTTCGAAGCACCATAGCCAGCCGGACCCTCTCCATTGTCTCCGAGTCCGTTGTCACCCTTGGACCCGATTCCGTGGCCCTTCCCTGGACCGGGAGAGGCCGTATCTTTTAGCATCCAGGGCAATCCCACATTATCAGTTGGCGTCAGAACGGGTGCCGCGCTGGGATCAAATATCGTTGGTGGCTCAGGCAAATGCGGATGCTCGTTTTGTGGGAGTGTTGGTCTCACAAGCACGATGGAAGAAAGCGGCGGAAGATTACCACGCGTCGCGGGAATCGGATTTTGGCCACCACCGTGACCACTGCCGTCAGAAGGCTGCGCACTCGTCAGGCTACGGATGAGTGCCGCGGAAGGCGTGTACGGTCCCACCGGTGTTGTTCCACTGGGGAAAGGCGCTTTTGGCACTCCCTTTGTACTTGCCAGGAGAAAAACAATCGCAGCGAAAACGGCCGCATGCGTAATCAGCGAAGCGCCTTGCGCGCGCGCAGGCCGCAGCGATTTATCAAACTTCAAAAGATGAATCGGCGCGCCGTTTGCCGAAGATGGTTTGAAATGTGAAGGGATAAGAAGCTGGCCCAGGTTCTCTCGAACGCGATTGAGCCAGGAATCCGTCGTGGAATCGTTGCCGGAAAAAGGACGCAGAAATGGATCGTGCATGCGCAGGCCTCCGTCTCCGCCTCACGGTTCGGCCCAACTGCATCTGGAGGCGGGCACCAGTCGGCTAATCAGAAGTCTGGAAACACACGTTTGGTTGCCCGCCAAGCAAATTTTGAGCAGTTGAAGAATGGTGAAATCGAAAAAGCGAGCGGTTAGACGAAAAAGAAAAAACTAATACAGCCGGAACGTCACTTCAATCGGCACTTGCACGGCCACAATCTTGCCGTTCGGTCCCGCCGCTGGCCGGAACTTCCACGTACGCACGGACTCGACCGCCTTTTCCCCGAGGCCCATTCCCGGGATCCTTGAGGATCGAAATGTTGACCGCGCGCCCGTCCGGCGTAATGGTCACTTGCAACACCACGGTCCCCATGTATTTTGCTTTGCGCGCGTCATCCGAATAGAGCGGTGGCGGGACAATAGATGCATTCCGGAATGCCCACTCCGTTGACGCCGGCACGAAACGCGCCGCCGCCCGTGCCCCCGCCTTCGCCGGGACCTAGGCCGCCGCCCGTGCCGCTGCCAATTCCGGTACCATTTCCATGTCCGAGAGATTCGCTTACGCCATTCGCCAGCGGATCGCCAAAGTTCGCCGCGTTAATATTCGGCACCTTGAGGTCCGGAGGCCCGAGCAGCGCAGGGTCCATCGCCAGTTTGGGATCCGGATTCTGAGGCTTCACTTGAGGCGGAGTGAACTGCGTCCACTGGAATTTCGGAAGCTTGCCTTTGTTGACGGGAGCCAGAGTATGATCATTTGCACCGCCGCCGCCGCCCGCTTTCTTCGCGCCTGCCGGTAGCTTCGCCATGTACGGCGAAAGATCAATCGCGGTCACGTCCACGGCTTTATTTTTCGCCTCGGTCTTGGTCCCGAAATGCCAGAACAAAGGAATCAGAATGACCAGAGCGAAGACGCTGCCATGAATCGCAAAAGAAATGATTTGCGTCCAGCCGAAATTCTCGTCCTTCGTCCAGATGTCCTTCACTTTTACGGGCTTGCTTGTGAAGTTCGCAGGCGGAAGCTTTGTAGGGAAGAACGCCTCTTTGATGCGAGATCCAAAGCCACCGAAATTGGTTCCCCAGGAGACTGCCAAGCGGCTGTTCACAGGGCCCTTTGGCACTGGACGCGAACTGAAGAAATCCTTGAAATTGTCCATCACTCCCGCGCCAAACACGGTCTTTACAAAGGGCGCGCCGGGACGGTCCGTCACATTGACGGGCCGCTCAGTTAGAAATTGTTTGAGGTTAGACCAAAAATTATCGGGAATTAGCAGATCGGGTGCGCCAAACTTGGGCACCGCTGTGGCTGGTACTGGAACGGCCTCTTGGTCGCGGGAGGCAGACACTCCAGACTTTATTGCTTCAGGCGGAACGAGATTGACGATAAGGTCCGGCACCATCTTCCCCCTGGTTTAGACGCAGCTGGGCTCCGTAGGGTGTCCTGAATCGATATGATTCGCGAGAGCCGGGAAAGGTTGCGCGACCCCAGCCGCTGACACCGACTGCCAATCATTGTAACATACGGAATTACAATGCTTTCCGATGTTTCTGGCTGAATACCTGAACCACAGCACGGAAAATGAGCTAGGCATAAGAGACTCATGAGTCCGAGCAAGCGAAATTGCGGGCACTCATATAAATGGCCGAACCTCTGGAACTCAAGAAAACACTGAATCTGCCCAAGACCGATTTCCCTATGAAGGCTGGGCTTCCTCAAAATGAGCCGAAACAGCTTGCGGCCTGGCAGGAATCAAAACTTTACGAGCGGATTCTAGAAGCGCATAAAGGCCAGCCTCTGTTTGTTTTGCACGATGGTCCTCCTTATCCCACGGGCACGATTCATCTGGGCACAGGACTCAACAAGATTCTGAAAGATATGATCGTTAAATCCAAAAGCATGGCAGGACACTACGCGCCATACGTCCCCGGCTGGGACTGCCATGGATTGCCGATTGAGACGCAGGTGGAAAAGGAGCTTGGAGGAAAAGATAAAGTTTCGCCTGCGGAATTTCGAAAGCTTTGCCGCGAGTTTGCGACGCGTTACGTGGAGCAGCATAAGCGGGACTTTCAGCGTTTGGGAGTTTTCGGGCGATGGGACGATCCCTATCTCACGATGAATCATGACTACGAGGCCATCGTCGCCGGCGCGCTGCTCGATTTCATGGAGAAAGGTTACGCGTATCGCGGGCGAAAACCCGTTTATTGGTGCATTTACGATACGACCGCGCTGGCCGAAGCTGAGGTCGAGTATGAAGATCACACCAGCCCTTCCGTTTGGGTGAAGTTCGGAATGGTGGGCGACGGGAAAAGCCAGCTTGCCGGAATGAGCGATGTGAGCGCCGTCATTTGGACGACAACGCCGTGGACACTTCCCGCACAATCGCGCGCTGGCGTTTCATCCGGATTACGAATACGTGGTCGTGGAAACCGAAGAAGGGCGCGCTCCTTCTTGCCGCGGATCGCGTCGCCGCGCTGCAGGCGGAGTGCGGAATCAAAGAAGTGCGCGTGCGTTCGATCGCCAAAGGGCGGGACTTTGAAGGTGTGAAATTCCAGCACCCCTTTTTGCCGATGCAGGTTCCCGGAATTTTGGCGGACTACGTGACACTCGATCAAGGCAGCGGCATCGTGCACACGGCTCCAGGCCACGGCTCGGATGATTTTCTCTCGGGACAAAAATATGGACTCGAAATTTATGCGCCCATCGATGACAAAGGCGTCTACCTCGAAGGATTGCCGGAATACAAAGGCAAAAATGTGTTTGAGGCGAATCCCATCATCGTGAAGCTGCTTCAGGATCGCGGGGCGCTCCTTGGGAGTCACAGCTATACGCACAGCTATCCGCACTGCTGGCGTTGTCACAATCCGGTGATTTTCCGCGCCACGGAGCAGTGGTTTATCAAGATGGATCAATCAGCGCACGGCAAACAAAAAACGCTCCGCGCGGAGGCGCTCGAGGAAATTCATGGCGTGAAATGGATTCCGGCCTGGGGAGAAGAACGCATCTACGAAATGATCCAGAAGCGCCCGGACTGGTGCGTATCGCGGCAGCGATTCTGGGGCGTTCCGATCATTGTTTTTTATTGCGAGGCCTGCGGCACGAGGCTCGAAGATTTTTCGGCCCTGCGCAACGTGGTGAAGTGGTTCGAACAGGAAGGCGCCGACGCGTGGTACAACCACACCGCGGAGGAATTATTGCCTCCGGGAACAAAATGTTCATGCGGCGCAGGTGCCTGGCGCAAAGAAAATGACATTCTCGACGTGTGGTTTGACGCAGGGTCTTCCAATCTTGCGGTTTTGAAGGGCAATGAGTGGCCAGCCGATGTTTATCTCGAAGGCCCGGACCAGTATCGCGGTTGGTTTCAGAGTTCGCTCCTGATCGCAACAGGTTTGCGCGATCACGCACCTTATCGAAGCGTGGTTACCCACGGGTGGACGCTCGATGAGCATGGCCGTCCCATGTCCAAGTCGCTCGGAAATGTCGTGTTGCCCAGCGATATTTGCGAAAAGTGGGGCGCGGACCTCTTGCGGCTGTGGGTCGCATCGCAGGAGTATCAAGCCGACGTGAAAATGAGCGAGCGCGTTATGATGCAGCTCAGCGAGGCCTATCGCAAGATTCGCAACACGTTTCGATTCGCACTCGGAAATTTGTTCGATTTCGAGCCCGAGCAAGACGCTCTACCGAACGAGCAACTAGAAGAAATCGATCGGTGGATGCTGGGGCGCACGGCAGGCTTAGTGAATAAATGCCGCGAATGGTACGCCGTATATGATTTTCACCGTGTCTATCATGCGATTCATGACTATTGTGTTGTAGAT
Organism: uncultured Acidobacteriota bacterium; assembly: GCA_963730495.1. Classification (GTDB taxonomy): domain Bacteria; phylum Acidobacteriota; class Terriglobia; order Acidiferrales; family UBA7541; genus Acidiferrum. The sequence continues at coordinate 90,170 of CAVSSD010000006.1, read as the reverse complement.
CTAAGCGCGTTTTATTTTGACGTACTGAAAGACCGGCTGTACACGAAGGCCGCGAGAAATCGTTCGCGGCGTTCGGCACAAACGGCGATTTGGAAAATCTCCAGCGCTCTTGTGCGGCTTGCGGCGCCCATCCTGGTTTTTACCGCGGAGGAAATTTGGAAATACTTGCCGAAAACTTCCGGCAATGCGGCGAGCGTTCACATGGCGCAGTTTCCGGAGGTGCGGGACTTCCAGACGGGCCTCGCCGCGTCGGTGGCCTCAGATTGGGAGCTGCTCGCCAAAATTCGCGGCGAAGCCTTGAAGGCGCTCGAAGCAGCGCGCAATACGAAGAGAATCAATTCCAGCCTCGAGGCCAAAGTGAATTTTGAGCTATTCACTTCGAACGCGGAATTGCAGCTGCTACCCACGTTGCGAAAATATGCACACTGGCTTCCGGGTTTGCTGATTGTTTCGCAGGTGGGAGTTCCCGCGGATTCGGCGGGGCAGATGCGCACGCGCGGGCTGCACGGAGATTCTTTCCGCTCCGAAGTTTTTCCAGGCTTGGCGCTGCGCGTAATAGCGGCAGCGGGCACAAAGTGCGAACGCTGCTGGAACTACTCGACGCATGTGGGAGAGAATAAGCGCTATCCCTGGCATCTGCGAACGCTGCAGCGAAGCGCTAGCGGAAATCGAAGGATTGGAGCCTGCCTGTTCATGAAATTGCCCGCGCGCTTGCGGTGGCTGTGGCTCACCCTCGGAATTGTCTTGGCCGATCGCGGCACCAAAGCCTGGTTCGAAACGCAAACGGACCTCGGCTGGCGCCACGAAGTGGTGCGCCACTTTATTTATCTCGTGCACAGCAGCAATCCGGGGATCGCCTTCAGCCTCTTTGCGGATTCGCATTCCCCTTGGCTGCGCATTTTGCTGACCGGCGGCTCGCTCGTCGTGATCTGTGCGCTGGCGTGGTTGCTCGTCGCTGGGCAAGGGGGTGTCATGGCGTCGGCGGGGCTTGCGCTTTTGCTTGGCGGAGCCACCGGAAACGTCACGGACCGCATTCTTCACGGCGCAGTTACCGATTTTTTTGAAGTATGGATTGGCGCGTACCGCTGGCCCGCGTTCAACGTAGCGGATTCCGCGATTACTATCGGCGCCATTCTTTTGATTCTCGATCTATTTTTCAGTCCCAAAGAAACAATCTCCTCGAAAACAATGAGCCGTTCGTCCGCATAGTCCCTCTGAGTCTTCCCGCCGGCGAGAGGGTTTGATTCTCGGCTGCGGCAAGCTGCTAGAATCTCTCCGTGTCTTCGCCCATCACTCACCAGCTTGCAGTTGAAAAGAGCGACGTCGGCGAGCGTCTGGATCGTTACTTAGCGGCGCAACTGCCCGAATTGAGCCGCACGCGGATTCAAGAATTAATTGAGGCAGGGCTGGTGCTCGTCGACGGCAAGCCTTCAAAGGGCGCCCATCGTTTGCGAGCGGGCGAGAAAATCGCCGTGGATGCGCAGGCGCGGCCGCCCGATGCGGGCGGAAGCCGAAGACATTCCACTCGATATTCTCTATGAAGACGATGACGTTATCGTGGTGAACAAAGCCGCTGGCATGACGGTTCACGCAGGGGCAGGAAACCCGCGAGGCACCTTAGTGAACGCCCTGCTGGGTCGTGGCCAAGCGCTTTCGCAAGGCGGGGATGCCTTGCGGCCGGGGATTGTGCATCGCCTCGACAAAGAAACTTCTGGAGTCATCCTCGTAGCGAAAAACGATTTCGCGCACGCAAAAATTGGCGAGTCGTTTCGACAGCGCTTGGTGAAGAAGACCTACATTGCACTGGTCGAAGGTACCTTGAAGGAGAGGCAAGGCCGGCATAGAGTTTGCGATTGGGCGCGATTTGCATCGGCGCACCCGAATGGCGGCTTTCAAGGAGAAACCTAGCAGCGCTCTTCGGGAGACTTTGCAGCTCAGTGGCGCAAGGCAAGCTCGCACGGATTGGCAGACACTGGCCGAAGTCGATGGGACAACCCTGGTCGAAGTGCAGTTGCACACTGGCCGGACGCATCAGATTCGCGTCCATTTTTCTGCGATCGGCGCACCCAGTGGTGGGCGACAAGCTCTACGGAGCCGCTCCCCAAATTTGTATAGACACTGAAAAGGTGCGCGGTGCGTCTAAGAACCCGGAGACGATTGGGATGCCGGCGCTACGACGGAACTTCTTGCACGCGGCGCGGCTGGGTTTTACGCAGCCGCGAACTGGCGCTTGGCTCGAAATCCGGGCGCCGCTCCCGCGAGAATTGCGAGAATTTGTCACTAAGCTCTCAGAGACTGCTGGAGAGGATTCGAGGCGAATTGACGCTGCGCTCGCTACCTACCTATAATCAACTGACATGTCCAGGGCACTGATTTCCCTATTAATCGTAAGCTGTTTTGCTGACTGCCGCGGTCAGCGACCGCGCGCAGCAGGCGCCGGAAAAGCCTGCGGCTCCAGCACAATCCTCGCCACCTCCTCAGGCCACCGCGCCAGGCCGCAGACTCCGCAAAGGATCATTCAAGTTGTTAACCTGGTAGACGTGCTCTTCACCGTGCTCAACCGGCGCAACAAACTAGTTCCCGATCTCCAAAAAGAAGACTTCCAGGTTTTTGATGAAAAATTTCCGCAAGACATTCGTTACTTCAGCAAACAGACGGATTTGCCGCTGCGCATCGGGATGCTTGTCGACACCTCGAACAGCATCCGCGACCGCATCAAGTTCGAGCAGGATGCATCGATCAATTTTCTGTTCAGCGTCATCCGGCGCGGAAGAGATGAAGCGTTCGTAATGACGTTTGATGATGAGCCGCAAGTGGTGCAAGCGTTCACCGGCGACCCGGGGTTGCTGCGCGATCAGATTATGCAGACGCGTGCAGGCGGCGGCACGGCGATCTATGATGCGATTTACCAGGCTTGCCAGAACGAGCTCAGCCATCCCCCGCGTCCTCCCGGCGATCAGCCCGACATCGTACGGCGCGTGATGATTCTCATCAGTGATGGTGACGACAATCTTTCGACACACACCCGGGGTGAGGCCATCGAAATGGCCCAGCGCACCAGTGTGGTGATTTACACCATCAGTACCAGCACGCAATGGATTCAGCTATCGCAGACGGATCCCGACAAACTGGCCAACCGGAAGACGCACCTGACGGAGGGCGACAAGATTTTGCAGGACCTGGCCGACGAAACCGGCGGACGAGCCTTCTTCCCGTATCACGTCGATGACTTGGATCAGTCCTTCCAGGATATTGGCGACGAGCTGCGCAATCAGTATTCGATTGCCTACATGCCTACGAACTACGTGCTAGATGGGCGATACCACAAGATTCGCATCGAAGTGCCCGACCACAAAGGCTATCAAGTGCGCGCCCGGCGCGGATATTTTGCCCGCGCGAATCGCGACGGCGCTGCGCCGGCAAGCCCTTCCGGTCCCGGGCCCGCGACTCCCTGAGTTTCGCAAATCCCCAATTCCGATCTCGCAGCCTCCTCGCATGAACCATTCCTCGAAATAAACTAACCGAGACGAATCCCTTGTGGGGGCGCAGCACTGCTGCGCCCCATTTTGCAGGGAATGCTCATCAAGCCGATAGAACGCTGCTCTAGTGGGAAGTGTCGCGGAGGAGCACGGCGTCGGATTCGTTGTGGCCGCGTTGCATCGCGATTTTCGTGCCGTCTCTGGAGAAGAGAAACTTTTCGATTCTCTCCGAAGTGAAATGAGTGAGTTGGCGCGGCGCGGAGCCATCGAGCGGCTGCATCCAGAGGTTGCTGACACCTTTTTCGCGAACCGCAAAAACAACGGACTTACCGTCGGGAGCAAACGCAAACGGCCAGGAAGCGCGCGGATCGATGTCATGGAAGGCGACTTTTTTGTCCTCGAGAGAAAAAATGTTGAGAACGAGTCTATGATCCAGCTCACGAACTTCCAGGCTGGCCACGCTCTTGCCGTCGGGGGAGATTTCCGCAGCGCCCTGGGCCGTGGCCAGGATCGTCTCCGGCGAGCCGCCATCGATGGAAACCCGCTTGAGGGCTTGGCTGTCAGCGTAATCGATGTAATACACCCATTTGCCGTCTGGGGAGCAAAGAGGATCGGCTTCAGCAGAGCCAAATGTCAGCTGCTTGAAGTCCGTTCCCGAGGTGCTCATCCTCCAAAGATTGAAAGCAACCTTGCCGGCTCGGCCCTCGGAACGAATCACAAAATAGCGCCCTCCGCCGCAGGAAATAACCTGATCGGACACATGAGCGGCGTCCGAGTAAATCAAAGTCTCGCCGCCCTCGGGTTTGACCACGCGAATATCGGGAATCTGCGCGAAGACGATGCGGCCGTCGCTCGTCCAATCCCAATTCCAGACCGAACTGCTGGACGACAGGCTGATGGGATGAACATCATCGGGCTGCGCAAGGCTGGCGACTTCAAGTTCATACTTGGACTGCGACTGGTTTGCAACAATGGAATGGCCATCGGAGGCGATCGTTGGGTAAAGATATGAGTTGGTGTCCGTCGTCAACCGCCGGTAATCGCCGCCCGGATAGCTGACGATGCCCAGCTGAGCGTTCAAAACGCCGCCCTCGCCAAGACCTGAAACGAGCAGCCCAGAACCGTCGGGCATCCACACAGGATTGATAAAGACTTCTTTGCTCGAAAGCGCCTTGATCTGTTGCTTGCCTGTAGCCACATCCACGGTGAGGACCGCAGCCGTGATGCCCTGACCCATTTGGGTTTCGGTAATGGCGATAGTTTTGCCGTCGGGGGACCATGCCGGGCTGTAATTCCCCTCGCTGCCGGCCAAAGGAACGTCTTTGAAAAGCGTGCGGTCAGGCGAACCGTCGCTGTGCGCCACGATCAATTCGTAAGTAGGAGAATCATGATCCTCGCGCAAGAAAGCGAAGCGGCTGCTGTCCGGAGAGAACGTTACGCGGCTATCAACGTCCTTGATAAGCAAACGAGGTGTGCCCCCGAGAATCGGTGCGGAATAGAGCGAGGCGAGAGTGTGTTCGGCCTCGTCCCGTCGGACGCAGTAAATGTTGTTGTTGTCGGGAGAAAAAGTTAGGCCGGCATATCGAGTGGGGGCCGGCGCCAGCAGCTGCGTATTGCTGCCGGTCGCGATATGCCGCAGCCACAGGGATTGCAATCCATTTTCATCGCGGACGTGGAGCAAGTATTTTCCGTCAGGGGAAATGGCGGCGAGCACCACGTGACCGTTATTTGTTAGGTTTTCGATGGTGAAGGTGTCGAACGGTACGTGACGCGAGCGGACAACGATCGAATAGATACCGAATGCAGCGGCGGCAATTACGACAAGAACACCGAGGATCCCGAGGCCGGTGCCGATCTTATGTTTTCTGGCGGCATCGACAATCGCGGAGCTGCCGGAAGGTGTCACTTTCGGCTGAGAAGAAGTCGGTTCGGAAATAGTCGAGACGCGGGCGGCAGAGCGTTGTGTGCTTGCCGGGCGGCTGCCGGAATCGATTTCGCGCTGAAGCCGCTTGAGGTCCGCTCGCATTTCGGCGGCGACCTGGTAGCGCAGGTCGCGGTCTTTCTCGAGGGCCTTGTTGAGAATACGCTCGAACTCGGCGGGAACATCGGGATTGACGGTGACCGGTGCCACCGGCGAGTTGTGCAGAATGTTGTCGAAAACCACCGCGCTGGTCGAGCCGGGGAAGGCTTGTTTGCCGGTCAACATCTGGTAGAGAACGGCGCCGAGCGAAAAGAGATCGCTGCGCGCGTCAATTTCCTCGCCGCGCGCTTGCTCGGGAGACATGTAATGGATGGTGCCAACGGCCATGCCCGGGCTGGTTAGTAGAGTGTCCGCGGGAGCATCCAGAGTATGGCCGGCGAGATCGTCCGAGCTGCGTGGTAGAAGTTTCGCGAGTCCAAAATCGAGGATTTTGATGCTGCCGGATTCCGTGACGAAAATATTTGCCGGCTTGATGTCGCGATGGACGATGCCCTTTTTGTGGGCGGTATCGAGGGCATCGGCGAGCTGGATACCGATTTCGACAGTGCGCGTGATGGGCAATAGCCCAGCGGCGAGAAGTTTGTCGAGCGACTCGCCAACCAGAAGCTCCATGGCGATGAACGTGCGGCCACCGTGCTCTTCGATTGCATGGATGGTGCAAATTCCCGAATGATTTAGAGCGCTGGCAGAGCGCGCCTCGCGGAAGAAACGTTCGAGAGTCTGGCTGTCGCGCTGATTTTCTTCGGGGATAAATTTCAGCGCTACCCGGCGTCCGAGCTTGGTGTCTTCCGCTTCGTAGACGACACCCATACCGCCGGACCCGAGTTTTCGGAGAATCCTGTAGTGGGCGAAGGTTTCGTTAATCATGATGGAAGTGCAAGAGGGATGTTAAACGGTCAGTGAAATTCGGTCAATGCGTTCTGACAGTTCTGTTGTGAAACAGATTTCGGTTGTGCGAGTGAACAGAAGGGATTAGAAGGCTGTCTCTTATAGCTTGTAAACTTCGATGAACACTTCCACGTAGCGTGGCGTGCTTGTTGAGTTCAGAACGCTTTCCGCGCTGACCGCAATTCCTTTTTCTTTGTATATCTTCTTGATCTCCATTTTGACTAAGTCCAGTTTGGTTTGATCGTAAGGCTGTTCGACGAGGGGAAGAAGTCCCTTCTGCGTCAGCCGTTGCGTTATTTCATCCGGTGAGACTCTCTTGAACGAGCCGTTATAGTGCAGCGCGAATCGGCGAACCATTAGGCCGGTGCTGCTGCTCTTGTTGGACTGTTGGGAATCGGCATCCTGAGCCGCCACTAGCGAAGGGCACGATAGGGTTAAACAGGCCACGGCTAAAAGGAGAAGAAGCCGCTTAGAGGAGACCATCGTGCACCACCCATCAACTCTAGCGAAATCGTACTCTGACCCACCAGCCCGTGCAAGCAACTTCCGTGCTTGAGTAACGCACGCATCGGAAAGCTGGATCTCGATGTCACGCTACAAATGGGTTTTGTAGTTTGTTTAATTCGCGTTAAAAGCTGTATCCCAGAGACAACACCACCGTTGGATCGGCTTGGCCTAAATTAAATATCTGTGTTGCGAAGGTCATCTTTTTGCGTGTGAATTGCACCAGCAGACCGCGCTGAATATCGAGCGGCGTCTGGTAGGCTCGCGTCCGTTGCACGACATAGCCAAACGCAAACCATGGCTTCGGCGAATATGTCAGCTGAGTCCACGTGTAGAAAAAATTGCCGGCCTTTGTGTCGGTGTCGAAGATATATTCGTTCGCGCTGTACAATTGCAGTTTCTTGTAAGTGACCGTCAATTCCACCCCTGGCGCCACTCCATTCACGTTTCCAAACACTCCGCCGATCATTGGAGTAGCGTCCAATACCAGCTTCTTCCCCACGCTCAAGTCATAGCCGACCCATAGCGACCCCGTCTTCTGGGCCTCGTAGTTGTACCGCGCTTCTACGTGCAGTGTGTCGTGGTCCACGGTGAATGTCGGCGAAAAATACGATTGCCCTCCTGGCACTAAATACCCACTTATGTTCACATTGAAGTCCCAGGGGTTAGCTGGGGCCGATGTATTCGCTGGAGTCGTGCTGGTTTGTGTTTGCGCCGATAGGCGACCACTGAACAGGACTGCGATAACCAGCATGCCAAGGCGCACTAGGTAGGTCATCCTTAGCACGCCTCCAATAGGGGCTCAGTTTTTGGGGGCGTAGTAACCCTTGCGGGCCAGGACTTTCAAGTCTTTGCCAGAAACATCCACTTTGATTTTGCGGAATTTACCGTCGCGCGCCGCGTTCGTTGGATAGTAGCCGAGCGTGTACTGGCTGCGGAGCTCTTCGGAGATTTGGTCGAAAGCTTCTTGAAGATGTTTCTCATTGTTGACGACGATCATGCGGCCGCCCGTTTCGTCGGTGATTTTCTTGGCGATGCTGGCGTTGGCGCCGTAATGCGGATCGTAGACAAGAAGAATGTGAACAACGGTGTCGGTGCGCTGCGCGGCTTCGATAGCTTCTTCCACGCGAACTTTGCTTCCGTTGTCTTCAGCGTCTGTCAAAACAACGACGGCTTTGCGGCCGGCCTCCGAGGAAAGCTTTTCATTACAGGCGAGATAGAGCGCGTCATAGAAATTTGTGCCTTTGGAACCCGATTGCGGGATCGTTCCAGGAGTGATCGGGCCGCCTCCACCACCGGTGTTGATTTGTGCCTTGCGAATGGCGCGATTGAGCTCAGAGCGATTGTCGGTAAAATCGGCGAGAAGATCGACGTCCAAGTCGAAGGACATAATCATGGCTTCATCGCCCTTGCGCATCACGCGGTTCAAGAAGCTGCTCGCCCCATCCTGGATGGCGCCGAGCATGTATTGTTCGCTGCCGGAGGTGTCCATGAGCAACCCCAGGGTGATGGGAAGCGTCACTTCCTTAGAGAAGAAGGCGATCTTCTGATCTTGGCCATCTTCGGCGATTTTGAAGTCATCTTGTTTCAGATCAGTGACGATGCGCTTGTTTTTGTCGCGCACGGTGACGAAGAGGTTGACCAGGTTCACGTTCGCTTTGATGACCGGCCCTTGAGTTTCCGGCTCCTGAGGCAGCGCGGGCATGGCGATGGCAGCGGCAAGCAGGGGCGTCACGCACAGCGCTGCGAATTTCTTGAGAGAAGGCATGTATACTTTCCTTGACGAGAGATGCCCGGCCGGAAATTGCCCGCTGGGGTTCTTCGCCACCTTAAGATGCTTGCAAGTGGTGCGATGGATGCGTCGCCAGGAGACCGGGCGGCGATCCGAGCACTGACTACGAGAGGAAGTTTGGCCTGAGGGATATGAAAAGTCTACGAAAAATCGCAGGTATAACGGGCGTTCTATTCTTCGCGGCGCCAGCCTTGTGGCTTGGAATTATGGCGACTGCGCATCAGGAAGCAGCTCCGGCCGCCCAGGCTCAAGAGCCTTCTCCACCGCCGCCGGATAACCCCAGATTGAGCCCCGCACGGGCAATGATTACCGTGAATGCCAACTTGGTCGTGCTGCCTGTAACCGTGAAGGACCACTCCGGCCGGTTAGTCCCTGACCTCGGCAAAGACGAATTTCGCGTTTTTGACGACAACGTGGAACAGAGAATTGATGTGTTTACTACGGAGGGTTTCCCGCTTTCGATGATCATTCTGGTCGACAACGATTTGAAAAAAGGCGACGCCAAGGAAGTGCAAGATAGTCTCGACGCCATTATTGGAGGCATGAGCGATCTGGATGAAGCGTTTGTTTGCAAATTCGACCAGTTTTTTCACCCTGGCAAAGGATTCACCAGCAATCAGGACCAACTGCTCCTCGAACTCCGGCGGACCAAGCTGGACAGTCAGACGGCAGTGATGCCTCCCGGTGGGCCGTTCAATGGGCCGAGCGTCAATGGCCACGCTCCGGACGGATCGCCCGGGGTTGCCGGTTCCACGCGAGAGATTCTTGCGCAGCCAACAAAGGCCCTCGATGATGCCGTGTTTGGGGCCGCACAGCTCTTGAAGGACCGGCCGAGAAACCGTCGGAAAATCATATTTATCATCAGCGATGGGGTCAACGGAGGAAAGAAGTACAACACCAATACGTTCGACAACACCGTAAAAGAGGTACTGGCCCACAGCATCTCCGTGTTTGGGGTTGGAGTGGGAAGCGCCTTCTACGATCGCAGATTTGAGAGGCTCTCCGAATACGCGCATAGCACGGGCGGCGACGTCTACTACGCGGCGAAGAAGGAATCGCTGCAGGATCTGTACTCGAGGGTGACCGAAGAAGCCCGCAACCAGTACACGTTGGCGTACTTTCCGCGAGACGTAAAAAGTGCGCAGGATTATCACACCGTGGAAGTGCGTGTGAAGCGCGAAGGGCTGACGGTCCTTACCCGCGACAAGTACTACACCGGCGGTATCACCCAATAAAAAAAACTTGGAATCTCTAGTGGAATTTTCTTGACAGTCGCGCTTGGCGCTCGCATACATAGCGAGGCGGCATGGCGGGCAGTGCCTGTCATAACCTGGGAAGTGCGAATGACTGCGGCGCAAAGGGGCCGCGGGTGAAAGGAGCATCGCGATGAAGAAAAAGGGAAAGAAGGACGAAGCCAAGGGACCGAAAAAAGGGAAGTAGAACGTTTTCCAGTATTCTGTTGGTTTGGGCGCTACTCGCTGAGTGGCGCCCTTTTTTATTGAGGGAGGATTGCAGACACTTGCGGCCGCTCTTTCCGCTTCGAACTTTGCATGGTCGGTGGAGGACTGTTTAGAAAGTTGCCGAAGCGCGTCTCTCCAGTTCGCGTTCGCGAAGATAAAGAAATAGAGGAAGGCCTAGAGAGACTCCTACGAGCAAGACCGAAGCGACGGGAAGCCACAGCCTGTTCATTTTGAGGCGACGGCCTTCGTTGCGGATAAAGGCGATAAGAGCAGCCGCGGAAACCAGGACGTCCAGGCCGAAGAATGCGCTGATGCGGTTTGCGAAAAGTTGGCGGACGAAGAGGCGCATGTCGAGGCCATGCTCCATGACCCAGGGGACAAACAGTGAATAGGGAAGAATGAATCCAAGAACGAGCAGCACCAGGTAGAGAAACTTGCGGTTCATGTAGGCACCTCTTGTTGAGGATTCAGGAGAATCGATATGTTTCCGACGCTCCGGCTAGCTGGGCCCGCCTAACTGCTGAGAGACTCTTCATGCGCTGGACAAATCGGCTTGTAGGCGCAGGTTCGGCAGACGAAGCCAGGGTTTGGCGGGAATTCGCCGGCGCGAATGTCAGCGGCGGCTTCCTGCACGATTTTTTGAGCGTCGTCCAGCTGCTTTGCGTCGCGCGTAGTGACTTGGACCTGATTGTTTTGGAGATAGTGGAACACCAGGCGAACGGGATTCCATTCGAAGATTTCTTTTGCGGCGAGAGCGTAGAGGCTGAGCTGCAGATCTTTCTTGGCGGCCGCGTCTTTTTTTGGCTTGCCGGTTTTGTAGTCGATGATTTCCACGTCTTTGCGCCCGAGAGAATTTACCTGGTCCATTCGGCCGATGATGGTGACGTTGTTTTCCAGCGGAAGCTCGAAGGATTTTTCTTGTTCGAGGATCTGCGGAGGATTTTCTAGTGTTGAGGCGTGGAAAGCCCGCAACTGTTCGAGGCCATCTTTCTTGTAGCCCGATTCCTGGTAGTCGTCTTCAAATCCTGCCGAGGTCCACTCCGTTTCGAAAATTCTCGTCGACTTCTTCAAACGGAAGCTTCACACCTTTGCGAAGCTGGTCGACGAAGCGCTTGATCGTGGTGTGCATCACGCTGCCGAAGCTAAGGACGGCTTTGGGCCCTTCCTTGAGAGACCAACCGCGGCTGAAGAGAAATTGCTGCGGGCAACTGCGATAGCCGCTAACCGCCGAAGGACTTAGGGTTAGTGGTTCGGGCGTTGGAGGGTGGAATTCGAGTGCCCAGTCGGCGATGCGGGAGAAAATCTTTGGTGGTTCGGCGGAGGCAGGAAAAAGCTGAGAATCGGTGGCGCCTGAAGGTTCTTTTTTAGCCACGGGAGGAAGTTCGGGCAATTTAGGGCGTAGCTGGCGGACATCGCGGCGCTTGATGGCAGGGTCCATCAAGAGGTCTTCGATGAAGACAGGGATCTTGCCCTTTTTCTCCGTGAGCGTAGTGAGTGTGAGGCGATTTTCCGCGCGCGTTAGAGCTACGTAGAAGAGGCGGCGCTCCTCTTGGATGTGAAATTGCTCGGCGGGTTCGCCTTCTTTCATCAGAGCTGCGGGAAATTCGAAGACGCGGTGGCGTTCGGTTGCTGGAAACTTTTTGTTGTTGATGCGAAGCAGAAAGACCTGAGGGAATTCCAGGCCCTTTGCGCCGTGAACGGTCATTAGCTGAACGGCATCGCCGGGAAAATCGTCTTCGAGGCTGATCGTGCCGCCGGCTTGCGAATAGTAGCCTAGATATTCGACGAATTCGGCGAGGCCGCGCGTTTCGCTTTTGGGTTCCCATTCTTTGACGAATTCGGTGAGGCGCGTGACGTATTTGCGGTCTTGCGCGGTGGCGCGTTGCGCGACTTCCAGCCATTCGAGAAGATCGGCGAGAATTTCGCGCGCGCTTGCGGCGCCGCAGAATTTTGCGTTGCTCGGAAAGAAAATCGACAAGGCGGCCCTAGCGCGGCGTGGGAAGCATCGAATGCAAGCTGTCCTTGCGGAGCTTGCAGCATGTCGTAGAGCGCTTTTTTTTCTTTGCGGGCGCGTTCGGCGAAACGGACTAGGTCGGTGGGTTCGAGCGACCACGCGGGAGCGGCAATAACGCGGGCGCAGGAGATGTCGTCGAATGGCGTGGCAATCAGCCGCAAATACGCAAGCATGTCCTTGACGAGCGGATGATCGAGAATGGAGAGCTTGCTGATGACGAAAGGGATTCTGTGGCGCGAAAGTTCTTCCACAAGCTCGTCGCGGTGGGCGTGCTGGCGGTAGAGCACCGCGAAATCGCGCCATTTGCGTCCCGTGGCGTGGAGGCGCTGTAGTTCGCTGACCATCCAACGGGCTTCGTCTTGTTCGGTTTCCAGTTCGACGATGCGGATTTTTTCGCTTTCTTCTTTATTGGCGCTCAGAACTTTTTTCGGGAAGTCGGCGCTGACTGTGTTTTGCGCGATCACTTGCGTGGCCACGCGAAGAATATTCGGCGTGGAGCGGTAATTTTCGACGAGCGAGACGCGGAAGGGAGTCGAATCCGCACCTTCGCGCCAGCCCGCGAAACGCTCCAGGAAAAGTTTGAAGCTGCCAAAAGAGGCGCCGCGGAAGCGATAGATGGCCTGGTCGTTGTCGCCCACGGCGACGATGTTTTTTGTATCGCCGGCAAGGAGTTCGAGCAGGCGAAGTTGCGCGATGTTGGTGTCTTGAAATTCGTCGACGAGGATGTAGCGGAATGTTTCTTGCTGCTTGCGCCGAACCTCCTCGTTGGTTTCGAGAAGCTCGACCGCTCCGGTGATAAGTGAGCCAAAGGAGACTCGTTTTTTTTCGCGGAGCAATTCTTCGCTGGCCCGGTAGGCGCGCGCGATTTCCTGTTGAAGGGCGACAGCTTCGGCGCGCTCTTTAAAGGTGTCTTCATCGAGCGCGGGGCGTTCGGTTTCCAGTTGCGCGGAGAGTCCTTCCGCGTAACGCTGATAGTCTTCGCAGGAAACAAGTTCGTCCTGGCAGCGCGAGAAAAATTCAACGAAGTCGTTTAGGAATTGGCCCGGATCGGCGAGGCGGCGGTACTTGTCGAGTTTGAGTCGCTCCAAATTTCGGCGCAGCAGAATCCAATGATCGATTTTGTCGAGCATCAGGCGCTCAGGTGCAGCCTCTTTCAGAAGGCTTTCGCAGAACGCGTGAAAAGTCGCCAGCGTCACATCTTTCCCGCGATCGCCGGTGGCTCGCACCACGCGAGCCTTCATCTCCCCCGCAGCTTTGTTCGTAAACGTCAGCCCAAGAATATTTTCGCCCGAAAGCGACTCATCCGACTGCAGTAGATGCCGAATCCGTTCCGTGATGACGCGAGTTTTGCCCGTGCCCGCCCCCGCAATGACCAGCAGCGGCCCAGCGCCATGCGTGATAGCACGTCGCTGCGCATCATTCAGTTTCAGTCCACTTTCAGCAGGAGGTTCAAGATCGAACAGTGTTGCCATAACTTAAGCAGGGTAACGGAAATTGCGGCGAAGAGGAAACCGGGCTAGCGTTCAAACTTTTTAGATGAGAAAAGAGTTTCTTGTGCTGAGAATTTGCCTGCAGCAACTTTGGCGTTCATGTCCGCTGATTTGCCGCGGGGGACGCTAAGCGATTCCCACTTTCCTGTTTTGGTGAAAGTGAGATGCTTGGCGAGAAACAGGATCTGGCCAACGTGATGCGCATAATGGCCGACCTGTCGATTGATGGCTTGCATGACGGAGTGCGGCTCGGTGCGAATCGTCACGGTTCGCGTGAGGTCAGCCTCCGTGAGTGGTTCGAGCGCATCGAAAACGTATTTCCAGCCACGCTCCCACTGCTCGATCACTTCGGCGCGGTTAGTGGGTGGAGTCTCAAACTCAGTGTCCCGGTTGCGATCTGGCTTCTCACCATCCGTAGTCAGGAAGTCAAGCCAGCGCGAACGCATATTGCCCGACAAGTGTTTCACGATGATGGCGATGGAATTAGACTCCGGGTCGAGCGTGACAAAGAGAGCCTCATCAGGGCATTGCACCATGGCGCGCTCGCCCAGCTTTTTGTAATAGCGGAATAGGCCTATGGAATCCTGCAAATACGATGTGCTGAGTTGGTGCGGCATACGAATATTCTGTTCCGGCGCAAGCGATTGTCAACGGTATTTCACAAGGAACTGGTTGGAACTGGGAGATCGAGTGATTACAATTCACACTATTAGCGTGACAAAAGAAAGTGTTGACACTTCGCCTTTTGTTCGCCTATTATTTTGACGCCGAATTTCTATTCCGCACTGGAGGCCGACATGACTATTGGACAATCGATGCTGCCGGAATTTGACCAGGAGATGGCGAGTACGCGCAAAGCGCTAGAGCGCGTGCCGGATGATAAGTGGGGCTGGAAGCCGCATGAGAAGTCCGGCACCGTGGGCTGGCTTGCTTCGCACGTTGGCACCGTCCCCGGATGGATCACGATGACCATCAATACGGACGAGCTGGATTATGCGCCTGTCGACGGGCCGGGCTACGAGCCGCCCAAGATCACCAACCGGAAAGAGCTTCTTGCCGCGTTTGACAAAGAAAGTGCCGAAGCGCGCGCGGCCCTCGCCAGCGTAAGCGATGCAGACATCATGAAGGGATGGAAACTGCTGGCTGGCGGCAAGGAAATCTTCACGATGCCGAAAGTCGCCTGCATTCGAGGCATGTGTATGAACCACATGATTCACCACCGCGCGCAACTCACGGTCTATTTCCGTTTGGTTGGCGTGCCCGTTCCGGGTCTGTATGGGCCGAGCGCCGACGAAGGTATGCCGGACTCCGCGGCAGCCGCAAACTAGAACCACAAACCAATTCGAAGTAGCGAAGCGAAAGGCGGACTCTCATCCGCCTTTCTGTTTCTGCAACTCCGATCTCCAGGCTCCAATCCCTCATTTCGAATTTCGTATTTCTAATTTCGCGTTCTCGCGTCCCAACTTTCAACTCCTAACTTTCAGCTTCCGCCTTGGCCTCCGCGGCGTCCTTCCGCCCAACGCGCTATAATAGTGTCCGTTATATCTTCGGAGGCTAACCTGCACATGGATACTCCCGTAGTTCTCTCCGCTGTTCGCACGCCCATCGGAAAATTTCAAGGCGGACTGGCTGGATTTTCGGCCGTCGAGCTTGGCGGCAAAGTAGTCGCTGAAGCGATCCGTCGCGCCTATGTGGATGCCAATGAAATTGACGAAGCCATTCTGGGCAATGTGGTGCAAGCAGGACTCGGACAGAATCCTGCGCGACAGGCTGCGTTGAAGGGCGGCTGCGCTCCCCGTGTTGCGGCAATGACAATCAATAAAGTTTGCGGCTCCGGTTTGAAAGCAGTGGCGCTTGCGGCGCAGGCCGTTCAGCTTGGCGAATCGGAAATGATCGTTGCCGGCGGCATGGAGTCCATGTCCAACTGCCCGTATCTGCTTCCCCAAGCGCGGACCGGTTACCGGCTTGGCGACGGCAAACTCGTCGACTCGATGATCCACGACGGCTTGTGGGATGCTTACGAAGATTTTCATATGGGCATGACCGGCGAGTTGGTCGCTGAAAAATACGGCATCACGCGCGAAGAGCAAGATAGGTTTTCAGTAGAGAGTCACCAGAAAGCGGTCCGTGCGCGTAAGTCTTGTTTTTTTGAGGGACAAATTCTGCCGATCGAAGTGCCACAGAAAAAGGGCGAGCCGATTGTCATCAAGTACGACGAATCTCCGCGCGAAGACACTTCGCTAGAAGCTCTGGCAAAACTGAAGCCGGCGTTCAAGAAAGATGGCACCGTGACTGCGGGAAACGCTCCAGGCACGAACGATGGCGCAGCAGCGCTTATTGTCACCAGCGAGCGCAACGCAGCGCGCCTCGGCAAACAGCCCTTAGCGCGAATCGTCGCACAAGCGGTCAGCGGCGTCGAACCCAAGTGGGTGATGATGGCGCCTGTGGATGCGGTCGAAAAGCTGCTCACAAAAACGGGCTGGGACCGCGACAAGGATGTAGATCTCGTTGAACTAAACGAAGCATTCGCGGTTGCTGCGATCGCCGTGACGCGCCAGCTCCACCTGAACCCAGAGAAAGTAAACGTGAACGGCGGCGCGGTAGCGTTAGGCCATCCGATTGGTGCGAGCGGCGCACGCATCCTGGTCACTCTTCTTTACGAATTGCAGCGCCGCAACCTGAAGCGCGGCATTGCCGCTCTCTGCCTCGGCGGCGGCAACGCCGTCGCCCTCGCCGTCGAACGCTACTAGGTCTGACTCAATCTAGTTGTCGTGGTCCTTTTATTAATTTTAGAAAAAGTGCAAGGGCTCCGCTCTGCGCTAGATATTTTGTGGGGCGTCCTGCGGTAGGGACGCGGCTCCCAATTCCTGTGCGCAGTAGGGGCAGAACTTGTCGGTTTCGGCGACTTCGCGTTTGCAATTGGGGCAGGACGGGTGCAGGTTGCATTTGCAGTTGGGGCAGAAGTTGAAGCGGGCGCCGACGGACGTGCCACATTGGGGGCAAGGATAGGGCAGTGGTTCGCGCATCAAGAAATAGACCATGAAACCGATGATTAAGTATCCCGGCAAAAGGATGATCGCAAGAAGCGTCCACAGAGTTGAGTTCATGCCGCGGCGCTTGGCATCGCGATTCACATAAGCGATGAGGAAGATGATTGTGGCGAGGCACAAGGAGACAGAGGTGACAATTCCCGCGAGCGCCAAGGAGGCAAGCGCCGGCTTATCGCGCAGTTCATAGGGAAACATCACATTTCCATAAGGCTCATTCCTTGCCTGCAGGTTTACAAAGAGCGCGATGCCTTGGGCGATGAGGAAGAGCACGATGACGCTCACCACGAGCCATCGCGGGATGATGCGGAACTCGTCCCAAAAGCGGAGGTTCTCCTTTCTTCGGCGGAGGCGGTTAAGCCGCTTGCGTTCATTGAACGAACCGCTTACTTTTTGTTGGTAGTCCGACATACTTTTTCCTCTCTAAACCTTCGCAAACTCTAGCTTTCCAAATCCTCTAAAGCGCTTGAATCGGCGTTTCGCAGTCACCTTGCGTGATCGCGTTCATGGACTTGCCGAAGATTTTCAAGAACGACGACGGCGGCTGCGACCAGCGCGGGGATGGCCCACCAAAGACCAAATCCCATCTCCCAAATCAGCCGGGGCAGGCCCATGCGGTCACCGACCCACTCGAAAGCGCGCCAGACATAGGGTGCGGTAGCGATGCCGAGCGCCCAGGACATGGCGCACATGATCCAGAGGACCCGGCGCTTGGGTTCACGCTCGCGCATTTCTTGCGCGCGGAGTTGGACACGGAACTGTGTGCGCGCGGCAAGCCCGCGTGGAAGTGGAACCGGCAAGGCGCGCAGGACGCGGAGCGCGTCGTTCGTTTGCTGTGCGACTTGGGTGCAGCTTTGGCACTCGTGCAGATGCGCGGCGAGCCATTCGCGTTCGGGTTGGGAAATTCCTTCGATGCGCTCTCGCGTGATTAACTTTTCGGCGCGGGCGTGGAGATTTTCGTTCATGCTGCACTTCCTTGCATTGCGCCGCGGAGCGCTTCGAGGCCGCGATAGAGGCGCGATTTCACGGTGGAGAGCGGGGCGGCCAGGACGCCGGCGATTTCTTCGAGGCCGAGCTCTTCCTGAAATCGGAGCACGAGAACTTCTCGGTAGACTGTCGGAATGCGATCCAGCGAAGCGTGAACGCCGGTTTTTTCTTCCGCAGTCAAAATTAGATTTAACGGCGACGGTTGGTTCTCGGCGGCGAACTCCATCGGTGCACCTTCTTCGGGGTCGGTCAGCGCGTCGAGACTTTGCATTTTTTTCGCGCGCTGCCAGTCGATGACCAGGTTGCGCGCTATGCGGAAGAGCCAGGCCTCGAATTTATATTTCCCGTCGTACTGGTGGCCGCGTTCGAGGACGCGGATCCACGTTTCCTGGAAGAAGTCTTCGGCTCGCTCGCGGCTGGAGGTCAGATAGAGCAGATAGCGGAAGAGGCGGTATTGATACTGCTCGATAAGCTGATCGAGGAGATCGGGGTCGCGGCGTTTGAGCCCCTGGGCGAGGGCTTTGTTGTCGTCGGCCATCTGGGCGGAGAAGAGAAAAATCGACCTCAGTGGTGCCGGGGTCAGAGTTGTAAATGTCGCGCTCATTCTACAGGGTATACGAGAGGGCGCGGCAAAAAGACGCACGGCTAAAGCTCTATCCAACTCACTGGAATCTCAGCGGTTACGAGTTGTGGCTGGGGTTATCGGCGATTCTATGTCGAAGCTTTTCTCGAATGAAGTTGCGATGGTTACTTCGAACCTTTTTGGAGGTATTTGCAAACGTCTTTGACCGCGCTCGCTTCCTTTACAGGAGTGGTTCCGAAAACGATCTTGCCACCCTGAGAAAGCGTGTAATGCGCCTTTGGTCTCGGCGGTCGTGGTCCATGTGGTCCTTCAGATCCGTTAGGACCTTCAAAATCTCCTTGGTGGGCCTCCAAAACATAGTCCGCCTTCGATTCACCTGAAACGATGGAAACATTCGCACATCCTGCTTTCGGAAAGTTCTCCGACAGGAATGCGGCTGGCGTTGTCGATGCCGGGCTGAGAGCGATATTGACTGGCTTGTCCTGCGCAAGAATCGAGGGTGCGAAAAGAAGAATGTACAGAATAGCCGTCCGACGAGTTTTAATCAGATACCGCCTCCGAACTTCGCCGGTGAGTATAGCATCGAAGTCTCTACCCGATTGCCTAGCTGTCAGCCGCGCTAAGTCCACATGTCTGATGGGGCGCTATAGTGAGTCACAAGGGAAAAGCAGATCTCTCGCTTTGCTCGGGTGACAGGTTCTTCATGTTGTACGCGGTTGGGTGCCGCGGTGGAAGGCAGAGAAGATGCCGGGCTAAAGCCCGGCGCTACGCGCTTCGCGCATTGTGATTAGGGCACGAATGCGGTGAGGAGGATGGATTCGGCCATGGCTTTGTAGCCGGCGGGGGAGGGGTGGAGGTGGTCGCCGGAGTCGAAGGCGGGTAGGAGTTGGTCGGGGTGGATGGGGTCGCGCACGACGGCGTCGAAGTCGATTACGGTGTCGAAATGGCCGGGGGCGCGAATCCATTGATTTACGGCTTGGCGGTCGGCTTCGCTTGGGGGACCGGGATGGTAATAGTCTGAGCCGACATAAGGAGTTATCGTTGCGCCGAGGACGCGGAGGTTGTGGGCGTGGGCGCGTTCGATGATTTGGCGATAGGCGGCGAGAACGCGTTCGACTTGCGCGGCGTGGTCGGCTGGCGGGACTTCGGCGGTTCTTGCCAAGCCACCTAGATCGTTCACACCTTCAAAGACAATGAGCCATCGAACGCCTGCTGGCGCGAGTACATCGCGATCGACACGCGACAGGGCATTGGGGCCGAGTCCGTCGACGAGCAAGTTGTTTCCGCCGATACCTTGATTGGAAACGCCGACGTTTCGTGTTTGCGGTGAGGCTTGGAGTCTGGCCGCGAGGACATCGGTCCAACGGTCGTTGCCGTTGGTGGTGGCACCGTGTCCGTCTGTGATGGAATCGCCGAGCACGACCACCGCACCTGCTTCCGGCGGGACTTGGACATCAATTTCTGAAACCTGGAACCAATGGTCGACGTGCTTCGGCTCGAGCAGAGTCGCCGCGCCTGTAGCGTCGCCGTGTACGTAATAGCTGGTCGCCCGCGACCCTGGGTGGCTGGATTCGCGCGACGGCGGAGCCTCGAGATGAAACGTTACCGCGATGTCGGAGAGCGGGACGACTTTCAGATTGACGGGATCGGAGACGAATTCCGCGCCCGGCGGAACAAGTACATCGAGTTTGCCTGCGAAGGTCAGCGGCTGGTCGCTTGATGTATCGATCGACGGAGAGGATGTCGAGAGCGGGTGTGCTATGTGGACCGAGGTAAAGCGAAGCGCTTCGGTCCCGAACGCGTTTGACACGTGAACACGCAATGCGGAGCCACCGATCGAGAGGTGAAAGATCTGACGCACGGTCGCGTCGCGCAGGTCCTCCATCGGCAATTCGTTCCGAGACTCTGGGATCTGCTGAGAGGCGCCCCACGTGGCGACCCAGATTTGTGGAGCGGACGAAGACGCCAATACCGGCTCGAATAGCACGCGGCCCAAATAAATCAAAACTGCGATCGAGGCGAAGAAACTCAGTGCACGCTTCATAGCGAAAGGTTTAGCATGGACACCCGAAGCAGCCAGGTTTTTCGAAAACGCCGCAATCATATCACTGGGAGCGTTCGAGTGCCCTTCACACCTAAGTCTTCGCTTGCGTTTACGTGCTTGATTTTAATTTTGGGCACTTCGTCACTTTCGATTGCACAAACTCCCGCGTCGCCGCCACCGGTGACGTTCACCGCCGACCAGGATCACCAGAACATGATGGATCAGCTGGGGATCAAGACTCTCCGGCCGGGGTACAGCGGAAACGAGAAGGCGCCAAATCACGCCAACTATGATGAGTCGACGGCAAATCCGTATCCAAATATTCCCGATCCGCTTGTATTGAATAACGGGCAGAAGGTGATCACGGCCGAGACGTGGTGGAAAGTGCGGCGTCCGGAATTGATTGAGATGTTCTCGAAGTACGTTTATGGGCGAGTGCCGCAAAATGTGCCGAAGGTGTCGTGGACGGTGAAGACCGTGGATCACGAGATGGTTGGGTTCACGCCGGTGATCGCCAAGGATTTGATTGGAGAGGTGGACAACTCGGCGTATCCGGCGATCAGCGTGAAGATTCACATGATTCTGGTGACGCCGGCAAACGCGAAGGGGCCGGTGCCCGTGCTCATGATGTTTGGGCGCGCGGCGTTTCCGAATCCGAATGAGCCTCGCGGCGAGGAGATGGAGCGTGTCAACAATGCGTGGAAAGCGTTGATGGTTCAGCATGATCCTTCGCTGAAGGACGTGTTCGCGAAGCATCCGGCTTGGGACCCGATGAAGGAGACGCCGTTCACTTTTCCCCAGTTGAATGAAGACGGCGATTTGCCGAATACGTGGCAATTGGTTGCCGCGGGGTGGGGATTCGTGATGTTGGATCCTGCTAGCGTGCAAGCGGACGATGGCGCGGGAATTACGCGAGGAATTATTGGTTTGGTGAACAAAGGGCAGCCGCGTAAGCCAGAGGATTGGGGCGCACTGCGCGCGTGGGCGTGGGGAGCGGGGCGCGGGCTTGATTACCTGGAGACGGACCCGGCAGTTGACGCGAAACATTTTGGAATCGAAGGAGTGTCGCGCTACGGCAAGGCCGCGCTGGTCACGATGGCGTTTGATCAACGATTCGCTGTGGTGTTGGTGGGATCGTCAGGGAAAGGAGGGGCGACGCTGTGGCGGCGGAACTGGGGCGAGGCCGTGGAGAATATTACGGGCGGCGAATACTACTGGATGGCCGGTAATTTTATGAAATACGGCGCGTCCGAAGCGACGTTCGGCAGCATGAACCCGGGCGATATTCCCGTCGATTCGAACGAGTTGATTGCATTGTGCGCGCCGAGGCTGACGTTTATCAGCTACGGAATCCCGGAGAAGGGCGATGCTAAATGGCTCGACCACCTTGGGAGTTATATGGCGACGGTGGATGCCGGCCGCGTGTTTACGTTGTTGGGTGCGATGGGAATTGGAATGGGCGAGGATTATCGCACTGCGAAGATACCGCCTGTGAACCAGGGGCTGCTCGATGGGCAGCTGGCTTGGCGGCAGCATGATGGCGGGCATACTGACGCGCCGAACATGAAGTGGTTCATCAAGTGGGCCGATAGGTTTATCGGGCACGCGCCGTCGTGAATCTCGGCGCTCGGAAATTATTTCGAGTTTCGTGAATTCAGCAACGCCTTGTGGGAAGCGGTTTGGCGCTGTGTAGTAGACTTTTGTTTGCCATGGTTTGTCCTCAATGCAAAGCTGAGTATCGGGACGGTTATGCGCGGTGCGCGGATTGCGACGTTCCGCTAGTCGATGAGATGCCAGCGGAGGCGCTCGTTGCACCTGAGCCTGCCACTTCGCCTGGCGATCCAGAGGAAGATCCGTTCTGCTCGTTTTGGAGCGGGGATGATCCCCGGATTCACGTGGAACTTTGCGAGCTCTTGGACAAGGAAAGAATCCCTCACAAAACGGTTCGGCGCGAAGATCATCTTTTTCGTATCTCAAGATATCCCGCATTTCAGATCGGGATTCCTTTTTCAATGTTCGAGAGAGCGGAAGCCGTCGTTAAAGAGGCATACGGTTCTGGGGCGGAAGCGGAAGCGGAAGCGCAAGATGCGGCATTGCTTCTGCCGTATGAAAAACAGCGTGTGACGACATCGCGCACCGTTGCGCCGTGGCTCCCTGCTTCGCGCGGTTTTGCCTGGTCGGGCCGTGATAGTGCGGAAAAGATGACTTCTGCAGGCGAATCCGCTCCAGAGCAGGCTTCGGTCGAGACCGTCGCGGAAGAGCTGCGCGGGGACTGGGATCCGGAAGGTTGGCATCCTGAGGATGAAACGGTGGAGATTTGGTCCGCAGAATCAGCGGAGCTCGTGGACATGTTAGGCAGCGCGCTCCGGGAGAACCAGATTCACTTCCGCTTTACTCAAACCGGCGGCAAGCACAAGCTGCTTATCCTTCCCGAAGACGAAACGCGTGCGCGAGAAATCGTGCGGGAAATTGTTGAAGGCGTTCCGCCCGAGTGAATTCTGCATTGGGGCTTTTTCGGCTGCCGTATTTCGGGATGGGAGAGAGTACACTTAAGGACTGTTTGTAGAGTTTTTTGAGTCGTGGCAGTAAATGTTAGTTGCGGGCAGTCGTCAGAGTTAGGATGCTCGTTGATCGTGGGGAGGAACTCATGGCTACTAGTCCTGGACCGCAAGGCTCGTTGATCATGTTGTGGGCGGGGGAAGATTCGGTGCTGCATTCTTCGCTGATTGAGGAGTTGGATGCAGCAGGGATTCCCTTTGTCGACAGGCCAACCGGCGACGGTCAGGTGCCGCCTTCGGCGGATATCCTTCCTATCGATTGGAAAACGCAATTTGGGTTCGAAGTCGCTGTGCCTTCGTCGAATCGAGAGGCGGCGGAAAAGATTCTCGAAAAGCTGCTGGACCAAGAGCCTGCGGATATGGAGATTGCCGCGAATGATTCTCAACAGCCTGGGATTGCGGAGGTAAAACCCTCGCACTTGGGTGCTGCGACTTGTGCCGTATGGTCTGGTGCGGACGAAACACGCGCGGGCTTTTTGGTCGAGGCGCTGAAGGAAAACGAAATTCCGGCGCGGGCCGAGACGCGAGGGAGCGAAGCGACTGTGTACGTTCCGCCGGAGGAGGAAATGCTGGCGCGGGAGATTATTCGGGAGATTGTCGAGGGTGCGCCGCCGGCGTGACGCGGTGTTCTGCCCTCTTTGCAAAGCTGAGTTTCGGGATGGCTTTACGCAGTGTAGCGATTGCCACATACCTCTCGTTGCGACTAAGCAAGAAGCAGACCGGCAAGTTGTCACGCGCGTGTGGAATGGCGGCGACAAATCGGAATTCGAGTCGGTCCTTACGGCATTGCGGCAGGCAGAGATCCCGTTGAAATTTCGAGAGCACTTGAATGTTCGACCGGCGGTTCGGTCAGGACTTCTCTATGCCTTGTTTGCCCGCTCGAATCACACCCACGATACCGAGTTCGAGGTTCAGGTGTTGGGATGTGATGCTGAGCGGGCGAAGTTCGCGGCTAGCCGGGCGCTCGATGAGACCGATGATAAGTAGCGGTCCTGGAAAGACACTTGGCTTGACCGCCAGCGAGCGCCGAGAGCATCCTTTGCTTTCTTAACTTCCTTTACGTTATTACTTCACTATCTCACGTGAACGCGGAGGATCTGAACTTGTCGATCGACTCAATCAAGACGGTGGCGGTGTTGGGCGCGGGGACGATGGGGAATGGGATTGCGCATGTGTTTGCGCGGGCCGGGTACCGCGTGATTTTGCGGGATGTGGAGCAGCAGTTTTTGGAGCGTGGGCTCGAGACGATTGGGAGGAATCTGGATCGCGAGATTAAGAAGGGGAAGTTGGCGGAGGGGGAGAAGGCGGCGGTGCTGAGGCGGGTGGAGTGCGTGACGGATATGGGCGCGATTGGGGCGGCGGATTTTGTGGTGGAGGCGGTACCGGAGAAGTTGGAGATTAAGAGGACGGTGTTGACGGAGGCGGATGGCATTTTGCGGCCGGAGGTGATTTTGGCTAGCAACACGTCGTCGATTGCGATGACGACTTTGGCGGCGATGACGAAGCGGGCGGATCGGTTTGTAGGCATGCACTTCATGAATCCTGTGCCGGTGATGGTGCTGGTGGAGGTGATTCGCGCGTTGCAGACGAGCGATGCGACGTTTTCGGCGACGATGGAGTTGGCGAAGAAGCTGGGGAAGACGCCGGTGGCGGTGAATGATGCGCCGGGGTTTGTGTCGAACAGGGTGCTGATGCCGTTGATTAATGAGGCGGTTTATTGCGTGATGGAAGGTGTGGCTACGCCTGAGGCGGTGGACGCGGTGATGAAGCTGGGGATGAATCATCCGATGGGGCCGCTGGAGTTGGCGGATTTTATTGGGTTGGATGTGTGCGTGGATATTATGCATGTCCTGCATGAGGGGTTGGGGGATCCGAAGTATCGGGCTTGTCCGTTGTTGAAGAAATACGTGGCGGCGGGGTGGTTGGGGCGGAAGAGCGGGCGAGGGTTTTACAAGTACAGCGCATAATTCTTCAACAAGTCCGAGTACCACGCCTCCCAAGTCACTGGAGGTACTTAACTCTATGCCGGAAAGCTCGAATCAGCAGCGCTGGCCAGCGCTGCAAAAAGACGATGACGGTCTAATGGGTGAGCTGTTCCAACTCTTGACTGTTCAGGCTCCGGGAAATGCTTACAGCGGCGATGGCAGTTTCGCTGCGAATATAGCTCGGCTTCCACCTGGTCTCCGAGCTATGGGTGCGACGCACTGTCTGGACATCAGCCTCGCCACTGATAGCATCACCTGGCACTTCGGCAATTTTGGTGAGTCGCATCTTGTAGCCGAAACGGAGGCGGGACTCCGTGAATTGGGCTTGCACGACCTCGCCCAGTGCTTTGTGGAAGCGAAAGAGCTGATGCAGCCGCTATTGGCGGAGAGGACAGAAGCGGACGGCGACGCTCGTGAAATCCTGGAGCGTGCGGAGCTCACCCATCGAGCCGACGAGCTGGACCGGCAAGCTTGGGAATTAGGCAAACTTGGGCCGGGCAAGTCTGCTATTTACGGCGCATGGGTCAGGTACGCTCGGCAGCATCCAGAACGCGTTTTCATTACTTGAGTTCCTGTCCTATGCCGCGGGGCTTGTGGGCGAAGATAAGGCGAAAAATAATGTTTGCTTTTGTTTCGCCTTGGTGGTAGTTTTCTTTTCGCGGTTTTCAACAGGTGCGAGATGTATTCGGCTGCGGGCCTGGCGATAAGTTGTCCGGAACATGCTAGGCTCGAAAGCGAGTTCATCGAGGCGCGCGATCGGATGCGGGGGCTTATGCGGCTCCGCAAGCTGGAGGCGGCCGAAGAGCGACAATTGGCAGTTCGAGTGGCGATGGCCATCGCCCGCTTGAAGGAGCATGTCGCCGAGCACGGTTGCGAACGCCGGGGCTAGTCCCGTCTGGCCCTGATGTGAAGAAGGCATGGCGAAATGATAATTGAAGTGTTACTATGCGGCTTCCCGCTATGTCCCGGGCCACGGCTTTGTGTTGCATTCGAAATTTCCTAATTTTCTCTACCGAGGTGCGAAATGACTGAAGAAAAAGAAAAATTGCTGGCAGCGGCGATATCGCAGATTGAAAAGGACCATGGCAAAGGCGCGATTATGCGTTTGGGGAGCAGAGACGTTCTGGTGCCTGTGAGCGTAATTCCCAGCGGATGTTTGTCGATTGATGCGGCGCTGGGTGTCGGGGGCTTTCCGCGCGGGCGCGTAATTGAGATTTACGGGCCAGAATCGGGCGGTAAGACGACCATGACGTTGCACGTGATTGCGGAAGCGCAGAAACTCGGCGGGCAGGCGGCGTTCATCGACGCAGAACACGCGCTGGATCCGGTATATGCGAGGAAGCTAGGCGTGGACGTGGACAACCTGCTGGTCTCGCAGCCGGATAACGGCGAGCAGGCTTTGGAGATCGCCGAGACGTTGATTCGCTCCGGCGGCGTGGACATCGTTGTCGTGGACTCGGTTGCCGCGCTCGTGCCGAAGGCGGAACTCGAAGGCGACATGGGCGATCCGCAGATGGGTTTGCAGGCGCGGCTGATGTCGCAGGCGCTGCGGAAGCTGACGGCGATTGTATCGAAGTCGAAGACTTGCTTGATTTTTATCAACCAGATTCGCGAGAAGATTGGCGTGATGTTTGGCAACCCGGAAACGACCACCGGTGGCCGCGCGCTGAAGTTCTACGCGTCGATGCGCATCGATATCCGGCGCATTCAAGCAATCAAGGAAGGCGACGTGGTCGTGGGCTCGCGAACGCGCGCCAAGGTGGTGAAGAACAAGGTTGCGGCGCCGTTTCGCGAAGCGGAGTTCGACATCGTTTACGGCGAAGGCATTTCGCGCGAAGGCGACTTGATCGATCTCGGCGTGGACAAGGGGATAGTCGAGAAGAGTGGCACATGGCTCAGCTACGGCGGCGAGCGCATGGGTCAGGGCCGCGAAAACGCTCGCACGTTCTTGAAGGAAAACAGGGACATCCGCGACAAGCTGGAAAACGCGCTACGCAAGAAGCTAGAAATCGCGATTCCGGGGGGATCAAACGCCACTGCGCCAGGTCCCAATGGCCACGCGCCAGCGACTGCGCATGGCGACAAGCCTCCCATGAAGGCTGCCGCAGCCACGGCCACCTCGAGTGCAGCCGATGCGAATAAGGCCCGGCCGACGCGCTAACAGAGGCACGTAATTCGGCTCGAATTGCGTTGTTCAATCGCGGGGCACGATAAATCGTGCCCCTACATTTTTTATTGAGGCGAATTGTGGGGATTGAAGCCTTGTCGGGCATTGTCTGTGCTGCTTTTTGCGCTGGGACAAGGTATTCGCTGCGAGCCGTGTGCTAAGATTTTTGAGTGATGCAGCACAACGACGTCATTCGAGAATCGTTTACGACGCAGGCTAAAGCCTTTGCGGCGAATCCTTGGGTCACTGACGAGGAGCGCATTCGGCGGCTGGTGGCCGCAGCTCGGCTCAAAGGCGATGAGCGCGTGTTGGATATCGCGACGGGGCCGGGATATATCGCGGAAGCGTTTGCGGGCGCTGCGCGAGAAGTCATCGGCGTCGACCTGACAGAAGCCATGCTGGCGATCGGTAAGCAGCGGACGCAAGAGCGCGGCGTAACCAATGTTTCTTTTCGCGCAGCCGACGCGCAAAATCTCCCTTTTGAAAATGGTGTATTTGATGTGGTCGTATGCAGGCTCGCGCTGCACCATCTCCTGAACCCACTGCAAGTCCTGCGAGAAATGGTGCGTGTTTGCCGAACGGGCGGTATGGTCGTGGTGGAAGACATTTACGCCAGCGAACACCCGGAGCGCGCCGCGTATCAAGACCGCTGGGAAATTCTGCGCGATCCTTCGCATGTCCGCACGCTAGCTCTCAGCGAACTGCTTCAACTCTTTCGCGATGCTGGGCTGGAAACGGATGCAGTGACCACGGCCGATGATTTGACTCCGGAAGTTGAGCGCTGGCTGGCGACGACAAAGGCGCCGCCAGAGCGCGCCACCGAAGTTCGCCGGCTTCTGGAAGAAGACCGCCTGCACGACTTAAGCGGTACGCGTCCGTTTCAAGATGCGACAGGCCGACTTTTCTTCCATGCCCGCACGGCGATCCTTGCCGGACGGAAGGTCAGCTAAATTCGGTCTCCTGTCCTGAGGGTCAGTCATTGATAACAAAGCACATACGAACGTACTGGTGCGCGTGAGCTATTGCGTACTATCCCTCCATGCGCCTAAACTGTGTCTCAACGTGAGAGATGCTGTTTCTCTACGGAACAAGATGGGCACTACGCTAGGGTCTTAAGTCGCATCAAATGAGCGAGCTTCTGATTTGGCGATTTGGGTGCAATATAAGTAGGTGTTCGGGCGACGCGGTGCTCCTCAGATTTAACTATTTAGAAAGCGGTCGATGAATGCAGGTTGACCGCAAGTACAGGATGAGGTAAGTATTCGCCCCTGGGCATTTTCGGGGGTAGTCGCGGACCAAAGGCGGTTTAGTGAAGAAAGCAGCAAAATCAGTCCTCGCAATTTTGGTCACGGTGCTCTTTGCCGTGCCGGTTCCCGCGGCGCCAGGCGGAGCAACTTCCACTGCGGCCTCGCGCAAATATGCCGCGCGTTATCGCGGCGTTCCTACTTTTGCCGATTCCACCAGTACTGACGTTACAACTTTCGATGACCCGGTCGTTCGCGCGGCAGTCGTCGAAGCTCTGGGGCGATATAACGGATCTGTCGTCGCTGTCGATCCCAACACCGGGCGCATCCTCACGGTCGTGAATCAAAAGATTGCTTTTGGTGATGGCTACATTCCGTGCTCGACGATCAAGCCGACCATCGCCCTCGCTGCGCTCGAAGAAAATGTCATCACGCGCGACACCATGCTCAAGGTGAGCTACCGCAAGTACATGAATTTGACCGATGCGATGGCGCACTCGAACAACGTGTTTTTTGAACAGCTCGGCCTGCGCATGGGGTTTGATACGGTTTCGAAGTACGCGCGGCTCTTGGGCCTTGGTGAACTTGCCGGCTACAACTTGCCGGAAGAGCATCCGGGTGCATTCCCCAGCGCACCTCCCGCGCTTGGTGGCATTGCGCGTATGTCCAGTTATGGCGAAGGAATTCAGATCACTCCGTTGCAACTTGCCGCGCTGGCTGCGGCTTTTGCGAATGGGGGCACGCTCTACTATCTGCAATATCCACGTACGACGGAAGACGTACAAAATTTTGCGCCGCGCATTAAACGCGATTTGAATATCGGCTCGATTCTCCCGGAGATTCGCGAAGGCATGCTTGCCGCGGTGCTTTATGGCACGGGCAAGTCCAGCTTCGACCACGGCGGAGACGAAACACCGCTCGGCAAGACGGGCACCTGCGATGACCACACTACGCCATCGCATATCGGCTGGTTTGTGACGTACGCGGACGAAGCCCATCCGAAAATCGCACTAGCCGTTCTGCTTCGCGGAAACACGCGCACCGTTAAGGGACCCATGGCTGCCGTTGTTGCGGGACGCATTTATCGCAAGCTGCGCGAGCAGAATTATTTCGCCGAATCCACGGCTCGGGCCACGCCTGTTAATTCGCTAGTCTCCGGAAAGTAAACGAAAAACACTGTCCGCGAATTATGAGTGGTAAGTGGCACGGAACGTTTCGAGGCATTTCTTTGCCGTGTCCAGTTCCGAGTACCTGCTGCCTTCCTGTTCGATGAGGTAGTATTCCACTCCCCCAACGCTTTCCGCTGCCTCGAAAATGGCTTTCCATTTCGCAACGCCTTCACCGAACAAAACCGTATAACCTTTTCCGGCTTCGGGCGACCATTCTTTGAGGTGAAGCGATCGAATGCGTCCGGGATTGGCACGAATCCATGCCACAGGGTCGGAGCCAGCCTCGATACACGTGCCCACATCGAGCTGCAACATGACCGAGGGCTTTGTATTCTTCGCGATGATTTCGATGGGGCGAATGCCGTCGATGGGAGTGAATTCGGTTTGGTGGTTGTGGTAGCCAGCTTTCAGGCCTGACGGCTCCAATTTTTCCGCGGCGAAGTTCAGTGAATCCGCGACATTTTTCCACCCGTCCAGCCCTGCCTTTTCGTGCGAGCTGGCGATCACCACATATTTGCAGCCCAGGATCAGGTTCCTGTCGCGGGTCTGCGAAATCTTTTCCGGACCAAGATACGAACTGTCGTTGTGAGTGGAGTAGCAGCGAATGCCGAGGTCATCCAGGAGCTTTCGCACATCCTTGGTTTGGCTCTCCGTCCAGTCAAAGTAGGGAGCGTAAAACTCGACGCACTGATAACCCATTTTGGCGACAGCACTCACCGTGCCTGCGAGATCGTCTTTCAACGCATTGCGCACAGAATAGAGTTCGAGGCCAACCGGAATCGGCGTCGCTCCCTGAGTGCGTAGAGCCAACGGGAGCATCGCCGACATCACTAGAAAAGAGCGGCGGGATAAGGCGTTTGGAGTCATGGCTGCATCCTACTTGAGAAATGGCTTAATTTCATCAAGAGGTTAGGCGAACTATTGAGCCTTGGTGAGTGTTGAGTCGTGTTGGGCGTTCGGGAAAAGCGGCAGCTGGACTGCCGCACTTTAAGTCGCCGAGTTAGGCGATTGGACGCAGGGAATGGATTCGCGTTTGACTGTAATCGCGGTTTGATACGAGAGTGTTCGTGGTAATCTGCGTTGCGTGGGCCGGGGACGGGTTTTATGCAGCCACGGTTAGCGGCTCGGCGAGTCTCCAAGTTTGGCGAGTGGCAGGGGGGAAGAGTGAATCGTCGCCTCGCTATTGTGCTGGTTATCGTGCTGTGCTTCGGCGCAGGAGCGCTCACGTATGTTTTTCGTATGCGCTTGGCCGCCTTGGCTGAATTTGAGCATCAAGTGAAGCTTGCGCAGGAGGAAGCTGCAGCTATACGCGCGCAACTCATTTTGCCGACGGAAAAGCGAATTCTTGCACGCGACAATTTTACTTCCGCACTTGAGAAATTTGGCCTGAGCCATGAGGATGCGGCCAACGCCTCTTCGGCGGCGCAGCATGCGTTTAACCTGCGGCAGGTGCGTGCCGGGAATACGATTACCGTGGGACGGTCTGTCGAGGGCGACTTACGCGAGATCGATTACAAGATTGATCCAGATCGCATGCTGAAGATTGTGCCTGCGGATGCCGGCTTTACTGCTGAAGTAAAAGAAATTCCTTCCAAGATAGAAGTCACGGCCGTTTCCGGGCAGCTCGACGATTCTCTTTTCAACGCCATTGAACAGGCTGGCGAATCGCCGGAAATCGCGATGCGCCTCGCGCAAATCTT
Organism: uncultured Acidobacteriota bacterium; assembly: GCA_963730495.1. Taxonomy (GTDB): domain Bacteria; phylum Acidobacteriota; class Terriglobia; order Acidiferrales; family UBA7541; genus Acidiferrum. The sequence goes on along the minus strand of CAVSSD010000006.1, from coordinate 59,078 downwards.
CGGGTACGACCTGGATTTCTACACCGATCCGCGCAAGGGCGATACCTTCCGCGTCTTGCTCGAAAAAAAGAAGTACGCCAACGGCAAGACGGCGGGGTATGGAAAGATATTTGCCGCGGAGTACGACAATGGTGGCAAAAAATACCAAGCGCTTCTTTTCCATGACGAATTCGGCCATGCCGCTTACTACAACGCCGACGGGAAGTCGCTGCAGAAGGCCTTTCTCCGCTCGCCGCTGAAATTTTCGGCGCCGGTTACGTCGCATTTCAGTGCTGCGCGTTACCACCCGATTTTGAAGACCGTTCGGCCCCACATGGGAACGGATTATGGCGCGCCGATTGGGACGCCCGTGCAAGCGATTGGAAATGGCAAAGTGCTGTTCGCGGGACTGAAGGGCGGCGAAGGGAATATGGTGCACATCGCCCATTCCAACGGCTACGAAACGATGTATTTGCATTTGTCGCGTATGTACGTGCGCGTGGGCGAGCACGTCGAAATTGGGAAAACGATTGGTCTCGTCGGCAGCACGGGCCTCTCGACCGGACCGCACCTGGATTTTCGTATTCTGCAAAAAGGACAATACAAGAACTTCGAAAAGCTCGGCTTGCCGCCCTCCGATCCTGTTGGGAAAAAAGATCTCCCAGAGTTTGCTGACGTTCGGGAGAGGTGGCTGCCGCTTCTGAAGAACCCCGGGCTGTTGCAGGCGGGCATCCCCGGCGTCGCTGGACGTTAAAAACCGTCCGTCCTGAGTTTCTGCGCTCAGCCTTTAATAAATGACAGGAAGTTTCGAGTAATCGGCAGTAGCTTCACTCGTGACGCGGAGCACCAAGAGCGTGCGGTCATCGTGCGGGCTCGTGCCCGGCCCGCTGTGATCGTCGGTCGCCGCAATTATTTTCTCCGAGAGATCATTGGCCGAAAACTCAGGCCCGGCACTCGCCAGCAAAGCATGCAAGCGCTGCGAGCCGAACTCTTCTTCGCGCGCGTTTTCCGATTCCAGAATCCCGTCCGAAGCAAAGAGAACGATATCACCCGGTTGAAGATCGATCGTCGTCTCGTCGTATTCGCTGTCGGGAAAAAGACCCAAGGGAACGCCTTCCACCCGAATTTCTCGCGTGCTTCCGTCGCGTATTAGCAACGGATAAGGCCCGCCAGCATTGGAGAGGGTCAGTTTGTGCGCCGCTGCGTCATAGACAGCGAAGAGCATGGCGATGAACCGCGAATCGAGCCGCGCTCCGTACATCCGGCGATTAAGCATCTGCAGCATGCTGGCGGGGTTGCACGTACTGCTCACCACAAGCTCGCGCATCGTCCCGATGGCCAGCGAACCATAGAGCGCTGCCGCCGTGCCTTTGCCGGAGACATCTCCAAGAGCCATGGCCAGTTTGCCCTGGCCATACGGAAGAAAATCGTAGAAGTCGCCACCCAACTCTCGCGCTGGAACATAGGCGGCGGCGAGATCAAGACCAGGTATGCCGCGGGCACCGTGAGGAAGTAGCTGGCGCTGAATCTCGCGGGCAGTGTTGAGGTCATCCTGGAGGCGGGCCTGATTCTCGCGCGCCTCTTCGTAGAGCCGCGCGTTTTCAAGCGCGACCGCAATGTACGAGCCTAGCGTCGCCAGCATACGTTCGTGCTGCTCAGTGAAGGCGTTCTTCTCGGTAGTTTCGAGATCGAGCACGCCAATTAGCCGGTCCTGTAGGAGCAGCGGAATCACCAGCTCGGAGCCGGTGTCCAAGCCAAGCTCGCAGGTGACGTGGCGGGGGTCATTCTCGACGTCATTTACGCGGACGCTGCGGCGCTCGGCGGCGGCTGTGCCAGTGATGCCTTCGTTGAGCGCCATGCGGAGGCGCACGGGACGCGGATCTTCATAACGAAAGGTGAAGACGCTCTCGAGAAGCTGGGATGCGTCGTTCCAGAGCAACACGCTAAACGCATGGTAGTCGACAAGACGCTTGACGCGCTGCGCGACACGGAAGAGCAGTTGCTCGCGATCGAGGATGGACGTGAGTTCGCGGCTTACCTCGTACAGAAGCGAAAGCGTCTTGGCTTGCTCCGGGTAAGCGGTCAGAAGGCTCGGTGGGACGGGATCCACGTCGCCCAAAATGCCGTAGGCTCCGAGTTGAGAAATGTCATCCATTTTTAAATGAGCCGCGTCAGCTGGTTTATTAGATGTAGCACAAATGAATCGGTTTCAAACGACAATGTTGTTTTCAGCGGCCGGGCAAGCTCTCTTGTTAACCCTCGGGAGCGGATTCGCTTGACGGAGCGGTACACCCTACTTACGCTATTGCTGACGGAGGATTGGAGCCAGTATGAATCCTTCTCAGGGACAGGCGCCGGCTACGCGCCCGTGCGCCTACTGCGGAAAGCCAGTGCCAGCCCGAATGAATCGCTGTCCTTATTGTCGCGAGGAGGTTTCCGAGGTTCGGCTGAGCGCCCGCGCTGGCAGGGATGGCCGCCGCGAGGTTCGTCGCGGGCTGATCTACATGCTGCTGGGCGCGGTGATTCATTATTTCGCCGGCGGCTACAGTGCGATGACGCTCCCTTATCCCCTCAATCCCGTGGTCACAGTTTACTTGTCGCCTGTCGTTTTTCTCGGTGGATTGGGAATGTGTCTCTACGGGATTTATTTGCGGATGCGCTCTTGACGGGGCCAAATTTCCGATCGCTGCATGGAAAGCACAAGCCTTAAGCATTTCCGCAGTAATTTCGGCGTTTAACGAAATTTCAGTAAAGTCCAATAGATCGCAAGCTTGAACAATTCCATCAGGTCTTCCTTCGCGGATGCGAAGCCTGAGCTCTGCTCCGAAAGAGTGAGAGGGGCGGCGAGAAACGCCAACCTGATATTGACATTTAACAAAGACCGGCAACACATGCGGATCCGTCGCAGATGCGTCCCACTGCTTACGATGAGGACCGAGTGGATTTCCGGGCGCTCGCTAAGCCATCGGGCGAGTGATTCGATCTCTGTCAACGTGCCGAATCGCCCTGGCAATACATGCTGCGTTCGCACTTGCTGGCCCTCGAAGAAGGCGAAATAGTGGCGTTGCGGAGGAGGCACCTCCTGCGCCAGCTTTAAAAGGTCCAGCGGAACCGGCAAAGCCATCTTCGAGAACCGGCGAATTTCGAAGCGGCCTACGCTGAACAATATCCTCGGTGCGAGTCCCTGACGGAACAATTCCAACGCGTAGTCCTTGCGATACACCCTCCCGGCAAGCACGAAAATAAGATCCGCACTTCGCGGAGCATCGACGGGCGAGAGCCAGTCGCGCAAGCGTGGCAAGAGCAGCATGGATCGGATGTCGGTAGACAAGCCTTCTTCACAATAACCTAATTGTCGAGACCCGCGATGGATAAGGTCGTGCGCGTCTCAGAGAAGAGCGGCAGCTGGGCTGCCGCACTCCAAAGCGTTGCATCTCGACATTGCGCGGGACTTAGTAGCTCGGAAACTTGATGTAGAAGCTGCACTGGGAAGACCGGCGCTCGCGTCGATGGCCCTGTCCGAAAGGACAACGTGACCGATTGGGGGAGTACTCGCCCTCCAATTCCTCGCTACCGACAGAACCGCGTGGCCTACTGATGGTCGGGGCCCGTCCGGGTCTCGCAAGTTCGGCCTGAGAGAGCGATCGGAGGGCAAATGAAAAAGCTAATTTTGGTTGTTGGCATGGCGATGATAAGTGTCTCCTTTGGTGCGGGCAGAGCTGCCGCGCAAGGACCGCAAGGAGCGGGTGCTGGATCAGCATCCTCGAGCAGTTCGAGCGGCAGCACGCATTCGCTGAATCCCATCAAGTGGGTGAAGAAAGATCCAAAGTCGGCCAGCGATACGCTCGATGCCAAAGACGAACAAGACAAGAAACTGACAGCCAATTTGCAGGCTCAAGGAGTTCTGCCGGCAAATACGGACGCCAAAAGCGCTTGCGAAAACTTCAAAGCACTTGATGAGTGCGTTGCCGCGCTGCACGCTAGTAAAAACGTGGGACTGGATTTCAGCTGCCTGAAATCCAATCTGACGGGCGTGCAAACGAGCGCGGATATGTCTTCGTGCAAGGGACCTGCCGGTGACAAGGCGATTACCTTAAGCAAAGCGATCCACGCGATGAAGCCGGACGCTGATGCCAAAACAGAGACAAAAACCGCAGAAAAGCAAGCCAAGGACGATTTGAAAGCCGCTGGAGCATAAACCGGCAGCTCGACTAGACGATTAGGAATTTCGAGTGAGAGCACAAGAGTGTGAAAAGGGCGGGTTAGCCGGAAGTTAAGGCACCCGCCCTTTTAGGTTTGTAAGAGGAACCTATTTGCAGCTACTGGCTGGGAGAAGCGCTCTTTGGCTTAGCCAGCTCTTCCTGGACGTGCGATGGAAGAGATTGCATTCGTTTGATGTACGCGGCCATCGTCCACATCTCCTTGTCCGTATTCCACTTGCCGTTGGCAAACATGCCGGTTCTGCGGATGCCGTGTTTGATGACCCAAAAGATTTGTGCTTCGGTATATTCGGTGCCCATAAGCGGCAATTGGGGAACGGGTGGAAACAAGACGTCGCCACCATCATTCTTGGCTTTTCCTGGAACACCATGGCAGCCGGCGCACCCATCGATATAGAGCCTTCCACCGGCCGTGAGATTTTCGTCAGTGGGAGGAAACGGGTTCGGCATTTCCGGCGCTTCGCGGCGGACCGAGGCGTGGACGGCTGAAGACATCAAAACGCTCTCCAGCCTGGAGGGTGGCAAATCGCCACGCACTTCCGCCAGACCCAGGCGCAAATACGCAAAGCTACCGATGGCGATAATTGCGATTGTGGCGAGGACTCCGAGAAGAAAATGTTTCACGATCGTCTCCCCTGGATGGATTGGAACTTATCTGAATAGACGCGCAAACGCGCTAAAACGCTTTATGCGCGTTCCCTATCTTAGATTGTTAAGCGCAATCGCCCCGCGATGGCTAGTTTCAAGCCGAAGCTGCCTTAGCCTTATCGGCACGAACCAGGGGGACATCCACCAGATGTTCGGCCAGGAACCACACTTGAAGCTCGTTTGTCCGGATTACGTTCGGAGACAAGCAAATCGTTGGTTCCGTCGTCTCCCGCGTCGCTAGCTTGTTTGGCCATCGTGCGAGCTTCTTTCAGGATCGAGTTCGTGGGCTTCGAGAAGGCGCGAGATTTGTACCGGAGCTTCCTCTCGGCCACGCGGCGGCCGGGGGATCAGAGTTGTCTCGGCGATATCCGGCGCCATAGCCAGACTGACGCCGCCCAGGACTTGAATGCGCTCGGCGATCTCATCTACGAGCTCATCCTGTTCGCCATGATGCTTGTCGAAAAGCAGATGAAGCGGATAAAACGTGGCGCCGGAGACCTGCCAATGATGCTTTTTGTACATATCGCGAAGGGTTATGGTGTCGGCGAGAAGCTGATTGAGGTTCTCGGTACTGCCAGCGCAAACTTTCTCGTCAAGAGCGATTGGCAGCTTGGCGATTTTTCCGTAAGGCTGGATTTCGGGAGCGTGCTGGTGTTGAATCGGCCGAGCGTGCCGCGTGCCTTCTTCGAGCTGACTGTAGGATGGTTCGCGCTTGTTATTTTTGGTGCTCATGAATATTTCTCCTAGAAGGGAATCTGGGGGAATGCCGGGACCCAATCATACGTTTATAGGGCTGCAAGTGTGATGCGGGCGGCGGAGGCTTGGATGCAGAAATTCATGCAGGTGCTGGAGCCCTGCAAGAGGACGAAGCCGAAATGTGAGGTTTGCCCGATCCGCGGCTGTGCGTTTATTTCCAGGAGGGGCGATGCGTCGTGAGCCGTTCGAGCGTGAGGATCGTGGGTTGCCATACGTGGGGCGCAATGAATTGCGCCCCCACAAGAATCGGATGAGCTAGCTGGCCGCTAATTAAGAAACTATTTCACTTCCCAGGTGTCGCCTGCGCGAAGGAGCTTCGTGAGATCGCCAGGGCCGCGTTTCGCGATGACGTCTTTGATTTGCTGGTTGATGACGTCTTCATAGCGGGGAAGATCGTCCCAGTCGCGAAGCACGCCGATAGGCGTTGGGAAGCCTGGACGCTGCTCCATATGAGAAAGCATGAACGCGTAAAAAGGTCGCGGATGATGCGCGTCATGTATGACCAGGTCCGATTCGGTGATGCCATTGCCGAGTTGCACGACTTCAATATCGCCATCAGGTTTATGGCGAATGCCTTTGTCGCGGTTCTTGCCGAAAACAAGAGGCTTGCCGTGCTCGAGCTGGATGATGTTCTCGCTGCGCGCGTCGCGCTCGGTGAGGTTGAACCATGCGCCATCGTTAAAGATGTTGCAGTTCTGCAGAATCTCGACGAACGCAGAGCCTTTATGCGCGGCGGCATGTTTCAGTGTTTCTTTGAGGTGCTGCTGAAAGACGTCGACGGAGCGCGCCACAAAAGTCGCCTCAGCGCCAATCGCAAGCGAAATGGGATTGAACGGCCGGTCAAGCGAACCAAACGGCGTGGACTTCGCTTTCTTGCCGATTTCAGACGTCGGCGAATACTGGCCCTTTGTCAGTCCGTAGATGCGGTTGTTGAACAGCAAAACTTTGAGGCCGACATTGCGGCGCAACATGTGAATGGTGTGATTGCCGCCGATGGAAAGCGCATCGCCATCGCCGGTCGCGACCCAGACTTCCAGGTCAGGGCGAATCGCCTTAATACCTGTGGCAACCGCGGGCGCACGGCCGTGAATGGTATGAAAGCCGAACGTGTTCATGTAATACGGAAAGCGGCTCGAGCAGCCGATGCCGGAGACCACGACGAAATTTTCGCGCTTGATGCCGAGGTCGGGAAAAACGGACTGAACGGCGGAAAGAATCGCGTAGTCGCCGCAACCGGGGCACCAGCGTACTTCCTGGTCGGTCTGGAAATCTTTCTTGGTGAGAGGCGTGATAGGCGGAAGGGTAGCGGTGCTCATCAGGAGTTCTCCCCAAGAATTTCTTCGATCTTTTGCTCGATCTCGGCCTGCTTGAACGGCCGGCCCTGTATTTTATTGAGGCCGATGGCGTCGACCAGATATTTAGCGCGCAGCACCCAAAGAAGCTGGCCCATGTTCAGCTCTGGCACAAGAACCGTCTTGTAGCGCTGCAACACGTCGCCGAGATTTGCCGGCAGCGGGTTGAGATAGCGCAAGTGAACGTGGCCAATCTTGCGGCCCTGCTCGCGCTGCGCTTTCAACGCAGCTGTGATGGCGCCGTGCGTCGAGCCCCACGCGACAATCAGCAAATCGCCTTCGGCGTCGCCGGCGGGAACCGCATCTGGAATCTCTTGCACGATGCCAGCAACTTTTGCCGCGCGGATGCGCACCATGTTTTCGTGATTGAGCGGCTCGTAATTAATGTTGCCGGTAACGTCTTGTTTCTCGAGGCCGCCGACGCGATGCTCGAGCCCAGGCGTGCCAGGAACCGCCCACGGGCGCGCGAGAGTTTGCGGATCGCGCTTATAAGGCAGATAGCCGTTCGGACCGTTGGCTTCCGTCGCAAATTTCACGGGGAATGCCGGAATGTCATCCACGTTCGGAATCTTCCACGGCTCGGCGCCATTCGCCAAATAGCCGTCCGAAAGAATGATGACGGGAATCATATATTTCACGGCGATTCGGCTGGCTTCGAGCGCGGCCCAGAAGCAATCGCTCGGCGTCGCTGCCGCAATAATCGGAATTGGCGCTTCGGAGTTGCGCCCAAAAAGCGCCTGCAAGAGATCAGCTTGCTCGGTTTTTGTCGGCAACCCTGTCGAGGGTCCGCCGCGCTGAATGTCACAAATGACTAGCGGAATTTCCACGGCAACTGCGAGACCCAGCGCTTCTGTCTTCAGCGCCATGCCAGGTCCGGAAGTCGTTGTGATGGCCAGCGCGCCAGCGTAGGCTGCACCAATCGCGCTGGTAATCGCGGCGATTTCGTCTTCCGCCTGAAAGGTCATTACGCCGAAATCTTTGTATTGAGAAAGCTCGTGAAGAATGTCCGACGCAGGCGTGATGGGATAGCTGCCCTGGAAAAGCGGCAAGCCAGATTTCTGCGACGCAGTGACGAAGCCAAGCGCCAGCGCCTGGTTTCCGCTCAGGTTGCGATAAAAGCCCGGAGCAAGCTGCGCAGGCGGAATCTCGTAACTGATCTGGAAAGCCTCCGTGGCTTCGCAGTACGAGTAGCCTGCCTTCATCGCGAGCTTGTTGGCTTCCACGAGCAGCGGCTTGTTCTTAAATTTGGCGTCGATCCACCGAACGGTAGGCTCCATCGAGCGGTTGTAAAGCCAATAACACATGCCTAGGGCGAAAAAGTTTTTGCACCGGCTGATGGACTTCGCGTCGATGCCAAGATGTTCGAGCGCGACTTTTGTCAGACGTTCTAGCTCGACGGAAAAGAGACGATATTTGTCGAGTGAATGATCTTCGAGCGGATTTGTTTTCGATTGGGCCTTGCGCAAATCGTTTTCGGTAAACGCATCGGAATTTACGATGAGAATCCCATTCGCTTTGAGGTCCGCGATATTCATCTTCAGCGCCGCCGGATTCATAGCGATCAGGACATCGACGCTGTCGCCTGGCGTATAAACGTCGCTTGAAGAAAAATGCAGCTGGTAGCCGCTAACGCCGGGGAGCGTCCCTGCAGGAGCGCGAATCTCCGCGGGAAAATCCGGAAAGGTGGCGATATCGTTGCCGTAGAGTGCAACAGTATTGGTGAACTGGCTTCCGGTAATCTGCATGCCGTCGCCGGAGTCGCCGGCAAACCGGATGACCGCGCGGTCAATCACTTCGCGCTTGTGTTTTACCGGCGGCGTTTCAATCAAAGTTGACATAGTGACCAAGGCTCCGCTGTGTCTAAACTCCCAAACGAATTTCCCAAGGGAGTGTGGCTTAATTTGTTAGATGGGCGTCGCGATAAGCAGGTTGGATGCTCTATCCGGCCCCCGGACCCGACAACAAGAGAATACCACACCGGCCCACGTGAGGGAGGCCGAGTGGCCGCCGCGCAAGAATGTGTCGTTTCAGAAAAGACGCGCAGATCTCGCGGAGAGTTTGTGGCCCCCAATGCAACTTCACGTTCTGGCGAGCGAAGCCGCTTCGCGAAAGCGAGGGCGATAGAACAGCAGGAGCACAATGATGGCCGCGCTAAAACACAAACCGAAAATCATCATCCCCCGAAAAAAGGAATCAGTCAGAAAAGGATTGCCGCCAGGAAACGCGGGATTAGCCGCGTCGGCGCGCTGCATCGCCTCTTGCATCGCCGCGAGAAAACGAGGATTCAGAAGAGACAGAAGACCGTTTGCAAGAAAGACCAATTGAAGGAAGAGAACGGTATCCAGCGCCCACGCTTTGAGTTTGAGAATCCCCACAGCTCCGACACCAAACACAAGGCCCATAATCCCAAAGATGGCTTTGGCCGATAAGCCACTAAAGAAGTGCCCGAAGAGAAAAAATGGCATTGCGCCCGTCATTGGAAAAAGTATGACTAGAATCATGCAAACGGATGAGAAAACCAGGAATCCCGCGAATATCATGAGCGGGAGCGGGCAAACAGCCTTCGGAGAAGTAGAAGGAGCGACCACCGGTTCTGGCAAAGGGAACCCGGTAACATCCATCGCCGACGGATACGATGCCAAAGAAGCTGGCGCAGCAAAAGCTGCCGCTACTCGCGGACGCGTGAAAAGCACCAGCCACCAAATTCCGATCCCGAGCGGAATCCCGTAGAAAAGAACCATGAACACTTTAAGGAATCCCATGAAGGGTCCGGCTTCCGCGCCGTTGGGCAGAGCGGAGGGAAGCGTATTGAAGACAAGGAAAATGATAGGAATGGAGATCCCCGAAAGCACGGCCATGATGCCGCCCCAGATAAGCATCGTGATCCGGGCCCAATTGCGCCGCCGAAGAACGCCAATGCCGACGAAGAAACCAAGGACCGCGACACCTAAACCAAAAAGCCAAAAAATTTGAACCACCGCTCTTGTTGAACCGGGCAAGCCCGGGGTCGCCTCTGCAGTCTGCAGCCTGGGCGCGACCAGCATCGAGACTTCAACCAGCAAACCAAGGAGCACGCCGAGCGCGCAGAAAATGATAGCGACAACACCGGCAGCAGTGACAGCGGGAAGGGACTCTCTATTGGTAAGCGTGTTCATAAGCAGACCATCATCGCAATCGCTCCGGAAACCTGTCTATCGATTCTGTGTATATCATTTCCAGAAGTGATGTCCTAGAAAAGCAAATGTAACGCGAAGGCAACTTGCGCTTGACGTTCGCTTTCTTTTCGCCTAAAGTAGGGATGCTTTCATAGTGTGTGCGGAGGCGGCCGATGGCCCTGACAAAACGGCAAAAAGAAGTCCTTGATTATCTGGTTTCTTTTGACAATAAGCATGGTTACGCCCCCAGCTTTGAAGAGATTGGCAAGGGCCTCAAGCTGACTTCACTCGCCACTGTTCACAAGCACATCACCACGCTCGAGAAAAAAGGATTTATCCGGCGCGGGTATAACCAGAGCCGGTCGATCGAGATTCTTCAATTGCCGAAGCCGGTGAAAGAACAGATTAGTGATAGAAAGATTCAAGAACTGCCGTTGGTGGGACGTATCGCTGCGGGCCGGCCGCTCGAAGCTGTGGAAGATCGGGAAACGATTTCGCTCGGCGATTTTGCTCGCGGCGGCAATTCCTTCGTGCTTCAGGTGAAAGGCAGCTCCATGATTGAAGATCACATCATGGACGGCGATTATGTGGTCTGCGAACAAACGCAAGTTGCCAACGCGGGCGACATCGTGGTCGCTCTTATCGGCGGCGAGGAAGCCACGCTCAAGCGTTTCTACCGCGAAGGAGCGGGTAAAATTCGCCTGCAGCCCGCGAACTCAGAAATGGCTCCGATCATGGTGGCCGCAAACGACCTTAAGATTCAGGGCCGCGTCATCGGTGTGCTTAGAAAATATTGAATTTCGGGTTTCCGGCACCCTCCCCCGGCCGCAAAGACGTTCCCGCCAAGCCTGATTCAAGCAGCCGTAGGAATTTCCAGCTACTATGTATATTCCTTGTAGCCACTTGTAAGCGTGCAGCGTCAAAGGTACGAGGCGGGGCCTGCTTCGATAGCCACCGCCAAGGAAACCAGCAACCTTGCCGAACAAAAGCCCAAACATACTGATCGTCCAGCCTGACGAGGCTGTCCGACTGCAACTCCAGGAATCGCTGCGAGCCGCAGGTTATGAAGTTTCCTCCGCGGCTTCGCAGGAAGAAGGCTTCCGCGTTGTCCAAACCGGAGCGGTCGATGTGTTTCTGCTTTCCGCGGACCTGGCCGATGTCCTCTGTTGCAGTTCTCTTGCTGAAATCAAAGGCCTGGGATCGACCGCCAACACCCGCGTGATTCTCTTCGCTAGCGGAGGCGGCGCCGTGCGGGCGCGTGCTTTGGACTTGGGCGCCGACGATGTGATGTCGTCTCCTCTGGAACCCGCCGAACTGCTTGCCCGAGTGCGCGTGCAACTGCGCGACAAGCATGCCCTCGAAGAATTGCAGTTCAAGTCCCGCATCGCGGAAGAAGGCCAGGAAATCGCGCACAACGCATTTCAAGCTATTGCCGTGACGGAAAAAATGACGCGCGATGCTTTCTCCCTTGGACGCGCTCTAAAAATTGGCGTTGGCGCTCTCCTGGCCGTCGCCGCGGTCATCTCCATTGTTTTTCTGCTGTTTACGCGGCGCGCCGATAAGGAAACCAAGCGCGCCTATTCCGAGATCGCGCAGCTCGAGCACGGCGTCCGCACGGAAGAAGCTCTGGTCGCGGAAGCCGCCAAAGCCCGCGAAGAGCTGCAGCAATCCGACGTCACCGAGCAAAAAAAACAACTCCAAAAACAAACCGACGATCTTCGCCAGAAACTTTCCGGCGCTGACGCCAGCGAAGTTTCCGGCCTGCGCAAACAGTTGGACGAGACCACGAGCCGGCTGAAGAAAGTAGAATCGCAATCCGACGCCGCAGAGGGCGTCATTCGAGCCAATGCTCCCAGCGTCTGCCTGCTCCACGTCTCCGTTTCTTTTCTCGACCAGGCCTCTCATCGTCCCCTGCGTTACGGCGCGATCAATCCAGACGGCCAGCCGCTCAAAGACAGCGACGGTAATGTGGTCTACAGCCTCGATGGCCGCGCCCCCGAAGTTCGCGAAGATTTCTTCGGCACGGGTTTCATCGTCGGCCAAAACGAAATCCTCACCAACCATCACGTCGCCCAACCTTGGTGGAAGAATGACGAGATGGCTGCCGCTTTACAGCAAGGCCTGCAGCCGGCCATTGCTGAAATGACCGCTTATTTCCCCGATGCTACAGCTGGTATTCCCTTAAACATTTCCCAGATTTCGGACGAGGCCGATCTCGCCGTTCTCCGCGGCGACATTTCCGCATTGAAACGTCCCATTCTAAAAATGGATGGCCGCAAAGATGCTGCCGTCAGCGGCCAGCTCCTCATTTCGCTCGGCTACGCAACCGGAATAAGCGCCATCCTGGCGCGAGCCGGTGAAGACACCGTAAAAGACATCGTCAGGCTGAGCGGCGGCGATCCGAAAAAAATTGTGGACGAACTCGAGCAGCGCAAGCTAATTCGACCGCTTGTGACGCAGGGACATATCGGCGACGTCCTGCCGGATAAAATTGTCTACGATGCACAGACTACTTCCGGCGGCTCCGGCGGACCGCTCATAAATCGCGACGGCCAGGTGATTGGCGTGACCTTCGCCGTCGTCCGCGGCTTTGGCGGCTCCAACTTCGGGGTTCCCATCCGCTATGCGCAACCTCTGCTCAAGCCGTAGAGCTCGCTGCCTTCGCAGCGTGAAGCGACAAATTGAATACGGGCCTTTGTTGTCTCATATAAAGAGCCAAATGCTTTTCGGGTTGCGGGCGGTTTTCGTTTGTATCCTCGTTTTCACGCTCATCTGGCCAACTTCATCCAGGGCCTACGCGGTTCTTGCCCACGAAGCGATCATCGATGCCGTTTGGGAGACGCACATCAAGCCGCTCCTGCTGGCTCGTTTTCCTGGTTCCACCGAAGAGCAGTTGAGCGAGGCGCAAGCCTATGCCTACGGCGGCTCGATTATCCAGGACATGGGCTATTACCCTTACGGGAGCCATTTCTTCAGCGACCTTACGCACTACGTGCGAAGCGGGGATTTTGTGCAAGCTTTGCTTCGCGACGCTAAAGACCTCGACGAGTACGCATTCGCTGTCGGCGCACTGGCCCATTATGCTGCCGACAATGATGGCCATCGCCTCGCTACAAATCGCGCCGTACCCCTTCTCTATCCCAAACTTAAAAAAAAGTACGGTGACACTGTTTGGTACGAGCAAGATCCCCTCGCTCATACCAAAACGGAGTTCGGCTTCGATGTTCTTGAGGTAGCCCACGAGAGCTACGCGCCCGACGGCTATCATGACCTGATTGGTTTCGAGGTATCACAAGACCTGCTGGACCGCGCGTTCGAGGAGACCTACGGACTGCAGCTAAAGGACGTCCTCCAGGACGAGGAAAAGGCGCTCAACTCCTACCGTCATGCCGTCAGCAAGACTATCCCGATGGCCACGAAAGTCGCATGGAGCCTCAAGAAAGACGAAATCAAGGCCGATTTGCCGGGTATCACGAAGAGAAAGTTTCGCTACAATCTTTCGAAATCAAATTACGAGCGGGAGTGGGGCAAGAATTATCAGAAGCCCACAGTTTCGCGAAAGATTTCTGGCTTTCCTCTACAAACTGCTTCCCAAGTTCGGCCCGCTCAAAGTTCTCCAGTTCAAGACCCCGACACCCGAGGCCCAGCACATGTTCCGTGAAAGCTTCAACGCGACGCTGGACAAATATCGCCAGTTGCTCGCAGATGTGCGAACCGGCCAGCTCGATCTGCCAAACGACAATTTCGATGTCGGCGAAGCCACCGGTCCCGGCAAATATGCAATGAATGACGACGCACACGCCAAACTGTTGAACAAGCTAGCCGATCGAAAGTTTGCCGGCATTTCGCCCGAGTTGCGCGACGAGCTCCTGCACTTTTACTCTGAGCCAGACGCACCCTATTCACAAAGCGAGACTCCAAGGCCTGGGCCACTGTTCAATCGGAACTGACTCAGCTGAAAAGTGCCGTACCTCTCCGTTGCTGCGGCCACCGGCCCAAGCGGTCCCTGACGTTAGCGACATGGCCGGCCAGGGACTAATGCTCATTCTTTGGCGCGCCCCGCGGCTTGCATTCAAATGGCGTGTTCTTCGAATCGAAAAAACTGCTCCAGTCGCCACGCGTCTGCGTGAAACAATCTAAAGTTTCGCGTAACCTACTTGTCGGCTCAGGGATGAAGAAGAACAAACCCATCCGAAAACTGCTCGCTGCCAATCGCAGCGAAATCGCCATACGGATTTTCCGTGCTGCGAATGAGCTCGGCCTGCGCACGGTGGGCATCTATTCGCAGGAAGATCGCCTCGCCCTGCACCGATTCAAGGCCGACGAGGCATATCAAGTCGGTGCGGGCAAAGGCCCGGTGGTGGCGTACCTCGATATCGCCGGCATCGTCGCTTTGGCAAAGGAAAAGGGCGTTGACGCCATTCACCCTGGCTACGGTTTTTTGTCCGAGAATCCTGCATTTGCGCGGGCCTGCGAAAAGGCCGGTATTGTATTCATTGGTCCGACTCCGGAATTGCTCGAACTTCTCGGGGACAAGACGGCCGCAAGGCGCCTAGCGGATTCGGCCGGGGTGCCGGTTCTTCCGGGAACCGAAGAATCGATCAGCTCTCCAGGCGAAGCGCGTAAATTCGCGGCTTCGATAGGCTATCCAGTCATTGTAAAGGCCGCGATGGGCGGCGGAGGCCGCGGCATGCGCGTAGTGCGCAGCGAAGCGGAACTCGACCAACGCCTCGAAGAAGCTCAGGGCGAAGCAAAATCGGCGTTCGGCGATGCGAGCGTTTTTCTTGAAAAATATTTACCTCATGCGCGCCATCTCGAAGTCCAGATTCTCGGGGACAACTCACGGCAATCTTCTGCACCTCTATGAACGCGATTGCTCCGTGCAGCGTCGCCACCAGAAAGTAGTGGAAGTAGCACCAGCCGCAAATCTGCCGTCATCCGTGCGTACGGAATTCTGTGATGCGGCCGTACGGCTGGCGCGGAAAGCCAATTACCGCAACGCAGGCACAGTTGAATTCCTCTACGACGTCGACGCTCAAAAATGGTATTTCATCGAAGTCAATCCTCGCATTCAAGTCGAGCATACCGTCACAGAAATGATCACGGGCATCGACCTGGTGCGCTCGCAAATTCTGGTCGCGCAAGGGCACAAGCTGCATGAGGAACCGCTCGCGTTGCCGGAAC
Organism: uncultured Acidobacteriota bacterium; assembly: GCA_963730495.1. GTDB lineage: Bacteria > Acidobacteriota > Terriglobia > Acidiferrales > UBA7541 > Acidiferrum. Next base: position 43,784 of record CAVSSD010000006.1, on the reverse strand, counting down.
AAGCCAACGTGCCACTCTACGGTGCGGCACTGCAGTGCCGCGTCACCACCGAAGATCCCGAAAAAAATTTCGCGCCAGACTATGGAAAGCTCACGACCTACAGATCCCCAGCTGGATTTGGAATTCGTCTCGACGGTGGAACGGCGTACGCCGGCGCGGTGCTAGCGGCATACTACGACTCGCTGCTCGTAAAAGTCACAGCTTGGGGAACTAAGCTCCCCGAAGCTTGCCAGCGCATGGACCGCGCTCTGCGCGAGTTCCGCATTCGCGGCGTCAAAACCAACATTCCCTTCCTTGAAAACGTTGTCAATCATCCGCGCTTCCGCGCCGGTGAAGTCACCACGTCTTTTCTCGACGAATCTCCCGAGTTATTTCGCTTGCACAGCCGTGGCGACCGCGCTACCAAACTGCTCTCCTATCTCGGCGACGTGATTCTCAACGGCAATCCCGAGGTAAAAGGGAAGCCAGTCCCCAAAGCTTTGGAAAAAGCGACGCTACCGAGCGTCCCGGGCATCGATCCTCCGCCAGGAACGCGCCAACTCCTGAAAAAGCTTGGTCCAAAGAAATTTGCCGCCTGGGCACGAAAAGAAAAGCGCCTTCTGATCACGGACACGACTTTCCGCGATGCCCACCAGTCTCTGATGGCCACGCGCGTCCGAACACACGATCTGCTTGCCACTGCCGGCGCCGTCGCGCAGCGCCTTCCAAATCTCTTCAGTGTCGAAATGTGGGGCGGCGCGACCTTCGACACTGCCATGCGCTTTCTTCACGAAGACCCCTGGCAACGGCTTCGCGAATTGCGCCAACGCATTCCCAATATTTGTTTTCAGATGCTTCTCCGCGGTGCAAACGCAGTCGGCTACACCTCGTACCCGGACAACGTAATCGTGAAATTCGTTCGCGAATCCTATGCCCAAGGCATCGACATCTTCCGCATCTTCGATTCGCTAAACTCCATCGAAAATATGCGCGTCTCCATCGACGCCGTCCTCGAAACCGGAGGCGTCTGCGAGCCCGCCATCTGTTACACGGGCGACATCTTCGACAAATCCCGCCCAAAGTATTCGCTGAAGTATTACGTTGCCATGGCCAAGCAGCTCGAAAAGCTCGGCGCGCATTTTCTCGCCATCAAAGACATGGCCGGCCTTTGCAAGCCTTACGCGGCGTACGAATTAGTGAAGACTCTCCGCGAGGAAATCGCCATCCCCGTTCACTTTCACACGCATGACACCAGCGGCATTAATTCCGCCTCCGTCCTGAAAGCCGCCGACGCCGGCGCAGATGTTGCCGACGCCGCAGTCGCCGCCATGAGCGGCGGCACCAGCCAGCCCAATCTCAATTCCATTGTCGAAGCGCTGCGCCACATGCCGCGCGACACTGAACTTGACATCGAAGCACTGAACGAATGCTCGGATTATTGGGAGACGGTGCGCACCTACTATTTGCCCTTCGATTCCGGCCCGAAGGCCGGTTCCGCGCGCCTCTATCAACATGAAATTCCCGGCGGCCAATACACAAACTTGCGCGAACAAGCCGCTGCCATGGGCCTTGGCCACCGCTGGCGTGAAGTGGAAAAAATGTACGCCGAGGTCAACCAGCTTTTCGGCGACATCGTGAAAGTCACGCCGTCCAGCAAAGTTGTCGGCGACATGACGCTCTTTCTGATGGCCAATGAGCTGCAACCAAGCGATCTGCTGAAGCTCGACGAGAAGCACGATCTTTCTCTCCCGAATTCCGTCGTAGAAATGTTTTCTGGCGTGCTTGGTGTTCCGCCCGGCGGCTGGCCAAGCAAATTGCAAAAAATAATCCTGCGCGGAGCCGCCCCGCTCAAAGGCCGCCCAGGCGCGAGCCTGGAGTCTGTAGACCTAACGGAAGCATCTGCCACGCTTCAGAAAAAAATAGGTCACGCCGTTCGCCCAGACGACCTTCTGAGCTATCTTCTCTATCCCGATGTTTTCGTTAAGTACGACAAATTCCGCCAGACCTACGCGGATGTCAGTGTCCTTCCGACGCCTGCGTTTTTTTATGGCTTGGCCTCCGGCGAAGAGATCACCATTGAAATCGAGCCGGGAAAAACGCTCATCCTGAAATTTCTGACGGCGAGTGATCCGCATCCCGATGGAACGCGCACGCTCTTCTTTGAATTAAACGGCCAGCCGCGCGAAGTTAACGTGCGAGACCTTGCTTTGCGCGTCGTGGAGCGCGCCCATCCGAAAGCCGACCCCGCCGATCCGGGCCAGGTAGCTGCGCCGACAGCTGGAGTAATCAGCGGAATCGCCGTGCAAGCAAATCATCCCGTAGAACGCGGAGCAAAACTGTTGACCCTCGAAGCCATGAAAATGCAATCGAATATTTACGCGCCCATATCAGGCCGCGTCGTAAAACTTCTCGTCACGCCCGGGCAGCACGTCGAAGCCAAGGATCTTCTGGTGACTATCGCCCCGTGAGCGGCCCCAATCTCCGCAAGCACGAAGGTTTCCGTTCGCGCTTTCTCAGAAACCAGCGCGACCTCATCATCTATCTCCCGCCCGGCTACGATGATCAGCCCGGCCGCCGATTTGCCGTCCTCTATCTTCACGACGGCCAAAATCTTTTCGACGGCGCAACCTCTTTCATCCCCGGCATGGACTGGCACGTCGGCCAGACCGCCGACCACTCCATCTGCTCCGGCGCCGTCGAGCCTCTCATCATCGTCGGTATGTACAACACGAAAGCCCGCATCCGCGAGTACACACCCACGCATGTCCCCAAACTCGGCGGCGGCCGTGCGGATCGTTACGCCAAATTCCTGATCGAGGAAGTAAAGCCATTCGTCGAACGCGAGTACCGCACTATTTCCGGTCCTGAAAAAACCGGGATTGGCGGCTCTTCGCTCGGTGGACTCGTTTCTCTCTATCTCGGCCTCAAGTTCCCTCAATTTTTTGGAAAGATTGCCGCGCTTTCGCCTTCCGTTTGGTGGAACCAGCGCGTCATGCATCGCTTTGCGGAGACCGCCAATGTGAATCCGCGCCCCAGCATCTGGCTGGATATCGGCACTCGCGAAGGCCCGCGTATCGTCCAGGACGTCGAACAGTTTCGCGACGTCCTGCTGCAAAAAGGTTGGCAACTCGACCGCGACCTGCACTATCAGCGCGTTGAAGGCGCCGAGCACAACGAAGCGGCTTGGGCCCAGCGCGTCGGCCCATTCCTTCAATTTTTGTATCCTGTCCGCTAGACCGAAGTATAATCCGCCCCTGTCGCGCGCCTGTTTGTACGCCACCCGTAGAGGCCGCGCGGCGTTCAGAGGTCATCGATGCCAGAGAGCCGTCCTCTCACCATCCTCTGTGTCAGCTCCTACGAAAAGGGTCAGGAATTTCTGCGCACCTGCAAAGCGATCGGCTGCCGCGTTCTCCTTCTGACCGTCGAAAAACTTCGCGACGCGGATTGGCCCCGCGAGTCCATCGACGAAATGTTTTTCATGCCAGAAGAACTTCCGGTGCAAGAGCTCATCAACGCCGTCAGCTTCGTCGCCAGATCGCAACCCATCGACCGCATCGTTGCCCTCGACGAATTCGACATGGAAAATGTTTCGGCCCTCCGCGAGCATCTGCGCATTCCCGGCATGGGCCTGACCACCATCCGCTATTTCCGCGACAAACTCGCCATGCGCGCCCGCGCAAAAGAAACAGGCATCGCCGTTCCGGACTTCGTTCCTGTCCTCAACTACGAGGCCTTGCGCGAGTTCATGGCCCGCGTCCCCGCGCCCTTGGCTTGCTCAAGCCGCGTTCGCAAGCCTCCGGCATCGGCATGAAAAAGATTCACGAGCCCGCCGAGCTCTGGCCCTGGCTCGATCAGCTTGGCGACCACCAATCCACGTATTTGCTCGAACAATTCATTCCCGGCAGCGTCTACCACGTTGACAGCGTGGCTTCCGAACGCGAAGTCGTCTTCGCGGAAGCTCACGCCTACGGCGCTCCTCCGCTTGAGACCTCGCATCAAGGGCGGCGTTTTCACCACGCGCACTCTCCCGCGCGATTCCGCCGGACGTGAAAACTCTCCTCGAAATGAATCGCAAAGTTCTCGATGAGCTGGGCTTCCTTCGAGGCGTCACGCACGCCGAATTTCTGAGAGCCAATTCCGACGGAAAGTTTTATTTTCTCGAAGTCGCCGCTCGTGTCGGCGGCGCCTACATTTCCGATGTCATCGAAGCCGCCACCGGCATTAATCTCTGGCGCGAATGGGCGCGCCTCGAAGTCGGAGCAGGGAAGCAGCCCTATCAGCTGCCGCCCACGAGCCACGACTATGCCGGTGTCCTCGTTTCCCTTGCTCGCCAGGAACATCCCGACACTTCAGCCTACAACGACCCCGAAATCGTCTATCGCATCAACAAATACCATCACGCCGGTTTCGTCCTAAAATCGTCCAAGCCCAATCGCGATCGAGGAGCTTCTGACCTCGTACTCAAAACGATTTCAAGCCGATTTTCTGGCCACGCAACCCGTCCCAGAAAAGCCCAGCTCCTAACGCACCAAATCCCCCGTAGGGGCCAGCATGCTGAACTCCAGCTTGCCCCGGCGTTCGCATCGAGTGCCCTTTTTTCCTCCCGTCCACGCATCGTCACCAAAAATTTACCCAACCTTAACCGCGAATACTGGACGAACGCCCTGTCCTAAAGTCTAGTTACTTTCACGAACGGCCATTGAAGACTGCATTTGCCGTGCGCCATACTGAGGAATACAGTTTGCAATACCCCAAGCGACTTTCTGCGCGGGGTGGTGCTATCCCTTTGGGAGGGACCGATGTGGGGTAATAATAAGAAACCGGACACGCCGCAAAGCGCGCAACCGGAGCAGAAAAATTTTCCATCGAATCAGCCGCCGAAGTCCGCTCCGGCGACTTGGGAGGATAAACCCGCAATGAGTACAGATGCCATGCGTCCACTGGGTGCAACCGCGGACCGCGCTACCGCGCGGCTCGGGGCCAGCCTGCACGTGAAAGGCGAGATCTCCGGCAACGAGGATCTGCTGATCGACGGCTCGGTCGAAGGACTGATCCAGCTTGATGAGCGGAAGCTGACCGTCGGGACTACCGCAAAGGTCACCGCCGATATCATCGCCCGCGAGGTGGTGGTGTACGGCACCGTGAAGGGAAACCTTCGCGCTAAGGACCGTATCGAAATCAAGAAAGATGGCTCCGTCAACGGCGATCTCACGACCGCTCGTATCATGATCGAAGACGGCGCCTACTTCAAAGGCTCCATCGAAATCGATAAGAGCTCTGAGAAGGATTCCTCACAGAGCGCTTTTGCAAAGAGCTCGAACGCTCCTGTCGGCGCTCCTGCAACCAAAACCATTTAATTTACATTTCACTATTTTAATTTTCCTCGGGGCGGCGCGGACATTCAGTCCTCGTCGCCCTTCGATTTGTCTGCAGCACTTTTCCTCTTTTCTTTCTAAAATATTTATCAACTTTATAAATTATCTTTATTGGATTAAAATTGGTGCCTGTAACCCTCTCAACTCCGTGCGTCATGGCTCTTCCCGGATTTATCCGCCGGCCTGGTTTCTTCAGCCTATGACGCGCAACGAACGTGGGGTTCTTCAATGGCACGGCTCAGTCGATGCGCCCCGGATTTGTTTGTCAGTCTTTTTCTCCTCGCATTCATTGGCTGCGGCGGAGGTTCCGCCAGCATACAGACCGCGATTCCACCCCCGCCCCCGCCTCCCCAACCTGATTTCTCCCTGGCTTTTTCCTCAAATTCCGTCAGTCTCCAGCAAGGCGGCACGAGCCCCGCGATAACGTTATCCATAAACCCGCTCAATGGCTTCACTGGTTCCGTCCAGGTCACCCTTGCCGGTTTACCCGCAGGCGTCATTTCAAGCCCGATTAGTCCATTCAGCGTCTCAGCCGGATCCAACACGCCTGTCTTGTTCTCCGCCGCCATAAACGTCTCGACAGGAAACTCAACAGTCTTTGCCACCGGCACCAGCGGCTCGCTTTCGCACCCCGCAAATCTCGCTCTCACCATTCAAACTGGAATAGCTGCCAACTTGCCACGCACAGCCTATGCCAGAACAGACTCCATCCCCGCGGTGGAGGAAACGCCGCAAGCGGTGCCGCGCGGCCTCGCTCTCACTCCTGACGGTACCCAACTCGCTGTCGCCGATTTCGCCGCACAGAGCGTCTATCTGCTCGATCCAGATAACGACGTAGGTACGAGTGTCCCAGTCGGCGGCGTCGCTGGTTTCGCAAACTCTGGCCCCGCGCGCGTGGCCGCAACTAGCACGCAAAACATTTTTGTCGGTCTAAGCGCGGAGTCCAGTTCCTCAGGTTCCTGCACTTCCTGCCTCGGACAGCTGAATCTCGTCGCAAGTCCCCCGACCATTCAACCCGTCGCGCAGCCCGAAATCACCAGTCTCACCGGCGCTCCTCTTGTGCAATCGAACGGCAATGCCGATCAGGTGTTCGTCGCATTCGCAAATGTACCTGGTGGTCCGCTCGCCCTCTGGAATTCCACTTCACCAAATCAATTTTCAACCTTCACGGCGAATGATTCCGCGACGGATCTCGCGGCCTCATCAGATGGAACCATGTTTGCTCTCCGGGCGAACGGCACCACTGAAATTCGAGGCGCTGATCTTTCGCTCGTCGCCGTTCCTACAAATCCCGGGCTCGCTCAAATTCCAGGTCGCAATCAAGTGCCTGGAATGACTTTCCATCCCAGCGGTGCCCTCATTTACCAGCCGTTTCTCACCGGGCCAGCGGGAAATGTCGGCGTCAAAGGTGGCGTGGACATTCTCGACGCGCACAGCGGCGCTCTCCGCCTACGCATTCTCTTGCCGCAACAATTCATGACCGACGTCGATGGTTTTCACGGCAGCTTTCTTACCACCGATGAAAACGGCCAACGCCTGTTCGCTATCACCTCCACCGACGGCACTGCGCAAAACGCAGGCGTCACCTTAGTGACTTTGGCAAACGTCCCACTCGGAATTGGCACCCTGACTCCGGCGAATGGTCCGGCTGCCGGCGGGACAACTCTGACCGTCCGCGGCAGTGGCTTTCAAACGGGCACAACCGTGACCGTAGGAGGAAAGTCCGCCACAATCACCTTCAAAGACATGAATACACTAACCGTAGTAACTCCGGCGCTGACCACAGGCGCGCAGCGCGTAACCATCACAAACCCTGATGGCGAAACCATCTCCCTAGATGCCGCCTACGCTGCCAACTAAGGGTCTACTTTGTAGGGGCACAGCATGCTGTGCCCTAGCTTGCCCGGGCGTCTACTGGTCAGCTTTTCTTTTCTCTGAAATCGTCCTCAATTGCGCCAAATTGCTCCCTAACCAAACCCTCCTTTTTTTCATCACATGCAACGTAGACTCCCGCGGCGAACGACCCGCGCAACGCAGCGCTCACTCTAGTCAAGAGGTCACGAAACATGGAAACGCGAAAACTCGGCAATTCCGATTTGCAAATCACGCCCGTCGGCTATGGCGCCTGGGCCATCGGCGGTAGCGGCTGGGATTTCGCTTGGGGACATCAGGAAGACGCCGACTCCATTGCCGCCATTCATCGCTCGCTCGAACTCGGTGTAAATTGGATCGACACTGCCGCCGTCTACGGCATCGGCCACTCCGAAGAAACGGTTGCGCAAGCGTTAAAGGATTGGCGCGGCCCGCGACCTTACGTTTTCACAAAATGCGTTCTGCGTTGGGACGACCAAGGCCACGTTACGCAGAACCACACCGCCGCTTCCATCCGCCGCGAGTGCGAAGACAGCCTGCGTCGTCTGCAAATCGAAGTGATCGACCTCTACCAAATGCACTGGCCGCCTTCCGACAGCGGCCCCGGCCTCGAAGAGGCCTGGCAAACGATGCATGCCTTGCAAAAAAAAGGCAAAGTCCGTTGGATCGGCGTCTCGAATTTCAACGTCGAACAAATAAAGCGCGCCGAAAAAATTGCCCCGGTCACATCCCTGCAGCCGCCCTACTCGCTCATTCGCCGTGCCGTCGATAAAGAAATCCTGCCCTATTGCAAGCAGCAGGGCATCGGCGTGATCGCCTACGCGCCGATGGCTTCCGGACTCCTCACCGGCGCAATGACGCGGGAGCGCGCCGCCGCCCTCCCGCCCGATGATTTCCGCAGCAAAAGTCCCGAGTTCCGCGAACCGCGCCTCTCCAAAAACATTGACCTCGTCGAGCGCCTCCGCAAAGTTGGCGCACGCCATGGCCGCAATCCCGGCGAAGTCGCCATCGCCTGGGTTCTCAGCAATCCCGCTGTCACAGGAGCGATTGTCGGTGCCCGCAACGCCAAGCAAGCCGAAGGCGTGATGCGCGCAGGCGAACTAAAACTCTCAGCTGGAGAAATTACCGAGATCGAAGGCGCCGCGGCGGCGGCCGTGGCGAGATAATTCGAGCAAAAATTACCAAAGCCCAGTCTGGGGGGGCTTATTAACGTGGAAGGTCCCCGCCCGCTCGATCAACCAATCTCCGCATTCACGCCCGCGCGAAGTCCGGCCGCCAAGTCTTAATCATTTGCTTGATCGCTTTCCGATCGTCCAACTTTTCCTCCAGCACCTTTCGCGCAAGCTCCGGCAATTCCGTATTGCTCGCAAACCGCAGCGCCACAAGCTGGTCGATCGTAAATTCCCCGATGCGCGGGTGCAGGTCCGCCGGCAGCACCCGTTCGAACCGCAGCCGTTCCTCAAGACGAATCACCCGGTCCTGCACCTTCAACGCCATCCCGCGTGCCGTCCCTATCCCCACAAAAAACGCCACCGCAACAAGCACGGAAACCACGCTACCAATCGTGAATGCTTTCACACACCAATAAATCTGAAACCCGATGTTGATCAGCAACACCGGCAAAACAAAAAAATGAAACGGTGGCACCCATTTCGCGTGACTTTGAAAACTCTGTTCAGCCATCACTATCCTCCTGCTGCGTGCCGATTCTAACAGAGCGCCCTGGCAGCAGACCTGGATCGACGCGCAGCGCAACTCTGGCCCAGCCCCACTGCGGCCCTCACAACGAAGGCGCATCTCTGTTTCTTTGCTTGAACCGTTTTCGTATTCCCTGCATCCAACTCCAATGTAAGCTGGATTTCATCGCGCAACCGCGGCGATCGAGCACGAGGAGCAAGCAACATGGCAAAAGCCGTCTGGGGTGGCAAAGTCATCGCGGAGAGCAACGAGACCGTCGTCGTCGAAGGCAATCAGTATTTTCCTCCTGACTCCGTCACCAAAAATTTCCTGAAATCCAGCGGGCACACCTCCATCTGCCCCTGGAAAGGCACGGCCCACTACTATCACGTCGAAGTGGATGGCATGAAAAACGAAAACGCCGCCTGGTATTATCCTGAGCCAAGTCCTGCCGCCAAGGAAATCAAAGGCCGAATCGCGTTTTGGAAAGGTGTGATCGTCGAAGCGGGCAAAAGTTAAAAGTCCCGGCCACCACTTGAATTCTGAAATCGAATCCACGGATCGAATTCGCAATCGTCGAGACGCACTCAACTGACTCTTCACTACTCCCTACTCCCTATTCACTACCCACTCTTCACTTCTTCATCTCATCCTTAAAAACCGTCCCATTATGCATCACAAAATGCACGTGCTCAAGCTCGCTCACATCCTTCAGCGGATCCCCTGAAACCGCAACGATATCCGCATAAGCCCCAGCCGCCACCACACCGATCTCGCCCTTCATCTCCAGCATTTCGCTTGCCCGCACTGTCGCCGACTGAATCGCATCCATCGGGGTCATTCCCAAGGAAACCATCCGTCCGAATTCCTGCGCAATCGGTTCCGTCCATGGAATCCCGCCCATATCCGTCCCATATACGATTTTCAAATGTGCCCGCATTGCCTTGCGAAACGAAATCTCGTGAACCGCCGCTCGCGCGCGGTCCCGCTTTCCTGCCGGCGTATCCGCCGCAGCCCAGTCCCCGTAGTACGGCGCAAGCGTCGGGCAATACCACGTCCCCTGCTGCTTCATCTGCGAAATCTGCGCGTCCGTAATCTCCAGTCCATGTTCAATGGAATCGCATCCGCCATCGAGCGCGCGTTGCAAACCAATTCCGTTGTACGCGTGGCACGCCACTTTCTTTCCCCATCCATGCGTCTCGTCCACGACAGCCTTCAGTTCCTCCACCGTCAGCGTCGGCTGCGAAACCAGCTTTCCCTCTTTGTCCACCCAAGATCGGTGCGTCATATACACCTTGATCCAGTCCGCGCCATGCTCCAGCTGCTGGCGCGCCGCCTTCCGCGCCTCCACCGGTCCATCGACCAGTTGCGCGCCCTTGGGCATATCCAATTCAGGCGCGTAATCTTCCAAGTTGTACCCGCCCGTCGTGGAAATCGCGCGCGTCGCGCAAAACAGCCTCGGCCCGGGAATTGTCCCTTCCTCAATCGCTTGCTTGATCTCGACGTCGCCGTATCCCGCTCCCTCCGTTTCCAAATCACGTAGCGTCGTAAATCCCTGTTCCAACGCGCGCCGCGTCGCAAACGTCGCCCTCGCCGCTCGTAACGCGATCCCCGCCTTCAAAATGTTTACGTCATACCCGCCCTTCGCCGGATCCTCGCCCCACAAAAAAATATGCGTATGCGAATCAATGAGCCCCGGCAAAACCGTCGCGGCCGAAAGATCAATCACTTTCGCGCCAGACGGAATCGCCGTGGAACCGTCCGTCACCTTCTCGATGCGCTCCCCACGCACAAAAATCAGCTGATTCTTTCGCGGCGTATCGCTGGCTCCATCAATCAACGTTCCCGCGCGAATCACGGTCAGCGCAGCGGCAGACGGTGACGCAGTCTGCGCGCGCAAACTCCCGCCAGTCAGAATCAACAAGCAAGCCAGGCACAAAACAGCTCTTTTCATAGAACACCCCTCCGCGGCGGCCCGTAGTTTGCGCCAACCAAAAGCTTTATTGCAAGCGCGGCCGCATTCTCTTGAATGTGTTCGCGCTTTGTCCGGTCATCTGACGCGCCATTTGCACTGCAGAGTATCTCTTTATGAACAGAACGGCCGGTCGTTCCATTGCCACAATGATGTATTTTACGTTTAGATAGTAGTGTGAATTCCATGCTCCATCTTCATTCTCGCACACGAAGCATTTGGCCCTCGCGCCTGGCTTGTCTTTTCCTGTGCTTTCTGGTGCCTGCGGTCTGCAAAGCGCAGGGTGTCGGCCAGGTCCAGTGCGCGCGCGTCGGCGATTTCGTCTATCTATACAGTTCCATGACCACGCTGGATATTCGCGCCACTCTGCAATGCGACCAGCAAGTCGAAGTCACCGGCCGCTACGATCAATATTTCGGCGTTCGCACCGCCGACGGCCAAACAGGGTATATCCCGATCGATTTTTTGCTGTTGCTAAAGACCGCTCCGGGAGCAAAACCGGTTCTAGCTCCGACCAAGGAAACACCAAGAGAGAAAATGGCGTACGACCCTCCTGCCAAAAAGCCGGACGCTCCGGCAGGCGTTCCTGCCTCCGCCCAATTTCTTATTTTGCTCGATAGCACTCCCGTTCATATGAAACTTAGCAAAGCTCTATCTTCCGCTGACGCCCAGGTTGGCGATGAAGTGGATCTCGAAGTCTCGGAAGATGTAGTCGTGGATGGTTTCCTCGTAATTGCCAAAGGCGCAAACGCGGTCGGTGTCGTCAACGAAGCCGAACCCAAAAAAGCTCTGGGCCGCGGCGGCAAACTCGGCGTGCTCGTCCGGAGCGTCCGCCTCGCCAACAATCAAGAGGCCGTCTTACGCTCTGGCGGCGAAGCTAAAGGCTCCAGTTCCACGGCAGGCATGGTCATTCCAGTGATGCACGGAAAAGACATCACCTTTCCAAAAGGCGCGGACATCACCGCGTACGTCAACGGCGACACCCGCCTAAAACGCGAAAATTTCCAACCCGCTCCCGTAATTCCAGACGCCCCGCCCACCGGCACGGTCACAAATCTGCCGCATTCTTAACCGAATTTGCCATCACCTGAATGCCAGCCACACAATTCTTCGTAGGGGCACGGCACGCCGTGCCCTCTTTCTTTTTCTTCGCTCGCTGCCGGTAGGGGCGGGGCTTGCCCCGCCCGGCTTGCATCAGCCGCGCGAACCCCAAATTGGATGTCCTTAAAGAATGCCGTTCAACTACCAAAAAGATTCGGCTGAAGCCTGTTATACGCATGCTCGTGCGCCCACAGCGTCAAAGGAATCGCCCCAAGATCGTCCACTACAGGCACCGCATGACCGTCCTTCGTAAGATCAATCGTTCGAACAAAAAACTTGCAAGTCTCGCAAGCCTCCACGCGAATATGCGGAAACTGCTCCGCCACATAAACAGGAAGTTTTTTTTCTTCTTCCTCTCCGCAAGTGGGGCAAAGAATCCGCCTAAATTCCCACTCATATCCGCAAAAAGAACACACCATGCACCGCTTTCCTCCATCGCCTTCGACACGCAACACTCCGAACAACGCCCGCCCCCCACACAGGGGACACACCCGCGGTGTCGCCAACACGGGTGGCACCGCAGTCCGCCCCGCGACGTATGCGGCATAGGGTTGGAGAAATGCCCTTGGGAAAAACTGCGCAAAGGCCCCAATCTCCTGGTCGAAGAGCCCACCGAGTTCCCAATAGGCTGTGAGCAGGGAGATCCACGCATCGGACGGCATTGCCGCAATCTCTCTCGCCGCCGCCGCGAGGGCGTTTGGAGCGTTCTGTTCCACGAGCGAAAGGAAATTACGAAAGTGCGGAAGCAGTAGTGTTAGATCCAAGCCCTCGCGCAAGGAACCGAATTGCTGAAGCGCCGGCTCCTGTTTTCCGGCGTCAGAAATTTGCCCTAGAAGAGTTTTTTGAAAGCTGGCGATTCGCTTGTAAAACAAAAGCAGTTCGCTTGCGGAGGATTTTTCCTCGATAAGCTTCTCGGCGCGCCGGATCCGTGCGTCGTACTCGTTGCCCACCGCTTGTGGAGACGTCATTTTTTCGGCGAAGCGGGCTGACCTGTGAGTTCTTTATACCAGCCCGGGTGATACCGTTTCACGAAAGTCAGGGGAACATCTCCATGGACCATGGAATCCAATGCGCCGCGCTCCGCGAAAACTCCCATATAAATGTGAAGCAGGAAGAGCCCGATCGTCAGCAAAGCCGACGATGCGTGCACCAATACCGCAATGTACCGCAAATACCGCAAGCTCCACGGAATATATTCCGTGAACCACAGCACGGTTCCGCTGAGCACCAGAAGAACCATGCAGACCACAAAACCCCAGAACAGTGACTTCTGTCCCGCGTTATACCGTCCTGCTGGCGGCATTTTCTCGTCTTCGTTCTGGACGTAATAACCAACGGATTTAAACCAAGTCTTGTCGCTTTCATCCACATGCATGTGCGCTGCCCACATGAGATACATCACCACTACGCTGGCGGCGAAAACCAGGCCTATAAGCGGGTGTAGCATGCGCGAAATCTGCCCACCGCCGAAAACCGCCACCAGCCAGAATAGCCACGGCGACCAGAACGCCAAGCCGGTAAAAAGCAAATAGAGGTAGGACCCGGCGGCAACCCAATGCGTGATCCGTTCCTTGAAGTTGTAGCGCAACACGTGCCCTGGCGGCACAACTTGTTCGATTTCGCTCACGGCTCCGCTCCTTCATGCGGTTCCTTGATCGTCTCTTCGCGCTCCTTCGGTCCAAACCGCAGGTAGTGCACCACGAGTCCGACGATCCCGCCGATCATCGCTGCATTTCCCAGCCATTTCAGCGGCCCCTTCCAAAGTTTCACGGACCACGGAATGCTCGGATTCGACGGCAGTCCGCCGTAAAGCTCCGGCTTCGTCGCATCATGCAACACGTAGACGACGCCTGTCCCGCCGACTCCTGCTGGATTGTAAACACCCGCATTCGGGAAATTGTAATCGGTGCGAAGCTGCTTCGCGCGTTTCTCCGCGGTATCCAGCATGTCCTCTTTGCTTCCGAAGTGTAGACAGCCCGTGGGGCAAGACTTAATGCACGCCGGCTCAAGGCTTTCTTGCACTCGATCTGCGCAAAGCGTGCATTTGAACACGCGATTCGTTTTCGGATTCATCTTTGGAATATCGAATGGGCATCCAGTAATGCAATAGCCGCACCCGATGCAGTTAGCTTGCTGAAAATCGACAATCCCGTTCGTGTACTGCACGATCGCGCCATCCGATGGGCAAGCGGTCAAGCAGCCCGGATCCGCGCAATGCATGCACTGATTCTTGCGCATCAGCCACATCAGCGAGCCATCTTCCTTCTCGTGCTCGTTGAAGAGAATCAAATTCCAATAATTCCATCGCGTCTCCGGCATCGTCTGGTAAGTGTTATCAAAGACGGTTTCGCCGAACGGCAAATCGTTCCACTCCATGCACGCCACTTCGCAAGCCTTGCAGCCGATGCAAGTGGTGGTATCAATCAGTTTGCAGACAGTGAATTCGCGCTGAGCGTCTTGACCGGGAACGCTCCCGGCGTGTCCGGAAATCTTCTGAACGCGTAATGTGGCTTGGCTCATGCGCGTCCCTAGACCTTCTCCACTTTCACGAGGAATCCCTTGAATTCCGGTGTGTGCGCGTTAGGGTCCACGGCCGTATGCGACAGCGCGTTCACCAAAGTTCTTGCCGTTTTACCCTCGTCCTCGGCGATTCCTCGGTATCCCCAATGAAAAGGAATCCCAATCTGGTAGGTTTTTTTGCCGTCGATCATCATCGACTTAATGCGCTTGGTGACCATAGCTTTGGCGATGTAGTCGCCTCGCGCGCTCGAAACTTTGACATGTTCTCCACCGCGAATTCCCATTTCATCCGCCATTTCCGCGGCCATCTCGATAAATGGTTCCGGCACAAGCTGCACGTTCATCGGATTATTCTTTGTCCAATAGTGATAGTGCTCCGTCAAGCGAAACGTCGTGCACACCACGTTGAACCCTTCCTTGACGGTTCCAAATTTGTCGTCAGCATCCTTGAATTTCGTAACCACCGGATTATGCGTGCGCCCCGCATGAAACAGATTGTCGATAGGGCTCTCGATGGGTTCGTAAAACTCAGGGAAAGGCCCATCCGCAAAGGCCGCCAGAGGAGCGAAGATTCGGCCCACACCCTCTGGATTCATGATGAACGGCCCCATGTGATCCTTGGGTTTGGAATCCACCTTGAAATCAGGAACGTCATTGCCGACCCACTTCTGCGCGCCCTCGTTCCACCAGACTTGCTTGCGTGTCGGATCCCATGGCTTGCCGTCCACGTCGCAAGAAGCCCTGTTATAAAGCACTCGCCGATTCGCCGGCCACGACCATCCCCATCCTGGATGCACGCCCATATTGGAGGGGTCCGAGGGATCGCGCCGCGCGGTCTGATTGCCAGCTTCCGTAAACGCCCCCGAGTAGATCCAATTTCCGCAAGCTGTCGTTCCGTCGTCCTTCAGCCAGGCAAACCCTGGAAGCTGCTGGCCAGCCTTGATTTGCACTTTGGTAGCCGGGTCTTCCAGATCAGCCAGCGCCTTGCCGTTCAGCTCTTTCAATACCTCGCTCAATGCCGGACTCTGGGGAGTCGTGTAGGCCCAGGTCAGATTCAAAATCGGGTCGGGGAATTTGCCGCCTTCTTTTTTGTACAGTTCCCGAACTTTCAGGAAAATCTGCGCAACGATGGCCTGATCCAGCCGGCAATCTCCCGGTGTGGGCACCGCCGCGTTTTTCCAGAGCAGCCAGCGCGCTGAATTGGTAAACGATCCATCTTTCTCCGCAAAACCCGCGCACGGCAAACGGTACACGGTCGTCTGAATCTGCTTCATGTCGCCTTGCGCGATCACTCGAGGCGACTTCCAAAATTCGCTGGTCTCGTCCTGATAAATTTCCCCGACCACGAGCCACTCTGCTTTTTTCAAAGCATCGATATTCTTATTCGAGTCCGGCCCGATGGCCACGCCGTTCATTCCAAAGGCAAGCATGCCTTTGACGACGCCGTTGTACATGTTGTTCCACAAGTTCGTCCACGAATAATCCCGATCCACTTTCGGCAAATAATCGAACGCCCAATCGTTCTGCTTTGTGGCCGCGTCTCCGTACATCGCCTTCATGAAGCTGACGATGAATTTTGACGTGTTGCTGTAATAGTTCCAGGAATCCCAAGGGGCCGGTTTCGAAGAGGTAGGGGTCGCTCGCTTCATCCAGGCATCGAAAGAGCCATCGCCTGGCGTTGGCACTTTCATGTACCCGGGCAGAGTGTCGAACAATCCAGCCATGTCCGTGGCGCCCTGAATATTTGAGTGTCCGCGAAGTGCGTTAACGCCTCCGCCTGCGCGCCCTACGTTTCCGAGCAACAACTGCAACATCGCCGCGGTTCGAATGATCTGTGTGCCGAAGCTATGGTGCGTCCATCCCACGGCATAAATAATCGTGCCAGCTTTCTTCATATCGCCGTCTTTACGAATCGACGTATAAAGCTCAGCCGCTTTTAGGAATTGCTCTTTGGGAATCCCCGTAATCCGCTCAATGATCTCCGGCGTATATCGCGAGTAGTGCTTCTTCAAAAGCTGAAACACGCAGTTCGGATTCTGCAGCGTCAGGTCAAAATCGACGCTCCCCGGTAACCCTACAGGCGTCCCAGCCGCGGTCGCGCTCTGCGCAGCTCCCCGGCCGCGTCGTAATTCCATGTTGTTTTGTCGTAGCTAAACTTGGTCGCATCAAACCCGGAGAATACGCCGTCCGTATCCGCAGGCAGCTTGAAGTCACTCTTAATGACAAACGCCGCATTCGTGAAGTTAACGAGGTATTCTTTCGCGATCCGGTTGTTTTCGATCGCGTAATTGATCATGCCGCCGAGAAAGGCAATATCAGTTCCCGCGCGAATCTGGCAAAACATATCTGCCACAGAGGACGTGCGCGTGAAGCGCGGGTCGACGGAAATCATCTTCGCGCTACGCGTGCGTTTCGCTTCTATAGCCCACTTAAATCCGCAAGGATGATTCTCGGCTGGATTCCCGCCCATGATCAGCATCATGTCGGTATTCTTTATATCCACCCAGCCGTTCGTCATTGCGCCCCGTCCAAACGTTGGTCCCAAACTTGAGACCGTGGGGCCGTGTCAAACTCTAGCCTGATTTTCTAAATGCACGACCCCCAGGGCGCGCATCGCTTTAACAACCAGATAATTGAACTCATTCGTGTCCGTGCATCCGCCGATCCAAGAGATCGCTTCCGTCCGGTTAACCGTGACTCCCTTGGCGTCCTTCTCGATAAAGCTGTCGTCCCGCGTTTTCTTAATTTTTTGCGCGATTTCATTGAGCGCTTGGTCCCACGAAATATCCTCCCATTGCGTGCCCCCTGGCCGCCGCACTTGCGGCTTCGACAGCCTGCGATCATTGAGGATGTCTTGTTCGAGCGAGGCACCCTTGGGGCACAACGTTCCGCGGTTCGTCGGATGGTCCGGATCGCCTTCCACGTGCACCACTTGCGGCGTAACGTTCTTCGCCTTGTCCCCGATGGTATAAATGATCGTGCCGCAACCCACAGCGCAGTAAGGACACGTCGACCGCGTTTCACTGGCGCGTGCAATTTTAAGAACTCGGAGTTGCGCGTAGGCGGGCTGGAGGTCAAAACCGAAAACGGCGGCGGCCGCTCCGCCAATCGTAGTGAACTTCAGAAAGTCTCTGCGGGTAGGTCGCATCATACCCCCTGGGATAGAGACAAACAGACTGCGCACAGCGCTCCTAGATACTTCCGAATCGCTGCGAAGTCAAGCATTGGACGAAAGACCGCGATAAAAAGATACATAAAATCGTCTATCTTGCGGAGAGATCGTTCCGAAGATCTCAGGTAACAGTAGAGGCCAAAGCGCACAGACTTCTGCCAAAACCTGCCGCAAACACCTCATTTCATGAAGGTTAGAGAATGTTCTAAGTTTGCATGACGAGTGTTTATTCCGCCAAGCTACGCGGAGACGGATTGGACGGCGGGCGCGGCGTCTGTGTCCGTCGTAGCACGGGCGCCGGCGGCGCGGTAGCGAACAATAAGCAATGTGAGATCGTCCGCCTGGCTTGCTCCGCGCGCAAAGTTCTCCACGGCCTCGAGAACGCATTTCTGAAGTTGATCAAGCGGACACTCAGTCTGCCCTGTAAGCACTTCGCGAAGGCGAGGAACGCCGAAAAGCTCTTCATCGGGGTCCATAGCCTCGGTCACGCCATCGCTAAAAAGGACAATCGTGTCCCCAGGTTCAAGTTTCAGACGAGCCGTTGTGTACTCTGCTTCCGGAACCAGCCCCACGGGATAAGAGCCCTCGCTGAAAGGCTCTTCCGCCACGCCCCGTCGTATCAAAAACGGCGAAGGATGGCCGGCATTGATGAATTCCAGGTGGCCGTCGTCATCCAGAATTCCAAAGAACATGGTGGCGTAGCGGCCCACTTCGGCATGATCGCAGAGAAACCGATTCACGTGATTAAAGACGCGCGCCGGATCGGTGCCCAGGGTCATCGCGGATAGCGCGCCCTGCAGCATCGTCGTCAGAAGAGCTGCGCCCAGTCCTTTGCCCGAAACGTCGGCAATCAGGAACGCCGTGCGATTGTTGTCCAGCGGAAAGACATCGAAATAATCCCCTCCGACCGATAGACAGGGATAGTTGACACCGGCAACCGCAAGGTGTGGGTGATCGGGAAAATTCCGCGGCAGCAGCGCCTGCTGTATGTCGCGCGCGATATTGATTTGCTCTTCCATACGCTGCCGTTCGCGTTCGCGAACCACCAGCCGGGCGTTGTCCAGAATGCTGGCGGCGTCCGCGGCCAGCGCGTCCAGAATCTGCCGGTCTAATTTTGAGAACGCAGCCGGGCGCCGAGAGTCCAGATAAAGGACACCTAGCGAATGCCCGTACGCGGGAGTCGAGCTTGAATCCGGAGAGCTGGCGCGGTGCACGGCAAAAAGGGGAATCACGACGACGGCGCGAAGCCGCTGCGCGATGATGCTCTGCGCCGATTGCAGATCCATCTCGGCGCGTTCTATGTCTTCTGTCACAACTGGAGAATGTTGCCGCAAGGCGAGCTGAATGGCAGTTTGGCTCGGTGTAATGCTTTCCGGCGGAAGACGCAGCCCGCCAGTACGCCGGGCAAGGCGCACTTTCAGCGCACCAGTAGCGTCGGCTTCGAGAAGCATCCCGCGGTCCGCGTCCGTTACGGAGACGGCGTGATCCAGCATTGTTCCGAGCACGGAATCAAGCGGAAGCTGCGAGTGAAGAAGCGTTGTGGCTTCGAGCAGCAGATTCAGCTTCCGCAGCCCGCCGCCCACCGGTTCCGAGCTGGTGATGTGCTCGATGCGTGTGAGCAGATTCGGAATGGACTCCTCGCCGCTAGACGTGCCGGATCGAAAAACAATTTCGTAGGAATCTTCAAGTCCGAAACTTATCGAATCGCCGTCATTCAGTAACCGGCTTTCGACTTTTTCGCCGTTGATGAACAGTCCCCGCCGCTGCCCGCGATCTTCGATGTACAGGCGCCCCGCTTCGATAACGATCGCGGCGCAATTGCGTGAGATGCGCCGGTCGGAGAGTTGAAGATGATTGCCAGTTTCCGCGCCGCGCCCGATCAGAAACGGCGTCTGTGTCACGCGTACGTAGCGGCGCGCGCCGTCTGGTGAGACGACTTCCAGAACTGCTCCGCCCATCGAAATGGATGCTGTGTCCGGCATGGGATGCTCGCGACGGAATTGTAGCACGCAGCCGCCAAAAAGCCCCTTGCGCCGTCAGGGCAACGCTACCGCAGGGTCCGTCGCACCGTTTGCCCTGCGGCGGTGATAGTGTCTATCTTCGTAATCTACCCGCAGAACAAAAATGAGGCAGCCACAACGAAAAATACAATGTCATTCCGAGCGTAGCGAGGAATCTACTTTTTCTTCTCTGCGCGCCTCTGCGTACTCTATGAAGCTGTGAAAAAACATCCTTGTGGCTGCTTTCCGAACATCCCGACGCCCACTTTTTTGCGTTCCTTGAATGTTTGCCGATTCGCGTCGTTGCTTTGCGTGCTCGATTATCCCGCAGGAGCCGGGTCAGGTGCCCGTCCGAGCCGGATCCCTTGCTGCATGTTGTAGGTGAAGCAGGCCCAGAGCATTTCGGCTCGTACTTTGCGCAGTCCGCGCACATGAAATTGCCGCAGGCCCAGTTTAGTTTTGATCCAGGCATGCACAAACTCGGCCACCGGACCACGCCGCCGGTAAATCGCTTGTGCTTTTTCGCTGGCCATCTTTTCCCGGAACGCACCGAGCGCCGCGTTTTCCTGTTTCCGTTCGACCGACCGCCCGTGTTTTTGATTCGCGCCGCAACACTCCGCCCGCAACGAACACTCGGCGCATTCTTCGGCGGCCGCCTGGTACTTATAATGAGTCACACCGCCGCGCACCCAGTGGCCTTGGTAGTTCAACGTCTGGCCCGCCGGGCAAATGTAACGGTCTTCTTCCGCCTCGTAAATAAATCGCGTCGCGTCAAATCGCTTCGCATTCGTCCGCGCTTTCGACGCGTCATCGGCCAGACTGCCCACGAAATCAATCCCTTTTTCCGCCATGCCCTGAATGTTTTCGCCGCTCGTGTAGCCGGCGTCGGCCACCATTCGTTCCGGCTTTCGTCCCCAGCGCTGCTCGATCCGCTCCGCCGCCGGCAGCAACTGCTGATAGTCGTTGCCTACTTGGGTGATTTCCGCGTCCACGATAAATCCGTGCCGCGCGTCGGTCGAGATCTGCGCGTTGTAGCTCGGCGCAAAACCGCCACCGGCCTGCTTCATCACTCGCGCCTGCGGATCGCTCGTGCTCACGCGCGCCTCGCGCTTTTCTTCCACCGTCTTTTTTACCTCGCGCAACTTCTCCAGTTCGGCCAACGCTTCTTCCAACCGTTCTTGCTTCTCTTGCACGGCTCGTTCCCGCGCCGCTTGCTGATGCCGGTTCGCCGCCGACTCGGCCAGCGGATCCCGCAAAGCTTGCACCTGTTGCCGCGCGCGCTCCAAATGTTCCCGCAGCGTCTTCTCCCGATGAAAGCTGCCGCTGCTCGCCCCGGCTTTGATTTTCGTCCCGTCCTGCATCACTTCTTCCAGCGTGATCAGCCCTTTCGCGCTCAGCACTCCCAGCAAATTGGTGAACAACTCATCCAACTCCTCGGCCTTTTCCACACGAAAATCCGCCAGCGTGTGATAGTTCACCGCTTCCATCCCCGTCAGCCACTGAAACGCGGGATCGTATTCACATCGCCGCGCCACTTCTCGCGCCGCTCCGATTCCGCGGCTGTAGGCATAGACCCACAAGCTGATCAACAGTTGCGGATCAATCGCAGGACGCCCGCCTTCCTCCGCGCTGCTGGCGATGGCTTCGTAAAATCGGCTCACATCCAGCCGCCCCACCATCTCCCAGATCGCCCGCGCCTGATGGTCCTGCTCAATCAGCCGCTCGATGTCCACCGCGCGCCAACTCATCTGCTCCCGGTTCACATATCGAATCAACCGCTGCTTGGTGTTCGTATTTTCCTGGTTCATGTGCCAAACATAACTGCCCTCAAATTATTTTCAAGTGGAAATTTCAGAGAGGTTTTTTCACAGCTTCTATGTCTCTGCGTTATCTTTTCTCTTTCTTTTCTTCTCCCTCGCCCTACTCGTGCCGCAGCGCCTCCAAAGGATCAAGCCTAGAAGCGCGCAGCGCGGGTATATAACTTGCCGCCAGCGCGATCACGGCCAGGATCACCGTGGCCATTAAAAATGTCCCCCCATCGTGCGGCTTCAATCCAAAGAGCAGGGAACTCGCCGCACGCGAAGCCGCCAACGCAAGCCCAATCCCCAGCCCCAACCCAACCGCCAGCAGCAACAAAGATTCCCGCAGTACCAAAGCAACAATCGACCTCCGGTCCGCTCCAAGCGACATCCGAATCCCAATCTCATTGCGCCGCCGCGCCACCATATAAGAAATCACGCCATACAACCCAATCACTGCAAGCAAGACCGCAAGTATCCCAAAGAATCCCGAAAGCCGCGCCATCAACCGATCGCGCAGCAATCCTTCTTCAATCATTTGACGAAACACCACGAAACTTACATCCATATTCGGATTCGCCTCGTTCGCCACACTCTTCACCGACGAAATCAGCACGGAGACCGGCGCATTCGATCGCATCAGTATCTGCGCATCCGCATCTGGCCGATTGAGTTGTGCCAATGGCGTGTACAAAATGTCTTGCGCCGTCTCGCGCAGCTCCACGTACTTCGTATCTTTAACCAATCCGACGATTTCGTACGGGCCCGAAATCTTACTCATTTGCCGCACCCGCAGCAGCGTCCCGACCGGATTCTTATCCTTCATGAATTTTCTCGCGAACGTTTCGTTCACGATAGCCACCAATGGCGCGCCCGCTACGTCGTGCTCGTCGAAGTCGCGCCCCGCGATCATCGGCGTACGCAACGTTGCGAAAAATCCCGGGCTCACCTGGTTGAATGCCGTGGAAGAAATCTTTCCCTCTGGAATACCCGAAACTCCGGGAAGAATGTCGTGAGCTTCTCCGTTCCCACTCAACGGCACCACCCTCGAGATCGCCGCGGATTCCACTCCGGGGATCACCCGCACGCGATCGAGCAACTCCTTCGCAAAAGAAATGCGCCGCTCCTTTGGAAGGTTCAGGCTCGTAAAATCGATATCAGTAACCAGAATTCCGTCGCGCTGAAACCCCGCGTCCACCGAAGCCAGTTTGCCCAGGCTTCGCGCAAAAAGCAGGGCGCCGACCAGCAGCGTCAACGAAAGCGCAATCTGCGATACTACAAGAATGCGCCGCAATCCGAACCGCGAGCGCCCGTCCGTCGTCCCTCTTCCGCTCTCTTTCAGTACCAACCCGGGCGACACATTCGTCGCCCGCATCGCCGGTGCCAATCCGAAAAGAACGCAAGTAGCCACGGCCAGCCCAATCGTGAATCCCGGCACGCGCCAGTCGGTTCCCAAATCCACAAACAAAGGATTGTTCTCCGTGCTTAAAGATGCCACTAACACTTGGCTCAAGCTGCGTGCTAACAACGCGCCAAGAAACGCGCCAATCCCGGCAAGAAGCAAGCTCTCCGCAAGCAACTGCCGGATCAGCCGCCACCGGCTGGCCCCGATAGCCATACGCATTCCCATCTCTTTTTCCCGAGCGCTCGCTCGCGCCAGCAGCAGGTTTGCCAGATTTGCCGACGCAATCACCAGCACCAGCGCCGCAAGCCCGAGCAGCAGCCACAGCGGATTCTCATAGTCTTCGCGAAGGTCGGAAACGCCGGTGCCCGCCGGGAAAACCCCCAATCGGTACGCCAGGAAGCGTTTCGCCTGCTCTGGGTTGAACTCCGGCGGCAATGTCGCTTCAAAGAGGCCCGGAGAAATCGTCTTCACTTGCGCGGATGCGCGTTCCACGCTCCATCCAGGCTTCAGCCGTCCCATCGCCGCCAGCCACCATCCATCGGGCCGCGGCAGCATCGCGTCTTCGCACCCCGTCCACGATCGGCTCTGCGCAAACAGGAGCCGCAATGTCGAAATAACGCCCCATCTCCACGCCATAAAAACCCGCCGGTGCGACGCCAATGATTGGAAACGGATGCCGGTTGATGCTAACCGTCCGCCCCACCACGGACTGGTCTCCGCCGTATTCGTGTTGCCAGAAAGAATGGCTAATCACTACGCCGGAAGAAGCGCAGCCAGGATGATCGTCGGCTTCGGTCAGCAGCCGGCCAAGTACCGGCACAACGCCGAGCGTCTCAAAAAATTCTCCGCTCACCCATAGGGCCTGTACATCGTGAACCTGTCCGGAAGGTGAAATATTGAATTCCGTTGGGCTGAACGCAAAAATGCTCGAAAACCCTTGTTGCTGGGCCCGGATTTGTTCCCACATGGCGTAGGTAAGGTCGGAATAACGGCCTCTGGAACTCCCGCTCATTCCCTGGGGCTGATCGATCCGCACGCTCGCCAATTCTTGTGGGTTCTTCACGGGCAGCGTCCGCAACCGCACCGCGTCGAGCAACTGAAAGATCGCCGTATTCGCCCCTATCCCCAGCGCCAGCGAAAGAATCGCCGCCCCCGCAAACACCGGATTGAACCGCAGCAACCGCACCCCAAACCTCAAATCGCTCCAAAGCGTCTCCACATGCGTCTCCCAACTAGCCGAGCGCACGTTTTCCTTGACCACTTCCACGCCGCCCATCTCCATCCGCGCCGCACGCTGAGCTTCTTCCCGCGTCATTCCCGCGCGCATTTTCTCGACAGTCGACTTTTCGAGAAAATCGCCCAGCTCATCATCGAGTTCTTGCTCGGCTTGCCGCTTGCGGAAGAGGCCCCGAATCCCACCCCAAAAGTTTGTCCACATCATTCCCCCGTAGGGGCACGGCACGCCGTGCCCGCTCCCCATACCGCCCCACCGTCCTTGTAGTGGCGCAGCATGCTGCGCCCCAGCGTCCTAAACTCTAAAAAACCAATTCCACCTCGAGCCTCAAAAAAACATGTCATTCCGCTTGCCCTGAGCCTCGAAGGGAGCGAAGCGAGGAATCTGCTTTTTCTTCCCTTCGTATCTCCGCGAGAAACCAACCCCTACGAAGCCGTCTGCAAAATTCTCGCAATCGCCGCGACTTGCCGCTCCCACTCTTTCGTTTCCGTCCGCAGCTTCTGCTTGCCAGTTTTTGTGAGCGAATAATATTTCGCCCGGCGGTTGTTTTCCGAAGTTTTCCATTCACACTCCAGAAGACCAGCCCGTTCCAACCGGCGGAACGCCGGAAAAAGCGACCCAGGGTTCACCTCAAACACGCCGTGGCTCAACTGCTGAATCCTCTGCGAAATCCCCCACCCATGCAGCGGTTCAAGCGCCAGCGTCTTCAGGATGAGCATGTCGAGCGTGCCTTGCACAAGCGTCGCGGAAGTATCTGTCATCGTTTGTCCTAAGGGGTCCCGCTGAGCGTGGAAGTCTCCCAGCCTCTCCTCTAGATAGTCGAGAGAAGTATATGCCGCTTCTCTCGGTTGTCAAGGGAAGCCGGAGAGAGATACTTCAGTGGAACAGACTTCAGTCTGTCTCCTCAAGAAAACTGGTCTGTAAAGCTGGTCTATTGGAAAAATATCATTCCGAGCGAAGTGAGGAATCTGCTTTTTTCTCTGCGAGGCTCCGCGTACTCTGCGCCTCTGCGTTATCTTTAATTCTTTACTTCTTTATTTACCGTATTTCTTAACTTCGTCAGTGAGAAGCAGTCGCTAGCCGCCGCGTGACGTAATCCGCGACGTAAGCGTCAAAGAGATCGTTTAGCTGATGCGTGACGGGCCCTGGAGCAGTAGCGATTTTGTGCCCGTTGATTTCCCCAACGCCAATGAGGTTTCGATTCGTGGAGGTGATGAACACTTCGTCGGCGGAATAAAGATCTTCCGGCCGAAGAGATTGCTCGATAACGGCAACTCCCGCTTCGGGCGCAATCTCGAACAGAATGCCGCGCGTGACGCCTTCGAGGCACCCGGAATTCAAAGGTGGCGTCAGAACTTTTCCGTTTTTCACCGTAAAAATATTTGCCGCAGTGCATTCCGCAATTTCGCCTCGCTCATTCAGAAGAACAACTTCATCGAATCCTTCTTTTTGCGCCTCAGCGACAGACCAAACATTTTGCAGCCATGAAGTGGTCTTGACTCCGGCAAGTGGCGAAGCCGCATGCCGTCCTTGCTCGCGAAGTGCGAGCCGAACCGGTTCGCGATATTGCGGAAGCGGCGCGGTATAAATAATCAAATCCACTTCCGGATTTTTTTCGTCGCTCTGCCAAAATCCAACTTGGTTGTAGACGAGATAAATGCGCGCGGCGCCTTCCGACACTTGATTCGCGCGAATCACTTCGTGCAGATTGAGCCGAACCTTGGCCGAAGTGTAAGGCATAGGCAGGTGAATGATCGCCGCATCTTTCTCGAGGCGCCGCCAGTGGCGCTCATAGGCGAAAGCTTCGCCGTGGAAGATGCGCAGCGTAGTAAAAAGCCCCCAGCCGCAAATTAGTCCGGCTTGGCCGGGCGAAAGCCTAACCTTTTCAATAGGTAGCAGGCTTTCGTTGTGGAAGACTTTGCTGTGGATCACGCGCGCTCCTCGGCATCCGCCGGCTGGACTGTAGCAGCCAACAAAGAAATATTGTAGCCGAATTGGAATAGGCAGCCTACAGACCTAGGGACAGGCGCGTAAATATAAGACAGTAAACCACTTACTGTTGAGGTGGAGCGGGTGACGTCCATGGCGGTCAGGTTCGAGTTATGGCCTAACTGCGGAAGTTTGAGAGCGGGGATAGGAGGGAACTGCCAGCGAAGAGGAGCAAGCGCGCGGCAAGATCAGATTCTGGCCCTCGTAGATGCGATTGGGGTCGCTGATAGAGGGGTTGGCGGCAGCGAGGCAAGTCCAAGCGGACGAGCGGCCCAAGTTGGACTTTGCGAGATTCCAAAGGGTGTCGTCCTTGCGGACTTTGATTGTGGAGGCGGCGCTGTTCGAGGCAGTGCCCGCTGATACAGGGATTGCAGCGACTTCAGGAAGATTTAGCTGGGCGCCAGCGCGGATCCGGTTCGGGTTGACGACGCTTGGATTGATGGCCAGGATTTCGGGATAGCGATGGCCGCGGCCAAGGGTTTTTTGCGCCAGCTTCCAAAGGGAATCGCCGCGCTGCACAGTCACAATATTTTCTGTGGAGATCGTGGCTGGAGGGGGGGCAGGCTGCGGCTGCACCGGGCGAATTGTTGAGCCGGGGGCGACGGGTTGTGCGGGACTGGACGGAGCGGCCGGTTGTGCGGGTTTGGAAGGAGGAACGGGTGGCTGCATGGGTTGGACGGAAATGCTCGGAGACGCGAGCCGAGAAGAAAAATTTGGTTGGGCAGGGGTAGTCGGGCGACCATGCGCGCGAAGTGTTGGGCGGACAACTTTACTGAAATCTGGATGAACCGTTAGAGGAACAATGGGGACGACATCCTCGCGAACTTTGGGCTGAACGTCAGCGCGAACATCGGGACGAGCTTCGCTCACTTTAGGACGAATCGTTGGACGAATATTTTCGCGGCCGAATTTGTGGACATCTGCGTGAACTTCGGGACGGACGATTTCACGAACGTTCGGAGATTTTTCCAAGCGGCGAATTTCAGGACGAACAATTTCGGCCCGGGGGACTTCGGGACGAACGGGAACAGCGGAGAAAGGATCGCGACGAAAAACATTTGATGGAAGTTTGGGCGAAGAAGTTTTCGGACGGAGAACCGGTTGAGCTGGAGGATGAATCGCGGGACGCTCCGGCAAAATCGGAGAGGCGAGTGCCGGAGTGGAGAACGGAAGATGAAACGGTTCCGTTTGTTTTGGTTTCAACACTTGCAATTCTTTTTGTTTGCGAAGCTGACGCGCGACTTCACCAAGAGAAGTTCCGGGAGTTTGTGAACTTGCATCGAGAGCTGCCGGCGGATTTTTAGGAGCGAATGCACAATTATTTTTCTGCGCGCATTCGTTTTTCTTCGCTTCGATTTGCGCGCGGTCTTCTGCAGTCAGAATGTTCGGGTGCTTGAGATCTTCTTCGGTGTAAACGTGCTTGGCGGTTTTTTGCTGTTCTTGTTTGCGCGCGCGTTCCTGACGAGCAGCTTCGGCGACGCTTTGATCTTGTTGGTCTTGCGCGCGCGAAACGGTGGCGCCGAAAATCGCGAAACTGCAAAATAAAATGGCAGGAGCGGCGAACCGGTAGGAGCGCGAGATTTTCCCTGCGCCTGTGCGGCACGGCTGAAGCGGCATTGGGCCGTTTGAGTAAGTCAGCTGCATGGCAAACCGACTACGGGGGGACTCCGCGTAAGAAGAATTGTAACGGAGCCCGGGCCCTAGGGAAAATATTTTCTTGTGGGGTGTTCCTGGTCGTAAACCCCTAGAGATGCACGATTTTAGCGGGAAGAAGAGGGCTGTTTGGCGTACTATCTGTGCTCTTCATTTGAGGGAGAGAGGCGGGGGGGATCCAAACATGAAAAAAGAGACGGAAGACAGATTCGGAAAAGCGACGGTGGGCAGAGCGAAATCCGGGGATGTTGGCCGACGGAATGGCACGGACGAGACGGCTGGGAGGCGTAGATTTTTGCAGGCTAGCTTGCTCGGGGGAGTAGCGGCTGCGGCTGGTCCGGTTTTGCAGCCTGTGTTCACAGCGCCGCGACGGAACGCTTCTGCGACGGAAGCTTCGGATGTTCCGGCGTTTGAGTTGGACGAGATCACGATCGCAGAACTGCAGGACGGAATGAAGTCCGGCAAGTACAGCACGCGATCGATCGCGGAGAAATATTTGGCGCGGATCGCGGCGGTTGACAAGAGCGGACCGTCGGTGAACAGCGTCATTGAAACAAATCCGGATGCGCTAGAAATTGCGGAGGCTTTGGATAAAGAGCGAAAAGAAAAAGGGCCGCGCGGACCGCTGCACGGAATTCCCGTTTTGATCAAGGACAACATCGCAACGGCCGACCGGATGCAGACGACGGCAGGATCTTTGGCGCTGGTCGGATCGAAGCCGCCGCGCGACGCGTTCATTGTGCAGAAATTGCGCGAAGCGGGCGCCGTCATTTTGGGGAAAACAAATTTGAGCGAGTGGGCGAACATCCGGTCAAATCACTCGATCAGCGGATGGAGTGGGCGCGGCGGGCAGACGAAAAATCCGTATGCGCTGGACCGGAATCCGTGCGGGTCGAGTTCGGGAACAGGCGCGGGAATTTCTTCGAATTTCGCGGCGATCGGAGTCGGGACGGAAACGGATGGATCGATTGTGTGCCCATCTTCAGCGAACGGACTTGTGGGAATAAAGCCGACGGTCGGGCTGGTGAGCCGGAGCAGAATTATTCCAATTTCGCACACGCAGGATACGGCCGGACCGATGTGCCGCACGGTGCGCGATGCGGCCATTTTGCTGGGAGCGATTGCCGGCGGAGACGTGGACGACAAGGCGACGCTAGCAAGCGATGGAAAATTTTTCAAGGACTATACGCAGTTCTTGAACGCCGACGGATTGAAGGGCGCGAAGATTGGCGTGCTGAGAAAAGCGTTTGGGTTCAATCCCGCAGTGGACAAGCTGATGGAGGCGGCCCTTGACGCGATGAAGAAGCAGGGGGCGACACTGGTGGATCCCGTTGAGTTCGAGACATCCGGCAAGTTCGGGGAAACGGAGTTTCTCGGGTTCATGTACGAACTGAAAGCTGATTTGAATGCTTACCTGGCTTGGCTCGGACCGAACACGCCGGTGAAAACTTTGAAAGAGATCATAGAGTTCAATGACAAAAACGCGGCGAAGGAGATGCCGTATTTCGGTCAGGAGAATTTCCTGGCGGCGGAGGCAAAGGGGCCGCTGACGACCAAGGAGTACGTGGAAGCGATTGCGAAGAATCATGAGCTGGCGGGCAAAGAGGGCATCGATAAGACCATGGACAAGCACAAGCTCGACGCCATTGTTGCGCCGACAGGCGGCCCGGCTTGGTTGACAGATATTGTGAACGGCGACGCGTTTGGCGGAGGTAGCTCGGAGTTTGCCGCGGTGGCTGGTTATCCGAATATCAATGTTACGGCGGGGTTTGATTTTGGTTTGCCAGTGGGGATTTCGTTTTTTGGGCGGGCGTGGAGCGAGCCGGTTTTGATCAAGCTGGCGTATGCGTTTGAGCAGGCGACGAAATTCCGGAAGGCGCCGCGATTTTTGGCACATGTGGAGGCGTAGGAAAACAAGTTGACAGTCGACAGTTGAGTTGGCGGAGTTTTTTAGTTTGGTGTCAAACTGATTGAGCTGAGTTGGAGTGGAATGTTTTTCTTAACACAGAGTCCCCAGAGGGCGCAGAGAAGAGGGGGAAGGGAAGGATTCTGAAGGGGCGAGTGGCGAGCCGGTTGTGACGAAAGGCTGGAGGGACGGGGATGACGCGAGACGAGGCTTGGAAGTTGGCTGAGCATTGGGTGGCGGCTTGGAACGTTCATGATCTGGAGTTGATCCTGACGCACTATGAGGAGGGCATAGAGCTGACTTCGCCGGTGGCCGCGCAGCTCTTTGGGACGGCGGATGGCAAGGTGGCTGGTAAGGCAAACTTGAGGGCTTACTTTCAGCGAGGGCTTGCGGCTTACCCCGAACTCCACTTTAAGCTTGAGAACGTGCTCTGGGGTGTGAACAGCGTGGTGCTCTGCTACCTCAATCAGAAGGGGACACGTACGGCAGAATTCATGGAGTTGTCAGCGACTGGAAAAGTGGTGCGAGTTGTGGCGAACTACAGCGCTTAGCGAGTGGGAAAACGTCGGGGCTACCCGCGGAAAACGCTTGTGTGGATTCGTGAGGAAAGAAAAAGAAAGAAAATGAAAGACCCACCCTTGCGAAAACCAAACCCGCAAGGATGGGGTACCCTCCGCGTTATTTTGACTTGTGAGTGGGCGTAAGTTTTCTCGTTCGATCGAGGGCCTAGTAGACTGGGGACGGGATCGCGCAGGCCACCCACTCTGGGAACCAGCCAGCGGAGTCTTACTACTAACGCGCCATCTTCTGAAGCGTGTACAAAATAAGCTTTCGGTCGTCCTCGCTTGCCTTGCCCAACAGTCGGCGAAGTTTATTCAGGAATTTTGCATCCTTGCCTGAACTGCCCCAGGCGACATCGTCCGAGGACTTGCGCTTTATTAGAGTGGGGAGCTTGGGCGGCTCTTCACCGTCGTAAAAGAGTTGATAGACAGGCACTTCCAATGCACGAGCAAATTTTTCCAGTGTCTCGACAGCCGGCACAGTGTGGCCGTTCTCAACACGGGAAACGTAGCAGCGCAGAAGTCCCGTGCGCTTCTCTATATCGCCTTGGCTGAATTTCTTTTGTTCGCGAAGTTCTTTGAGTCTATCGCCTATGACCATGCAGGAATTATTCCATTAGGACGATTGGAAGGCAAGCACTGTTGGATATCCACAAATCAGGACGATTGGCGAATCCTGACCATCAATTGGGCGAGGCGCGGCCTGTCTTGTTCGCTCACTGCCGTAAACTTTAGTGCCAGTCCGCGACCCGGCTCTACGCGCCTTACTATCCCGTCCGCTCTGATTTGTCCCTCTTCGACCAGAAACTCCAGCTTTACTGTGGAACCCAAGCCTTTTGAGGCTCGTGTCTCGATAAACAAACCGCCCAAACTCATATTCCCAACCCGCGAAATGTCCTCAATCCCAGCACAGCGCCAATCGACCCAGACATTTGCGGGTGTCTCGACTCGGGAGGTAAACCTTCTTGATGGTGTCGCAGGGTTTCTCAATATGTAAACCAGCCTGCGGTCTTTCAGAGGGCGGGAAATAGACGTGGGCAGGACTCTGAGGTGGGAATTAAATTTTAAGCTGAATGAGCAAGAATTGCGAACGAAAACTCGTGAGCGTGCTGCTCCGCAGTGCATCACCCTTTGGCGCTCCCGTACGACCTTGCTGAGGCGGTGGGCGATGGAAAAGCAGATCACTCGCTTCGCTCGGGATCACAACGTTTTTCCAGGGGAAGAAGAGGGCGGGTTAGGCGACTTTGCGGGCGGATTTTTCGAGGAGTTCATGGATCAGGGTTTGGTAGGGTTTGGACTGTTTGGCGGCCATGCGGCGTAGCTGGCGGAGAAGATTTGGGGCGATGCGGATGGCGATGAGTTGTTTGGCGTTGCCGGTGGCGGGACGGCCGACTCGGCGAGCGCGGCGGAGTTCGACGGCGGTCGATTCGGGGATGTCCGAGAGATTGAGCTTGCTATCCGGTATAGGCTTAGCGTTCTTTGCGCGTCGCCTGGCGGGCGCTGATGATGCGAATGAGTTCCTGGCCATGTTTTAGTCTCCGCTGCGTGTACACCACGATGAGAATTCTATCCGTGAGGGACGTGCCGAGGCGCTTGCTGCGCTGCTCCGAATAGGAATGCTCGGGATCGTCCCAGTCGAGGGCGTCTGGGTCGACAAAAATCGTTGCGGCTTCTTCAAACGAGACACCGTGTTTCTTGAGGTTATTGAGGGCCTTGTGGGCGTCCCAAGAGAACGCATTGCTGTATATACGCTAATTCTGAAGGATTGTAAATGGAGGACTTCCACCGCTCTACGCGGATTGGCGAATCGCTAATAGTTTCTGCAAAAACACCGTGGTATAGTCCGCGGAGTCTGGCCTGGCGATTTCCCTGAACCTGTAGTCGGTGATTCCTAGGGAATCGGTCGGGAGTTGGCATTGCCCAAAGTTCCTTCTTCGCAACCGATCCACAGTCACCGGTGCGACGTCCGTCTACCGGAGGCGGCTCTAAATTTCCGGATGGTGAACAATCCGCGTTTGACGTCTTCGAAATATCTGGGCGCGATCAATGTCACGGCGTGGCTGTACCGAGACAAAGAGGGCCTCGAGAAGATTCAGGTAAACCCGAATACTACAATCGCTGAATTGCTGAGACAGTTCGGGCCCGCGGAAACTCCCGACGCAGAAGTTGGCATTCATTCGGAAGGCAGAGCTGGCGAATGGTTCCGAACAAGGCCCGCCTTCCGGGTTCTGCAGATATTCTCGGAACGAATCCTGTGCCCCATGATGTGCGCTCCCCTGCTCCGACACTACTTTTCCGGCGTGCCCTGGTATTACTACTACGATCGAAGATCCTGGTTTGGGCCAGGGGGCAAGCTCTTGAAGACGGCAGCTGAGGTTCTGAAGACGGCCTATGAACTGTAGCGAAACTTCTCGACAGTCTGAGTACGGTTTACATCGTTCCGGTAATCACTCAGAACGAACTGCGTGCCATTGCCCTAGTCCATGCTCGTCGCGGTAAGTCCCGCTTATGCTCCTGCCCTGGACCGTGCCTTCGACGCGAGGGCCGTCGACCCTGCCTCGAAAAGTCAGTACGGTGTGAGTCTTCGTGTGAAAGAGGATGTGTTGCTGATTGATCGTTCCTTGCAGTTCTCCCTGCTGGCCCGGGCCTTGATAGTGACCGGTAATAAGGCCACCTTGTTGAGTGATTTGCATGACTTGTGTGCGGTCCCTGCCATCCGGCCCTTTCGAGTGAATTGTCCAATTGCCGGCGACATTCGCTGGCGGTTCCTGCGCGATCGTGATATCGCTGGCAGCGAGCAGCAGGAAAGCGAAGCAAAGCAGAAATAACTTGGCGCTGAAGTTTCTCATGGCGTCCTCTACTCGTGCACTTTCGCCGCGACCTGCTGAGATTATGGATGGACAACTCAGGGTCGGCGAGGGCTGCATCAGTCTATGTCAGTAGGTCTTTTCGGTAAATATCTGGCCTTCCTTCATTACGAAAGTGCCTTTGCCTGGTGCGCCTAGCTGATCGATGTGCGTGAGGGGATCGATCTTCATGGCGATTACGTCGGCGATTTTGCCGGGGGCGATGGAGCCGAGCGTATCGCCACGGCCGAGCGCGATGGCGGCGTTTAGCGTAGCGGCGCGAAGGATCTGGTCGGGCGGGACGCCGGCGGCGGCTAGCAAGGCGAATTCTTCGTGGCTGCGCTCGGGGCCGAAGATTCCGAGGTCGGTGCCGAAGATGATCGGGACGCCGGCGCGGTAGGCTTTGCCAACGCCTGCGACGCCGTCGGCGTAGCGGTAGTCGATGAGTTTGCCCGCTAGCAGGGTGGGAGTGTAGGCGGTGCCGTGTTGTTTCATGAGGGCGATCGAGGTGTCGTCGAGCGGGCCGTGCTCGATGGTGTCGGCGCCGTCGTTGATGACCATGTGAAGGAAAGCAGGGCTGCCGACTACGTGAACGGCGACTTTTCTGTTGAGCTTATGGGCGGTGCCGATGATGGCTTTGATTTCGTCCTCGGACTCAATCATTTCCACATTGGGGTCGAGAGCGGGCGTGCCTGCTTGGCGGAGTTTGATGACGTCAGCACCGCGGTTGATTTCTTCGCGCACGACTTTGGCGCAATCGGTTACGCCGGAGCAATTGCCGCGGTTGGTGACGAACTGTTCGAGGTCGCGGCGGACGCCCCATTTGGAGGCATCGTAGTCGCCGCCGTCGATGGCGATTTGCGGCTCGCAGGCGAAAATGCGAGGGCCGGGGACGTAGCCTTTGTTGATAGCGTCGCGAAGATCGTAGACGGTGCTGGAAGGATCGCCGAGATTGCGGATGGTCGTGAAGCCATTGAGGAGGAGCATTTTTGCGCGGGGCAGCATGTCGAGGACGATTTGGGCGGGGCGGCCCATGTAGGCGTGGATGAAGACGGGTTCGATGGGTTGGGCTAGGTCGAGGACTCCGGTGATGTGAGTATGCATGTCGATTAGGCCGGGCATGACCCAGGAGTCTTTTAGGTCGATGACGGTGTCGCCGGGGACGAAGCCGTCTTTGATGGCGGTGATTTTGCCGTTCTCGATGACGATGGATTGGTTTGTTGTGGCGGGCTTGCCGGGCTCGGCGATTAGATGGCCCGCGTGGATGACGATGGTTTTTGCGGGCGCAGGAGGGGCGGGAGTTTGCGCGGGGAGGGTGAGCGCGGCCACGAGGATAACTGCTAGTGTCGATAGGATTTTCATCAAGGCTCCTGAAAAGTGTTGCAGTATATATGGCTGAGCTTCCCTGAGCGGAGATATTCTTACGGGTGTGTTATTTTTCTGGACGGAAACAACGCAGGCGGGGTCTGGCAAAGCGCACAGACAGGATTGGCTGTGCCATTACAAGCCGATCCCGGTGCGGGAATCGCGTTGACAGGATGCTGGCTGTACTTTAAGATTAGCGTTTGTCTCTATAGGGAAAGGTGTGGCTGAGAGCGATGAGGACGTACGTAGCCAAGGGAGAAGAAGCAGAGGCGCTGAAAGTGGGCGCGAACTGGTTTGTGATCGATGCGACGAACCAGGTTTTGGGGCGTCTGGCGACGAAGGTGGCGCGGATGCTGATGGGGAAAGATAAGCCGAGTTTTACGCCGTACCTGGATTCGGGGGATCACGTTGTGGTGATCAATGCGGACAAGGTTCGCATGACCGGGAACAAGGTCGAGCAAAAGATTTATTACTCGCATAGCGGGTATCCGGGCGGGTTGAAGGCAGTTCCGGCGAAGCGGCTGCGTGGGACGAAGCCGGAATGGATGATTCGCGAGGCGGTTCTTGGGATGTTGCCCAAGAACAAGCTGCGGGCTCGGCGAGCGAAGAAATTGCGGGTTTACCGGGATGCGGCTGGTTTGGCGCGGCATGCTGGGCAGAAGCCGCAGGCGGTTGCGTCGTAGCAGTGGGGCGGAAGGCAGACTGAGAGTCTTTCCTACTGTTCGGCGGTAACAAAGAGCACAGCCAGGATTTGCTGTGCTACTAGATTCTGCACGTTGCTGTTCCTTGAAAAGTGTGGCCGCGTAGTGGTCACCTCTAAGTGGTGCCTTAGGCAGGGAGCAAAACCGTCGTGGAGTTGAGTGGTTCCGGGTGTCTGGAACCAGGTTATTTTAGGAGGAACGTTGAGTTCTACTGGTACGCCCATTGCGGGCACACAAACTTGGTTTCTTGGGACGGGCCGGCGCAAAGAGTCGGTAGCTCGAGTGTTCTTACGCGCAGGTAGCGGCAAGTTCACGGTGAACGGGCGCGAAGTGGAAAGCTATTTTCCGAATCATGCTTGGAAGCATGACGCGATTGAGCCGCTGAAGTTTACGAGCCTTGCGGACCAGGTGGACGTTAAGGTAACCGCGCATGGCGGCGGTGTTGGCGGGCAGGCGGGTGCGGTGCGCATGGGATTGGCGCGAGCGATCTCGAAGTACAACCCGGAGCTGCGGCCGGCTCTGCGGAAGAACGGATTTTTGACGCGCGACTCCCGTATGAAGGAACGCAAGAAGTACGGGCAGAAAGGCGCGCGGAAACGCTTCCAGTTTACGAAGCGGTAGTTTTGGTATTGCGGGCGGGCGTTGGCTTCACCGGCGGTTACAAACTGCCGGGAGGGGCAAGCTCCTCCCCTACAGGCTCCGGAGGGCGCGCGCAAGCAAACCCTTCGAGATCACGGCCGGCAAGGAGCCGGCAATAGGTTGTTCTGTAGTTCGCGTTTCGTTTCACAGGCGGCCGGGCTAAAGCCCGGCACCTACAGAGGCGAGAAGCGGGCCACCGCAAACAGCTATCCTAATAGGAGGAAACTTGGCAGTAGAAATTACGATGAAAGAGTTGCTGGAGGCTGGGGTTCACTTCGGCCATCAGACGCGTCGCTGGAATCCGAAGATGAAGGAATATATTTTCGGAGAACGCAACGGGATTCACATTATTGATCTGCAGAAAACCCTCAAGATGTTCCGCGAGGCGAGCCGGTTTGTTAGCGATCTTTCCGCGCAGGGTAAGGCGGTTTTGTTTGTGGGCACCAAGCGGCAGGCGCAGGAAGCTGTCGCCGAGGAATCGAAGCGCTGCGGTGCGTTCTTTGTCAACCATCGCTGGCTGGGCGGGACGCTCACGAACTGGGCGACGCTGCAGAAATCGATCAAGCGGCTGAAGCTGCTGAAGGCCATGACAGAAGACGGCCGGATCAACGAACTTTCGAAGAAAGAAAAAGCGCGGCTGGGCCGCGAAATGAAGCACCTCAATCAGAACCTTGAGGGCATCGAGAACATGTCGCAGCTGCCGGATGCCATGTTCGTGATCGATTCGAACGCGGAAGAGATCGCGGTGAAGGAAGCGCGTCGCATGGGCGTGCCTGTTGTTTCCGTTGTGGATACGAATTGCGATCCGGACGTGGTGGACTGGATTATTCCTGGCAACGACGACGCTTTGCGGGCGATCCGGCTCTTTACGACGAAGATTGCGGATTCCGTGCTCGAAGGGCATACCGCGTATCAGCAATCGCAGGTGGCGGAGCAGAAGTCGGCGGAAGATCAGGCGATTGTCGATGGCGTGGAGTATGTGGATACCAGCGCGTACGAACAATACGAGAAGCAGGAAGGCGATTTCGTGGAGGGCGCGGTAGTCGAAGTTCCTCCGGATGCGCCTGTTGAGCCCGCCGATGCCGCCGAGGCTGCTGCAGCAACGGTACCGCCGGACGCGGAATCACGTTAGACAAATTGCGCGGGTAAGAAATCCAAGAGGCCCGCGCCGAGCGACTCGGTGCGGGCCGTTTTGTAAGTGAAAGCACTAAATAAGAAATTGCCAATCAGCGAAGAGAAAAAGGATGAGTACACAACAGCCAGCTATGCAGATTCCAGCACATCTTGTGAAAGAGTTGCGCGAACGGACCGGCGCGGGATTCAGCGATTGCCGCGCGGCGCTCGTGGAAGCTAGCGGAAACATCGATAAAGGCATCGAGATTTTGCGGAAAAAAGGGCAGGCGGCAGCGGCGAAGAAAGCGCAGCGCGAAGCGAGCGAAGGGCTCGTGGGGAGCTACATCCACGCGGGCGGGAAGATTGGCGTGCTCGTGGAAATCAACTGCGAGTCGGACTTCGTGGCGCGCACGGAAGCTTTCCAACAGCTTTGCCATGACATCGCGATGCACATTGCGGCGCTCGATCCGCGGTACGTGCGACGCGAAGATGTTACGCCGGAGATGCTCGCAGCGGAACGCGAGATTTACAGAGCGCAGGCTCTAGCCACCGGCAAGCCGGAAAACGTAGTCGACAAGATTACAGCGGGCAAGATGGAGAAGTTCTACGAAGAAAACTGCCTGTACGAGCAGCACTACATCAAAGACGAGAGCGTGACGATCGGCGAGATGATCACGCAGGCAATCGCGAAGCTCGGCGAGAATATTTCCATACGGCGGTTTGTGCGCTTCAAGGTCGGTGAAATCGGCGGGCCGGGCGGAGCGGGACCAGAAACGGCACCGGTGCCTGCGCCTGTCAGCGCGTAACACAAATTTTCACAACTGTATACCAGAGCGTTCCGGGAAACCGGGACGCTCTTTTTTTTGGTGTGCCGAGCATGCTCGACAGCTTGGAGGTGCAAGTCCTCTTCACCTCAACCCGCCGAACCGCCGGATGCGGACCCGCATGTCCGGTCGTGTGGCAGGGGAGGAGATGCGACTCTCCCCCCTATGCCGATCGGCCACAGCGTTCGCACCGCCAAATCATTTTGTTTGGGACGGCCCGCACGAGGGCGATTGGAATTACTTCGTCACGCGGTCAGCAGCGGTAAGCGTCCCCAACGGAACGCCGATGGTGCCGCAACTCCCCGAATTCAGGTCGTAAATACCCGTGCGCAGATAGACATCGCCTGGCGGGAGATCGATCTCTTCGTGGATTTGCAGGCCGACGGTTTGTGTGGCGGAGTAGACCTTGGTGTCCATCGCCAGTTTGCTCCTTCGTTTCAGAATGTTGAGAATTTTTCCATCGTGGTCGAAAGCGATGAGCATTACTTCGATATGCCCGCGGCGTACCGCCTCGGAAGGCAAGCCCATCGCAATATCCTTCAGCGAAACTGCGAATTCCACATCGTAGCGCGTGAAGGGCGGCTTTAATTCTGTGTTGCTGCCGGCGCGCGGTGCGTTGGGTGCAGGCTGAGGATCTTTCGGGGTGACCCTCACCTTGTAGAGAATCTGATCGAAGTTCGGCATTCCGAGACCAATAAGAGGAATGAGTGGATCGTCGGCTTCTTCGGCGGAGTTGGCCTCCGGCCGCGGCTTGTCGGCGTAATAGCCACGGCGGTAGGAGAGTTTGTAGTTGCCGCCCGAAAGGTTTACCTGGATGCGGCGATATTTCCCATCGGACTTATTGTTTGTCGGCGCGTAAGCGAGCGTGTAGTAGTGGGAGCCGATGTCGACGGCGTCTTTGACCGCCTCGCTCAGGGCGTTCGTGTTGTAGAAAGCCCGCCCGCCGGTTTCCTTCGCGATGCTTTCCATGGCGAGCTCGTTCGAACTGAGCACGGCTTCGAGCTGTTGTCTCGTGCCGGCAAGATTGCTCACGTCGAAGGTTGGATCTCCGAGGACTCCGAGATTGGAGACGGGATAAATAGCCACCTGCGCAGCGGTAAGCATGTCCGAAGTTTGCTGGACGCGCTCCTGGTACTTAGGTGCGCGGACCTTGGCGTCCGGGACAAAGCTGATGGGGAAATTGTCGGAGAACCAGAAGACATTCTTGCGGGCAGGAATTCCGGACAAGTAGCGTGCAAGCTGTTGGAAAGCTTGCAGGGTGAGTTCGACGCGCGATGAACCTCGATTGGCAGCCTCAGCGGTCTGGAACTGCTCGACGGACTCGATCGCCGCGGGCGCCGCTTGGCTCCGCCGCATTTGATGAACGACAAGATCCTCGCTGAACTGTTGAGACTCCGTAGGAAGGAGGGCCGAAACTTGCGGATTAACGCCAAGACTTTTGTCGTCCAGGGCCGCAGAGAGTCCGGAGAAATCTGTGGTGAAACCCCGAACAATGCGTAGTTGAGAGCCGAGAGCGAAGATCGCGATGCGGGCGCCAGACTGGACGGTATCTAAATACTTGATGACCTGCTGGCGCGCGAGGGCTTGGTCGGGTGGCTGTGTGTTCAGCAAATCGAGCAAGAGAACATTGACGGAGTCGGCGGATTTCGTGGTGGGGAAATTGGAAAAAACGTTGGCAGGCATTTGGGGTACTTTAATCTGGACCGGTTGCGCGCTTTTGTGTTCTTCAAAGGAAGAGATGGACTGCGGCATGCCCTGTTCGGTGATCTGAAAGTCTTTATTGGTTAGGCCAACGACGGCTTCGCCCTTATTGTCGGTCACGACCACGTCTAGGAGAACTACGCGTGTTTCTACTTTGATTGTGGGTGCAGTGGCGGAAGCGTTGGGAGCGGGAGATTGGGAGTGGAGGGGTGCAACGGCAAAAGCAGCCGCGAGAGGCCAGATCAGATAGCAGATGCGTCGACTTCTCATTGTGTGCTCATAATGCGGGACCCGGTCGTTGCTAGCTTCTCATGAAACGTCTGAGCGTTGGTTCACGTTACGCACATCCCGCGGAATTGCGTTTACTGTTCTGAGGAGAACCGGGGTGTTCTGAAATATCGCTTCAAAAGCGGCAGCTGGGCTGCCGCACTCCATAATGTGCGGGGGCGGGGATAGTTTGTTACAATTCCGAGGATTTTATTGGGCGCTGACCGGGGGGCCATGGCCGCACAGAAGAAGACAGCAAAGAAAATCGTGAAGAGAACGCCGAGACATGCGCAGTTGGCTTACCGGCGCATTCTGCTGAAGCTTTCAGGGGAGTCGCTGCAGGGGCCACAAGGGTTCGGAATTCATGGCGAGACGATTCAGGCGATTGCACAGGAGTTGAAGGAAGTGCACGCGCTGGGGATCGAGATCGCGATTATGGTCGGCGGGGGAAATATTTTTCGCGGGGCGCGGCAAAAGGGATTTGAGATTGACCGTGCGACCGGCGATTACATGGGGATGCTGGCGACGGTGATTAACGCGCTGGCGTTGCAGGACGCGCTGGAAAAATTGGGCGTGTTTACGCGGGTTTTGAGCGCGATTGAGATGAATCAGGTTTCCGAGCCGTTTATCCGGCGGCGCGCGATGCGGCATCTCGAGAAGCAGCGCGTGGTGATTTTCGCCGCGGGGACGGGGAATCCATACTTTTCGACGGATACGGCGGCGGCACTTCGAGCGATGGAGATTAAGGCGGACGTGATTTTGAAAGCGACCCGCGTTGATGGAATTTTTGATGCCGACCCGGAGAAAGTTTCAGGAGCGAAATTTTTTGCGGCGATTACCTATCGCGACGTGCTGAACCAGAATTTGAAGGTGATGGATGCGACGGCGATTTCGCTGTGCATGGATAACGGGATGCCGATTGTGGTTTTCAACATGAACCAGCATGGCAACATCAAGCGGGTAGTGATGGGGGAACGGGTGGGATCCAAGGTGACTCCGGCGTAGATTCGAAGTCGGAAATTCGAAAATAGAAACTCGAAATTGGAATCGAAAAGCGGCTTGCGTTGAAAGAGCGAGTGCGACTGAGATTGAGGAAGACATGACGACGATTGCTACGACAAAAGACGCGATGGCAGCGGCAAGAACGCGGATGGAAAAGGCGGTTGACGATTTCCGCAAGGAGTTGGCGACGATTCGCACTGGGCGCGCGAATGCCTCGCTGCTGGACAGTGTTCGCGTGGACTATTACGGAACGCCGACGCCCGTGAATCAGCTTGGCACGATGACGGTGCCAGATCCGAGCATGATTGTGATCGCGCCGTGGGACCAAGGAGCGGTCCCGCTCATTGACAAGGCGATTCGAACTGCAGAGCTCGGCTTGAATCCCACGAACGACGGGAAAGTGGTGCGCGTGCCGATTCCCATGTTGACGGAGGAGCGGCGCAAAGATTTGGTAAAGCAACTGCACAAGGTGCTGGAGAATCACCGGACGGCAGTGCGGAATATCCGGCGGGATTTGAAGGAAGCGATTGAAAAGCTCGAGAAGGATAAGAAGATCAGCGAGGACGACAAGAAGCGGTCTCTGGACGAGTTGGAAAAACTCTCTCATGCGGAGACGAAGAAGATTGAAGATTTGAGCGCGGCGAAAGAAAAAGAAGTGATGCAGATTAAGTGAGGGAAGTAAGGAAAGAAAGCGGGATAGAGACGGATCCAGTTGCGCCTATTGATCGTGGGGATTTCAACGCAGAGGTCACAGAGTTCACGGAGAAGAGTGGACGGCCTCTTGAAAAGAATTCAGAGTAGCCTTTCTGTTTTTGTCACAAAACCAAGCATAACTTATGGTTTTTTCGGGCTTGTGGGAGTTGTGTCGGTGCGATCGAGCGTAAAGGCCTGGGACTCGTCATTTTGAACTGTGCGTAGGAATGCGTTGTAGTCGGCGGCCTGGTCGGCGGGAATTTCCCGCAAGATAAAATTGAGGTGGCGGGAAGCGGTGATGGTCCCCTCCTTCGCGGAATATTGCGAGGTGTAGGTTGCGAAGTCGCGCGCGACGGAAGTGCCCGCGGGGACGCGGGCAACAGTGCCATCCGGCAAATGCAGCGTTGCGGTCACTTCCACGTCGAGCGGGGTGCCCAGATCGATAGGCCTAGGCGCCGAGCCGGCCGCTGGTTTTGCCGGCGGATCAGGAATCCCGAGCAGAGGAAGAAGCGCAGGGATGCGAAGCGGCTTCTTTGACCAGTCCACAAATTTCGGCTGCGTGATTTCATACTCGACCGCGAACGGATCGTGTGTTGCGTAAGGATCAGAAGTAGTCACGTTCGTGATTTGCCCACGAAAACCGTCTGACATCGCCAAAAGTTGCGCGACATTTTTCCAGTCTTCTTTTGGAGTTTGGTGGAACGCCACACGCAACAGCAATTCGTTGTCGCCGCGTACGACGTACTTTGCCTTCGTGATGAGCTTGCCGTCGGCGCTTAGTTTTGCATCAATCGTGACCTTTTGGATCGAGGGGAAAGGAAGTACGGCGTTGAGTTGCCGCCATTCGTGACCGGTGGAATTCGTGAGGAAGAATGCACGGTTAAGCACAAACGCGCACTTGCCGGAGTTTGCCGGTATCACACCAAACGGTGCGACTTCGAGGCTTGGATCCAGCCATAAATCGGTCTTGCCATCGTTTACGGAAATCAGCAGGTGCTTGAAAACGGAAGGCCGAGGCAGGCCTTTTTCATCACAGTATCCGGTGAGAGCGGCGTGGGCATCAAATTTCAGTGCGGACGCCAACGCAGAAAACAAGACGAACTTGTCCTCTGGAGTGGCGTAGCCGGAAGCCAAAATTTCTTTTGCTGGCCTGACGGCAAATCCCGTCGCGCCGAGCGGGAGATCGATGGTCCTGATTTTCTGCGATACAAAATCGTATACGGTTTGGAGCTTTTCCCGGTTGGATTGAGCTTCTTTCGTCAATTCGAATGCTTTGGCTGCGACCTCGGGTTCTATACGGAATTTGCGCGAAAGTTCTTGCGTTGATTCTTCGGAGGAAGTGAGAGACACCATTGGTTTTGCGCCGGGTGTCAGTTTTTCGTCGAGCCGGATGGAAAGAGGCTCCCAGGCTTCGGTTGAGACCGAAATGTCCGATACGGATTGCTCGTTGTCTGCGCTCGGATTTTCGGATTTTGCCGGCAAATCCTTCGCGGTTATCTTCCAGCGATAGATAGTGCGGCTTGCATCACCTTCCCCGGATTTGTCGGTCGATGTAGCGGGCGTTGCGGAATTAATTCGTATGCCGGGATTACGTGAGGCGGGGACGTCAAGCTCGAAGACTTCTTGTAAAACGACGCCGGTGCGATCGAAAGAGTGGTCGAGCCAGAAGTCGGGTGCGAGCGGATGATGGGAGACAGTTGAAATGACGCGATATTCGAGAGTGTCACCGGGTGCGAGGCCAAGGATGCGGACAGATTTGACGCGCACATCTTGATAGGCGGGAGCATTGACGACGGCGGGATTGGGGGTGTCGGTGATGGCGCTGGGGAGGACGTCGGCTGTGCCTCCGCTGGGATGCGTGATGCGGACGAGCGGGATTTCGATTTGTTCGAACACACGATTGAAATCGAAGTTTAGGCGGGCGAATTGGCGCGCGCCGAGTTCGTCGTTGATCTTGACGCGAGCGTGGACTTCCTTGCGGCTGGAGCCGTCCGTTTCGAAGCGGATGCGGGTTTCAAGTAGCTCAATTTCTGCCGGAATTTTGGGCGCGGATTTTGCGGCGGATTTGTCCTGGATTTTCTCCTGGATTTTCTCCGGACTTTTTTCAGCGGGTTTTTGTGCCGGGCTTTGCGCGGCTTGCGGTCTGGCAACAGACGCGCCGAAAAAGAAGATGGCTGCGGCAAGATAGAGCCCGGAGAGGAAACAGCGAGTGGCTTTCACAATGGCCTCGAAGGAAGTTTAGGGCGAGAGTGTAAGTCGCGTAAAGCGGCGGGTTGTGTGGCGTTGCGCGCCATACACGAGTGCGAAAGGATGTCTGCTTGCGATCGCTCTGAACGTAGCAGAGGAGCGGGGAAGAAAAGGAAATAGGGCACGGCCCTTCGAAGCTCTCATCGTTTCTCAGGGCAAGCAGGTTAAACGT
>CAVSSD010000005.1:0-35851 GCA_963730495.1 uncultured Acidobacteriota bacterium | reverse complement strand
CGACGCAAATTCTTAGGCTGTCCTGTCTTCTTTTCCGCCGTGCACTCTGCGA
This sequence comes from uncultured Acidobacteriota bacterium, assembly GCA_963730495.1. Classification (GTDB taxonomy): domain Bacteria; phylum Acidobacteriota; class Terriglobia; order Acidiferrales; family UBA7541; genus Acidiferrum. The sequence continues at coordinate 35,799 of CAVSSD010000005.1, read as the reverse complement.
GCTCCCTGTCCTCTGTGTAAATTCTTTCTTTTTCCTGACCACGGCGCGAATCGCCGCCGTTCCGCGATTCGCGCCGGCAAAATCAAGCCGGGAGGAATAGTCGAGCAGAGCTGCGGAGCCTCAGCTCCACATCGTTTGACAGACGAAGTAACTCTCCCCCGCGCCATCCCGGCGTCTCGGTACCACCGCCACTCCTGCTCGCGCTGAGCTTCGAAGCGGCAGTGCTCTTTTCTCTTCCGGTGGGAACCATCGACCCGCGTCTGCATTTCTTTGAGCTATTGCCTCGAAGTTGTAGTGGCCGGTCTTTAGACCGGCTCTTCTTCCTCAAAGCAAGCGAGCATCGAACTCGCGCCTTCACCACTCTGCAAATCCTTGCGGCGGGAATCACCGGCCCTGGTCGAGCTACTTGTCCGCTGCTCTATCACTGAGCTTCAGCAACTTTCGTCACTGGTGGGAATCGAACCCACGACCGTCGGAGCCCGATGTAACCCAAGCCTTCACCACGCCGCAAAGTCTCGATTTTTTTTCTGCGCCTCCTTACTTCGTTAGCTCATTACTCCTCTTCCGCACACACCAACAGCGCCACGCTGCGAAGCTAACTTCCACTTGCCACTCAGCGCGTTTAAAAATCCCGGGAGGAATCAGCGCCCACGGTTTTTCGGGATTTGAACCCGAGCCTTTCGGCCTCTTCCAGTGAAGTACCCGTGAACTTCACCATCCCAGGAACGTCACTCTGCAAAGAAACTCTTCCGTCAAAATGAATTGCGCCGGCCCTGCAGCAAGAAATGTTTAGTTCTTGGCTACAGTTTCACCGCATAGCAAAATGGCTTTAGCGACGAATAGTGTTGGATCGAAACGACTTAAGCGGCCAATGAAAGGAATTGGTTTAGAGTCGCGTGAATAAGCAATCCACGAGACTCGATCGCCTTGGTGCGGTTTCGACTTGGCTTTTATCTTCGTGTCTCATATTTGCTTTCCACGCTCAGTGAGGACCTGCACTAAATTGCAGCCGCGAACAACTGAGTTAATCCGAAAGTAACCGCACAGCGAAATTCTGTCAAGCCCTATTTTAAAGAAAGCTGCATTTTTGGCCCAGTTTTCGCGTATTTTGTTAATTTCACAGTACTTAGGTGCGCGTAAGACATCACCTTGCTGGTGTATCCTAAAAATTGCATCAACGCGACACGCATCAAAGTCGCTTGACTCACTCTTCCCTTCCGGCCGCTTTCGACAATTCTTTTTCGCGTTCACGCGCGAGCATCACCACAAGCCGCGCAGTTTCCTCGACATCCATCGCCGTGTTATCCACCAACACCGCGTCGGACGCGCGCACCAGCGGCGAAACCTTTCGTTCGCGGTCGCGGCGATCGCGCTCGCGAACTTCTTCCAATACCTCAGGAAGCGTAAATCTGTCTCCCTTTTCCTGATGCTCCTTCCAGCGGCGCTCCGCCCGCACTTCTGGCGAAGCTTCCAGAAAAATCTTCAGTTCGGCGCGCGGAAAAACAACTGTTCCGATATCGCGGCCTTCCATCACTACACCTCCGCCCGCTCCGGCACGCTGCTGCTCGGCCACAAGAATTTCGCGGACTCCAGCGATCGTGGCCAGTCGCGATGAGGATTGCGCCACTTCCGCGGTCCGGATCGCTTGCGTCACATCCTCGCCATCTAGAAAAACGCAGTTTTTCGAACCGGCGGCTTCCTGCTCTGAAGTTGGAGGTATGAGCTCGATATGCGTGTCTCGAGCCAATTCGTCGAGTGCCAGAAAGTCGTCGAGGGAGATTTGTTTCCGCAGCGCTTTCAATGCCAGAGCGCGATACATCGCGCCGCTGTCGAGATACAAATATCCGAGGATTTGTGCGACGCGCTTTGCAAGACTGCTCTTCCCCGAACCCGCCGGTCCATCAATGGCAATCGTCAGTTTTGGCATTTAGTAGCACAGCCAATCTTGGCTGTGTGCATTCTTGCAAATGAAAGAAAATTGAAACCGCACAGGCAAGATTGCCTGTGCCACTCAAAATCCCATAATGTTATAGCCGCAATCGACGTAAATCGTCTCGCCGGTAATTCCCGAGCCCGCATCGGAAAGCAAAAATACCGCCGTCGAGCCAACTTCGCCGGGATCTACAGTGCGCTTCAACGGAGCGCGTTCTGTTTGCGCTTTCAACATGTCGCCAAAATTCGCGATACCGCGCGCCGCCAACGACTTGATCGGCCCAGCGGAAATAGCATTAACACGAATCGCTTTCGGTCCAAGGTCGTACGCCAAATATCGAACAGTCGCTTCAAGCGCTGCCTTCGCCACGCCCATCACGTTATAATTCGGGACAACTTTCTCCGCGCCATAATACGTCAACGTAACAATCCCGCCGCCTGACGCCATCAACGGCGCCCCTCCACGCGCCACCGCAATCAACGAATACACGCTGATGTCATGCGCGATGCGAAATCCCTCGCGAGAAGTCTCCACAAACGGTTTCTTCAATTCGTCGGGCGGAGCAAACCCCACGCTGTGCACTAATCCGTGTAGCACTCCATACTTCTCCTTGATCTCTTCAAACACGCGCGCCACTTGATCATCTTGCGTCAGGTCGCACATGAATCCGTCCGCGCCCGGTAGCTCCGCGATCAGATCTTTCGCTTCCAGCCCAAGCCGCTCATTCATATACGCAATGCCCAATCGCCAGCCCGCCGCCGAAAGCTTCTGCGCAATCGCCCAAGCGATGCTGCGTTTGTTCGCCAACCCAAAAATGACCGCCGTCTTCTGCCCCTCGCTCATCCTTCTTTTCTCCTCTGCGAATCTCTGTTAGATCTGTGCCTCTTCGTTATCTTTTCTGTTCTCTGCGCCCTCTGTGAACTCTATGTTAAAAACCGCCTTCTCCTGCGACCGAGCTCTAAGCCAGATCGAACAACTCCCTGTTCCACCCTCAAATCCGATGAAACGCCTTCTCGATCTCCTTCACCGAATACCTCAACACCACGGGCCGCCCATGCGGGCAACTCATCGGACAATCCGTTTTCGCCAGCGCCCCCAGCAGCCATTCCATTTTCGTCTGATCGAGCGGCATATTCACTTTGATCGCTGCGTGGCAAGCTGTCGACGCAGCTATTTTCGCTTGTAACGTATCAATGGAAATCGCCGCATTCTCCCGTTCGATACCGTCAAGAATTTCCGTCAACAGCTTCTCCGCGTCCGGCGCGTCCACACCAGCTGGCACTGCTTGAATCGCCACGGTACGCGGCCCCATCGGCTCGACCTCGAATCCGTTCGCGTTCAACTCTTCCGCAATTTTTTCGTAAATCACAATCTGCCGAGGAGAAAGCTCGATTACCATCGGCATCAACATGCGCTGCGCTTCCACCTTTCCCGCGCGCCGCGCTTCGAGGTGCTGCTCGAAAAGCACGCGCTCATGCGCCACGTGCTGATCCACGAGCCACAATCCTTCGCCGTTTACCGCAACAATAAAACTCGAGCTAACTTGGCCGAGCGGCTTTAAATCGGCGATTTGCTCCGGCCGAGGAAGTGTCGCCGGCGCGCTCGCGTTCGGCGCAGCAAGATTTCCCGCCCAGTTCGAAGTAGTAAGCGCCTGAGCGGCTGCAGCCGCAGCGGAGGCAATGCCGGACTCAATGGGAGACTCAAGACCAGCCGGAAACGCAAAACGTTGCTCGACGGGCCGAAGCGCGTCGGATGTTAAATCGAAACCACCATCGGAGCCTACGCCTGACCCTACGCCGATTTCTTCCATTGTTGGAATAATCGCGCGCGGCACGCCAGTGGCTACGGCGGCGGCCGAGCTACTGTCGAGCACGTTTGCATGGGAAGCCGACAGCCCTTGTGACGAAGCGCTTGCCGCAGCGGCAGCAAAGCTGGGAACAGGTCGCACGCTCATCAGGGCTTGTCGGATGGAGTCGCGCGCAAAATCATGGACAAATTGCGAGCGGCGGAAGCGCACTTCGATTTTTGCGGGGTGAACGTTGACGTCGACTTCGTCGTAGGGCATTTCGAGGAAAAGCAGCGTGGCGGGAAAGACTGTTGGCGGAAGAATGTTGCGATAGGCTTCGTGAATCGCGTGAAGAATCAGGCGATCGCGCACTAGGCGTCGATTCACAAAAATGTAGATGCCGTTACGGTTGGGGCGCTGCACATCGGGGCGAGAGGTGAAGCCGCGCACTGTGAGCGTCGCGCTTTCTTCGTTGGCTTCGAGTTCAGGCTCGGTGATCGCCGCACGAAACGCCGCCGATGTCGGTGGAATTTCCACTAGCTCTTCCATTGCTTGGCGGCCGAAGAGCTGGTAGATGCGGTCGGCGAGTTTTTCCGCAGGCGGGCAGTTGATGATTTCCTGTGTTGGCGTGGTCAGGATGAACTGTTTATTGGGATTAGCCAGCGCGTAGTGCGTGACGAGCGAAGCGATGTGGCCGAGCTCAGTCGTGTCCGATTTAAGAAATTTCTTGCGCGCAGGAACGCAGTAGAAAAGATCGGCAACGCTGATAGTCGTTCCCGCAGGCAATCCCGCAGGCTTCACGCTTACGAGTTTGCCTCCGGCAAATTCGAGGCGTGTGCCTTCGGCTTCCGATTCGTCACGCGTTTCCAGCAACAGACGTGAAACCGCGGCAATTGTTGGCAGCGCTTCGCCGCGAAAACCCAGCGTCGAGATGGAAAGCAAATCGTCGGCGGACTTCAGCTTGCTAGTGGCGTGACGCTCGAACGCCAGCAGCGCATCGTCGTGAATCATGCCGTGGCCGTCGTCGATAACGCGGATCATTCGCTTGCCGCCGACTTCCGTTTCGATGCGAATGGTCTTCGCGCCAGCGTCCAACGCGTTTTCCAATAGCTCTTTCACTACCGAAGCGGGACGTTCGACAACTTCGCCCGCAGCGATTTTATTTGCGACAGCTTCCGGCAATATCCGAATGCGGCTCATACGAGGTGCTCTTTAGGAGGCCGGGGCTTCAGCCCCGGCGCTGAGAGCGGCACAAATGGGGCTTCAGCCCCTGAAGCTAGATATTTGCTTGGCATTGGGTCCAGCACAAATTTACCTGAGGCGGAGGAGTATGGCCAGTCTAGAGGACTTGGTGCAAGGCCTGCTCTTACTGGATTCAACTTGATGTAGTCAGCTTTGGTTGCCCAGTCGTTGGAGTCGCGAATAGTCCAATCGTGGAAGCCTTGCTGCCAAATTTCCATCTTATGTCCGCGCTTCATGTGGATATCGTGGGAACTGCCACCCTTGATAAGCTGAACGGCCTTTTCCAGGCTAGTCGCTGAGCCAGGAGTGAGCAAGACGTGGATATGGTCAGGCATTACAACAAATTCATGGAGTAGATATGCGTTTCGATCCCTGTAGTGGAAGAGAGTCTTGATAAGGATTTCGGCAATCTCCGGAAGCTGAAAGATAGTCCGACCCTGCCAGCATTTTGTCGTGACAAAATAAGAGGTGCCTGGAGCGGTTCGGTGTCTTGGCGTCGACATCCACGGACTTTCTTCCAGGGGCTAAAAACCCCTCATTCTGCAATATTCGTGCGGGGGCTGAAGCCCCCCGCCTCCTAAAGAGCAAATCTAATTCGCCTTATCGTCTTTCTTTATCGCGATGCCAAGCTGGTCGAGCTGAATCGTGTCGACGTCCGACGGCGACTCGGCCATTAAATCGACCGCGGCGGTGGTTTTCGCGAAGGCGATGACTTCGCGCAGAGATTTTTCGCCGGCGAGGAGCATGGCGATCCGGTCGATGCCAAGGGCGATGCCACCGTGCGGCGGCGTGCCGTAAGTGAGCGCGTCTAGGAAGAAGCCGAAGCGGCGGCGAAGCTGTTCTTCGCTCAGGCCGAGCGCGCGAAAGAGGCGCTCCTGAATGTCCTGGCGGTGAATACGAATGCTGCCGGAGCCGAGTTCGTTGCCGTTGAGGACAAGGTCGTAGCCTTTGGAGCGCACTTCCCACGGCGCGGATTCGAGCTTTTCCAAATCTTCGTCAACGATGCCGGTGAAGGGATGCTGGGCGCTGACCCAGGTTTTGTCGTTCTCGCTCCATTCAAAAAGCGGGAAGCCAGTGATCCAGAGAAACTCCCATTGTGTCCGGTCGATTAGGCCGAGCGCTTCGCCAAGCTGCAAACGCACTTGCCCGGCGACGAGGGCGGCGGCTTCCGTGCCTTTGATTTGCTGCTTCGCTGAAACCGCGACAACGAGATCGCCGGTCTTTGCGCTGCAAGCGTCGGCGAGTTTCTTGACGTTTTCCGCGCCGATTAGTTTTTCTACCGTTGAAGTTGTGCCTTCGGGAGCAAGCTTCACGAAATACGCGCCTCGCGCGCCGTTAGATTTTGCTTTTTCTGTCAGCTCGTCGAGTTGCTTGCGCGAATATTCAGCCCCGCCGGGAGCGGCGAGAGCAAACACGCTGCCTTCAATTCCCAGCTTCGTTTTCGCTTCTTCCGTAAAGCAATCAGTGACTTCATGCAGCTCCATGCCGAAACGCAAGTCGGGCTTGTCGCTGCCGTACTTGAGGATGGCGTCTTTGTAGAGCATGTGGGGAAACGGGCCCTGCGTCTTTATCCCCGCAACGGCGCACGCGCGCATCATCACAGTTTCGATTACGTTGAAAATATCTTCCTGGCGCGGGAAAGACATCTCGACGTCGAGCTGCGTGAATTCCGGCTGGCGGTCGGCGCGCAAATCTTCGTCGCGGAAACATTTCACGATCTGGAAATATCGGTCGATGCCGCCAATCATCAGGATCTGCTTAAAAATTTGCGGCGATTGCGGCAGCGCGTAAAACTGGCCGTGATGCACGCGGCTGGGGACGAGATAGTCGCGCGCGCCTTCGGGCGTCGATCGCGTGAGCATGGGCGTTTCGATTTCGAGGAAGCCCATTTCGTCCATGGTCTTGCGAATTTCGAGAACGATTTTGTGGCGCAGCGCGAGATTGCGATGCGGCTTGGGGCGCCGCAGGTCGAGATAGCGGTAGCGCAAGCGCGTCTCTTCGCCGGCGTTGATTTCGTCTTCGATGGGAAACGGCGGCGTCTTGGCCTTATTTAGGATGTGAAGCTTCGTGGCGATCACTTCGACTTCGCCGGTGGCGAGCTCAGGATTCGCTTTCTGCCGCTTGATGACTTTGCCTTCGACGGCGACCACGTATTCGCTGCGCACCTGCTCGGCTTTGGCGTGCGCCACGGGCTGCGACTCCTTGTTGAAGACGATCTGCACGATGCCAGTGCGATCGCGAATATCGAGGAAGAGCAGATTGCCGAGGTCGCGGCGGCCGGAGACCCAGCCCATGACGATGGCGTCGCGGCCTTCGTCGGAAGCGCGCAGTGCGCCGCAGTAGTGTGTGCGTTGTAGATTGCCTAGAAAATCCAACAAGGTCTTCTCCGGTGGCACAGACTTCAGTCTGTGCTCTTGCAAGGTATGCTGTAGGGGGCGCAGCATGCTGCGCCCCTACGATCTCAACACTGCCAAGATCATCGGACTAGCACAGGCTGAAGCCTGTGCCACTAAAGGCCGGGCTGAAGCCCGGCACCTACAACTTCTGCAGATATTCTAGCAGAGCTTGTTCGGTGAGTTTCTGTTGCTCAGCGTTTGCGAGATTTTTGAGGGTCCACTCGCCGCTCTGGATTTCGTTGTCGCCGAGGATGAGAGCGAAGCGCGAACCTAGCTTACTGGCGCGCTCGAGCGCTTTGCCGAATCTTAGTTCGGTGGCGGGCAGCTCGACGCGGTAGCCTGCGTTACGCAGAGTTTTGGCGGCGCGGATGGCGGTGGCGTAGGCATTTTGGCCCATCCATGCGATGAAGACGTCCGGACCTTGCGCGGCAGGCGCTTTGCCGCCTTCTTGCAGAGACAGGATGAGCCGGTCTTCGCCGATGGCGAAGCCGATGCCTTTGGTGGACGGACCGCCGAGGAGTTCGACGAGGCCGTCGTAGCGGCCGCCGCCGCAGACGGCGTTTTGCGAGCCGAGGCCCTGCGCGGTGATTTCAAACGTGGTGCGCATGTAGTAGTCGAGGCCGCGAACGAGTCGCCAGTTTTCGCGGTAGATCACACCGCGCTGCTCAAGCTCGTGTTTCACGGCAGCGTAATGCGCTTTGCACTCGTCGCAGAGGTGATCGGCGATGCGCGGCAGGTGGCGATGATGGCTTGCTCGTGTTCCAGTTTCGAGTCGAGGACACGCAGCGGATTCGTTTCGATGCGGCGCTGCGAGTCCGCACCAAGTTTGTCTTTCACTTTTTCGAGCTCGGCTTTGAGCTTCGCGACGTAGCCGCGACGGCAGTTATCCGCAGCGTGGCCGATGGAATTGATGCTGAGTTCGGTGCCCAGGAGCCCGCATTTGTCGAAGAACGTCATCAACATTTCGATCAGCTCGGCATCAATCGCGGGAGCATCTGGCCCGCCGAGAATCTCCGCGCCAATCTGGTAGAACTGACGATATCGCCCTTTTTGCGGCCGCTCCCGTCGGAACATCGGCCCCATGTAATACAGCTTCACCGGCTGCGGCAGCTGCTGCATATTGTGCTCAATGTAAGCTCGGCACACGCTCGCCGTCGCTTCTGGACGTAGCGCGACGTAATCCCCTAGTTCAGCAATCCTGACCGCCAGATATATGGCGCGGATTATTTGTGATGCTAATTCCTTGCTCTTCTCATTTTCCAAGGAGCAACTACGAAGTGCCTCAAGGCGACTTCGAACCTCTTCGATGACTAGTTTGTTGGCCGACGATGGATGGAACTCGTCCGCGGCTACGGCGTGGTGATATGTATCGATAAAAGCCGAGACCGTGTTCTTGTACGCCGAAAAGTCTCTCTCCTCATTTGTGGGATCAGGCCAATCGGTAATCGCGTTTCCAAGTGCAGCTACTCGTGCCACACCGTAATCCACGAAGGAATACATCTCCTCGAGACGATGTCGGTATCCCCGCCGACGGCACGAGCGAAGAGTTCCGTCGGCTCGATGACGGGCGGGCGGATTTCGCCGTAGCCGTAGGTGGAGAAGACTTCGTGGGCGGTTTGTTCGACGCGGTTCCAGAGCGCGGTGTCCGGGGGGAGCAGGTCGCGGGTGCCGCGGATGGTCGGAATTTGCGCGGCTTCTCTGCTTTTTTGTGCGCCTTCGCTCACTGCTTGCTCCTTCAGAAGATGCCGGGCTGAAGCCCGGTGCTACCAATCGCAAAATCAAAAGCAGATTCCTCGCTACGCTCGGAATGACACATACCAAGAGGCTCGTCATTATGTGCCGGACTCGCTCGCGGTAAATATTTTTGTACTCGACGTAGCGCTGGGCGTAGGCGTCGATGCTGGCTTGGTCGATGCCGGTTAGGGTGCGCTTCACCTTACCCGGGTGGCCTACTACCAGGCTGCCGGCGGGGATTTTGGCTCCTTCCAGGAGGAGCGTGCCGGCGGCTACGATGCTGCCGGCGCCGATGCGCACGCCGTTCAGAATGACCGGCACCCATCCCGATGTGAGGCAGCGCGATTCGATGGTGCAGCCGTGCAGGGTGACGGAGTGGCCGATGGTGACGTCGTCGCCGAGGACGAGCGCGTGCTCGTCGCGCATGACGTGGAGGACGCAGCCGTCCTGAATGTTGGTGCGGGCGCCGATGCGGATGTGGTGGACGTCGCCGCGGATTACGGTGCAGGGCCAGACGCTGGAGTCTTCGCCGATGACTACGTCGCCGATGATGACGGCGGCGGGGTCGATATAGGCGGGAGGAGGCGATTTGCGGGTGCTTGCCACGGTAGGGGCGGATGTGGGGCTGGCGGCCGAGCTCTAGCGAGTCGCGCTCGGGGTTGGGGCTGGGATTTTGATTAGACATTTTGCTTTAACGCCTTTCCGTCGTTTTTTGTAAGCATTGCATCTAAAAGACTTAAGCCTACTGGTACGGTCATCACGAGGACGCCGACTAGGCTCACCATTCGAGCGAAAGAACGGCTCTAAAGACCCGCCACTACAGGCCATCCAACGCAATCCCAAACAAAAAATGCGGCAACCGGGTTGCCGCACTGCCGCCTTACAAACGTGTGTCCAAGGCGGAGTATACCACGATCCGAGAAGGCCGCAAGCGCTGGGTGCATGGCTCGACCTTAGGACGCGATGAATCGCGCCCCTACAGATGCTTAGCCTTAGCGAGCGCTAACGGAGGGCATGGCCCTTCAAGGCTCAGGGTAAACGTGCTGTGCCCCTACGAGCCGATATCTCAATCGATGGTGACGGCCGGGCCACCGGAGGTGGAGCTGACTTCGGCTAGGCGGGCGGTTACGGCGCGGGCCAGGGCGTAGAGGCTTTGGGCGCCGGGGGCGGATTCGCCGAGGCCGGCGACCGGTTTGCCGGTGTCGCCGCCGATGCGGATGCGCGGGTCGATTTCGATTTCGCCGAGGATGGGGACGCCGTAGGCGATGGCGGTTTTTGCGCCTTCGCCGTGGCCGAAGATGTCGATGGGCTTGTCGCAATGGGGGCAGCGGAAGGTGCTCATGTTTTCGACTACGCCGAGGACTTCGACGTTGACCTGGCGAAACATTTCGATGGCTTTGCGGACGTCGGCGAGGGCGACGGTGGAAGGCGTGGTGACGACGACTGCGCCAGTGACGGCGACCGTTTGGATGAGCGTGAGCTGGACGTCGCCGGTGCCGGGCGGGAGATCGATGATGAGGTAATCGAGTTCGCCCCACTCGACGCTGCGCAGGAATTGCGTGATGACGCTGTGCAGCATCGGGCCGCGCCAGACCATCGGCTTGTCGCCGGGGTTGAGCAGTCCCATGGAGATCATTTTCATGCCGGCGACTTGGACGGGGATGATGCGTTTTTCAGCGGTGGCCTGGGGTTCTTGCAGCGTGCCGAGCATGATGGGGACGTTGGGGCCGTAGACGTCGGCGTCCATGAGGCCGACTTTGTGGCCGAGGTTTACTAGGGCTAGGGCGAGGTTGACGGCGACCGTGGTTTTGCCGACGCCGCCTTTGCCGCTGGCGACCGCGACTAGATTTTTTACGCCGGGGATGGGGTGGCGTTCGGGTTGCGGCATGGGCGCTGGTGGCATGGGTTAGGCTTTCTCCGCGGTGAAGCGAGGAGCAAAAAGCGAAATTCGAAATGCGAAATTCGAAATGCGGCGCCGCTCTACATTTGTGAGGGCAAACGGGTCGAGCTGCATTGGGCTGAAGGTGTTTTTTAACACAGAAGACACAGAGAGCGCGGAGAAGAGAGCTGACGAGATCATGCGTTGGTGCCGTGGCACTTTTTGTATTTTTTGCCGGAGCCGCAGGGGCACGGGTCGTTGCGGCCTACTTTTGCGCCGGCGCGGACGGGTTTGGGGGCTTCGGCTTGTGCGGGGCCGGTTTGGTACTGCAACTCTTTTTGCTGGCGCTCTTGCTTGCGCTCCATTTCGCGCGCGAAGGCTGGCAGGCGCTGCGGAGGCGGTTCGCTGGCACGGGCTGCGGCGCTGGCAACGGCGGCTCCGGCACGCTGACGGATTGGCGGCGTTGGCGGCGGCTGGTTCGGAGCGCCCGGTCCACCTTGCGGAGGCTGCTCGTTTTGCTGGACCTGAATGTGGAAGAGATAGCGGATGGTTTCGTTGTCGATGCGCGCCATCATGTCTTCGAAAAGGACGAAGGCTTCTTTTTTAAACTCGACGAGTGGATCTTTTTGGCCGTAGCCCCGGAGACCAATGCCTTCTTTCAAGTGATCGAGCGAGAGCAAGTGGTCTTTCCACTGGGAGTCGACGACGTCGAGAATGATGCGGCGTTCGAGCCAGCGCATCAGGTCGGCGCTGAACTGTTTTTCTTTTTCCTCGTAACGAGTGGTGACGGCTTTGACAGTAGCATCCGCAAGTTCGTCGTGGCTGAGCGTGGCGGGATCGGCACCAGCGGCTTTGGCATCGACGCCGAACTGGGCGTTCACTTCCGCAAGAAACTGCGTGACGTTCCACTGATCAGGATGCTGCTCGCGCGGGCAGAACGTGTCGACCTGTTCACGCGCAACATCTTCCGCTACGCCGAGAACGTAATCACGTTGGTCTTTTCCTTCAAGCGCAGAGCGGCGAATGGCGTAAATCGTCTCGCGCTGCTTGTTCATCACGTCGTCGTATTCGAGCAGGTGTTTGCGAGCGTCGAAGTTTTGCGCTTCGACGGATTTTTGCGCGTTTTCAATGCGGCGCGAGATCAGGCCCGATTCGATGGGCACGCCTTCGGTCATGCCGAGGCGGAACATCAGAGCCTGCATGCGTTCGCCACCGAAGATGCGCATGAGGTCGTCTTCGAGCGAAAGAAAAAAGCGCGAAGAGCCAGGGTCGCCCTGGCGGCCAGCGCGGCCGCGCAACTGGTTATCGATGCGGCGGGCTTCGTGGCGCTCCGTGCCAAGGATGTGCAAGCCGCCGAGCGCTACGACTTCGTCGTGCTCCGCTTTGCATTGCTGCGCAAACTCATCGTAGACGGGTTTCCATTGATCCGCGGGTACCTGGAAAATTTTGCCTTCGTGTTGAAAAAGAACCATGGTGACGGCGGGCTGCGCGTCCTTGCCAGCTTCGGCGGGAATTACGGCTGGCGCGGCGGCGTAAGGTATGGCCAATTTGTTTTTTAGAAAATAATCGCGCGTCATCTGTTCAGGATTGCCGCCGAGCAGAATGTCCGTGCCGCGACCGGCCATGTTGGTGGCCACCGTGACGGCGCCTTTGCGACCGGCTTGCGCGACGATGCCCGATTCGCGCTCATGCTGCTTGGCGTTGAGAACTTGATGCGGAACGCCGGCCTTCTTCAGGATTTCCGAGATGGCTTCGGACTTTTCGATGGAGATCGTTCCCACCAGCACCGGCTGGCCGCGTTCGCTGTAGTGGCGGATGCCGTTGGCGAACGAATTGTCTTCTTGGAGGATGCCATTGACGACCGCTTCGAACTTCTCTTTTTCGGTGCGGTAAACGACGTCACGGTGTTCTGTGCGTATCAGCGTGCGGTTCGTGGGGATTGCTACGACATCAAGATTGTAGATTTTACCGAACTCGGCGGCTTCCGTTTCTGCCGTGCCGGTCATGCCGGAGAGTTTTTTGTACATGCGGAAATAATTTTGGAAAGTGATAGTGGCGAGCGTCTGGTTTTCCCGCTCGATCTTGACGCCTTCCTTGGCTTCGACGGCCTGATGCAAGCCATCCGACCAGCGACGGCCGGGCATCTGACGGCCGGTAAATTCATCGACGATGACAATTTCTCCGTCTTTGTTCACATAATCGACGTCGATTTTGTACAAGGCGTGGGCACGCAACGCCTGGTACACGTGGTGCATGATTTCGATGTTGGCGGGATCGGACATGTTGCTGAGGCTGAGCAGGCGTTCGCACTTGCTGAATCCCTCTTCGGTAAGCGTCGCGGTGCGGTGCTTTTCGTCTAGGGTGTAGTCGATGTCCTGGATGAGCTTGGGAATAATCTTGTCGATTTTAGCGTACTTGTCCGTGGATTCTTCGGAAGGGCCGGAAATGATCAGCGGCGTGCGCGCTTCGTCGATGAGGATGGAGTCGACTTCGTCGACGATCGCGAATTGATGCCCGCGCTGGACGCATTGCGCGAGGTCATACTTCATGTTGTCGCGCAGGTAGTCGAAACCGAATTCGTTGTTTGTGCCGTACGTGAGGTCAGCGCCGTAGGCGGCCTTGCGCTGCTCATCGTCCAGATCGTGGACGATCACGCCGACGGAAAGGCCCAGAGCGCGATAGAGCGGGCTCATCCATTCCGCGTCGCGGCGCGCGAGGTAGTCGTTCACGGTGACGACGTGCACGCCGCGCCCGGCGAGCGCGTTCAGTGCGGCGGGCAACGTGGCGACGAGCGTTTTTCCTTCGCCCGTTTTCATTTCAGCGATTTTGCCGTCGTGCAAAACCATTCCACCAATGAGCTGCACATCGAAATGCCGCATGTTTAGAAAACGGCGGCCTGCCTCGCGAACCAGCGCGAAGGCTGGGACGATCATCGGGTCGAGGACCTTCTTTAAGAGTTCTTTATAGGTAGGCTCGCTGGGATCGGCATCTTTAAGCTGCTCATGAACCTCAGCTTTGAGCGCGGCGAAGCGAAGTTTTAGATCATCGTCACTGAGCGCACCTATTTCGGCTTCGCGCGCATTGATAGCGACAACGAGCGGCTGCAATTTTTTGATATCACGCTCGTGCTTGGTGCCGATCAATCGAGCGACAACTGTGTCAACTGCCTTGGCAACATCCATGAAGGGTTCGCCGTCTCCTAATGGTGATCCGCGTACTTGAACGCACTGGCAGCTCCGCCGCAACCAGTACAAACATTCTATTCTATCTGTTTGGATGCGTCAGCGCCAAGAACGGCGACACGGTGGGGGCGGACTTTAGGAGGGCACCAAGGTCTCCGCGGGTGCGGGTACGGTCTGGCTCTTGGTATTCTTGCCCCAAGGGTGCCAGAAGACGGTTGCGAATGGTTATCGGCAAGCAGGCGGCGGTATTTGCTGCGCTCGTCGAGGCTCATGTCAACGATTTCGAAGGCCATATCCTGGGCGCGATAGTCCCGCATAAGGGCAGTGGCCAGGACGTTGCGAAGGCCGAGCTGAGCTTGAGTTGGACATGAATCCAGGAGGGAGGTGACGGCTGATGGTGGCGATCCCGCCCGAGAGGCTGGCGGTTTTAATTTCGAGACGGCAATTTTCCTTGAGGTTGGTGCTCACGGCGGTACCGGCTTGCAGCCGGACGCGCGTATGGCGCCGCTGGCGGACAAATTTTGAGTTCGGAATAACGTCGAGTGGGCCAGCGCCAATTCTTCGCGGTCATACCACTTTTGGCAATAAAATCGCGGGCCCACTCGGGTCAAGTCCGATGAGAGCTTGCAGCGCGGCGATGCGAAGTTCTTGCGGATGAATCCACCCCAACATTTTTTTGGCCTCGACGACGCGCTTGAGCATGAGGTGGATTCCGGAGCATGGATGCGGCCCAGAGCCTCGAGCGCCTTTACCTGTAAATAGGGGGAACCACCAACGGCAAGTCACCGTCGACGACAGTGAGTAAACGGCCGAGGGCTTCGCGGTCGGCAGTCACGCCAATTTCGTCGATGACCAGCGGCATGATCAACGGATCGACATGATCGAGAAGCTCGAGAAGTATGCTGCAGCGTCCCGGAGCGCCGCTGGCGGAAATCTGGCGCACAATGCGGTCCTGCGAAGTCCGCGGAAAATCCTTCATGCGCGCGGGCAAGAAGACTTCTACCGCTTCGGGATCGAGTTTGCTTAAAAGTCCGGCCATCTCGACGGCTTCGGTGATATGGCCGCCTCGCACAGTGCTTCGGAGATATTGCAATCCTTCTTCGCCAAGATCGGCGGCGAGATTCGAGATGTGTTCGGCTCTTCGCGCAGGCTGCAGCGATTGAAACGCGTGGAGAGCTGCTCCATGGCGGTTTGCGGAAGCATTTTCAAAACGTTGGTCATGCCGGCGGCGGCTTGACGAGCTCGCAGAGCCTCGTCGACAAATTCGGGAACGCGTTCTTCGATGCCCATCTTAGGCCGCAAACTTCGGCCGATGCCCGGACGCTGTGCTTCGACACCCGAAATCAAATCGAGGGCATGCTCCATGACGCCGAAGGACCGGCTGGTGGCAGCTTCCTGGCTAAGCCTGACGAATGCGGCACTCACGAGCGTCTGGAGTTCGCTGTCTTGCTCGACGTTCAGGCGCAGGCCCAAGTGGCGAAGCGCTTCGCCGAGCAGTTTGGGGTCGGCTTTCGCATAAAGCTCGGCCATTTCGGACAAGCCCATCGCGGTTTTTTTCCGCGCATCGGCCTCTTCGCTCTCTGCGCATGACGCGTAGTTCTGCAGGATGCTGATGGCTTGCGCGACGTCTCCGGTCTCGATCAAATGGGCGACGTAAGACTGAACGTTTTTCGGAGGGATGCACCAGGCATCGGTCGAGAGGAGTACGGCTTGTTTGCCGCTTTCGGGAACGGCGGCCCAAAACTGGCGGTCGAGAATTTCGCGGTGGGACTCGACCAGCATTCCCGCGTCGGTCATCTTGTCTTCGTGTGCGCCGAGAATTTTGCGGAGGTTCTCGATCTCCGCATTCATGCGGTCGAGCATTTGCCGGACGGCGTTTACTTTCACTTCGCCGCTTTCAAAACGTTCGAGCGCGAAACGGATGGCCAGATGTTCGGCTAGTTTCACGAGGACGGATTCGTCTGGCTGGCCCTCCGGGCTTGCGCTGCAAGTCCGGCGATGGCGCGTTTTAAAGTGTCTTGCGCGGTTCCCGGCAATTGAGACATCTGCTGCTGGAATTCTCCAGCCGCGGCGGCGCCGCCTTGGCCTGCGCCGACGTTGCCGAAGCTGGTGAGGGCGCCCAAAATTCCGTAGATCTCGTCTTCGCTCGGGCCGGCACTCTTGCCAGTTCCCTGCCACGGTCCGCCCCCGGCGCCGTTACCCCCGCCGCTGCCTGCGCCGCCCGGTCCAGCACCAAGAAGGCGCCCGTGACGCCTTGAATCTGGCCGGCGACTCCTGTGCCGCCGCTCCCGCTCGCGTATGGTCCACCTGCTAGACCACCGCCTCCACCGATACCCGTTCCTCCAACACCCGAGCCAGCAATTCCGGAGCCTCCGACTCCCGATCCTCCGTGATGCCCGGGCCTCCGATACCTGAGCCTCTAACACCGGGACCTCTAAACCTGAGCCCCCGATTCCTGAGTTCCCACCACCTGATCCTCCGGCGCTTGACCCACCCGCTCCATCAGCGTTTCCGCCGATTCCTCCACTGCCGTCACCGGCACCAGAGTAGTAGTAACCACCGGATCCGGAACCGCCGGAGCCTGAACCGCCCGGTCCGGTACCCGAGCCAGCCGTTCCGCCACCTCTCGAGCCTTGCGCCGCAGCGATCAATTCCAGCAATTTCTGCGGATCATTGAGCCATTTTCTGAATTCGTCCTGGTCCCCGCCGAGGGAAGCTGCCGCTAGTTGCGCGGCCACGCTGGCTTCTTTCAGGCGCGAGTCCGTCGCGACAAAGCAGATCTCATTCAGCCGTATCCCCTTGGCGCCGGCAAGCGCGGCTTTCAGCTGGATGGCCAGTTCGGTGGGCTTCGCTTTACCCGTTGGAAACGCCCGGGCGAAACTGCAGATTTCTTCCTGGGTCACTGAGGGAAAAAACTGAATGCTGGCAAGTCCCGCGGCGGAAAGCAGCTGAGCGAACTGTTTTTCGGCAGGAGCGCCTTCGAGAGGAACGCCATCGAGCAGCAGTTGAGAGCCAGTCGCGCCCAGCATCAGGCCCGCGTCCGTTCCCATGGGAATGGCCGCGTGCAGCTCTCGCCAGGCGATGTCCAGCTGTTCGATAGTACGGCTGTGCTCGAAACCGTACAAACGGGCAAACTTCAGGAGTATGTTTAAGCTTCTTACGAAGGCCCGTCCCGAAGTCGACTTGGTATCCGCTATCATTCGCCGCTTTGCCCGCCCCTTGATAGGACTTCCTGTCTAGTACCGTAGGGTTATGGCCCGTCAGCGGCAATGGTACAGAGGTCCTATGTGTCGCTGATGTCAAGCCGCCGTGAGGACGGGTGCAGGACCTGCTCGCCTGGACGGGTAGTGTCCACGCGAGTACAGGTGAGAAGGAGAGGGGTTGCGCGCTATCGCACGCCGTCAAATTTGCGCTGACTACGCTAGCTACTTGTTGAGTGCTACGCGGCCGCGCCGCTTGCTGCGATTGGTTACGGCCGACACTTGCGGGAGCCCGCCGAGCTCCATCAAAACCTTGCGCAGCCTGGAGCGATCTTCCATGTCCATGTCCACAAATTCGAAGGCCATGGCTTGCGGACGCGCGCCGCGCACGATGGCTTGCGCCTTGATGTTTCGCACGCCGTGAGAAAGCTTGAGAGACAGAAGCGAACCCGGCGCCAGATGGCGTTGGCCAGCGCCGATTCCGCCGCCCAAATTGAGTTCCGGAATCGACAGCCGGAAATTTTCGCGCAAGTTGGTGGATACAGCGATCAGATTTTTAGAAAGTTTCAGCCGCGCGTAGCGCCGTTGACGCATCGCGGAAGAGTTGGGCTCAGGATCGGTGGGTTCGAGCGTCAAATCTTTGCGCTCGAGGCCGCTGGAGTTGAGTTTTTCCAGCGCCATAGTGGGATCGATACGCATCAACGACTGAACCGCCGCGATTCGCAATTCGGTCGGGTACACCCAGCGCCATACCTGCCGCGCTTCCAGAATATGCTGCAGCGTGGGGCTGGCAGCTGAGGCGCGCAAACGGCCAAGCGCTTCGAGAGCTTTTAGCCTGTGGAACGGAGGTGTGTGATCGTTCTGCGCCAATTCTACGAGTTTCGGAATGCATTCGTGCTGGCCGCTCATGCCCATTTCGTCGATCGCCAGCGGCCGGATTAAAGCGTCGAGCGAATCGTAGAGCGAAACGAGAAGTCTGGCGCGCTGCTCGGGCGGAGCAGAGGAAAGTTGGCGCACAGCGCGGTCATGCGAAGAGCGCGGCCATTGACTCAGGCGCACAGGAAGAATTTTATCGACCGCATCAGGAGCGAAATGGCTTAGCAGGCCGATCGTCTCGGCGGCCTCATTGGCGGGCGCAGTTTGCAGAATCTCGAGAAGTCGCTGGGTCGAATCTTCGCCCAGGCCTCGCACAATTTGGCTAAGCACTTCGCAATCTTCTCGGAACCCGCAGTGGCCGAAGCGACTGGTAACGTAGTGCAGCGTGGCCTTGGGCATCAAGCCCAGAATTTCGGTCATGCCGTCCGCGATGTGACCGCCGCGCAGGGCCTCTTCGATGAATTCCGGCAAGCGTTCCTCAGCGCCGATGCGGGGACGAAGACTTTGTGTTGATCCGGGCCGCTGCTGCTCAATGTTATCGAGCGAAGAGAGCGCTTGCTGCATCGCGGGATAGCAACGCTTTGAAGCGGCTTCCTGGCTCATGCGAACGAAGGCCGCACTGATCAATGTTTGCAGCTCCGGCTCCCTCTCGACGGCCAACTGATTTCCCAGGCGCCGGATCGACTCCATCAAAGCGCTACCGTCGCCGCTGCCATACAGTTCTGCCAAATCGGAAAGCCCAATCGCCGTGGTGCGCCGCGCTTCCGGCGCCTCCAGCGCGATGCACGCTGCGTACTTCATTAAGATTTCGTTTACGGTTTTCAATTCACCGCGACGCAGCATATCTTCCAGGAAAGCTCTTACGTTTCGCGGCGGAACGCACCACGCTTCGTCCGAGGTCAGCACTTCCTTTTTATTTTCTTCCGGGACCTGTTCCCAGAACTCTTGATCGAGCAACTCGGTATACGTCTGCACCGAAAGCCCGGCTTGGGCCATCATTTCTTCTTGCGAGCCGAGAATTTTGCGCAGCGCCTCAATTTCCGAATTCATGCGATCCAGAAGCTGCTTTACAGCGTTCACACGCAGCTCGCCGCGCTCGTAGCTGTCCAGCGCAAAGCGAATCGCCACGTGCTCCGCAAGCTTCAACAACATCGGCTTGTCGGCTTTTTCAGAGGGCGCCTGCGCCGCCAGTCCAGCCAGCGCCTGCTGCAATGTAAATTGCGCGCGCACCGGCATCGCGCTCAAGCGTGACTGAAACGTCGGAACATCCATTTTCGCTTCGGGATCTTTGCGAGACTTCCCGAGCTGAGCGAAGAGGCCGAGCATGGCGCGGACGTCTTCTTCGGCCACGCTAAACCCACCGCCGCCTGTGCCAGTCCCAGCGCCTGCGCCGCCGGCCAGGGTGCTGCCACCGCCGCCGAGAGCACTGCCGCGAAGCAAAGCCGATGCAGTCAGCCACTTGCCAGGTGCTGGCTCTCCCCCGCCACCACCGGCTCCGCCACCCACACCTGCCCCGCCACCGGAACCACCACCGCCCACTCCACCGCCACCGCCGGAACCGCCGCTACCTCCGCCGCCAATTCCAGTCCCGCCGCCTCCAATGCCAACTCCACCGCCTCCACCAATTCCTCCACTGCCGCCAGCTCCACCACCAGACCCCGAACCACCTGAGCCGCCTCCGGAGCCTGGGCCTGCGCCCGGGCCGCTGCCTGGGCCACTTCCTGGTCCTCCGCCCGTAGCGTTGCCGGTGCCCAAACCTCCGCCGGAGCTTCCCGAGCCGCCTCCGCTGCCTTCCCAAAGACTGCCACCTTGGCCAGCTGTTCCGGACCCGCCGCCACCGCCAGAGCCAAAGCCGCCAGCGCCGGTGCCGCCGCCACCAGGCACTCCGCCGGAACCGCCACCGCCAGGACCGAAGCCAGGGCCGGTTCCCCCTCCTCCGCCACCGCCGCCTCCGCTGCGCGAGCTTTCCGCGGCAAGAATCATTTGCAGGAGTTTGTTGGGATCTTCAAAGAAATCTTTGAACTTGTCGCCCTGGGCGCCGAGAGCCTTCGCGGTAAGTTGCGCGGCCATCTTGATCCCCGCCACGGAAGAATCTTCAGCAACGTAGCGAATCTCGTTGACCTTGATGCTCGTTTCGCCGGCGAGCGCGGACTTCAATTGTTCGGCGAGAGAGGACGGTTTGGCGTTGCCGCTGGGAAAACCGCGTACGAAGCGGGCAAATTGTGGTTGTGTCAGATTGGGAGAGAAGTGAATGCTGGCAATACCGGAACCTGTCAGAAGCTGCGCAAAACTCTTTTCACCAGCAGACGCGCCGAGTGGCACACCATCTAGCAAAATCTGATTCCCCGAGGCTCCCAGCAATAAACCGCTCCCGACGCTCTCATCGAGCGCACTTCGGAGCTCTTTCCACGCAGTTTCAAACTGCGCAGCGGTCCGCACGTGGCCAAATTCATAGAGGCGTGCGAACTTAAGTAAGATGTTCAGGCTGCGGACGAAAGCCCGCGCGCCCCCGCGTGATTCGGGACTCATACTATTCGGCGAGGAAGCCGGTTCTCCCCCATGCTTCCCTACTACACTAGAGGCCCCGCGAGCTACAGACAAGTCTCTCGACATTTATTGTAACCTTCTCAATAACACAGTGTTGTCAAGAAGGGCACGAACTTGGACGCTCTGCACAGGTGGTACGGTTGCGTCACAACCCATTTCCGGACTACCCTGTGTTGCTTGGTATTGTGTATGGCTCTACAATAACCGGGCAATGCATCTTTAGCCCAGCTGCCACCGAAAGCGCCCTGGTGCTGAGTGCACTTTCGGCAAAAAATAAGAGCATGACAAATTCTATGTCGGACCAGTCCCCACCTGACCGCTACAAGGCTGAAATGCCGCAGATTCCCGGCATTGCAGCGCCGAGCTCGAACCGCAGCCCCTTGAACAATCCTACGGTGCGGATGGTCGGTGTACTTCTCACAGTATTGCTGGTAGTTTTTTTTGGTGGGCGATGGATTCTGCGCCCGCGGCATGTGGAAGCTCCTCCGGCTGAACCTCCTCCTCAAATTGAAGTTCCCTCTCCCGCTCCAGATCCGAATGCAGCGCTCCCGCATGCTACGCAGCAGGATCCCGGCATCGCCACCATCGCGGAGATGGCCCAGACTTGGTCCTCCAAGCAGTTCTTTATCCGCAATGGATTGACGGGCGAAAACGTTCCAGGACTTCTGATTCGTTTGCCTGCAAGCTCTGCTTCGCAACCGAACGGTTACTGGGCGTTCTCAATGAATGCTCCTTACGGGAATTGCCAGCTCGAGTACATCACGGACCTCGCCAAACTGAAGAGCGAATATGACTTCAACGCTGCGAAGCATCCCATGGTTGGCAACCCCTGCAACCGCACGCTTTACGATCCGACGAAAATGACAAATCTGCCCGGCAACGTGTGGGTGCGCGGCGCTATCGCGCAAGGCTCGGATTTGCGTCCGCCGCTCGGCATCGAACTTAAAGTTCAGGGAAAAGCGATTCAGGCCGTTCGCATGGAGTAGTGCACCGGAATTTTCTCCGAATTTCTTCCCTGCTATTTCTCCTCACTGTTCTTATTTCTTTATCCCGCTTGACAAGCTAGGCCTCCGCCAGTTAAACGTCTTCTCCACAATGGAGAAAACATCGATGCCCAATTATTTCGGTACCACGCGCAGGCGCTTTCTGCAAAGCGCGGCTGCGGCTTCTTCCCTAGCGCTTTTGTCTGATGCGAAGGCGTCTGCGGAAACATCTCAGGACGCTCCTAAGGCGGACTTTTCGAGTTTGAAACCTTTTGGCGATCGCCTCAAGCCCATCACGCCGGATGAATTTCGTGCCCGCATGACCCGCGCGCAGCAGTTGATGTCTGAGCTGAAGCCGAGTTTTGACGCGCTCTTTTTTGCTCCCGGAACATCGCTCTACTACTTCACAGGCATTCGCTGGGGTTTGAGCGAGCGCCTCGTCGGCCTCGTTCTTCCTCGCGTGGGAAAACCTGTGCTCGTCTGTCCCGGCTTTGAAGAAGGCCGTCTGCGAGAACAGCTGCGCTTTCCAATTGAGATCCGCGTGTGGCAGGAAGATGAAAGTCCCACGAAGCTCGCCGCGGCGGCTTTGGCCGATCAAGGTGTTCGCACTGGACGGCTCGGCGTCGAAGAAACCGTTTACTTCACGTATTCCGATCACTTGCGCGCAGCTGCGCCGGGATTTGAATATGTGTCTGCTGACCCTGTCACCATCGCTTGTCGCGCACGCAAATCTCCGCACGAACTCGAGTTGATGCGCCTCGCTTGCGAGGCCACCTTTGACGTGTATAAACCTGTCTTTGCCGCAGTTCGCGAAGGAATGTCGCAAGACGATATCGCGCATCTCGTCGAAGCAGGTTTTTCTAAGATGGGACTGCGCGGCGGCGCGCTCGTACTTCTTGGGGCTTCAGCCGCTCTTCCCCACGGCACCAAGCAACCGCAAAAGCTGAAGGAAGGCGACGTCATATTGATTGATGGCGGCTGCGCTGTCGATGGCTATGCCTCGGACGTAACGCGGATGGGAATCCTAGGCAAACCTTCCGACAAAATCGCGAGAGCTTATGAGCTAACGCGAAAAGCCCAGGATGCCGCATTGGACGCAGCTCGCGCTGGGCGTCTCTCCGGCACTGTCGACGACGCGGCGCGCGCGGTGATTGTCAGCGGCGGTTACGGACCTGGATACAAGTTCTTCACGCATCGGCTCGGCCACGGCATCGGCCTCGACGGGCACGAGCATCCTTATCTCGTCAAAGGCAGCACAACGAATCTCGAACCTGGCATGACTTTTTCGAACGAGCCAGGCATTTACGTTGTCGGTGAGTTTGGCATTCGATGCGAAGACGACATGGTCATCATGGCTGACGGCCCCGCGCAACTCTTGACACCAAACTTCCAGGTCTCGCTCGAAAAGCCGATGGGCTGATTTCAGGCGCGCCGAAGCGCATCGCAAAATTCGACGATTCTTTGCTCTGCCCAGAACCGTTCCGCTCCGGCGTGATTCGAAATGAAGCCGCAGTGTCCGCCGTGTTCCGGCGTGACGAACTGTATCGCCGGGTTCTGTCCTGGATTTGCGCGCTGAAATAATTCGTAGGGCACAAACGGATCGTCCTGGGCTGTGATCATCAACATCGGCACTCGCACCTGCGCAACGACCTTCTTTGCTCCTACCGCATCGTAGTAATCCTGCGCGTCGCGGTACCCGAATTGCGGCGCTGTAATCTTGTCGTCGAACTCTCGTACCGAACGCACCGGCCCGATTCCATTCAACAGGTATCGCTGAGGGAACAACTCGGCTTTGCGCGCGTAACGTGCCATCAGCCCTTTTACAAAATGCCGCTGGTAGAAAAAATTATCGCGCCGCTCGAGGGCATCGGCGCACGCCCCGAGATCCATCGCCGGGCAAACTGCGCACACACCGCGCAGCGCTTTTGGCGCGGCGTCTCCAAACTCGCCAGCCATCTTCGTCACCAGATTGCCGCCCATCGAGTATCCGGCGAAGAAAATTTGCTCGAATTCATCCACGTTAGCTAACTCGTCTAGCACCGCTTTATAATCACCGCTCATCCCAGAGTTGTACAAAGTCGGCGTGAGCGCTTCCGTCCCGCCGCAGTTCCGCTGGTTCAATCGCACCGCGTGAAATCCCAGCCGGAACGCTTTTTCAGCGATGCCGCAGACGTAATTCGATTCGCTCGACCCCTCAAGTCCATGAACAATTGCGATCACCGGAGCATCCCGCCGCTTCCCCGGCTGCCAATGGCAACGCCCCAGGATCCGCGATTCGGCATCCACTTGAAACAACCGATCTTCCGCAGGCGGAAGGTGGAACCGTCGCTGCACAAAGGCCGACGCAATCGTCATGGCGTGCCCGTTCTTCAACAACGCATGCGGCACAAATTCTTGAATTTCCTCAGCCATGAATTCACTGTAGAGCAGCGCTAGACGCCAAGCAAGTTACTGAAATCGCCGCGATAGCAGCCGCCAAAGTGTTGAGCTATCTCTGTTAACACTCGACCTTTTTTCACGTCAATCTAGCCGATGGGAAAACAAGGAGTCAGCACCATGAAATCACGCCTTCTTGCCTGCGCCGTTCTCGCTTTGTCTGTAGCCGCTCTGCCGCTTCTCTTCCACGCGCAAACACCGGCTTCCGATCCCGCGCTTAACGCGCACGAATGGGGTACTTTCACCTCGATCGCCGGGCATGACGGCCGCGCCGCCGACTGGCTGCCTCTGACAGGCTCAACCGATCTACCCGCGTTCGTCGAACACTTCCAAACCCCCAATTTTAAGGCCGGCGTTCGCGGCACCGTCCGCATGGAGACTCCCGTTCTTTATTTCTGCACCAACCACACAACCACTCTCTCCGTGCACGTTTCCTTCGCGCAGGGCCTTATCACCGAATGGTATCCGCACGCCGATCGCGTCGAACCCGTTGGTCTCCAGACGCAAACGCGAATGGCCGCCTATTACAAGGACTGGAACCGCCTCCAGAAGCAGCCCGACAGCAGCATTTCCTGGGACTCCATAAAGCTGGAGCCAGGAAGCTCCGCCAGCCTTCCGCGCGAAGGCAGCACGAATCATTACTATGCTGCCCGTCAAACATCCTCCACTCCGCTGCGCA
Organism: uncultured Acidobacteriota bacterium; assembly: GCA_963730495.1. Lineage (GTDB taxonomy): Bacteria > Acidobacteriota > Terriglobia > Acidiferrales > UBA7541 > Acidiferrum. Next base: position 10,926 of record CAVSSD010000005.1, on the reverse strand, counting down.
TCAAAACGCAAGGAGGAGACCAAACCGAAAAATTTCTTTTCTATCGCGGCGTCGCGAGTTTTTCAGTGCCTTTGTCCGTGAAGCTCGCTAGCGATGGCAAGATCTCCCGCAAAATCTCAGCGCGCAAGAAATTCCGGCGATGCTCCTTTTCGAGCGACGCGGCGACAAGTTTGGATTCCGCGTTGGGGACCCCTCCGAAGCTCAACCGACTCTCGATCCTCCTGAATTGAATGCCAATATGGATTCGCTAAAACAGGCGGTCGAAGACATGCTCATCGCGCAGGGCCTCTATCAGGACGAAGCGCAAGCCATGCTTGAAACTTGGCGCGATTCCTGGTTTGAAGAAGGCAGCCGGCTGCTCTACATTGTCCCGCGCGGAATTCGTGGACCGCGTCTTGCCGCTCTCGATCAACCCCGCTCCGGCACAAACCGTGCGCGTCTTCGTTGGCCGCATGGAATTGGTGACGCCCGCCACGCAACACGCTGTCGAGCAAGCTCTGGCCACGCGCGACCACACGACTCTCGCACGTTATAACCGCTTTCTCGCGCCCATTCTCGAGACCATGATCGCCAACGAAAAGAACTCTGCCAAAAAAGCTCAACTCTCGGAATATCTAAACAGCGCCACCGACACGCAAATCACGCTAAACACTTCGAACTAGACCTTGTAAACTGCGCAGTGCGAGGAGCAAAACGATGCGCAGAATAACCTATGGCGCAGCCGTCAGCTTGGACGGGTTTCTGGCCGGCACGGACGGCTCGATCGACTGGCTGCACTTCAGCAAGGACGTCCAGCAAGTAATGACCGACTACTGGAAAGAAATCGACACTCTTCTCTGGGGACGAAAAACGTACGACTTCTCGGTCGCCATGAACCCTTCGTCCGTTAAAAAATCCGCAGATGCAAAAAGCCCGCGGCGCGCGCGGGATTATGTTTTCTCGCGTACGCTCAAAAGTCTCGACGATGCCAACGTCGAACTTGTGACCTCCGACGCCGTGGAATTCGTCCGGGCACTGAAGCAACGTCCCGGCAAAGAAATCTGCCTGATGAGTGGCGGCGACTTCGCCGAATCCCTCTTGTCCGCGAACTTGGTGGACGAAATTCGCCTGAACATTCACCCAATCCTTCTCGGCTCCGGCATTCCCACGTTCCGCGACCCCGGTCATCGAGTGAAACTCACACTTACGGAGTGCCGCCAAATCGAAGGCGGATGCATCCTCGCGAGGTACAAGGCCTCTCACGCGGAATAGTGGCTCAACTTGACCGCAATCGTGTTGCCCCCTAGAATAGAAGTTTCACAGTGATTGATTTTTGCAATCTGATGCATTCAACTTACCGCCCAGCGACCGCGCGCTGGGCTGCGCTGTTTTTAGGGCGCTAATCTTCAGAACCGAGGTTGTAATGATTGAAGGTCCAATTCCTGAGGGTCTTACTTTCGACGACGTGCTTCTCCTGCCCGGCAAGTCCTCCGTGTTGCCGGCTGAAGTCGACACACGCACCTGCTTCACTCGCAAGCTATCGCTAGACATTCCTCTGGCCTCCGCGGCCATGGACACGGTAACCGAATCGCGCCTGGCCATCGCCATCGCGCGCCAGGGCGGCATCGGCCTCGTCCACCGCAACATGCCCATCGACCGCCAGGGCGAGGAGGTCGATCGTGTAAAACGCTCGGAAAGCGGCATGATCGTCGACCCAGTCACCATTTCACCGGATATCACGCTCCGCCAGGCCCTCGAGATCATGAACAAGTACCACATCTCCGGCCTTCCTGTTACCCGCGGCTCGCGCCTCACCGGAATCCTTACTAACCGCGACCTGCGTTTTGAAAAAAATCATTCCCAGCTCGTCGGCTCCGTGATGACCAAGGAAAATCTCGTTACCGTGGCCGTTGGGACTACGCTCGAAGAAGCCGAGCGCATCCTGCAGAAGCATCGCATCGAAAAGCTCCTCGTCGTCGATCAGGATTTCAATCTCAAAGGCCTCATCACCGTAAAAGACATTCAGAAAAAACGCGAATATCCGCGTGCCGCAAAAGATGAACAAGGCCGCCTGCGTGTCGGCGCCGCTGTCGGGGCAACAGGCGACTACCTGGAGCGTGCCGTCGAAATGTCCAAAGCCAAAGCTGACGTCCTGGCCATCGACACCGCGCACGGCCACACCACCCGCGTGATGGACGCCATTAAAGCCATTCGCAATCGACTTCCCGAAGTACAGATCATCGCCGGCAACGTCGCCACCTATGAAGCAGCGAAAGATCTCATCGCGCTCGGCATCGACGGACTGAAAGTCGGGATCGGCCCGGGCTCGATCTGCACCACGCGAGTCGTCACCGGGGCCGGCGTTCCCCAGATCACCGCTATCATGGAATCTGCGCGCGCTGCGCAAGGCACCGGCATCCCCATCATCGCCGACGGTGGAATAAAATATTCCGGCGACATCACCAAAGCCATCGCCGCCGGCGCTTCCTGCGTGATGATCGGCAGTCTTTTCGCCGGCACGGAAGAAGCACCCGGCGAAACGATTCTCTATCAGGGCCGCACGTTCAAGTCTTACCGTGGCATGGGCTCCATGGGCGCGATGGACGCGGGTTCCGACCGTTACGCCACCGTGCAGGACATGGAAGAGCGCGGCAAGTCGGTGCCAGAAGGCGTCGAAGGCCGCGTGCCGTACAAAGGCTCGCTCGGCGCGCTCACCGACCAACTTGTCGGCGGGCTCAAAAGCGGCATGGGCTATGTTGGCGCTCCGACTCTGCGTGAACTCACCGAGAAAGCCCGCTTCGTCCGCATCACTGCCGCTGGCCTCCGCGAAAGCCACGTCCACGACGTGATCATCACCCGCGAAGCCCCGAACTATCGCATGGAATGAATATGGAGTGCGGGAGCCCTGCTCCCGCCTTTTCGGCGGTTGACTATTCTTTTCGCCGCGACCAACCAGTCTCGGAGAAGTACCAGTCGATAAGCTAAACTAAAAAGGTAACTGGAGCCCTAAACTTGTCTGACTCGCAACCCTGGCGCAATCCTCGCCCCGCGCCGCAATTACCGGAAATGCAGCCTCGCCTGCACAAATTGTTGCTCCCCGCGTGGCTGCGCGCCTGGTGGCCGGCCATCGCCTGGGCTGGCGTCATCTTCACGCTCTCGACGGATTCCTTCTCATCCGAGCACACCGCTACGGTTCTCTCGTTCTTCGTGAAATGGCTCTTTCCTCATCTCTCCGAAGACCAATTCCGTTTCATTCACCATATCATTCGCAAGAGCGCCCACTTCACCGAATATTTTATTTTTTGCATCTTGATCTACCGAGGTGTGCGCGGCGATCGCAAAGGCTGGCGTTGGACGTGGGGCATTGCCGCGCTCTCCGTCGCCGCCGGCTATTCCATCCTGGACGAAATCCATCAAGCCTTCGTGGTCAGCCGCACCGCTTCGCCCTACGATTCCCTGCTCGACTCCATCGGCGCCTTCTTCGCCTTCGCTGTCCTCTGGCTCTGGTTCCGCTTTCGCCGCCCGAAATCTCCTACGCTTCAAGAACAAGTTTCCGATTCCGCGTCATCAGTGTCGCTCTAACCAATCGCCTCTGCTTCCGCCAAAAATTTTGCCGCCGCGCTTCAGCAATGCTACCGTGCTTACCGCTAACTGTGCTCGGTTGAGTCGCCGGACATGCGCGCAAAGAATCCTCCTATCCTTCAATACGTCTGCCTCGCGCTTCTCTTCGCGCTTGCTTCGGCGTATCAGATTCGTTCGGCCATGTATGCATTCCCGAATTATTTCCATCTCAAGGTGGCTTCATTTCCATTCACGCCAGAATACGTCAAAGGCCGCCCTGTCCTTCAGTTCGTGACCAAGTCCGCCCGGGAAGCCGGCGTGCAAAACAACGACATCCTGCTCGCGATGAACGGCCGTCCCTTGACCGGACTCGCTGTTTTCGGTGAAGCGATCCGCACCGCGAAGCCGGGTGATTCCCTCACCGTTCAGTTCCTGCGTCCCGGTGAAACAGCTCCGCGCTCGGCCACCATTCCACTCGAGCAGGCCACTGCTCCACCTATCAGTTTGCCTGCCGCATCCCTTTTGGCCTTGAAACTCGTAGTGCCCACCTTTTGCATCCTGCTTGGATTCTGGGTCACAGCCGTGCGTCCACGAGATCCCTCTGCGTGGTGCCTGTACTTCATCATGCTGTTTTTCTCTGTGTTTTACAGCGCGGGAATCGAGAGTTGGGGACCCGTCGTTCGCGATGTCGCGGAAGGGTATCGCGTAGCCGTTGACACCGCCTGGCCGATTTTCATGCTGCTTTTCGGCGTCTTCTTTCCTGAGCCTTTCCCTGAGAAAGACCCCACCTGGTGGAGCTGGTCCAAGCGCATTGCCATCACGCTCTTAATTGTTTTCTGCGTAATGAATGTTACCGTGCGGCTGGGTCAATTCGAGAATTTCGCGGCCGTAGCCTCTATATCCGCGGCTCTGGACCGCCTGAGCACGGTTGACTTCCTGCTCAGTTTCGCGGCTATCGGCGCTTTCTTTGCCTGCATTTCCGTCAAAATGCGCCAGGCCGTCACGCCCGATGCGAAGCGGCGCATGCGTTTGCTTTATACCGGCTCCAGCATCAGCATGGCCCCTGCATGCATTCTCTTCGTTACGCAGAACATCAAGGGCGGCGACCTCGAGCAGATCTTTCCGGAATGGTTTGTGCTTTCCGCGCTGTCCCTGATGCTTCTCTTTCCCATTACGCTGGCGTACGTCATCGTGGTTCACCGCGCGATGGATGTGCGCGTCGTCATTCGCCAGGGCTTGCAATACGGGCTCGCCACAAGTGGCATTCGCGTTCTACAAATTATCCTGTCGGCCGCCATCCTTATCACTGGAATCACTTTCTCCCGTAGTCGTCATCTCAGCCTCGCCAACGAAATTTCCGCAATTTCGCTGCTCATTGTGGCTGTCCTTTTGCTTCGCCGCGTTGCGCTGCGTCTCCGCGCGTGGACCGACCGCCGCTTCTTCCGCGACGCCTATAACGCCGAGCAAATTCTCGAAGCCCTGAGCGATGAGGTGCGCTCGATCGTCGAGAAGCGTCCGCTACTCGAGAGAGTGGCGACAAAAATCGCTGAATCCCTCCACATCCCCCGCGTTGCAGTCCTTCTTGAAGATGGCGGCTTTTACCGGCCCGCCTTTGCACTTGGTTTCCCCGCTGCCTTTGTTGCGGATTTGCCCGACTCCGGTGCGACAGTTAGCCGTCTCAAGCGAGAAGCCGGCCCTGAACGCGTCTACTTTGACGATGAGAACTCCTGGGTGAACACTCTGGCTATGTCAGAAGACGAGCGCAGCAACCTTGCCTCTCTCCAGCCGCAATTGCTTCTGCCCCTCCTGACGAAACAAAATCTCCTCGGCATCATCAGCCTCGGCGAAAAACGTTCCGAAGCTCCCTACTCCGGCACAGATATTCGTCTCCTGAAATCCGTGGCCTCGCAAACCGCCCTCGCGCTCTCTAACGCCGAGCTAACCTCCGCCATCGCCGTCGAAATCGGCCGCCGCGAAAAGCTAAACCGCGAAATCGAAATCGCCCGCGAAGTCCAGGAGCGTCTCTTTCCCCAGCGCTTGCCGGAAATTGCCGGCCTCAACTACTTCGGGCGCTGCCGGACTGCGCTCGGTGTCGGCGGCGACTACTACGATTTTCTTGCCCTCCCAGATGGCAAGCTTGGAGTCGCTCTCGGCGACGTCTCCGGCAAAGGCATTGCCGCCGCGCTCACGATGGCCAGCCTTCAAGCCTCCCTGCGCGCCGACGCCCTGCGCGCCGGCAACGACCTCGCCAGCCTGATCTCGCGCGTCAACGGCATGCTCTACGACGCCTCCACCGAAGACCGCTACGCTACACTCTTCTACGCCCAATACGATCCCGCCACCCATCTTCTCAGCTATGTGAACGCAGGCCATTGCCCGCCGATTTTGCTTCGACGCGGTGAAAAAACCGGCGCCGTCGAACGCCTAGATCAAGCGGGCGGAACGGTAGTGGGTTTATTGCCGGAATGTGCCTACGAACAAGCCGAAGTTTCTCTTGCCCCAGGCGACTTGCTGGTGATCTACACCGACGGCTTCAGCGAAGCCATGAGTCCCGACCTCACCGAATGGGGCGAAGAACGTTTGATCCGCGCGATCGCCGCGTGCGACGGCCTTCCCGCCAAAGACACTATCGCAAAAATCATGCAAGCCGCCGACGCCTTCGCATCCGGTGCTCCCCAGAGTGACGACATGACCCTCGTCATCCTCCGCGTTCTTTAGTTCAAACTGCTTCTCAGAGGACGTGTATCCGCCACATCCTGCAAAGCATCCAAGCGGCCATTATGGAATTCAGACAACTCGGCCATTCCGGCCTGCAAGTTCCCGTTCTCAGTTTCGGCGCCGGGACCTTTGGCGGCGGCAACGAATTTTTCAAAGCCTGGGGCGCCAGCGACGTTGCCGAAGCTACGCGCCTTGTCGACATCTGCCTCGAAGCCGGCGTCAATCTCTTCGACACGGCCGACGTTTATTCTCGAGGCCTCTCCGAAGAAATCCTCGGCAAAGCCATCGCCGGTAAACGCAATCGCGTGCTCATCTCGAGCAAAGCCACCTTCCCCATGGGCGACGGCCCCAACGATGCCGGCTCCTCGCGCCATCACCTCGTTCAGTCCTGCGAAGACAGCCTCCGCCGCATGAACATCGACCACATCGACATCTACCACATGCACGGCTTCGACGCCCTCACGCCCGTCGAAGAGACTCTCTCGACTCTCGACAGCCTCGTCAAATCCGGCAAAGTCCGCTACATCGCCTGCTCCAATTTTTCCGGCTGGCATCTCATGAAGTCGCTCTCGATTTCCGAGCGGTATGGCTGGGCACGCTATGTCGGCCATCAGGTCTACTACTCGCTCATCGCCCGCGAATATGAATGGGAGCTGATGCCTCTCGCGCTCGATCAAAAAGTCGGCGCGCTCATTTGGAGCCCGCTCGGCTGGGGACGCCTCACCGGAAAAATCGGCCGCAACCGCCCCATCCCCGAAGTTTCGCGTTTGCACAAAACCGCCGACCTCGGCCCGCAAGTCGAAAACGAATATCTCTACAAAGTCGTGGATGCCATCGAGGAAGTGGCCAAAGAAACAGGTAAGACCGTACCCCAAATCGCGCTCAACTGGCTCCTCCAGCGCCCCACCGTCGCCAACGTCATCATGGGCGCCCGCAACGAAGAACAACTCCGCCAAAATCTCGCCTCCGTCGGCTGGAACCTCTCCAAAGACCAAATCGCAAAACTCGACGCCGCCAGCGCCACACAACCCATCTACCCCTACTGGCACCAGCGCCAATTCGCCAACCGCAACCCCATCCCTGTGTAAGGCTGCCCGGAGTTTACCCCGACTCCTGTCGGGCAAGCGATCCGTTCAAGACATTGTCGCTCTATCACACTCCGGGCTGTGGCACTTTACGCTTGATCTATCGATCCCGTTATATAAAGCTCGCTGCATCCATTGCGATGCCCCGGCTGCTAAAATAAACGCTACAGGCGACCGGCTCTTCTGCATCGTGAAACACCTGCGTGAACGGGATTGAAAACAAATGACCATATCCGCGCCTAATTTGAGCCTCGGCCGTTATGTGTATGGAGTGGCGGCTATGGCTTTTGGCGTCATCACGCTGGTCTGGCACGATTACAACGGCTGGCATCAACCGCGTTACCTTGTCTACGCAGCTGCCGTTGCCCTGCTCTTCGGCGGCGCCGCGATTAAGTTCCATCGGAGCGCGAAAACGGGAGCAGCCGTTCTTGGTGCGGTCTATCTTATCTTCGCCTTACAGTGCGTCCCGGGAATCGTCGCCGCGCCGCGGATCTACAATAGTTGGGGCAATTTCTTCGAGCAGTTCTCTCTCGTGACCGGGGCGGCGATCGTTTATGCGCGCTTGTCAACAACATGGTCACCGGAAACGCGTAATCGGATTTGCTGCATTCTCGTGGGCATCTCTGCCGCTTCTTTTGCCCTCGAACAGGCGTTTTATCTTCCACCTACCGCCAGTCTTGTTCCGAAGTGGCTTCCGCCAAGCCAGATGTTTTGGGCGGTAGCGACGACGGTTGCGTTCGCTCTAGCGGCTGTGGCTCTTCTTACGAATCAAATGGCGCTTCTCGCCGCTCGCCTGCTGACAATGATGCTTGTGATCTTTGGGCTACTCGTGTGGGTACCGCTGGTTTTTTCGGGTCCCCATAGTCATACGAATTGGAGCGAAACCGCCGAGACCTTCGCGATTGCCGGAACAGCATGGATTCTCGCTGATCTTCTGGGCGAGAATCGGCTTAATGGTGATCGCTCCGCGGTGACGTGACGTGTGTTGGCTCACAGGAGACCACCCAGTCAGGCCAAAAGAAACGCCCGCCGCGGCTTGGCCGTGGCGGGCGGTAAGGAAAGTTGGAATGGCGGAGAGTGGGCGATCCGCTAAGCCTTCTGGTTCACGAATCGCATATCACTCCTCAATTCCGCAAATTAATTCTTGTAAGGCAAGTATCTCCACATGTCGTTGAGGTAGCCGTTCCCGGTTGTACTCGTGGAATCATAGCCCTAACCGCCAAAGAGCCAGAGCTCGTCAAGACTGTCGATAAAGGGCGTCGCATTACTGCGGCCGCCAGGTGTCCAGATTTAGTAGGTCTCGTAGGGACGCGTCAGAGCGCCGTAACTGCCGTTCTGGCTGCCAGTGTTCGATCCCTTAATCCAGGTCCACGTCCCAGGCTGAGTAGCTGTGGCGTTTGGAGAGTAGACCCACATGTCGTTAAGTGCGCCGTTGCCATTCGTAGCGGTCGATTCAGTCCCCATCCGCCAAAGAGCCAGAAATTCCCGCCTTGATCCACCCAAGCGGAGGCTCCCCAACGCGATCCGGGAAGGTTCCGGTAGCGCCGGTCGCCAATCCTACAGTGCCGGCTGCGCCTACGGTTGTTGGCGGACCAACGTACGGCTGGGTTCCATAATCCCCAGTCTGGTTTGCGGTTTTGGACCCAGCTACCCAAGTCCACTGATTGGTGCTGATTTTGTAGACCCAGAGATCGTTAAGGATCCCGTTTGGCGTGCCCGTGGTATCTCGTCCCTCTCCACCGAAGAGCCAGAGATTGCCACTGGCATCGGCCCAGCCAACGGCTTCCTGACGTCCACCGGGCAAATTGGCCGATGCTGCGGTTCCCTGCGTGCCATAGATCCCATTCACGTTCGTTGTCTGGTTGCCCGATTTGAAAACCCAGTTGCCGCCGGTGTACTCCCAGAGATCGCTCAGGAATCCTTCGTTCGAGCTTCCATCGAAGCCGTATCCACCGAAGAGCCAGATGTTTCCGGCGTTATCCTTCCAGGTAACGGCGTTTACGCGAGCGCCGGGAACCAGCGTGCCCCCCGTGTAAGTACCCTTTGGTTGGTGGAGCTGGATCCACCCTGCCAAGTCCATTGGCCCGGAGCGGAAGTGAAGGGCGCTCCCGTCAACTGATCGTAGGAAGACGGGTAATAAGTACTGGCATTGAACTCCCAAAGATCGTTGAGTAATCCTCTGGAGCTGGAAGAATTTCCATTGCCTCCGAACATCCAAAGATTTCCCGCGGCATCGGTCCAGGTGGCCGCACCATAGCGTCCTCCCGGAACACCTGCGGTTCCCACAGTGTTATATGCACCGAGGTTGTTCTCGGTTTGCGCGTCGCATATAACCTGTGCGCCAATTGTGGTGCCTGTGCAGGGTGGGTTGGCCGTGATGACCGTCGGGTCATAAGCGCCGACCAACTGCCATTGGCATTCATCGGTAGCGATGGGACATACCCAAAGGTCGTTCATTGGGGCATCCAGTGTGGAGGGTGTGAGGCTCCCGGAGAATTCCCACCCTTCCCCGCCAAACATCCAGAGATTTCCATGACTGTCGCTCCAACCGGCAGCGCCATATCTCCCGCCAGGAGTGTTGGTATAGGGATTCGGAAATGTGGTGGGTAACGACGTTCCGACCGATCCGTACAGAGGCGCGGCGACTGTTCCGGATGTTTTTGTTCCGTCGATCCATGTCCAGTCGTCATGGGCGCAATCGACCACGATGTTCGTGACACTAGCTGTCACCACTCCCTTGTAATCCCAAGTCGTGCAGCCCTGGAACTGGGTGCTGGGAGGCGTGAATATCGATACCTCATATTGGTCGTTGAGGGCCACAGGCGTTGCAAAAGTAAACGGCCCGTTGGCGCTTACGTTTAGTGTGTTACCCAGGTTGTTCTGCAAGGCGAAGCTATTGTCCGTAAGCGCGCCGTTTGTGGTGGCAGCTTTCCCGCAAGGCCAACCACTGTTCCGCCGACGCTATACGTTACCGCAGGGCAGGTGATCGAGACCGTGGTGACATTGGAAGTAGCTGTGCCGCTGCCTGTGCCAGGAGCGACGACGCAAGTCTGTATCGGCCCGGTAGGCTGCGCGGAGACGGATACCGTGTACGCGGTACCAGTGGGAACAAGCTTTGTGAAAGTGAATGCCTGATTTCCATTGGCGGGGCTAATGGGGAGCAGTTCGGATCGCTACTATTTTCGAGGATCAAGCCAGTGCCGACAACGCCGCTGACGTTGCCGCCGATGCTGTAGCTCAATACGCAGCTCACCGCAACAGTGGTGACATTAGCGGTGGCCGTTCCGCTTCCACCCGTGACCGTGCATATCTGGTTGGGATTGACCGGTTGTGTAAGGACTGTGACGGCGTATACGTCCGTGCCGGTGACAGGAGTCTTAAATGTGAAAGGTATACTCGTTGGAGCGGGTGTAATCGCCGTAATCGTGAGGCTATCGCCGCCGTTATTTTGCAAGATTACAGTCGTGCCAGCCACTAGCCCGGTAACCGTGCCCCCGATGGTGGCGCTAACGGGATTCGTCGTGCACGTGACCGTAACTCCAGTCACGTTCGCCGTGGCCGTGCCTGCACCGGCGGCTACGAC
>CAVSSD010000004.1:0-61055 GCA_963730495.1 uncultured Acidobacteriota bacterium | reverse complement strand
CGGTGCCACGAGGAAAGTTGAAGCGGATTCCCCATTCCCAAAACGGAACTAGCCTCACGGCGATCGGCGAAATCACGAAGGATAGGACTTTGCTGCTCGTTGATAGTGCTGGCCGCGAAGCGCCCCTGCCAAACCTGGGGTGGGACCCATTCCGCAATCCCCGATGAGTGATAAAAACTGATCTCTCGCGTTTAGTCAGATTGAAGACGAGCGTTCGCTAACAGCGGAGCGGTATGGGTGCTGCCGCTAAAACCGGGGAGGAACTCCCGACGTGGTAGCTGGCGCCGCTGTCGTCTTGGTTGGCGGCGTAACGACCGGAGGCTTCTCCCTAGGGGCCGCAGGTTCGTCTGTTTCCGGCGCGGTATCCGGTGTGTCTACGTTGACCTTGTGCTCCAGCGCCTGCTGCTCGAGCGTTACAACGTTTGCGAAATCGAGCGGTGGCTGGCCTTCAAGGGCGGTCTTCATGAACTCAAGCCAGATCGGAAGCGCGGCCTTCGCTCCAGTTTCCTTTTTTCCAAGGGAGATTTGTTTGTCATCGAAGCCCACCCACACGCCACAAGTCAGCTGCGGCGTAAAACCCATGAACCAGGCATCGGTGTAGTCCTGCGTCGTACCCGTTTTCCCGGCGGCCGGGCGGCCTAATGCCTTAGCTTGAACCCCGGTGCCGAACTGAATGACCTCTTCCAGCATGGCGGTCATCGTCCGAGCGACTTCCGGCGAAATGACATCGTGTACTTCGGGATGCGCTTCTTCGAGCAGCGCGCCGTCATAACTTGTCACGCGGCGAATCATGTGCGGATCGATGCGAATTCCGTCATTCGGAAAAACCGTAAAGGCAGAGACATGCTCGAGCAGCTTCATATCGGCCGCGCCCAAAACCAGGGGGAGATATGGCGGGAGCGGCGTCGTAATGCCAAATCGCCGGGTCATATCCACGACGGAATTGATGCCAACTTTTTCCGCCAGCTTGACGGCAGGAACGTTGCGCGACCCGGCCAGAGCCCGGCGCAGCGTAATGGTGCCTTCGTACTTCTCATCATAATTGTGCGGCGAGTAAGGTTGCCCACCGCTGATCACCGTGAACGGTGTGTCGACAATAGTGTCGAACGGCGATGAGCCTTTTTCGATGGCGTCCGCGTACAGATAGACTTTAAACGAGCTGCCTACTTGCCGCACGGCCTGCGTGGCACGATTGAATTTTGAATCTTCAAAGCTGTAGCCGCCCACCATGGCTTTGATTTCGCCGGTCGAATTGTCGATCGCCATCATGGCGCCCTGCGGGGCTGGCTGCTGCTCGAGCTGAACGCGCGCCGTGGCTTCATGAAGCTCCTGAATCGAGAACTGCGCCAGATCGCCAACTTTCAGAAGGTCCGAAGGTTTTTTGCGGCCGGTCCAGGCAAAATCGGGCGGCGAAAGAATCGCGCGGTAAGAACCGATCTTGATCGTGGCGTACTTATCGTCCACGGATAGGACGAGGCCGGTGACGTAAGAACCTTTTTCGATGGGATGACGCCAATCGTCGTCGTCGTAGCTATCGAGCTTGCCGAGATTGTCGCGCAGAATGTTGGCAGGCTCTCCGCGCCACCCGTGGCGCCGGTCATAGCTATGTAGGCCGTCGCGCAGAGATAAATTGGCGGCTTGCTGCATCTTGATGTTCAGTGTGGTGTAGACGCGCAGTCCGCGCTCGTGGACGGCTTCTGTGCCATACGTCGATTCCAGGTATTTGCGAATCTCCTCGAAGAAATAAGGTGCCAGGTCATTGCGCGGATATTGCAGGTGCAAACCTAGTGGCGTCTTCTTCGCTGCTTCCTCTTCAACCGGAGTGATCTTCCCTTCCTCTTCCATGCGATGGATCACGAGGTTGCGGCGCGCGAGGGCGCGCGCAGGGTCAGCCAGGGGCGAGTAAATCGGGCCGCGGATCATCCCTGCAAGCAGTGCGGCCTCTTGAAGCTTCAGGTCAGTAACGGATTTCCCGAAATAAAATTGCGCGGCGGCGGCAAAGCCGTAGTTGCCATGTGCCAGATAAACCTGGTTCGCATACATCGTGAAAATTTGCGGCTTCGTGTAGCGTCGCTCGATTTGCAGCGCCAGCAAAATCTCCTGCATTTTGCGGCGGAAGCTGATTTCGCTGCGGTCGAGAAAGAGGTTGCCGGCGAGCTGCATGCTGATGGTGCTGGCACCTTGCGCTTTGCCGCCATGCAACATCTTTCGCCACGCGGCTCCCGCGATGCGCGGAAAATCGATGCCCCAATGCTCTTCATAGTGCTGATCCTCGATGGCCGTAACCGCGTTGTAGAGGACTTTGGGGCACTGCTCGTAAGTCATCAGGATGCGCCGCTGCAGCGCAAAGCTGCCAACAAGCTGCCCGTCGTCAGCATAAACTTCCGTTACAACTGTGGGACGGTAGGTCTCCAGCGCGCGAATTTCCGGCAAGTCGCTGGCATACACAAACAACAAGCCGCAAGCCGCGCCTAGCGCAATCGAACAAAGCAGCAGAAACGCTAGCGCAACGCGGTCAATCAGTTTCCAACCGCGCAGTCGCAATGTGATGGGAGGCAGGCTTAGCATGGAAAGATAGATTTTAGCGCAGAGTAGCGACCTCTGCACAGCGAAGCGAGTTCGGTTTCCGTTGAGACATTGGGCCTCTTCGGACAGGGAACGTGGGGATTACCCTTAGTGGTCTTCAATCCATTCTGCGAATAGTGCAACGGGAATTGATCGGGTACGCTATCGAAATATGTGGAGAGTGTCCGTTTTCCCACTCGCAATCTCGCTCATGTTAGTTCCGATGCCCCAAGTTCAAGGCAGTCGTTCGGGCCACATGAGTGATGACTCGGATTGGTGGTCCCAGCTACGAACGGGCGGTAACGGCGAGACAATTCACGTAGAAGAAAGAGAGGCAGCACCGTCAAATTTCCAAATCCTGGGTGTGGATCTGGCAGATAACCCGTTCAGTAAAGCCGCAGCCAAACTGGGAAAGGCGCCAATCGTCGAAAGAGGAGATGGGGCAGCGGGTCGCTCGCAAGTCTGCTATGTATCTCCACAAAGCTCGAAGAAAATTTACCTCGTCTTTGAAAATGGTGAGATCACTGACTCGTTCTACCTCTTTGCGGGCGGTCCGGACTGGAAGGGCAGCGATCTATGTGCCAAATCAAGTTTTGTCAACAAGGATCTCTCGGTGGGTTCTGGATTGCGCTTGGGACAAACGCCTGCTGAGGTTAGGGGCATTCTTGGGGAGCCAAGCGCCGTTATCAAGGACAAGCTCATCTACTCCTATGGCATTGAAAAGAAATCATCCGCTGAAGACTTAGACAATCAGCGACGACAACACCCGGAACTTAGCGAAGAAGATGTTCGTCGGAACTTTGAATCGTACTACCTGAGCGTATATATAGAGGCAAGGTTCTCTCAATCGAGCCTTGTCTATCTGGCCTTGTCCAAAGGGGAGACCTACTAATTTACCGGTCCACTGGACTACTCTGCGCTCATAGTTGCTCGTAATAACGGTCACTCCCGGCGCAAGCACGGCAGAGGATTCGGCCATCCTTCACGACTTCGCGCTTGAAATTGATTCCCTCGCCGCATTCGGCGCAGACCACGCGCGGCCCCTTGAACCCGGGCAGATCTTCGGGTAGTACTTCGACTTTTACCCATTGCTTGTCAAAAAGGATGTTGTCGGATAACGCGGCGTATGCCTTTTGCTGCCCCGCGTCTTTCGCCATCTCCGGAAACATTTCGCGAGCGGCTTGCTTCGAGGATTCCTTCGCGGCGATACGCACTGCGCGGCCAGTCTTGAGATCAACGAACGTGGCGGCCACTTTGCCCCAATCGCGAAATTTCAGCGCGCGCTTTCCCAGCCGGCAATTGGAGACCAACGCCACGGCATCCGTCACGCAGCGATCGATCTCCACGTACGTAACGATGCGCTTGCGCTCGGCGATTGGATCTTCAATCCCCAGTTCTTGCAGCCCCAGCATCGCAAGCCGCACTCCAAGCACTTGCCCCGCGCACAAATGTCCATGCGCAACTGCCGCGAGTTCCAAGTATTCATCGAGAGTCTTCATGAGGGGCGTAAAATTGTAGTTTACGCAGTTGCCGCGTAGGAAGCGAGCTTAGGCCTTCTCAGGTGCCGACCACGGATGAGGCTGACGTGCTTCCTTAAAAGCGAAGACAGTCATCATCAATGCAAGCGCGGAGAGCGCCGCGTCTTCCAACACCTTTTGAAGATTGATCGGCTGGGGAGTCGCAAAGCACCCGCAATTAATGTCCATATGCAGCAGATACGCCCGCAAAACCACCGCGAAGAACCCCAGCATGATGGCGGTGAGCACCGGGGCCCAGATGCGCAGGCGCCAGCCAATCAGAACCACCAGCCCGAGAATGATTTCCGTGAACGGCAGCGTGTGGGCCACAAACTGTACTCCCCAGGATGGCAGCAACTTGAACGCTTCCACCTGGATAGCGAAATTCGAGAGGTTCATGGAAATGGAAAATTTCAGAATGAAGAATGGCCACAGATTCCTGTTCGGGAGAAAAATCTTTGCATAACCCGCGTAAATGAAGATGCAGCCGAGAACCAGGCGGCCAATCCAAATAATCACACGGCGAAAGTTGAGTGGGCTCGATTGCATCACGGAAGGCTTTTTATCCGTCCCATCAAGAATTATTCTTATTTTTGGCTAAGCAATTGATCCAGAAACTGGCGCAGGGTTTCGTAGTTCATCGCGCCCGAGTAGGGATAGGTCTGCCCCTTGGAATGGAAGACCGACGTAGGAGTCTGATTCACGCGATACATCTGTCCGAGCGCGTAGTCTTTGTCGATCAGGGGCTCAAGCGTTCCACCCTTGACCAGAGCGCGAACCTTCGCCATTTCAGCGGCGGAAAGCACGGCTGCCAACGTCCCATCTACATCCCCGCTCTGCTCCCATTTCTCTTGATTATCAAACAGAGTTTTCTCGGCCACCTCAACCTTTCCGATTTCTGCCGCCGCTCGCCCATAACGCGCCGCCACGCGCGAGTACGCATGCATGGGCAGCGGGAAATCCCGATGAATCAGAAAGACCTTTCCGGTGGTCACATAATTGTCCATGAGCTGCCGGTTAGTCGTCTCGAAGAGCGACTTGCACGCGGGACACTGAAAATCGCTAAATACTTCCATCACAATAGGGGCACTTTTCGAGCCGAACGCTTTGTGAGGATCAACATCATTCACGCCATCTACCGAGTCAGGTACGGCTGGCTGGAACGTGGCGCTCGCTTCGGTCGCCGGAACTGCAGGCATCACCTCTGGCGAAGAAGCTACACGAGGCAGGGCACTGTAGTGCGCGGCCGCGACGGGATGAATACCTCGGCTAACAAGAAGCCGCCCACAGATCAACACCAGCACAACAGCTACGGCAACAACAGCGCGACGAGTCACGCGACCCTCCTGAAAATGCTCAAGAATTGTTGAGATGCAATCTCTCGCTCAGATTATCACAGCTTGCTTCTCTTTAGTTCCTGCCAGGCTACCCTATATTCTCGCCGCATCCAAGTAGCCCCTTTGAGCATCTCATAGTGAGCCCAAAGTGAGAGGCAGTCTATACCTTAAGTGCATGAAAATAAAAGTTTTGACTGAGAGATGAGAAAAACTTGACAAAGATGCACTCAAGTTATATACTGCCCCTCGAACTGGACCTAGGAGCACGCCATTGACCTCGGCCCGTTCCGGAACCCTTACCTTCCGGACGGCCAGTGATGTAGACGGGTTCCGGAAGGAATAAGAGACATGAGCAAGATTATTGGAATTGACCTGGGTACCACAAACTCGGTCGTAGCCGTCATGCAAGGCGGCGAACCGGTAGTGATCCCGAACCAGGAAGGCGCGCGCACCACACCTTCGGTTGTCGCCATAACCAAAGGCGGAGAGCGCCTCGTGGGGCAAGTAGCAAAGCGCCAAGCCGTCACGAATCCCGAAAACACCGTGTATTCGATCAAGCGCTTTATGGGCCGCCGCTTCGACGAAGTTGGCGACGAGATGAAGCGGATCCCCTATAAAGTCGTCAAGGGAGAGCACGATGACGCGCGCGTCGAGATTTTCGGCAAGATTTACAGCCCGCCGCAAATCTCCGCGATGATCCTCGGCAAACTGAAGTCCGCCGCAGAAGATTTTCTCGGCGAAAAAGTCAGCAAAGCCGTGATTACGGTTCCTGCGTATTTTAACGACGCGCAGCGCCAGGCGACCAAACAGGCAGGCGAAATTGCCGGCCTCGAAGTCGTCCGCATCATCAACGAACCCACAGCGGCTGCGTTGGCCTACGGCCTCGAGAAAAAGAGCGACGAAACCATCGCTGTGTATGACCTCGGCGGCGGCACGTTCGATATCTCCGTACTGGAAGTTGGCGCCGGCGTGGTCGAAGTGAAGTCCACCAACGGCGACACACACCTTGGCGGCGACGACATCGACCAACGCATCGTGGACTGGTTGATCGACGAATTCAAGAAAGAGAACAGCATCGACCTCGGCAAAGACCGCATGGCTCTGCAACGCCTGAAGGAAGCCGCGGAAAAGGCCAAGATCGAGCTTTCGCAAATGATGGAAACCGAAATCAACCTGCCCTTCATCACGGCGGGCAAGGACGGCCCCATCCACATGCAGCAGAAGCTGACCCGCACGCGCCTCGAGCAATTGATGAACGACCTTCTCGAACGCTCGATGAAGCCCGTCAGGCAAGCTCTGGAGGACGCGAAGATGTCGCCGAGCGACATTCAGGAAATTGTGATGGTTGGCGGCTCGACGCGTATTCCGAAAGTGCAAGCAATCGTTCGCACGTTCTTCGGCGAAAAAGAGCTGCACAAGGGCGTGAATCCTGACGAAGTCGTCGCGGTTGGCGCGGCAATTCAGGGGGCTGTGCTCGGGGGCGAAGTAAAGGACATCCTGTTGCTCGACGTGACGCCGCTGTCTTTGGGCGTCGAAACGCTCGGCGGCGTGATGACCGTACAGATTCCGCGTAACACTACGATTCCGACCCGCAAAGTCGAAACGTATTCGACGGCTGCGGACAATCAGCCCGGCGTAGAAATCCAGGTGCTGCAAGGCGAGCGCAAGTTCGCCACGGACAACCGTTCGCTTGGCAAATTCAAGCTGGACGGCATTCCGCCGGCGCCGCGGGGTACTCCGCAAATCGAAGTGACCTTCGACATCGACGCCAACGGCATCCTGAATGTCAGCGCGAAGGATAAGGCCACCAACAAGGAGCAGAAGATCACCATCACTGCTTCGAGCGGTCTGACGAAGGAAGAAGCCGAGAAGATGCGCACCGAGGCCGAATCCCACTCCGAAGATGATCGCCGCCGCATGGAGGAAGTCGAAGCGCGCAACCGGCTCGACGGCATCATGTACCAAGCGGAAAAGATGCTCCGCGAGAACCGCGAAAAGATTGCGGAGTCGGACGTGAAGACGGCCGAAGACGCCATCGAAGAAGCCAAGAAAGCCATCGCCGAGGGCGGCACGGCTCGCTTGCGCTCCGCGACGGAGAACCTCGAGAAGTCTTTGCACAAGATTGCCGAGGTGCTCTACAAGGCCAATGAAACGGCGGGAGCACAACAGGCTGGCGCTGCAAGCGCAGGCGCCGGTGCAAGCGGCGGTGCAGGCTCAAGCTCGAGCAGCGCCCCGCAAGACAAAAAGCCCGGCGATGTAATTGACGCCGAATACGTCGACGTCGACGAAACCAAGCGTCCTAACTAACACGACCAAAGCCTGTAGGGGCGGGGCTTGCCCCGCCCTCTTGCTTTGGAATTCATTGCAGAAGCTGTGTTTTTGAACTTTCAACTTTGAACTGCTTGCCCTGAGCGTATGCGAAGGGTCGACTGTTTACTTTTATTGGTTCCCATGGCCCCAACCGCAAAACAAGATTATTACGAGCTCCTAGGCGTCTCGAAGAAAGCCAACGCGAAGGACATTCGCACCGCTTTCCGCAAACTCGCGCGCAAATACCATCCTGATCTCAATCCCGGCGACAAATCGTCCGAGGAAAAATTCAAGCAACTGCAGGAAGCCTACGACGTCCTTTCCGATTCGAAAAAACGTCAGATGTACGACCAGTACGGCTTTTACAGCGACAACATTCCCGCTGGAGGTCCAGGAAGCGGCGGCGGACACGAGTCGGACAGCGAAGGTGTCAATTTCGATTTCGGCGGCTTTGATTTCGGCGGCGGATCGGGTGCGCAAGGCAGCAGCTCGAGTTTCCGCGATCTTTTCAGTCAGTTTTTCCCTGGCCGCCGGGGCGGTGCCGAGGAACCGGAGCATGAGCCCGGCGGCGACCTCGAATATCAAATTGAAATTGACTTCTGGGATGCGGTTCGCGGGGCCGTCAAAAAACTGACCATCACGCGCCTCGATACTTGCGAAACGTGCCACGGCACGGGCGCCATCGGCTCCCCGCAAACGTGCCCGACCTGCCACGGCTCGGGCACCATCCAGCAGGCTGCAGGCAAAATGAAATTTAACGTTCCCTGCACGCGCTGCGGCGGTACTGGCAAGATCCGCAAAGTATGCCCAACATGCAGCGGCGAAGGACGCTTACGCCGCACCGAAACGATCGACGTGCGCATTCCCGCAGGCGTAGCCAGCGGTAGCCGCGTTCGCGTCCCCGGCAAAGGTAACGCCGGAACCATGGGCGCGCCTCCCGGCGATCTGTACTTGCGCGTCGACGTGAAACCGCACACTTTTTTTGAACGACGAGGCGATGATCTCTACACAAAAGTTCCGGTCACCGTGAGCGAAGCCACGCTAGGCGCAAAAGTCGAAGTCCCCACGATCGACGGCCGCTCGCTGGTGCGCATCCCTCCCGCGACGAACAGCGGCAAAACACTGCGCCTGAAAGAAAAAGGGGTGCCCAGCGCGCGCAACGGCTCGCGAGGCGATCAGTACGTCGAGATCCAAGTGATCGTCCCGCAGCCAACAGACGAACGCGTGCGCAACCTGATGAAAGAACTGGAAACAATAGCGCCAGAAGATCCGCGCAAGGATTTGTTCACGAAAGCAGGAGTGTAATGGCATGCCATCCACTCCCGCCTGTAAAAATGTAGGGGCGCGATTCATCGCGTCCCTCTTTGAAGTCGTAGGGGCACGGCACGCCGTGCCCGTCTTGTAGAGAGCGCAACAATGCCACCACGAACCAGAAAACGAGCCAAAGCCGGCTACATGATCAGCGCAGTAGCCGAACTTTATAAATTGCACCCACAAACGCTCCGCCTCTACGAACGCGTCGGCCTCCTCAAACCCTCACGCTCGCAAGGCAACACGCGCCTCTACACCGATTCCGACCTCGAACGCCTCGACGTAATCTTGACACTAGCCCGCGACATGGGCGTCAACCTCGCCGGCATCGAAATCATCCTAAACATGCGCGAAAAAATGGTCGAGATGGAAAAGCAAATGACCGAATTCGCCACCGTCGTTCAACAGGAACTCTCTCGGGTAGCCTCATCGCACATGCAAAACAAAGAACCACGCCACGCCATCGTCCGCACCACCCCGCGCATCTCCCGTACTTCCTAGTTCGATCTCCTACAGCTTTTCGACGTTGTCAGTGTGACCCTCTGAAATCCACCGAGCCTTCAGCAGCATTTCGTAAGCAACTTCGCTCAGAGGACGATTCTCGTTCGAGACCGTGAAGTTCTCCAACCGCGCACGATCAAGGAGATTGTTCAATTTCGCTACGCGAGCTACATATTCACGCTGCGATATGCCCAATTCGCGGTTCTTTATGCGTTGTTCCATCGTGCCAACGCTAGCGGTCAGACGGCAGACGACTACGCCTTTGGCGGAGACCGCGCTGCAGCACTTCTCCAGTTCGGCGTGATTTTCCACTGCGCGTGCAAGAACGAGCCGCCTCACACCGAGAGAAGCGTAATTCTCGCAAACAGACTGAAGATTGCGGTACATCACTCCGTCGTTCCTGGACGCGGACGGAATATGAGCAAGTCCAAACGCATCCAAGTCGATAGCCGCATGAACAACGTCGCGCCGCGTAAGGATGTCCGAAGCTTCGCCCAGGACGCTTGTCTTACCCGCCCCCATCGAACCCGTAATGATTAGCAACGATTCCGTAAACACCCCACTATTTTTGATGATGCCACGTTTCTCTGCGAAATCCCTGTTAACTCTGCGCCTCTGCGTTATCTTTTCTCGACTTTCTCTCTGCCCTCTGCGAACTCTGCGTTAAGAAAACCCGCTCCGCCATCGCAGTTCGATCCGCTAATTTCCACATTCCACAACTTGCCGTTCCACGTCCGCAAACGTATGCTGTCCGCATGGCGCTTGAGAATTGCCCCCTATGTAAAGGCACCGGCTGGAAGCTGGTCCCACGCCCGAACGCGGCCGCCGGTAAAGTCGCCGTCGCCTGCGACTGCGGCATGCAGGACCGCGCCGAGCGCGTCATCGAGCGCGCCCACATCCCCAAACGCTACGAGCATTGCGATTTCGAAAGCTACAGCACGGACGTCGGCGCCACGCCGCAGCAGACCGACTCGCTAAAAAAAGCCAAGCTCCTGTCCCAAGGATTTGTTCGAGATTATCCAGGCGCAGCGGAAAAGGGTTTGTTACTGATGGGCCCGTCCGGCGTCGGCAAAACGCATCTAGCTGTAGCAGCGCTGAAAGATCTAATCCGCCGCGGCCACGCCGGCCTCTTCTGCGATTACCGGGAACTCCTGAAAGAAATCCAAGCCAGCTACAACCCCGCCAGCGAATCCACCGAAATGGGCATTCTCGAACCCATCCGCACGGTAGAAATTCTAGTCCTCGACGATCTCGGAGCAAGCAAACCCTCCGATTGGGTCCGCGACATCGTCGGCATCGTCCTAAACGCCCGCTACAACGAGCGCCGCACCACCATCATCACCACAAACTACTACGACAATCCCGCCGCCGAAGGCGAAGCCACCCGCCTCCCCAGCGGAAAACTCGTTATGCCCACCCGCGAAGATTCTCTCGACCAAAGAATTGGTAGCCGCATGCGCTCCCGCCTCTTCGAAATGTGCCGCACCGTGGAAGTAGTTGCCCCCGATTTCCGCCGCGAAAGCACCCAAGCCGGCCGCGCCCGCGCTTAAGTCTTAGTCAGCACTTTCTCGCAAAATGCCTCACCAAAAAATCGCGGCCATGCTCGAGGGCGGTGACCGTCGCTCCATTGGTCGCGCCGACGAGGTGGCGCGGCTCATTCTCAAACAACCGCGTCATTTTCGCGAACTCATCGCCTGCCTCTGGCATGACGACCCCATCGTCCGCATGCGCGCCGCAGACGCCGCCGAAAAAGTCTCCGCAAAAAAGCCCCGCCTTCTCGACCGCCGCAAACCCGAACTCCTAGGGCTCCTCGCCGAGACCGAACAAATTGAACTGCGCTGGCATCTCGCCGCCGCCATGATCCCGCGCCTCTGTCTCACGCCAGCCGAACGCCGACGTGCCGCAGCCGCCCTACAGCGCTACCTTGAGGACCGCAGTTCCATCGTAAAAACCTTTGCCCTCCAAGGCTTGGCCGACCTCTCGCAAAATGACCCCATCCTCCGCGCCAAAGTAAAAACAACTCCTAGAAGAAGCCGTCCACTCCGGCACGCCAGCTATGCGCGCCAGAGCCCGGAAGCTTTTGAAAAAGCTTCCACTCTAGCCAAATATTCCCTCGGCATTCGCATCTCAGTTACACAGCGTCCCCAAGCTAGGGGCAGGGCCAGTTCGGTTAACCGGTTTCATTGACACGAACGCAACCCGGCGAGTATGCTTTTAAAGTTGCAGCGCGCCTCGAAACGCCCGCAGCATTGTCCCGAAAGACCGCTCGGCGGTTAACCTCCTTGTTGGAACCCTGTCTGGGAATTCGCAAGGAATCTTATCGACGTTTTGCGTTATCCCGGCATAGCCGGGCTGGACAGAATAGAAGTTATCTTCCGGAGGCCAATAACCATGTTTTCCGACCACGACAACCAGTCTTCAGCAGCCGCAGCAGCACCCGCACCTGATTCAGAAGCAACTCAAAAAACCACTTCAGATGAAGTGAACCCGGCGCAAGAAAATGCCGCCGAGCCAGTGGCGCATGCCGGCGACGCTGGCGCGGAGTCGCACGATCACTCGGCTGCTCCTGCCGAAGCCCCGCAAGAACCTGCGAAAGTCGCGGAAGCTCCAGCAGCAGCGGAAGCGCATGCAGCGGCCGCTGCACCTCCAGCCGACGCCGAAGCTACGGCTGCCGCCGAAGAAGCAGCCGGCTCAGAAGAGATGAGCAAGCTGATGGAGCAGTACGACGAGCAGCACGAAGCTGCCTCGCAAAACGAAATTATCGAAGTAAAGGTAGTCGCGTACACGGAACACGGCGTGGTGGTGGACCTTGGCGGAAAGACTGAAGGTCTGATCCCCGCGGCGGAATTTTCCGAAACGGACATTCCGCGCCCCGAGCCCAACGCCACGATCGAAGTCCAGCGCACCGGCGAGCATAAAGATGGCTTCACGATTCTCTCCTATCAAAAAGTTCTTCGCCGCCGCACCTGGGAAAAGATCGAAGCTGCCTACAAAGCCAAGGAAACCATCACCGGCAAAGTGGTTGACCGCATCAAGGGCGGCCTCGTCGTCGACATCGGCGTCCGCGCGTTCCTTCCCGGCTCGCAATTCGATCTTCGTCCCACGCAGAATCTCGACGACCTCACGGGCACCGAAGTTCAGGTGCGCGTCACCAAGCTCAACCGCCGCCGCGGCAACGTGGTCGTCAGCCGCCGCGCCCTTCTCGAAGAAGAGCTACACGCCAAGCGCGCTCAGCTGATGGAAACGCTCACCGAAGGACAAGTCGTCCACGGCCACGTGAAAAACGTCACCGAATACGGCGCCTTCGTCGACCTCGGCGGCATCGACGGCCTGCTCCACCTCACCGATCTAAGCTGGGGCCGCGTCAAGCATCCGTCCGATGTTGTGAAGCCGGAACAAGAGCTCGACGTCATCATCCTCAAGTTCGACAAGGAAAAACAGCGCGTTTCCCTCGGCCTGAAGCAGTTGATGCCTGATCCCTGGGTCAACGCCTCCGAAAAATATCCCGCTGGAGGCAAAGTTAAAGGCAAGGTCGTCGGCATCGTCGACTATGGCGTTTTCGTCGAACTCGAGCAAGGCATCGAAGGCCTCGTCCACGTCACCGAGCTGAGCTGGTCCAAAAAAGCCCAGCATCCTTCGAAGCTTTTCAAAGTCGGAGACGAAGTCGACGTCGTCGTCCTGGACATCAAGCCCAGCGATCGCCGCGTCTCCCTCGGCATCAAGCAAGCGCTCCCCGATCCCTGGCTGCTCGTCGCCGATAAGTATCCGGTGGGCACCATTGTCACCGGAAAAATCCGCAATATCGCCGAGTTTGGTGCATTCGTTGAAATCGAAGAAGGCTTTGACGGCCTCGTGCATGTCGGCGACGTTAGCTGGACTGAGCGTATCAAGAATCCGCACGAAGTTTTCAAAAAGGGTGAGCCAGTCACTGCCAAGGTTCTGAAGATCGATCCTGAGAACCGCCGCGTCTCCCTGGGCATCAAACAGGTGAATGACATCTGGGGCGAATGGTTCAAGCAGCACAAAGTCGGCCAGATCGTGAAAGGCAAAGTTTCGCGCATCGCCACGTTCGGTGCATTCGTCGAACTCGGCGACAACATCGAAGCTCTCTGCCACAACACGGAGATCGAGGAGCGCAAGCGCCGCGACGAAGGACATTCACCCATGCACCGCACCAGCACCGGTCCGCTGAAGAGCGCCGGTCCGCTCGAGCCGGGCAAGGAGTACGATTTCAAGATCATCAAGATCAGCCCGGAGACGCGCCGCATCGGTTTGAGCTATCGCGCAGCCGCCAAGCAGATCGAGCGCAAAGAAATCGAACAGTATCGCTCCACGTCCACGTCGAAGTCTTCTTCGACGGCGACGATTGGCGACGCGCTCAAGTCCAAGCTGTCGGCACGATAAGCTCGCTCGACAGCAGGGGTGACAGGGCACACGGAAAGCTTTCTTGTAACAATCCGGTCTGCGCTTCCCAGAGCGCTCCGCCGACAAAGCATCAGGGGCAGCACAATTTCATTTACCTGCGGGTCAATTTAATGATAGGAAGAGTGGCAACCGGGCGCGTTACGCCGCTCTAAATCGTTTCGCACCAAGAACCTGCGGCTGCTGATACACTGGCTCTGCAACGAGGCATAGGGACGATGACCAAGCAACTGACGCTGACGAAGGCCGACCTCATCGAAGAGGTGCTGCGCATCACCGAACTCCCCCGTAAGGAGTCCGAGACCATCGTCGAGACCATCTTCGACAGCATCATCGAGTCCTTGCAGAATGGCGACAAGATCGAGATTCGCGGCTTCGGCAGTTTCCGAACACGCCAGCGTCGCGGCCGCATAGGCCGGAATCCGAAAACGGGTGAGAAAGTCGAAGTCCCCCCAAAGAAAATTCCGTTCTTCAAGCCCAGCAAAGAACTCAAGGATTTTGTAAACACCTCAGAAGCAGCAGCCTCGGCCGGAGCAACTTCCGCCGCCCCAGCTTCTGGCGAAGCGAAGCACCCTTAGCCCGCCGCGTCCTTCCTCGCGCGGGTGCCCCACCCTCGTTTTTTGAGGATGGGTCTTCACTTCTCTGAATTTATCAACAACCCGTCGCCGTACGGCCACCGGAAGCCCGTGCGACGCGCAACGCGTTTTGCGTTATGCTGTCGGCGCAACTTTTGTTTTGAGGACGCGTGTCGATGGACTATCTCTGGACGCCATGGCGCTACCAGTACATGGAGCAAGTGACCGCCGGCAAGCAGCCCGACTGCATCTTCTGCGATGCCATCGCGCTCAACAAAGATGACGAAACGCTGATCGTCTACCGTGGCGCGAAGACGTTCATTATCCTCAACCGTTTTCCCTACACTTCCGGCCACGTCATGATCGTCCCGTACGCGCATGTCGCCGAACTCAACCTCTGCGATCCCGGCGCCCTCGACGAAATGATGCACCTCGCGCAGCGCATCGAAAAAGTTTTCCAACAAAATTACAAACCCGACGGTATGAATCTCGGCATGAACCTCGGCCGTGCCGCAGGAGCCGGCGTCACCGGCCACCTCCATCTCCACGCTCTCCCACGCTGGTTCGGCGATTCCAACTTCATGACTGTGGTCGGCGAAACCCGCGTCCATCCCGAAGACCTCGGTGTCACGTATCAACGCCTCCGCAAAGCCCTAGCCTCGTAAGGGCACGGCATGCCGTGCCCGTCTTTCGGCTGGCACCGTTCTCACCGCATATTGTCATTCCGAGCGAAGCGAGGAATCTGTTTTCTCCGCGCTCTCTGTGACCTCTGAGTTAAAACCCACCTGCTACTTCAACGCATATCTTCTCGTGAACAACGCGGTCGCCTAAGTTCTCGCGCAGAACTCTTCAACCTTAGACTCTTGAACCTCTTCCTATCTCAGCTGTCAGCTGACTTCTGCGCTAAACTACCCGCACCCATGAATCTCGACCTAACCGAAGAACAAGCTCTCCTCCAAAAAACCGTCCGCGAGTTCGCCGAATCCGAAGTCCGTCCGCTAGCCAAAGAACTCGACGAAACGGGCCACTTTCCGTACGCAACGTTCAAGAAAGCCGCCGAACTCGGCCTCACCGGCATCGCTCTCCCCGAATCCGAAGGCGGCGCCGGCTTCGACCATATCGCCTACACCATCGTCATCGAAGAAATTTCCCGCTGCTGCGCCTCAACCGGCGTCATTCTCTCCGTCCAAAATTCTCTCTACGCCGATCCCATCCACCGCTACGGCACGCACGAACAAAAAAAGAAATTCCTCGAACCCTTCGCTCGCGGCGAAAAAATCGGCTGTTACGCGCTCACCGAACCGCAAGCCGGCTCCAACGCTGCCGCTCTGCAAACCAAAGCCGTCCTCCGCGGCGACAAATACATCCTCAACGGCACCAAAGCCTGGATCACCAACGGCGGCGTCGCCGATGCCGCCATCGTCTACGTCAACACGCATCCCGAAAAAGGCGAGAAAGGCATCACTGCGCTTGTCGTTGAAAAAGGCACGCCCGGTTTCAAAACCGGCAAAGAAGAAAAAAAACTCGGCATCAGCGCCACCGCCTGCTGCGAATTAATTTTCACCGACTGCGAAGTTCCCGCCGCCAACCGCATCGGCAACGAAGGCGAAGGCTACAAAGTCGCGCTCTCCACGCTCGACGGCGGCCGCATCGGCATCGCCGCGCAAGCCACCGGCATAGCGCAGGGCGCCTTTGAAGCTGCCCGCCAATACGCACAAGAGCGTCTCGCCTTCGGCCATCCCATCTCGCAATTCCAAGCCATCCAATTCATGCTCGCCGACATGGCCACCGAACTAGACGCGGCCCGCCTCCTCGTCCGCAAAGCCGCCTGGAAACAAGACACCGGCGCCCGCTTCAGCATGGACGCCGCCATCGCCAAACTTTTCGCCAGCGAAATGGCCACCCGCGTCACCCACAAAGCCATCCAAATCCATGGCGGCAACGGCTACTCCCGCGAATACCCCGTCGAACGCAACTACCGCGACGCCCGCATCACCGAAATCTACGAAGGCACCTCTGAAATCCAGCGCCTAGTCATCTCCTCCTGGGTTCTGAAATCGTGATTAGAGGTTTTTCGCTTTATGCCGCGTTTGTCGCTTGCCTCGCTGTTTGCGGATGCGGTGAGTCCTGCGACTACGCGAACGTGTCCGAAGCGAAATCTCCAGATGGCAAACTGAAAGCTGTCGTGTTTCGCAGAGGTTGTGGATCAAATCCCATCGACTCCAGCGAGCAAATCAGCATCTTGAGCAGCGGTACATCCTCGCCCTCAGGGCGTGGAAATGTCTTCATCGTCGGCGATGAAAATCACGCGACGCCCGCGAGTGCCAGGAAAACAATCGAAATGAAAGTGAATTGGGAATCAAGCTCCTCCCTTGTGGTTTCTTATCCGAAAAACGCCCAAGTCATCCTAAAAAAGTCCAGCGTTGCCGGTGTCGTCATCAACTATGAAGTGAAGCCATGATACTTTCCCCGCCCGCCACTCCGTCAAACGCCTTGTAGCGGCGCAGCATGCTGCGCCCCGGATCCCATTTGCCAACGCTATACCCAACGAAGTAAGTTATTCGCGCTCAAAGCGTAAAGGGGAGGCCTTCATGCCAGAAAATAACGATCGCGCCCAAACCGAAAAAATTCTCGTAACGCCGCAGCCCCACATCAGCCGTCGCAACGCAATTCGCGGAGCCGCCACTCTCGCCGGTGGCGTTGCTGCCGTCGTCGTGCTGCCATTGCCTCGCGCTAGCGCCGCTCAAGAAAAGAGTTCGCCCGAAGCCTCAGCCAAGCCGGCTATCGTCGCCAACGACGAAAACGGCATCGTCGAAACCACCGCCGGCAAAGTGCGCGGCTACACACGCAACGGAATCTTCACCTTTAAAGGAATTCCCTACGGCGCGACCACAGCCGGCAAAGCGCGTTTCCTCCCGCCCACAAAGCCAACTTCTTGGACCGGTGTCCGCAGCTCGATGCAATTCGGCTACGTTTGTCCGCAAGGTCCGCGCGCCGGCTGGGCCAATGACGAAGAAGCCTGGATGTTTTCCTGGGACGACGGCATTCCCGCCGAAGACTGTCTTCGCGTCAACGTTTGGACTCCCGCCAACGACAACAAAAAACGCCCCGTGATGGTCTGGCTTCACGGCGGCGGCTTCCAGGCGGGCTCGGGACAGGAATTAAAATCCTACGACGGCGAGAGACTGGCTCGGCGCGGCGACGTTGTAGTGGTGAGTCTCAATCACCGGATCGGCGTGCTTGGCCACTTGAATCTGGCCGCCTACGGCGAGTCCTATGCCAGCTCGGCGAATCTCGGAATGCTCGACCTCGTCGCCGCCCTCGAATGGGTTCGCGACAACATCGCAAATTTCGGCGGCGATCCCGGCAACGTCACAATCTTCGGTCAATCCGGCGGCGGCGGCAAAGTCAGCACCCTCATGGCCATGCCCACCGCCAAAGGCCTCTTTCATCGCGCTATCGTCCAGAGCGGCTCCATGACGCGCGCCAGCAGCATGGAACGCTCCGGCAAAATCGCCGCGGACGTTCTCGCCGAACTAAACTTGAGCGGCTCGCAAGTCGCTCAACTCCAGGACTTGCCCTACCAAAAATTGATCGAAGCCGGTGGCGCAGTCCAACGCAAAAACGCCCGCCCCGGCCTCCCCAACATTCGCAGAATGGCCGACACTCTGGTCTGGGCGCCCGTCGTCGACGGCACTGTCCTCCCCCGCCATCCTTTCGATCCCGACGCTCCCGCCCTTTCCGCGCAGGTTCCCATGCTCGTCGGAACCGTCCTCAACGAATTTCTCAACGGCATCAATCATCCCGAATACGAAGTCATGACCATCGACGAGGTCAAGAAACGCGTCGGCGATATGTACGGCGATAAGAGCGCACAGATCATCGAAGTTTTCCAGCAAGCGCATCCTAAAGAAAAGCCGTTCGATATTCTTTCGAGGATCGCCGCTTCCAACGTGCGTCAGGGCGCAGTCACTCAGTGCGAACGCAAAGCCGCTCAAGCCACCGCCCCCGCGTATCTGTACTGGTTCACCTGGAAAACTCCGGTGTTGGATGCCAGGCCACGCGCCTTCCACTGCGCCGAACTAGCCTTCTGCTTCGACAACAGCGAGCGCTGCGAGAACATGACCGGCAACGGCCCCGAAGCGCAGCATCTCGCCGCCCAAGTGAGCGAAGCCTGGATTCACTTCGCTCGCACCGGCAACCCCAAACACCCCGGCCTTCCCACATGGCCCACCTTCACGGCAGACAAATGTCCCACAATGATCTTCGACACTCCGTGCGAAATGAAAAATAATCCCGACACCACCGAACGCAAAGCCACCGACCAAACGTAGCGCCGCCCTCTAGCGGCATCTTCGAAATTAAACTCGTAGCTACATAACCGCAGAGAGCCCAGCAAGACCCGTCAGAGGCCCCCCGGCCATTGTAGGCGCCGCGCTTTAGCGCGGCCTCCCCGCCCCAGTTGACGTCTCCCTCAATTCTAAGCAACATCTTCCCCGCAGCACTCACCCGCACTCCGCCCAGCTCATGGAGCCATAATGTCTAAATTTCCCAGCTTCGATCTTTCCGGCCAAGTCTCCCTCGTAACCGGAGCAGCCCGCGGACTCGGCCGCGCCATCTCTCTCGCCTTGGCCAACGCCGGCTCCGACATCGCCCTCGGCTTACGCAACGCAAGCGGCGCATCCGATCTCGTCCGCGAAATCCAATCCATGGGCCGTAAAGCTTTGCCTCTTCAAATGGACGTCACCGATCTCGCTCAAATCTCTTCCGCCATTCAAAAAGCTGCGGATCATTTCGGCAAGCTGAACATTCTCGTCAACAACGCCGGCAACGGCACCAGTGGCCTCGCGCTCGAGGTCAACGAACACGACTTCGACCTCACTCTGGCTCTAAATTTGAAGTCCACTTTCTTCGCCAGTCAGGCCGCCGCAAAAATCATGATGCGCCAAAAGAGTGGCCGCATCATCAATATGAGTTCGCAAGCCGCCTTCGCCGCCTTGCCCACCGAGTCCATCTACTGCGCCAGCAAAGCCGCGGTTTCGCACCTCACAAAATGTCTCGCCGTCGAGTGGGGCGCGCACAACATCACCGTGAACGCCGTCGCTCCCACGTTCATCGCCACTCCGGGCACCGACGAAGCGCTCTCCGACCCCGCGTTTCGCGCCGACGTCATCGAGCGCATCGCCGCCCTCCACCGCATCGGTGAACCCGTCGAAGTTGCCGGCGCCGTCGTCTTCCTAGCCTCCCCCGCCGCCTCACTCATCACCGGGCACACCATCCTAATCGACGGCGGCTGGACCGCCCGCTAGACGTCGCTGCAAATCACTCACGGCTCTTTAGGCCGACAATTCTCCGCATATGTAGGTGCCCGCGCTTCAGCGCGGCCTCCCCGGCCTTGCGTAGCGCCGTCCCTTTAGGGCGGCATCTTCCGCGTTTGACCGGCGGCCACATCAGCGAATACGACGAGTACACTTCCGAAATCACGCCTTTGGTCATCGACTTCCCTATGGTTTCCGCGCCAGATTGTGGAAGGCAAACGCTCGAAGCGCGTGGCTCGCGCTAAGTTCCACGGTTCCATACGAGCCCTTCAAGATGGTGGAACAAAGGAACCACATCTCTCGTAACTCCACTTACGAGAATGCCCGAGATGACCGCCGCCCTTCTGGTTCGTCTATATAGGCGGGTTCAGGTCAGCTTTGGAGGCACAAATGATTTGCTTGGCGATAAGAACGCGAACGGTTGTCGTGCTCGGAGCCGTCGTTCTGGGTTTGCCCATTTTTTCGCCGATGTTGCGAGCAAAGAGGGACCCCGCAGCACACACAGGGGCGACAATTTCGCAACTCGAGAGAGATGTTCCTGAACTAATGAAGAAAGATGGTGTGCCGGGCCTGTCGATGGCTGTGATTCAGGGCGGAAAGACGACGTGGGTGCACGGTTTCGGAACGAAGGAAACAAAAACAGACCAGCCAGTGACAGGGGAAACAGTTTTTGAAGCGGCTTCCCTGAGCAAGCCGGTGTTTGCCTACGGCGTCTTGAAACTGGTGGAGCTGGGCAAGCTGGGGCTGGACGCTCCGCTAACAACCTACCTGCCGAAGCCCTTTATCGCGGGTGACGAGCGCCTTGCAAAGATTACGGCGCGGATCGTCCTGAGCCATCGAACCGGATTTCCGAACTGGCCAGCAGATGACGGCTCAGTCTCAATTTATTTCACGCCAGGACAGCGGTTTAGCTACTCGGGTGAAGGCTATATCTACCTTCAGCGCGTAGTCGAACAGATTACAGGCAAAACACTCAACGAATATATGACCGAAGCAGTGTTCACGCCGCTGGGTATGACCAGCAGCAGTTATGTATGGCGGCCAGACTTCGATGCGCTAACCGCTACTGGCCACGACTCGGGCGGGAAGCCTGTTGAATTGTGGAAACCAAAAGAGGCGGGCGCGGCTTCAACGCTGAACACAACAGCCAAGGACTACGCGCTATTCGTGGAAGCGGTGCTCAATGGGAAAGGGCTCAAGCCGGCGACTCTGCGCGAGATGGAAACGCCCCAAATCGCACTCGATCCCGAGTGCAGGATTTGCATTAAGCGCGAGCCCAAGCAGCTCTCGAAGAATCTGTTTTGGGGACTGGGTTGGGGCATTGAGCGCAAAGATGGAACTGATGTGCTCTGGCATTGGGGAGACAACGGCGTATTCAAGTGTTTTGTGATGGCCGAGCCGAAAACGAAGTCAGGCGTAGTGATGTTCGCAAACAGCGAGAATGGACTGGAGATCGCCAAGCCCGTGATCGACGAAGCCATGGGTACGGAGTCGCTAGCCTTCGATTGGCTCAAATAACAAGAACGCCATCCCAATCCACGGCGGCAACGACGACACCCACGGTCAGTCAACTGTCGACTGTCAACCTCCTCCTTTTTCCTGCTGTCGGCTGTGAGCTGTCGGCTTCCCGGTTCCCGTTATATCCTGTCACCGTGCTTGAACTAGACTGCGGCCAGGATTTCGACCCAACTCGCGACGAAGATTTTTTTGCCGCGCTTCCGCCTCATCCTGCCGTTTGCCTGATCCAATCGCGCGCGAAAAACGCCGAACCGTTTCTGATTCGCACGCAGGATTTGCGCCGCCGCTTGCAGCGGCTTCTCGGTCCCCCCGATCCCGCGAGCAAACGCCTCAATCTCCGCGAACTCGCGAGTGGCATTCGTTACCGGCTCACCGGCTCGTCGCTCGAACAAATCTTCACTTACTATCAGCACACCAAGCATCTTTTTCCGCAGCGCTATCGCAAACTAACGCGCTTGCGTCCGCCCGCCGTCCTGAAAATCAGCCTACGCAATGCCTATCCGCGCTGCTACGTCACGCGCCGCATCGCCGTCGACGAAACCGGTTTACCCACAGCCGGCGCTTACTACGGCCCGTTCCCCTCCCGAAAATCAGCGCTCGCTTTTTCCGAGCAGGCGCTCGACCTCTTCAAAGTCCGCCGCTGCCAGATCAAAATTCGTCGCGATCCCACTTTTCCCGGCTGCATCTATTCCGAAATGAAAATGTGCCTCGCCCCGTGCTTTGCCGGATGCACCAAAGAGGAATACGACGCCGAAGTCCAGCGCTTGGTGCAGTTTCTCGACACCAACGGCAACTCGCTTCGCGCCGCCATCGAAGACGAACGCGAACGCGCCAGCGCCGATCTCGATTTCGAGCGCGCCGCGCAACTTCACAAGCGCATCGAAAAACTCGACGCCGCGCTGCGCTTTCGCCCCGAACTCCCGCACCGTATCGCCGATCTCGACGCCGTGATTCTTCAGCGCGCCGCCGAAGACCAATCCATCGGCGTCTTTGGAATCCATGGCGGCCGCCTCGCTGAACCTTTCTTCCTGCGCTTTGGCGAAATCGCAAGCCAGCCGCGCTCCGCCGAACACATCTTTAAGGATTATCTCGAAGGC
The DNA here is from genome assembly GCA_963730495.1 of uncultured Acidobacteriota bacterium. Taxonomy (GTDB): domain Bacteria; phylum Acidobacteriota; class Terriglobia; order Acidiferrales; family UBA7541; genus Acidiferrum. Next base: position 38,584 of record CAVSSD010000004.1, on the reverse strand, counting down.
AACGCCGCCGCTGCGCAAAACGGAGAGAAGCCCGCCACGGCAATTTCAACAACCACCGCCCGCGAAGAACTCAGCGAACATCTCGCGCTCGTCTCCCGTTGGTTCTACAGCAACCCTCGCGACGGCGAGATTTTCTTTCGCGAAAAAGACTGGCCATACCGTAAGATTCTCCGTGCCTGTTCGCGGCTCCTCAATCCAAAAGCCGCGGAGCCGCCAGCAACCGAGCCTACGCCGGCAAGCGGCAATCCATCGCCGCCGGGAAGTTGACGTTGTAGGGGCACGGCATGCCGTGCCCGTCTTTGTAGCGGCACGATTCATCGTGCCATTTTTGGCTGGATCGCAAATGGGGAGATTCGGTGCAACGACTGCAACACTAAGGAACTCATGACCAAATCCGCCACACTCGAATCCACAAAACGCTACGCCAATCGCTTCGCCGGGCGCGCCGCGGACGGCCACTTCCGCGAAACGCACGGCCTCGTCATGTCGTCGCTGGGCATCGGCACTTACCTTGGCCAACCAGATCCAAAGGTGGACGCCAGCTACACCGCCGCGGTCATCGCCGCCGCCGAAAACGGCATCAACTTCATCGACGCGGCAATCAACTACCGCTTCCAGCGCAGCGAACGCAGCATCGGCGCGGCGATCAAGCAACTTGCAACGAAAGGTTTTTCCCGCGAAGAACTCGTCGTCTGCACCAAAGGCGGCTATCTGACTCCCGATGGCTCGATGCCCGCCGAGCCCACCGAATATTTTCTGCGCGAATACATCCAGCCCGGCATCTTCACTCCGAAAGATCTCGTCGCCGGCAGCCACTGCATGACGCCGCGCTTCCTGGAAGATCAGCTAGCGCGCAGCCTGCGTAATCTGCAGCTCGACTGCATCGACGTCTACTACCTGCACAATCCCGAAACACAACTCACAGAGGTCTCCCGTCCGGATTTTCTGGAACGCGTGCGCGACGCTTTTATTTTTCTCGAGTCGGCCGCCGACACCGGCAAAATTCAGTTCTACGGCATGGCTACCTGGAACGGCTTCCGGCAGGAAGCCAAAGCGCGCGATGCCATGCAACTCGCCGAATTCGCGCAAATCGCCACGGATATTGCGGGCGAGAAACACCACTTCCGTTTCGTGCAGCTCCCTTTCAATCTCGGAATGACGGAAGCGCTGACGCTCGGCAACCAATCCATCGGCGGCCGCGACCGCACCGTCATGGAAGCCGCCAGCGAATTGGGAATTACTTTGGTCGCCAGCGCGTCGCTGCTGCAAGGCCAGGTCGCCCGCAATCTCCCGTCTTTTGTCGCCCAAGCCCTAGGCCTCGAAAATGATGCCGAGCGCGCCCTGCAATTCGTAAGGTCATCACCGGGAATTACCTCAGCTCTGGTCGGCATGTCGCGCGTAGAGCACGTCCACGCGAACGCGAAACTAGTCAGCGTCGCGCCCGCCACGGTAGATCAATTCACGCAACTGTTCAGTCGCGGCGAAAGCGCGTAGAAGGGAATAATTCTGGATTGCGCTCTGTGAGCCATGCGGTAACGGCGAGATACACTTGATCGAGCTTGCCGACAAAAAAATGATCGGCTTCTTCGACAATCACGATTTCGTTTTCGCCGGCCGCCGCGGAAACCACGCTTTTCAATTTGTCAGGCGCTCCATAAATGTCGTTCGCGCCAAGCACAAACAGCTTTGGCTTTGCACACTGCGCCAAATACGAAAAGTCCGCATTGTTCACCGGTGGGCCGAGCCCGATCAGCGAAGTGACTCGCGCATCCTCGCAGCCGACGCAAAGTCCCACCCAGCACCCGAAACTGAATCCAGCAACAAGAAGCGGAATGTTTGGATATTCAGCGGCGAGGAAATCGAGCGCCGCGAGGACGTCGCCGCGTTCCCCTTCACCGCGATCATGCTTCCCTTCGCTCAGTCCTGTTCCACGAAAATTGAAACGCAAAACCGGGAGGCCGAGCGCGTCGAGCGATTTCGCCGCCTGATAAACAACTTTGTTGTGCATCGTTCCGCCGAACAGCGGATGCGGATGACACACCAGCGCGGCCATTCGAGGCGAACCCGTGCTGGGACTCCACAGAATGGCTTCCAGCCGCCCCGCGGGTCCTGCGAGAAAGAAATTGCGAGAGTCGTGTTGTGCGCTCATAAGTCGAGTCAGAAGAAATGGGAGTGTACCCCATCACGGGGCAAAGTCCGAACTTCCAGGCGGGGCCGTGAGAGTAACAGTACTAGTTCAATTACGAGATACCTCAACGTACACGATTTGACCCGAAACCGCGTACTAGGACGTAATTTCCTGACTTTCGCGTTGCAGTTTGCGGGTGCCGATGTTAGCTTTCGTTGAAATTCCAGCCCTAGTGGGAGGAGCAATGAGCGACGGGGCCGACCGCCGCGAAGCCCGGCGTTTTAACATGACGCTGCCGCTGCGCGTGCTTCCGAATGAACCGCATGGGTCCGAACTCACCGCGCAAACCCGGGACGTCAGCTATCGCGGCCTTTACTTCCTTACCGAAATAAAATTTCCCGTCGGTAGCGAAATCGAATTTGTGATCACACTGCCCGAGCAGGTGACGCAATCCGGCGACGTCAATATCCGCTGTCTCGGCCAGATTGTGCGCGTCGAGCCCACCTCCAACGGACGCATGGGCATCGCCGCGAAAATTGAACGCTACGAATTCATGCCCGCCACCGCAACCGCCGCATAAACTATTTTTTGTACGGCGGCTAGCGCTGTGCTCGCTCAGAATGCCTTCCAGATCAACCTGTCGTGATAATTGCTGACGCTCGCTTGCGGCCATGCTCGACGAGTACAATGGCGTGGGCCGCCCGTTGCAGGGCTTTGCCATCGACGCCCATTTCTCCTTGGGGGGAATTTATGTATCACTATGACGCGAGCATTGCGCTCGAAGAATTGAAGGAAGACGCGCTTTTACCGCATCCGGTCAGGCTGCGCGATATGATCTTGCGCACGCAGCTTGGTCCGGAAGAGGCGAAAACGCTGAACCATGAATTTCAGGACTATCTGACGCGTTTCGGCGAGTTGCAAAGTGTGGCGCGCGGAGTACTCGAGAAAATTGCCGCCGGTCGCCGCAAAGCTTCGTGATGCGAGCGGCAAAAGTCGGAGCGCAGCGAGGATGAAAACGAAGCCGCGCGTTCTGCTCTTGTCCGCATCCTCCGGCGCAGGACACGTCCGTGCGGCGCAGGCTCTCGAAAAAGCGTTCGCGGCACGCGGCGATTGCACCGTAGAACACATCGACACAATCGAGTACGTCAGCAAGCTTTTTCAGCGCGTTTATGACAAGGCTTATATTTCCATGGTGCGGCGCGCGCCGGAACTGATGGGCGTGCTCTACGACCGCCTCGATCAGCCCTGGCATCATCCACGGCGACGCCTCGCGATGGATCGGTTGAACACCGCGCCGATGATTCGAATGCTTAAGCGCGTGCAGCCGGATTTGTGCGTCGCCACTCATTTTCTGGCAGCGGAAATTGTTGCCTGGCTGATCGCCAAGCGAAAATTGCGCGCACACAACGCCATCGTTGTAACAGATTACGACGTGCACGCCATGTGGCTTTGCCGCACGGTCGAACGCTACTACGTGGCCATTGATGAAGCGGCTGAATATCTGGCGCACATTGGCGTCCCGCGCGAAAAGTTGCGCGTCACGGGAATTCCAGTTGATCCACTTTTTGCGAAGTCTTTAGATCGTGCGGAGGCACGGCGCACTCTGGGCCTTGATCCTTCGGCACCTGCGATTTTGATTTCTGCGGGCGGTTATGGCATCGGTCCAGTCGAACAACTTGTAAATGATTTGCTGGCGCTTCAGCGCCCATGGCAAATTGTTGCGATTGCGGGCAAAGCGGAAAAAGTTCGTAAGCGCCTCGAGGAAATTTCTCGCGATGCGGGCAAACTTTCGAGTGGCGCGCTTCGACTCGTCCCGGTCGGTTTCACCACGGATATGGACAAGTACATGGCTGCGGCCGATCTTCTTGTTGGCAAAGCTGGTGGCCTCACCACGTCCGAAGCGCTGGCGCGCGCGTTGCCAATGGCGCTTATCGAGCCGATACCAGGGCAAGAAGAACGCAACGCCGATCATTTGCTGGAGGCCGGGGCCGCGATTCGCTGTAACAATTTGCCGGCCGCGGCGTGGAAAATTGCGGGATTGCTGGACGATCGAAGCCGCTTTGCCAGAATGCGCGAAGCTGCGCGAACTATGGGCAAGCCCGGTGCGGCAGCGGCCATCGCCGAGGATGCTCTGAGGCTGGTAGACTGACGTGGCCACAAAACGACGTAAACTTTAGCTTTCGCATCTATAACGGTTGCTGAACACGAGTCCCCATGCGACGCAACACACTTTTGATCGATGCCGATGACACGTTGTGGGAGAACAACGTGTTTTTCGAGAAACTGATCGAGGATTTCATCACCCTCGTCGAGCCGTGCGGCTACACGCGCGCGTATATCCGCCACATCCTGAATGAGACGGAACGCAAGAACATCCGGCAGTACGGTTACGGCGTGCGCAGTTTCGGCCGTTCGCTAGAAGAAACTTACCTGAAACTCGCGGACCAAATGGTGCGCCGCGAAACGCTGGCGCAAATTCATGGCCGCGTCGTCGAACTGGAGCGCACGCCGCCGAAAATTCTCGATGGCGTCCCGGAAACGCTGGCTTATCTCACCGAGCGGCACAGGCTGATTTTGTTCACAAAGGGCGAGCCAGCAGAGCAGGCCGCGAAAGTCGAGCGTTCTGGACTGCAGGGTTTCTTCGAGTTCATTGAAATCGTCAGCGAAAAAGATCCCGAGACGTACGGCGGGCTGGTTCGCAAATATAAAATCGTGAAATCGCATGGCTGGATGATTGGCAACAGCCCGCGCAGCGACATCAATCCCGCGCTGAAGATTGGGCTCAACGCTGTCTACATCCCGCACCAGCATACGTGGCAGCTCGAACATGAACCCGTGATGGCGGGCTCTGGAAAACTCGTCATTGTTCCGGCTTTTCGCGAATTGCGCGGTCACTTTTAATTCGAACTTGTGGTCCTCGGCGAAGTTAGTACCTGCTGGTTTCTCGGAAAAGCGGCAGCAGAGCTGCCGCACTCCAAATAGCTAATTCCAATTTGGATGTTGGATACGATTGAGTTTGGCGCGAGTCTAATCTCCTCTGAACCTAGCAATGGAGGCTCTCATGGCTACGCCTGGTATTTCCGCTCACACCAACTGGCGGCAGGAATGGTTTGAATTTGAGGATGCGACTTACCTGAATCTTGCGGGGCAGTCGCCGATGCCGAAAGTTTCGCTGCGCGCTTTGCAGACGGCGCAGGAGTGGAAGAAATTTCCACATCACAAGCCGGACTCTACTTTCTTCGAAGTTCCAAATCGGATTCGCGCGTCGATTGCGAAACTCATTGGCGGCAAGGATGAAGAGGTAGCTATTACCACGGGAGCGAGCACCGGTATGGCGGCGGTTGCGTACGGCCTGTCGTGGAAGCCCGGCGATGAAATCGTTACGGCGAAGGGCGAATTTCCGCTGCAGTATACGATTTGGAAACCGATGGAAGAGCGCGAAGGCGTAAAGTTGAATATCGTTGCGCCACGCGAACGATTTATCACCGCCGATGATTTGCTGGCGGCGATGACGCCGAGAACGCGACTCGTGTCAGTAAGCCTCGTGCGATTCGATGACGGTTCGTTGCTGGATGCGGCACGCGTGGCCGAAGCGTGCCATGCGCAGGGCGCTTTGCTTTTGCTGGACGCCAGCCAGTGTTGCGGGACGCTGCCGATGGATGTTGAAAAGCTCGGCGCTGATTTTGTCGTATGCGCGGGTTACAAGGGCCTGCTCAGTCCATTTGGCACTGGATTTTTCTGGGCCAAGAGCGAGCACATCGCCGACATGCGGCCGGCGCCATTTTACTGGATGGCTGTGGCTGGCTCGGACAATTTTGCTTCGCTTAATTTCGATAATCCGAAGCCCGCTCCGGCAGCAAAGCGATGGGACACCGCGGAGCCAGCCAGCTATTTCAATTTCAACCTCGTGGCAATGGACGTCTCCACGGATTTTGTGGTGCGCGTTGGGGCTGAAACTGTGGCGAAACACAATGGCGCCCTGATCGATCTGATGTTCGAACGCTTGCCGAAAGACCGCTGTGTTCCAAAGAGCCCGCTGGGCGCGGCACGCCGGGGCGCCTTTGGATGCTTTGCTGCGCGGTCGCCGGAAAAAACGACCGAGCTCTATCAGAAACTGCGCGAAGAAAATATTATCGTCAGTTTGCGCGAAGGAAATATTCGCGTGTCGCCCCATCTTTACAATACGGAGCGCGACATCGATCGGTTGATTGCGGTGGTGACTGCATGACAGTTGCTAATAATTGGCCGCGCGTTGCCGTCATTGGCGCTGGCGCGGTCGGAGGTTATTTCGGTGGAATGCTCGCGCGAGCGGGCGCTCCGGTGATGATGATTGGCCGCGCCGCGTTTGTCGATGCGGTGAAGAAGAACGGACTGTTTTTGGACACTGTGCAATTCAAAGAAAGCGTTCGCGTTGAAGCTTCGACCGAGTTGACGGATGTTCGCGGCGCGGAAATTGTTCTTTTTTGCGTCAAGACTACCGACAATGCCGCGACGGCTCGCGCGCTCCGGCCGCTGCTAGCTCCTGGCACAATTGTCATCAGCATGCAGAATGGCGTGGACAATGCAGAGCAGATTCGCTCGGCATCGGGGATTGCGGCGCTCTCCGCGGTAGTTTACGTGGCGGCGGCCGTTCCCGAGCCGGGACACGTGAAGCATGCAGGGCGCGGCGATCTGGTTGTGGGGCCTCGGAATCCAGAGAGCGAGCGATTTACAACGATGTTCGAGCGCGCCGGTGTCAGCTGCCGCGTTGCGGACAATATCGAGGGCGAACTTTGGACCAAGCTGACCTGGAATTGCGCGCTGAACGCCGTTTCGGCGCTAGGCCGCGCGACGTACGGACAAATTGCAGCGAGCCCCGACGCACGGAAGCTTGTAGAAACCGCAGTCTACGAACTGCTGGCGGTGGCACGCGCGGCGGGTGTACATCCGCCGGGATTTGAGGATCCGCAGTTGGCTCTGGCGGGATCATTCAAGATAGCGACGCAACTGGCCGGGGCGTACTCTTCCACGGCCCAGGATATGATGCGCGGGAAGCACACGGAAATCGATTCGTTGAATGGATACATCGCGCGGCGCGGCGCAGAGCTGGGCGTGCCGACGCCGGTTCATCATGCGCTATACACTCTCGTAAAACTTGCGGAAGGTGCGGCCGCATCGGCTGCACCTTTATCTCGTTGAATCTCTCGAAGAAAAATCACCGCATCTGCTAAAGTAACTCTCCGCCGATTGGGCTTGCAGCCACCTTCGGGTCCGCTCGGCAAATCTTCGGAGGATTCATGACTGGCAATTCTGTTCTGCTTCGCCGCATCGTGCTGTCGGCAGTTGCGCTTGGATGCGGGACCACGAGCTACGCGCAAACGCCACTCCCGTCCGATGTGCCCTCCAAGTACGACGCGCCCAAAACGAACTACGACTACGTGAAGCGCGTCGAGATGATTCCGATGCGCGACGGCGTGAAGCTCTACACCGTGATCGTAATTCCAAAAGGCGCAAAGAACGCGCCGATTCTTTTTTCGCGCACGCCTTACGACGCGGCGCATCGCGCGGCCCGCAACCAATCGGAGCGCATGCTGGCCATACTGCCGCAAGGAGACGAAGTTTTTGTGGGGGACGGCTACATCCGCGTATTCCAGGACGTGCGCGGGAAATACGGCTCGGAGGGTGATTACGTGATGACGCGGCCGCTGGTCGGGCCGCTTAATCACAGCGAAGTCGATCACTCGACCGACGCATACGATTCGATCGACTGGCTCGTGAAAAATATTCCCGAATCAAACGGCAAGGTCGGAATGATTGGCAGCTCTTACGAAGGATTCACGGTGGTAATGGCATTGGTGAATCCGCATCCCGCGCTGAAAGTCGCCGCGCCGATGAGCCCGATGGTGGACGGTTGGATGGGCGACGACTGGTTTCACTTCGGAGCTTTCCGCCAGCCGAACCTCGATTATTTTACTGCCCAGACGGCGGCGCGTGGCAGCGGAGCGCCGATGACTCGGGAAGGTTACGACGAATACGAAAATTTCCGGCGCGGCGGCTCGGCGGGCGATATGGCGAAAGCTGCTGGGCTGGATCAGCTGCCCTACTGGCGCAGACTTTCGGAACATCCCGCCTATGACGATTTCTGGTCCGAGCAAGCGCTCGACAAAATCCTGGCGGGGCAACCGCTGAAAGTGCCGACGATGTGGATTCAAGGCCTGTGGGATCAGGAAGACATGTGGGGAGCGATTCATTGTTTCCTGGCGATCGAACCGCACGACACGAATAACAACATGAATTATCTGGTGATGGGTCCCTGGCGGCACAGCGGCGTAAATTACGACGGGTCGACGCTGGGGCCGATGAAGTGGAATGGAGATACCGTCGCTGCAATTCCGGCGCGACGTACTGAAACCGTTTTTCGATCAATATTTGAAAGATGGAGCGCCGAAAGCGGATACGCCGCCGGTCCTTATTTACAACACAGGGGAAAATCATTGGGACCGTTTCAAATCATGGCCGGTGGCTTGCGAAACGGGATGCGCGACGGTGTCGAAGCCTCTTTATCTGACTGCGGGATTTGGGCTTTCGTTTACGGCTCCCGAAGGGGACGCAAAATCTGCGGCGGCATTCGACGAATATGTTTCTGATCCGACGAAGCCGGTGCCGTATATTCCGCGCCCGGTGCGTGGCACTGCGTGGAGCACGTGGCTGCTGCAGGATCAACGCTTCGTCGCGGACCGGCCGGATGTCCTGACCTACATGACGCCGGTGCTGACGGAACCCTTGCGGCTTAGCGGAACTCCGATGGTGCATCTTGTCGCGTCAACAAGCGGCACCGACAGCGACTGGGTGGTAAAGCTGATCGACGTGTTTCCCGACGAAGTGCCGAGCTATCCGGAGATGGGCGGCTACCAGCTCTCGATTGCGATGGATATTTTTCGCGGGAGGTACCGCGAAAGTTTTTCCGATCCAAAGCCGATCGCTTCGAATACGCCCCTGACGTACAAATACATTCTGCCTACCGTGAATCACGTATTTCTGCCGGGGCACCGCGTTATGGTACAGGTGCAGTCGAGTTGGTTTCCGCTGTACGACCGCAACCCGCAAAGTTATGTGCCGAATATTTTCTTTGCGAAGCCGCAAGACTATGTGAAGGCTACGCAGCGCGTGTATCACGCGGCGGGAACGGCCAGCTTCATCGATTTGCCAGTCGTGCCGATGAAACAATAGAAAGAGATGATGCGGCGACATACATCAAGTTCTCTTCCACAGTCGAACAGGCTCGGCGAGAACTAGCCGCGGCACTTGGTTTGATCGCCCTTAGCGCTCTTGACGCAGAGCGCGGGGATATGGGCGACATCGTCGATAACCCAGACTTCGTGGCCTTCGTTGAGGACAAACCAATAGGTGGTTTTGGCGGCGTTCTCGTCTTCGGTAACCACAAGCAATTCGCCGGCTTTACCTGTGACCGTGTAGGTGATTCCCTCTGCGCCGTTGAAGCGAGACCATTGCGGCAGGAACTGCAATTTCACATAGACGAGAACGGTGTGTGAGCCTGTTTCGATCATGATGTCCTCCATTTATACTGGCGCGCGCTCGGGCGAAGTTGCCTTGGCCGTTTCTAACGGAGTGGTGACGCTGGAGCGAGAATCGTTGCAGGAGTGGCTCCCGCGGTTAGCGGTCGTCGCGGATTTTGAAGGGAATGTGGGCTATGACTTCGAGGTCGATGGCCGTGCCGGATTTTGAACCGGGCTGGAACTTCCATTGGGCGAAGGCGGACTTGGCGTTGGTGTCGAGCTGAGGGTCGAGGCCGCGAGCGACTTGAATGCTGTCGACGGAACCGTCGGCGTGAATGACTCCATACAGAACGACTTCACCTTGGACATTTTGCTCGATGAGATCGGGCGGATACTTGGGATCGACTTTCCGGATCGGCACAGGCATGGCGAGTTCTGCAGAAGCGGAAGGAATCGCCGCTGACCCGCCACCGAGTTCGGCGAAATGCAAAACCCAGCTTCCGCTCGCGCTATTGATATTGGCCATGTTGACGGCGAGAGTGTAAACGCGCTTGGAAGCGAAAATTTGTTCCGGTTTTGCTCCGGGAGGAAGCGTCGTGAAGTTAGGAGGACCGGTGCGTTCTTGCGCGTCTTCGGTCTTGCCATTCGAATCCGGGCGAGTGATTAAGCCGTGCGAGGACGGCAAGCTGAGTTTTGAATGCGCACTTCCCAAGCCGGAAACGGTAGCGTTTGGCTGAGGGTTTCCGCCGCTGATGCTGATACCTACGGGACTCTTTCCGCCGCCGTTGGTCGCTGCCGGTGCGCCAGCGCCACCGGATGGGGCGGAGGAAGCGTTCGCTGTCCCATCGGGTACGCCGGGCTTTGTGCCTTCCGGAGAAATGGAGATGCGCGCGGCGAGATTGCCTTGCGGTGGCTGAACATCCGCTTTGGGAGCCGCGGGCGAAGCGGAAAGCGCGATGAGCGCAGCAGGGTTTCCATTCGCAGCGGGCTGCGCAGCACCAAGATCAGGCGCGGCGACGGAGTCGCCGGTTTGCGCACGCTCTGCTACACGAGGCGCGGCGCCTGCGTTCAGGTCGAGTTTCGGGCGGGCTGGAGCGTTTGGCGATACTGCCAGATTTAGGTCCGCAGGCTTCTGATCGAAAGTGGGAACATCGGGCAGCGGAGCCGACGCAACTGCGGCGACGCGGTGCTGGCGGGGACGAAGTTTTGCGAGAGCTTCCGCGCTGATCTGAATATGCGGCCGGGCCGGAGCTGCCGGAGCCTGCAATTGAACGATGTTCGGCATGTTGAGAAGAGTTTTGGGCGCGAGCTGCGGCGCGACGGGATTGAGCAGCGTTTGGCGCGGGTGATTCGGGTGCACGGGATCTGTGACGATGCGCTGTCGGGGATGGAAAGCGTCGGCACCTTTGGGAGGGAGCGGTTTGTTCGGGTCGCCGTGCGCGATGGTCTTGGGCTTCGCAGCGAGGATTTGGAGCGTCGGGAAATCTTCGATGGGGCCTGACCAAGTGAGCTGAGTGTTGTCAAAGGCGGTGTTGTGGCGAATGATCGTGGGCAGAAGTGAGAACGGAGATAAAACGAACACAACGTGCCATAGCGCCGCAGCGACGACCGCTCGCCAGGGCATGCGGCGTTCGACCCAGCAGTCGCGGAAGTAGTCACCGCCGAGAAATTTTCTGGGTGTGAACGGGCCAGAAACGAGCGTGCCGAAGCTGCTCCAGAGACTTTGGCGGAAGTCGCCCCAGGGAACGTCAAGTTTGGGCTCAGCGATGACCTGCTCGGGCGGAGGCGTAGGGACGGGAGCCATGCGCGCGGCGGTCGCCGCGCCTTGTCCCAAGAGGTTATATCCACTATTGACCTGGCCTGCTGACATTAGTCTCGTAGTATAGCGTGGCTGGGGACCAGAGAGTATGGATTCGGGCGGCGGGGCTGGGGATGCCTGAGAAGAGAGTGAGTAGTGGATGGTGAGGAGTGGGTAGCCCAGACGGGAGGGGCCCTTCCAGAGTAAGCAAGTCCTGGCGCTAGATCGTGAGGTTAGGCTGTGGCGCTGGCTCGCGGACGCGTTTGGAAGTGCCGGAAGACGGCGATGAGAAGTGCAAAGGCACAAAGAACTGTTACGGCGAACCAGAAATAAAACACAACGTTCCACGAGGCTACGTACCACGAGTCTGGGCCCAGGTTGAATTGCGAGCCGAGAGGGAGTTGGGTGTCGCGGAGGAAGGCGGAGAGTTCGAACAGCTGGGCATCATCACCCTTGCTCAGGAAACGCTGCAGGAGTTCGAAATAGGGTCTGTAACTCACAAAAAGGACGGCGCTGGAGAGCAGCAACCCGATGGCTGCGCCGAAACCAAGGGCAAGCGTGAGTCCGCTCGGGTGTAGCGAGCTTAACCTGAGCGAGCGGTTCCGTACCACTACACCGAGTGCGCAAAGAAGTAAGAGGAGAGCGCAAAAAAGCATCAATAATCCGGAGAGTCGCACCAAAAACGCGTTCCAGTGGGAAACGTCGCTACCCTGGAACCTAGCGCGTAGTGACGTCCGCTCTTTCTCGGCGGTTTTGGCAACTTGATCGGCGAGCGAGGAGTAGAACGCGGCCGCCGTGTTGTTGCCTTCTACTTGAGAGAGCGCTCCGAGCCGACCGTAGGCTTCCCTCATATCCTTTCTCACAAAAAATGTGAATCCGGTGCCATCACCCATCATCTGGCCGAAACGGGCCACGAACCAATATTTTTCAAAGGCGGCTCTGCGATCGCCCTGAGATTCAAGCATCTGGCCGGATTCGAGAAGCGACTTCGCGTAAAGGTGGCAGTACCAAACTCCATAGCTGGGAAAGCCATACCAATCCTCACCAGAGGTGGCCTGAAACGGGTCGTCAAGGCGATAGCGAGACAGAACCCTGCGATCCAACTGCTTTTGGCGGTCGAGATACGTGTCGAGCTTTGGGGATTGAAACGCGGTGCTCATAGCCTTTTCCCAAGCTGGGTTTTCATCGACCTTGCCCAGTGGAAATTCTTTGTTGCGCGTAACAGTGACGCCAATTTTCTGAGCCGCGAATAGATGAGGAAGCGCGTTTTGCGGATCCCATTGTTTCAACGCGGAGACGCGGTCCGTCCCGGAGGAAGGCGAATTCCATGTGCCAGCAGTCGCGTAAATCCAAGTGAGATTGGGGTCGAGATGAACAGCTTCGTCGGCGAGGCGCGCCCTTTCGATTTCATTCGCATGGCGAGCCGCCACAAAGGCGAGTGCTTCGGCGTCGTGATTTTGTTCGGCTCTTTTCGCGAGAGCTTCCCACTCTGGATCTGGGCCTGGATAACCGAAGCTGTGCCTTACGTGGAAAATATCATGCCACTGCGCGAGGGAAACTTGGAAGGCTTGGCGGAAGACGGGGGCGACGAAGAAGAGGAGCAAGGCGACGACGCAGGACGCGATTACGGCTAGAGTGGTTTTGCGCAGGGGGATCTCCTTTTCGAAAAGTTCGCTGGCGGTGGAGACGGTACGGCGGTGCCTGCCGGGAAAAATTATGGCGACGATGGCGTGTTTCGCTAGGACGCCCGCGCCGCCGAGCGACCAGATGAGGGCCGACCAGTTGCCTTCTACGTGATTTAGTTCGCTCAACATTCCGCGGCCCCAGTCGTGGGTGTCGTGGGGCGCGATCCAGATGGCGAAACGTAGTAGGGCGATGGCGACGCTGCGCGAAAAGGCTGGAAGTGTCATGCTTTGCCTCCGCTGAAGGCGGGGCGGCGGGCTTTTAGCGCGGTGCGAGCGCTTGCCCGAGAGTCTGCAAAGGTGGAACGGACGAGTGCAACGCCGTTTGGAGTGAGGCGGTAGGTGTGGCGCGGAGGGACGCCGTCTTCTGTGGTGACCCACTTGGTTTCCAGTAGGCCGTATTTGGCCAGCCGCATCAGGATGGGGTAGAGCGTGCCGGACTTGAGGCCGGTCTCACGGCTGAGTTCGTAACCGTAGCGCCAGACAGTAGGGCGCTCGATGAAGCGCTCAAGAACGCGAAGAGTTTGCGGCGATAAGCGAGGAGTCTTCACACACTTAAGTCTACATATGTAGAGACAGTTGTCAATAGCGAGTTTTCTGCGTGTTCCTCGCGACGAGTATCAAGAAAAGGAAAAGGCCTCACCAATGATTTCCGTCTTCTCCAGGATGGCGTTCATGGATGCGGGTGCTTTACGAAAGAGTTGTGCGGGGGTGGACTGCTTTGGGGCGAGAGGTAGAAAGACAGGGACGCGTCGCCTTGTTTTAGGACGCGGGTGCGGCAGAGTCGATCGAAGTGTTCGGGGAGTTGGAATTTGTGGTGATGCTCGAAGATGACGAGCGCGTCGGGAGCTAGGAAATTGGCGGTGGCGAGGAATTCGAAGGTGCGGGCGTAGTCGACGTGGGCGGCGTAGGGGGGATCGACGAAGATGTAATCGAAGCCTGGAGTTGAGTGAGTGTGGCGCGCGGCAAGTTTTTGGAGAGCGGTGTGGGCGTCGGCGGCGAGGATGGTGTAGCCGGTGGTGATTTTGAGCGAGTCGAGATTTTGGCGGATTAGTTTTGCGGCGGGCGCGTGATTTTCGATGAAGGTTACGTCGGCGGCGCTGCGGCTAAGGGCTTCGATGCCGATGGCGCCAGTGCCGGCGAAGACGTCGAGGAATCGCGAGCCTACTACGCCGGGGCCGAGGACGTTGAAGAGAGTTTCGCGCAGGCGGTCGCTGGTGGGACGGAGGGCGAGGCCTTTGAGGCTCTTCAGGATACGGCTGCGGTATTTGCCGGCGATGATGCGCATGAAGGGGCAAATTAACATAGTCTAATGGCCTTGGATTGAATCAAATCCAGTAAGAAGTAAATAAAAAGAGGTTGCCGACCTGGACTGCCAGCCCTGAGGAGTTATTTATGCCCAGATTTGCCGCTGTGATTCGCTCCCTTACACTCTTTAGCTTTGTTTTGTGTTGCGCCTTCTTGCCGTCGGCGGGAGCGCAGTCTTGCGGAGCGCACGGGATTGCTTTGCAGGTGCTTGGGTCTGGCGGGCCGGAACTGCAAGACAAGCGAGCTTCTAGCAGCTATCTCATCTGGGAAGACGGACAAGCGCGAGTGCTTGTGGATGCGGGGGGAGGAAGCGCGCTTCGCTTCGGCGAAAGCGGTGCGCAAATGTCGCAGCTTGATGTGATTTTTTTCTCGCACTTTCATGAAGATCACAGCGGCGACTTTCCCGCGTTGATCAAGTCTTCGTGGTTTGAGGAGCGCAAGCGTCCTTTGCCGGTCTATGGGCCGGAGGGAAATGATTTCATGCCTTCCACGGTGGAGATTGCTTACGATTTTTTTGGGGATAAGCACGGGGCTTATCGCTATCTCAGCGAGCTCTTGGTGCCCGGGGAGGAAAGCGACTATAAATTGCAGCCGCACAATGTTGTGGGAACCGCGAAACCGGCTGAGGTATTTCGCCGTGGCGGCATTGTGGCGCAAGCGGTTCGCGTTGTCCACGGAGGAGTTCCGGCCCTTGCGTGGAGAGTGGAAATGGGCGGCAAAGTAATCGTTTTCAGCGGAGATACGAACGGCGAGGGCGCAGGTCTGCCGCAATTGGCGGCGAACGCGGATTTGTTCGTGGCTCACAACGCTGTACCGGAAGGAGTCACTGGCGTGGAAAGGAACTTGCACATGCCTCCGTCGGTGATTGGGCAAATTGCCGGAGAGGGGCACGTCAAGCAGCTGGTCCTGTCCCATCGGATGCTTCGGACGTTGGGCAAGGAAACCGAGACGCAGGCCGAGATCGAAAAGAAATTTTCAGGCCCACTTAAGTTTGCAAACGATCTGGATTGCTTCCCTTTGAACTAATAGCTCGCAGGACGAAGGCTTCGCGGCGTTAGGCCGACTGCGCTCTTTCCAGCAGACTGGTGCTGAGTTGGGAGAATTCTGCCACAAGGGCGCTGGCGTCCTGGCCTGCTAGCGTTGCGGCGTCGATCTCTGTGGTGAGTAATATGGATGTGGCTACGTCGGCGCTGCATTCGAGGCAGTATTTGCCTGTTCTTTCTGGTAGATCAAAAAGTTCGGCTCGGTGGCCACAAACACAGCACTGCGGACTAAACGGCTCTTCACAGCCTTTCGGACCAGATAACATCTGATTTCTCCCTCGAGTCACGCGGTGCAGGTCGTGACCCGCAAACTCATGGTAGAAAAACGGGCGTAAGGAAGTCAGGAGCCGGTGGTTAAGATTTCATAAGCCGAATAAGTCATTGTGAATGAGCGGGTTGGCGAAAGCATTCGCCGCGGGTACAGGCGGTGAGGCGTTTTGAAGATGCCGTGTTTGCCCGTGAAGATGCGCATGGTTCAGCGATTCCAAAAGTGGACGACTGTCCACATCACGAAAATCCCCACGAGAAATAAACTGAGACGTCCCCACCAAAACGGCATCACGCCTCCTCCACGCCAAAGCGCTTGTTGTGAAACACGGAAAAGAGCATCCACACACCGGTTGCAAACATTACGATCAGCAAAACCTTGCGGGAATAACGGAAGGCTGGCGAATCCTGCAGAGAAGACAAGAAGGTGAGACCGTAAAGCGGCATTTGCATAGCTTATCCAATTCTCGCCAGGTGGTAGCGGCATTGCCATTCGCCAGGGAGCATGCGCAGAAGCCGCTGGAGGGCGGAGGATTGCTGCGCGTCTTCGGCTAGGGCGAAGGCTTCGCGGCGGGCAACCTCTAGGAGATCTTTGTCGCGGATGGGGTTGGCGATGTGGAAGCCGAGGTCGCCAGATTGGCGGGTGCCGAAAAATTCGCCGGGGCCGCGGAGGAGGAGATCAGTTTCGGCGATTTCAAAACCGTTGGCGGTGCGGACCATGGTTTCGAGGCGGGCGCGCGCTTCATCCGTCATGCGGACGGGGCCGATCAAGATGCAGTGGGATTTGGCGGCTCCGCGGCCGATGCGTCCGCGGAGCTGGTGGAGCTGGGCGAGGCCGAAGCGTTCGGCGTGTTCGATGACCATGGCGGTGGCGTTGGGGACGTCGACGCCGACTTCGATCACCGTGGTGGCGACGAGGATTTGCGTTTCGTTTTTGCGGAAGCTTTCCATGACCGCGTCTTTTTCTTCGCTGGAGAGGCGGCCGTGGAGGAGACCGACTTTCAGTTTTGGGAAGGCTTCTTTCGAGAGGCGCTTGTATTCGTCCATCGCGGCTTTGAGTTCGAGCTTCGATTCTTCGATCACCGGATAGACGATGTAGGCCTGGTGGCCGGCGGCGACTTCTTTGCGCAGAAATTCCCAGACGCCGGGGAGGTGCGGCTCGGAGGTGAGGCGCGTCTGGATGGGCGTGCGGCCGGGCGGAAGTTCATCGAGGACGGAGACGTCGAGGTCGCCGTAGAGAGTGAGCGAGAGCGTGCGCGGAATGGGCGTGGCGGTGAGGACGAGGACGTGCGGCGCGTGGCCGTGGGAAGCGGCTTTGTCCATGAGGCGCTTGCGCTGGAGGACGCCGAAGCGATGCTGCTCGTCGATGGCGACAAAGCCGAGGCGCGCGAATTGAACCTGGTCTTCGATGAGCGCGTGCGTGCCGATAACGAGCTGGGCTTCGCCGGTACGGATGCGTTCGAGAGCGGCTTGCTTTTCAGCAAACTTGAGGCCGCTGATGAGGAGTTCAACTTTGTAGCCACCAGGAGCGAGGATGCGGCGGGCAGAAAGATAATGTTGGACGGCGAGAATTTCGGTGGGCGCCATGAGCGCGGCTTGGGTGGCGTTTTCGATGGCGATGACGGCGGCTTGGAGCGCGACGATCGTTTTGCCGCTGCCGACGTCTCCTTGCAGGAGGCGGTTCATCGGCGCGGGCTTTTCGAGGTCGGCGGCGATTTCGGCGAGAACACGCTTTTGCGCGGCGGTGGGTTTGAAGGGCAGGATCCGCTTCAGGGCTTCGCGGACTTTTTCTTCGCGGATGCGGAAGGCAATGGCGTTTTCTTTGCGTGTGGTTTTGCGGTCAAGCGCGAGGCTGAGTTGGTAAAGAAAAAACTCCTCGAAGATGAGGCGCTGCTGAGACGGCGTACGAAACGTGTTGAGCTCTTCGAGCGATTCTTGCGGCTCTGGAAAGTGAACGTGGATCAACGCTTCGCGTCGCGACGGATGGCCGAGCCGCTCGCGCAAAATATCTGGAAGGACGTCCGGCATGTCCGCTTCAATGAGCTGCACAGCTGCGTACATGGCACGGCGGATGGCGCGCGAACCGAACGTGCCGATAGCTTCGTAGATGGGAACGATGCGGCCGACTTCCGTGGAGTCGGGCTCGCCGTCGCCGAGCATCTCGAGTTGGGGATTGATCATTTCGATGCGCGCGGGACGGAGCTTATCGATTTCGGCTTTGCCGTGAAGAATGAGCTGCTGGCCAGGTTTGAGGCGGCCTTCAAGATAGCCGCCGTGAAAGAATTTGCAGGGGAGCAGGCCGCCTGCGGCGTCCTGTACGAGCAAATGATAGATGGCGTTGTATGCGAATTTGTTCGGGATGGCCTGGCCGCTCATGACGCGAGCGCGAATCGTGTAGGTGCCGTTGGGCTGAATGTCTTTGATATTTGAAAACTGAATGCGGTCTTCGTAGCGGAACGGCAAGTAGGAGAGCAGGTCCTCGAACGTGTGTATGCCGCGCCTGGCAAGAAGTTCGGCGCGCTGCGGGCCGACGCCTTTGATCATGCGCACTTCGGTTGTGGGACTGAGTGTCATTAAGACTTCTTTATATCATTCCCTAGAGAAACGAGCCGGGGACCTGGCTTACTTGCGCTGCCCGGCCGAGAGTAACGGGTAAAGGATGAACGGAATGTAGTGATTCGTGCGAGCGTGGGGGAAAAGCGGCAGCAGAGCTGCCGCAGTCCAGACGGGTCCCCTCCCCCGCTTTTTGTAAACACTGATTCTAAAGGAGTTACGTTTCCACCTAAGCCCTTTAGATACAACACTTACGGACCGTCCGTAAACACTGATCCTAAAAGAGTTAGAAATGCGTCGGAAAATAAAAAAGCCAGCTGAGGGGCTGGCGGTACGGCTGACGGGGCACAATATTTACTGAATAAAATTATACATGAAACCTACTTTTTTGCAAGGAGAAAATGAAGATTGGCGAGGGCGAGACCGTATTTGGGACGCGGAGCGGAGTATCTCGAATTGGGACAATGGGAGAACACAGCGACGGATGGGGCGACAGTTGCTCGCATTCTCAACGTAGTATAAGTGTGGGTGTCTGGCGATAACGAAGGTGCGGGAGGACGAGTGGCGGACGACGGGAACCGGCTGACTGGATCGGATAAGCGCTCGCTGATTTTGTGGGTGCTGCTGGGCATCGTGGGGCTGGTATTTGCGCACAGGTATTTTTTCCGGGCGTTTCCGGAAGCGTCGGTGGATTTTAAGGTTTCGCGCTCGGAAGCTCGCGCGCGTGCGCAGAAATTTGTTGGCAGCCTGGGAGAAGACGTCACCGGGTACCAGTCGGCGATCGTTTTCGATGTGGACGACAACGCGAAGACATATCTAGAGCGGGAAGTGGGGCTGAAGCAAGCGAACCAGTTGATGTCCAGCGAGCTGAACATCTGGTATTGGAACGTGCGCTTTTTCCGGCCGCAGAAGGAAGAAGAATTTTATGTGCGAGTGAGCCCGGCGGGAGAAATTGTGGGCTACGAGCACAAAATTGAAGAAGCGCGTGCGGGAGCAGCGTTGGATTTCGCCGCTGCAAAAACCGCCGCGCAGGAATTTCTTCGCGGCAAGATGAACGTGGATTTAGCCAAGTGGAATTTTCTCACCGAGGAATCCAACTTGAGCGAAAAACCAAACCGCGAGGACTGGTCGTTCACATGGGAGAAGCGCGGCTTCCGGGCCAAGGACGCACCGGACCGGTTGCGGGTGACGCTGCAGGGCGACCGCGGGGGGAGCTCGCAGGAATTTTTGCAAGTGCCGGAGGCGTGGGAGCGGAGCTACGCGAAGCTGCGTTCAAAAAATATTCTCTTCAACCAGCTAGCCATCATTCCTTGGCTGCTGCTGATGGGAGCGGCGCTTTGGCTGGGAATTTTGCTGACGATGCGCGGGCAGACGAGCTGGGGGCTGGCCCTCAAGTTGGGGATTGTGGTGGCGATTCTGCTGACGTTGATGCAGCTCAACAACTGGCCGCTGGATCGCATGGGTTATGACACGAATACCGCGTACGGGGGATTCGTATTCAAGCAAATTGCGTTTGCGATTCTGTTCGGAATTGGCTCGGCGTTGCTGATTGTAATCGCTCTTCCGGGAGCTGAGCCGTTGTATCGCGTGTCGCAGCCGGGACGGCTGCGGCTTTCACAATTGCTCACGCTGCGCGGATTGCGTTCGAAGGAATTTTTCTCATCCGCGATGGTGGGGCTTTCGCTTGCCGCGGCGCATATCGGATTCCTCGTGGCGTTTTATATCGTTGCCGGACATTTCGGCGCCTGGGCGCCGCAGGAATTGAATTACGAAAATTCGGTGAACACAACGTTCCCATGGATTTCGGGCGTGGCGATTGGTCTTTATGCGGCGACGAGCGAGGAATTTCTTTTCCGGCTGTTTGCGATTCCCTTTTTGAAGAGACTGACGGGATCGAGCATTATCGCTGTGATTGTTCCGGCATTTTGCTGGAGCTTTTTGCACTCGGCTTATCCGAACGAGCCGCCGTACATTCGCGGGCTGGAAGTGGGTTTGATTGGAATCGTTGCGGGTATTGTGATGCTGCGGTGGGGCATTCTGGCGACTTTGATTTGGCACTATACGGTGGATGCTTCGCTTGTTGGACTGTTGCTAGTTCGCTCGAACAGCTTGTATTTCAAGATTTCGGGCGTGGTCGTCGGGCTGGCGGCCGTGGCTCCGCTGATTTTTGCGGGCGTTTCTTACCTGGCGCGCGGACGGTTCGAGCCGGATGAGGATTTGCTGAACCGCGCCCAGCCGATTCCGGAAGTTAGTTTCGAATCCGCTCCGACCGCAATCGATACAGCGGCGCCCACGACGAGGCGTTACGAGGCGTTGACGCCAGCAATGATGATCTTTCTGGCAGTTTGCCTGGTGCTAGGCAGCGTGGCGGCGTGGCGCTTAAAGACGCCGACCGTGGGCGACTATGTAAAACTCTCGGTAAATGCACGAACTGTGAAACCGCTCGCCGATGAAGTTATGCGCGCGCGCGGCTTCGATCCGAAGTCTTATCGCACGGCGACCATCTTCACGGACTTCGCCGACCCCGTCACCAACGAATTTCTTCGCCAGCGCGTGGGTATCGCGCGCCTCAACGAAATTTATGCCACCGAAGTTCCCGGCGCGATCTGGCAAGTGCGTTATTTTCGAGACAGCCAGCCGGAAGAATTTTCGGTCAAGCTGAAGCCCGACGGTTCTCTGGCGGCATTCAACCACAAACTTGCCGAGAACGCGCCGGGTGCGTCGCTGAGCAAAGAAGAGGCGCTGGCGAAAGCGGAAAAGTATTTGCGCGACGTGAAAAAACTCGACCTGAGTCAGTGGAATCTGATCGAAGCGAATTCCGACAAGCGCGTCCACCGCACGGACCATGAAATCGTTTGGCAACAACGCACGCCGATCGATTCGGGATCGACGTCATCAAACGATGTGGTGAGCCACGCGTATCTGCGCATCAAACTCGCTGTTCTAGGCGATGAAGTCTCCGAGTACCGCGGGTCTTATTATTCGAAACCCGAAGAGCGCGACCAAGTGGAACTGCGCGAAGGCGGCACCGGCTGGATGTACATCAAGATTCCCGACGAGTGGCGGCGCAAGCAGGAGGAGGAATCGCTCTCGCGCACGATCTACAGCTTCGCCGTTCCGATACTGCTCTTTGGTGGAATAGGGATAACCGCGCTCGTTTTGTTCTTCAAGAGTCTTCGTTCGGAAGAGATGCGGGCGATTCCGTGGCGGCGATTGGTTTTCTGGGGGATCTTGGGGCTGGTTGCCTACGTTTTGATCGTCAGCTTCGGTGATCGGATGCAGAGTTTCCTGAACGTTTACTCAACGGCGATTCCTTTGAAGACGGTCCTCGCGGGGTTTGTCGTCGCTATTGTTCTTGGTGCAGTCTTTTACACCGGCGGCCTTGCGATGCTGTTCGGAATCGCATCGTTCTTTAGCAACCGGGTGTTTGGAGAAGAACGCTTGCCCGTTGGCAGGCCGATGCCCGGAGTTTACTATCGCGATGCGGCGTGGATCGGCGTGTGCGGCACGGCCGGGTTTCTCGGTGTGCGGCATCTGATCGCGTTTGGCGCCATGCACTGGCAAACCGCGCACCGCAGTTTGCCTTTCTCGCTTGGGCAGAACTTTGACGCGGTTCTTCCTGCGGGTGCGTTTGTGGGAGGAGCATTGATCGGCAGCCTTTTCGTAACCGGACTGATCGCGTTTATCGCCGCGTTTGTAGCGTCTGTCGTTAAGGCGCGCTGGTTGCGGTTTGTGCTCTTCCTGCTGGGCGTTATGTTTCTCGCCGGGAGCGACTGGGGGAATGGGGCGGACTTTGCGAAACAATTTATAGGCGCGGCGATTCTGCTGGGCGTGATCGTCTTCGGTGTCCGGAGCGTGATGCGGTTTAATGTGCTCGGGGGACTGCTGATAATCGCTTGCCTCTCGCTGCTTGGTGCCGCCGCGCAATTGCTGGCACAGCCGGACGCGTTCTATCGTACGAATGGCTATGCCGTGGTTCTGGCAATTGTCTTGTTGCTGGCTTTGCCGCTTGCCGCGTGGCGACTGCGCGCGGCAAGCGGCGGTTAGTGGCGTCGATGTGGTTTTTTGACACAGGGGCAGGCAACCCCTTGCCTCCTGTGGAAATCGGAAACAAATAGAGTTCGATATTCGTTCTCTAAGTGGAAGTGGATGCTCACCCAGGGGCGTCTTTGGACGTCCAAATTGGGTGGTCGCGTAACATTCTCCTGTGGGCTTAGTGTGATGGGCTGGCAGGTTCGGCCTAAGATGTTGTTAAATAAGCCGCAACGCTGACGCACGAGAAGAGAAAGCGAAAAATGCCGCTTCCAAGATGGGCTCTAGCTTTGGCTAATGAATCAGGCCTGGCGGGTGGCACCGGCGCCTCCCTGGCTACGGTGGACTCTTTGCCCAACCTAAACGAGCGGACCCTCGTGGCGGAAGCTCAAGCCGGCAGCCGTGCGGCTTTTGAAGAGCTAGTGCACCGGTACGACCGGGATGTGCTTCGGCTGGCCCTGAACCTCATGAAGCGCCCGGAAGACGCGCGCGACGTCTACCAAGAAGCGTTCCTCAAGGTTTACCGCAATCTGCACCGTTTTCGTTTCGAATGTAGCTTTTACACCTGGCTTTACCGCATCGTCACCAACGTTTGCCTCGATCAGTTGCGCCGGCGTCAGGCACGACCGGAGGATCAAGCTCCGGAGTCGAATTCCGGGAATCATGAAGAAGGGATCACCGATTTCTTTGAGCGCCAGCGCGAACATCGCCCCACACTCGATCCCGAACGGCAGCTCTTTGGCAAAGAGATTCAAGCGCGCATCGCCACAGCAATGGAAAGGTTATCGCCACGCGAGCGTCTCGTGTTCGAGTTGAAGCACTATCAAGGATTGAAATTGCGCGCGATTGGCGACGCTCTCGGCACGACGGAAGAAACCGTGAAGAATTCGCTGTTCCGCGCGACTCGGAAGCTCCGAAGCCAACTGGGGGGCCTGCTATGAGCGCGCCTCAGCCGTTCCGTTGCAAAGAGGCCGCGTCACTGCTGGTTTTTTATTCCTGCGGCGAAACCACCGAGCAAGAGACCGCGCTTGTTGAAACGCATCTCGCGGCTTGCCCGCTGTGCGCCGCGCAGCTTGCCGAGGAACGCGGGCTGCACGAATCGTTGATGAGCGCGCTTGAAGCTTCCGAGCAGAACGATACGGGCGGCATTCTTCTTTCGCAGTGCCGCAGTGAACTTGCCGAGGCGCTCGATGATCTTTCCGCGCCGCCATTGCAAGAGCGTTGGCAGCCACTTGGCTGGCTGCGGCGCTCAATGGCCTTGCATCCGGTCTTAAACGGCGCCCTTCTCGTTTTAGTTGGCGTGGCGGTCGGCACACAGCTCTTGCCTTGGTTTTCCGCGCGACTCAATACCAATTCTACCGGCCATACTGTAAATGTTTCGCCCGTTGCGCGATTCACGGAAGATCAACTCTCGAAGATGGCCGTTGCCGGCATCAATTTGGCCCCGGCATCGGATGGCGCACCGGGAACTTTGCAAGTTCGCGTACGTACGGAAGAGCCGCTGGTACTTTCCGGCAGTGTGGATGACCCCGACCTTCGCCGCGTATTGACCTATGTGGTCGAGAACGGCGACCAAACGGACGCGGGAGTGCGGCTGGATTGCCTGGAAGCACTGCGTGCCCGTAACGCCGATTTGGATGTGCGACGGGCTTTGCTTTTCGCGGCACGCAAGGATCAAAACCCCGCGGTGCGCATGAAGGCGCTGGAATCCTTGCGCGACGCCGTGGCGGATAAAGCCGTACGCGAAACGTTGATTGATGCGCTGGAGCACGATGCGAATCCGGGCGTGCGCGTGGAAGCGGTCAACCTTCTGGTTCGCTCGCTGGAACCGGGCGCGCTGGATGCTTCGGACAATGCCGAGCCTCTTATCGCGCCGGATGGCGTCGAACGTCCCCTTGACCCCTCGATGGAACATGTAGTGCGCACTCTCCAGGAGCTTCAACGCAGTGACCCCAACCGCTACGTTCGTCTCCGGAGCGCTGCAGCTCTGCGGCAGATCGGTCCGCGCGAAGTGCAATAAAAGAAGTTCAGTAAGAGAAGCTAAGTAAAAGAAGTTCAAAGAGAAATTCAGTCATTCGAGAAGAAATACCGGCGAGAGATGAGCGCGAGCACAAAATATAAGCCAGCTAACGGTCCACGCTCTGGGGTTCCTCGCATCGCGTTTTCACTTGCTTTCATTTTCGCAGTATTGCCGGGATTGGTTTTTAGCGCGGGCACTCACAATCCCACTCCTGTCAACCCGCCTGCTTCCGCCGACCCTGGCCCGCGCGCTTCAACCGACCGTTCGGGAACTCTGCAAACCAGAGATGGTCTAACGCTTCATCTGACCGCCGACGTGGGCTCCGTACGCGTCATTGTTCTTGAGCCGGGCGCGCCACCGGTCGTGCGCTACACTGCGCATATCGAAACCGATGCGCGCGCGCCGCTGGCTCAGAGTCTTCTGGATCACTATTCGCTCACGGCAAAGATAACTGCGTCCGGTGTGGAAATTGTTGGGGCGTCCCCGCCGCAACCCGGCCGCAGCGGAGCGAACGCGCAATTTTACGTGCAGTTTGAAGTAGCCGTCCCGGCGAGCTACAGCCTCGACGTCAACACCGGGGTGGGCGACATCGAAACGCAAGACATCGCAGGTACCGCGAGCCTCATCTCCGGAGGAGGCAACATTCGAACGGGCCGAATCGGCTTCACCGGGTTTCGCAACGTAGCGCAAGGCCATCCAAACGCCAAACTTTCCACGGAAGGCGGGCACATTCAGGTACAAGACGTTGCAGGCAACCTGGATGCCTTCACAGCAGGTGGACACATAGTCGCTGGAAATATCTCCGGCGATGCTGTTTTGCGCAGCGGCGGCGGCCACATTCGCGCAGGGCAGATCGGCGGACGCGCGCAGCTGGAAACCGACGGCGGCAACATCACGCTGAAGCAAGCCGGAAGTTTCGTGAGCGTGCGCACTGGCGGCGGCCAGATCGATTTCGGCGAAGTGCGCGGCTCCGTTCGCGCGCAGACCGGCGGCGGCGGCATCCGCATCATCACCGTTTCCGGACCGATGGAAGTGGAATCCAACGGTGGAAGCATTTGCCTGACGCGTGTGGCGGGCGCGGTGCAGGCAGCCACGGCGGGCGGAACGATTCAGGCTTGGATAAATCCGGACGCGGGCTCGTCCGGAGGCAAGGTGAGCCTTCCGGGCGCCTCGCAACTTTCCTCCGGCGCCGGGGACATCATTGTTTTCTTGCCCAGGAATCTTGCGGCGAACATCGACGCGCTGGTCGAAAATGGCGGCTTAAGCCGGATTGATGCCGACCCAGCTCTTTTTTTGAACATCCAGCCGATGGGAAATCACGGTGGCAGCTCTGTGCGTGCCACAGGAGCGCTGAACGGCGGAGGCGAAGTTCTTAAACTCCGCACGACCGTAGGCAAAATCCGTCTGCAGTTTCTTGATGCGGATACCGGACTGCGTGATTCCCTCATTCGCGAGCAGCGCGAACGAATCGATCGCAAACACGACTCGGATATTCTCCCGGTCAAAGCTTCGGCGCCGAATCCGAAAGCCGAAGAGCCTCCTGCGCCTGGAGAAACGAGCGACTGGCTCGAAAGCTGGATGGACAGACTGGAAATCGCTCTTATGGGCGGGTTGCGGGAGGACTCCAGCGAATTCTTTAAACGGCTCATCGCCGCGCCGCATCCGGCCTATCCCGAGATCGCCAAGCGCGCACACATTCAAGGAGTTGTGATTCTGCAAGTAAAGGTGAAGACCGACGGAAGCGTCGAAGTACAAAAGGTTTTGCAGGGAGAACCGGTGCTAGCCGACGCAGCGGTCGAGGCCGTGAAGCGGTGGCGCGCGAACCCCGCGTTGATCAACGGCACTCGCGTCGAGACTATTTCAACGGTCACGTTTGATTTTGAGCCGCGTTGACGGTGAGTGCAGCAGGCGCGGCATCGCGCACGATTTTTTCGGTCCTGGGTTCCTTGGTCACTTCGCAACAACGAGCCATAGCTCGTGAGATGTGCTCGAAGGGGGTAGAACGCAATGCTACGTCCTATTTTACGCACGGCGGTGTTGTTTATCCTTGCGCTGACAGTGGGGTCGGCCGCGCCGGGCTTTGCGAAAAGCAAAGACTTCAATCATTCCTATCCGCTGCAGCCGGGTGGCTCCTTTGAGCTGCAAAACGTCAACGGCCCGGTTCAAGTGGAAGGATGGGACCGCGACGTGATCGAAATCCATGCGGTAAAAATCGCGAAAGAAAAAGAATCGGACCTCGACCGTGTTTCGATCGAAGTCAGCGCCAAACCGAATGATGTCTCGGTGATCACGCGCTATCCGCAAAATGAGGGCGTGGAAGTCGCAGTCGAATATACGATTCGCGTTCCGCATGGCGCGCACGTGGAACATATCGGCACGGTCAATGGCACGCTGAAAATCGCCGGCGTCGAGTCGGTGGAAGAACTACGAACAGTTAATGGAAACATCGAGGTATATGAGGGCGGCGGAAGCGTTCACGCGCACACGACCAACGGCAACGTGCACCTCGAACTCTCGCGTGTTCTGGATGAAAAAGGGATGGCGGCGGAGACCACGAATGGCTCCGTGCTTCTGGCTGTGCCGCAAGATACCCAGGCGAACCTGGAAGCGCGTTCTTTGAATGGAAATTTTTACTCCGAGTTGCCGTTTTCGCAGGAAGCCGCGGAACGTCCCCGGGAAATGCGCGGAAAGTTCGGTAAAGGCGGCGCGCCGATCCGGCTGAACACCGTCAATGGTGGAATCCAAATCGTAATCTTGCGGTCGACGGTTTAGGGCGAGCCGCGTCTAACGGAAATAGGAGGACGGAAAATATCATGACGAAACGAAATTTGTTTTTGGTTGGTGGGGCTGTGGCTCTTGGGCTGGCGCTGGTTGCACTGCCCAGCCCTCCTGCGCATTCGCAGGAGCCGACAGATGCAAAAGTGGCGCAAATGGAACAAAAAATAGAAGAGCTTCAGGCACGCTTGGCAGAGCGGCTCGCCGGTCAGCAGGAACAAATGGCAGAGCGTCTGGATGCTCGCGCACTGCAAGCATCCGTGAGGGTCGCAGTTCAGCAAGCTCAAGAGCAGCAGCGACGGATAGAAGTAGCACCAGAACCGGGCGACGAAGACTCGATGGTGTTGCTCGGCGATGATGGCGCAAGCTGGCTCGGCGTCGAATCGCTGGAAATCAGCTCAGAGAGAGCGAAAGAATTGAAACTGCCTGCGGAACGCGGCGTTCTGCTAGAGCGCATCGTGCCAGACAGCCCCGCCGCCAAAGCCGGCTTGAAAGACAATGATGTCATCACGGAGATCAACGGTCAGCGCGTCGAAGGTGCGGCGCAGTTCCGCCGCATGATCCGCGAAATTCCTGCAGGACGCTCTGTGCAGTTCACCGTGTGGCGCGACGGCCGCGCGCAAACGGTCAGCGTAACGCTGGGCAAGTCGGAAGAACACGCCAATATGTGGTTTAAGACGGCTCCGCGAGCTTTTTCTTTCCAGCTGCCGAGCATTGAGGTTCCGGAAGTGGCGCCCATGCTCGATATGGACATGGGCGGCTATGGTGTACTGGCTGGCTCGCGGCCGCGTTTGGGAATTGATGCCGAAGACCTGAACGGCCAATTCGGCGCGTATTTTGGCGCCCCCGACGGCGAGGGTGTGCTCGTCCGCGAAGTGAATGCCGGTTCACCAGCGGAAAAAGCTGGCGTGAAGAGCGGCGACGTGATCACCTTGCTGAACGGCGAACGCATCCGCTCGCTCGGCGATCTGCGCGAGAAGCTTGCCGGCAAGCGCGACGAAAAGACGGTGAAGCTGGGCGTCTTGCGCAACAAGAACGAAGTATCGATTACGGTGGAGATGCCTCCGCCGCCCTCAAAAACGCCGCATGCCATTTCGCATCGCACCAATATTTAATAAATTTTGGGGGAAAAGGGCTCGGACAAATTGCCCGGGCTCGTTTTCTTCTTGCACTCTGATTTCGTGATGGGATTTTCAGATTGAACGCGCAGGATTCATGGCTTGCCATCGTTCCCATATTTTCGCGCGAGGCGGAACGGTCGCCCAAGCGCATCCAAAAGCCAGTGCCGTTTATTTTCAGCGCCCACAACCCAATCTTCCTCGGTGGGAGAAAAAGAAAGTCGAAACAGATAGGCGACGCCAGGGAAAAACCCGCCGCGCATCCGCATACGAAACATCGCGCGCTCGAGAATTCCCGGCGGCGCGGAACCCGCCGCGGGAAGCCATTGCATAATCTGGCGGACGAGATGGCTTACCACTCGGTCGGATCGCACCCGCGCGCCAATTTTTCCTGGCAGCGGTGCGCCGAGCAGATCCGCAGCCAATCGCAGGCCCACGTACAACATGCGCTCCCCGCCGACTTCTTCTGCGGCCGATTCCACACGTTCCCAATCGAGTTCCTGCTTGGCTACAAAAGCTGCCACGTCCGCGATGTAGCTCAACTGCTCCCAAAAATGTTTCGCGCCGTGAATACAAATAAGGATGAGTTCATCTTCCGGAGAGAGCGCAGGGACCTTATGCGAATCGATGTCTACCCACCCCTGTCGCTCGAAGAGCTTTTCCAACGGAAGCGGCCGGGGATGGTAGCGAAACGTACGCTCCGTATGAAACTCAATAAGCAGCTTCGTGGTCGACTGCCGGAACACATATTCGCCGGGAATTCTGTTCGCCTGGATCGCCGTCAACGGAACACTCGGCTCGTATCCAAAACCGATCATCAGCTCCGTTGAGCGCTGAATGTCCTTGTCTCGCACAATCAAATCCAGATCGCCGTACTGGCGCAACCCTGGATCGCCATAACAGCGCGCCGAAAGAACCGGCCCTTTGATCACCAACGCCTCGACTTGCGAACCCGCGAAGGCTTCGAACAACCGGAACATCTCCACGGTTAAATTCATCGTGAAGAGAGTGTAAGCACGCCGCCACGCACGCAAACTCTCCCGATTTTCCGGCGAAATGGCGTCCTCGCTGTAATTTGCGAGCCGCGCGGCGGTAAGTCCCAGAACGCTGTGGTTCTCCGCAAGTGCAATCAACGAAGTCCACTTGAGCGACGCGCCAAGCAACTCGGCCAGGCGCTGCGGATCCGGCTGGGGCTTTGCACACTCCAACAGAAGCGCCCACTCCGCACCGAGAGCCTCCGCTGTCTGTGGCAGTGTTTCCGTCACACCCTCCCCCACGTTCGAGATGAAGCTTACTTGAATGCTCGATGGTTTGCGCTAACGAGAAAATTTTTCGGCCAACGCCGAAACACGCCTGAATGCGTCGTCCTGCCGGAGAAATACCTTGGGGAATCGCTGCGTGGCCGTATTCGCTATTTCTTGCAATGTCGTGCCGCCATCCATGGCTTCGATAAGCCAGCGTTCCGCTTGGCCCGATTCCGAGAGCTTGGGAACGAAGTCCACCGCCCGCCGCCGCAATCCCTCAGGAGTGAACTGCGCGCCCAGAAAAGTCGACTGGCGAAAAACTCGTTCGGGGTGCCCTTTGTGCGCCGCGATCTTCGTATCCCATCGCCAAACATGGTCATCGCCAACCGGATCAGCGCGCAAGTCCACTTCAATTTCCTGGTCTGTCTCCACCTCCACGGGCTCGAGCCAAGGAAGAAATCCCTGGCCATAGATGGTACCCACCGTCCCTGGTGCGGTCGAGAATCCGACGCCTTCAACGAGTTGCGCCTCAAACCAAGCGGTGATCCCATGACCTGTTCCTCTGCGTGTCGCACGAAATCGCAACTTCGCGGAAGTCCGCGGATTCAGATGTCTTGTGTAATCCAGTTCGCACCAGCGCTGCGCATCCGTCATGAGCTGGTGACTTTGCGAGCGCAACTTGTAGGAATCGTTGAGAACCATCGGCAGGACTGCGTCGAGTTTCAGCCCGCGCCCCACGTCCTTCCACGGCGAGACGAGACGTGCATAGTAGTCGGGAGTTTCGAGGATCGCGGCATAAATCGTGTCTCGCCGTAGAATCTGCACTCCACCTTCGACCAAAAATCTCTCCCTCGCATCTTCCACCGAGGCCAGCGCGTCACCAAAAATTGGCAGAGCGCCACGCACATCCGAGATTAGCCGGCCGCGACGGCTATACGCGCCTTGCCCGAGAGCACGCTCCTGGCATCGGCAACGAGCAACTCGCAAAGCGTGCCGATGCGCGAAGGATCGCTATGTGGCACAATTCGCCGCACCGGAACGTTTGATACCAAGCGAGAGAGCAACTCGAATTCTGCAGCTCGCTGCTCGCGATCGAGACGCCAATTCATGTAGGTATTCTGCACTAAATCTAGAAGTACTTCGCGGCTGCTCACCTCGTCAATCCGAGGGACATTGGCAGCCGTTTCTCGCGGCGTCAGAACGTAGATCGCTCCGAGTGGCCGCTTCTGCGTCTCGGACTTGGCCCTCACGCCGTCCAGCGGCAAGTAACATTTCTCCCAATTCGGGCAAATTCGGGGCAAAACGTCTGGACGCCCCATCAATAGCTCGACGGAGCCCGGCGACAGGCAGATGCGTGGATATCCTAGCTCGACAGTGAAGTTCCCGTCGGCTTCCACAATCGGGGCAATATCCTCACAGAGAACAGGCATTCCCCGCAGCCCCAGCGCCGCCGCCGTTGTGGACTTTCCCGCCCCAGCATCACCGGTCAGCACGATAGCCCTGCCGTCGAGGCTGAACGCGCTGGCATGCAACGCCGTAACTCCTCGCCTGCGAAGAATAAATCCCATTACCGGCCCGAGCAAATAAGTGGAGAGATCCTCGATTGTTTGGTACTCGCCAACAGCACCCCAAATGTGCGTCGCCGCTTCATTCACCACGAAGCGAGTTCCATCCGAATAGGCGAGTTCAAAGAATTGTCTCTCGCCGAAGGACGTGAGGAGGAAGGCTGGGTCTTGTGTTTCCGGACTAGCAGCGATTCTACGAAGAATCGATGACGGCAACTGCAGGGCGGCCTGCACCCACTTTGGCTCTTCGCTCAACTGAACAAAGACGTCGGGGGCGGTCACGCAATCAGGAACTTCGTGTAATCCAGGAATGGGAGAGTCGGAGGAGAGGTTCAGGCCGTATGTTCGTTGGTCGCGCCCGCGGAAATTTCTTGGTCAAACTGCTCGAGCTTCCGCAGCAATTCTTCTCGACCATCGAGCCGCACATCGCCCAGCAGCCAAATCCTTCCGTCCAAAGAAAGCGGTTGCGAGTCTGACTGCGGAGAGGGACCGGTGCGAAGCAGCGTGAAACAAAATCCCGCGCCAGGACGCGTCCAGATTTCCGTGGCATCAGGTCCGCGAAATGCCAGGCACTCCGCAATTCGC
This sequence comes from uncultured Acidobacteriota bacterium, assembly GCA_963730495.1. Taxonomy (GTDB): domain Bacteria; phylum Acidobacteriota; class Terriglobia; order Acidiferrales; family UBA7541; genus Acidiferrum. The sequence continues at coordinate 6,970 of CAVSSD010000004.1, read as the reverse complement.
TCGATAAGCTTCGCGTCCGGTGTTCCTCCATCAGCCTGAATAAAGCCCGCGAAGCCGCTCATCGCGGTCCCGGCGGCGTGGAAGAGAGCGCCGCATCAAACGCCGCATAATGCTCGTGCAGCGACTCCGACTCATTCACGGCGACGCCCTTGCGTTCAACCCAGGCGTGAGCTTCAAATTTTTCAACGTGCTTGCGAACGCCGATCCGCAGCTCGGAAGCGATGCCCTGCCGGCCCAGCAGCCACCAGAGCGCCAAGGATTCTTCCAGGCAACTGGGATGACCAATGCTGTGTCGGACCGCTGCGCGTACCATGCGTACGGTCAAACCAACACGGCTGGGCACCGAAGAATCATCTTCCTTGCTGGAGATGGAAAGATATTTTTGCAGGGACGCTTGCGTCTTGCGGAATCCACGCAACCGCAAGCTTAAAGATATCAGTGGCAGCAAAGCAGCCGCGCGCAGAAAAAGCCCGCGCGCCGTGCGCCCCAGCGCGCTAAACCGCCGAAGCCGTTCCCACATCGGCTGGATGGATTTGGAGCAAGCCGTTATCCACGAGCCGCCCGAGGAGTTCCGTAAAGTGCAATCGTAGCAATTCGGACTCCACATCATATTCGTTCTGCAGTTCCTGATACGCGGCGTTGATGCTCGGCGCGGCCGTAACAATCTGCCACATGCGCGTGCCGGTTTCGTCCAAACCGAAGTAACGCTCCGTCTCCAAATTCAAAAGCACGGATTCCTTATCCAGAAAACGCACAAGCACGTGCGGCAGCACTTCCGCGCGATCCGCAAATGACACCATCAGCCCCACTCCTCAGCTCCCCGCTGCAAAACCACTCTTCCGCTTCTTTCGTACCTGAAGACATTCTACCGAGGAATCGTGCCCTTCGCTATGCAGACTAAATAGCTTCCGCTTCGGCGCCCGTTGTCTTTCGTTGAGAGCCGATTGTCTTCGAGCGGCAGACACGCTATAAGTTTCATCGTGCCTGAAGCCGCGATTAGCATTGCAAATTTGGAGAAATCTTTCCCCCCCGCGCGCGGCGGCTGGCGATCCTTCCTCCAACCATTCGAAAAACCTAGTGTCGTCGCTCTCGACCGCATTTCCCTCGAGGTGCATCCCGGTGAAGCGTTAGCGCTGCTAGGCGCAAATGGGGCTGGCAAATCCACGCTCCTCCGCATTCTTGCTACGCTGCTGCTCCCCACTGGGGGACACGCCCAAATCGCGGGGCATGATGCCGTTCTCGATCCGCGCGCTGTGCGCCGTCAGCTCGGCTATCATGCCGGCAGCGACATCGGTTTTTATCCTAGATTGACCGGCCGCGAAAATCTCCGCTTCTTCGGCCGTCTTAACCATCTTTCGAACGCCAACGCCGCGCAACGCATCGCTCATCTCGCCCAACTATTTCACCTCGAAGAGGCCCTTGAGCGCCAGGTGCGTACGCTTTCCTCCGGCACCGTGCAGCGGCTGAGTCTCGCGCGCGCTCTCCTCCACCAACCTCGCGTTCTTCTGTTAGATGAACCCACGCGCAGCCTGGACGCGATCGCAGCCTCCGAATTTCGCCGCTTCCTGAAGTCCGAGGTCTTGCGCCGCGGCGATACTTCCCTGCTCTTCGCTTCCCACACGTTGCCGGAGGTCGAGCAGCTCGCCGATCGCATCGCGGTCATCGACGCGGGGCGCTTGCTCGCCTGCGACACGCTGGCCGCCCTCAAACGAAGCACGGGTACAGCAACCCTCGAAGACGCTTTCATGCACCTCACCGGCCGCGCCCCGCACCTCACTCCAGAGGACGGACCCGAATGATTCGCACCCTGCGCGAGTTATGGATCTTCTTCTGGCGCGACCTCTCTATCGCCCGTACCTACCGCACTGTCTTTGTTCTGGAAGCCGTCGAAGCGCTCTTCGGCGTCGCCATGTTTTTCTATGCCGCGCGGTTCGTGGATAGTCCTCAATTGGCATCCTCGCTTCCACAAGGCGGCAGTTATTTTGCCTTTTCTCTGATCGGCTTTGTCTTTCTCGACTACTTGAACGCCGCCATGGACACTTTCGATCAAAGCCTCGCGGAAGCGCGGGATTCCGGCACGCTCGAGCATCTTCTCGTTACCCAGACTTCTCTCCCCGTCATTTTGGCAGGCTCGGCCATCTATCCTTTTGTTTCCACGACGCTGCGCATCGCGGTCTATCTAACGTGGGGCGCGTTGCTCTTTGGCTTTCCGCTGCACAATGCAAACTGGCTCGCGGTCGTTGCCGTTCTCCTCGCCACCTTGCTTGCCTTTTCTGGCTTGGGAATTCTCTCCGCAAGCTACGTTCTGCTCTTCAAGCGCGGCAATCCCGGAAAGTGGTTTCTGCTGGGCATTTCGAGTGTCGCGGGCGGCGTGCTTTTTCCGGTCAGCGTCCTCCCGGATTGGCTGCAGTTCGTGGCCAAACTGAATCCTGTCACGTATGCGCTGGACGCCATGCGCGCGGCTCTCCTTGGAGATGCAAGCTTGCGCACCGTTTGGCGGCCGCTCTTAGTCTTGTTTCTTTTTGCCGCGCTGCTCTTACCTCTATCGATGGCCGTCTTCGCCTGGGCCCTTCGCCGCACCAAAACCACGGGAACGCTAATGCATCGCTAGGCACCGATTCGATTTTGCCGCTGTGCACAGGTTCTACTGATCCGTCCGCGCATTGAAAGAAACTCACGTGCGTACTCCAACAAAAAAAGGCCGGCCCCGCAAAGCGGAACCGGCCCTATAAATGAAAACGCGAAACCGCTCAGGACTTCTTTTTCTTGGTCACCCTGATGTCGATACCCGGAGCCATTTGCTGCAATTGGGCCAGTCCCTCTTGGGCTTGTTTTCCAAACACCCCATCTGGGTCGAGTTCAACCGCCTTCTTATAAGCTTCAATCGTCCCCGGCGCAAACTCGGGCACATCTTTGTCCCCGACTTTTTTCACGGTCATCTTGTAAACAAGGCAGGCTCCCAGCAGGTACCACGTCTGCGCGCTGTTCGGATCCAACTGCGCGGATTTCTGCAACGGCTCTATGGCATCGGCTCCCCGATTCGCGTTGTACAAGCTGATACCGAAGTTGCGCCACGCCGTGGCCGCTTTCGTTGGATCCAACTCTGCGCTCTTGGTGTACGCCGCGCGCGCTTCGTCAATTTTCCCCGCACGCGCCAGCACGTTGCCGAGATTGTTGTAATAGCCTGGATTGTCTGGTTTGGCGGTGATCGCCTGCTGGTACGCTTCGGCAGCTTCGTCATTTCGGCCCGCAATGTCGTATGCCTGCCCCAAGTTTCCCCAAATAAGTGCCAGGTTAGGGTCCTTCTCAGGCGCCGCTTTTTGCGCGGCTTGGAATTCCGCCGCCGCCTTGTCAGAAAGATCCTTGAGGTTTTGCTTCAACGCATCCCGCTGATCGGCAGGCGCCTTGGTCAAATCATCCTTCGCCTTCTGCTCTTGCACAAGAAACGCGGCCCCTGCCGCAAAGTGCGTCTTCATGCCCTCGAATTTCTGCTTTTCCTCAGAGTCTTTCTTGCTTTTCTCCGCCGCCTCCGCTCCCTGCTTCGCCATAATGTCCTTGAAGTTCATGTCCGGCATTTTGGCTTCTTCGCCGCTGGTGACCTTCAGCTGCCCCATGCCCACGGGCGTTTGCTTCTCGTTCGGCGGCGGAAACGTAATAATCGTCAGCGTGTACACCCCCGGACGAAGATTGTGGACGACAAACCTTCCTTCTGCGTCCGTCTTCGCTTGCGTCTTCGCGCCTTGCTCGCTCACGGCCTCGACGGTGAGTCCATACCACGCCTTTCCATTCATATCCAAAACTGTGCCGGAGATCGATCCTGTCTGCGCTGCCGCATTCGGCGCAAGGACCGCCACCAATATCCCAGCAAGCAGCGCAGCAAACATCACGGACTTCAAAAATCTCTTCATGCTTTTCTCCTTTTTGCCGAGGCGTACCATGCCCGGCCTGGCTGGCGGGATGTGCCCTATTATCCTTAATCCTAGCCTTTTTCCAAGTCCTTAGAGTGCCCTATGAGTGGGTGGAGACCGCCAGCCGGTAAGGTATGGGGTCCGGCACCCCCGCCTCCGCAAACGCCTTCAATCGCAGTAAGCAACTATCGCACGCTCCGCACGCCCTGTCTTCATTCTGATAGCACGACCAGGTCAGTTGCAATGGCGCGCCCAGCTCGATGCCGCGCCGGATGATCTCGCTTTTCTTCAGCGTGATCACCGGCGTCACAATCTCAATGCTGCGTCTCCGGCCGCGTCCCCACTCGCACCAACTCCTGAAAAACTTGGTAATACTCCGCGCGGCAATCCGGATAGCCGGAACTATCCTCCGCCACCGCCCCAATGTAAACGGCTCCCGCTCCAATCGCTTCCGCCCAGCTCACCGCCACCGAAAGAAAATGCGCGTTGCGAAACGGCACATACGTCACGGGAATCGCACTCCCATGCGCCCCCGTCCCCAGCTCATTTTCTGGTACCGCAATCGTCGTGTCGGTAAGCGCAGACCCGCCAATCGCCCGGAAATGATCCAGCTGCACTACTAACCTCTGGCTCACTCCATAAAAATCCGCAATGTCTTCAAATGCCCGCCGCTCGCGTTCCTGCGTGCGCTGCCCATAACCCGCATGCAGCAGCGCAATATTCGCCGTCCCGTGCCGTTCCCGCGCAATCGCCGTGCACACGCACGAGTCCATGCCACCGCTCAGGAGCACCACAGCTTTCGAATTTTTCGAATCAGCTCCCATCACGCCCCATTATATCGCGTCCGACGAAACAAGACTTTTCCTCGGTCGCATACGCCGATGGTCAAACTCGCTCTGTCTAAACTCCCTTTGTCGCCGGGTCCCACACAAATTTGTGTAGCTGCAGTCCCAGTCGCACCGGCAAACCATCGGCAAGGATCCACTCGACGAGCGTCCGCGCCTCCAGCCCCTTCCACTTTCCCGCCGGATCATCAAACACCGGCGAAAACAAAACCTGCCTTACTCGTTCCGCCAAACGGTGCTGCGCCGTAAACTCGCGCGCAAACTCATAATCCCGCCGCGTCATAATCACAAACTTCACTTCGTCTTGCGCGCCTAGCAATTCCAGATTCCGCATTTCAAACGTATCCGCCTCGCCGGAATCCGGGCATTTCACATCCACAATCTTGATCACTTCCCCCGGCAGCCGCCCCGTAAAGCGCTCGCCGCTAGTCTCAATCATCACCGTATATCTCGCCGCGAGCAGCTTCTCCGCCAGTGGATACACGTCTTCCTGCAGCAGCGGTTCTCCGCCGGTGAGCTCGACCAAGGGAACGCTTGCCGCAGCTCCAGACAATCCCACCGCTCGCCCCGCCAATTCATCCACGCGTGCCAGCACGTCCGCGACACTCATCTTCGTTCCGCCGTGAAATGCGTATGCCGTATCGCACCAAGTGCACCGCAGATTGCAACCCGTCAAACGCACGAAAATGCACGGCAGCCCCGCGCGCGTCCCTTCTCCCTGAATCGATTTGAAAATTTCTGTGATGAACATGACTTTGGAGTGCGGCAGCTCTGCTGCCGCTTTCTTCAACCGCGCCAAACTCTCCCGTGCTCTATCGCGCGCCGGAACTCGTCTTCCGAGCCGTCCTCCGCCCCAACCACCACATCGCCCCGGCAAAAAGCAGTGCCGGCAGGATCAATCTCCAATAAGCAGGCGTAACTCCAATGTAGCGAAACACCACGATGTATCCAATCGCTACGAGCAACGCTGGAGCCAAAATAATGAAGAAACCACGATTCATCGCATCACCGATCGTAAGCCGCGCTCACTTTTTCCGTCTTTACATCTTGCGTCATCACTTCGTTACTTCTTTTCTTCTTCTCAGTTCCCAGGCCGGTACTGCGCTCTACTAGTGTCCGTCTCCCACAAAATCACATCGGTAACGCGCGCCCCAGCCGGCAAATCCTTCAATCCACTTGTCACCTCATCATAAAAATACTTCGCCATATTCTCCGCCGAAGGATTCACCGTCTTGAACGGCTCCAGATCATTCACAAACTGATGATCCAGCCGCCCCATAATCTCCCGCACAATCGCCTTCAACCGCGTAAAATCCACCAACAACCCAATCGAATCCAATTGAGGCCCTTCCAACGTCACGCGCACGCGATAGTTGTGCCCATGCACGTTCTCGCACTTCCCCTTATATCCTCGAAGCGCATGCCCCGCCGAAAATGTCTCTTCCACGCTAACTTGAAACATTCTTCTCTGTGTCCTCTGTGTTCTCTGCGAACTCTGTGTAAGTGTTTTTCCTAATTCTTTTTCTTCGCCAAAAACCGAGAAACCTCCGCCAAACTCGATGTCATCTTATATTTCGGCAAAGACTCCAAAAAAATCTTACCATACGCCATCCGCTGAATCCTGTTATCGAGCAGCGCCAAAACTCCGCAATCCGTCTTCGTACGAATCAGCCTTCCAAACCCCTGCTTCAACGCCAAAACAGCCTGTGGCACCTGAAACTCCGCAAACGGATTCCGGCCATCCTCCTGCAAAGCCGCCACTCGCGCCGCCACAATCGGATCGCTCGGCACCGCGAATGGCAACCGGTCCACGATCACGCAAGAAAGCTGCTCCCCCGGCACGTCTACTCCCTGCCAAAAACTAGCCGTGGCAAATAGCACCGATCCAGGCGTGTTCTTAAATCTCTCCAGCAAGACCGACCGCGGCGAAGTCCCCTGCAAGTGCAAAGGAAACGGCACGCGCGTCCGCACTCGCTCAAAAAGTTCATTCATTTGCGAGTAGCTTGTAAACAGACAAAATGCCCGCCCTTGGCTGGTCTCCAGCAAGTTCACAATTTCGTCTGCAGCCTTGGCCGTATACGCCGGATTCCGCACATCCGGCATGTTCGGCGGCAGATACAGCATCGCTTGCTTCTCGTAATCAAACTCCGGCGGCAGCGCACGTTCCTTCGCGTGATCCAAACCCAGCCGGTGCCGAATAAATTCAAAGCGGTTCCC
>CAVSSD010000003.1:0-23443 GCA_963730495.1 uncultured Acidobacteriota bacterium | reverse complement strand
AAGTTGGGTTGAATTTTGAACTGGAACTGAAACACGGTTACCCTCTTGGTTTTTGTATCGTTGGAATCAGTTACGAAGATGGTATGCTCGCGTTGTCGGCCAAATTTAGGAGCACGCGCCTAGCGTCTTCCGCGAGTTCGCGAACGATCGCAGATGCGCTCTTGATGTCGTGAACCAACCCGACGGACTGCCCGGCGTAGAGCGCAAGCCCTCCACGTCGCCGGTCATGTTCGCAAGCGGGATGGTGTCATCATACAAATGAATGGGTTCGCCACCTTCCCACACGCGCCAGCGACTTCCCCCTCTGCAGGCCGTCTTCCGGGCGGCGGCGATCCCGCTGATTTCCAATTGACGACAGTGCTGTTTTCAATCACGCGATGCGGCGCGTTGGGCCAGCCGCCGTCGAAAAGCCCGGTGTACACGGTGTCCGTTTCTGAGCTTGAAGAATCAACCTGCGATATTCGGAATGCGAACGAGCCTCTTCGCTGGCCAGGAAACGCGTTCCAATCCACGCGCCAGCTGCTCCAAGCGCCAACGCTGCAGCCAGACCGCGTCCGTCTGCAATCCCTCCCGCAGCGACTACAGGAATGGGCGCGACTGCATCGACGACGCGAGGCACCAGAGCCATGGTCGCAATTTGCCCCTGAACATGGCCGCCAGCTTCCCAACCTTGCGCGACGATGACGTCCACTCCCAGATCAGCCACACGTCGCGCATCCGCCGCGCTCGCAACGGTGTGCATCACTTTCACCTTTCCCTTGCCGGTCCGCGCAAGATAAGGTTGGGGATCGCCCCACGAAAATGAAACGATCGGAGCTCCCTCTTCCAGGCACGCTTCAAGGCGCTCTGCCTGATTCCACTGAAGCACCAAGTTCACCACAAACGGACGACTGGTCAGCGTCCGAGTTTTGCGAATAGCGAGGCGAACAGCTTCCACGCCGTGCCAACTGAGTGCCAACATTCCAAGGCCGCCCGCATTGGAGACCGCGGCGGCGAGTTCCGGACAACTGGCGCTTCCGATGGGTGCCTGAATAATCGGCAGATCAATGTCCAGCAAATCGGCGAGTAGCGTGCGAAGCATCATCATCGAATGCTCAGACCCAGGTTTTGAATTCGCTAGCCGAGGTCCAGCCCGATTTAACGGTTCAAATGACTGTCATACCAAGATAGCATTCGCTCCAGCGAATCTCTCTGGTGTTCCATCTCGCCAAAGATATGTGGTTCGCGAGGGTATCGAAGCATCTGCGCCTCCCGTCCCCTGAAGCGGAGTCCATAATAAAATTCCTCGCCTTGCGAAATCGGTACGCGAACATCTGCTTCTCCATGCACCACGAGCGCAGGCGTGTGGCAGTGATCCAAATAACGCACCGGAGAATGCTCGTCATATAGTTTTTCGTTTGAGGCTATGTCTCCGAAGTATCCATCGTAGTAGCTGGGCGCGATATCCGTGGTAGTACCCATCGAGTGCAGATCGGTTACGGCGGCTCCCACGATGGCGACCTTAAAACGGTCCGTGTGCGTTATGGTCCAGGAGGTCATGAACCCTCCAAAGCTCCATCCGCCAATTCCCAATCGATCCGGATCAGCGATTCCCCTGGAAACCAACAGATCAACGCCATCCATGACGTCCTGAAAATCTCCGTTGCCCCAATCGCGGTAATTCGCTTCGGTAAAAGGCGTGCCTTGACCATCGGAGCCGCGCGGATTCGGAAGCAGAACAACATAGCCATGCGAAGCCAGGATCACGCCCCAGTCGTACCAGGAACCATGAAACCCAGAGAACCACGCTTCTTCGGGACCACCGTGGGCATGAACGATAGTTTTGTAGCGCTGCCCTTTTTTGTATTCCGGCGGTAGAAGCATCACACCGTAGATCGTTTTTCCGTCCTTGGAGCTTTTCCAATTCAGATCTTCAGACGTGCCGAGCTTCCAGTTGGCTACCTGGGGATTCGAGTTCGTGAGCATCCGCGCGTGACCCTGGGATTCAACATACACTTCCTCGGGATGTTCTGGCGTCTCCGCTGTGTAAGCCAGCTTCTGCCCATCTTTGCTCATCGAGAACGAATCGAACCAGCCGAAGGGCCCCGGAATGCCTTCTATTTTCTTCACCGAGCCGGTAGTTGCATCAACCTTCAAGAAAATGGGATGCGTTCCTTCCACCGCCGCCGCAGTCAGGCTTTTGCCATCCCCATCCCACTCCATTCCGTCAACGGTGATCGGAGCAGCGTCACCCACCACCGTTTCCTTGCCTGTCTGCAAGTCATAAAGCACGCGCACGCCGGTGATGTTCTTGGGAGACGCCTTGCCGAAAGCAGCATGCTTCCCATCGGGCGACCATCGAATCGGGCTGGGAGCGGCGTTTGCCTGCAACGTCTTGTCCACAGCTCCCGTTGCGGCATCGATAGTCACGATCTTAGAGACGCGCCAGTAATCATCGATGCGCGGTGTCGGCGAGACGCGAGCCAGAAACCGTAGGCCATCCGGCGACCAATCAAAATCATCGATATTTATGTCCGCCTTGGTAACCAACCGCGCTTGATGGGTCGCCAGCTCATACACCCACAGGCGGTCGAACTTGTAATTTTTATCGACCTCAATCCGATCATCCTTGCGCTTCTTGCGTTCCTCTTCTTCCTTCGTATCCTGATCTTTTCGAACAAAGCCCAGTGATTTTCCGTCCTTTGACCACTTAAATGTCTTGACGCCACCGGGTATATCCGTCAGAGGAATGGCTTCGCCGCCACCCAGCGAGATGATCCATATCTGTGCATCACGTTTGGCCGCGTCTTTGTCTCCGGGTTCCTTATCTCTCTTAAAGAGATCCTGGCGTTCCTCAGCACCCACAATCGAAAAATGAAACTCCTTGTCCTTAGCCAATGGGTTTTCTCGATCCGAGAGAAACGCCAGCGATTTGCCATCCGGAGAAAACCTGGGGTGTGTGTCGGAGCCACTGCTCAAAACAAAAACGCGCGCCGAGCCAGTACCTTCCGTGGGGGCCAACCATATGTGAGCGTTGCGATGTTCCGCTGCCGGCACGGGTGTGGTAACTACGTAAGCAATCACGTTCCCATCCGGCGCGATTTGTGCGTCGCCCACTTGCTTCAAATTCACCAGATCGACGGGATCGACGACTTTGCGGTCCTGGGCGGAGAGAGTTGCAGTTCCTATCAGCACAAAAAAAACAAGAAGCACATTCATCCGCCTCATCGCAGCCCCTTTGCATCTGGCATTTCGATCAATTCCTTCATAATTGTGTCGCGCGTTCAACCGCTGCTTCAGTTGCCTTGTTTCCGAGTCATTTCCGCTCAAAAATTATCTTGCCGTCGAAAATGGTCGTATCCACTCTTACGTTTTGAATCTCGACGGCGTCGATGTGAAAAATGTCCTTCGACAAGATAGCCATGTCCGCGAGTTTTCCCGGCTCAAGCGAACCCTTAATATCGTCTTCCATTGCGGCGTAGGCAGAACCCACCGTATACGCGTGCACTGCCTCCGCCACCGAAATTTTTTGCTCAGGCACCCACCCATCCGGATGTTTTCCGTCCAGCGTCCGCCGGGTAGTCGCTGCATAGATCCCTGCGAGCGGATCCAAGGGCGCGACGAACCAGTCCGAGCCGAACGCCAGGACCACATGTGCATCGAGCAATGACCGGAACGCGTAGGTCGTCTTCACTCTCTCGGGACCGATGCGTTTATCGGCCCATCGCCCATCGTCAATCGCGTGATACGGCTGCATCGAAGCGGTCACATGCAGTTGTGCAAATCGAGGGATATCCGCAGGCCGCAAATGCTGCGCGTGTTCGATGCGCAGCCGGCGATCCCACGAAGGATTTTCTTTATCGAGCCTCTCGAACAAATCAAGAATGCTTTTGATTGCGCGGTCGCCGATGGCATGCACAGCAATCTGCAGCCCGGCGTTATCGGCGTCGCGCATGTGCGCGTACATTTCGTCCGGATGCAACAACTCTGGACTGGGAATCCCGTTGGTGTCCGGGGCATCGGTGTACGGCTCAAAAAACCATGCCGTAGTCGAACCCAAAGAGCCGTCCGCGAAACTCTTCAGCGCTCCAACGCGTACCTGCTCGTTCCCAAAGTTCGCCGCCACTCCGGCGGAAGCGTCCCGTTGCCAGTCCGGCAGAGGAATATGCGTGGAAATGCGAATCTTTAATTCTCCGCGCTTCTGCAGCAGTTGATACGCCCGGATTACATCCACCGTCGTGAGCACGCCTTGGGTGGTAAACACGCCCATGTCCTGCACGCTGGTAACTCCATTTTCGGCGGCAAGCTTCTGCGCCGCCAGGACCGCGGAAAAGATGTGCTCCATGCTGGGGTGCGGCTGCACTCGCTCAATCAATCCTTTGGCCGCATCTTTGAAAATGCCGGTGGGGTTTCCATCCGCGTCGCGCACCACCACGCCCCCGGGAACATCCTTCGTATTTTTATCCACTCCGGCAAGTTTCATCGCCAGCGCGTTGGCCAGGCACATATGGCCATCGGAGCGATTCACGAACACTGGATTGTCCGGCGTCACCTCGTCGATCAGTTGATGAGTGGGTAGCTGGGCAGGGGTCCACTTTTCGTGGTCCCAATTGCCATTTAGAATCCATTCGCCTTTCTTCTGGATGCGTGCAAAGCTGGCCATTTTCTGTCGAAATTCTTCTGGGTTTGAGGCTTCGTTGAGATGCACGCTTGCAAGCCCGTCTCCCCCCATGTAGAAGTGCACGTGAGCGTCATTGAAACCCGGAACCACGCGCCGCCCATTGAGTTCCACCACTTTTGTTTTTGGGCCCACAAGCTTGAGAATCGCGTCACTGTCACCAACAGCCATGATGCGGTTTCCTTCGATGGCTATCGCTTGTGCTTCCGGCTGCAGTGGATTTTCCGTCCAGATTTTTCCATGCAGCAGAACTATATCGGCATGGCTCTGCGCTTCGCTGGCGGGCGGCACGAGACCCGCCAGGACCAGCACAGCGCCTAAAACCAAAAGTAAATGCATCGCGCTCCTGTTCCATTTCTTGCGACGATCCAGCCAGCCGCTGTGAAGCACGCCCGGAGTCGAATCTACCTTATCAAATCCACTTCTACATATTTCAATTCCTCGAGCCAATCGCCAAGTGCGCACTTTAGGGCTGATCGTTCGACCACCAGAACGGACCTGTGACTTGCTGCTTGGGCCATACCTCGTCCAACGTGTCGCCTTCATAGAGTTCCCCGTTCTTCATCACAAAGCGGAGGCTGGTGCTATTGCGGATGTCCTCAAGAGGATCCTTATTCAGAATGACCAAGTCGGCTAACTTTCCGGGCTCAATGCTCCCGAGATCTTGCGCAAGCCCTATCGCTTCGGCGCCATTCAACGTTCCCGCGCGCAGCGCTTCCAGATTGCTCATGCCGCCCGATTGCAGCGACCAAAGTTCCCAGTGAAAGCTCAGCCCCTGAAGCTCGCCGTGTCCACCGACACACACTTTGCCGCCGGCTTTCGAAATCGCGGAGGCCGATGCGGCTCCGGTGGGGTACACGTATTTGTCTTTTCTAAACCATGGCAGTCCCGTAGTCTTCGACTTCGAGGATATCCCGCGGAATAAAGCGCCGCAGCTTAGGGTTGTTATAAATCTCCGTGTCCTCAAAGTATTGCGTTTCAGATCCTGGGCCGTCGTAGTAGCCGATAATAAATGTCGGAGTGTAATAGATCCCGGATTTCGCGACTAGTTCGACTACATCTTTGTATAGCGCCGCAATCGGGAACTGATGTTCGTTTCCGCCATACCCGTCGATCACATGAGTAAGGTCGAGCGTCATTTCGGCCCCGCCCTCTGTCGTTGGCATCACCTGCAACTTCTCGCATGCCTCCACGACGAATTGTCGCTGGCGTCGGTCCCCCACCTCGTAGGACTTCACAAGATTCGTACGGTAGTAATCTTTGTATCGGGAGATTACTTTTTCAGCTTGATCCTCAGTTTGAAAGTCATTCGTGGAAAAGATTCCCGGGCCCGTGGAAAACGCTCGTGGACCGATGATCTCCCCAGCATCCGCAAGGTCCTGATAGGCAAATATGTCGTTTGTATAGGTTTGCGGATCACGTCCGGCCGTAACTCCGTAAGCAAGAGTCGCAAGAAAATTCCAGTTCTCCAAATCCAGCACACCGTGCCGTATATTGAACCAGTGCGCGTGGGTATCGATGAATCCTGGGACAATCGTATCTCCCCTTACGTCGATCACCTTCGCATCAGGAGGAAGAGCGATTGTTCCGCTTGTGCCCACCGATTGAATTCGGTCGTTGTGAATCACGATGTCCGCGGAGTTTAGAACTTCTTCTCCGCGCATCGTAACCACTTTGGCGCCCTGCAGCACCACCGTCCCGTCAGGCGTCGATCGTGGCACCTGGACTACTATGTGTTGAGTTTCCGGATGTACTTTTCCCGCGGCCTCAGGGGAGTTCGGTTGAACCTGTCCTTGCTCCACATTCTCTTTCGCACCATCTTTCTTCGGTTCCGCGCTTGGGCCGAGGGCCGTCTCCGCCTCTGCCAATGGCAATCGAAAATATGTCGAACCCAGACTCCACGTAATCATCTTCCCTGCGCCTGCCCAGCCAACGAAATCCGCTCCGATCGATGTCAATCTTCTCGTAGCGACCGCGGGCGAACTCAGGTCTAGCGTCGGCGCCGCTCCTCCTGCCGTCGGAAGATCGAAGACGTAAACTTGGCTTCGATATATAGCCAGCGCTCGCTGCCCGTTTGGAGCCACCTCGATTTTGATTGGCGGAGTTGCATCGCCACTTCCAATATTCTTGTGGGTCAATCGCAACAGTGTGTGTCGCTCGGACCCGTCCGGCCGCATCGATACCAGCGAATAATCCACGTTCAGCAGATTTGGCTTCTGCAATTCCGTGACAAACAGGAGGCCATCCTTTCCAGCGAAATGGGGGAAAGTGTAGTGTGGCGACGGAAGGATCATTTTTGTAGGCCCACCATCGACCGGGATCGAGACGAGTTCCAGGCCATCTACCGGCCGGAGCCACTCGTCAGGCTGTTCGAGCACCACGCTCTGCGGTGCACGCAGCGCCACAACGCTCGATCCGTCCAACGTCCACACGGGTTGACAGTAATAGGCCAACGCGCTGGTCAGTTTGATCGCTCCTCCGCTTCCGTCGGCAGCGATCTTCCAAACCGATCCACCTGCCGCTGACCAGGTAACGTATGCCAACCACTTGCCATCGGGCGACCACGTAGGCTGAAATTCTCGATCGTTGCTTGAAGTAACGCGGCGTGGCTTGGCATCCTCCTGACGCGCTACCTTATATAAGTGTCCCAATGCGGAAAACGCAATCTGCGTGCCGTCTGGTGATTCCACCGCGCCCTGAATCAGTCGCGCCTCCACCGCGCCGGTTGCCACTCGACCCGGAAAATTCAACTTGGGACCAAGTTCCCTCGAAACCGTTGCTTGAAACGCAATCGTTCGATCCTCGCCGGTCGTCACGTTGAGCTTGTGGATCTTTCCCCCGAACCCCACCACGATGCTTTGGCTATCCGGCGTGAACGCGTAACCTGGCAACAAATCACGATCCGTCATTCCCGATTCTTGACTGTCCCGTTCCACCAGCTTTTTGAGCCAGCGCTCTTCACCCGTCACCAGGTCTCGGATTCGCAGAATCGCACCAGAATCGCCGTGAATCCCGTAGACTAATTTCGTCCCATCTGGAGAAAGCAACGGCCGAAATGCGCCTCTCTCCTGGTTCGTCAGAGTTTCTTCTTCGCCGGTCTGCAAGTCCCTGCGCGCGATTTGCCATTTGGGTGTCTCTGTAAACGCAGCCGGCCTCGCTTCATAGTAAAAATAGCGCCCATCTGGAGATGCCACTGCACCCAGCACCTGTTCAGTGGGTTTCTCGTCCGGCTTTCCCTGCGACACGAGAATTCCGGATCCACCTTGAACGTCATACATCAAAAGTTGAAATGGTGCGTCGTAGGCGCGCGGCATCAGCCGCGAAACTAAGATAAACCGGCCGTCACGCGTCCAGCTGGGTGATGTAAACATCGCATTCACGTCCGACGTCAGCTGCCTGGCGCTCGAACCATCGGCGTTCGAGACCCACACGTTTTGCGCGCCCGAGCGATCGCTCACATAAACAATCTGCTTACTATCAGGCGAGAATCGCGGCTGATTGTCGAAGGAAAATCCCGAAGTGATGGCAGCTGCTTTTCCTCCGTCCATGCTTAGAACGTACAGATGCCCCGTCAAATCAAACACAATCTTGCGGCCGTCGCTCGAGACATCCAGAGACATCCATGTGCCTTCGTCGGTGGAAAATTCGATCTTGCGGGCAGCCTGCAAAGTAAGTCCATCCTGCTTGGCTGGTGTTGCTCTTTGATTCTCTTGGGCCGATTGGGCGCTCGCTTTGCCAGAGATTGCGATGAATACGAAGGCCGAGATGATCCGAAAGGCCAAACGCAAACCGAGGTGCGATGTTTTCACTGGATGCCATCTCCGTTAAAATGGGATTCTCAGGGCCGTGAAGGCAAACACATTGCAAGACCCTGCTTCCACCATCGGCGGAAGAGTCCACAAAACCACCTACATCATTAATCCAAAGAAAAGGCCGCTTTAAGCCCGGAGAAGCATCTCGCGATGCATTCTCCGGGCTGGACGCGCTGTCGGCTAGAAGTTGAACCGGAGAGCGAATTGAATCTGCCGGGATGTTCCGACCCCAAGCGTGCGGCCAAGAGTGTTGAAGACTTGACCAAACGAGGGGAAGACAGTATCGGCTGCGGTTAGACCCCATGTCGCATTCGGTTCGTCGAAGTTCGGATGATTAAACAGGTTAAAGAACTCAGCACGGAAATCCAGGTTTGTCCTTTCCGTCAGGGGAATCTTCTTAATAATGGAGAAGTCAATCTGGCTATAAGACGGGCCATAGAACGTATTGCGCCCGAGATCTCCGAACGTGCCCGGATCGGGCATGGAATAGGCCGCAGGGTTGAGGAAATTATCGGGCCCTGATCCTGTCCCGTATTGCGATACTCCAGCCACTCGGTTGGGCCGCTGGTTTGTATAGTCTCCATTCCCAAACGTGTTTGTGCCGATGTAGACAGTAGAAGCTACGCCAGTCCTTAAAATGCCCAAAGCCGCGACATTCCAGCCTCCGACGATTCGTTCCACAGCTCCGTTTTTATTGTTCAAGAAGTGTTTCCCTTTGCCAAAGGGCAGCTCATACATAGTATTGAAGGAAACGTTATGGCGGATATCTCCGCTGCCGTTACCTCGTTCCGCCGGAATGTTATTAAGGTTTTGCGGATCGGAAGCAAATAGCCCCTGGTCCTGCACATCGTCGATGCCGTGGCCCAGGGAGTACTCCAAGTCAAACATGAAGCCTTTGGTCATCCGTTGCTTAATAGAGACCTGGAGGCCGTTGTAGGAACTGAATCCCGAGTTGCCCTCGAGCAGGACGTTTCCATATTGCGGTTGCGGCCGCGCGTCCAGAGTGGGATCAAAGTAGTTTGTATTGTATTCGCGCCATAGGTTCACGCCATGATTGCCCAGATAAGCAATCTGAATCGCCAAATTGTTGGTCACCTGACTCGCCACACTTAGGTTGTACTGGTTTACATAAATGTCAGGCTTGTGGTAAGGAAATCCGTAAACGTTCGGCGGAAATACTGCCGTCTCCGACAGAAAGGAATCGTACGGATAAGTTAAAGTAGGGATCTGCTGTTGGAGCAATGTGACATTGCCTGTCACCGTATTCGACGGGACGTAGTAGGATCCAAATCCTACGGGATAGGCCTGGAAGTAAATTCCGTATCCGGTGCGCACAACAAGCCGCTGAGTTGGCGACCACGCTATTCCAACGCGCGGACCAAAATCCTTGCCGTTGATGCCGAAATAAGGGGCCCCCGCAGCCGCAAGACAAAGGCAATTTGTATCGTACGGTCTGGTGGCATACTTCGAATCGTGTGGAACGGTTTCAATATCGTAGCGCAGGCCGTAATCAATAGTCAGGTTCGGCCGGATTTGATAGGTGTCCTGCAAAAACAAGCCTGTCTGCGTAGCGCGCACTCCGTTCCCCGGCGTCGCTGCGCTAATGTTCACTTGGGCGACGCTGTCATTGATGAAGTCCTGGATCGAATTGAATGTCATCGACGGGAAATCAGAGCTGTTCGCGTTGATCTGAATCCTGTAGATGGTGGCGCCCCACTTGATCGAGTGACGTCCTTTTACAAGACTCATGTTGTCACCGATCTGAAAGCTGTTGTTGTTTTCGAGGAAGTACCCCTGCGTTCCGGGATTAACGGACAAGCCCACAACGGTTGTGTTCGGATAGGGCACTTGCGAATCGATGTTACTTGCCCATCGTTGCATTCCAGCCAAAAAGTCGTTGATGAAACCGGGGTTGAAAATATGCGCCTCGTGAATGGCGATATTCGTGGTGCGCACGGGCACGATTTGATGATCCAGAACGCCCAGTGAGTTTGGATAAACGCCAAATAACGGGCCGTGTACGTAGGAATTATTGATGTTGACGCGCGCGAATGCAGAGTCGGCGCTGGTGAACATTTCGTCCACGCGCACGGATCCGGTGTCTTCCTGAATCGCGGATACGGATGTGGTCGTGTAGTTGTCAACATTCGGATCCGATGTGGGTGATGTGCCTATCGGAAACATATTAAGGATGGGGGTCAGCTGCGGTGACGTGGCCAAAACCTCCTCGCGCAACGCTTCGCTAGGTACGGTTCCCGACCCCGTGATTCCGATACGCTGGCGTGATCCCTCGTAGTTCACAAAGAAAAACGTCTTGTTTTTGTAGATCGGACCGCCGACGTTTCCACCAAAATTGTTATAGCGAAATTCCGGATTTGGCTGGGTTTTGACGGCGAAGAAATTTTCCGCATCGAGGACATTGTTTCGGAAGTATTCAAACGCGCTTCCGTGGAATACGTTGGTCCCGGACTTGGTCACGATGTTGACGTACGACCCGCCGGCGCGGCCATATTCGGAGGTGTAGTCGCTGGTCTGTACCTTGAATTCGGAAATCGTATCGACGCTTCCGGTCAGCAATCTCGCTCCTCGTTCAAATCCGTTCGACATATAGGGTTGATCGACTCGCGAGGCATCGATCCCGTCGATGGAAAACTGGTTGTGCACCGTATGAAGCCCGTTGAAACTCAGATCCGCTATGAAGTTGCTGCGCAGCACGGCGCCCGGGGTCAGCAGCGCAAATCGGGCGTAGTCGCGGCCGTTGATGGGCAGCTCGCCGAGTTGCTTCGTACCCAGCGTGGTTCCAGTCGACGCGTCGCCTTTGTCTAGAACGGGCGCATCCGAAGTAACCACCACTTCCTCATTTACGACTCCCACCTGCAGCGTAAAGTTCATTTCGATGGTAGCGGTAACCGTCAGGAGCGCGCCTGTCTTGATTTCACGCCGAAACCCTTGATGTTCCGCCGAAACATCATAAGTCCCGATACGCAGTTCCGTGATTTTGTAGTGGCCCTGGCTGTCCGTCTGGACCGACCGAATCTCACCCGTCCCCACGTTCTTCGCGGACACCGTCGCACCCGCAATAGATGCTTTCGAGTTGTCAAAAACCTGTCCCGTGATTTCTCCCGTCGTCTGGCCGCGCGCCCCCAACGGCGTCAGCAGCACAACCACGATCAGCAGAACACTTGCAGACAATAAGGCACTTCTACCGATTCTCATGATTTCCCCTCCCTAGTTTATGAACGTCGTGCGGACTCGTGGCTACAACCTAGCCCCTCACTCCGCCTCCGTCCAATGCAAGTTTCTCGTCTTCAATATCGTTTTTTGTGCTGAGACTGTTTTTATTTCGCCACCTGTACAGAATCTTTCTGCACACGACCGAGACCGCTCAGCTCTCAACACGAAAACGTTGGAAAGATTTAGAGAAACTGAACCTCCGACTATCGAAAGTTTCTCGGATTGCCTGGCTGCCCGCTTTGGAGCCTCCCTGCTGGACTGCTTCCCCGACCAAGTATTGCGGAGGATTGTTCAATTTGTTTTCCTTCGATAGAATGACAAAGCATGTCGAAAAAACGACATCCGCTCGGGTTTGATCCAGTTGGCGCCCCCGGTGCACTTATCACCACGTTTCGTCACGATTATCCAGATGGCTACATATTTGGCGAGCACTATCACGATCGCGATCAAATTGTTCATGCCTCTCAAGGCGTCATGACCGTCGAAACGTCGCAGGGCATGTGGGTGCTTCCAGCCTCCCGCGCCCTGTGGATCCCTTCTGGAATTCCGCACGCTGTTCGAATGTCAGGTGAAGTTTCGCTGCGTACCTTGTACCTTCGGCCGAAACTTGTTCGCGGTCTGCCAAGGGAATGCACTGTCGTTAACATCTCCCCGCTATTAAAAGAGCTCATTCTTTACGCCTGCGAGTTCAGAGCGCTGAACAAACGGATGCAGGCACGCCGACATCTCATTGAATTGATTTTGGACATTCTGCGGGCTTCGCCAGCAATTCCTCTGCAACTTCCTCACCCGATTGATCCCCGGGCCTTAAAAGTCGCGAATTATTTGCATGCTGATCCGGGAAGCGCCATTTCCACCGAAGAGATCTGTACCCGCACTGGCGCTTGCAAAAGAACCATCGAGCGGCTTTTCCTGCAGGACACGCGGATGACGCTTGGGATGTGGAGGCAGCAGTTGCGATTGGTTCATAGCATGCGGCTAATGGCCCAGGGAATGAAAATCAACAGCGTCGCCTTGGAGGTCGGATACCGTTCACCGAGCGCATTCATCTTAATGTTCAGAAGTATCCTGGGAACTACGCCCGGGCAGTACTTCCAGTAAGTTCAGTCTCCCCAACCGCATAGTCTTTGTCCACGGGACGATCTTGAGCGCTTGGCTTCTTCTTCACTCGGCACAGGTAAGTCGCGATAAAGGTGCTGGCAGCAATGCTTGCCGAGACAAAGAAACTCAGCTTTCTCTTTAGGCGATGTACGAGCTCAGTTTGAATACACTGCGATCACCATTGGCAAAATGATGAGGCGGGAATCAAACAAAATTATTGGTCCACCGCGGTGCCATTCCGCATCAAACGCCAAACTATGGTTTGCTTGGCAAATCGTTTCTTCCTAGCCCAGATGAGCCGTGGCGTATGGAAGAATGAATATCGAACGTGAGGAGGGCGAAATGTCTGAGCACTTGCCTCCAAGATCCAGCAACGAGACTTTGCAAGTTTCACTTTCTGGATACGATCTAATAAATTCTCCCCGACTCAACAAAGGAACAGCGTTTCCCGATCACGAGCGGGACGTATTCGATCTGCATGGCTTGCTTCCACCGCACATCGGGAATCTCGATGAACAGATTGATCGTCGGCTGCAAGCACTGGCGGGGCAGCCAACCTCTTTCCATAAATACGCCTTTCTCCGTGATCTGCAGGACACCAATGAAACGCTTTTCTACGCGCTCCTGGTTCGCAATGTGGAACAGATGCTTCCATTGGTGTATACGCCAACCGTGGGTGAGGGTTGCCAGCGTTTCAGCGAAATCTGGAGAAAGCCGCGCGGGTTGTTCATCAGCTATCCGAATAAAGATCGAATCGCTCAAATCCTGGCTCATCCCCGATATGACGGTGTGAAATGTATCGTGTTCAGCGATGGTGAAAGAATCTTAGGGCTCGGTGATCAGGGCGCTGGCGGCATGGGCATTCCCATCGGGAAAATGGCCCTTTACACCGCGCTCGGTGGCATTCATCCAGAGCATTGTCTTCCGATTCTGCTCGATGTGGGAACGAACAATGAGGACAGGTTAAAAAATCCCCTCTACATTGGATGGAGAAATCATCGAGTCCGTGGTGAAGAGTACGACGCTTTTGTGGATGCCTTTGTTCAGAACGTCAAGAAGCGTTGGCCCCATGTGTTGTTGCAGTGGGAGGATTTCGCCGGTTCGAATGCCGCTCGATTACTAGCGCGCTACCAAGACCAACTTTGCACGTTCAATGACGACATTCAAGGCACCGCGGCTGTAGCCACCGCCACCTTAATTTCTGCCATCAATGTGACCGGGGTCCCGCTCGAGAAACAGAAGATCGTGGTCGTTGGTTTCGGGAGTGCCGGTATCGGCATCACGAATCTGTTGGCGCAGATCATGCAAGACACGGGCATGTCGGAAGTGGAAGCTCGGAGTCACTTTTACGCCATCGATCGTTATGGCCTCATTATAGAAAGCACAAAAGACCTGCGGCCCGACCAGCGACTTTATGCGCGTAAAGAACAGGAAGTTCAGAATTGGAGACAACCGAACGGTGAAATCACGCTGCTGGAGGTGGTACGCAATGCGAAGCCAACGGTCCTCATCGGAGTGTCTGGGCAGGCTGGGGCGTTCACCGAACAGGCAGTGCGTAAAATGGCTAAGCAAACAACCCGGCCGGTGATCTTTCCTCTCTCGAACCCCACCTCACGTAGCGAAGCTACTCCCCAGGATCTGATGGATTGGACGGAAGGTCGGGCGCTGATCGGCACCGGCAGTCCGTTCGAACCGGTAAATATTAGTGGCAGGAAAATTCACGTCGCCCAAACCAATAACTCATACATATTTCCTGGGCTCGCTCTTGGAATTATTGCCTCCAAAGCCAAACGCGTCACCGATTCGATGGTCAAGGCGGCAGCTCAGGAACTGGTGCGTCACCTACCTACACAGAAGGATAAGAGTGCAAGCCTTCTTCCCGCGCTTTCGGAAGCGCGTCAGCTCGGCTGCCTGATCGGGCAAGCTGTCGGAAGACAGGCGATTCAGGATGGGCAGGCACAGGTTGCCGACGAAGATGCCCTGAACCGCGAACTGCAAGCGAATATTTGGGAACCTGTGTACGTGCCTTACGAACGTAGGCAGCAGAACCTTCGGCAAGGTGCCTAGCGGACGAACTGTTGACGAACGATCGGACCATTCCCCGGCCGAACCGATAGGCCCCACTCGGCTGAACGCAGAAAGACAAGGAGGAATAGAGTCATGAACAATACGGATGCACGGATAGAGAAAGACTCTCTGGGAGAAGTGGCGGTCCCCGCAAGCAAACTCTGGGGAGCACAGACACAACGCTCGCTTGAGCATTTCAGTATCGGGACGGACCTAATCCCGCGAGAGATGATCGCCGCATACGCCATCTTGAAAAAAGGCGCGGCCAACGCGAACCACGCCGGCAGCCGCCTGGAAGATGAACGCCACACATTGATCGTTCGTGTCTGTGACGAGATTCTCGCCGGCCAGCATCAGGATATGTTTCCGTTGCATGTCTGGATGACGGGCAGTGGAACGCAATTCAATATGAATGTGAACGAAGTCATTTCGAACCGCTGCTGCCAACTTGCGGGTACACCGCTTGGGAGTAAGACGCCGGTTCATCCCAATGACCACGTAAACATGTCCCAGTCGTCGAACGACACATTTCCGTCGGCTATGTACATTGCGGCGGCGGTCAATGTTAAGCAACGGCTCATTCCGGCGGTGAAATCGCTGCACGACTCGATCGCTGAGAAGGTTGAGCTGTGGAAAGACATCGTCAAAATCGGCCGCACGCACATGCAAGACGCTACGCCGCTGACACTCGGACAAGAATGGTCGGGCTATGAGGGCGTGCTCGCGGACGATCTCGATCGGATCGAAGATGCGCTGAAGGGTGGGTGATGCCGGTACCAACCGCCGTGCCGCCGAGTGCGAGACGGTACGACGACAGGCTGACCACGCACGCTCGACTTTCCCTTGTATCCACTTACGCCCCATTTACATCTAAGGGGCTCTGACGGCAAAATCGAAATCCTGCACGGTTTTGAACACACCGCCGCACGCCGTATGGATTTCCCGTTTTAGATGAGGGAGGATGCCACCCATCAAAATTTGGCAGGGCTATCCTTTTGCTCGTCGTGCAAGGAGTATTCATGTTGCTTGAACTCGCTGGACCCGGAAAGAATGGTTCACCTTCCCATCACAGACAGCGGCTTCATGACCGTCGCTCCGCCTACTCTGCTGGTCCAGCCACGCTCCTTATGACCGCTATTCTTCCGATTGTCTTTTTCTTTTTTGGTTGTGGAGGAAAAGCCGCAGCGCCCTCCGCGCCTCCGCCGGAAGTCAAAGTCACCGCAGTGGCGCAAAGAGACGTTCCCATCGTGAGCGAGTGGGTCGCCACGCTCGACGGCTACGTCAACGCCCAGATCCAGCCGCAAGTCACCGGGTACATCGTCAAGCAGACCTACAAAGAAGGATCGCCGGTTCATAACGGCGCAGTTTTATTCGAGATTGACCCGCGTCCTTTCCAGGCTCTGCTCGATCAGGCCAAGGCCCAGCTGGCGCAAGCCCAGGCACAACTGGGCAAGACCCAGCTGGACGTTGACCGCGACACCCCTCTGGCCAAAGAACGCGCCATCGCACAAAGCCAGTTGGACAACGATGTTCAGGCGAATCTTGCGGCAAAAGCCGCCGTTCAGTCCTCGGAAGCACAAGTGGAACAAGCTCAGCTAAATCTGGGATTCACTCACGTTACGTCGCTCTTCGACGGCATTGCCGGCATCGCTCAAGTGCAGCTCGGCAACCTGGTGAACCCCAGCACCGTCCTCACTTCCGTCTCTCAGGTAAATCCCATTAAGGCGTATTTCCCGATCAGTGAGCAGGAGTATCTGCGTACTCGCCGCTGGCATCAACGCGCCACAAGGCGATCTTGAGACTCGCCAAGGATGCTCCTCCGCTCGAGTTGATCCTCGCCGACGGAACTGTTTATCCATCCAAAGGCCGCGTTCTTTATACCGACCGCCAGGTGGACATAACCACGGGAACCATCCGCGTCGTCTCCGCGTTTCCCAACCCCAAGAATTATCCTGCGTCCCGGACAATTCGGCCGCGTTCGTGCCTCCACTTACACGCGCACTGGCGCGCTTCTTGTTCCGCAGCGGGCCGTCATCGAACTGCAAGGCAGCTATCAACTGGCAGTCGTTGGCAGCGACAACAAGGTCAACGTTCGCATCGTCAAAGTCGGCGAACGTGTCGGGACGGAATGGATCATCGACAGTGGCGTGAAAAAAGGCGAGATGGTCGTCGTCGAGGGTGTGCAAAAAGTGCGGGACGGATCTTCCGTCAATCCCTAAACCGCTAGCCGCAGCCGCGGGAGCGGACTGACCCATGTCGAAATTTTTCATCAACCGCCCGATCGTCGCCATGGTCATCTCCATCGTCATGGTCATCATTGGCGCCATCACCATCCTCACTCTGCCGGTCGCCCTCTTCCCGAACATCGTTCCGCCTGAAGTTCAAGTGCTCGCCACCTACGTCGGCGCCGACGCTGGCACCATCGAGCAATCCGTCGCCACCCCCATCGAGCAGCAGATGAGCGGCGTGGACAACATGAACTACATGTATTCGCTGAACTCCACCGCCGATGGCGGCATGCGCCTGATCGTCAACTACGACGTGAAAACCGATCCGAATACCGATTTGATTCTCACCCAGATGCGTCAGACGCAAGCCGCATCGCAATTGCCCGCCGACGTCAACAACTACGGCATCACCGTTCAAAAAACCGTCACCGCGCCGCTCATGCTCATCACTCTCTATTCCCCGAACGGCACTTACGACGCCCACTTTCTCTCCAACTTCGCCTACATCAATCTCAGCGACCAGATCACGCGTCTCTACGGCATCGGCAGCGTGCAGATTTTCGGCGCCGGCCAGTACGCCATGCGCCTCTGGGTAAAGCCCGACCAATTGGCCAAGCTCGCCATCACGGTTCCGGAAATCGTCAACGCCATCCAGTCGCAAAACACCGTCAATCCCGCCGGCCAGGTCGGCAGCGAACCAGTTCCCAAGGGGCAGGAGTTCACCTACTCCGTCCGCGCGCAGGGCCGCCTCTCTTCGCCGGAAGAATTCGGCCAAATCGTCGTGCGTGAAGAATCTCGGCGGCGTCGTTCGCGTCAAAGACGTGGCGCGCGTCGAGCTTGGCGCGCAAAACTACAACCTCGCTCGGCCGCCTTAACGGCAAGCCCGGCGCCATCATCGCCGCTTATCAATTGCCGGGCTCCAACGCCGTGCAAGCCGCCGCCGCCCTCAAGAAATTGATGGCCGAAGCTAAAGTCCCGCTTTCCCGGCGATATCGATTACGTCATTTCCCTCGACACCACGCTGGCCGTCACCGCAGGGCATCAAGGAAATCGTCGAAACGCTGTTGATCGCCATCGTCCTCGTCATCATCGTCGTCTACATTTTTCTCCAAGGCTGGCGCGCCACTCTCATTCCGCTGCTGGCTGTGCCCGTCTCTCTCGTCGGCACTTTCACTTTCTTTCCGCTGTTCGGCTTTTCCATCAACACGCTTTCTCTCTTCGGCTTGGTGCTGGCCATCGGCCTGGTCGTCGATGATGCCATCGTCGTCGTCGAAGCCGTCGAGCGCCACATCGAAGAAGGCCTTTCGCCGAAAGACGCCGCCCTCAAAGCCATGACGGAAATCTCCGGCCCCGTCGTCGGCATCGCGCTGATTCTCTCCGCCGTTTTCATTCCCACTGCGTTCATTCCCGGCATCACCGGACGTCTCTATCAGCAATTCGCCGTCACCATCGCGATCTCCGTTGCCCTTTCCGCTTTCAACGCGCTGACGCTCAGCCCTGCGCTGTCCGCATTGCTATTGCGCCCCAAAGACACGAACTCGCGGAGGCTTGCTCAAGAGATTTTTCGGCTGGTTTAACCGCACTTTCACCAGCGCCACCAACGCCTACGTCCGCGTCTGCGGCTTCCTGATCCGCAAAAGCGCCATCGCTCTCATCCTCCTTGTAATCTTCGGAGTCGCCGCCGGTTTTTTCAGCGCCAAAGTCCCTTCCAGCTTCCTTCCCGATGAAGACCAGGGCTACCTCTACATCAACCTGCAACTGCCGAATGCCGCTTCTCTTCAACGCACCGATGAAGTCGCGCGCAAAGTCGAAGACGTTCTCGCCAACACCCCGGGCGTCCAATACACCACCAGCGTCGTCGGTTTCAGCCTGCTCAGCTTCGTCCGCACCAGCTACAACGCCTTCTTCTTCGTCACTCTGAAGCCTTGGGACGAGCGCAAATCCCGCGATGAACAATTCCAGCAAATCAAGCAGAACATCAATCGCGATCTCGGCAAAATTCCCGAAGGCATCGCCTTCTCGTTTCTCTCCTCCTGCCATTCCCGGCGTCGGCACTTCCGGCGGCTTCACTTTCGTCCTGGAAGACCGCGCCGGCAACGACGTCGCAATTCCTCGCCGACAATCTGAATAAATTCCTCGCCGCCGCGCGCAAGCGCCCCGAAATCGCCAACGTCAGCACCACCTTCCTTCCCAGCGTCCCGCAGCAGTTCGTCGACGTGGATCGCGACAAAGTCATCAAGCAGGGCGTCGCCGTCAAGGACGTCTACCAGACTCTGCAAGCCTTCATGGGCGGCCTTTTCATCAACTATTTCAATCGTTTCGGCCGCCAGTGGCAGGTCTACATCGAAGCCGAAGGCGACTACCGCACTCGCGCCGAAAATGTCGGCCAGTTTTACGTCAACAATGCCAAGGGCGAAATGGTTCCGCTCGCCGCTGTCACCAGATTCGAACCTCGCCCCGGCCCCGAATTCACCATGCGCTTCAACGAATACCGCTCCGCCCAAATCAACGGCGCCGCCGCGCCCGGCTACAGTGCCGGCCAGGCCATGGCCGCCATCGAAGAAGTCTTCGACCAAACCATGCCTCGCGAAATGGGCTTCGACTACCTCGGCATGTCCTTCCAGGAGAAAAAAGCCCAGCAAGGCGTTCCCGCCTCGGCTGTTTTCGCTTTCTCTCTGCTCTTCGTCTTTCTGATTCTCGCCGCGCTCTATGAAAGCTGGACGCTGCCCTTCAGCGTCCTTCTCAGCACTCCCGTGGCGGTTTTCGGCGCCTTCTTCATCCTCTGGCTGCGCCGAGTCTTGCTCTCCTTATTTCTTCCCACCTACATGGTGCAGATCGAAAACGACGTCTACTCGCAAATCGGCCTGGTCATGCTCATCGGTCTCGCCGCCAAAAACGCCATTCTCATCGTCGAATTTGCCAAGGACGAATACGAACAAGGCAAGCCACTCGTCGATGCCGCGCTTGAAGGCGCCCGCTTGCGCTTGCGCCCCATTCTGATGACCTCCTTCGCCTTCATCCTTGGCTGCGTCCCGCTCTGGACCGCCAGCGGCGCAGGTTCCGTCGGCACGTCAAATCATGGGCACGGCCGTCATCGGCGGCATGCTCGCAGCCAGCGCCCTCGGGATCTTCTTTATTCCCGCCGTCTTTTATGTAGTCGAGCGCCTCTCGCTTGGCAAAGCTGGCCGCGCCGCCATGGTCGGCGCAACTCCCGCTCCGCGCCCAAGCCCAGCCGGAGGAGACGATTAAAATGAGAACCTCTCCTCGCATCGCTCTTCACTGCGCTGCTCATTTCCGGCTGCATGGTGGGACCAGACTACAAACGCCCCGCCGCCATCGTCCCAACGGAGTTCCGCGGCGTTTCGCGCCGAAGCCGCCATAGCCGAAGCCGCTTCGCTTGGCGATCAAAAATGGTGGGACGTCTTTCGCGACGAGCAACTCCAATCGCTGATCCGCACCGCCATTCAGCAGAATTACGATGTCCGCATCGCCGCCACGCGCGTCCTCCAGGCGCAAGCGCAATTGGGCATCACGCGTTCCAATCAATTTCCGAGCGTTAGCGGCGGCGCAGACATCTGCCGCGCAACGCACTCCGCAAACGATTGCCTTTCCCGCGGGAGAGCAATCCACCGGGCAACTAACTCTCTCCGCAGCCTGGCAACTCGATTTCTGGGGACAATATCGCCGCGCCACGGAAGCCGCTCGCGCTTCTCTTCTCGCCACGGAGTGGGGCCGCCGCGCCGTGATCAACTCCTTGATCTCCACCGTAGCCTCCGCGTATTTCCAGCTCCGCGCTCTCGATCTTCAGATGGAACTCTCCCAGAACGCTCTCACCGCCCGCCGCGAATCCCTTCGCCTCACCACTGTCCTCGCCAATCATGGCAATACATCCGAACTGGACGTTCGTCAAGCCGAACAACTCGTCTACACGGCAAGCGAAGAAATTCCCGATCTCGAGCGCCGCATCCAGCAGCAGGAAAATCTCATCAGCACCCTGCTGGGAAACAACCCGGGCCCGATTACGCGCGGCCTGCCCCTCACCGAGCAGCCTCACCCCCCCGAAATTCCGGCGGGCATTCCTTCGGAGTTGCTCGAGCGCCGCCCCGATATCCGCCAGTCCGAACAGTTCCTCGTCGCCGCCAATGCTCAGATCGGTGTCGCGCGCGCGGCCTACTATCCTCAAATCTCGCTGACCGGCGCAGGTGGCTTCCAAAGTGACGCCCTCGCGCGCCTTTTCGCCGGCACTGCGGGTCTCTGGACTGTTGCCGGCTCTCTCGCACAGCCCATCTTCACGGCCGGCAAAATTCGCTCGGGAGTCAGACTCGCTGAAGCGCAGCAGCAGGAAGCGGTCCTTTCCTATCAGCAAACTATCCAGCAATCCTTCCGCGAAGTTTCCGACGCTCTGATTGGTTATCGCAAACTCCGCGAATTTCGCGAGCAGCAAGAACTTCTCACCGCCTCCGCCCAGGGCGCCGCGCACCTTTCCAATACTCGCTACAAAGGTGGAGTCGCCAGCTATCTCGAGGTTCTCACCAACGAGACCAATTACTTTTCCGCCGAGCTTAATCTTGCTCAAGCGCAGGCTAACGAACTGCTCGCACTCGTTCAGCTTTATCAAGCTCTCGGCGGCGGCTGGCAACAATAACCGGCTTCGGCAAGAGTAATTCGCCAGGTACATCGTCCGGGCTTCGAATCCTCTCGACATGGCGTACTCGTCAATGCGATTCTTCCTGGCGTGTGCTGACACACTTCTGCATGGGGCTCCACTCGGCGGCACAGCGCGCGTCTTTCGCTCCAGGCTTGTTCGTAACTTCTTCCTCTGGATGGCCTGAAAACAATGATTGGAGGAATTGACGCCCACCACCATCTCTGGCGCTATTCGAAGAAGAGTACGGCTGGATTTCCGGGAATATGGCGCTATCGCCAGAGACTTTCTTCCGCAAGATCTCCAGCAAGCGCTCACCGCTTCCGGAATCCAAGGCAGCGTCGCCGTTCAAGCAAGGCAATCGCTTGAAGAGACCGATCTCTTCGAATCTCGCTCAAGAATTTCCCATGATTCGCGGAGTCGTCGGTTGGGCGCCCATCGCCAGCCCCGAGTTTCCGCAAGTCCTCGAGCGCTCTCACCATTTTAAGAAATTAAAAGGCTTCCGCCACGTTGTTCAGGATGAGCCGGACGATGCCTTCCTGCTGCGGCCGGATTTCAACGCTGGCATCGCGCTTTTGAAGAGTTACGGCCTCGTCATCAGTATTCCTTATTTTAGAGCGACAACTGCTCGCGGCTATTTCCTTTGTGGACCGGCATCCGACACAGGTATTTGTCTTGGATCACATCGCCAAACCCCGTATTCGCGACCGCGTACTCGAACCTTGGCGCACAAACATTCGCGAATTGGCGCGCAGACAAAATGTCTTTTGCAAGCTGTCTGGGATGGTGACCGAAGCGCTTTGGGCCAATCGAGCTCTTCCGGATCTGTAGCCCTATTTCGAGGCCGTCCTAGACGCTTTTGTTCGAACGCTTTTTGTCTTGGGGATTGGCCCGTCTTTCTCTTGTCGGCTCCCTATCAACCTGGTTTTCCACTCTGCGCGAATTCATCTCTTGGTTGTCCAGACACAGACAGGACATAATTCTTGGCGGCGTCGCCAGCGCAGTCTACTCCCTGATGCCAAACGCTTAAATTCGAAAACCATGCGAGCTCTGGTGATCAAAGAGCCCGGCGCGGCCTCGATCGAGCCGGTGCCCCAGCCTCAGCCCGATCAGGGCAAAATATTGCTCCGTGTCCGTATGGTTGGTCTCTGCGGCAGCGATTTGAATTCCTAACGTGGCAAAATCCCCATGGCCCAGTTTCCTGGATCCCCGGCCACGAAATTGCCGCCACGATTGTCGAAGGAAGCTCTTTATTTCCAGCACTGGCCGCCGGCGAAATGTCACCATGTCTCCCTATACAGATTGCGGCGAATGCGCCTCCTGCCTCCGCGGTCGCCCCACGCCTGCGCCTTCAACGAACCCTCGCCGTACAGCGCGATGGCGCGCTGACCGAGTACATCACCATGTCGCCCAAAAACTTCTACCCAGCTCCGCTCACAATTAAGGAACTCTGTCTCGTGGAACCGCTCACGGTAGGCTTTCACGCCGTCGCCAGAGGCCTAGTCACCTCCGCTGACAAGTCGCAGTCTTCGGCTGCGGAGGTGTGGGCCTCGGCGCCATCGCCGCCTGCCATTTTGCCGGCGCCACTACCATCGCTGTCGACCTTGACGATGATCAGCTTCAGCTCGCTAAAAAGCCGGCGCCACCCACATCGTGAACTCCACCAAATCTCCGCTCCACGAAACAGTTGCTGGAATTA
>CAVSSD010000002.1:0-134195 GCA_963730495.1 uncultured Acidobacteriota bacterium | reverse complement strand
ACTACCCGAACGAGATGGCATCCGGCAAGATGGTTTAGTCCGGCTCAACCAGCCCGAGACTGACTCACCACCAATTTTCCATGCATTTCTTGCGCGATCCGTTTTCCCTGAAACTTCGCTCCATCGATCTTCCGGGGCCGATAGTGTCGCAGGCTTTGTAGCGTAAGCCGCAACATTTACTGATTCGGTTAGTGTTTTCTTATTTCCTCATTGTCCCTGGAAAGAGCCTCTAGGCCTGGCCGATGCATGGGACGCCAGGATTCGCCTTATCGAAGACGAACGCGTACTACAGCGGGAAATGGACACGCTCGCGGAAGAATTTTCCAAAATGAAGAACGACAGCATTCTGGGCCAGTATGCCTTTGTGCCCGCGCATCCGCGTCCGATTACCTATGTCACGGCGAATTTCCTTCACGCCGGTTGGCTGCATTTGATTGGCAATATGTGGTTTCTGTGGCTTGCGGGGGCCATCCTGGAAGACACCTGGGGCCGCGTGATCTATCCACTTTTCTACTTTGCGGCCGGAGCCGCCGCGCTGCAGTTTCACGCCTGGCTTAATCCTGGCAGCAATGTTCCGACTTTGGGCGCGTCAGGGGCGGTAGCGGCGCTCATGGGCGCCTTCTTGATGCGGTTCCCCACCACGAAGATCGAAGTAGCTCTGGTGCTAGGTCTGCGAAGCTTTACGAACTTGGCGCTAGGGAAAGGCATCCGATTCAAGGCGGCTGCGTATTGGCTCTTGCCGCTGTGGGCTTTGATGGAGATTCTCTCCGGCAGCGTTTTCGGAGGGGCTTCAGGACTAGCGCATTGGGCGCATGTCGGCGGTTTTGTGTTTGGCGTGCTTGCTACGCTGGCGATTCTCTACAGCGGCGTGGAGCAGCAAGCCAGCGAGGCAATCGATAAGAAGGTCAGTTGGAGTGCTGATCCTTTGGTCGCCCAGGCAGGTGAATTTATGGAGCACGGTAAGGTCGACGAGGCAATCGCGAAGCTAACCGAACACTTGAAGACGAAACCCGACTCTGTGGACGCCCGCGCGATGCTGCAGCAGCTCTATTGGCGTAAGGGCGATACGGTCAGCTATCAAAATGAGATCGTAAAACTGTGTCAACTGCATTTGAAGGCGCAAGACAAAGGGGCTGCCTGGCACGACTATGAGGAGTTCCAAAATAGCGGCGGCCAAAAACTGCCGGCAGCGACCTGGCTCGAACTTTGCCGGTATCTCGAAGAGCAGCAGAGCTTTGACCGCGCGGTGAGTGAATACGAAAACCTCGCCGCTGCTTGGCTCGCGGAGAAGACATCCCTGCTCGCACTCATTTCCGCGGGGCGTCTTTCGCTGAAGAATTTGAACCGGCCCGCGGACGCGCTGCGCTTCTATCAGGCGGCGAGCGCATCGCCCATTCCGCATCTCGATTGGGAAACGAACATCCAGACGGGGATTAAGGCCGCGACGGCGGCGACCCAAACGCCCATGTCGGTTTGACCGGGCATATTTGACGAACAGGCCAAATAAATAAAACCAGAGTATATTTAACTGATTGGTAATATATGTCAGACTTACGCACGCGCAGGAAGCCAAGCCGCTAAATTTCAAAGTTTTGGACCGTCAGGCCTGTCCAACCGCTCGGATGGGGATGGTCACTCCCGAGGCTGCATCTGACGACGCCAGCATGTGGCATCGACCGTCAAAGATTCCGCCTGGGTCGATCACCATGCATGGGGAATGCACTTCGCCGGTAACCACGCCCTTTGCTTGAATCTCCACACGACCTTTGGCGAAAATCACGCCATCAAAGCGGCCGGAGATCACCACGCGGTTTCCTTCAATCTGTCCTTCGACTCTTGCGCCTTCGCCCAGAACTACCGTTTGTTCGGAGATGATATTTCCGCGCACATTGCCGTCGATGCGAAATGTCCCGGTGAGCTGCAGCGTGCCTTCAAGGGTCACACCTTGGTCAATAAAGCCGGTCCACTCTTCGCTCACGCCATTCTTTGAGGAACCGGGCCACTTCCATGCCATGACTTTTCTCCTAAAGCTAGAGCGACTCTCCTACTCTAGCGTCCGGCGCGCACAAGTCAACGCACCGCGCGTGCTGAGTTGTCCAAAGGATACGGTGGAACGAATGGACAGGCTTGATTATCGCAAGGACTGTGGCTCTACTTCATCAATCGATCGTAAATTCCCATTAGCTGCGCGTCGTCGTAATATTCCAGCACGAGCTGTCCTGGGCGCATCTTTGTCTTCTGCCGGAGGAGGACTTTGGTTCCAAGGTGCCGCTGGAGTTCATCGATCGCGGCTCGAATATTTGCGTCAGCATGAATCTGCGCCGTGGGGCTTGCCGTGCGTGAGCGTCGCGATGCGAGGCGTTCAATCTGCCGGACCGTTAAGCCGCCGCGCGAGGCCCGCTGCGCATAACGCATCCTTAGTGGCGAATCCGCTACAGCCAGCAGCGCCCGACCGTGCCCGGCGGTGAGCTTGCCTTCTTCAATCCAGTCTTGAATCGTTGGCTCGAGTTTTAGCAGTCGAATCGAATTGGCCACGGTGGCGCGATCTTTGCCTGTGCGCTCCGCCACGGATTCCTGGGTGAGTTGGAATTCATCCATTAATCTTTCAAACGCTCGGGCAGCCTCGATAGCATTCAAGTCTTCGCGCTGGATATTTTCTACCAGCGTCATTTCCAAAGCCAACTCGTCCGGGACCTGCCTTACGATCGCCGAGACTTTGGTTAGGCCTGCCCGTTGCGCGGCCCTCCATCGCCGTTCGCCGGCGATTAGCTGAAAACGGCTGCCGAGGGGACGAACTACCAGTGGCTGGATGATCCCACTGGATTGAATGGATCTTGCCAATTCGTCGAGCGCTTCCTCGCGGAATCTCGTACGCGGCTGGTAGGGGCTGGGTTCGATCAAATCGACGTCGATTTGCAGTGGGCCAGCGTGCACTGTTTCGCGTGCCCGTGCATCAGCTGCGGCACCGCTGCCACCTGTGGCGCGAGGCTGGGCTGCTGGAGTCGGAGTCGGCGGCGCAGGAACCTGCGGCTCAGGCTCCCGAATCAGCGCTCCTAGCCCTCTTCCCAGAGCGTTTCTCGTCATTGGCAATGACCTCCTGGGCGAGTTGTGTGTAGCCCTCCGCCCCTTTGCTATGAATATCGTAAAAAATGATTGGTTTTCCAAAACTTGGCGCTTCGGCAAGCCTAACGTTGCGAGGAATCACGCTCTGAAACACCTGCGTGCCGAAGAAACTGCGCAAGTCCGTGGCAACTTGCCTGGATAAAGTAGTCCGTTCATCGTACATCGTCAGAAGGATGCCTTCGATCTCTAGGCTAGGGTTGAGCGTCCGCCGGATCCTCATCAGCGTGTCCAGCAATTCAGAAACGCCTTCCAATGCCAAATACTCGCAC
This sequence comes from uncultured Acidobacteriota bacterium, assembly GCA_963730495.1. GTDB lineage: Bacteria > Acidobacteriota > Terriglobia > Acidiferrales > UBA7541 > Acidiferrum. The sequence continues at coordinate 130,803 of CAVSSD010000002.1, read as the reverse complement.
TGAATCGGGACAAGCACCGCGCTGGCAGATACCAGCGCATTCAGGGTCAGAAGATCAAGCGCTGGAGGGCAATCCAACACAATGAATTTATAACGATCGCGGATCTCGTTCAGCAGCGCTTGCAGTTTATATTCGCGATTTTCCGCCAAAACCAGCTCGACGGCAGCGCCGGCAAGGTTTTTGTCGGCGGGGACGACATCTAGACCATCGACTTGCGACTTCTGGACAATTTTGTCAAACGGCTCATTCAAGATGAGGCATTGATAGAGAGTTCTGCGGGAAGGATCTTTGGGGAATCCGATGGCGGCCGTAGCATTGGCCTGCGAGTCACAATCCACTAGAAGGGTTGATTGTTCGGAGGCAGCTAGGCAAGCCGCCAGATTTACTGCGGTGGTTGTCTTTCCTACTCCACCCTTTTGATTTGCAACTGCGATAATCCGCGCCAACCAGCCCCCTCAATTCGCGAAAAGTTAGCAGAATTGGGTCTAGGATGCAACTTGTTTCACGTGGAACACCTTTCCTCTGAGGAATTTCCATACCAACGTTCCACGTGAAACAATTCTTGGCTCGCAATGGTAAGGCAGCGCTGTTCTACATGGAACTTTTGAACACGCATATTTCTTTTTTCCGGCGCCCATTCCCAACTCTCGACCTCGGAATGTTCCACGTGGAACTGTCGCGGTCTTCCATTTCAATGATCTTGGCAAATTCTGACATCACAAACCCGGATCGTTCCACGTGGAACGCAGGTTTCTCGCAATCGGCGTCGCTCGCCATTTGCTGGGAAAAATAAAGAACGCTAGGTAAGAGTGAGTGAATCTCGCGAAGGGGTTTGTTCCACGTGGAACGCCCAACTGCCCTCAGATCTCCCAATTCGCCGTTTATGGACGATAAAGCGCGCGAGATAAAAACAGGGGCACTGTATTGGACTTGTTCCACGTGAAACGCTTGCGCGTGCGTTTTTGGGTCTGAGGCCAAAGTATTTAGCCGCGCCTACGAAATTGCGCACCTATGCTATTTCCCAAAGCGATTAACAGTTACCCTGTGCGTTCTGATGGAACACCTAGTATAAATGGTGAGGGATATTGAGAAAGCTCTGGAAACGTCACAAGTCTTTATCTTTCAAGTCGTTACGCCGACACTTTCAACTTTTTCGCGCCCCGACCAGTAGGTATCGCCGCAAGGACTGAGGCACAGGGATTGGCTCCCGCCATTCCCAGTCCGTTCCGCGCCGCGCCTGATCCAGGTCCCGTCCGCCAATCCAAAGGATAACTTGTTTAGCTGCAACACGTTCCGAGGCTGCCCACGCCAAAAATGGTTCAAAGTCTCCCACAGCTCGTGAGCACACGAAATCCAGAGGCATAATCTCCTCGCCAAGTTCTTCGTAGCGGCTCACGAGCACCCGGGTGTCCGGAAGTTCAATGTTTCTAAGTACTTCGGCGAGAAAAGTGGCCTTCTTCATATTCGACTCGACCAGAAACATATTCAAGTTCGGTCGCATGATTTTGAGCGGAATACCCGGAAATCCGGCTCCTGAGCCTACGTCGGCGAGCCGACCGTTTTCCACAGGCACGGCCACAGCTGCATACATACTCTCGCAAAAATGACGATATAGTATTTCTAAGGGGTCACGGATCGCCGTGAGATTTATTTTCTCGTTCCAGGTCAGCAGAAGCGTCATATACTGTTGAATATAAACGATTTGCTGGTCACTTGCTTCCATCTGGAATTCGCCAAGGGCACGGCGAATCGTCTCCGCTGATAGCACCGCCGGGGTTGGTGTTGTCATAAGAGTAACTAAAGCACTATTGCGTGTGAATTTCCTCTACTGCCACAGGCACCGCTCCTCTAACCAAATATTTGGGCCCCGCCACTCCCGCCACCGCATCCACGGCAAAGTGCCAGAGCATTACCGGAAACAACCCATCGTACGCGATTCGTGCCGTTCCGAACACTGTGCCGATGACCAGTGTGCTCAACAACCCACCGCGCCCCTGGTAAAGGTGCGCTAACCCAAAGAGAACAGAGGACAATAGCACCACGCTCCAAGCAGGAAGTCCCGCCCTGGTCAAAGCCGCCATCGCAAATCCGCGGTACAGAAATTCCTCGCAAAGCCCGGCCGTCACCGCCAGCGCCAGGAAGGGAATCAGCTCGGCGCGAGACTGGGGCAGAATCCGTTCGGCGAGTACCTGCATGAATTCCCGGGCTTTCCCCGACGACTTCCCCATCCGCCTTAAATTGAACCATTGGAACGCACCTAGAGTCGCTGCGCCGACAATTGCCGCAATCAGGATTCGCCAGCGCCCATGGACTACCAAACCTAGTTGCTCATAACTAAGACCTCTCGCCCACGCCCGCCAGGCAACAACCGAGGCCGCCAGCCACTGAAAACCGATGGTCGAAACATAGAGCGAGAGGCGTTCTCGGGTTCCGACATGCGAAATGACCATCAATTTTTGCAGACGAAGTCGGCCTCTCAACGGCAGCAACACACCAAGCACAAAAAAGATCAGCCAGAAGTCCCAAGGCATCCGGCGATGAGACCACGTTCACAAGTTCGGCGCAACTCTTGGACACACTCTTTCCTAGCCCGTTTCGTCCGGATGCGTGTGTCACCAGCGCGAAGCTCTGTGCATCGTTATAATAGTCTGCGATCTAGCGAGGTGAATTCTTGGCGGCACAAGTGAAACTCACATCCATGGCCAAAGCGGCGGGCTGCGCTGCAAAGCTGAATCCCGCGACGCTCGATGCGGTCTTGCGCAAGCTCCCGCGCCAAACGGATCCAAATGTGCTTGTCGGCTTCGACACCAACGACGACGCCGGAATATACCTGATCAGCGAAAGCCTCGCTCTCGTTCAGACCGTCGATTTTTTCACACCCATCGTGGACGATCCATTTCTCTTCGGCCAAATCGCGGCCGCCAATTCGCTCAGCGACGTTTACGCTATGGGTGGCCGGCCGATCTCGTCTTTGTCCATCGTAGGATTTCCGGAAAAGAGCGACCCGGAAATTCTCGAACAAATTATTCGAGGCGGACTCGCCAAAATGAACGAAGCCAAGTGCAGCGTGATCGGCGGCCACTCGATTCGGAATGAAGATATGCTCTTCGGCTACGCGGTAACCGGGACCATTAATCCCCAACGCGTCTGGCGCAACGTTGGCGCCAAGCCAGGAGACGTGCTGCTCTTTACCAAGCCGCTCGGAACCGGGGTCATTACCACCGCGCTAAAAAAAGATCGCGCTTCAGCGGAGTCGCTCGCGGCCGCTATAGCTGCGATGAGCACGCTAAACGCCGCGGCTGCAGCGGCTCTCCAGGAAATCGACGAGAAGGAGCAAGCGGCAAAACCCATTCATGCCGTCACTGACGTAACCGGCTTCAGCCTTCTCGGCCACGCTCGCGAGATGGCGCTCGGCGATCCAACTTGCGCCCTCGAGCCTGTCTCCTTCGAAATCGATCACGCATCCTTCTCCTATTTTCCAGGCGCAGTCGAAGCCGCACGCGAAGGCCATCTTTCTGCCGGCTTAAAAAACAATCGCGCCTTCGTCGGGGAGTGCGCAGAATTCGAACCCAATGTCCCTTCCGAATATCGGGACCTACTCTTCGATCCGCAAACGTCAGGCGGTTTTCTCGTCGCCATCGCGCCGGATCATGCGGATTCAACACTGGCAGCCTTTGCGCGCCACGGCGTTAACGCCCGCCGCGTCGGCCGCGCCATTCAGAAAACAGCTCCTTTGATCAAAGTGCTCTGAAACTGTGGCTTTTTCTCGCTGGATTGTCAGGGAGAATGCTGCCGCTCGATGGAAAGGCATCGTCTAAACAAAACGAATGGACACAATAACTCACGGCATCGCCGGGGCGCTGATCGGCAAAGCGGTCTTCGGTGGCGAAGACCTGTTCGCATCCAAGCCCATGAATCGCGCCCGCATCATTACTTGGACGGTGATGTTCGGCGCGATTTTCCCGGATTCGGACATTCTTCGCGATTGGTTTTCGAACAATCCGATGTTGATTCTGACGTGGCACCGCAGCATCACGCATTCCCTGGTCTGCATGCCGATTTTCGCGCTCCTTCTCGCTGCGTTCACGCGCTGGTTTGCGCGCTGGCGCAAATGGGACGCGCCTTCGTTCGCAGCTTTGACGGGCCTCTACGCCATCGGCATCCTCAGCCACATTTTTCTCGACCTGGTCACGAGCTTTGGCACGATGATTTGGTCGCCGCTCCAATGGTCGCGTCCCGCCTGGGATTTAATCTTCATCGTCGACTTCACATTCAGCGCGCTTCTCCTAGGTCCGCAAATTCTCGCCTGGGTCTATCGCCAAGCCGAAGGTTTGAAGAATCGCGCCATCATCACGTGGTGCGTACTTGCGCTGGTGTCGCTTGGCATCGCGGCATTAGCGAAAAATGTCGGCGCGCCGATTTCTGAAGAAACTGCCGTCGCCATTCTTGCGTTACTGGCAATATTTTTTCTTCTACCCACACTTGGCGGCAAAGGACTCCGCGTTCGCTATGCCACGTGGAATCGCGCCGGTCTCGCCGCAGCGATTCTCTATCTCGCTGCGGCTTTCTATGCTCATCGCACAGCTCTTGAACGCGTGGAAAAATTTGCCTCGCTCTTTCAACTTCAAGGGGAATCTCTTGGAGCGCTCCCGCTGCCGCCATCGCTCTGGCACTGGGACGGGCTGATCAATACGCCGCACGGTGTCTACGAAGTCCGCGTGGATCTAAGCGAACGGCCCGATTTGGCATCCGTCGAGCATCGCTATTATCCCGACGCTCCGCCGAATCAATATATCGATACGGCCAAGCGCTTGCCCGAAGTGCAAAAGGTTTTATGGTTTTCGCGTTTCCCCGTCACCCGTTTTCACAAGCAAGGCAATGTGGCCTTTGTGGAGTTCTTCGACGCGCGATTTTCATCGGTCCGCAGGGATCGGCCCCCGTCTTTCACGTACCGCGTAAAAATGGATGAAACCAGCCAAGTCATTTCAAAAGGATGGGCACGGGATTAGAAGGGATAAAGCGGTCCAACTTTTGCACTGCTATCTGGCAGAGAAAACTACTTCGCCTTCGCGGGATGGATCACTACCTGGCGTTCTTCTCCCATGCCCACACTTTCGGTGCGCACGCCGGGAATCTCTTTCAACGCCAGATGCACGATGCGCCGCTCCCTCGAGGACATGGGATTCAGCCGGAACGGCTGGTGCGAACTCTGCACGCGTTCGGCCGCCACGCGCGCCGTCATGCGCAACTCTTCAAACCGCAAAGCGCGATAGCCGCCGCTGTCCAGATGAATTTTTTCGTGGAAGGTAGGTTCCAGCCGCAGCGCGCGAAACGCCAGATGCTCAAATGCCTTTAGGACTTCGCCGTTGCGCTCCAGCAAAATCTCTTTGTCACGCCCGTCGAGATCTGCAATCACTTCCGCTCCACCCGAAACGTCCGTGGCGGGCGTATCGACCACCTGCACCTTCACCTTCAAATCCAATCCAGACAAGCGAACAATTTCTTCCAGAAACTTTCGCAGCGTCTCGCCCGCTGCCTGCCGGTCGAGCTTGCCGTCGCGAATAAGGTCCGGACCCATGGGCCTCCGTAGAAACTACAATCTTGCTCGCCAGCCTTGGGCGACTTTTGCAGAACTTCCTATTTCTTGCCGCGCGAAATCTGTTTCGCCGCCGCCGGCGCGGGATGTGTTTTATTCAGATACCACTGCTGCCCGATACCTACCAAGCTGCTGGTGAGAATATACAACGCGAGTCCGCTCGAGAACGGGAAAATAATAAAGCTTCCCGCGAACATGATCGGCATGATCTTCATCATTTGTTGTTGCTGCGGATCAGCGGAGGTCATCGGCGTCATTTTCGAAACGAGGTACATCGAAACGCCCACCACGACCGGCAAAATGTAATAAGGATCTTTTGCAGCCAGGTCCGAGATCCACATCCAGTGCGCGTGCCGCAATTCGATCGACCCGCGCAGCGCGCTATTCAATCCGAACCAGATCGGCATTTGCAGAAACATCTGGAAACAGCCGCCCACGGGATTGATCCCCTCGCGGCTGTAAATCGCCATCACTTCCTTGTTCATCTCCTGTTTCTTGGGGTCGTTCATCTTGTACTTCTTGTAGCGCTCCTGAATCGCTTTGATTTCAGGCGCGACCCGTTGCATCTTCAGGGTCGTTTTGTAGCTAGAAATTCGCAACGGGAAGAGCAGCATGTTGATGAACAGCGTCATCACGATGATGGTCCATCCCCAGTTGGGAATGTATTTATGCAGCCACTTCAGCCCGTGGAACAGGGGCTCGGCGATAAATTCGAGAAATCCAAAGTTCACCAGGGATTGTAGCGGCGGCTTCATCGCCTTCAAGTCATCGTAGTCTTTCGGCCCAACGTATACGCGCAACGCCAGCGGCTGCGAAGGTGTTGCCACCGCCACCTCTGCCACCGGTTCTTGCGCATCCTTTCCTTCGACCTGGATGGTACGCATCACTTTCCAGTACCGCGTTTCCAGCGAACCGGAAGCGACTCCATTTACAGGCAAAAATGCCGCCGCAAAATAACGGTCCTCAATTCCCGCAAAATCTTTGTTGCCCGACCAACCGCCCGAGCCCCATTTCTCCGGGCCCTCAAGTTTCTTGTGGAGCAAATCCGTAACTTTGCCGCCTTCGCTATAAAACGTCGATACCGTCTCGACGGGGATCGGATTCTGTACCGTCAAATCCCCGAATCCTCCCAGCCACGCCAGCCCGGATTTGAGCGGCGCGCCGTTGAACTTGACGGAGGTTTCCACGCGCACTACATAAGAATCGTCGAACCGAAACCTCTTCGTTACTTCGAGGTGGCCATCACTCCAAACGAACTGCAGATCGGACGGGGCCTGCAACGGATTGGCCGGGAGAGCCCCGTAGTTTGCCGCATCGCTTCCCGCATGACCGCCCGGCTCAACAAAACCAGGCACGTACAGTGCAGAATTCGCCTGTGTCTCCAGTTGCGTATCGTCAAGCACCAGCGCGAAAGGCCAGCCGCGAACTTCTTCTGCAGCCTGTGGGTGAACCACATCCAATACGCGCTGCGGCTTCGAATCATCCATGTACTTCTTGAGCTGCCAACTCTTCACCACTCCGCCGCGGTTTGAAATCTCCACGCGATAGAGCGTGTTCTCGACGACAATCGTGCGCTCTTGCGCGTCTGCCTTTGGGGGCATCGCTGCCGCATTCGAAGGTGCGATACCGGTGGCGACTCCCGCAGGCGTTGGCGCGTTCGAGTTATTTCCTGGAGTCGAAGGGGAAGTGGAGGACGGCGTCGCTGCTGAATGTGCGCCCGCAGGCGACGTGATCGCCGGTCTGTTTGCTTGCGGCAAATTCGCGGGCGGCTTCGGCGCGAAGAACTTGGCCCACAACAAAATCACCGCCATCGAAAGGATCGAGGCGATCAAAATGCGCATTTCAGAAGAAAGTTCTTTTTTCTTTTGCGGCGCGCTCACGAATGAGCCTCTCTGGAAGTGACACTGGATCGGACCGCGTCTTGTCCAACTTCATCCGCACGTGCCGCCGTCGTTTCAGTTTTCTCCGGCACCGGGTCGTAACCAAACTTTCGCGACAAAGGATGACACTTCAGCAACCGCTTCAACCCCATCCACGACCCCCGCATCACGCCAAACCGCTCAATCGCTCCATACGTATACATCGAACAAGTCGGCTCGAACCGGCAGCTCCCCGCAAATAAAGCCGACAAGTACACCTTATAAATACGCACCGCAGCCAGCGCCGCTTTCACGGCAGCCGATTGTTTGGCGCCGGAGGGCGGGGCCAGCCCCGCCCCTACAGTGTTTGCGATGGTGTCGACCGCGCACGGTGGGACAGACTTCAGTCCGTCCTCTTCTTCTCTCACTCTGTTTTCGCGACGCATACTCATGGATGTATTCACGCGCTCTTCATCAATCGCAACAAGTCCGCAGTCAACCCCGCAAACTCCGCCCGCGCCACGCCACTCTTCGGATGAATCACGATGTCCCATCCGGCGGGTATCTCCATGCGATGGCAGCGCACGATCTCTCGCATTCGACGCCGCATGCGATTGCGCACCACCGCCCCGCCCAGCGCCTTTTTTATGCTGAAACCGAAGCGGCTCACCGGCAATTGGTTGGCGCGAGAAAAAACTGTGAAGTGGGAACTGGATCGGCGTTTCCCGGCGCGGTAGACGGCATCGAAATCGCCGCGCCGCACCAGCCGCGCCTCGCGCGGAAACTCCAGGCGCACGGCACTACTAGGGCGTGAGGCGATGGCGTCCCTTCTTGCGGCGTGCCGCCAGAACTTTGCGGCCACCTACTGACTTCATGCGCGCGCGGAATCCGTGCGTCTTCGCGCGGCGTCGTTTCCGCGGTTGAAATGTGCGCTTTGGCAAAGCAATCCCCCTTTAGTTGCGCGGCCCCCGATTTACGCGGATGCGGCCGGTTCTTCCCGCAGACACAAAGCGACCGTCAGGCCGCCTGAGCGACAGGTATCGAATTTATTAGTGTAGTCGACCGCCAAGCACAGGGTCAAGAAAACCACACGACGCAGAAAGTCGAGTTGCACGTCCCAGTCACTCGGCATAACCTGCACACGAATGGCTTTCTCCAAAGATTGCGATGAGTGCCGCGGGCTCGCTCAAGATCTGAGAGACGCATACGCGGATTTCTGGGCGTCTAGCGATCAAGCAGTCCGGGACGCCTGGCTTGCTACCCACAAGATGATCGGAGGGACCGAAGAGGACGCCCAGCGGGCTGAGGAATTGTTAAAAGCCGTACCTCAGGCAGAAACTTATGACCCGCGTAATCCGCCGGCGCTATTCCGGGATAACCCAAAACTTCTCGAAGTGATCCGAAATGTGAATCTGCACCTTGCCCGCACCGGCCACATTGTGCGCGTATCCGCCTACCCTCCCGGATGAGGAGGCTGCGGGCTCTCCACGGAAACCTGAGCGTCGATTTTCAGTTTGCTTAATATTTGTTGCAGAATTTCCGGTATCGTCGAAGCTGGTGGCAGATAACTCAGGTTCAGCGTTGCGAGCTTATCCGCGAAGACGAATAGATTCTTTCCCGGGATTTTCTTCCAATAGTCATCGGGATTCACCGATGCGTCCAAATCTTTGTCCTTGAGATAGGACCGCCGGTCAAATCTTAGAGATTCGCTAATCAGCACCCCGCGAAGATTCCCATCTGTGTCCACTTCGTGCCCGACCACTTGCCCGCGGTACAAATGATCGTCGGACGTAAGCAGATCAACCATGACTTTTCTTTCCGGTTTTGGCGGCCACATGAATGGCGTGAGCAGGAAATACCACGGTGAAATATTCGGAAGGAGAAATTTGTTTGCGGCGAAATCATAGGGTTTGAACTTATGGAATCGCCCGAAATTTTTGCCCAGCCAGCCAAAAAGCAAAGCCTCCGAGGCCGTGAAGAAATACAACCACACAAGGATGCGAGCCTGACGGTGCGCGATTCTGGAAGCCGCGCCCCAAAATTCTTGTTGGTGCTGCGAAAAATAGGTGTCGCTGTAGGCAGACGAAAAGGCGGTTTGATAGTCGCTCGTTGTCTGAGCGGCGGAATCTGGGAAAAAGAACGGATGATTTCCAATCCAGCCGGCGCTTAAAACCACAAGAAACGTCAAGGCCAGCGGCAGCAGCGAGGCGAATGCGCCAAAGGTGAGCTGTTCGCTTCGTGTCCGGTGAAACTTGTCCAGCGGAATGAACAGCGAAAACAGGCCCTTGAAAAGGATTCCGGGTACCAGCAGGTAAAAAACCAAACCCGCCGATGCGATGAGCGCTAGCATCCCCTTCGGGCCGTGGGTAGACTACTTGGTCGCGGCTCCGTGGCCGTTGTTGGATGTGATGTGATACTCGTTCCCGAATTCGTCTCTCAAAATGTATTCGCCCGTCGTCGCTAGCGCCTGTTTGATTTCCGGGGCATTCTTCAGAATTTTGCTTGCCAAGAGTCCGTCCGGAGTAGCTTCCACAAAGGAATCCGCCAATTTCGAGAGGTTTTCAGTCATGCTTGCGCCGTCCTTTACCATCCAACTCTTCCCCTTTAGAATCGGCCAATTCGGACGCTTCGTCAAGTTTTACTCAATAGGGAATACACTTGGGTAGAACTCCAAGAGTTAGCTGCTGATCCATGCGTCCGTCAGGCGGCTACCTTCAGCTTTCGGTACTCGTCGTATGCCGCAAGGTAGCGGTCCACATCCTTCCGCAGCAAATAATATGGTGTCGAAAGCCGTATCTTGGAAGGAGCGCCACCGCGAATCCGGATTTTCTTTTCCTTCCACATCCACGCTTCCAGCTCTGCAATCTGAATCGGCGGCACATTTACCGACACGATCGCGCAGCGCAGCGCCGGGTCCGGCGACGCCCACGACTCTGCCCCTCGCTTCACCATCTCCTTCAAAATGTAATCCGCCGACTGGCGATGCCGCCGCTCAATCCGCTCCATACCAATCGAATTCGCAAGCTGCACCGCTGCGCGCAAACCATAAAGTGTCGGCACGTTCGAACTTCCGATTTGCTGGAATCGCGCCGCCTTCAGTTTAGGATCGTCCCACCCTCCCGTCACAATCGTATTCCACAGCCGGTCTTGTACTTCCTCTCGGATGTATAAAAATCCCGTACCTTTCGTCGCCTGTAGCCATTTGTGTGGGCTCGACGAATACATATCGCAACCCAGATCGCGCACATTCAGCTTCATCATGCCAATCACGTGCGCTCCGTCCACCGCGCTCAAAATTTCTTTCGAACGCGCCAGCGCGCAAATCTCTTTCACCGGCAATACGACGCCCGTCACCGTCGTGATGTGGCTGAAGAAAATCAGCTTTGTCCGCGGCGTAATCGCATCATTGAATAAGCTCAACACCGCCGCTGCGTTTGGCACCGGCTTCGGTAGCACCACTTTTTTCACCACAATCCCATGTCGCTTCGCGCGCAAATTGAAACCTTGCTCGCCGCCCGGATGCTCCTGATCCGTCATCAACACTTCGTCGCCGGCCTTGAAATCGAGCCCATTGCAAATGTAGCTGTTCGCTTCCGTCGAGTTGCGCACCAGCGAAAGTTCATCGCGCGTGCAGCCTACAAATTCGGCCAGCGGATCGCGGAACTCATTCCAAATGCCGTAGCCCCAGATCGGATAGTCCTCCGGATCGCTCTGGTCCATCTTCTCCGTGGTGTTATACCCTTCGAAAATCGCTCGGAGCACGGGCGCAGGCGATGAGCCCACCGTCCCGTTGTTCAAATACACTTCGTCTGCCGGAATCAAAAATTGTTTGCGGATCTCCGTCCAGTACGCTTCTTCATTCGAATCAAGCAGCGCATGATCCGGCAATTGCGCTGGCGCCTGCTCCAGCAATTTTGGCCAAGCCGACGATAAGCTCAGCGTGCCTGCGACTCCTGCAGCTCCGGCAAGCGACGAAAGGAATCCACGGCGATCCAGCATCATTCCCTCCAAGGTCAGTCTGCGCGGATTCTACTCGCGAGTTCGCAACTCAACAACACATCTTCCAGAACCATCTGCTCCAAATCTCGAACCAAGGCTTGCGGCTCATCCTCAAGCGGATTAAGGTATTCGCGCACACACTAACAGCTCTCAAGAGGAAGCAAACATGACTTGTTTTCGAGCAAGGCTAGCGATCGCCGCGTCTTCATTACTTATTGTTTGCGGTTCGCACCAATCTTTCGCTCAAGAAACTCCTCCGCAAGAAACGAGCGGCACCAAACAATCCGCCGAAGCGCGCCTTAAAGCCGTCGCAAAGCCCAAAGCTTCCGGCGCAGCGCAAGACGTCATCGACACCCTCTCCGCCACGCACCGGTTCGAGCAAACCGCCATTTCTCCCGACGGCAAAAAAGTCGCCTGGGTCGAGGACATCATCACAAAGCATGGCGTCTCCACCGGCGATACCGTGATTTACGCCGACGACATTGGCGGAAAAAATCCGCCCAAGCGCATCAGCGCAGCTGTCGCCGACGCCCTCCACGCGGAAGGCAATGTCGCTTGGTCGCCCGACAGCAAGAAACTCGCATTTCTTTCTGACGCCGCAAAAGCCGGCCAGCTTCAACTTTATATAATGGATGTTGCTGGCCCATCCGGCTCCGCGCGAAAACTCACGCAAGTAAAAGGCTTTCTCTCTACTCCCGGCTGGTCGCCCAGCGGCAAAACCATAGCCGTTCTATTTACCGAAAACGCCACACGCGCCGCAGGGCCCCTCGTCGCCGAAACTCCCGAAACCGGCGAAATCAAAGATTCTTTCTTCGAGCAGCGTCTCGCCCTCATCGACGTCGCCACCGCCAAGCTCGATCAAATTTCTCCCGCCGACACCTATATCTATGAATACGATTGGTCTCCCGATGGCCTGCGTTTCGCCGTCACCGCTGCCCTCGGCAACGGTGACAACAACTGGTACATCGCCGAACTGTACACTCTCGACGCAGCCACCGGTCTGATGAAATCCATCTACAAGCCGCCGCTGCAAATCGCCAATCCCGCGTGGTCGCCCGATGGCCAACGCATCGCCTTCATCGGTGGCCTCATGAGCGACGAGCCGAGCGTCGGCGGTGACATTTTCACCATTGCCGCCACCGGGGGCGAAGCCACAAACGTCACTCCGGAAATGAAAGCCTCCGCGAGCTGGCTCGACTGGACTTCGCAGGGCAATATCCTTTTCGGCGAATACGTCGAAGGTGATTCCGCCCTCGCCACTGTCAATCCTGCCGACGGCACCAAGTCTCAACTGTTCCGCACAGCTGGTCAGATAACTGCCGGCGCTTGGGGCATCAATCTCTCTCTTTCCCGCGACGGAAAATCCTCTGCCGTCATCCGTAGCTCGTTCAGCACACCTCCCGAAGTTTGGGCCGGACCCACTGTGGAATGGATGCAAATTACGCAACGCAACAAATCTATCAAGCCTGCTTGGGGAGAAGCCAAAAGCCTCCGCTTGAAAAACGAAGTTCAAGCATGGCTCCTCTATCCGCGCGATTTCGATCCCAACAAAAAATATCCTCTGGTCGTCCGCGTTCACGGCGGACCCGGAGCCGCCGTCCTCTCCGAATGGCCTGGCGCCTCCGATTACTATTCGCCTCTAGCGGGCGCCGGCTATTTTGTCTTGCAACCAAATCCGCGCGGCAGCTTCGGCCAAGGTGAGGCCTTCACCCGCGCCAACGTCAAAGATTTCGGCTACGGCGATTTCAAGGACATCATGGCCGCCGTCGATGCCGCCATCGACTCCGCGCCCATCGATCCCAACCGCCTCGGCATCTGCGGCTGGAGCTATGGAGGCTACATGACCATGTGGGCCGTCACGCAAACCAACCGCTTCAAAGCCGCCATGGCCGGCGCCGGCCTCTCCAACTGGCAAAGCTACTACGGCGAAAATCTCATCGACCAGTGGATGATCCCGTTCTTCGGCAAATCCGTTTACGACGATCCCGAGGTCTACGCCAAAAGCTCGCCGATCAATTTCATCAAGAAGGTAAAAACGCCCACGCTAATCCTCGTCGGTGACAGCGACGGCGAAGTCCCTGCCCCGCAATCCTACGAATTCTGGCACGCCCTCAAAACTCTGGGCGTTGAAACCCAGTTCGTAGTCTACGAACACGAAGGCCACATGTTCGCCAATCCGAAGCACCGCCGCGACGTTGTCGAACGCACCCTGGCCTGGTTCGATTCCCACCTGAAATGATGGGTGTGCGAATCGCGACGTCCAAATATTTTTAATGTAACCGTTCGACGCTTATACGCGTCCGATTACCCAATAGCGGGTGTTGGCCGACCTATTTCAACCAGCCATTCTGTCTCGGGCTCGATCGCCAGATTGCCAGGCGCATTCTTTTCTGGCCTCGATCCCGAGACATCTTTTCATTCAACTCGTCTCTGTCTTCCTCTCGCTCAGTTTCTTACTCGTATCGCAGCTCCTATCCGCCCCTCGATTTGAATCGAAACTCATCAAGTCATAATCGGCGAGCGCGGATTAGCACTATTGACACATATAGATATAAAATGATATAGATATTGACATGACCGAGATGAACCCCAACAAGTTCGTTCCCCTGAAGACCCAATGGTTTCACATCATGCTGTCGCTTGCTGGAGGTGAACAGCACGGTTACGGGATCATGCAAGAAGTCCTGAATCGCACTACAGGCAAAGTCCGGTTGTGGCCGGCGACGCTATATGGATCAATCAAGCGGCTCATCGAAGCGGGATTGATCGAAGAATCCGACGAACGGCCCGCGCCGGAGTTGGACGATGCGCGCCGACGCTACTATCGGCTGACCCTTCTCGGCAGACGTGTCCTCGACGCCGAATGCGATCGCCTCCAGGAATTGGTTCGCACCATTCGCGTGAAGCAAGGCCAAACCATGGTGACCGAATGAATTTCGCTTGGCGGATCTACCGTCGCCTCGCCCAAGCGTTTCCGCACGAATTCAAATTGGCTTACGGCACGGAGGTCCTTCAACTCGGCGAAGACTCCATAAAAGATATTGCCAAGAGACATGGAACGGCCGGCCTGATCCGCCTAATCGCAGACATCTCGATTCGCGTGCCCCTCGAATACCTCAGCGAATTGCGCGGTGATATGCGTTACGCGATGCGAGCGCTGCTCAAATCGCCCGGCTTCGCGCTGGTCGGCATTATTTCGATGGGGCTCAGTATTGGCCTGACCACAAACGTCTACAGCTCGAAATGGGCGCTGCTCTCTCGCGATCTGCCCGCTGCCGCGAACGCCCCAAACTTGGTGATGCCCGAAAAGCCTGTCTCCTACTACTACATCGAGCAATTCCGCGAACAAAAAAACCTCTTCGCCGGCGTAGCTGCATTTCAGATCGGCGTTCCCTTCAACGTCACTTTCCAGGGCGCGGAAAACGCAAAACCACAGCGCATCTTCGGCCAGCTTGTGTCACCCGATTATTTTTCCGTCCTCGGCGTTCAGCCTCAGCGCGGTAGAGTCTTCAGCCCCGCACTCGATAAGCCCGGAGACTCACCAGTCGTCGTAATCACAGACCGTTTCTGGCGCAATCACCTCAACTCCTCCCCCGATGCCCTGGGTCAAATTCTTCGTCTCAACGGCCAAATCGCGACCATCGTGGGAATCACGCCCAAGGAATTCAATGGCGCCCTTTCCATAAATCCCGCTGAGCTTTTCGTTCCGACTACCGCGCCCGCGGCGCTCGCTCCAGAGCTCGCCAACGACGTTCTGCATCAACGCAACGCCAAAGAATTCCTGGCCATGATGTGCCTCACGCCAGCCGTCACGATCGATTCCGCCGAAGTCGCTCTAGACTCCATCACTCGCCGCCTCGATGAGCAAGATACTTCGTTGCCGCCGCGCACCGACAAAGGCCGGCGCGTCACCTTGCTTCTGGCAGGCACACGCGTTCCCCTTCCTCGAAAATTACGGCCGGTCTTGCTTGGCTTTTTTCTATTGCTAACTGGCCTGGTGATGACGCTCGCGTGCACCAACCTGGCAAACATGCTCATCGCGCGCGGCGCCAATCGCCGGAAAGAATTGGCGATTCGCCTCGCGATTGGCGCCGGCCGTTTTCGGCTCATCCGGCAGATGATGGCTGAAGGTATTTTGCTCTCTCTCCTCGGCGGCCTCGCAGGGTTCGCTATCGCCTATGGGCTCATGGTGCTGGACGCCCATTTCAGCCAGGCCGCGGGAGTTCCTTTCGAAACCGATCTCAGCCTGGATTGGCGCGCAGCCCTTTTCGCATTCAGCCTCGCGCTCCTCTGCGGCATTGGATTCAGCTTGGCGCCCGCGCTCCAGGCGACGAAAGCTGATCTGACTCCGGCGCTCAAAGAAGGCTCGGCGCTTCAGTTGCCCGGTTACCGGCGCATCGGTCTTCGCAATTTGCTGATGGTGGCCCAGGTTGCTGCGTCGCTCATGCTGCTCCTTCTCACCGGCTTCCTGGTCATTGGCATCGGAAGGGAAAGCACCGTCCAGACCAAATTCGATCCCCACGAAATGGTTCTCTTGTCCATCGACCCGGTGCGCGATGGCTTCTCGCCGGAAAAAGCGCAAGCTCTCTTCGAAAAGCTTCCCGCTTTGCTCAAATCCGCCGCTGCCTCGCGCAGCATCGCCTTCGCGGCTCAGCCCCCGTTTTCCGCCGTGGATGATGATGACGCCAGGCAGTTGACTGCGGAAGATGTGGAGAACTCTCCGCGTGTGCAGCTGCCCGCGATCGAGGAAACCGTAGGCCCGGGCTATTTCGCCGCGCTAAGCGAGCCGATGCTCGCAGGCCGGGAATTTCTCGATCGCGATCAACGCATCGAAGCCGCCAGTTCGAGGACGTCCGCTCAGCCCGCAGTGCTGCCCGTCGTATTGAATGAGACCGCCGCTCGCGGATTTTTCGGGAATGGCAATGCCCTCGGAAAGCGTCTTCGAGACGACCAGCAATCCTACGAAGTCGTGGGCGTCGTCCATGATTTGCAGAACGGAATCGGTATCCGTCAGGCCATCGCCTATCTGCCGCTGACTCCGCGAGATTTTGTGCGCACGCCCGCCGATGGCATTACGATCATGGTGCGGTCCGATGCGGGGCCGCTCGCGGGAAAAGATGCGCTCGAAAGCATCCGCAACGAAATCGAACTCATCGACCCCAATCTCAACCTCTTCCACGTGCAAACCCTCAGCGAATTTCTGGATCGCAGCCGGGCCTCCACGCGATTCGCCGTCCAAACATACGGCGGCATTGGACTCTTCGGCCTGGTTCTGGCCGCCATCGGCCTCGCCGGGATCACCGCCTACTCCGTCGCGCAAAGGCGAAAGGAAATCGCCATCCGTACAGCCTTGGGCGCAAGTCGGGCGCAAGTCCTGCGATTGGTGCTCCGCGAAGGCGCCGCGCTGGTCATCTCCGGAACAATTCTGGGATTCTGCGGTGCGATCTCCATGGCAAAAATTCTTTCCGCCCTGACGGACATGTTTGTCCAGGCGTTTAGCGTCGGCACCGGCGATCTGCGCCTGCTCATCGGCGCACCCTTGCTACTGGCAGCTGTGACGATGCTCGCCTGCTACCTGCCCGCGCGCAGGTCCGTTCGGCTCGATCCACTAAAAGCCCTGCGCCAGGAATAGGCGGACAGCCTCGATAACTTGCTCTCGAATGTGGCGGCTAGCACAGAAGTCGAGGACTAAATCTGCATAGCTGGTTTTGGTCTCGAGGCATGCTGCACCTTTTGTTCCTAAAAGCGTGGATTTCGCCTCCTCCTCAAAGCCGTTGTTCTCGCGTTGACGCGCATCAAGTCTCATTGGCAAAGATTGACATACTTTGCCATCAGCGCTATTCTCGGAATTACCGCACTTCCGAGGTTTCCCATCATGGCCATGAATATCAGCCTTACTCCTCACCTTGAGGAAATGATTCGCCAAAAGATCGCCTCCGGGTCCTACAACTCTGCGAGCGAAGTTGTCCGCGAGGCGCTGCGCCTCCTGGAGCAAGAAGATCAATTGCGATCTTTAAAGATGCAAAAACTCCGCCATGACATTCGGGAAGGCTTGGACAGTGGGCCATCCACCGTGTTCGACCCAAAAGAAATCAAGCGCGTTGCCCGCGAGAAGAAATCGGCGAAGAGTGCAAAATAAGTGTCCGAGCCCGCATTAGCCCTCGGGCAAGCGAAGATCTCACCGAGATTTGGAGCTACATTGCGGATGACAGTGTGGAGAATGCGGATTCCTTTATCGACAAACTCTACGAGACCATGCAAGTGCTTAGCCGCCAGCCTGGCTCGGGACGTCACCGGGAGGAGTTAGCCTCGGGGATTCAAAGTTTTCCCTTTGGCCGATACATCATTTTCTATCGAGCGGTCACAAGCAGGATCGAAATTGTGCGTGTCCTGCACGGAGCCCGGGATATCGAGAATATCTTCTAGGGCTGAAAGCGGTATTCCAGTCCGAGGAGTGGCAGGCACACCCTTAACTCGTCGAGATGATTGTGACTTTGTCTTTTCCCGTGCGGCGCGAAGAGTAAGGGGCCTACACGATTGTGAATCAGAACATTTGAACCGGGCCACGCTTCAGATATCCCCGACGTTGACGCTGGTTTCTTCGATCCTCGCTAAAACGTGATAATATGCGGGCCTCGTGATTCGCTTCCTGAAAAATCGCATCCATCGCGGTGCCAGCCCGAGCCAGTCCTTGGCCCTCGGCACTCTCGAGTTCGAATTGATGGAAATTCTCTGGTCCAATGGTGAAAGCAGCGTGCGTGACGTCGTCTCCAAACTGAGCCGGCCGCTCGCGTACACCACTGTAATGACCACTCTCGATCGCCTATTCAAAAAAGGTCTTCTGGACCGCCACAAATCCGATCGCGCTTTCGTCTATTCTCCGAGTTTCTCCCATCAGGAATGGGAACGCCGGCGTGCGGGGAATTTAGTGGCCGGTTTCCTCTCTGGCCCCAATCCATCTCGGGAACTCCTACTTTCTTGTTTACTCGATGCCGTCGGCGAACATGACGCAACCCTCCTCGACGATCTCGAAAAGAAAATTCGCAACCGCCGCAAAGAACTTCTGCGCCAGGGGCAGCCATGATTCTCCCTTATCTATTGCGGTTGTTGTGCTTGTGCTTCGGCTCCTTCTTTGTCCTGAACGCCACCGCAGGCTTGTTTGTGCGCATCTCTTCCAAGTCCGCGATTCGGTTTGCGGAATCGAGGGCGTCAGACACAGCTGCCCGGTTTCTCTTTGCCCTGCGCATGTTTCCGCTTTTGCTGGCCGCTCTCTTTGTCATTGGCCTCTGCGTCCCCAGCTATTTGTGGCTCGAGCCTGGAGGCACTGCCGAGCGTGTCGGTTTCCTTTGTGTTGTGTTAGGGCTTTTCGGTGCTGCGATTTGGTTCGCGTCTCTCGCTCGAACCGTTCATTCCCTGGTCGCCTCCTTGCGTCACAATCGGCTCTGCCGATCGGTCGGCCAGGAAACACGCTTGCTGGGAAATTCTTCCCCCATCGTGCTCGTTGAAGACGAAGCTCCTCTTCTCGCCATGTCCGGCTTGCTTCGCCCGCGGCTGCTCATCTCGCGGGGTGTACTCCGCGTGCTCTCTGCGGAAGAACTCGACGCTGCCTTCCGCCATGAGCACGCTCACCGTACTTCTCGCGATAATGCCAAGCGCCTTCTCCTTCTTCTCGCGCCAGATATCTTTCCGTTTGTCCGTTCGCTTCGCATCCTGGAACACGGTTGGTCGAAATTCGCGGAGTGGGCTGCGGACGATCAAGCCGCTGCGGGAGATTCTAGCCGCGCCCTTTCTCTGGCAGCCGCACTGGTTCATGTCGCGCGCATGGGTCGTGGCCCGCGCTTGCCTTTTCTATCGACTCCACTTCTCGTAGGTGACCGCGATCTCTCTGCTCGCGTGGACCGCTTGCTGCACGCTGATGCGATGACTCTGCCCCACTCCTCGAAAATTAGGCCTGGCGTGCGGACTGCTGGTTTACTTTTCGTTGGCGCCCTCGCCGCCTTGCTTCTTGCGCCTCCGGCTCTCTCTTCCGTTCACGAACTTCTCGAACTTCTCCTCCGCTAACTCAACTTTGAGCCAAGCTCGGCTCTACCCTTTCCTTTTTTCCCGCGCCGCGGGCTACGACCCGTGGTAGTAGATACTCCCCTCCGGTAGCCTAATGCTGCTTATGAAAACTTCCTTTGCACCAAGGAAATTAAATCTTTTGCGCAGCAGTACGTTTTTAGCCCTCCTGCTATTGCCATTCGCCTTGCTCGCGCAGAATCCTCGCGGCTCGCTCCGCGGCACCGTTCAAGATCGTAGCGGCGGGAGAATTTCGTCCGCTAAGATTGTCGTACAAGCGTCCGAGTCCACTCTCCAGCGCGAAACCATCGCTAACGATCAAGGCGATTTTCGCATCGACAACCTCGTCCCTGGGAAATATCGCCTCACCGTGACGGCCAAGGGTTTTGCTGAGGCCAGCTCCGATGTGCAAGTCAATATCAGCTCCACGCAAGAGATGACTGTCGTCCTGCGGCCGCAAGCCGTTCAGCAAACGGTGAATGTTCAGGGTCAGGCTTCCTCCTCGATCACCACGGAACAGATGGACACCTCCAGTGCCGTCCAGCAAGCCATTATCACCGCTCACGACCTCAACACGATTCCTTTGCCCGCGCGGAGCTTTGCCAATATCGCTTACATGGCGCCAGGAACCGAGCCCGTCGAGCCTTCCGATCCCACCAAAGCTCGCATCACGGCTGTTTCCACCGGCGGCAGCTCCGGCCTGAACAACGAATCATCCGTCGACGGTGTAGACAACTCCGACGACTGGATCGGCGGTTTTCTGGAGAATTTCTCTCCCGAGAGTATTCAAGAGTTCGCGATTCGCACAGCACAAGAACCGGCGGACACAGGACGCACCACGGGTACTTCGGTGGTCATCACCACGAAGAGCGGCACCAACCAGTGGCACACCGATGACGCCGTCTTTGACCGCGCCGCCGATCTCAACGCGCGCTTCCCGATCGACAATCCTGCGCCGAATCCCAAGCAGCCTTTCTCGCGCCAAAACTATGTCTTGACAGGCGGCGGACCCATCGTGAAAGACAAAGTTTGGTTCTATACGTCCTTCGAATATGTCCGCGAAAATGCCAGCATCGCGTATAGCAATGCCAGCCAAACGCAATTCCAGGCGCTGTCACAACTTGCGGCAGATGGACTCGTCGACGTAAACGGCACGACCGTCAATTCCATCCCCGTTCCAAGTTCCGTTCCCGTACCTTTTCGCGACTATCTCGGCACCACTCGTTTCGATTGGCAGCAATCGTCTGGCTCGCAATGGTTTCTGCGTTTTTCCGCGGACAGCTATATCACGAACAATGCGCTTGTTCAGCAAGGGACGCTTCCCTCCACGGGCGCCACGTCGCACAACAACTATTGGAGTTTCGCGATTGGCAATCAGTTTGCCTTCAGCCCGGATTGGCTCGCCTCGTTTGTATTCGGCGGCAGCGGTTTGCACCTGACCCAAACGCGCAATTCCGATCTCGGGTTCGCGCTGGCGTTTCCGTTCAGTTCTACGACAGCGACCACGTCAGGTCTGGAAACTTTCGGCGACAATCAATTCGTCACAGCGATCACGGCCTTCCCCGTTTTGCGAAATCAGGAAAAATATCAGGTGCGCTATGACGTGACGCACACAACGGGGAAACATGCGCCACGTTTCGGAATTAATTTCATTCACGAGCCGGTGATGAGTGGTGCGCTCACCGCAAATCCGGAAACGCTGGCTGCGTTTGTTCTCGATCCCACGGATTACGCCGCGGACCCCGCACAATTCACGACTGATCTCACTGCCTGCTCGGCCACGCCTTCTCCGTTCGTTACGCCCGGGACAACTTGCAGCGTCACTCCCGCCGGCGACGGCAGCTTTTCGCAAAATGTCCAGCGGCTCGGCGTCTATGCCGAAGATTCCTGGCGCGTCACGCGAAACCTTACCGTCAATTACGGCCTGCGCTACGACACAACTTTTGGTCTGTTCGAAGCCTCAGGACGCAGCCAATCGCTAAATCCCTTTTTGCTGCCGCTCGATTCGACCATCGCGCCATTCATTAGCGGTGCGCCGCAGGATTATCGCAAAGCGTTTGCACCCCGCGTCGGAGTTGCGTACGCGCCCGGAAATTTGGGTAACACGGTTTTCCGCGCGGGCTTCGGGATGTACTACGACGACCTCGCGCAGAACGGCTGGGTCAACGCATTTCAGGCCGTGAACAATACAAACGTCTCAACCGGCGGCGGCATTATCCCTCCGTCGATCATCGACCCGAACTATCACACGCCATATGCGATTCACGTGACGGCCGGCGTGCAGCACGCGTTTAATGCCAACTGGATGCTGAGCACGGATTTCACTCTGGAAACCGGCATGCACGGTTACCGGCATTACGATTTTCCCAACCCCACGTTTGGAAGCATCGCCGTGTTTCGCAGCGACAATCGCTCGAGCTACAAAGCGCTGAAAGTCCATTTGCAGGGGAACGTTGCGAAGCGTTTGAGCATTGTTGCCAACTACACACTATCGAGCGCTAAAACCTGGGGCTGCGTGCTTGGCGAACTCTTTGACTACGTCAATGGCGTTTGCAATCCGTTCGACGCGTTCGCTCCTGGCGATTATGGTCCCTCCGGCGAAGACGTTACGAGCCGCGCAGTGCTCCTTGGCACGTTCCACGCGCCCGGCGGTTTCGAGGTAAGTTTTCTTTCGCAAGCAGAAAGCGCGCGGCCTATCACACTTACCAACGCGGATGGCTCCGATCGCGCTGTTGTGGATGGCGTCAAGACCACCCTGGACGAATTCCGCGGCACGCCTTACATCCAGACTGATATGCGCGTGAGCCGACCGATTCATTTCAAGGAACGGTATACGGTTATTCCGTTCATCGAGTTTTTCAATCTGTTCAACCGCAACAATCCCGGCGCGAACTATGTGACTAACGTCGCCATTCTTCCGGTGAACGATCCCAATAACGTCACGGCCGTCTGTTTGAATCCGAGTTGCACGTCAACTGCGCCGGTGACTAGCGGCAAACAGTTGCTCGTTCCAGCCGGCGCGCTCGGCGACTTTTTTGGGCCGGGCACCACTGTCGGTATTCCGTTCGCCGCCCAACTTGGCGTGCGTTTCACGTTCTAGCAGTAGCCAAGACGTCGCCACGCGGCCGGGCTAAAGCCCGGCACCTATAGAGGCGAGAGGGCCGCGAATGGTCACAACAGGCTGCGCGGCTCACAGCGATTCGCGGTTGCGCAGGCCGTGGATGCGCAATTCGATCAGGTCATCGATGGTCGGATCCTTGTAGCCGTGCTCGTGGACTTCCTTTACAAAAGAGGCGTCGACGCCATGAATGCGCATGGCCACCAGCTGATCGGGCGAGATCTTCGCGTAGCCTGCCTCTTTCATGCTCCGTACAAATTCGGGGCTGACACCGTGTATGCGGAAGGCTACCAGGTCATCAGATGAAATATTCTTCTCGACGAGATTCTGAATGTCTTTGGTGAACTCGGGACTTACGCCATGAATGCGGAAGGCGACGAGCTGGTCGACGGGCAGACTGCGGCCCATTAGAGCAGTCATGGACTTGACGAATTCGGGGTCGGCGCCGTGGATGCGCATGGCTACGAGATCATCCGCAGAAACATCTTTTGAGACGGATTCATGGACTGCGCGGACGAAATCTGGAGAGACGCCATGGATGCGGAAGGCGACGAGATCGTCGACAGAAAATCTCTTGCCGAGGAGCGCGTTGATTTCCTTGGTGAATTCGGGGCTGACTCCATGAATCCGCATGGCGACGAGATTATCGGGAGAAGGTTTTTCCGGAAGAAGCTCGATCATGGCGCGCGTGAATTCCGGAGTGACGCCGTGAATGCGGAAGGCCATGAGTTCGTCGGTGCTGAGATTGCGATAGCCGATGTCGTTCATGTCCTTGACGAACTGACGCGAGACGTCGTGAATCGCGAACGCGAAGAGCTGCTCCTGGTCTAAGCCGGAGTGGCCGAGCGCTTTCATTCCCTGCACATATTCGGCGCTAGAGGCAAAACTGAATTTGCCGCTGCCTTCGCCATTGCGGAAGCGGCCGTCAAAATTCATGATGCCGGCGTCGCGACGCAGCTCGAAGTGGACGGTGGAGTCTTTCGAGGTGGCAAGGCTGGCGTCAAGGCCTACGAAGTCACTTAGTTTGTGCGTGTTGCCCCAGGTATTGTGGTGCCCCCAGCTGGAGCGCTCAACCTCCAGATCGATGCAAGCCGTCTCGCAGTGCGACATGAACTTGGCTGACCAGTCGCCGTGAATGGTGTCATCGGCCGCGCTGCGCGAGGCGCGCGTGGTCAGAATACCGGTCATCAAGATTGCCGCTGCCAGCCACATCGTGAATTTACGCATGGAGTTCACCTCTGCACCTGTGAAGACGTGGGAGCGAGGCATTTGTTCCATGGGAGGAAGCCGAAATAGCGAAGTAATGAAATAGCGAGATAATGATGCCTTCTCGAATGAAGATGGAAGTCTGAAGAAAACCACCCCTATTTTTGTAAATATATAACAATAAAAGAGTTGCAGATTCTTGCGTTTGTAAGCGTATGAAACAAAGGGCGTTTTTTATTTATCGGGTATCATTCGAACGGGCGTGGAGGAAGTTGAGGAGCCCCTCGGAGAGAGTCAAATCCCCGCACGTAAAACCGACGTACGGGGCACCCACAAACCGCGTCCTCTTGCCATTATGATGATATCATGATATCACAACGGATATGGCGCAACTTGTTGTTCGGAAAATTGAGGACGAAGTGAAGGCCAAATTGCGGCGGCGGGCGAAGCGGCACGGGCGGAGCGTGGAGGAAGAAGTGCGTGAAATCCTGCGCGACGCCACGAAGCGCGAAGGCAAAAGAAGCCGGATGCTCGGAACAGAAATTGCGCAGCTCTTCTGGCGTGCCGGGCTGAAGCGGGGCGAGGAAATTCGCGAGCTGCGAGAGATCGAGATTGAACCTGCAGATTTCGAGGAATGATCGTCCTCGATACAAACGTGATCTCCGCCCTGATGCGGACGGAGCCGGAAAAGCCTGTCGTGAAGTGGCTGGACGCGCAGCCTGCGGCGTCGGTCTGGATCACCGCGGTCACGGTGATGGAAATTCGCTTTGGCTTGCAGACCATGCCGAAAGGGCGGCGCCAGGAAGCATTGATCCGAGCGTTCGACGTGATGCTCAAAAGCATGATTGAGGGTCGCATTGCTTCGTTCGACGCCGGAGCTGGAATTCAGGCCGCGGAGTTGATGGCCCAAAGAAAGCGCAAAGGTCGGCCGGCAGAAGTACGCGACACGATGATCGCTGGGATTGTGCTCGCGAACCGTGCAACGCTAGCGACGCGGAACACGCAACATTTCGAAGATTTGCCAGTGACTGTTATTAACCCGTGGAAGATTTAGTGTTACGTCGATTCGAGGTATAGTCAGCGAGCGGACTACAGGAAATGGCTGGCACAAATTTTCAAGGATTGACTGTTTTGACGCTGGAGAGCCGGCGTGGGCATGAAATCAGCCGTTTGATTGAGACGTATGGCGGGAAACCGGTTCGTGCGCCGGCGATGCGCGAGGTGCCGCTCTCATCCAATGTCGAAGCGTTGAAATTCGCGGACGCTTTATTCGAAGAAAAATTCGACGTAGTGGTGTTTCTTACCGGCGTAGGCGCGCGGGCGCTTTCGACAGTCGTGGAAGGAAGCCATCCGGCAGAGAAGTTTATTGGGGCGCTGCGGAAAGTGGCGGTTTTCGCGCGCGGGCCGAAGCCGGTGGCGGTCTTGAGGGAATGGGGAGTACCCGTCGCGCTTACCGCGCCGGAGCCGAACACTTGGCGCGAGCTGCTGCGGGCGATTGACGACAGCAAACAGGATTTGCGCGGCAAACGGGTTGCGGTGCAAGAGTACGGCGTTTCCAACCCGGAGCTGCTTTCGGGATTGCGTGAGAGGGGAGCGGAGGTTACGGCGGTGCCGGTCTACCAATGGGATTTGCCGGAGGACCTAGGCCCGTTGCAGCGAGCGGTGGAGGAAGTCATCGTGGGACGGATCAATGTTGCACTGTTTACGACGGGCGTGCAGATCCATCATCTTTTCCAGATTGCAGACCAAGCCGGGAAAAAAGACGCACTGAAGGCGGGGATGGAGGGCGTGGTGAAGGCTTCGATTGGGCCGACGACATCGGAAGTTCTGCGGAGTTACGGATTATCGGTGGAGCTGGAAGCTTCGCATCCGAAGATGGGATTTCTGGTGAAGGAAGCAGCGGAAAGTTCGCGAGAGCTGGTTCAGGGAATGCAAGCGCGTCCGCGGTGAATCAGCGGAGTAGAAACCCCCAAGGAAAAATTAAGACTGCGCCCAGCAGCGGAACAGATAGCTCTAGGTGTGGCCGGATCACATATCTTCGGTCACGACATACGGAGCGCGATAAGTGCCGCGGAGGAGCGTGTTGGCTTCGTCATCGGCGATGACTTGCTCAGTGGCGGGATCGAATTTTAGTGTGCGGCCCAGGCGATAGGAAGCGTTGGCCAGGTGGACCAGCGTCGTGGAGATGTGGGCTTCTAGGATGGGCGAATGAATATCTTCGGCGCGGCGGCTGCGGACGCATTCAATGAAGTTGGCGTAGTGATCGCCGGAAGCTTTGCCGTGTGGGCCGGGCTCGACTTGATCGGTGATCCAGGTTTTGTAGGCGTCGTAGCCGTCGATGGCGAGATATCCGTTGGAGCCGTAGAAAATATTGCCGACAGTGTTGGTCTTGGCGTCTTTTGGACCGAGTGCTGACTGCGCAGCTGCTGGTTTTTTGGGGGCGTTGGCATCGGGCGTGAGACCCGCTGGCGGAACGGCGCTGGTGCCGTACGCGCCGGTGCCGATTTCGGCTTCGTGGTTGGTGATCCAGGGGCGAACTTCGACTTCCATCATTTTGCGCTTGCCGTTGGTTTGCGGAGCGTCGAAATAGAAGACGGCATTCAGCAGGTTGGGAGTTTGCTGGTCGTCGTCGAACATGAAGTGTCCGCCCATGGCGGAGACAGAGACGGGGAATCCGACGCCTAGTCCCCAACGCGCGATATCGATTTCATGGATGGCTTGGTTGCCGACTTCTCCGTTGCCGGTGTCCCAGATCCAATGCCAGTTGTAGTGGAAGCGGTTGCGCGTGAAGGGTTTCATGGGAGCGGGACCGGTCCAGAGTTCGTAATTGACGCCGGCCGGAACGGGTTCCTGCGGAGCGTGGCCGATCGAAGGGCGCCACTTGTAACTGAGCGCGCGAGCCATGTAGATATCGCCGATCGTGCCGTCGCTCAGATGATGGATGGCTTCGAGCATGCCGGGGTTGGAGCGAGACTGGCTGCCGTGCTGGCAAATGCGATTGTACTTTTTTACGGCGCGGACAAGTTGGCGGCCTTCAAAGGTATTGTGCGAGCAAGGTTTTTCGACGTAGACATCTTTGCCGGCCTGGCAGGCCCAGATAGCCATGAGCGAGTGCCAGTGATTGGGAGTGGCGATGGAGATGGCATCGATATCTTTGTCTTCGAGCAGCTTGCGAATGTCGACGTAAGATTTCGGTTTGGGCAGGCCCATTTTTTCGATCTCGGCAATGCGCTGGCTGGAGACATTTTCGTCGATGTCGCAGATGGCGACGATTTCTGTGCCAGGGACATGCGAAAAGCCGTGGATGTGATCGTTGCCGCGGCCGCGCACTCCGCAGATGGCAACGCGGACACGTTCGTTGGCGCCGAGAATTTTGCCGCCGAGCGCGAGCGTAGCTGCACCTACGGTGATTGCTTTTCCCGTGGTCTTTAGAAAGTCACGCCGCTCGATTTCCATGATTGCCACCTTTTATTCAGAGCATGCTTGCAGGGCGCATTGTATATCCTGTGGGGCTAATGCGCACATGCTGTGATGCGCTGCGTGTTCAAGAGCGCTTCGCGAATTGGCTTTGGTATTGGGCGGGTGTGTAGCCGAGTACGGATTTGAAATCGTTGATGAGATGAGCTTGGTCAAAATAGCCGAGATCGAGAGCGAGTTGGGCCCAATCGGGGCGGCTGCGAGGGCTGAACTTTTCCACAAGTTCATGCAAGCGATACCGGCGGATGACCCACTTTGGGCTGGCGCCAACGTAGTCGCTGAAAATCCGCTGGAGGGATCGCTTGCCGATTCCCGCGCGAATCACCAGATCGTCCACTTTTTTGATAGCGGGCTCCGCAAGAATGCGAGCGACTAACTGATCGGCTAAAGCGATTGTGCCGTCGGGTTCAGGGAGATGCTCGCGGAAGAAAGCATTGGCAGCTGCTATTTTCTCGGTTTCTCGGATAGACGAGACCAGGATCGCTGTTAGTGCGCCAACGGCCGGGCCAAAAATGCGTTTTGCGGGGACGGTGGTGTCGGCGAGTGAAGAGACGGGGGATTTCAGGAAGGGGCGGAAACCTCCTGGTTTGAATTTGACACCGAAGACTTGTGAACGGCCTTCGAGTAGACGCGAGAATTTGCGGGTTTGGACGCCGCTTACCACGGCGGTGTCGTTTTCAAAGATCAGATGAATATTGGGATGGGGAAGGTTCTCTGCCAAGTGGGGTTCGCAGCCGCGAAGATCCCAGCTGATCATCCAATAGTGAGCAATCCAGTAAGTGAGGTCAGGCGGCGGACTACGCCGGGCATGACTGAGCTTGCCAGCGGGGAGAGGGCGGCGGAGGATTCCCCTGGCCCGGCCCACTTCGGGATCGAAGACTTCTTCGACTCGGGCGGCGGGGCGTTGTCGCGTTTTTCCAATCATGACGACCAGTTTAAGGCCATTTTGTACCTGCGACGACACGCGAGCGAGTTGGTGGATTGCAAGTGCAGATAAAAAGGGAGCGTTGATGACAATGCATGCAAGTGGAACATTTGAGGTGAAGTTGAATGTTCAGAAGGCGGACAATACGGCGGCGGAAACCGCGAAGCTGGGGAGGATGTCGATCGAGAAACAATTTCACGGGGATTTGGAAGGGACGAGCGCGGGAGAGATGTTGAGTGTGGGCACGGAAGTAAAAGGCTCTGCGGGCTACGTGGCAATGGAGCGTGTTACCGGAACATTGCATGGACGCTCGGGCACGTTCGCGTTGCAACATAGCGGGACCATGACGCGGGGTGAACCGCAGCTGAGCGTTACCGTCGTGCCGGATTCTGGGACAGGAGAGTTGTTAGGAATCGTGGGGAAGATGACGATCAAGATCGTCGAGAAGAAACATTTTTATGAGTTTGAGTACACACTGCCCGAGACTCCTTGAGAATTCAGGACGTCGCGAATTTTTGCAGTCGAGGAGGAAACGGCGCGGCGCTGGATTTGGCGTGGAATCGGCAGTCACCAAAAAGAAAGAAGGCCCGACTTGTGATCGGGCCTTCCAGTTTTCTTCAGTAAGTCGAGGCAGCTACCTTGCGGAAGCGGCGACGGCTCTGGCTCGGCCGAGTTCGGGGACGACGCCGAGTTGCTGCATGAGGCCCAAAGCGTCCCAGTTGACGTAGCTTTCGAACATTTTGCCGTTCGTGAAGCGGGCAATGCTTATGCCGGTGATGTTGAATTGCTTGTTGGTGGGGGCGATGCCATTGAGTTCGCCCTTATGGGTGCCGCGGCAAGACCAGCGAGCCACAACGGTTTCGCCTTCGGCAATGAGGTCCTCGACCGTGAAACGGATGTCAGGGAAAGCATTGCGGTAAAGAGTGACTCTCTTCTTCTCAGCATCGGGTCCACGGCCGACATCGGGCGTGGAACTGTCGTGGTGAGTGTACGTAGGTGCGATGAGCTCATCTGCTACTTGCATCTGGCCCTTATTCCAAACTTCTTCGAATAAACGGCGGACGTTAGTTTTGTTTTGTTCAGACATGATGAATCTCCTTTTTTGAACGCGGACTTCCTACTCGCTTCTAGCGAGTTGGGCTTGAGCGATGTGACTTGAAACCGCTGGCGTCTGGGTGTGTAAACCTGTACGTCGAACAGGAGGTCGGGCCCCGCGCGAGAGAATAAAAAGAACCTGATAGGTTCTGCCCTGTTGGCGCTCGATGCGGAGCTTGTCCTAAAAAGAAACTGCGAATGGACTGAGAAGCGGGAGTTTCGCCTCAAACAGCGAAACCACGACTCATACTGTTCTTTGCAGACAGATGTGTCAAGGACTATCGAGAGTTTCTTTTGAGCGAAAAAGACATGTTGACTGGGCTGAGAAAAGGGAGGCAGAAGTTTTTGGATGCGGAGAGCGTCGTGTAGTAGGCTCTCGGCACCAGTGGGGGAGCGAAAATGAAATTGAACATTGGATTGAGAGTGATTGGGATGTTGTGCGGGGCATTTATTCTGCACGCGGCGAGCACGCATGCCGCGCCAGTTCCGCAAGCGGCAGGGGGTAAATTTGAGGTGTCATTTCCAACGACGGCGCATGCGAGCGCGATTACTGGGCGCGTGTTCGTGGTGGTCAGTACGACGGACAAGCCCGAACCACGCCTGCAGGCGGGAAGTTGGGGAGACTCGGGGCCGTTCTTCGGTGTTGACGTGAACGCCCTGGCGCCAGAGCAGAGCGCCGTGATTGATGCGAGTACGCCTGGTTCACCAGTGCGAAGTTTGCGCGAAATTCCTGCGGGAGATTACTACGTGCAGGCGCTGGTAAACATTTATACGGAGTTTCACCGCGCGGACGGGCATACGATCTGGCTGCACATGGATCAGTGGGAGGGGCAGCATTTCAATCGTTCGCCGGGGAATCTATATAGCGAAGTGCAGAAAGTGCATTTGGATCCGGCGGCGGGGTACGACATCAAGCTCAGTTTGACGAAAGAAATTCCTGCGGTGAAGGTGCCTGCGGACACGGCGTGGGTGAAGCACATCAAGATTCAGAGCGAGATGCTGACGAAGTTTTGGGGACACCCGATGTATATCGGGGCGATTGTGCTTTTGCCGAAAGCTTACGACGAGCATCCCAACGCGCACTATCCGGCTATATATGAGGAAAACCATTTCAGTCTTCGGCCGCCGTTGCGATTTACGGAGGAGAACCCGACGGTGAGCCCGGAGATGCGGGCGCGGCTGGCGGATTTGAACATCGAAACGGGACACGAATTTTTTGAGGCGTGGAATTCGGATAGCTTTCCGCGAATGATCGCCGTGTCGTTTCAGCATCCGACGCCGTACTACGACGATTCGTATGCGGTGAACTCGGTGAATAACGGGCCGTATGGCGACGCGCTGGTGAAGGAGATGATTCCGTATCTCGAAGCGCATTTCCGGATGATTCCGAAGCCGTACGCGCGGGTGTTGACGGGAGGCTCAACCGGTGGATGGGAATCGCTGGCGGCGCAGGTGTTTTATCCGGATTTTTTCGGCGGGACATGGACGCTCTATCCGGACTCAATTGATTTTCGGCGCTACGGATCTGTAAACGCGTACGAGGATGACAATGCGTTTTTTGAGCCGGGGCATAAGTGGGTGCAAGTGCCTCGCTATATCATGCGGACCTCGGAGGGTCAGCCGCAAATCACGATTCAACAGTTCAGCCAGATGGAAGATGTTTTGGGGAGCCATAACCGCTCAGGGGAGCAGATTGAGATTTGGGACGCGGCATACGGGCCGGTTGGCGACGACGGGTATCCGAAACCGTTGTGGGACAAGAAGACGGGCAAGATCGATCATAGCGTAGCCCTCTATATGCGCGACCACGGGTACGACTTGAGCTACAACATTCGAACGAATTGGGCGACGCTGGGTCCGAAGCTGCGGGGAAAGATTCATGTGTACGTCGGCGACATGGACAATTTTTATTTGAACTTGGCGGTGTACAAGCTGGAAGAGGAAATGAAGAAGCTGACGAATCCGGCGTGCGATTGCGACTTTCAGTATGGAAGGCCGATGAAGGGTCATGGGTGGCAGCCGACTTCCAATGCGAATCTGGTGAAGTGGGTGGCGGAGCACATTGCCAAGAATGCGCCGGCGAGCGAAGACACAGCCGCATGGCATTATTGATCTCAGGAAGTCAAAAGCAGATTCCCCGCTACGCTCGGAATGACAGTTGATTGAGTCGGTAATAGGATGGCGCGACTGAACCGTTCGCACACCTCCTCGTGCACATGCCTGCCTAGCCCTGCTATTCTTTAGGTGCCCAGTTGTGAGGCTCACGTATAGACCATGTTTGAAAATCTGACAGAGAAACTACAACGGACATTTAAGAATTTGCGTGGACAGGGGAAGCTCACCGACGAGCACCTGGACGTGGCGCTGGGGGAGATTCGCGAGGCGCTGCTCGAGGGCGACGTGAACGTCGGCGTCGCGGACGAGTTGCTGGCAAATATTCGCAAGCAGGCTCTCGGCAGCGAAGTGATGCTGCAACTTTCACCGGACCAGCAAGTGGTCAAAGTGGTGCGCGACGAGTTGTCGGCGATGTTGGGGAAGCATGCGAAACCGTTGTTTGCTTCGCGGCCTCCTTCAGTGTGGATGATTGTCGGCTTGCAGGGTTCCGGCAAGACAACCACGACGGGCAAATTGGCGAAATGGCTTGTGCAGCATGGACACCGGCCGCTGGTTGTTTCGACTGACGTGTACAGGCCGGCGGCGCGAGAGCAGTTGGCGCAAGTGGCGAAAGCTGTGGGTACGGCGCTGTGGCCCGGGGCGGGAACGGACAAGCCGCTCGAAATCGTCAAAGGCGCAATTAGGGAAGCAAAACTTTCCGCGAGCGACGTGATCGTCGTGGATACTGCCGGGCGTTTGCACATCGACGACGACTTGATGAGCGAATTGAGCATGCTGAAAAAAGAACTTCAGCCGAGCGAAATTCTGTTTATCGCTGACGCGATGATCGGGCAGGACGCGGTGCGGTCGGCGGGCGAGTTTCACAAGCGGCTGGGACTGACCGGCGTCATCCTGACGAAATTGGACGGTGATGCGCGCGGCGGAGCGGCGCTTTCGATTGGGAAAGTGACCGGAGCGCCGGTGAAGTTCGTGGGCCTCGGCGAAAAATACGACGCGCTGGAAGGGTTTTATCCAGAGCGGATTGTTTCGCGCGTGCTGGGCATGGGCGACATCATGTCGCTTATCGAGCGTGCGGAGCAAACCGTCGACAAGAAAGCCGCCTTAGAGCTCGAACGCAAGCTGCGCAAAGACGGATTCACGCTGGAAGATTTTCGCGACCAGTTGAAACAGATCCGCAAGATGGGGCCACTCGAACAGCTTGTGGACATGCTGCCGAAGATGGGGCCGCTTCAGAATTTGCCGAAAGACGCGAAGGTGGATGAAGGGAAGCTGAAGCAGGTCGAGGCAATCATCAACTCGATGACGAACCAGGAACGCCATGACCACAATATTATTGATGGCAAGCGGCGAAAGAGGATTGCGAAGGGCAGCGGCACGACCGTGCAGGATGTAAATCAGGTTTTGAAGCAGTACCTGCAGATGCGCACGATGATGAAGCAGTACGGCGCGATGGCGGCGCGAGCGAAGATGAAAGGGTTGGGGAAGTTGGCGGGTTTGTCTTGAATTTAGTGCCGCATCTTACCCCTTTGGACGTGACACTTCAGCCCAGACCCTTATCAAGGTGAGTGCGCGTAATAGCTTACGAGTTTCATCACCAGCTTTTCCGGGTCCAGGTCGGTGCGATT
The DNA here is from genome assembly GCA_963730495.1 of uncultured Acidobacteriota bacterium. Lineage (GTDB taxonomy): Bacteria > Acidobacteriota > Terriglobia > Acidiferrales > UBA7541 > Acidiferrum. The sequence goes on along the minus strand of CAVSSD010000002.1, from coordinate 97,730 downwards.
GCACAGCATAATAATGGTCAAACCTTCGTAATCGGTGAATCTCTCAATTACGGTTCTGAATCCCATCGTGCTGCCTGTATGCCACATGCGAGGATGTCCCTCATAAGGATCGAGAAACCAGCCGAAGCCGTAGGAGACGGGCTTGCCGGGATGTAGATTGTCGTCATTGGGTGCGGTGGGCCAAAGTGTGGGCGAGCCGTTCGCTAGCTTTGCGGGAACAAGCGCGGGGCTGAACTCGGCGGCGGCGAGCAGAGTGTGATTGCGCAGGGCATCGTCCCATTTGGCGAGATCATCCAGATTGGAATAGATGCCGCCGTCGCCGAGCGTAGCGGACGTTGAGCTTTGGTCGGTTTCCTTCAGCGTCTCGCCTTCTTTAGAGTGGCCGAACGCGCGATTCACGACTTCATTCTTTCCCTTTTGATAGACGATGGTATGGTCCATTTGCAGCGGCGCGAAGATGCGCGCGTGGAGAAAATCGCTATAGGATTGCCCGGACGCTTTGGCAACGACTAGTCCGAGAACGACGTAGCCGGAGTTGCTGTACGACCAGCTCGTTCCGGGAGGAAACTTTCCTTTTGTTTCCTTTTTTAAAAGAACGAGTACTTCGTTGTCCTGGATTTGGTGTTCTGGCGACCAAATGGGGCCTTTGGCTTTTTCGGCCGCATCCATCAGATCTTCGTAGTCGGGCAAACCGCCTGTGTGATTTAGAAGGTTTCGGATTGTGATATTTTTGCCGTAGGCTGGGAAATCCGGGAATACTTCCGTAAGAGTCTGCTCATAGCGGAGCTTTCCATCCCGGACCAGGAGCATGATAGCCATGGCAGTAAACTGCTTGGTGAAGGAGGCAAGGCGGAAATTTGTGTGCGCGTTGATCTTCGCTTCGGAACGCAGATCGCGCACCCCTTCCGTCCGTGTATAGACATCTTCCTTGCCGTAACGAATTAACACCGCAAAACCGGGTTCATCGGGCTTGACCAGTCCTCCGAAGATGGAGTCCAGCAAGCTCTTGTCCGGCCCTTGAGTTTGGGCAGAACCTTGCGCGGAGCAGAGAAAAGCTACGCACAGAAGGAAAGTAGGCATCCAAAATATTTTGCGTCGCAATCCGCACCTCAAATCACCGGTGAGAGGATATCATTCCAGTGGCGCGTTTATCTGCCCGTAACACAGCTACGCTATCTCTCTTAGTTCCCTGAGAAAGCCTATGACACGCACTGCGCTTGATGATCCTCGCTTTTATCTCAACCGCCACCTGGAATGGCTGGAATTCAACCGGCGTGTGCTTGAGGAGGCGCGAGATATCGGGAACCCGCTGCTGGAACGCGTGAAATTCCTGGCGATTACGGCGAACAACCTCGACGAATTTGTCGAGGTGCGGGTGGCCAGTTTTCTACAGCGGATCGAGCACGGTTCGCGCTCACTCAGTCCGGACGGTTTGACCGTGGAGCAGGAGCTGGAGAAAGTGTCGGCCGCGATGCACGTAATGGTTCGCGACCAGTACAAATGCTGGAACGAGGAGTTGCTTCCCGCGCTGGCGAAAGTGGGGATTCGCGTTTTGCCGATTAGCCAGCTTGAAGGGAAAGCGGCGCAGGCGGCAAAGACTTTTTTCGAGCGGCGAGTCTCTCCGATGCTAACGCCGGTGACCGTTGACCCTTCGCATCCGTTTCCGCATGTGCTTAACAAGGCGTTGTGCATTGCATTTCTGCTGCGCCGGAGGCGAAGCGGGAACGGTAAACCGTATTTCGGCGTGCTCACCGTGCCGCGCGCATTGCCACGCCTGCTTCGTCTGCCTGCACCCGACGGCGGGATTCACTATGTGGCGCTGCAGGAGATCGTCTCGGCGTATGCGGCAAAGCTTTATCGCGGTTACGAAATTCTGGCGTCCGCGCCATTTCGGATTACACGGAATAGCAATCTTTATCTGGAAGAAGAGGAGACGCGAAGCCTGCTCGACGCGGTCGATGCGCAGGTTTCGCAACGGCGCAAAGGGGACGCCGTGCGCCTGGAAATTGCAGCCGACGCACATCCAGATATTATCGACCGGCTTGTCTCGACCTTTGAATTGGACGAATCGCTGGTTTTTCGCGCGCAGGGCCCCGTGAATTTGCAGCGGCTCTTCCATCTTTACGAAGAGACGCCGCGCCCGGATCTGAAGTATCCGACCTTTGTGCCACGCCAGGTGCGCGTGGGGCACGATGCAGATTCCATGTTTGAAGCGATTCGACGGCAACCTTTTTTGCTCCATCATCCTTACGATTGCTACGACACCGTGGTCAATTTTCTCCAGACTGCCGCGCACGATCCGCGCGTTTTATCCATCAAACAGACGCTCTACCGAACAAACTCGGACTCTCCGATCGCGCATGCGTTGTTGGACGCGGCCGGTAAGAAAGAAGTGACGGTAGTTGTCGAATTGAAAGCCAGTTTCGATGAGGCGACCAACATTCGCTGGGCGCGAAGCTTCGAGGATGCTGGGGTGCAGGTTTTTCACGGGCTTGTGGGACTGAAGACGCACGCGAAACTTATGCTGGTGGTGCGGAACGATCCGGACGGCAAGATTCGCCGGTACGCGCACCTTGGCACAGGGAATTACAACCCTTCCACGGCCCGGTACTACAGCGATCTGAGTTTGCTCACGAACGACGAAGCGATCACTTCCGCGGTACACGATGTTTTTAATTTTCTAACAGCGTATGCCGAGCAGCCCAGTTACAAGCCATTGCTCCTTGCTCCGCGGGATATGGCCAAGTCGTGCCTCGCGCTGATTGATCGAGAAGCGCGTCACGCGCGGCGCGGGCGTCCGGCGCGGATCATCGTCAAGATTAATGCGGTGATCGATCCGCCCATTATTCAGGCGCTGTATCGTGCCTCAAGTGCGGGCGTGGAGATTGACCTGATTGTGCGCGGCCAATGCGGGTTAGTGCCGGGGCTTCGCGGCGTGAGTAGCCGTATACGCGTGCGGAGCGTTGTGGGCAGGTTTTTGGAGCACAGCCGGATTTTTTATTTCGAAAATGGGGGGAAGCCGGAAGTCTATTTGGGAAGCGCGGACTGGATGCAGCGGAATCTGTACGAGCGGGTGGAAGTCCTATTTCCGCTAAAGGACCCGCAGCATTGCGAGCGAGTGTGCAACGAGATTTTGTCTTCCTATTTGGCCGACACGCGCAAGGCTCGCATCCTTGCAGCGGATGGCACATATTCGCGCCCGCGAGCAGTACGCAACGGACATGGATTCTCCGCTCAGGAACATTTTATGCGCCTGGCCAGCGGCAATGGAGACACGCAGCACATTGCCGCGCTTCGAAAGCAGAGCGTCGTTTATACTCCTACGACCATGATTACTCCGCCTGACGGTACCCCGGAAGAAGAAGACTCATTGGACTCTTCAAATGCAACCGTATGATCTGATCGTAATTGGCTCTGGACCGGGCGGACAGCGCGCCGCCATCCAGGGAGCGAAAGCCGGAAAGCGCGTTGCTGTGGTCGAGAAACAGGCCGCAATCGGCGGGGTGTGCATCAATACGGGAACGATTCCCAGCAAGACGATGCGTGAAGCCGTGCTACATCTTTCCGGTTTCTACTCGAAGAGTTTCTACGGATCGAATTACAACGTAAAAGAAAATGTCACGATGGCGGACCTGAATTTCCGCGTGCAGCGCGTGATTGAGAACGAAGTTGCGGTCACGCAGGACCAGCTTAAGCGTAACGGAGTGGACGTGATCCACGGCTTCGGCAAATTCACTGATGCGCACCACCTCCGTGTGGAAAATGGAAATGGCTACGCAGAATTGGAAGGGCAGTTTTTCGTGATTGCGACAGGCACAAAGCCGGCTATCAATGCGAAAGTGCCGATCAACGGGCGGAACATCATCACTAGCGACCAAATCCTGACAATGCCGCAGATTCCTCGGACTCTGATTGTGGTGGGCGGCGGTGTGATCGGAGTTGAGTACGCGTGCATGTTTGCGACGCTTGGCGTGCGCGTGATTATCGTGGAAAAGCGGCCGCGGCTTCTGGAATTTGCGGATACGGAAATGGTGGAGGCGCTGATGTATCACATGCGCGATCACCGCGCCACGCTGCGTCTGAATGAAGAAGTTGAGAGCGTGGAGGAAACGCCCGAAGGTAAAGTGGCGGCGAACCTCGCCAGCAAGAAACGTATCAACGCCGACGCGTTGCTGTACGCGGTTGGCCGGCAAGGCAACGTTGACAAGCTGGATCTTGCCGCTGCCGGCATTGAATGCGATGATCGCGGGCGCATCAAAGTCGATGACGATTTTCGCACGACGCAAGCGCACATTTTTGCCGTAGGCGATGTGATTGGTTTTCCAAGCCTGGCGTCGGTTTCGATGGAGCAGGGGCGCATCGCTGCGGCGCGTGCGTTTGGACTGCAGGTGCACACGGATCCCGAGAGTTATCCGTATGGGATCTACACGATTCCGCAGATTTCTTTTATTGGTAAGACGGAAGAGCAGCTCACGGATGCTGACGTTCCATACGAAGTTGGCGTAGCGTATTATCGCGAGATCGCGCGCGGACAAATTTCTGGTCACACGGATGGCCGGTTGAAACTTCTATTTCACCGCGAGACGCTTGAGCTGCTTGGCGTGCATATTTTTGGCGAAGACGCCGCGGAGCTGCTTCATATTGGGCAAGCGGTGTTCAAGCTGAAGGGCAAGATCACATACTTCATCAACACGGTCTTCAATTATCCGACGCTGGCGGAATGCTACAAGACGGCGGCGTTCAATGGCCTCAACCGCCTGAACTGAAGCGGTAACTCAAAAAGTTCCGAGCTTGCCCCTTTAAGCCCAGCCTTGGCGGTAGTCGCGGCGGAGGAAGTCGTTGGCCGAGGCGACGTTGGTGACGCGCATGTTGGCGCCGTCGTAGTTGATCTTTTTTCCCGCGCGAAGTGCGACGATGCCGAGGAGCATGACCTCGGTGAGGCGCGAGGCGTACTCGAATGGGCAGGAAGTTTCCGTTTTGCCTTTGGCGGCGTTCACCCAGTTCATCTCGTGGTCTTCGTTTTCGATGCGCGGCAGCTTTTGCGGCGGCTTGCCGTAAGAATCGTGAAGTGATTTCGGCAGCAGGCGAGGGTTCATTCCGTAAGTATCGTGAAGCAGTTTGCCTTTGCTGCCGATGAGCAGTACGCCGCCGCCTTTGTTCAGTTCTTCGTCGCCGAGTTCCTCGGGTTTGTCTGGCATCAGCCCGCCGTCATACCAGGTCATCTTGACGGCCGGCATGGAGCCACGCGCAGGAAATTCGTAAAAAGTTTGCGTTGCGTGCGGGTAGGAGACGCCGTTGAATGGCGTCGAGACGGTCTCGACGGTTGTCGGCAAGCCGAGATTGAGCGCCCACATGGAGTGGTCGATCAAGTGCGCGCCCATGTCGCCGATGGCGCCGACGCCCCAATCCGACCAGCCGCGCCAGTTGAAGGGATGATAGATAGGGTGATACTCCACGTGCGGGCCGACGCCGAGAAAAAGATCCCACGAGAGTTTGTCTGGAACTGGATAGTCGCCAGCCATCGCGGCGGCGAGGCGTGCGTTGACGCCCGGGCCGTTCCAGCGAAGAGTGTCGGCGGGTTCTTTCAGAGCTTCGGGGCGCGGCACGCCTTGCGGCCAGAAGCCGAGCGGGCGGTTGGTCCAAACGTGGACTTCGCGGACTTCGCCGATGGCGCCGGCTTGAATGTATTCGACAGTGAGGCGAGCGTCGTCGAGAGAATGGCCCTGATTGCCCATTTGCGTGGCGACTTTGGTTTCCTTGCGCGCGCTTCGACAGTTGCCGGGCTTCATCGATGGACCAAGTGAGTGGCTTTTGCACGTAAACGTGTTTACCGAGAGCCATAGCCGCGAGCGCGATCGGCGCGTGCATGTGGTCGGAGGTGGCGATGAATACGGCGTCGATGTCTTTCTGGTGATCGAGCATGTCGCGATAATCCTGATAGCGCTTGGTTTTCGGCAGTTGCTCGTTTTTCAGGCGAATCATTCCGGCAAGGCGCGTCTTAGCCTTGGCGCGATCGAACTCGACTGGAGGCTGACCCGGAGTGGGCTGTGGATCGGGATTGTCGAGGCGCTTTTGCAGGTTCGGGATTTCGGTGTCGAGGTGGTCGAAGCCTTTGTTGGCGTAGCCCCAGTCGACGTCGCAGAGCGCCACGATGTTTTGGCTGGAGAGATTGATCAGATTGGTGCGGCCCATGCCGCCGACGCCGACGCCAGCAATGTTGAGCATGTCGCTCGGAGGAGTGAAGCCGCGTCCGAGGACGTGACGGGGAACGATGGTCATTGCTGCACCTCCAGCGGCGACGTTGGTTAGGAATTTGCGGCGTGATAAATCGCTTTTCTTAGTCATGGGCTGCTCCCTCGGCTATGCGGGCATTATCGCGCTGTGGCCCGCACTTTGCGAATGCTAAGTTGCGCGCACCTGGATGAACGGAGAGACGCCCTGCGAAACGCCAGGGCTCAGTTTGAAAAACTTCGCCAAGCTGTTCACGGTCCGTTCATCCCTGGAAATCCGGCGGGCAATCCAATGCCCTTTTTGGACGCCGCATACGACGCGCTCCTAGAGGCACGCCGCATAGTTGACGCCTCAAATCCCAAAGTCCGCAACGATTCGGCAAAAGCGTAAGCACGGACCTGTCCTCAAGTCGATGATGATGCGAACCACACTTTTTGCGGAATTGGACCGAGCAAAAGGAAATGGTTTTGCCGACTAAACAACCGCTTTGTACTGATCTTGATGTTCTATTCGGAGATCGTCAAACGGACGGATGAGGTCTCCGGCGGGTGGCGCAGACATACTTTCTTCTTCCTGACTGTGGCGCACTGGACTTGTATACCACTTCTGTAATTGTACGATGGGGATAGACGGGGTGCCGCACCCTTCGGTTTTAAGGGTGCGGGTTTTGATTTTTTCTCGATGCGCAACCCTCTCAAACGTCATTACGGACATGGCGATCTGCATTTCGTCACCTTCAGTTGTTATCGGAGAAGACCGCTGCTTGGAACGCTTCAGGCGCGGGATCAATTTGTGAAAATCCTGGATGAAGTTCGCCGCCGACATGGGTTTCGTGTTGCCGGGTATGTCGTGATGCCGGAACATGTGCACCTGCTGATGAGCGAACCGATCAAGAAAAATCCGTCGAAGATTTTACAGGTGCTGAAGCAGAAGGTGGCGCGCGTTTTGTTGAAACGACGAAATCGAATAACCAGCACACAATTGTCGTTAGCATTCGATGGAAGCCAGATGGAAGAGGCACATTTTTGGCAGCGGCGATTTTATGATTTCAATGTGTGGAGCGAGAAGAAACTGAAAGAGAAACTGGACTACATGCACGCTAACCCGGTGCAAAGAAAACTGGTGCAGCATCCGAGGGATTGGCCTTGGAGCAGTTGGACGCACTATGCGGGAAAAGGAGTGGTGAAAATTCGGATGGATTCGATTCGAGGAGAAGGCGAAAGTCAGAACCCGCACCCTTAAAACCGAAGGGTGCGGCACCCCCCAAGAAAACCAACTGCGCGGATTCCGCGCCTCATCTCTGCGCCACCCGTCCGCTCGTCTTGATGGTCTATTCGGAAATCGTCAGGCGAACGGATGACGTTTCCGCCGAACTTGAGCCGAGGAGGATGTCGACGAGTCCTGGCTCAACTGTCTTTTTCATTTGAGCGTCCAGGATGGATACCTGATCGGGTCCTACCTGGAAGGTGACAGTGGTCGAAGCTCCGGGCTCGAGATGCACACGCTTGAAACCGCGCAACACGATAACGGGTTGGACCACGCTGCTCACCACGTGGTGTACGTACATCTGAACGACCTGATCGCCGGCGCGGGTGCCAGAATTTGTAATTGTGACGGAGACTTTCGCGGTCCCGTTCGAGGAGATCTTTTCGCGATCGAGAGAAGGTTTTCCAAAACTGAAAGTCGTATAACTTAGGCCGTATCCGAACGGGAAGAGTGGTGAGTTATCGTGGAAAACGTAGCCGCGCCGCGCGGCGGGTGTCTTGTAGTAGTACACCGGAAGCTGACCTACATTGCGCGCGATGGTCACAGGGAGATGCCCTGACGGATTCACGTCCCCGAACATTACACCGGCGATGGCATTGCCGGTTTCCTGGCCGAGGTACCATCCCTCCAGAATTGCAGGGACCTCGGAAGCGAGTTGCTCGATCGCATAGGCCTTGCCATTGAGCAGAACGGCGATCATCGGTTTTCCGAGCTTCGCAATCTCTTGAACAAGTTCGTTCTGACGCCCGGGGAGTTCCAGCGTGTCCGAGTCACCATAAGAAGGCTTGGGCATGCCGAGATTTCCGATGGATTCGCGCGAGACTGTTTCGTTGCCGCCAAGCGCGAGCACAATCACGTCGGCTGATTTTGCCGTTTCCACGGCTTCTTGAATGAGTTTCTGGTCGGCTTCGTCGTTCGGCGCTTCATACGGCAAAATTGAATTCAGATTCGGGGCTGTGTCAGGTTCCGAGATTTTGCAGCCTTCCGCGAACACGACTTTCACGCCCGCTCCACCTCTTTTTTGAATTCCGTCGAAAACGGAGACGTAATAAGGAGGAAGAGCGCTGTAACCGCCAATCCTCTCCTTTTTTCCGTTCGGACCAATCACAGCGAGGGTCTTAATCTTCTTAGGATCAAGGGGCAGAAGATTGTCCTTGTTCTTGAGAAGAACGATCGCCTCATCGGCTACCTGGCGGGCGAGCTTCGCATGGTCCTTGTTGCCGACTTCAGCTTTGGCTCGGGCTTCATCCACATAAGGGTGCTCGAACAGGCCGGCCCGGAACTTTGCTGTGAGCACTCGGCCCACTGCCTCATCGAGTTCTTTTTCCGACAGTTTGCCGGATTGAACCGCAGCTACCAGGGACGGAAAGCCGGCGGTTGTCGGAAGTTCCATATCCACTCCCGACTTAAAGGCAAGCAAGCCCGCCGCTGGCGAGTCTGCGGCAACGTGTTGCAGGGAAGCAAGCTGTTCCACGGCGGTGTAGTCGGAAACCGTAAGACCCGCGAATCCCCACTCTTTTCGCAGAATATCTTTCAGCAGCCACGTGTTGGCGTGCGACGGAATCCCTCCATTATTTTCGTTATAGGAGGGCATGACCGCTTCGATGTGCGCGTTCTTGACGACTTGTTCGAATGGATAGAGAAAGATGCTCCGCATCGTGCGTTCAGAAAAATCATTGGGGCCGACGTTCGTTCCATTCTCGGGCTGGCCGTGGACGAAATGCTTGGCCGTGGCGAAGACATGATTCTCATCGAGCCGTTCCGTCGAACCTTGCAAACCTCTGACAGCGGCAACTCCCATCTGCGCGACAAGATATGGATCCTCGGAATACATTTCCTCGACGCGACCGTAGCGAGGATCGCGGCTCAAGTCGAGAACTGGCGCGAGGACAAGGGCGTTTCCAGCAGCGCGCGTTTCGAGAGCTACGGTCGAGAACATCTTCTCGAGTAGCTCGGGATCCCAAGTGCTTCCCAATCCTACGGCCGCCGGAAAAGATGTAGCGCCCGGTATAACCGCGCCATGCAGAGCCTCGCCATGAAAGAGAACCGGAATGCTGAGACGAGTATTCTTGATGACCCACGATTGCAACAGATTTCTGTGTTGCGCACCCAAGGCGGGATTGGCAGGACCGCTCGTTCCCAGGAAATCGTCAAGGAAAGCGTAGGTGCCAAGACCGTGGCCCGCCACCTTCTTGACCATGGCGTCGTCCAGATGGTCTTGTTCGAAGATGCTCGGCATTTTCAAAGCCCCGAATGCGGGCAGGTTCCAGTCGCTTTCTAGCTGGGCGACTTTTTCCTCAACGGTCATCCTGGTGAGCAGATCATGTACACGAGCGGGAATCGCGGCGTTTGGGTCCTTGTAAATGGCTTTCGCATCTTCCTGTGACCGGACGGGAGACCCCAAGATCGAGAACAAGCACAGAACGAAAAGCAGGACCCTCTTCATACACTCTCCTCAAGACGATTTGCTCGCAAAGTTGTGCACCTTGTGTAATGATGAAAACATACTGACCGGTCAGTTTGTTGTCAAGCGAAAATGGGCTGGGAACGCTTAAATGAGGGAATGCCATGGAGCCGGTGAGTAAACAAGAGCTTCGAACCAAGGAGACACGGGCGCGGCTTCTAGATGCCGCGCAAGAAGTGTTTCTACGGGACGGGTATGAGAGTGCCCAACTCGATGAGATAGCTGCGACAGCGGGAAGAAGTAAAGGGGCGGTTTACACGCACTTCAAAAGCAAAGAAGATTTGTTCCTTGCTCTCTACGAGCATCGAACCAGGTCCTATATTGATCGGCTGGCTAAAAGTCTTCAAAGGTGTACCAACCGGAAGGAGAGCTTGGAAGCGTTCCGTGCGTTCTACGTGGGACTTGTGCAGGACAGGATGTGGCCGACTTTGACGCTCGAGTTCAAACTCTACGCACTCCGCCATCCGGAATCGAAAGAGCGGCTCCGGAAGGGCCTCGAACTGCCAAAGCCGACGAATGATGATGCGTTTTATAAAAAGCTGTTCGGGCAACTGACTCAGGACAAGAAAAGGGACAATGATTTGTCTCTGATCGCGCTCGGGCCGATTATCTCGGGTTTGGTACTCGAGAGCCACTTCGAGCCTGACCGGCTCACGGAAAAGGCTCTTCGCCGGATATTAGGCCGGATATTCGACGCTCTATTTCCAGCCCGCTCCAGGGAGACCTAACGGCCGACAAGCCGTGCGGCCGGAAAGTGGCCCAGTACCCCGAGTCTCCGATTGCCGCAGGCTGCCCGGACAGGCTAAGATATCTGGTGGAGGCATCTGTTAGTGCTCACTATTCGTTTATCCAGGATTGGCAAGAAGAAGAAGCCGTTCTACCGCGTGGTGGTGATTGAAAGCAGCAAGCCGCGGGACGGGCGCGTAGTTGAATTGGTGGGAACGTACGATCCGCTGAAGAAGCCCGCGGAGATCAAGCTCAACGCCGAACGCATCAAGCATTGGCTCGGAGTGGGTGCGCAACCCAGCGACACCGTTCGTAGCTTTATCCACCAACAGAAGATCGCGTAATCCCTGCGAAGTATCCATCCCTTGCGCGTCCCCAGCTAGACTGGGGCGCGTTTTCCACGGCCCAGGGGAAGATCGAGCACGTGGAGGTGGAAGATGAAAGAGCTGGTCGAAAGCATCGCGAAGGCTCTGGTGGACCATCCGGAAGAAGTGCAGGTCAAGTCTGTCGACGGGTCGCAGGTGACCGTGCTTGAACTACGGGTGCATCCGGAGGATCTGGGCAAAGTGATTGGACGGCAGGGGCGCACGGCTAAAGCGGTACGTACGCTGCTCGGCGCTGCGGGCATGAAAGCTAAGAAGCGCTACACGCTAGAGATCCTTGAAGATTGAGCGCCGAAGCCCAGCGTTGGGTGATCGTCGCGCGGATTTTACGGCCGCGGGGCAATAAAGGCGAAGTCGCTGCACAACTCCTCACGGATTTCCCCGAACGCCTGACAAAATTGACGGAAGTTTTTCTTGGCGCAAGTGGGCGCGCGGGGGCTGAGCCGCGTCTTACCACCTTGAAAGCCTGCTGGCTGAGCCAGAACCATAAGGGTCAGGCCGTGTTTCACTTTGAGGGGTGCAATTCGATTTCGGAGGCGGAAAAGTTTCGCGGGCTTGATGTATTGCTGCCAATCGAAAGCAGGACGAAGCTTTCGGCGGGCCAATACTTTGTGGATGATCTCGTTGGATGTCTGGTCTTTGAAAATTTTGCTGAGCCTTCTGTTGTTTCTTCCTCACCTTGTTCGCTAGTGAGCGCGCCGGCTTTGCTGGGCGTGGTTAAAGAGGTGCAAATCGCTGGCGAAGGTGTGGCTGGAACACCCCTTTTGGTCATTGATACTTCCGCGGGGGAGCTTCTCGTTCCGCTCGCGGAAGACATTTGCACGCGCGTCAATACTGCCGAACGGCGGATTGATGTTGTGCTTCCCGATGGGCTTCGCGACCTCAATCAAAAATAGCAAAACGGGTGTACTCTCCAGCTGATGTCCGCTGTTTTTCGAACGCTGATTTTCACTGTGCTCGTCCCGGGTTTCTGGACGGTCGCGCTGCCCTACTGGGTAGTGCCGCGCGGCATGCGGCCGGATGTGCGCGGCGTCGGCGCTGCCGGATGGCTACTTATCGTCGTCGGCGCCGCATTGTATTTCGTTTGTGCATTCTGGGGTTTCGCGGTTCGCGGCAAAGGAACCCCGTTGCCCCTTGATCCTCCAAAAAGACTCGTGGCCGATGGGCCCTACGGCGTTGTGCGGAATCCCATGTATTGGGGCGTCGCGGGTGTGATGCTGGGCGAGGCCGTCGTCTTTCATTCAACCGCTCTCGCGGGGTGGGCCGCCGGTTTATTTGCGTGCGCGAATGTGTTTGTCCTGCTGGTCGAGGAACCCACACTGAGGAAGAAATTCGGCGCGGATTATGAAGAATACTGCCGGCGTGTGCCGCGCTGGATTCCACGTGTGAAGGCAGAGTAGAAAAGCTGCCATCTAAGCTCGACGGGCGATGACCTTAGTGGACGTCAATAGTAGTGACGCTCAGCGCCGGGAGTGAGATCGTCAGAGATGAGCCGCTTACGGCCATCGTTCCGATCGAAACGGGCGCGACGGGGCTTTGCCCTTGCGTTGAGGCTGCGGTCATTTGGTACAAGTGAGCGGTGCCGGAAAGAGTTGCGCCGTTGATCGCTGTTACTTGCGCGGAAGCGGAACGATTGATGGCTACGAAGACGGTGCGACCCGGCGTTGTGCTGTCCGTGCTGGCGTAAACGACGACATTTTGCACATTGCTCGAAGTGGCTTGGAGCGAGGTATCGCCAAAGCTGGCGTTCGCGCCATCGAATCCGCGGAAGGCGCGGAAGCCCGCGAGAGCGTAAGAGTACGTTCCATTGGGAGGCCAGAAACTGGCGGCGAAGAGGCCTTGGCTACCGAAAATTCCCAGGTTGTCCGCTTGGGCGATGGTTCCCGCGATGTGATTCCAACCGCCGTTCTCATATTCCGTGATGGAGATTTTCATTCCGGGATTTTCGGCGTTGATCTTGGCTTGCAAACGGCCAAGAAGATTAATGGGAGTGCTGCCAAGCTCCTGGTAGATCCACGGATTGCTGTTGGTTGAATCGGTGAAGGTCGGATCCCACAAGGCGCGAGGGCTTTGGACGATTAACTGGATCTGAGCGTCGGTGAGTGTCGTGCTCGTGAGATCAAGTGCCCGTGTTCCGTTAGGGTCGTACTCTTCGACGTACCAATGGAAGTCATACACATCGACGAGCGGCTTGCCGTAGGTCGTCGAAGCAGTCTTCAGGGCCTGGAGATACTTATCCGGAAACCAGTTGGTGCCGCTGGGGGTGGCGCTCAACTCGCCTTGCCAGTTATAGATTCCTTGAAAGCCGTAATGCACGGGCCCGAAAATCACGACATTGGGGAATTGATCCTTCAACGCCGTCGCGAGCGTGATGGTCTTGGTGATGTAGTTGTCCGAAGTGACGGGATTGGGGCCTTGTACTTCGAGGTGCGTGGAGTTCCAGAGCTCGGGTTCGTTGTCGAGGCTGATGAAAGTCGGATGTGTGGGATTCGCGCCAAAAATTCCCATGCCGGAGAATTTCTGATCGAGCGCCCAGATGAACTCATCCATGTAAACGTTGGCATCCGTCGTTGGAGGAGTGAGCGTGAAAGGAACGCTGGAGACGGTGCTCTTTTTGTCGACGACGGGCTTGAAGCGCGTCATGTCGGGAGGATTCGTGGTGCTGACTGGGCCGCTTTCGTCTCCGGAGACCAGGCCTTGCAGCTGGAAGGTCACGAGACTGGCTACATCGTTGGTTTGATCGCCAGCGATGAAACTTCGTACGGCTTCCGCAGGCACGGTGCTGGCGCTGAGGTAGTCATCGTTTTCGTAGAGGTAGTCGCTGCCGGCGTTGGAGGCGTTGGTCTCCCAGTTGTAGGCCGTCCAGCGATTGCCGCCGTCGCGGTCGAAGGTTAAGAGAGGAGGGGCGCCGGTGACGCCGGAATAAAAATTGATGCCGTAGATGTACGGAGAGATGGACTTGCTGATTGCAGGATTGACGGTAATCGTCACGTTGGCTGTGGCGCCGACTGGTGTGGCAGATGCTTGAGAAGAATTGGCGCTCTCTCCCGCGGCGTTTAGCGCGGAAACCACGTAGAAGTAGGTCGTGCCGTTGGTCAGACCAGTGTCGGAGTCGCTGGTTGTTGTCGGTGCTGCGACCTGCGTGTACGGTCCGCCGCTAGTCGTGCTGCGCTTGACGTGATAGCTCGTTGCCCCTCCGCTTGCAGACCATACTAGGCTCACTTGCGTATTCCCAGCGGTGGCCTGGAGTCCAGTTGGCGCGGCGGGAGGTGTGGCAGGAGCGACGGGCGTGGCGCTCACTTGAGAGGAATTGGCGCTTTCGCCGGCGGAATTCAATGCCGAGACAACGTAGAAGTAGTTCGTGCCGTTGGTTAAACCGGAATCAGTGTCGCTTGTTGTGGTTGGTGCTGCGACTTGTGTGTAGGGACCGCCGTTAGTCGTCGCGCGCTTCACGTGGTAGCTCGTTGCTCCTGCGCTGGCAACCCAAACAAGGCTCACTTGCATATTGCCTGCGGTGGCTTGGAGTCCGGTCGGCACGGTTGGCGGAGTGACGGGTGCGGCAGGCGTGGCACTGGCTTGAACGGAGTTTGCGCTTTGGCCGGCGGAATTGAACGCCGAGACGACGTAATAGTAGGTCGACCCATTGGTCAGACCGGAGTTGGTGTAGCTATTCGTCGCGGGGACAGCGATTTGTACGTACGGGCCGCCGCTCACCGTGGCGCGCTGGACGTAATAGCCCGTAGCGCCTGAGCTTGCGCTCCAGGTAAGACTGACCTCGGCATTTCCTGCTGTTGCCAGCAATCCAGTTGGAGCTGTCGGAGCCGTCGCTCCGCCGCCGCCGTTGCCTGTGGGACCATCATTGCCCATCGAGCTCAATCCGGCACATCCCGTTAGCTGGACAAACAGCAAGCCAACCAACAAGATGCGCAATTTTTCGGGGATCCGGCAAAGGAACGCCATCGCGTGACTCCTCAAACGGGCTGGATTCAGGCGGTAAATGGGTAGGACAAGATTACGAAGCGAAGCAAGGTGGTACAAGCTGTTCTGAGGTACAGAAACTGACCCTGACCTTTACTGTCACACGATTGCATCTCCGACTCCAAGTTGGCATTGAAAGACTCAATGGCAGGCGCTCCTCTGTTTGGCTACACTGGCTCAAGATGCGTTTCGACCTCGTTACGATTTTTCCAGAATTTTTTGCAGGCCCGCTCGACCACGGAATCCTCCGGCGAGCTCGCGAGACTGGCCTCGTTGAGGTCCAGATACAAGACCTGCGTGTGTTCACTAAGGATCGTCACCGCAGCGTCGATGACCGGCCTTTTGGTGGCGGCGAGGGAATGGTGCTCAAACCCGAGCCGCTTTTCGAGGCGGTCGAAGCATTGCTCGGCCGTAGTTTGGGGAGCGCCGAGGAGCCCGCCGTTCACGATCCGAAGACGGCCATCGTTTTGATGTCGGCCGCAGGAACACTTTTCCGGCAGGAAACTGCGCGACGCTATGCGCAGCTGGATCGTATCGTGCTTCTATGCGGGCGGTATGAAGGAGTGGATGAACGCGTGGCCGAACATCTTGCCACTGAAGAAATTTCCGTCGGGGACTATGTGCTGAGCGGCGGGGAGCTTCCGGCAATGTTGATTATTGATGCGGTTACGCGGCTTGTTCCGGGCGCGCTGGGGAATGAAGCTTCTTCGCAGAATGAATCGTTTAGTGTAAATGCTGCCTTTTCTCCCGTAGGGGCACGGCATGCCGTGCCCGTTCAGCCAGATACGGAATTTCCCTCCGTGCGAGGCGCGGGCGGGGCAAGCCCCGCCCCTACAGGCCGCAAGCCAGTCTCGGATAAATGCACAGCACTTTTGGATTTTCCTCACTACACGAGGCCGGCCGATTTTCGCGGCTGGAAGGTACCCGACGTATTGATTGGCGGCAACCACGCCGAGGTAGCCAATTGGCGGCGCGCCGCGGCCCTAGAGAAGACCCAGCGTAACCGCCCTGATTTGCTTTTGCCTTGAAAAGGGCTCGCGCTATACTTGGGTTTCTGTGAAAGCAGCGCTGCAATCCGATGATTTGCGCACCACGCAAGGCTTTTGGGCTTGCGGACGGGACGTCGCCTGTCCATGCTGCGCTTGTACGTGTACTGCCGCAAGCGGCATGGGAAGTCCTTCGGTCTAGCGCAAGTCTAAACTAAAAGGAATCCAGGGCCGCTCGGAATAAGCGGCCCTTTTTCATTGTTAAGTGAATGAGGAGCAACGTGCCATGAGCAACGCGGCAAGCGGAAACGGCAAGGAGCAGGGCGCGGGGAAACCCATCGCCATTTATTACGAGCAGCAACACTGGTTCAAGCCGCTTTTCGATCAACTCGACGCCAAGGGTGCAAACTGGATCAGGGTGGATGCACGGAATCATCAATACGATGTTGCGGCAAAGGAGCGCGAGTATTCGCTGCTCTTCAACCGCATGAGCCCTTCCGCATGGCAGCGCGGTATTGGCCATGGCATCTTTTACACGCTCAACTATTTGGCTCATCTGGAAGAAAAAGGTGTTCGCGTGGTCAACGGCTCGCGCGCGTTCACCCATGAGATTTCCAAAGCTCTGCAGTGCACGGTGCTCGAAACGCTCGGCCTGCAGTATCCCAAAGCGAGGGTGATCAACCATCCCTCGCAAGCTCTGAGCGCAGCCGAAGGGATCGGATATCCGCTGATCATCAAGCCGAACATAGGCGGCAGCGGGGCTGGGATAAAGAAATTCAATTCGCCGGACGAATTGCGCGCGGCAGTCGAAGAGAACAGCTTGTCGTTTGGAATCGACAACGTCGCGCTTGTGCAGGAGTTTTTCACCGCGCGCGATGGCGTGATCACTCGGGTCGAAGTCCTCGGCGGCGAATACCTCTACGCGATTCAGATTCACATTACGGGCGATACGTTTGATTTGTGCCCAGCAGACATTTGCAAGAACACGAAAGGCGAAGAGTTGACGCGTCTGGCATGCCCCGTCGACGCGCCGAAATCAGGGCTGACAGTCGAAGCTTACGAGCCCCCGCGGCAAGTCATCGACGACGTCGAGCGCATCATGGAGGTCGCCGGCATTGAAGTCGGCGGCATCGAGTACGTTATCGACGACCGCAGCGGGCGGCTGCTCTATTACGACATCAATGCGCTTTCGAATTTCGTCTCCGACCCTGAACGAATGATTGGCTTCAATCCCTACGCGCGACTAGCGGACTACCTCATTAATGAAGCGCGGATACACGAAGCCAGCCGAAGCGATGGGTTCGTTTCGACCGGGAGCATTCGATGAGATACGGCTACTGGCTCCCCGTTTTTGGCGGCTGGTTGCGCAACGTCGCGGACGAAAACATGCCTGCGACCTGGCCTTATGTGAAGAAGCTCGCGCAGCGCAGCGAACAGATCGGCTTCGACCTGATGCTGATCGCTGAATTGAATTTGAACGATATCAAGGGCGTGGAGGCGCCATCGCTTGACGCGTGGTCCACGGCGGCAGCGCTGGCCGCGGTCACCGAGCGCCTTGAACTGATGGTCGCTGTGCGACCGACGTTCCATTTGCCTGCGCTGCTTGCCAAACAGGCGGCAAATATTGATCACATCAGCGGCGGCCGGCTCACGCTCAACGTCGTTTCGTCCTGGTGGTCGGATGAAGCGAAGAAGTACGGCGTCGGATTTGAGCAGCACGATGATCGTTACGCGCGCACCAATGAATGGCTCGACGTGCTGCACGGCGTGTGGGCGAAAGATCATTTTTCTTATGCGGGGAAGTACTACCGCGTCGAAGACAACGTTCTCGAACCAAAACCTGTTTCCAAGCCAAACCCCACGATCTATGCGGGAGGCGAATCGGTCGCGGCGAAAGACCTCATCGCGGAAAAATGCGACGCCTACCTCATGCACGGCGATCCGCCGGAACGTGTCGGCGAAAAAATAGCGGATTTGCGCGAACGTCGCGCGCGGCATGATCTGCCCCCGCTGAAGTTCGGCATCGCTGGCTACACCATCGTTCGCGAAACGGAGCGGGAAGCGCAGGATGAGCTGAAACGCATCACTGACGTCAATCAGTCTGCCGCCGGCAATGCGAATTACCAGCAATGGCTCGCTGGAACGCAACTCGAGCAACGTGTTTCGCTCGAAGACTACTCCGTTTCGAATCGCGGGTTGCGCTCGGGCTTGGTGGGCACGCCTGAACAGATTTCAGAGAGACTCGCGAAATTCGAAGCGGTTGGCGTCGATTTGGTTCTGCTTCAATTCAGCCCGCAACTTGAAGAAATGGAGCGCTTCGCAGACAGCGTCATTCGCCGAAGCATTTCAGCTCCCGCGTAGGCTTAGGCGTTTAGTCACACGCGAATTAGTGATCCTGCGGTGAGTACTCCGTCTCCTCGGCAACGTCGGTGGGACTTTCGAAATCGACTCGGTAGCCATCTGGATCCGAGAAAGAGACAACCCAAAGTCGGTTGCCCACGAACGGGTATCTCCAGGCCGTGATTCCGCGCGATGTGGCTTCGTGATAGATCGCCAGAGCGTCCTCACACATGAAGCAGATGTTTACGCCTTCTCCCAGTTTGCCGCTGGGCTTCCAAGAATCGTGGCCTTCCTTCCGGAATTCTTGCAGCATTAAGGCGGCGCCGCCGATCTCCAGCCAGCACCAACGAAGTTTGCCCTCGTCCATCCATTGATTGGTCATCCGAAAGCCAAGGCCATCCACATAAAAGCGGAGCGATGCTTCCATGCTGGAAACGCCGAAGAAAGGCACCGCTTGTTTGACGTTTGTTTGGGCCTTCCTTTCAACGCTCATATCGCAACCTCCTACGGCATCGATCGAATGCCGATACCCACAATCGGGACGGGACCAGCAAATTCATAGCTTTAAGGAGCACCAGAAGTCAAACGAAGTCACGCCTTCAGGCGGATTGCGCTAGGTAAATTGTGAATATTTGGCTATAATTGGGGTTTGCTTTTGAAGAGCTGGCCCCGCCTGAGTGGGTCTGCAGGGAATACGAACATGAATCTGATTATTGCAAAACTACACGAAGCGCAACTGCGCAAAGACCTCCCCGAATTTCGCCCTGGCGACACGGTGCGCGTCAATGTCCGCCTGAAGGAAGGCGAGGGCGAGAAGGAAAAGGAACGCTTGCAGGCGTTCGAAGGGGTCGTGATCTCCAAGAAAGGCCGCGCTTCCGGCGCCACGTTTACCGTGCGTCGCGTAAGCTTCGGGGTCGGCATCGAGCGCATTTTCCCGCTACATTCGCCCTCGATCAGCTCGATTGAAGTGGTCGGCAAGGGCAAAGTCCGCCGGGCCCGCCTTTACTACCTGCGCGATTTGCGCGGTAAGGCTGCCCGCATCAAGCGCGCCGCCCGGGAAGAAGTGGCGGCTGTTGCGACGGCTGGAGCTGAAACCAAGTCGTAAACGCGACTCTGCAATTCGAAACACGAACAAATGCTCTAACAAAAGAGCCCGCTTATGGCGGGCTCTTTCTGTTTTTGCTTAGCGGCCAATCACGAGATGACGAAGGAAGAATTAGGCCTTGCGGTCGCGAATTAAGGCTGGACGTTCGTCACGCCTTCGGCGCCTGCTTTAGGGAAGTGCTTCTCGTACCAGGCGATCGACCGGTCAGTCCAGTCAATCACATGCTTGGTTTCCCGGATGCCGTGGCCTTCGCGCGGGTAGCGTACGAAGATTGCTTCGGTCCCCACATCTTTTAGCGCGATGAAAAACTGTTCCGCTTCGGCGATGGGCACATCATTGTCGTTTTCGCCGTGAATCAACATCGTAGGCGTGTGGGCTCCGGCCACGTGCTTCAGCGCCGAGCGTTCCCACGCCACGTCCATCAAATTGCCCTGATGTAGAAATTGGCCGAATTCCATCTCTTCATATTGATTGTAATAGGTCATGTAGTTGTAGCTGACCAGGTTTGCGATTCCCGCGGTGGGGATCGCGGCTTTGAATTCGTTGGTCTGCGTGATGAGCCAATCCGTGAGCTGGCCGCCGTAACTTACGCCTTCGATGCCCATGCGCTCGCGATCGATCCACAAGTAGCGGCGCACCGCCGCGCTCACTCCGTACAAAACGTCTTGACCCTCGTTCCCGTCCTGATCGGCGAAGACCGCGTCGGCGAATTTCTGTCCATAACCTGTGGAACCGCGAAAATTCACGTTGAGCGTCGCCCAGCCGTGTGCGGCGTAGACCTGGTTCCTGAAATTGAAGCCGGGGCCATTCTGCCCGTGCGGACCACCATGAATGTTCACAATCAACGGGTACTTTGAAGTTGCGGTCATTCCTACCGGCTTTGTAAGAAACGCCTCGACTTCAAATTTGTTGTCGTTGCTCGTGAAAGTGAAAGACTCGACCTCGCCAATTTGTTTCCCGGCGAGAATCTCTGTGTTCAAGTCCGTGAGCCTGCGCGCTGCCGCGCTGCCCGTTTTGACGTAAAGCTGCGCCATGTCGCGCGGCGAAGTGAACGTGTAGGCCAGCGTTCCGTCCTTCCCAATGGAAAATCCGCCCACGTTGCCGGTCTCCTTCAACACGTATTCTGGCGCTCCGCCCGAAATCGGCAACCGCACAAGATGATTGCTTCCGCGTTCCTGAACTGTGAAATACACCGCGCTGCTGTCGGGCTCCCACTTCGGCGCGCCCTGGCGGTTGTCAATCACCGCGCCGATCTCGCGGCGGTCGCTGCCGTCGGCATTCATCATCCAGACGTGAGTGTCTTCCATAGTCGTTTCGCGATCGGTCAAGCCGCGCTTCGTGCCTCGATAGACGATGTGCTTGCCGTCGGGCGACCAGAGTGGCTCGTACTCGTTGTATTCAGTAGCGGTCAGCCGGCGAACACTGCTGTCCGCAACATTGAGCGCGAAAATGTCGTAATTGAAAAATTCGTCCTGATTTGGCTCATGGTTCGACGCAAAGAGAATTTCCTTGCCGTCCGGTGACCAGTCAATGGAGTGCTCATCGTAGATTCCCTGTGTCAATTGGCGCACCTGCTTGGTAGCCACCTCCACCGCAAAAATGTGTAGCCGTTGATTGTCGTTGAAGCGCGTCATGCCTTCGCCGGCGTCGGGCTTGTACAAGTAGCGCGAGATGACCATGGGATCGCCGCTGGCTTCGGCAGCTCGTTCGTCCGGCGTCGAAGAAATGAACGCGATCTGTTTGCCGTCGGGAGACCACGTAACGTCCTGGCCTCCGCCGGGCAAGGGGCTGTTGGTGCCTTCCATTTTCTCAACGAGAGTCTTAATCTCGGAGCCGTCCGGGCGGGCGAGAAGCAATCCGTGTTTGTCCCCGACTCTGCCCTGAAACGCCAGCCACTTCCCATCGGGCGACCATCGAGCATTGGCGGTCACATCTTTTTCGCCCCCGATACGAATGGATTTTTGCGTGGCAAGATCCATAACCCAAAGTTGCGGCGCGGGTCGGCCCGGACGGTCGTACGAAATGACTGGGTAGGCAATGCGATGTCCGTCCGGGGATAGAACGGCGTCGCCAACAGCTCGGAAGTGGGAAAGGTCGCTGCTCGCCAAACCTTGCGCTCCGCTGGACGGAGTCAGCACGAGAAGAGCAGCCAAACTCAAGAGACAGCAGCCTACCCAAAGCCAAGCGGACTTCGTACGTAAATACATGGAATTCTCCCTCAGTGCGTTTGTGCTTCGAAATTTGCCCGGTCATGGTAGGTCTCCCGGCCCGCCTTGGTCAACGAGTCTTGTTTGGAACTGGTGGTAAGCAGGTTTCTGGGAGGGTTTGTCCGGCGGCTTTTGAGCCGACTGAAAAATTCTCAGGATTCTCGGGACCTTTTCGTCTTCGCTTCGTCTATACAGGGACCACCTGTTGACATTCAACAGGAGCAAAGATAATCTCCTGTTGACCGTCAAAAGGAGAATCGTCATGGCGCAAACGCGCGGCGAAGTGTTGCAAGGCACGCTCGACCTTATCGTGCTCAAGACCCTGGACGCCCTCGGTCCGCTGCACGGCTATGGGATCGCTGTGCGCATAGAGCAGGTTTCCGCCGACCTGCTCAAGCTCAACCAGGGCACGCTTTATCCAGCGCTGCTGCGCCTCGAACAACGTGGTTGGATCTCCTCGAAATGGGGAGTCTCGGACAACAATCGCAAAGCCAAGTATTACTCGCTCACACGCAGTGGGCGAAAACAGCTTTTGGCAGAGACAGAGAGCTGGGAGCGCATGGCTGCGCTCATGACGCGTTTACTCGGACGCGCCGAGGGAGCCTGAGATGGAGTGGCTGCGAATTTTCGCAACGCGATTGGCGAGAATCTTCCGCAAGCCGGATCTGGATGAAGAACTCTGATACAGAACTGCGTTCTCACATTGATTCGCTCACCGAAGAAAATATGCGCCGCGGCATGAACCGGGAAGAAGCAGGTTACGCAGCCCGGCGCGAGTTTGGTGGAGTCGAACAAACGAAGGAATCCTATCGCGATCAGCGCGGGTTGCCGTTTTTTGAGACGCTCGTGCAGGACTTGCGTTACGCATCGCGCATGCTCGTGAAGAACCCCGGTTTCACAGCGGTAACAATTCTCACGCTCGCGCTCGGTATTGGCGCGAACACCGGCCTGTTCTCCCTGGTCAATTCCGTTTTGCTCGGCAACCTCCCTGTCCGCAATCCGCAGGAACTCGTCGTCATCAAGTACACGGACACCCGTTCTGAGGAAGCGCAAGAAGAAGACTTTTCCTATCCGATGTACCAGGCCATGCGCGACAAAAACACGGTCTTTGCAAATGTCTTAACACGCTCTGGGGTCGATTTCAACGCCAGCTACGGCGGGCAGAGCGAACGCGTCGTCGGCGAAATGGTTTCCGGAAATTATTTTGAGACGCTGGGTGTCCAGCCATTCCTCGGTCGTCTGATTGGACCAGAAGACGACCGCACACCCGGCGCTCATCCTGTCGCTGTCTTGAGCTATGGCTACTGGCAACGACGATTCGGCAGCGATCTGGCGATCGTCGGCAAGAATATCGTTCTGAATGACAATCCGATCCGTGTCATCGGAGTCACGCCGTCGAGGTTTTACGGCACCGAAATGGCGCGTAATCCGGATATTCGTGTGCCCATGATGATGGCCACGGTTTTCCGCCCCGTGCCAGCAAATCGCCTGCAAAATCCTCGGCATCGCTGGATGACGGTTCTGGCGCGCCGCAAACCGGAAGTCACCGTCGCGCAAGCGCAGACCTCGCTCGACATTCTCTATCACCAAATTCTTGCGGCGGAGCTAGAGGAACTTGGAGCGAGCGTCAACGCCCATGACAGAGAACGCACCCTCGCCAGCCGCATTCAACTGGTGCCAGGAAATCAAGGTTTCGCACATTTGCGTACAGAAATGGAGCGCCCGCTCCTTCTTATGTTTTGCGTAACGGGCATAGTGCTGGTAGTCGCGTGCGCGAACCTCGCAAATCTTCTGCTCGCGCGAAATGCAAAGAGAAAACAAGAAATCTCCGTGCGGTTGGCCATCGGCGCCGGCCGCGGAAGGCTCATTCGCCAATGGCTTACGGAGAGTCTGCTACTTTCCGTGCTGGGTGGCAGCGCGGGAATTGTCGTTGCCTATTGGGCTAAGACGGCGTTGCTCGGTTTTCTGCCTGCTGACTACAGCGCACATGTTCACGCTCCGATGGATTTGCGAGTTCTGGGTTTCGCATTGCTAGTGTCCTTGGCTACCGGGTTGCTCTTCGGACTTGCTCCAGCTTTGCAGCTCTCGCATACCGGCGTGTCCATCGCGTTGCGCGCCGATGCCCCTTCAATTGCTTCCGGTGAGCGCCTCTTCAGTCTACGCAGTGCGCTCATTTTTCTTCAGGTGGTTCTCTCGCTGCCCCTGCTGATTGGCGCGGGCCTGTTTCTGCATAGCTTGCGCAACCTCCGCGGCGTGAATACTGGTTTTGTTAAGGAGAATGTTTTCCTGGCGACTCTCAATCCAGCCATGAATGGTTATCCGCAAGGAAGAATCAAATCGCTCTACGACGATCTCCTCGCTCGCGTTCGCACACTGCCTGGCGTGCGTGCCGCCAGCCTGACCACCAGTTCCGTCATTTCCGGAGGCTGGGATCAGGAGGGCGTCAACGTGGAAGGCTATCAGCCCGGCCCCGACGAGAGCATGAGTCCCAACGCAGCCGTCGTTTCGCCTGGCTACTTCGCGACCATGGGCATTGCATTCGTGGAAGGGCGTGACTTCACGGAGCAAGACACCGCCGCGCGCGCGAAAGTCGTCATCATCAACGAAACCATGGCGCACTATTTCTTCGGAAATAAAGATCCGCTCGGCAAGAAAATTGGGACCGACGACGATCCGAAAGCTCCCCCAGACCGGGAAATCATCGGCGTTGTGAAAGATGCGAAATACGTGCACATTTCGGAAGCGCCGCGCCGCCATTTCTATGCGCCCATGGCTCAGGAAGAGCGCCTCTTTGACATGACGCTTCAGGTGCGTACCTCCGGCGACCCCGAAAAAATCGGCGACCTCGTGCGAGCGCAAGTACACGACCTCGATGCCAACCTGCCGCTCTACGCAACCACCACGCTGGAAATTCAGATCGATAATTCTCTCGTCCAAGAGAGGCTCCTCACCTGGCTTTCCACTTTGTTTGGATTGCTTGCCACGCTGCTGGCATCGCTCGGACTTTCCGGCGTAGTGGCCTTCTCCGTCGCGCGTCGAACGCGTGAAATTGGAATCCGTATGGCGCTAGGCGCACATCCAGGCGACATTCTTCGCAACGTCGTAAGTCACATGGCTTTCCTGGTGATCGCGGGCATGGCCGTGGGTTTGGCCGCCGCCTATGGGTTGAGCCGCTTGCTTGGCAGCATGCTGTTCGAAGTCGGTTCCGCGGATCCACTTGCGTTCGTCGGCGCGTGCTTCCTGCTCGGCATAGTTGCAGCTTTAGCGGCATACCTGCCGGCGCAGCGGGCAACCCAAGTCGATCCCGTCGTGGCCCTGCGTTACGAATAGTCATGGGAGCAAGCTGATGAACGCCCGATAGGGAGTACAAACATGACCTGGTTGCGCATCCTGGCACTTCGAATCAAAGGTCTGTTTGGCAAAAACCGCCGCGAGCTCGAACTCGACGCCGAATTGCACGCGCATCTCGAAGCCCTCACCGAAGAAAACATTCGCCGCGGCATGACACCGGACGAAGCGCGCTACGCCGCACGCCGCGAATTCGGCGGCGTGGAACAAACCAAAGAGCTCTATCGCGACCGGCGTGGCCTCCCGTTCCTCGAAACGCTGCTCCAGGACATTCGCTTCGGCGTCCGCATGTTCGCGAAAAATCCCGGCTTCACCTGTGTCGCCGTTCTCACCCTGGCTCTCGGCATAGGCGCCAACGCGGCGATTTTTAGCGTCGTTGACGCCGTGTTACTTCGCCCGTTGACTTACAAGGATTCCGATCGGCTGGTCACTCTCTTGCATGACGGCACAGCTCCCGTCTCAGCCGGCAACTACATCGACTGGCGAGACCAGAGTCGTTCGTTTGAAGCCATGGGTGCGGCGGAATACTGGTCGCCGAATTTGACCGATGTTGATTCACCCGAACATATTCCAGGGCTCAAAGTGACACAGAACCTTTTCCCCATGCTCGGCGCCGAGCCACAATTGGGCAGAGTTTTCACGGTCGAAGAGGACCAAAAAGGCGCCGAGCATGAGGTCATTCTGAGCTACCGGCTCTGGCAGCGGCGTTTCGCCGGAGATGGTAATGTCATCGGGAAGGCCATCAAACTCGACGGCGAGCTGTATACCATCGTTGGTGTTATGCCCCGCGAATTCAGGTTTGCACCCTTTTGGGCCACACACACGGAGTTGTGGGTGCCGATTGCATTTGGCGAGCGAATCCACGACCGTGGCGGCAACAGTTTGCGAATCTTCGCGCGGCTCAAGACTGGCGTCACGCTCGCGCAGGCCCGCGCTGAGATTGCAACAATAACCGCGCGTTTGGAGCGGCAATTCCCAGGCACAAACCGCGACGTCGCGGTGACACCTCTTATGGAGCAAGTCGTCGGAAAGATTCAAGCGCCGCTGCTGGTCCTGCTGGGAGCGGTGGGATTCGTGCTTTTGATCGCTTGCGCCAACGTCGCGCACATGTTGTTGGCTCGCGCCGCTGTTCGACAGAAAGAAATTGCCGTGCGCGCAGCTCTTGGCGCTCCCCGCGCGCGTGTGGTCCGGCAGTTCTTGACAGAAAACCTCCTGCTTACGGTCATGGGGGCTTGTGCAGGCCTTCTGCTTGCGACTTGGGGAACCCATGCACTGGTCGCGCTGAGCCCCGCGGATATTCCTCGTGTGGAGACCGTGACGATCGATGCTCGCGTTGTTGTGTTCCTGCTCGCGGTCAGCGTGATGACCGGCGTGGTGTTTGGATTGGCCCCGGCGATAAGGGCGAGCACCGTCAACCTAAGCGACGTGCTAAAAGAGGGCGGCCGCGGGTCCGGCGAGAGCGTCGGCCGCAATCGCCTGCGCAGCTTCCTGGTAGCGTCCGAATTCGCGCTCGCGCTCATGCTGCTTATCGGGGCGGGTTTGATGATCCGCAGTTTTTTTGCTCTGCAATCGGTTGACCCCGGATTCAACCCACATAACGTTCTCTCGATGGTGGTCTCGGTCGCTGGATCGAACGAGGCCGACGCAAATCGGCGAGCGATCTTCTACCAGCAACTTCTCGAACGTGTTCGAGCTCTGCCTGGCGTGGAAGCAGTCGGCGGGATCAATCACTTGCCCTTGGCAGGCGATACATGGGGCTGGCCGTTTGTGATTGAAGGCCGTCCAAAACCTCGCCCGGGCGAAGCGCCCTCTGCCGTCTACCGTATGGTGACGCCAGGATATTTCCAGACGATGAGACTGCCCCTCATCCGGGGCCGTGACATTTCCGCTGCGGATAACACCACCGCTCCCGGTGTCGTGATCATCAACGAGGAAGCGGCTCGCAGCTACTGGCCTGGCGGAGATCCGCTGGGCCAACACGTCTCGTTTGACTCCGGCGACGGTGGCTCTCCAACGTGGTTGACGGTCATTGGTATTGCGAAAAATGCCAAGCAGGAAGATTGGGCGACACCGCCTTCCCCCGAAGCCTATCTCGCGGCATTTCAGAACCGGGATTTCCTGGGAGAAGCTGGCGCGAACGGTGAAGTGAAGCTCCATATAGCGTACATCACTCTAGTCGTGCGCACGACGAGAGACCCCGGTGCTCTCGTGTCCACCGTGAAAAACACGGTATGGTCTCTCGACCGCAATTTGCCGATCTCGCAGGTCTTGACCATGGACGCCGTCGTTGCCGATGCCAATGCGCAGCCGCGCTTCGAGATGCTTCTGCTCGGCATATTCGCTGTCGTAGCGTTGGTGATGGCCGCGGTGGGAATTTACGGCGTTATGAGCTATTCGGTTTCCCGGCGCACGCATGAGATTGGGATTCGCATTTCGCTTGGCGCAAGCCGCAACGATGTGTTCCGGCTTGTCGTAAGGCAGGGAATGGTGCTTGCGTTGGTGGGCTCGGCCGCAGGCATTGCAGGAGCTTTGCTGCTTTCAAGGCTGATGGTCAAAGTGCTCTATGGCGTGCGGCCAATCGATCCAATTACGTTTGCCGGCGTCACTCTTCTGCTGACCGTCGTAGCGCTCGCGGCAAACTACATACCGGCCCGCAGGGCTATGCAGGTCGATCCCATTGCCGCGCTTCGTCACGAGTAATCTTGTTCGGCCCGCGCGCCGTGCTAAAATCTTCGCGCAATGAACCGACTCTGCTCTTCCCGTTTCGAGCGAGAGGCGCGGCAACTTGGCTGGATGCGCATCGCCGGTCTCGATGAGGCTGGCCGCGGCGCGCTCTTTGGCCCAGTCGTTGCCGCCGCGGTCATTCTTAATCCCAAGCGCCGCATTGTCGGCCTTGATGACTCGAAAAAAATTCCTGCCGAGCGCCGCACGGAACTTGCCGTGCGTATCCACGAGCACGCTCTAGCTTGGGCCGTTGCCGAAATCGATGCCCAACGCATTGACGCCTGGAACATCTATCAAGCCAGCCGTCAAGCTATGACCGCTGCTCTGCAACAACTCTCCATCCAGCCGGATTACTTGCTCATCGATGCCATGCAGCTCGATGTTCTGATCGAGCAAAAGTCGCTCATCAAGGGCGACGCTCGCAGCATTTCCATTGCCGCCGCTTCCATCCTCGCCAAAACCCACCGCGATGCGTGCATGGAAAAATGGGACGCCGTCTATCCGCAATATGGGCTTGCGCGCCACAAAGGCTACGCCACTCCCGATCACTTGGAAGCCCTGCGCCAGCACGGTCCATCGCCGCTTCATCGCCATTCGTTCGCACCCGTCCGCGAATCAAATTGTTGGGCTGCAGGAGCCACGCAAACTCCCCTACCACTTTCTTAATGCGTCACATAAAATCTCCGCCGGACATTCCAGAGGCTAGCCCAATGTTTTGGAAGATGTGCCCGACCTGGACCAAGCCCCGCGCGGCCGCGCTTCTTACGATGGCGTGCGCAATTTTTTGCATTTGGATTCTTGCCGGGCAATTCGGCGCGATTTCCACGGAAGCCGATGCACAGACTTTGCTTGCTCCCACGCCGCCCATGGGTTGGAACAGTTGGGATGCGTACGGCGAAACTGTCAGCGAATCCGACATCAAAGCAAATGCAGCCTGGATGGCGGAACACCTGAAATCTTACGGCTGGGAGTATGTCGTCGTGGATTCCGGCTGGTACGTGACGAATCACTCCGCTGGAAACAACGCCGCCGCCGCCGAATTTAGTCTCGACGAATACGGCCGCTACACTCCCGCCGTCAATACCATTCCTTCCGCCGAAAACGGCGCCGGCTTCAAGCCGCTGGCCGATTACGTTCATTCACTCGGCCTGAAATTCGGCATACACATTTTGCGCGGCATTCCCAAGGAAGCCGTCTTCAGGAATACACCAATTGCGGGCACTTCCTTTCGTGCGCGAGCTGCTGCGGACATGACCGATACTTGTCCGTGGAATCCGTTCAACTACGGACTTAAAGCTGGGTCGCCCGCTGCGCAGGCCTACTACGATTCCATTGGGAAACTCTACGCCGCTTGGGGCGTCGACTTCCTCAAAATCGATTGCATTTCCAGCCATCCCTATAAAGGCGACGAGATTCGCATGATCAGTGAGGCGCTTCGCAAAGTTCACCGGCCGATTGTGCTAAGCCTTTCACCCGGCCCAGCGCCTCTCGACAAGGCCACGGAGCTGCGCCGCTACGCGCAAATGTGGCGCATTTCGGATGACGTTTGGGATGTCTGGAAAAGCGACAAGGACTTTCCTCAAGGCCTCGGAAATCAATTTGCGCGCGCTGCGAAATGGGCCGCGTCCTCCGGCCCAGGCCATTGGCCCGATGCGGACATGCTTCCCATCGGACGTCTGGAACCCGCCGCCGGTTGGGAAATGCCGCGCGCAACTCGTCTCACCCACGACGAGCAGCGCACCCTTCTCACCCTGTGGTCCATCTTTCGTTCGCCGCTCATCATGGGAGGCAATCTCACGCTTTGCGACGAATGGACCCAAGCTGCGCTCTCCAATGCCGAGCTGATCGGCGTCGATCAGCATTCCACCGGCAGCCGCGCCGTCCTCTCGACCGACAAAGCCGCCGTTTGGCTATCCACTCCGGAATCGGGCAATGGCGCCTACGTCGCCGTTTTCAATCTCGATGCGGCACCGCAGTCGTTTCATTATTCATGGAAAGATCTTGGCCTCAAAGGCGCGAACTACAAACTCCGCGACCTTTGGGAACACGAAGATTTGGGTTCGAAAGAGTTTATCGATGTCACTCTCCCAGCCCATGGGTCCGCGATTTATTGGGCTTCCGAAAAGTAGCGGCCTCTTGTGTTCTTCGGCATCGCGTCATTCCTTTAGCAAAACAGTGCCGATGCGTTTATCATCGTCCCCGCCAGTGCCCCTTCGCAGCTCGTCCTCCACGGCGACCAGAAGCGGTTAGCGCTGACGCCAGCACATGCTCTTCAACAGCCTCGTCTTTCTTTTTCTTTTCTTGCCGATTGTTTATTTCGGTTTCTGGCGCCTTCGCGCAAAGAAACAGCGCTACGTCTGGCTTACTGTTGCCAGTTACATTTTCTATGGCACCTGGAACTACAAGTTCTGTGCTCTCATGGCTTTCTCCACCGCGGTCAGCTACTTTGCGGGTCTTGGCATGCTCGGCGCCGCCGATCATCGCCGCCGCAAACTTTTCCTGATTGTCCCCGTCACCATCGACCTTCTTCTCCTCAGCTTCTTCAAGTATTTCAATTTCACGGTTTCCAGTTTTGCTGAGCTCTCGGCGTGGCTGCACGTTCCCTTTCACCCTCCAGCGCTAAATATCATTCTTCCCGTAGGCATCTCCTTCTACACCTTTCACACCATCAGCTACATGGTGGATGCGTATCGCGGCGTGGTCACGCCCACGCGCAACTTCTGGGAATTTTCCTGCTACGTCTCGCTCTTTGCGCAGCTCGTTGCCGGTCCTATCGCGCGCTTTCGCCAGGTCGAAGCCGATCTGGAAAACCTAGACCACGCCGATCGCACACGCTGGCTCAACATCGGCTGGTCCTTCTTCGCCATCGGCATGATGAAAAAAGTTCTGCTTGCCGACACTATCGCCGCCGTCATCAATCCAGCTTGGAAAGACGTCGCTCATCTCTCCAGCCCGGGCGCGTGGCTCTGCGTCCTCGGCTACACCTATCAAATCTATTTCGACTTCTCCGGCTATAGCGACATGGCTGTCGGCCTCGGCTATCTTTTCGGCATCCGCCTGCCGCAGAATTTCAATTCGCCTTATAAGGCACTCAATATCGCCGATTTCTGGCGTCGCTGGCACATTTCGCTTTCTACTTGCTTGCGTGACTATCTCTATATTCCGCTTGGGGGCAGCCGCGTTTCCGCAACTTGGCTCGTTTACCGCAATCTCATAATCACCATGCTTCTCGGCGGTCTTTGGCATGGCGCCAACTGGACTTTCGTCTTTTGGGGCGGCTATCACGGCGCACTTCTTTGTCTCTACAAGCTTTTCGGACAATTCTGGGACCGGCTACCGGTTGTTGTTCAGCGAACGGGAACATTTTTTCTCGTAGTAATTGGCTGGGTCTTCTTTCGCTCGGATAATTTCTCCCTTGCCGCGGTGATGCTTGCCCGTATGTTCAGTTTTTCTGCTGGCGCTCTTTTTCCCGGACTTGTCGGCTTGCTAGTGGCCTTGTTCATTGCCGCCGCCATCGCGCACTTCGCGCCCAACACCTTTGAAATGAATCACGAATGGAGTTCATGGACAGTTGCAGGTCTCAGTCTCGGGTACACGGCGGCGCTTCTGGCCATCGCATCCGGCCAGCAATCTCCGTTTCTTTATTTTCAGTTTTAACGGTAAGGACCAGGAAATTTTCAAATGAACAGTACAGGAGCCAATCAGGCAAGCATCTGGAGCATCGGGCGCCTGCTGCCCCGGCTGATGCTTTTCTTCTTTCTTTTGGATCTCGTTCTGCGATTCATTCCGCTGGACCCCCTCACGTTTCGCGCTTGGGAGGCGATGCTCCGCCACTATCCAAATGCAGTCGGCCCGTTCATCCCCAACAAGCACTATCACCGCGATAATTCTTACGGCGGCATCGCTGGCATCGGTAATCTTCCGGTCCTGCGCCACTACCATTCCGTCGATTTCACGACCGATGCCTACGGGTTTCACAATCCGCCCGCGCTGGCAAAAGTCAACCCCATTGGAATCGTGGTGGGAGATTCCTTCGCCGTCGGCAGCGAACTCCCGGAAGACCAGTCTCTCTCCGCGCAACTTACCGAACGCATCGGCGGTCATTTCTACAACGCCGGTTCACACCAACCCCTCCATCTGCGCAGTCTCGAAGCCATTGCCCAGCGCCTCGATATTCATCACGGCTTGGTCATTTTCGAGTTTCTGGAATCCCGCGCACTGCAAGATCCGCCGTCCGCCACGCCCGACGGTGCGCGCGGCGCAGCCCAGACATTTCTCTTTCGCGTTTTGGGCCAGGAATGGACGGATCGTCTTGGAACTCCGCTGAATGAGCTCCACTCCTCCCCACTCCAAGCTCTTTCCGCCAAGGTCGTAAAGAAAGTCCAGGACGATACTCTGCTGCCCAATTCTTTCGCATCCTTCGCAATGCAAGAAAAGCTCAGCAACGGTGAGCCAATTGTCTTCTTGCCCGCCGAATTCAAATCTCCAGTCGACCCGCGCAAAGCGGCAGAACGTTGGGCAGCTTATTTCGCCTGGTTTTCAGAACAATTGCGGAACGACGGTCTCGATCT
The DNA here is from genome assembly GCA_963730495.1 of uncultured Acidobacteriota bacterium. Lineage (GTDB taxonomy): Bacteria > Acidobacteriota > Terriglobia > Acidiferrales > UBA7541 > Acidiferrum. The sequence goes on along the minus strand of CAVSSD010000002.1, from coordinate 65,401 downwards.
CATCGTTTTGCTGGTTCCCAATCGCACCACGATCTACGCGCCGCTTCTCACCCAACCGCGCGATGTCTCAGCCTCTCGTGCAACCCTGGAAGACTTCGCAAGAGCGCTTCAAAACGCAGGCGTTCCCGTCGTCTCTCTTGAACCACGCTATACCCACGACGCAGCAATCCTTCTCGGGCAAAATAAATATCTCTATTTTCTGGATGACACCCACTGGAACGGTACTGGCACGGCCATCGCCGCCGACGAAATCTTCAATTTTCGCAAGTAGCAAATTATTTCCCGTACAGTTCTTCCGCGGCTTCGCCCAAACCTTCATGTCCTCTGCTCGGCTCTTTCCGGCTCCTCTTTCGGCGTAAAACTCCGCAAAACGCCATTACCCCGCTTCGCCTTGTCTTCGCCGACTAGTTTCCTAGTCCTAACGGGGATAACTGGCTGCTCACACCCTCTTCTGGGTTCGTTGACTTGCCTTTTCCCTGCCTGCTAGCGTTAGCAAGCACGGCTTTTGTCTGCCTTTCCAACTCTTGGGACGGAGAGCTTCTCCTCCTGCAGGCGTCGGCCGCGTATTGTCTGAGAACACGAATGGCCTATACCAAGAGCAAATTTGTCGAATCCGCACAGAAGCTGCTGAATCAGGGCAAGGTCCCTCAGGCCATCGCCGAATACCAGCAAATTCTCAAGTATGAGCCGCGCGATCAGGTCACGCTCATGACCATCGGCGAGCTCTACATCCGCCAGGGCGAAACTTTTCAGGCCATAGATTATTTCGAGCGACTCGCCCAGATTTTTGTCGGCGACGGTTTTCTCACCAAAGCCATCGCCGTTTATAAACGCATCGCCAAGCTTGCTCCCGAAGAGATTCGTCCCCTCGAAAAGCTGGCCGACCTTTACGTCCAGCAGGGGGTTATGAGCGAGGCCCGCCCGCTCTTCCTGCAACTCGCGGAAATTCATCTCAAGAACAACCGCCAGCCCGAAGCCGTCGGCCTGCTAAAGAAACTCCTCCTCGCCGAACCAGACAACCTTCGCATTCAGGTTCGCTTGGCCGATCTCTATCAGGCCATGGGGCAGTCGCGCGAGGCTGTAGATGCGTACGTTTCCGCCGCCCAGCGCGCTTTGGCTCGTGGAGACCAAGCGGAGTCCGATAAGCTTGCTGACAAAGCCCTGAAGATTGACGCAAATTGCTTGGCTGCCACCATCGTCAAAGCCCGTTCTTTTTCCTCCCAGGGAAATCTCGCGCAAGCAGCGGAAGCCCTCGAGCACGTTCCCGATCTTGATAAAGGCGGCGAACAAACCGAACTGCTCCTCGATCTTTATCTCAAAAGCGCAAATTGGGACAAGGCCACAGCGCTTGCGCTCCGCGTTTTGGGAGCTGACAGCAAAAATTTTGGCCCCGCGCAAAAAATCGTCGAAGCCCTTTTGGAGTCCGGTCAGGGCGACCGCGCCATGGCCATCATTGGCCAGATTCGCGTCCCCATGATCGACGCGGGCGAGCACGAAGTCATTGGCCGCATGCAAAACGAACTGGCGGGCCGAATGCCAGGCCGCCTCGAGCCTCTCGAATGGCTCGTCGATTTCTACGGCCGCACCAGCGACTCCTTCCGCCTCCCCGACGCCTTGGCCCACTTGGGTGACGCCCTGGTCACAGCCAATCAGCTCGAGCGCGCGAAAGGCATTTTTGAACAACTTGTGGACCGCCAGCCCGACAGCGATTCCGCCAAGCGCAAACTGGATAACTGCCTCCGCAAGATGGGTTTGCTTGGCGCCGAAGCGGAGCCAGTCGCTCCCGAAGAAGATCTCCAGGCCGAAATCCCTAAGGCTCCCGCACCAAAATTGCGTCCTGACGTGGAGCCAACCTTTGCACCCGTAGCCGGCGACAAGCCGGCGGCTCCTTCAACTCCCGCAGAGCCTCAGCTTGACGAAGAAACTCAGAAGTTCATCGCTCAGTCTTTGACGGACGTCGATCTCTTCGCCAGCTACGGTCTCACGCAAAAAGCCATCGGCCTTCTCGAAGCTATTTTGCGCCGCGCGCCTCGCCACACTCCCACTCTCGAAAAGCTTCTCGACTTTGTTCTCGGCGCGGGCGACGATCGCCGTACCGCCGAGCTCGCTTCCCAGCTCGAGCAAATCCATATCGAACGCGCCGACCTGCGTGGCGCCGAGCGCTTCGGCGAGCTTCGCCGCAGATTCCAGCGCGCCGCCGGCCTCACCGATGCCGAATTGGCAGCCAGCACCGCGCCGCTTCAGCCGGAACCTCCAGCTGCGACCATTCCGGAAGTACAGATGATGGAAGTTGCCGCCGAGCCGGAGCCCGTCGTCGAAGAGGCCGTGCTTGAATTTGAAACACCAGTCGAGGCTCAGTCAACTCCTGCCGAGACGGCGCAGGCCCCTGCTTCTTCGAACGCCTCAGAGGCTCACGAGGAAGTTGACCTTTCCGCTGAATGGGACTCCATGCTCGAGGATTCTCATCCAGCAGAACCCGCCGAAAAGGCGCCCCCGGCAAGGCCAGCTGTGCCCGCTCCTCCGCCTCCTCACGAAGTTGCCGCGGAGCCTGTCTCCGACGAAGAGTTTTCGATTACAGAAGAGCCAGTTGCCGCCGCGCCGGTTGTCGCCGCACCTTCCAGGTCGCATGACGTCAGCGAATTCGAACTGACTGTGGAAGAGCCTGCGGCTCTCGAACAAGAATCAAATTCCTTTGCGGACATTTCCGCCGAGCTTCCTGAGGTCCACGAGCCGGAAAACATCCCTGCACCGGCCGAAAAGAGCCACGCGCCCGCGGTCTCGGAGAAGCTGCCTGTTCCCGAAAAGCCCGTCGTTCCTGAAAAGTCGGTAGCGCCTGAAAAACCGGCACCTCCCAAGCCGATCGAACCGGAACCCGAATTCGAACTCGATCAAGATTTCGAGCTGGTCCTCGAGGCGGAACCGCTTGTCCCGGCCTACGACCAGAAACCGCCCGAGACACCCGTTGTCGTACCCCAGCCCGAGCCGGAACCCGCTACCACGGCTAAAGATTCTGCTCCTGTCGCGGCTGCATCCGGTTTTGCCTCCGACCAATTTCTTGCGGACTTGGCAAAAGAAATCGATGACCTCGGTCTTGACGCTCTAACGCCTTCCCATTCAGAGGTCGCACCACAGGCAGCTGCGCCGAAGCACGAAGAGAAACCCGCCGGGCCGGTTGAACACAGCCCGCTCAAGGAAGTCTTCGATGATTTCCGCGCCGAGCTTGGCGAAATGGGCGCCGAAGACGAAGACCTCGAGACTCACTACAATCTCGGCATCGCCTTCCGCGAAATGGGCTTGGTCGACGAAGCCATCAGCGAATTCCAAAAAGTGGCTAAAGCCACCGACAGCGGCAAGCCTTTCCGCTACGTTATGCAGTGTTGCACTTTGCTGGGTCTTGCCTTTACGGAGAAGGGACAGCCGGGCATCGCCGCCATCTGGTACGAGCGCGCCCTCCGCGTGCCAGGCATCGAACCGGAAAGCATTCTCGCCTTGCGGTATGATTTAGGAGTTGCCCAGGAATCCGCGGGTGAGCCGGAAGCGGCGCTGAAGAGTTTTTCTCAGGTCTATGCGATGAATATCGACTATCGTGACGTCGCTGATCGCATCGCTGCTCTCCAGAAGCCCAGCCGTTGATGGCCGGCATTCACTGATGCAGGCGATTCCCTCTTAACTATGAACCGTGTCTTCCGCGCGCTGCTGGTCGTTGTTTGCTTCGAAATGGGGGCCTTGCTTCTCTATCTCCCGTGGTCCGTTTTCTGGGAACAAAATTTCTTTCTCAACCACTTTCCTTCGCTCATTCACGTCGTTCTTCATCCCTCGTTTCGAGGCGCCATCAGCGGTATTGGTGTGCTGGATATACTGCTGGCTCTGAGCTTTATTGGTTCTCGCCCGAGCCCCTCAAGTGTCCCTCCCCAATAGTTCCGTGCCCAAGATCACGCTCCGCGCGAACAACAAGCCCATACTCTGCTACGTCACCGACCGCCGCAGTTTGCCCGCCACTCCACAGCTCGATTTAATCCAGCCGCTTCTGGAGAGGATCGCAGCGATTGCTGCCGCAGGCGTCGATTGGATTCAAATACGCGAAAAAGATTTATCTGGCAAGCAGTCCGCGTCGCTGGTGCGTCAGGCGTTAGACCGCGTTTCGAAACACGGAAGTCACTCTAAATCCGAAACGCGAATTATTGTGAACGACCGCCTTGATGTGGCCCTCGCCGAACAAGCGGGCGGCGTCCATCTGGGCGAAAACTCCCTGCCTGTCGATGAAGCGAAACGTCTTCTGAAGTCGTCACCTGCCGCGCAAACGTCCGACAACGATTTTATTCTGGGCGTCTCCTGTCATTCGCTCGAGGCCGCCAAATCCGCTGCCTCCGCTGGCGCCAACTACATTTTCTTCGGCCCCGTCTTCGCCACGCCCTCAAAAGCCTCTCACGGTGCGCCTCAAGGTATCGATCGTCTCGCTCGGGTCTGCAGCTCCGTGAATATTCCAGTCCTGGCCATCGGCGGAATCACTCTGGCAAACGTTTCCTCATGCCTTTCTGCCGGTGCATCCGGCATCGCCGCCATCCGCCTCTTCCAGGACGCCGCCGATCCCGCCAGTATGGTGGACGCCATTCGCCACTCAAATTTCTAACCCACCGCCAGCTTGCTGTGCGCCTCAGTGATCCATCAACCGGCGCAGCAGCCGAATTTGCCCCGCGTGATAAACATCATGAAAAGCCACGCCATAAATCTGCTTCAGAAACTTTACTCCCCGAGGCGTATTCAGAACTCGCTCGACAGTCGCCCGCAATGCCCTGTGCTCCCGCTCAAGCAACTCCTTATCTCCCTGCCACGCAGCCTCGCTGGCTTTGCCTTTTTCTGGCCGCGGAAAGAAATTGCTTCCCGGCAGCGCAAACGATCCTTTTTTCCCGCCTTCGATTCGATTTCGCACCGTGTATTTCCAATAGGCCGCATGCACTGTCTCTTCCCAGATGTTGTGCCGCCCCGCATCAGGGCGCCTCGCGGCTTGCCTCGCGCTCACTCCCCGAATCGCTTGTCTCAGATTGGGCCCGTGCCAGGTTTTCTTTTTGTATGCTTCATCGAGTAGCTCCAACACCAATTCCTGTGCTTTCACGATGTTCTCCAGGCGAGATTTTTTAGTTAATCCCCGTCATTATTTCCAAGTTTAACTCTTTCCCCCTCTTCCCTCAGTAAGAGAGCGCATGCGGGGCGCACACACTCCCGCCGGAGAATCCCATCGCCGCTTATTTTCTACTCTGGAGAGTGTCTTTTACCCGACCGCAACTTTCCGGCGTTGCAAAAGTTTCTTTCGTCGGTACAGTTGGCGGTCTGCGGCATCGAGCAATTCGTGCGCTGTTCGTCCATCGGCAGGATATATCGCCATGCCGATGCTCACGCTGATACGCGGCTCTTCTTGATCTTCCCGCACATGAGCTTCAACGCGCTGCGCCACCTGCTGTGCCATGCCTTGGTCGGATTCGATCAGCGCTACTGCAAATTCGTCGCCGCCGTATCGCGCGGCCAGATCCGTCGCGCGGCACTGCTCCTTTGTGACCTTTGCCAGCCGTTTCAGTGCCTTGTTTCCCGCCAAGTGTCCCAGCCGGTCGTTGATCCGTTTCAGGTCGTCTAGGTCCAGCAACAGCACCGTGAATGCGTGATGGCCGCGTTCGGCACGCCGCAGTTCGCGTTCCAACGTGTCCATAAATTCTCTGTAATTGGCCAGTCCAGTTAGCGCATCGTGTGTGGCTTGGTAGCGGACCAACTCTTCGCTCTGTTTCCTCACCGTTATATCCAGCCCAACTCCGATGCACCCAATGGTTTCTCCCGAAGGCGCGCGCAGTGGATCCAGATGTATTTCCAGAATCCGGTCTTGGCGCTTGTACTCGAAGTGCGCCGACTCTCCCCGTAACGCTGCCTGGTGATGCGCTATCGGCCCCGTGCTCGTATCATTGCATTTCAGGTACTCCGATACTGTCCGCCCTAGCAGGTCTCCCGCGTGTACATCGGAGTACTGCAAACCCGAGCCCCAGTTCGATGTGATCCGCAAGCTCCGATCCGTTGTCCATAGCAGCACCGGCATGCTCCACGAGCAGCCGCGGCTGTGTTTCAGACGGCGTATCTTGGGTTTTCTGGCGCGTGGCTCGCCCCATTTCCAGGATGCCCGTTACCACTCCCTGCTCATCCCGCATGGCCTGCCGCCTCAGCCCTACGCTCAACTTTGTGCCTAACCTGTTCAGTCGTTCGACCGTCTCGCTCTCGGTCATCTTCCCGTCGCGCGCTGCTTCCAGAACAGCTTGTAGCGACGGCCCTTCGTTAATTGGCAACAACGAGGTCAGAGCAACACCAGTCACTTCGGCCGCCGTGTATCCGTACAAACGCTCCGCTCCACGGCTCCATAATTCAATCGAGCCATCGAGCGCTATACCGATAATTGCTTCTTCAGCGGATTCCAGAATGGCAGCAAGCACTTGCTCGCACCGCAGGCTAGGCAGCATGAGAACCTGATGTTCTTTCAGAACGGAGAGGGCGTTCGCGTCGTAAGGCTGGGTTTCTCGCAGACGAGAGGAGGGATCCACGAGTTTTTATTCAATCAGGAATCGTTACATCCACCTCAGCTTATCACTCCGCACTCGATTCGCAATGTGTCTGTGCGGCGTTGTTCCTTACTGCACACTTCCAGGCAGGCAGGGGCCCGGCTCGCCGTCAGAAGCAACTACGGATTCGCCTTCGCTGCATCATTGAGGATCATCGCCAGCCGGACCCCGCTCTCGGCAATCCGCTTTTCCGCCACTGGGGCCGCTTTTTCTTGATACGCCTCGCCAGCCACGATGTTCTGGCGTAGCAGCCGTTCGCCAATGTTGTTGTCGTCTGAGCAACTGTGGACGGCCACATTGGGTTCTATGGCGATCTTCGGCGTCAGATCTCCGTACACCACGCTTTCGGCAAAATCATAGCCTTCCCACACCCAATCCTCGACATGAATCCCAGCCTTCTGCCAACCTTCGATATCCGCCGCGAACAGAGCTTCGAGCGTGTCGGCATACTCCGCCGAGTCTGCACCCTCAGCGTCGCGTTCCGGAATCGCCGTGTCCCAAATGCTATGCAAATTAGGCGAAAACGAATGATTGTGCTCATGTGCGTTGCGCCGGAAATATTTCAGCGGCACGCAATTTCCGCCCTCATCGGCATTTGTAGTCGTGTGCAGCGGCTGATGTAAATCTCCAACGAAATGGATCACGTACCGCAGCGCGTCCGCTCGTTTTGTGGCGTCGGCATTCTTATCCTTCAGAATTGCGAGTTGCTCGCTAAGCGCTTTCGTTACGCACCCGGCTGCTCCGCAAAATGGCTCGATCGGTCCGCGCTTCAAACCACGCGGTATGTCGATGTAATGCCATGGCCCGTTCTTGCGCTCTCCGCGCACGTCGTCCGCCCACGTGGCTGAATCCGCCATCGCGTCGCGCATCGCTCCTCCGCAATAGCGATTCAACTTAGGATCAATCGGGTTCTCGCTCAGTAGCTTCTCAACCCATTGCCGCGTTTCCGGTGTCAAATGCTTCTCCGCGATCAAAGCCACCGTTTGGTGCCCCTTGCATCCCCACGCCTGCGCCGCAGTCGGCCAGAAGAGCAGCACGACCACGTATAGCAGACACAAGTAAATTCCAAACCGCTTCATGGATAGCTCTCCTTCAGGATTTACGAATGTTCGAGAGACGGCCTTCACCTCGAAGTTTCTTCCCATTGTCAGAAGAGCGTAGCTGAAAGAAGGTTACTCGAACAAGAAAGCGTGGCACCACGCAGGAAGGAACTTCGCCACTAGTCACCAATCACCAGTAACTTCTTCAAGCACTCAGCCAGCGTCCAATCGGCCGCCAGGACTCCGTATGATCGCAAATCACGCGCAGCGCAGCTGTTATGGGGATCGCCAGAATCAATCCCATGCCGCCCCACACCCAGCCCCAAAATAGCAGCGAAATCGTTATCGCCACGGCATTCAGGCGCACGCGCCGCCCAACCAGTTGCGGCGCCACTAAATTCAGCGCCAGTACGTGAATGGTCATCAATCCGCCGGCAATCAGCGCGAACTGCCCAAACGTCCTCCATTTGGCCAGTGCGATAATAAACGCGGGCAACCATGCCAGCACCGCTCCGATGTACGGCACCATATTCAGCAAACCAGATGCAATTCCCGTGAGCACCGGATAATCCAACCCCAGAAACCAGAAGAAGGCACTACTCGCAGCAATCACCATCACAGTCAACAGCGTCATTCCCGCCAGATAGTCCCGCAGAACTTCTCGCAAATCCTCCAGCGTTTCCTTCACTTGTGTTCGCTTCGATGCCGGAAAAAGTTGCAGCGTCCCGTGCCACACTTCCCGTTTCCCCGCGAGCATAAAAAATACCAGGAACGGCACAAAGGTAACTTCCAGAAAAAGCGCGTAGAGAGACCCGATTCCACGGAATAACATGGAGCGCACCGCCGCTGTCTCCGGGTGCTCTGCCCCTGGTTGCTGGGCGACGGCCCCGGGCTCTATAGGCGTGACCTGTTTTTCTATCCCGTTAATTCTGCCTTCCACTGCTCCCGCTGCTTGTCTCACAAGCCCGCTATATTTCGGCCAATTCGCGGCAAAATCTTCCGTTCGTGTCCCCAGAGCGTATCCCACCGCCACTAAGACCGCGATCAACAGAAGTACCATCACCATCGAGCCCACCGTGCGCGGCAAGTGCATTCGCTCCAACAATTCCACCGCTGGATCGAGAAAGTACGCCAATAAAATCGACAGCAGCATGGTAATTACGACTCCAGCTGCGTAATAAAAGAACAGCAGGATCACCGCCGCGGCGAGAATCCTCAAACTGAAGCTAGATCCATCAATTCGAACAGCAGATGTTGGTGTTGGCGTCTCTATCTCAGGCACGAGGCACTCCGTTCCCTTCACGTTAGCATACTCATGCAAGCTCATGGCCACATCACTTTCCCACGTTTCGTATTTCGAATCGCCCTTAGCAGGGCACAAGCCGGACTGCAGAGGACTTTGCGCTCCCTATTTACCCAAGCGAACCTCTGCAATGCACTCGCCCAGCCGCTTTTCAAGCGTGTGCTAAACTTTCCCATGGTCGGTCCTTCAGGTTTTGGCCGCTAACCTCTCATGCCTAAAGAACTTTTCGGAACAGACGGTATTCGCGGCGTTCCCGGCACTCCGCCGCTCGATGACGCCACTCTCTTCGCCACCGGCCGATCTCTCGCTGCCTATCTGCTCCGCGAACACTCCGCCGCTCACGTCCTCATCGGCATGGACACACGCGAATCCGGTCCTCACATCGCCGCTCTTCTCGCTGCTGGAATCACGCAAGCCGGCGGGTCTGTCGCTTTTGCGGGCATCATCACCACTCCCGGCATCGCCTGCCTCGTCCGCCAAAATGATTTTCAAGCCGGAGTCGTTATTTCCGCCTCGCACAATCCGTACCACGACAATGGCGTAAAGCTTTTTTCGCATGCCGGCATGAAGTTCCCGGATTCCGTCGAAGAAACGCTCGAAGCCGATATCTTCAAGCATCGCTCCGACCCTTCGCCGAAAAATCCGCCCCTCCTCATCGCCGACGCGTCTCTCGACGCCGAATATCTCGACTTTCTTCGCGGCCGCATCGTTCACGGTGCCAGGCTCTCCGGTTTCAGGATTCTTCTCGATTGCGCCAACGGCGCCGCCTACAAACTCGGCCCCGAGCTCTTCCACTCTCTTGGCGCCGAAGTCGTCTCGATGGGTGTGTCACCCGATGGCCGCAACATCAACGCCGGCTGTGGCTCGCTCCATCTCGATGGTTTGCAAAAACGCATGCTCTCGGAGCGTGCTCAACTCGGCGTGGCTTTCGATGGCGATGCTGACCGCGCCCTCTTCGTCTGCGAAACCGGAAAAATCGTCAACGGCGATGGCGTGCTTCTCGCCGTTGCGCGCTACCTTAAATCCCAAAATAAGCTCAAAGGCGACCGCGTCGTCGCCACTTCCATGTCCAATCTCGGCCTCGAACGCGTCTTGGCCCGCGAAGGTATCACGCTGGCACGTGCTTCCGTCGGCGATCGCTATGTCCTCGAAGAAATGCTCCGCAGCGGCAACGTCATCGGCGGCGAACAATCCGGCCACGTCATTTTTCTCGAAGACAGCCCTGCAGGCGACGGCCTTCTCACCGCCCTCAAAATTGCCTCGCTAGTTTCCATGCACGGCAAAATCGAATCCCTGGTCGAGGGCCTCAAGGACTATCCACAAATCATCGTCAACGTAAAAGTAAAATCCAAGCCCCCGCTCGAAACTCTCCCCGAGGTTTCTCGCGCGCTTGCCGAAGCCCAATCCGCCCTCGGCGAAAATGGCCGAGTCGTCCTCCGCTATTCCGGTACCGAGCAACTCGCCCGCGTCATGGTCGAAGCCGAACACGACTCCGACGTCCAGCGCTTCAGCCAATCCCTGGCCAACGCCCTCCGCTCCTCCATCGGCGCCTGAGTTCACGCAGGCTTTTAACCCCTGCATCTAGGCGCCACTTTAAAGTCGTGCGGTATACTCGGCGCAGCAAATCGTGTCTTCCGAGGTGAGTACATGAAAACAGTGAGATTTGTTCTGAACTTAGCCTTAGCCTTGGCACTCCCGTTTATCGCAGTTCCATCGCGCGCTCAGGACACTCCGCAACAAGATGGGGCGCCCGACCAACCGGCAAAGAAAATTACGCGCGTTAAGCAGGGCGGAGCCGTTATGGTCAAGATCTTAAAGGTTAAGATCGAGCCCGTTTATCCACAGCTAGCCAAGGAAAAGGGCATTCAAGGAACAGTGAGATTGCACGCCATCGTCGGTAAAGATGGCTCTATCCAGCAACTCGAGGTAATTTCTGGCCAACCCCTATTGGTAGAAGCAGCTCTTACCGCAGTTCGCCAGTCGAAATACCGCATCACCTACCTAAACGGTGAAGCCGTGGAAGTTGATACGGTCATCGACATCATTTTCTCTTTGAACGCTTAATCGGTCGGGCCGGTAATCAGTTTTTAAACCGGCAGCCTTCGCTTAAGTCTTCGCGGCCTTAACCTCAACGATGTTGCTCTCCGGATACCGGTCGTGATGCCGCACCCACGACATTCCCTTCGCACCTTCGTCCCGACCTTTCGGCACGCGGTCCAGAATTGCGTAGAGGCCCATGAAGTCCTCCAGCCCGCGCCCATACACGGAAAAGGTGTGGAAGATTTCGCCGTTAGCATTTTTGTAGAAAATGCTCATGCCCGGCCGTTCCTCGCTCGGAAACTTCATTACTGCGTAGTTATAAGTGCTCTCTTTGTCCTTGTCTTCCTTCTTCACCGACACTTCATAGTCAAAATTGAAGTCGCTTCCAAACGACGAAGCCCACGGCAGCTTCCATCCCATCCGCTTCTTGAACTCCTCAATCTTCGCGAGCGGCGCATGCGACACCAGCACGAGCCGCACGTCTCGCTGAGCCAGGTGAATCGCCATCGGAGCCATCTGATCCGTAACCAGCGAGCAGCTCGGGCACCCCGCCTCCCAATCCACCCCCAGCATGAAGTGATAGATCGCCAGCTGGTTTTTGCCGCCGAAGAGATCCGCCAGCGGCTTTTTCCCGGCTGGTGTGTCGAACACATAATTCTTCTCGACCTTCAGCCACGGAAGCTGTAGCCGTTCCTGTGCCAGCGCGTCTCTCTGCCGCGTCAGAGATTTCTCTTTGGCCAACAGATCCTTTCGTGCCGCGATCCATTCGTCTCGTGTCGCTACTTTTGGATTTTCAATAGTGCTCTGAGTCATGACTTCTTCTCCTTAGGAATTTTGCTCGACCACTCGGAAATTGCAGGAGCCCGCCCGTCGCGAACTCCCGCACGCCATTCCACTCAGCTCAGTCGCTAATTGCTTGCCGCCCGAGCCTTGTTCTCTTGCACCGCTTCGCTCATTTGCGCGTACACTTTGCGCAGTGTCTCCACCGATCCTGGATTGCGCTTTTCTCTCCACGCATCCAGTCGTTTGCAATGCTCCTCGAGATTCCCCAGGAACTGCGGATTCCCGAACATTGCTCGCCAGGCTGGCACCGACGACTTCACCGCTTCCCACACTCCCCATTGCTCTCCCGAATTCTCAAAAAACAGCTCTTCGTCAACCAATCCTCGGTTCGCAATGCTCGCCACCATCTCCCAGTAGCCCAGCACCATCCGCATGTACGCGCTTTCCTTGCTGCCGGGAGGCGCTATCTTCATCGCTTCGTCGGCGTTTTTTGGACGAAAATTCACGGACATCCAGTCCCGCGCTTCCCGCAGCTTCGCCTCTCTCCTCAACTCATACAAATGCAGCATCATATTCACTTGCTCGTGCGTTGCTCCCATGTCTTCTCCTTTTGTTGCCTTTGAAATGTCTTTCCAGCGAGCTTTTTTGCAAAGAGTTTGTTAGCCAACACAGCAGTCACTCCGCCAGCTGACACTGCCGATGCGATAAGCATTGCCGTTGTCGCTATGCATGCAGGACACATAGGTTCCTCCTGAACGCCGGCCGGCTAGGCCGATCGAGCCTTTTGCATGAAAGCCGGAGGCTCGTCTCCGCTCGGTCCCCAGCTCGCTGGCACGGCCACGTCGAGCATTCGCAGGTACACGCTAAATTGCCCGCGGTGCTGGTACAGATGACTGAACATGACATCACGCAAGAACTCTGCTCGAGGTTGCGCCAGCACTTCTCGTCCGCCCGCATTCATTCGCCAGGTTTCCTTCATGGCCTCGTCATCAAACCTGGGCAACAGGCTCCGCACTGCCGCGATACTTTCGTCAAACGTCTTGAGGATCTCCTGACGGTTCGCCGGCTGCGGAAAGTTAAACGACTCGGGGGCTTGCGCTGGATTGTTTTGCACGAAGCGCACGATTCCGCTCGGCACCGCGGCGATGTGGTAGGCGAGCTGCCCTGCGGACAGGGACTTCTCGCGCGGCTTCCAGCTCAATTTATCTTCTGGCAGCCGCTCCAGAAACTTCCGTGTGACAGGTGCTTGTGTTTCAAACTCCGCGAGCATTGCTTGTGCTATCGACATATTGATTCTCCTTTCGTTCCGTAACAAATTCCCGGTTCGCGGAAATCGGACCAGAAACCCGATCCTTGCGCGCTACTGTTTCTTCCCATTTCCGGCTGCGAACGCTCCCTGCGCCTCTGCCGCCTTGCGCACCCGCTCGTTGATCGATCCCCACCCGCCCGTCACGCCTTTTCTATGCTCGTCCAGAATCAATCCAAGTGCCGTGTGGTGAAACTTGATCAGCGTTCCGCCATCCGTCTCGCTCAACCGGTATTGCACATTGGAACTCACCGGATAGGACATAAACATTGGCCCTGTAAACTCCAGCAGCGTCGGCCGCTTGATCGCCTGTACATGTCCCCAGAAGTGCCCGTTCCCATCGCCCAAATCGCGAAACCATCTCCCGCCTGGCCAAGCTTCCAGCTTCATTGGCATGGCGGCCCCGTTCGACACCTCATTCCGCGGCCCAAGCTGCTCCAGCAGCGTGTCGAACGTCACCTCCAGCGAAGCCCTCACATGAATTTCCTGCACAATATTCAACGTCAAGCTATCAAGTGCCACCATTGCCGCTGCCATCGAACTCATCGTTCCTCCTCGAAGAAGTTTATTCTTCCAAACCTAGCCCGAAATCCTTCAATCCTTCTTCACCGCGCCGCTCTTCTCCTCGGCCCGTTCTTTCACGCGAATCAACTGGTGCTTCCAATACCTCTCAAAAGTTCCTGCCCAGTCATGCAAAGGCCGTATCGCCTCCGCATTCGTCTTGTAAAACATCTGCCGACCGTCCCTTCGCGAATGGACAAGCCCCACATCCTTTAAGACGCGCAAATGCTTCGAAACGGAAGGCTGCTCCATCTCCAAAGCATCCACAATCTCTCCCACCGGCCGCTCCTGCAGCGCCAGATAGTTGAGTATCTCTCTCCGCCGCGGCTCCGCCACAGCATTAAAAGCATCCGAAGTGGTCGCCGCTCGTGCCATAGCCATACAATACATTCCGATATGGGAATATGTCAAGCACTATTTATATTGCTCTCTTTTTCCTTTCTGCTGTCAACTTGGAGGCTCTCCGCGCGGCTCTGTGAACTCTGCGTCTCTGCGTTATCTTTTGTCTCTCTCCGAGGGAACTTTTCCGTCCGTCGCGACATTACCGTTAGTAGAGGCTCAAGCCGCCCTTCATGCAAGACGCACTCCCAGCTCTCGTTCTAAACTCGGAGGCTCTCAAGCCCGCAACTATGAACGAAACGCCGCCCACCCACGCCTCCGCCGCGAACCCCGCCAGCGACGAGCACCTCATGCTCGCCTTCTCAAAAAGCTCTGCCGAATCCTTCAACGAACTCTTTCTCCGCTACAAACAGCCCATCTACGGTTTTTTCCGCCGTCGCCTCGCCGATCCTCACCACGCCGAAGAACTCTCGCAAGAAACGTTTCTCGTCCTACTCCGCGCCGCCGTCCGCTACGAACCTCGCGCCCTCTTCCGCACCTACCTCTACGCCATCGCCTTCAAAAACCTACGCGCCCACCGCCGCAAAGCCGCTTTCCGCGCCCGCACCGCCCTGCGTGATCTGCTCCTTCCTCAGCAGCAAGATAGGAGTAAAAAACAATGAACACAACCAAACACGAATTCCTCCCCGAAGAGGTAATGGCTTTCTTGGATGGAGAACTCTCGCCAGAGCGTTCTGCCAAGCTAGCCGCGCATATCGAATCGTGCCCTGACTGCTCCGCCGTTGCCGAGCGAGTTCGTGGCATTTCGCAAAATCTCGCGAACTGGAAAGTGGAAGCCGATGCGGCGCGAGTTTCGTTGCTTGCAATCCAGTCCTCCGCGACGACGAACTCCGCGCCAAAGATTGCGTTCTCAGCAGCTCGTTATCGCGGCTTGAAGTTGGCAGTCGGAATTGTCGCTGCGGTTTTGCTCCTCTTTGTCATTGGCGCTCCGAATCTCTTGCGCTCTCGGATGGCGGCGAACGAAGCCAGTGCCGTTGGTTCTTTACGAACGATCAACACATCCGCCGCCAGTTATTTCAATTCCTACGGTCACTACCCGCCGTCGTTGAAGAACCTCGGTCCGTCGCCGAGCGGCGTCGCCTCGGAAAATGGCGCCGACCTCATCGACGGCACGCTCGCGCAGGGTCTAAGATCCGGCTATCTCTTCAGCTTTCACGCGAATTCTGGCGCTTCTGGCTACCGCGTCTCCGCACTTCCTGTCGATTCGTCTAAGTCTGGCGTTCGCCGATTTTTCTCGGATCAAACGGGCTTGATTCGCGCCGAACCAGGAGGTCTGCTCGACGGAAGCGGCACGGAAATGGCACAACTTCGAGAGCCGGCGGTCATGAAAGGCTTGGCCCTGCCCGCTTCGCAACCCATGGGAGATGCAAACGGCAATTTCGAACGCAAAGCAAAAGCCAAAAGTGAAGTCGCCGAGGGTGGCTATAAAGGATGGCTAGAAAGCGGGCCGATGATCGCTCGTTCCGTTTCTCTGTCCATCCTCGTCAAGGACTTTGTCGCTTCTCGAACTTCGCTCGACGCTATTCTCACTCGGTACCACGGCTACGCCGCTAGCCTGGCCGTCAACTCCCCGCAGGAATCGGGACCTTCGCTTCAAGCTTCGCTGCGCATTCCCGCGCCTCAACTTGCCGCGGCAGCCGCCGACCTAAAAGCACTCGGCAGCGTCGAAGGAGAAACGCAAAACGGCGAGGAAGTAACACAACAACATGCTGATCTGGTTGCCCGTTTGAAAAACTCCGCCGAAACCGAGCAGCGTCTCCAGGCCATCCTCGAGCAGCGCACTGGAAAAGTGAGCGATGTTCTCAGCGTCGAACAGGAAATCGCCCGCGTCCGCGGCGAAATCGAACAGATGGAAGCCGAACAAAAAAACCTCGAACACCGCGTCGACTTCGCCTCCATCGACCTGAAACTCTCCGAGGAATACAAAGCCAAGCTCGACTCCCCGGCCCCCGACATCTCCACGCTAATCCACAACGCCGCCGTCAACGGCTACCGCAACGTAGCCGACACGCTTCTCTCCATCGTTCTCTTCTTCGCCGAGTACGGCCCAGTCCTAATCTTCTGGCTTCTTCTATTGTCCGTTCCAGCTGGCTTAGTCTGGCGTCGCTGGCGCCACGCCGCGGCCATTTAGCGGTTTATCAGCCGCTAGGCAAGGGACCGCCGCTGGTGTTATTCAGTCGCGGAAACGTAAACGATTTTTCGGTCGACTTTTTCGTCCTTCGAAACATCACTATTTTCGATTCGATACTCCTAAAGAATGTAGGTGATTCCCCGTATTCTGTGAGATTCTGTAGATGGCTTGCGGTGTTTTTTTCTTCTCTCGCTTTGAAAATTCCCGTAAATTCTTTTGAATCATATACCTCCGCAAGATTGCAAACTCGCCCTTCCCCTGGCACAACTATTGCTCTCTCCTAGTGCAACTTACAAGATTGGCTTCCCGGGGTGGCCGGAACCGAACCTCGACTCGGTTCTGGTTTTTTGGGGGGTCAGCTTAAAAAAGGGGGCTTGCACCAGCCCCCTTTTTCATTACGGCCTATTGTTCTGCCACTGTCAATCGTGGCGGCGGGCGGTGCGAGAAGTTTGCTTCCGCGAGTGTGTCATCGAAGTGGTTCAGTTCAGAGGGCCTATCCGTTAGGCCCTCTTTTTATTTTGCGCACACCCATTCGATTCGCCCTGTGTTCCTTGGTTCGTAGGGGCACGGCATGTTTACCCTGAGCTTCGAAGGGCTGTGCCCGCTCTGCCGCGTTTTTCCTTGCTTTCGTTTTGTAGGGGTGGAGCTTGTTTATCCTGGAAGGGCCCCGACCGCTCTCCAGCAAATCTCATGCTTCATCCGAGCCCCACTCGAAACTTAACACCTGCTTTGTCTTAGCCAGTCCGCCAGCCACCCGGCTGTACGTGTCCGCGGCCTTTTCAAATGGAACGATCTCGATCAGCGGCTGTTTCAAAACCCCGGCTTCAAAACCGCGAGCAATCTCGGCAGCGATCTCCCCTACCTGTCGCGCCGTGAGTCCATAACTATCCACCCCAAGCAGACGCGAGAAATTGTGATAGAAATCTATGAGGTTGAAACTGACGCGCGGCTCTCCTCTGCTTGCAATAGCCACATGTCGCCCCCCGCAACCCGAGCGAGCGCAGCGCCGGTTCAAACATTGCGCCACCCACGGTGTCGAACACGGCGTCGACTCCTTTTCCAGCCGTCAGTTCCATGACCCTCTCGCGGAGATCCTCGGTCTTGGTGTTGACCAGCGACTCTGTACCGGGAATCGGATTGGATTTAGTATCCGCGCCAATAACGCGCGCCTTCTTCCAATTCGCGATTTGTGTCGCAGCTTGTCCCACCGCTCCGGCGACGCCAACAATAAGAATGGTTTCGCCAGGTTAAATTTGAGCGGCATCCACCACGGACGCCCACGCGGTGATGTACGGAATTCCGATCGCTCCTGCTTGCTGCATACTCAGCGACTTTGATTTGAGCGCAAGCGTTTCCGCCGGCACAACAACGAATTCCGCGTGAGCTCCGTCCCGGTCGATACCGAGCTTTGGAGCGCTGCCCCAGACCTCTTCGCCTTCGTGCTGTTTCGCTTTTACGACAACGCCCGCAAAATCCCGCCCGGGAGTTCGCGGCAGGGTGGTGTGCTTGAAACGTCCCGCGACGTCCCCTATCAAGTGCTTCGCCCTCGCCCGGCTCTGGAATCGCGAGTTCTTCGATTCGCAGCACCGACGGCGGTCCAAACTCAGCAAAACGCAAGCGCTTTCATCACGCTGGCGCTCATTGATGCCCCGCGGAGTTATCCACCAGCTCTTCAATCTTGACCTTCAGCTGTCGGTTCGGCTGTGAGCTTCTGTCCAAAAAAATGAGCGGCCGGTGGGGGGACCGGCCGCTCGGGCGTGGGGGATGGAGGGTCTTTGCAACCTGAAGCCGGTCCAGTTCTTCCGATCGTTCCGCTGCGCTCGCGAGCAGCAGAACGTTAAACAGGAGCAATCAGGCCCAAACCTTTTTACTCCGGAAGCCGCAACCAACTCCCGATTACAGTTACGATTCTGCGCTCCACCCTCTCCCGCGTCGATAGGCCGACCGGTTCAATCTTCACAGTACTTCCCGGTGTCTCGGAGAGGCTCTTTTTTAGTACCTACGTACCTATTTCAGCCATTCGCTGCTTCTCCCCTACGTACAAAGCTGCAAAGATGAGCAGTCGAAGGAATAGTAGGAGTCTGGGAAAAACCAGGAGGCCACTAATCCTTAGGAGAGAGCTGCCGACAAACCTACTGGGACTCTCTCCATGAAGAGAGCGCTGCCCGTAGATCTATGCCACGAAAACGCCGTAGCGGACGCATCACAAAAGAAATACCCATCGTCCTGCTCGGGACCGACGCAACTGGAAAAGTGTTCTCGGAAGAAACGAACACCGTCGTCCTTAGCCGCCACGGCGCTGGAGTTGTCACACGATATCGATTTTCGCCGGACGAACTTTTGACGCTGCGGCTTCCGGGGACTGCCAAGGAAGCTGCAATCCGCCTCGTTGGGCAAATTGGCGGCGAACCGGGCCGCTACGTCTACGGCGTCACCTTCGTCGATGCCGATCCTGATTTCTGGCCGATGGACTTTCCTCCACCCGATCCGTTCGAACCAGCCAGCCGGCAAATTGCACTTGAATGCAGCATGTGCCAGGCGCGTGTGGAGATGCAACAAGGCGACATCGAAGAAGACGTCTACGCCGTCAACGGAAACATACTGCGCTTCTGTGCGGAGTGCGGCACGTCAACGCCCTGGAAAAAAGCCGAAGGCGAGGTCCTTCCCCCTCAGTCCGCGCGCCCAGCCAAACTAAATCTCAACTTGCCTCCACTCACACCCGCACCGAAAACATCGAAGGCCGTTCCAAATACGCCTACGCTGGAAGAGTCTTTCGAGCCCGTGCTTGGCGCTTCCTACATGCCGGGCCCAGATGTGCCGTCGTCGTACTCCGCTTCATCCGCCACTTCGGAATTCGCTTCACTATCCGATATTCAGAGTTCGACCGTAGTGGCCAGTGCCACGGCCGTGCTGCAGGCGCCCGAACCTGTAACTGCTCCGCCCGCCAAGCAAATTGCGCATCCCGTGACGAAGCTCCACGACGTACCCGCGCGACAGTTAGATAGCAACGGGCGGCCTGTGAACAAGCGACGCAATGTTCGCATTCGCGTGAGTTTTAGCGCGTGTGTTCGCCACCCAGCGCACGCGGACGAAGTCGTCGAGTGCGAAAACGTGTCGAAGGGCGGCGTGTGTTTCCACAGCTTGCCGCAATATCCGTTGGATTCGTTCGTCGAGGTCGCCGCGCCATTCTCGCCTGGAGAGGCGGCGCTCTTCGTGCCTGGTCAAATCAAGCGCGTCGAGACGCTTTCTGGCGGCTTGGTTTTCCGCTACGGCGTCGAGTACACAAAATTCTCGTCAACTCAACCTTATTCGCAATCCTCCTAGCTTGAATGCTTGTCCCATCGCGGAGCTAACTCTCTGCATTGAAAAAACTTGGACGCGGTGAATTGCTAAAGGTTTCGCATGATTTGTTGAACCAGGGTTAGGGAATCGCGAAGCTGCTGCCGCTCGTTTTCCGGAAGTCCGGCAACGGCAGTGGCCAGCGACTCTACGCGGCGTTTGCGCGCTTCCCACATGAGGCTGATGCCTTTTGGCGTAGCCTCGAGGCGCAAGCGGCGGCCGTCTTCGGTGGTATGTCGGCGGACCAGCCCTGAGCGTTGGAGGCCGGCGACGATGCGGCTCATGGTTGGAGGGCGAACTTGTTCAGCGTCGGCAAGTTCGCCGAGCGATTTCGGACCACCGAAGACCAGGACGGACAGGGCAGAAAGTTGGGCGGGACCGACGTTGGTTTCGCGGTCGCGGACACGTAGGCGGCGCAACAGATGAATGGCTGCGGAGTGGAGCTGGTCGGCGACTTCGGTCGCTGTTTGGGAAAGCCGCGACGGTTCGTCTGAAGTGGCTGTGTCGGGAGTTTGCGAGTGAGCAGGCTGCGGGGTGTCGGTCGGAGCGACTTTTGCGGTGGGGCGATTTTTGTGGCGTAGGTTCTTGGGCTTGGCTTTTTTGTTCTTGACAGGGGACATGGAAGATAGTTAGCTATGCTAACTAATCTTCTTGCGGAGGTAAAGGGAAATGAGTGCTACGGCGGAAACTCTGAGAATTCAGAACATCGGGCAAATTTCGATCATCGTGAAGGACGTGGAGCGGGCGACGGCGTTTTACCGCGACGTGTTGGGATTGCCGCTGCTGTTCACAGTGCCGAGTATGGCGTTTTTTGATTGCGGCGGGGTGCGACTGATGCTCGGGACGGCGTCGTCGCCGGAGTACGACCATCCGAGTTCGATTTTCTATTTTCGAGTGCCGGACATTCAGGCGGGGTACCAACGACTGATACAGCACGGCGTGGAGGTTGTTGCTCCACCGCGGCTTATCGCGCCGATGCCAACGCACGATTTGTGGATGACGGCCTTCAAGGATAGCGAAGGGAACGTCCATCAATTGATGAGCGAAGTACCGCGCACGGTACACCCGTAAGAGCCAGTCTCGCTAGACAACGGCCGCATGCGTCACCGGTAGATTTCTCGGCGATGGCCGGTGCGAAGAAGGAGAATGAGCAGCCGGTTGTCTTCGATCTTGCAAATGAGCCGGCAATCGCCGATACAATATTCCCAGAACAGAAGTGGTTGCGCGAGCTACGCGGGCACGAGGACGGAGAATGACAACGGCATGTGAGAGTCATAGCACCCACCCTTACAAAACAAGGGTGGGGCACCCGGCCGGCACCTAGGCGTTGCAATGCGGCGTAATACAGCATATTATTATGTAATACGGGAGCGAACTTATGAGCGCGCTAAAGACAATCAGTTTTCGGATTCCTTCCGACGCCGTGGAGTCGCTGGACGAGCTGGCCGAGAGCATGGATCGGGACCGCAGCCACGTGCTGAACGAGGCGGTGGAAAATTATCTGCGACTTAATGAGCATCACATCAAACTGATCAAAAAGGGTTTGCGCGCGGCGGGGGAAGGAAAGCTCGTCTCGCACGCCGACGTAAAAAAAATGATCACCAAGATGAGCCGCTCCAAGTAGCGCCGAGCAAATGCTCATCTGGTGGAGCACACCCGCCACGCAACAATTGGCTGCCGCGCACGAATACATCGCTGCCGATGATGAAGCCGCCGCCAGCAGAATTACGAACCATATCTGGGATTCTGTGGATATCCTCGCGCGCCACCCGTTTGCGGGGCGTAAAGGACGTGTGTCGGATACACGCGAATTGGTCATTTCAGGCACGCCTTTTCTCGTCGCGTACCGGATTGAAAAGAGCGAGGTGCGGATTCTCGCGGTTCTTCATGCCTCGCGGGAATGGCCGGAGGAATTTAAGTAAGGTCTCGCGAGGAAAAGTCAAACCCGCGGTCTTTGACACCCAAGGCTGCAACACCCGGCTGCCACCCCCACCCCCCTGTTTTTTGCAAGAATGTGATTCGATAGGAGTTAGGTGGGGCGTGCAAAGAATATGATTCCAAAGGAGTTATAAGCTATTTGTTTTCATATTCTTGCAGATTCGGGCAGGCCTAATATTCTCAACGCACGCGGCTAGCCAGGATTTGTTGAAGGCATGGTTGGCGTCGGGGCCAAGCGGATGGAAGGCGGTTGACCCTTCTTCCGTCCTCAGGGCAAGCAGTCGACAGCTGAAAGTCGAAAGGAAAACCAAAAGAAAGAATTTTTACACAGAGGGCCACAGAGGCGCAGAAGCTGTGAAAAAACCTCTCTGAAATTTCCACTTGAAAATAATTTGAGGGCAGTTATGTTTGGCACATGAACCAGGAAAATACGAACACCAAGCAGCGGTTGATTCGATATGTGAACCGGGAGCAGATGAGTTGGCGCGCGGTGGACATCGAGCGGCTGATTGAGCAGAACCATCAGGCGCGGGCGATCTGGGAGATGGTGGGGCGGCTGGATGTGAGCCGATTTTACGAAGCCATCGCCAGCAGCGCGGAGGAAGGCGGGCGTCCTGCGATTGATCCGCAACTGTTGATCAGCTTGTGGGTCTATGCCTACAGCCGCGGAATCGGAGCGGCGCGAGAAGTGGCGCGGCGATGTGAATACGATCCCGCGTTTCAGTGGCTGACGGGGATGGAAGCGGTGAACTATCACACGCTGGCGGATTTTCGTGTGGAAAAGGCCGAGGAGTTGGATGAGTTGTTCACCAATTTGCTGGGAGTGCTGAGCGCGAAAGGGCTGATCACGCTGGAAGAAGTGATGCAGGACGGGACGAAAATCAAAGCCGGGGCGAGCAGCGGCAGCTTTCATCGGGAGAAGACGCTGCGGGAACATTTGGAGCGCGCGCGGCAACAGGTGCAAGCTTTGCGGGATCCGCTGGCCGAGTCGGCGGCGAACCGGCATCAGCAAGCGGCGCGGGAACGAGCCGTGCAAGAGAAGCAAGAACGGTTGGAAGAAGCGTTGGCCGAACTGGAGAAGTTGCGCGAGGTAAAAAAGACGGTGGAAGAAAAGCGCGAGGCGCGCGTGAGCACGAGCGATCCGCAGGCGCGAGTGATGAAGCAGGCCGGTGGCGGTTTTGCGCCGAGCTACAACGCGCAGATCTCGACCGACGCGCGGCACGGATTTATCGTGGACGCGGAAATCACCCAAGTAGGCAACGACTATCAGCAGTTGCTGCCGGCGGCGGAGCGGATCGAGCAGCGCTGGGGACGAAAGCCGGAACGAATGGTGGCCGACGCCGGCTACACGAGCGGCGAAAACATTCAGGGCATGGCGGAAAAAGGGATTGATTTCGTGGGCAGTCTGGCCGATGACGCGTCGAAAGCGCGGACGAATGCGAAGCGATTGGACGCGACGCGATTTATTTACGAGGCGGAAGAAGACCGTTACATTTGCCCGGCGGGCCAGACGTTGAACTACCAAGGCCACTGGGTGCGCGGCGGTGTGACTCATTATAAGTACCAGGCGGCCGCCGAAGAATGCGCCGAGTGTTCGTTGCGGGCGGAGTGTTGCGGCGCGAATCAAAAACACGGGCGGTCGGTCGAACGGAAACAGGAAAACGCGGCGCTCGGTGCGTTCCGGGAAAAGATGGCCAGCGAAAAAGCACAAGCGATTTACCGGCGGCGTGGTCCGGTGGCCGAGTTTGTGCATGCCTGGATCAAAACTAAACTGGGCCTGCGGCAATTTCATGTGCGCGGACTGCGCAAAGTACGAGCCGAAATGCTCTGGGCCTGCTTCACCTACAACATGCAGCAAGGGATCCGGCTCGGACGGGCACCTGACCCGGCTCCTGCGGGATAATCGAGCACGCAAAGCAACGACGCGAATCGGCAAACATTCAAGGAACGCAAAAAAGTGGGCGTCGGGATGTTCGGAAAGCAGCCACAAGGATGTTTTTTCACAGCTTCGCAGAGGTCGCAGAGAAGAGGGGAGAAGACGGGCACGATGTATCGTGCCCCTACGGGTGATGATATTCTGCTACGACTATGCATGACTTAAATTACTTCAGAGATCATTTGGATGTGTTTGCGGCGATGGCGGAGAAGCGGGGGACGCCGCTCCACCTTGATGCGTTTCGCGTTTTGGATGCGCAGCGGCGGGAGTTGATTACCGCGACGGAGCAGTTGAAGGCGCAAAGGAATAAGGCTAGCGACGAGATTGCGCGGTTGAAGAAGGCCAAGGAGAACGCGGACTCGTTGATTGGGGAGATGAAGGCGGTTTCGGAACGGATTAAGGAGGCGGACGAGCGGATTGCGCAGTTGAATGCTACGCAGAGCGAGTTGATGCTGACGATTCCGAATGTGCCGCATGAATCGGTGCCGGTGGGGCATAGCGCTGAGGAGAATGTGGAGGTGAGGCGGTGGGGGGCGGCGCCGAAGTTTGATTTTGTCGCGAAGCCGCACTGGGAAGTGGGGGAGCGGGCGGGGATTTTGGATTTGAGCGTCGCGACGAAGATTACTGGAGCGAGATTCGCCGTGTATAAGAGTTGGGGAGCGCGGCTTGGAGCGGGCTTTGGCGAATTTCTTTTTGGATGTGCATACGCGGGAGCATGGGTATACGGAGATTTTGCCGCCGTTTTTGGTGAATACGGCTTCGTTGATGGGAGCGGGACAATTGCCGAAGTTTGCGGCGGATTTGTTTCGCGTGGAGGGAACGGATTTTTGGTTGACGCCGACTTCGGAAGTGGAGCTGCACAATTTGCACCGCGACGAGACGATTGCGGAAGAGAAGCTGCCGATTTATGTGACGGCGTGGACGGCGTGCTTTCGGAGCGAGGCGGGGGCGGCTGGGAAAGATACGCGCGGGATTTTGCGGCAGCACCAGTTTCAGAAGGTGGAGCTGTTTAAGTTTACGCATCCGGAGAAGAGTTACGAGGAGCACGAGAAATTGCTGGCGAATGCGGAGACGATTCTGCAGAAGCTCGGGTTGCACTACCGGACGATGCTGCTGTGCACGGGGGATATGGGATTTGCGTCGGCGAAGACGTATGACATCGAGGTGTGGCTGCCGTCGAGCGGGGAGTTTCGCGAGATTTCGTCGTGCTCGAATTGCGAGGCGTTTCAGGCGAGGCGCGCGGGGATACGGTTTAAGCCGAAGGGCGGAGGGAAGAGCGATTTTGTGCATACGCTGAATGGGTCGGGGCTGGCGGTGGGGCGGACGTGGATCGCAGTGGTGGAAAATTATCAGCAGGCGGATGGGTCGATTGTGGTGCCGGAGGTTTTGCGGCCGTATATGGGGATTGAGAGGATACCGGCGGAGGAGGTCGGGAAGTAAAGAAGTAGCGAGGTAATGAAATAAGGATCTGGTTGGGCGAGGATCGCGTTTCTAGGCGCGGTTGGCTCCTGTGGGGCGAAAAAGAAAGAGGGGCACGATGTATCGTGCCCCTACGACATTCAAGCCATTGATAATAAGCAACTTACATCTAAATTGAGCTGATTTGGGCTATTTGGAAGAGGCTTTTACGCCGCCTAAGCTATTGAAAGTACGTGTTTTCGTTTGACCTACCTTTTCGCCTTGCATACACTCGCCTGAGGGATATGTTCGACTTTTTAGCGCGCATCTTTAGGTTTTTGTTTTGGTTGGTGATTGTGTCGTGGAGCGTGGCGCTCTTGCGGCGGGTTTTGGCATGGATGGTGCGTGGGGCGATGCCTGCGCAGACGGAACAGGATGCGGCGAGTTCGGCGGCTGGAGCGGGAGTTGGCTCGGAGTCGGCAGATACGCAGAGCGGAGTGGCGGCGCGGCGGTTGGTGCGTGATCCGGTTTGCGGGATGCATGTGGCGGAAGTCTTGGCGGTGCCGCTGCGGGAGAGCGGGGAGTTGGTGCATTTTTGCTCGACTGCGTGCCGGGACAAGTATGTGAGCGAGAGCGGGACGCGGCGGATGGCGGCGAACGGGTAGCAGCGAGCAGATCGCAAAGAGTGAAAAAGCAAATTTCAACCCCGGGGCAGTCGAAAAACTTTTAATTTTTGAATAGATCGAGAAGTCGAGACTAGACGCGCAGAGGAAAGGACCGAAGCCGATGGCCACGGTCGTAAAGCCCACAGGACCGCTGAGACAGATTGGTGCGCCGCCGATGGTGCCGCGCATTGCTCCGCGAGAGGATTTGAATCCATTTCGGATTGCGCAGATTCAATTTGATATGGCGGCAGAGTTTTTGAAGCTGGAACCGGGGTTGCGGCAGATTTTGCGGACGCCGAAGCGCGTGCTGGAAGTTTCGATACCGACGAAGATGGACAATGGACAGGTGAAAGTCCACACCGGGTTTCGCGTGCAACATAATATTTCACGCGGGCCGGGCAAGGGCGGGATTCGGTATCACCCTAACGTGACGCTGGATGAAGTGAAAGCGCTGGCGGCGTGGATGACTTGGAAGACGGCGGTGTTGAACGTGCCGTTTGGCGGTGCGAAGGGTGGAGTGATTTGCGACCCGAAGCGCATGTCGAAGACCGAGCTGGAGCGGATGACGCGGCGGTACGCGAGCGAGATTTTGCCGATCATTGGGCCGTCGATGGATATTCCGGCGCCGGATGTGTACACGGACGCGCAGACGATGGCGTGGATTATGGACACGTACGCCATGACGGTGGGGCATTCGGTGCATGGAGTGGTGACGGGGAAGCCCGTGTCGATTGGTGGGTCGGAGGGACGGAGCGAGGCTACGGCGCGCGGGTTGCTGTTTGTGGTCGAAGAGGCTTGTAAGTTGAAGAAGATTCCGCTGCGCGGGGCGACGGTGGCGATTCAGGGATTTGGCAATGCGGGGGCGACTGCGGCGCGGCTCTTTGCGGAGAAAAAGGCGAAGATTGTGGCGCTGAGCGATACGCGAGGCGCGGTGACAAATTCGCGCGGCATCGATCCAATCAAGGCGATTCGGTATAAGGAGCGGTCGGGGACAGTGGTGGGGATGCCGGGGGCGTCGCGCATGACGAACGATGACCTTTTGACAATGAAATGCGACATTTTGGTGCCGGCGGCGCTGGAAAATGTGATCACCTTGCACAATGCGGAAGCTATTAAGGCGCGGATTGTGGCGGAAGCGGCAAACGGGCCGACGACTCCCCACGCGGATGAGATTTTGGCGCGGCGCGGAATTACCGTGTTGCCTGATATTTTGGCGAACGCGGGCGGCGTAACCGTGAGCTACTTCGAATGGGTGCAGAACATGGAAGGGCTCATGTGGGACGCCGAAGAAGTGAATGCGCGTCTGCAGAAGAGCATGGTGAAGGCGTTCCACGAAATGGTGGAGACGATGCGGAAGCATCATGTGCCACCACGAGCGGGCGCGATGATTCTGGCGGTTGGGCGCGTGGCGGAAGCTACCTTGGTGCGCGGTTTGTTCCCCTGATTGATCCTTTGAAACATTCAAAATTCAAATTCGGCGGCGGGCGGCGCGTTTTCGCGCGCTGCTTGTGTCTAGTTTTGTTTGTTGGACTGACGATTTCGTCTGTGGCAGGACAGCAGCGAGCGGAAGTGGCTATTACGGTTGATGATCTACCCGTGCATGGCGATTTGCCTGTCGGGATGACGCGAGCTGAAATTGCGAAGAAAATGATTGAAGCGTTTAGGGCGAAGGCTGTGCCTGGCGTCTACGGGTTTGTGAATGCGAAGAATATCGGGGCCAACGGCGACACCGAAAAAGATAGCGTGCTGAAGATATGGGCGGATGCCGGATTCCCGCTGGGCAATCACACGTTTTCACATATCGATCTGAACACCGCGAGCGTGCAGGCGTTCGAGGACGAGATTGCGGCGAATGAACCGGTTCTGAAGGGACTGATGGGTTCGCGGGACTGGCATTGGTTGCGGTATCCCTATTTGCATGAAGGGGACACACTCGAAAAAAGGCACGCGGTACGGAAATATCTGGCCGACCACGGATACAAGATCGCGCAGGTAACGCTGGATTTCGGGGACTATGCCTGGAACAACCCTTATGCGAGGTGCGTGGCGAAGCAAGACACTCAGGCGATTGAGTGGCTGAAATCGAGTTATCTCCACACCGCGAAGGATGACATTGCGCTGGACCGGAAATTGTCGGTGATGCTCTTTGGCCGGAACATCAAGTATGTGCTGCTGATGCACATCGGCGCGCTGGATAGCATTTTGCTGCCGGATTTACTCGATCTTTTCAAGAAAGAGGGATTTGATTTTGTGACGCTCGAAGAAGCCGAGAAAGATCCGGCTTACCAGAGCGATCCGGACGCCGCGCTGCTACATGGCGGAACGTTCCTCGAACAATTGACTGAAGCAAAGCATCTGAAGTATCCCCCGCACGCCGACCGGCCAATGGACAAGCTTGACGCGATTTGCAAGTAGTGAGGGTTTCTCTCTCACAAACCGATAACGGCGGATGCCGCCGCTAACTCCGCAACGGAACCCTCCTCAACACTCCCGAATCAAATTAAATTCTTGTTGCGTGCGGCGAGCGAGGCGCGTACATTCGCAATTGCCGGTGCGCCGACGTGGCGCAGCCGGCAATTTTCTTCGAGGGGTGCTGCGAAGCAGGAACAATGAGCACGAACGGACATACACAGACCGCGCCACCAATTTTGCTGACGATTTCTGGATTTGATCCGTCTTGCGGGGCGGGTACGGCAGCGGATTTGAAAACATTTGCGGCGCATGGATGCTACGGCATCGCGGCGATTACTTCGTTGACGGTGCAGAACACGCAGGGCGTGGAAGATGTACACAATATTCCGAGCGCGACGCTGAAGGCGCAGCTTGAGGTGTTGGCAAAGGACTGCACCATTGCAGCGGTAAAAATTGGAATGCTGGGAAACCGCGGGAATGCCGTGACCGTGGCGGAATTTCTGGATGCGCACACCTTTGCGCACGTGGTGCACGATCCGGTGATGAAGTCGTCCAGCGGGACGGAGTTGCTTGACGCGGGCGGAGTGAAGTTTCTTGCGACGGAATTGTTGAAGCGCGCGAGCGTGATTACGCCGAATGTACCGGAAGCGGAAATTCTGACGGGAATGACAATCAAGGATATTGCGGACATGGAAGCGGCGGCGCGAAAGATTGTGGAGATGGGCGCGCGGGCGGTGATTGTAAAGGGCGGCCACATGGGGCGGCCGACGGACGTGCTGTTCGATGGAACGGAAATGGTGACGCTTCCCGGCGAGCGCGTGAACGAAGAGCAGTTGCATGGAACCGGTTGCACATTCGCTTCGGCGCTGGCGGCGCATCTGGCTGTGGGCCGTGGGTTACTTGAGGCGGCGACGCTCGCGAAAGCTTATGCGACGAAAGCGATTGAGAAGGCGTATCCCGTTGGGAAGGGCCGCCTGCCGCTCGACCATTTCTATCGGCAGAGGATTGAGCCGCCTGCGCGAGGGATTCATGAAGTGCCGCAGCATGGGATGCATCCGGCGGCGGAGCCTACGGCCCACTGACCCTATTGAGCCTCGCCAAATCCGGGGTTGTGCGAGTCGCTGAAAAAGGCGGCAGCAGAGCTGCCGCACTCCAAATCGCTACGTTGCGATAACATGCGGAATTCAGAAATGTGTAACTAGATTAGCTGCGCGCGTCGTTTGGACGCGAATTTTCTTCCTTAAGAAATATTCACTCAGAGTGTCAAACGAGTTGGATCTCTGGGGGCTTGCGGCGGGTTGGATGGTTTAGCGCTTGGCTTGCGCGAAAGACGACGCGATGCGGCGGTAAGCCCCTACTTCGCTGAATTGGCCGGAATCCGTGACATCTCCCCTCGCGGTTTGCAAACGCATACTTGAGAGCCGATGGCTTCTTGCCGTGGCCCTTCTGCGCGAAGCGACCAAAAACGGCCGGGGGTCTGGCTGATTCATGGCGGCTTGTTTCGGAGCCGCCGATCTGCGGGAGAGACCTCTGCGCTTTTCTCCGTAGGTGAATTGATACAAGACATACAAAAGGAAGTCGCATCCAAGAATGCAAAACGCGAGAAATACGGTGGCTGACATAGTTCGCTCGCTTCTTTAACTCGCTTCGCGCGGATGAGAATGGGCTGCCCGCACAAGTTGAAGGTTAGGGGCAGAGAGGCAAGAAAGTCCTGAGGCGTTTGTTAGGAATTTATTAAAATGAGGCTCAAATTGATGCTTCTCGGCTCCTAATGAGGCCAGATTGATTTCACGGCGCGCAGGCGTATGGGTGTTGGTCGTGTTTACGATTGCCGTGGGAGCAGCGGCGATGCTGCTGCCTCGCATTCCTCAGCCACTGTCCTATCATGACTTCGCTGATCAGCGGTCCTGGCTCGGAATACCGAACTTCGGAGACGTGGCTTCAAATCTTTTATTCGCTGTGTGCGGCGTCTGGGGATTGGTTTTTCTGTTTGGGAGACGCGGCCTTGAGAGGTTTATCGATCCACGCGAGCGATGGGCATACGTCTTTGTTTTCCTGGGCTTGTTACTCACCGCCTTTGGGTCGAGTTATTACCACCTTGCTCCGGACAACGCGCGATTGGTGTGGGACCGTCTTCCTATGACATTGGCCTTTATGGGATTGGTATCGGCGATGATTTCGGAACGAGTCAGCGTGCCAGCCGGTTTTTATTTGCTTCCGATATTGCTTTTGATCGGTGCTAGCAGCGTGGTTCTGTGGTGGTACAGCGAGGCGCGAGGGGCGGGAGACTTGCGGTTTTACGCAGCGGTGCAGGTGTATGCGGTGCTGATTTTGCCGGTTTTGCTTTTATTGCCGCCGAGGTACGTGCGTGGTTGGGATTTTGCGGTGGTTTTCTGTTTTTATGTTTTGGCGAAAATATTTGAGACTTGGGATCGGGGGATTTTCTCGATCGACCGGCATACGATTAGCGGACACACTTTGAAACATCTGGCGGCCGGGGCGGCGGGATTTTGGATTTTGGGGATGATTAAGAAAAGACGGCCCATCCAGATTTAGGGCATAGCGGAAAGCTAAAATGCCGGGCTAAAGCCCGGCACCTACACTTTGTTCCCTACATTTTGTAAATGATGCGGCCGGCGACGATGGTGGCAGCCGGGCTGCCTTTAAAGGTGCGGGTGTCGAAGGGGGAGTTGCGGGATTTGCTGGGGGATTGCTTTACGTCGTAGGTCCATTCGTGCGTGGTCGAGAAAATTGTCAGGTCGGCGGGTTGGTTGGGGGCGAGTTTGCGTTCGATACCGAGGACGCTCGCGGGACCAGTGGTGAAGAGTTCGACCATACGCATGAGCGAGAGGCGGCCGGCGTGGACTAGTTGTTCGAGCGAAAGGGCGATGGCGGTTTCAAAGCCAAGGATGCCGAAGGGGGCTTTGTCGAACTCGACGTCTTTGAGGGCGGGTTCGTGGGGAGCGTGATCGGTGGCGATGGCGTCGACGGTGCCGTCGGCTAGGCCGGCGATTAACGCTTCGCGATCTTCGCGGGCGGCTAGCGGCGGATTCATTTTGTAGCGCGAGTCATATTGGACGTCTTCATCGATCAGCGTGAAGTGGTGCGGCGTGACTTCGCAGGTGACGTGCAAGCCACGCTGTTTTGCCCAACGGACTTGTTCGAGCGAAGCCTTGGCGGAGAGATGCGCGACGTGAAGGCGCGCGCCGGTGAGTTCGACGAGTTGAACATCGCGAGCGACGCAGACGGATTCGGCGGCGGCGGGCATGCCGCGCAGACCGAGACGCGATGACGTGACACCTTCGCGCATGACGGCTCCCGCGGCCAGTGAAACATCTTCGGAGTGCTCGATCACGGGAATGTCGAGCGAGCGGCAATATTCCATCACCTGACGAGTGAGTTTTGCGGTGGCGATGGGTTTGCCGTCGTCGGAAACGGCGACGATGCCGGCTTCTTTCATGGCGGCGATTTCGGCGATGGCTTCGCCTTTGCTTCCGACGCTGGCGGCGCCGATGGGCCAGACGCGAACGCCGCCGGCTTTTTGAGCGCGATCAAGAATGAAGCGAGTGACGCTGGCGTTGTCGTTGACGGGTTTCGTGTTGGGCATGCAGCAGACGGCAGTGAAGCCTCCGCGTGCTGCGGCGCGCGTGCCTGTCTCAATGGTTTCGGAAGATTCCTGGCCCGGCTCGCGCAGATGCGCGTGAAGATCAATGAAGCCAGGAGCTACGATTAGGCCAGTGGCATCGAAAACTTCGGCGTTTTTGTGATCGCTTGTGAGTTTGCCGTGCGCAGCGAGTTCAACGATTTTTTCGCCGTCGAGAAGAATATCCTGTGCGGAGTCTGTCTTCGATGCGGGATCGATGACGCGGCCGTTTTTAATCAGAAGCATGCTGTGGATCCTTTTTGTCGGTGGAGCGGCGGTTTCTCGGCGGTTGCGATTCTTCGGTGCTGGAACTCGCGCCGGGGCTTGCGGCATCGCGGCTATCTTCTGTGGCACCGGAGGTCAGTAAGAAAAGAAGCGCCATACGCACAGCGATGCCGTTGGTTACTTGCTCGAGAACGCAGGACTGCGGGCCGTCCGCAACTTCCGACGTGATTTCGCTGCCGCGATTCATGGGGCCAGGATGCAGAACGAGCGCATTGGGCTTCGCGTGGCGGAGACGGTCGGCGTTTAGCTGATAGCCGAGAACGTAGTCTTCGTTGGAGATAGATGGTTCGTGCATGCGCTCGGTTTGCACGCGAAGGACAAGGACCACGTCTGCGTCTTCGAGAGCGTCTTCTAGTTTGAAAACGCGGCGGATGGACACGCCTGGACCGGCAATTTTTTCGAGTTCGCGCGGGACCCACATCGCCGGGCCGCATAGAGTAAAGCGGCAGCCAAATTTCCCCAAGAGATGAATGTTGGAGCGAGCAACGCGGCTGTGCTGGAGGTCGCCGAGGATGGTGACGTTGAGGTTGTCGATTTTGCCGAGGCGGTCGCGGATTGTAAGCGCATCGAGAAGTCCTTGCGAAGGATGCTCGTGTGTGCCGTCGCCGGCATTGATGACGGGAATATCGAGATGCCGCGCGACGAAATCGGCGGCGCCGGAAGAAGCATGACGCATTACCAGACAATCGGGCTTCATGGCATCGAGCGTTTGCACGGTATCGAGAAGGGACTCACCCTTTTTCACGCTGGAAGATTCCGCTTGGAGGTTCATGGTATCCGCGCCGAGGCGCGAAGCGGCGGTGCCAAAGCTGATGCGCGTGCGTGTGGAGTTCTCAAAGAAGGCTAGAGCGACGGTTTTGCCACGAAGGGTGGCGAGTTTCTTGAGCGGATTGCGCTGGATTGTTTGAAAGGGCCTACTTTGGTCGAGAAGAAATGTCAGGTCGTCCGCGGAGAGCGGCTCAAGCGCCAGGAGATCGCGGAAGTGAAAGGTCACATTTGCACTCTTCGAATGACGAGTGAAAAATTCTGATTCAACTACGTCTCCTGGCGGTCGACGAGAACGACGCGCTCTTCATCATCAATTTCGCGGAGACGCACTTCGATGATTTCGGTGTCGCTGGTCTGCACGGTGCGGCCGACGAACTGGGCTTCAATGGGCATTTCACGATGGCCACGGTCGATGAGCACGCAAAGAGAAACGCGCTGAGGGCGGCCGAGGTCGAAAAGGCCGTTCATGGCAGCGCGAATGGTGCGGCCGGTGTAGAGGACGTCGTCGACGAGAACCAGGTCCATCTGGTCGACCCCGAAGGGAATGTCAGAGGACTGTAGAACGGCGTGAGTCGCGACTTTGGACAGGTCATCGCGATAGAGCGTGATGTCCAGAGTGCCCACGGGCACGTCGACGCCGTCGATGCCGCGCATGGCTTGCGCGATCCGCTGGGCCAGAGGCACGCCACGGCGGCGGATGCCAATCAGGGCAAGATGCTTGGTGCCGCCGCTTTTCTCGACAATTTGATGGGCTAAGCGGCGCAGGGTGCGGTCGATCTCCGAGGCAGACATCAATTGGGCTTTTTCGACGATGCGCATGGTCGGGTAATCCTAGCATAGTGACTGGTGAGTCGTGACTAGTGACTGGTGGGAAGAGGCCGGTGAGCCCTCAAAAGCTTCGAGATTGAGACGCCGTGATAAACTGCCGCGCGATGCGTGGAATGAGGTGAACATGTTCATCAAGAAGGCGCTACACGTCGGTCGGGGTGTCCTGAGCGGAGCTTTTGGAGTGGCTCTACTCTTGTGGATGGCTGCGGCAGGAGAGCCAAACGCCGGCGCGCAAGCCCAGAAGACCGCTGTAACGAAGGCGGCGGGGCGGCCGAAGTTGGTGGTGATGCTGGTGGTGGACCAGATGCGTGCGGACTACGTGGATAAGTTTCAAGGGCAATGGACGGGGGGATTGAAGCGGTTGGTGGAGGAAGGTGCCTGGTTCCGCGAAGCAGCTTACCCTTACGCTGCGACCGAGACTTGCGTGGGACACTCGACGATCTCCACGGGGGCGTTTCCGGCCACGCATGGAATGGTTGCTAATGCGTGGTGGGACCGTGAGACGCAGAAAATGGTGACATGCACGGCGGATCCCAATGCTAAGAACACGGGGTATGCAGGGGTCAGTGGTAAAGGCGGAGACTCTGCTTGGCGAATGGAAGTTCCCGCGTTTGCCGAGGAGCTGAAGTTTCAAACAGGAAATGCGACGAGAGTGGTGACGTTCTCCTTGAAGGCGCGCGCGGCGATAACCATGGCCGGGCACAAAGGAGACGCAGTGACATGGTTTGATAGCGGAGGATGGGTGACGTCGAGCGTTTACGGCACAATGCCGTTCATCGAGGCATACGCGAGCGCGCATTCGGTGAAGGGAGACTTGGGAAAGACGTGGAACCTTTCACTCCCGGAACACGCCTATTGGTACGACGAAAAAGCATTCG
The DNA here is from genome assembly GCA_963730495.1 of uncultured Acidobacteriota bacterium. Taxonomy (GTDB): domain Bacteria; phylum Acidobacteriota; class Terriglobia; order Acidiferrales; family UBA7541; genus Acidiferrum. Next base: position 31,155 of record CAVSSD010000002.1, on the reverse strand, counting down.
GCGCTGCACCGCCAAAGGGATGGGAGCTTACGTTTCCGCATGCGTTGACGGGAAAAGCAGGGAGTAGCGAGGCGGACGAGGTGTTCTACGAGCAATGGTCGGCGAGCCCTTACGCGGACACGTACCTCACGAAGCTTGCAGAGAATGCGGTAGATTCGCTGGGATTGGGCAAAGGGGGTGGGATTGATTATTTGGGGGTGAGCTACTCCTCTCCTGACTATGTGGGCCACGCTTTCGGGCCGCGCAGCTGGGAGATTCAGGACATTTTGGTTCGACTGGATCAGGATCTTGCGGAGCTGTTCGCGAGCTTAGACAAGAAAGTTGGAAGGGGAAATTACGTGGTTGCGCTGAGCGCAGACCACGGCGTGGTGCCAATTCCGGAAGACATGCAAAAGACTGGTGTCGATGCCGGGGTTTTGCGCTTGCCCGACGTGCAGGTGCGAATCGAAAAGGCACTCGAGTCCTTGAATTATCCTAAGCCGGCGATTGCGCGAATTACAGGGAGCGACATTTATTTTGTGCCGGGTGTGTATGGGAAGTTGAAAGGCGACTTGGTCGCCATGAACACCGTGCTAGATGCCATCAAAGGCGTGCCGGGCGTTGCAGGAGTATTTCGAGCCGAACAACTTGTGGACCGACCTGCCACTCAAAGTCCGCTGCTCGAAGCCATGGCAAACAGTTATTGGCCCGGGCGGAGCGGGGATCTCTTCATCGTGCCAAAACCGTATTGGCTGATGGATGCAACAGCTGCAGGGAAAGCGCGGTCTTACGGCACGGGGCATGGCACGCCGTACAGCTACGACCAGCGCGTCCCGATCCTGCTGATGGGTTATGGGATTCGGCCCGGCGAGTATTACGGCGCGATTACGCCCGCAGATATTGCACCTACACTGGCTTCCCTCTGCGGGATTACGCTGGCACCGCGCGATGGGCGCGTGCTGGGCGAAGCGCTCGCGAAGACGCCCCAAGCTCAAGCGGCAAGAAAGCAATCTGCTCCGGTTAGTTCCGAGGTAAAACCGTAGTCACGCCATTTCTTCCACAGGCATGCATTATGGCCACAACGGAATTTTGAGCAGTGGCAGGGTGGCTTCATGATATTCTCTGGGCGATGTGACGAGCGCAAATGCCGTTGATCTGAGCGTGCATATTGGCGCGGTGCGCCTGCGGAATCCCATTCTCGCAGCTAGCGGAACCTTCGGTTACGGCGTCGAATTTGCCCATCTGGTTGACCTAAACCGTCTCGGCGGCATAGTCGTGAAGGGCCTGTCCTGTGAGCCCATGGAAGGCGCCCCGGCGCCCCGACTTTGCGAAACCCCATCCGGCATGCTGAACGCCGTGGGGCTCCAAAACATAGGGGTCCAGGCGTTCGTACTGGAAAAACTACCAATATTAAGAAAATACCATACAGCGATCATAGCCAATGTATTCGGCTACAGCGTCGAGGACTACGCAGAGGTCATCCGGGTCCTCGAGGACGCAGAGGGGCTGACGGCCTATGAGCTGAACATCTCCTGCCCCAACGTGAAGAAGGGAGGGATGCAGTTTGGAGCCGATCCAGGGTTAGTAGCCGAGGTCGTAGGGGCTGCTCGCAAGGCGGCGACCAAGAGGCCTCTCTGGGTGAAGCTCTCGCCGCTGGTTGCAGACATTGGGCTTATTGCTCGGACGGCGGAAGAGGCTGGTGCAGATGCGCTGACGGTGGCGAACACTTATCCGGCTATGGCGATCGACCCTTGGACTGGGAAGTCCTGCTTAGGAAACCAAACGGGCGGCCTTTCGGGCCCGTCGATAAAGCCGATCACGCTGCGCCTGGTTTGGGAAACGCATAAGGCGATAAAGATACCGATCTTAGGGGTTGGCGGTATAGAGACGGTCGAGGACGTGCTTCAATATCTAGCTGTAGGAGCTACTGCGGTACAGGTCGGGACGGCCAGCTTTACTGACCCGACGGTCAGTCAGCGACTTGTTGAGGGATTGGAGAGGGCTCTTTTTAGAGCTAAAACGTTTACTGTCAATGAGATAAGAGGTAAAATTTTCGCAGATTTTGGTTGACATAACGACTATTTTGCGATACACTTTTTTGGATATGAGTAGCACAAAGAACACACTATGAGACGACCACTCTTTGTTTTCTGGGCCGCGTTCCGTTGGGTGCTCTTAATGTTCCTCGTTGTTCCGGTCATGGACGCCCCCCTAGTGGCGCACTTGAGCGCTCCGGTTAAGCCGGTGAAGACTTGGGTTGGCAACGCCAGTTGGTATGGTCCGGCTTTCAATGGAAAGAAGACCGCCAACGGGGAGCACTTCGATTGCGAAGCCCTGACAGCGGCGCACCCTAACCTGCCGTTCGGGTCCATCGTCCGCGTGGTGAACCCCCGGAACGGGAAGTTTGAACTAGTACGCATCAACGATAGAGGTCCCTATCAAGAAGGGCGCGAAATTGATGTATCCTATCGCGTAGCACGTAAGATTGGTTTGATCAATTCGGGTGTTAGCCAGGTTCGGCTCGAATTGATGGAATTGCCCGAGAAGCACTGACCCCGCCGAAACCGGGGTCTCACATGACCTTGAGCTTCGACGCCCATCCCCGCAGCAGTTTAATAGTGGCACTGGATTTTGATTCGTTATCCTCTGCCCTAAAGTTTGCAAAACAGGTTTCCGACCTTGTCGGGATGTTTAAAATCGGGAACCAACTGTTCACGGCTGCGGGACCTGCGGCGGTTAAAGAGATTGCCGCGCTGGGCCCAGGCATCTTTCTTGACCTGAAATTCCACGACATTCCAAATACAGTTGCGGGAGCAGTGCTCTCCGCCGCCGCTATGACCGGTGTGCAGCTCGTCAACGTGCATGCCCTCGGGGGGCACGCAATGATGGCGGCCGCCGTCCAGGCAATCAGTGCTGGAATCCCGATGGGTGCCGACCGACCACGCTTGCTGGCCGTAACGATTCTTACCAGCATGGATCAGAAGGCGATGCGCGAGACCGGCATTGGCGGACCTCCGAAGAGCCGCGTTGTGAAGTTGGCTCGGCTAGCAAAAGAAGTGGGTGTCGATGGAGTTGTAGCTTCCGTGCAGGAAGCGAGAGCTATCCGCAAGGCTTGCGGACGCGACTTCTTGATTGTGACGCCAGGCGTACGCCCCGATGACCAAGAGAACGCAGACGATGCAAAGCGCGACGATCAGGCGCGCACGGCGACGCCTACGGAAGCGATTAAGGCTGGCGCGGACTATCTCGTCGTGGGCAGGCCAATCATAGCTGCACCGGATCCTCGCTCTGCAGCCCAGGCAATCGTCGACGAAATCTCCGCGGCGAAGTAGGGGCATGTTTTAGGCGCGAACTTACCCTGCTGATTTCTGAAGTTTGACCCTTCCTTCTTCTCTCCAGTAGCATCGCAAGTGATACGTTGGAGTTCGCGCCCGAGAGGGGGCACGGCCCTTCGGAGCTCAGGGTAAACGTGCCGTGCCCCCACGAAGTCGAACTGCAACGATCCTTATGTCTACCCAAAACAAAAGCGTGATTGTAGGAACTGCGGGACACATTGATCACGGTAAATCTGCGCTTGTGGAGGCGCTGACTGGCACGCATCCGGACAGGCTCGCGGAGGAGAAGCGGCGCGGGATCACGATTGATCTTGGTTTTGCGTTTCTCGAAGAGAACGGCGTGCGATTCGGGCTTGTAGATGTACCGGGGCATGAGCGGTTTGTGAGCAACATGCTGGCGGGCGCAGCGGGGATCGACCTGGTGCTGCTGGTTATTGCGGCGGACGAATCGATCAAGCCGCAGACGCGAGAGCATTTCGATATTTGCCGGCTGCTGGGTGTGAGGCGCGGCGTCGTGGTGCTGACGAAGAGCGATTTGGTTGATGCGGACATGCTCGGGCTGGTACGGCTCGAGGTGGAAGAATATTTGCACGGCTCTTTTTTGGAGCGGGCGCCGATTGTTCCGGTGAGTGCGAAGATGGGGACCGGGCTCGCCGAGTTGAAGAGCGCATTGCACGCCGTCGCTAGCGAAATTCCTGGAAAAGATGCGGGGCGATACTTTCGGCTTCCGATCGACCGGGCGTTTGCGATGAAAGGGTTTGGAACGGTGGTGACGGGGACGCTGATTTCGGGAAGTATCGGCGCGGAAGATGAAGTCGAGTTGTTTCCCGGAAGCAAACGATTGCGGGTGCGCGGCGTGCAATCAGGCGGAAAATCTGTAGAACGCGCTATCGCGGGACAAAGGACGGCCGTAAATCTGGCGGGTATCGATCACGGCGATGTGAAGCGCGGGATGACACTTGCCGCGCCGGAGCATTTTCGTGCCACGCGCAGGATCGATGTGCGGCTTACGCTACTGCCTTCCGCGCGCAAGCCGAAGCATCGCTCTCGAGTGCATTTTCACGCGGGGACCGCGGAGACGATAGCTGAGGTTTTTCTCTACGGGCAAAGCGCGCTTGCTCCTGGACAGAGCGCGCTGGCGCATTTGCGTTTACAGGACGATGTATTACTGCAGCCCGGTGATCGGTTCATTGTGCGGCAATTTTCGCCGGTCGTTACGATCGGCGGCGGCGAAGTGCTGGATTGCCTCGCAAGGAGGCCCACGGTTCGAGATTCTGGCCGGCCTGCCTTCCTCGAAATAATGGAACGAGGAAAACGTGACGAAGTACTTGTGGCGATGACGGAGCGCGCGGTAACGGGTTTGGAATTCGACGAAATTGTGGCACGAACAGGATGTTTTGAAAGAGAAGTTCGAGAAGTTGCTCAGCGTCCGAACGTGGCTGAGAAAATCAAGATCGTTTCGCAGGAACCACTGATTTTGCTGGGTCGGAAGGCATTCGACGACGTGCGCCGGAAAATCGGCGAGCGCGTGGAGCGTTTTCACAAGGAGAATCCGCTTTCACCCGGAATCGCGCGAGAGGATCTGCGCGCAAGCCTGGGGAGACGCGTGCGGACGGAGACGTTTCGGACGGCGCTCGAAGAGTTGGCGACGGAGAGAAAATTGGACGTGCAAGGCGAGCTCGTGAAGCGCGGAGGGTCTCAAATTTCCCTGTTGCCGGAAGAAGCCCAGGCGAAGGGGGAAATCGAAAAGGCATTTGCCGATGCGGGTTTAGCGGTCCCATCCGTAAAAGAGGTGTTGGCGAAGCTTTCCGTGGAGAGCAAGCGCGCGGAGAAGTTGCTGCAAATTTTGCTACGCGAGAAAAATCTTGTGCGCGTGAGCCCCGAGCTTATTTTTCATCGCAATGCGCTGGCTCATCTGAAAGTGCAGCTTTCTACGTATAAGAAAGCGAAGGGCGAGCGAATATCCGTGCCCATCTTTAAAGAGCTCACCGGGATTACACGGAAGTATGCTATTCCATTGCTTGAATACCTGGACCGGGAGCGGGTGACGCGGCGGGCTGGGGACGAGCGTGTTATACTTTAGGGTGTTTGTAGTGCGTAGCTCCTGCGTGCGGGTGCGTTTATCCCGGCGCGAAAGGTAGGTGCCCTATGTGGGATAGCCCAATGCATTTGTTGATCGTGGCGATCGTGATCCTCGTGCTTTTCGGGGGGCGCAAGATTCCTGAGTTGATGCGCGGGCTTGGTGAGGGTGTGCGCGGATTTAAAGAAGGTATGTCTGGGGCGCAAGCGTCGTCGACGGCACCTCCTCCACCAGCGGCCGCTCCTGTGGAGAAGCCCGCGGAAGATAAGAAGGCGTAAGACGAGCTTTCATACAGAGCTATAGGGCTTAGTTTTTAAGGCGCTCCGACCTGGTCGGGGCGCCTTTTTGATTTTTCAGGATTCGTTGTTTTGTCCAAGAGCTCCCAGGTGGATGAGACAACTTCCCAGAGGCCAATTCAGCCAGAGAGGTCAATCTTCGGACCAGCCGAGTTCGGCCAGGGCTTGCGTGACGTGCGAGAGGGGAAGGCCGACTACGTTGAAATAGTCGCCTTCGATGCGGGGAATGTAACGGCCAGCACGGCCCTGGATGGCGTAGGCGCCGGCTTTGTCGTGAGGTTCTTCAGTGGCGAGGTAACGAGAGATTTCTTCTGCGGAGAGTTGGGCGAAATGGACTAGCGTGGATTCGACGAAAGTGCGGCGCTCGGCGTCGGGGAGGCGGATTAGTGTAACTCCGGTTACGACGGCATGGGTGCGGCCGGAAAGATTTTCCAGCATGTGACGGGCGTCGTCGCTGGAGCGGGGCTTACCGAAGATGCGGCCATCGAGAGCGACGACAGTGTCGGCGGCGAGGACGATGGCAGGGCCGACAGCACGGGCGGCGGCGAGTTCGGCTTTGGCGTCGGCTAAACGTTGGACTAGCTCGCTGGGGGGTTCGCCAAGCATGGGCGTTTCGTCGACAGCGGAAGCGACGACGACGAACGAGAAGCCAGCATCGTGGAGAATTTCGGCGCGTCGTGGAGAAGTGGAAGAGAGGATGAGCTTCATGTCAGATGACGACGGATTCTTGGTATTCGCCGAAGACGCGGCGGAGGGTGTCGGAGATTTCGCCTACGGTGGCGTGGGCTTCGACGGCGTTTAGTATGGCGGGGAGGAGATTTTCTGTGGTGGCAGCGCGGCGTTGAAGTTCGGCGAGCGCGGATTGCGTTTTGGCGGAATCGCGTTTCGCGCGCAGTGCGTTTAGGCGAGCGATTTGGGAGCATTCAATTTCGGGTTCGATGCGCAGCGTGGGAATGGAGCGCTCTTCTTCTGCGATGAAGTCATTCACGCCGACGATGATTTGTTCTTTGGATTCTACGGCGCGTTGGAAATCGTAGGCGGCTTTTTGGATTTCGCCTTGGACGAAGCCGGATTCGATGGCGCGGAGCATTCCTCCCATGGCGTCAATCTTTGAAATGTATTCAACGGCGCCTTGCTCTATTTCGTTGGTTAGGTGCTCGATCGCGTAGGAACCGGCGACGGGATCGATTGTGTTGGTGACACCGGTTTCGTGGGCCAGGATTTGCTGGGTACGCAGCGCGATGAGCGCGGCGTCTTCGGTGGGAAGGGCGAGGGCTTCGTCCATCGAATTAGTGTGGAGGGACTGGCACCCGCCGAGGGCGGCAGCGAGGGCTTGGATGGCTACGCGAATGATATTGTTTTCTGGTTGCTGGGCGGTAAGGGAGGAGCCGGCAGTTTGGGCGTGGAAGCGAAGAAGGAGCGAACGAGAATCTTTTGCGCCGAAACGGTCGCGCATGATTTTGGCCCAGAGGCGGCGGGCGGCGCGGTACTTGGCGATTTCTTCGAGGAGATCGCTGTGCGCGTTGAAGAAGAAAGAGAGTTGGGGAGCGAATTCGTCAACCGACAGGCCGGCGTCGAGCGCGGATTGAACGTAGGCGATGCCATCGGCTAGCGTGAAGGCGACTTCCTGGATGGCTGTCGAGCCAGCTTCGCGGATGTGGTAGCCGGAGATGGAGATGGTGTTCCACTTGGGGAGATTGTCGCGGCACCAGGCGAAGATGTCGGTAACGATGCGCATGGCGGGGCGGACGGGATAAATGTACGTCCCGCGGGCGATGTATTCCTTGAGGACGTCGTTTTGGACAGTGCCGGAAATTTTCGCTAGGTTGGCGCCTTGCTTCTTGGCGACGGCGACGTAGAGGCAGAGGAGGATGGCGGAGGTGGCATTGATGGTCATCGAGGTGGAGACTTTTTCTAGGGGGATGTTATCGAAGAGAGTTTCCATGTCTTCGAGGGAATCGATGGCTACGCCGACTTTGCCGACTTCGCCGAGGGCAAGCGGGTGATCGGAGTCCATGCCGATTTGCGTTGGGAGATCGAAGGCTACGGAGAGGCCGGCTTGGCCTTTGCTTAGGAGATAGCGATAGCGCTGGTTGGATTCGATGGCGGTGCCGAAGCCGGCGTATTGGCGCATGGTCCAGAGGCGGCCGCGGTACATCGTTGGGTAGATGCCACGGGTGTAGGGGAATTCGCCGGGGTAGCCGATGGACGATTCTTGATCCGTGGCGGAGAGATCGTCCTGCGTGTAGAGGCGATCGATGGGAAGGCCGGAGAGCGTCGCGAAATTTTCTTTGCGTTCGGCGGGGGGCTTGGTTTTTGTGTCGGACATTTTCGCGTCAATATTCTGAGCCAGCAAGAACAAGGCAAAAGCAAGAGCGGGCACGGCATGCCGTGCCCCTACGGAAATAGATTACAACTTGCGGGCGCGGCGGAACGAACTTAGTGCGAAAAAAAAGAATACCAGGGCGATGGCAACGGCTGTGGCAATGAGCCAGTGGGCCACGTCGCGGTTCCAGGAACGGAGAGCTGCATTGAGCCAAAGGATTCCAAGGAATGCAAACATGGCGCCGGCGACTTCAAGGAAGAGCTGCTTTAGGGCACGCCAAAAACGTTGAAAGCCTCCTTGACGGGGAGCAGCTGCCGGTGACGTCGCTACCGAGGACATGAGTGCATCTTAGCGCAAAATACGAGGTAAAATCCGGAGGGAGTGGGAGCTCAGCGGCGCTTGGAGGGCCTTGGGAGGGGCCCCAGACCTGCACTAACGTACTGTGAACCTATTGGAGACAACGCAAAAGGAGGTGACTTGTATCCAAAGAAATGCGGGCCTAGAATGGCAAATGTAGTGAGGGAGAGCCGCCCTTGCAACTCGATGATCACCTGAAGAACTTGCTTCGTGAATTGGGACACGCGATCAATGACACGGTGTCCGACTCCGACCGGATCACAGGCGCCATTGCGGGAGTGCGCGCGCACGGGTACGATATCGTGCTGAAACTGGACGCGACGATCGGGTTGGCGAAGCGGGATGCTGCCGCGGCGGAAGCGGCGAAGCTGACGACGCAGGACCGGCGGTTTCTGGAATCGTTGAGGATTCAAGTGGATCAGGAATCGTTTGATCAGATTCCGGACAAAAAGCCGGCGGCAAGGCTGACGATGACGCCGCAGGATGTAAGGTTTTTGAAATCTTTAAGGATTGCGACGGACGACATCGAATGAAAGCACAAGTAAAATTTGCGGGATTGAGCGCTGCGGCCCTGGTGATGACGGGGATTTTCAGCGCGCCAGTGCGGGCACAGATTCCTCTTCCCATTCCTACTACCGTTCCCGAAGTAGTTGCGCCCATCATTGTAGACACGGCCGTGCCGATTATCGTGAATACGATCAAGCCGAAATCGAAGACTGAGGGGCTTGGCAAGTTTGAAGGGTACGTGATGCACGCGAACACTGTTCAGATCACAGTGCGGGCGAGGGGAAATGATATGTCCATGCAGTCGTTCGCACTGTCCGAGCGAGCGTCAGCCGAAATGCAGACGATTGTCGATAAGGGCGGCTACCAGTACGGCGACAAGGTCACGGTTTATTATGACCAGACGTCATTGAAAGCGCTCAAGGTCAAAGGCAAACCCTCCAGGCCACTTTGATTTGCGGAGCGAAGAGTGATGCTTCGCATGGCGGCGGTTTCCGGCCGATTTTATCCTTCCGATCCAACTGAACTTGCCGCACTGATTCGGGATTACTCCAAAACTGAAAAAACCGTGGTGCCAGTGCGAGTAAAGGCTTGCCTAGTACCGCATGCGGGTTATGTGTATTCGGGGCATGTGGCGGGAGCGGTTTACGGGCGAATTATTATTCCGAAAAAAATTGTGATTCTCGGCGTGCGACATTATCCGCGCGGGGAAAATGCCGCGATTCTATCGAGCGGAGCATGGCGCACGCCGCTTGGAGATGCGGTGATCGATGAACCGTTGGCGGCGGCGTTGCGTGCGGCTTGCCCATTGCTGCGCGAGGACAGTGTGGCGCACAGCAGCGAGCATTCGCTGGAGGTACAAATCCCGTTTTTGCAGGTGCTACAACCGAAGTTTACGTTCGTGCCTATTGTGCTCGGAACGGTGAGGTTTGAGGATCTCGCTGCCGTGGGCGAAGCGATCGGTCGCGTGATTGCAGCGTCCGGCGAAGAGATTCTTCTGCTGACCACCTCCGATTTGAATCATTACGAAAATGATGCAACGACGCGCGTCAAGGACCGCAAGGCAATTGACCAAATTTTAGCGCTGAACGCGCGTGGGCTTTACGATACCTGCCGGAATGAGGCGATTTCAATGTGCGGCTTGGGGCCGACCGTTGCGATGCTAACGGCACTGCAGAGCCTGGGAAGTACGCGGGCCGAGTTAGTGCGGTACGCGACGTCGGGGGATGTCTCCGGGGATCTTGGAGCGGTTGTAGGGTATACGGGAATGCTCTTCGCTTAACAACGTGCGAGCTGTATATGGCTGGTGATGTTTCTAGAAAAGAAAAACGGCTCCAAACTGAGGAGCCGTTTTTCTTTCAAAAATTTCTGAAATAAAGAATGCCTCAGTGTGGTCGGCCGCCTCCACCACCACCTCCGCTGGAGGAAGGTGCCGAGGCGTGAGACGAAGATGCGGACGATGAAGATGACGCATGAGAAGACGCGCCTCCGCCTGAATAAGTGCCACCGCCGCTACTAGCGCTCGAGGAGCGAGCAGCTGGTGGGGGAGCGATAGAGCGAGATGGAGGAGCTGCTGAGCGCACGGGTGCAGGTGCATTAGGGACACGGGTGGCCGTTCCAGACGGCGGATTATTTTTGGAACCTACCACAATGTGATCGTTTCTAGTCTCACTCAGCCCATTTTTCCCCGCGAGCACTTCTGTCTCTCGCTGAGAGCCCGCAGCTGCAGCTGCGTTCACAAAGCGGTGCTCGTGCGCATCGTACGTGATGGAAGAATCGTGGTTAAGGGAAACGACGCGCGTTCCACTGCTTCCTTCTATAAGCGTGCGCGAAGTGCGCACAGGCACCGTGGTGGCAACGAGACCGCTGGTAAGCGCCTCGCGCTGCGGAGATTTCACGGTTTCCCATTTTTGTCCCGCTGAAGCAGACAGCACTGGCCCCTTGGCGTTTCTGACTGGATCTACGGAAAAAACACCGTGCTCAAGATTCAGCGGCGTCTTGCCATCCTTATCGAGTGGGTGCATGGGCACGATAGCGAGCTGACCGTTTTGGCGAACGAAAACAGCTGTCGTTGCGTGATAGAGCGGACGAGGCGGATGCACGATGGGCGGAGTGCGCCTGACCGGGTATCCTCCGTAACCTCCATAGCCGTAGTAAGGTGGCGGCGAATAAAACCAGCCGCCGCAGGAGGCGTCAAAGAGCCAGCCGCCATAATGATAAGGAGCCCAACCCCACGGCTGGTAGCTGGCAAAAGTCCAGCCGAAACCGGGATCCATAATCCATTGGCCCATGGTGAACGGTGACCAGCCCAAGCTTGCGCCGAAGGGCCGCCAGCCATAGCCGTAGCCTCCGCAGGAAGACCAAGCGCCATAAGTATAAAGATCAGCGTAGCCGGGCGCGTAATAGGGGGTGTTCGTATATTGAAGGGACGCGTTCGTTGCCGAGGAAACTGTATCTATGCGACCAGAGACCCAATGGTCGAAATCATCGTCGGAGGGAAGGCGGCCGATACTCACGGAATTTTCTCCAGCTTTCATGGAGAGCGACTGGCCCTTGCTGAGCTGCGCGGTCTCTTTCTTGTGCAGGACGGAGGCGTGGCCCATCAGGACATCCACGTTGCTTCCATCGTCATAGTTGTTGAGGCGGAAAGAGCTCTTGCCGTTGGCCTCGACTGTGAAGTCGCCGCCTGTCACGCTGAAATAATCATCGTTGGCGGGATTCACGTAGAAAGAAGCGGAGCCTTGGCGGAGAACCAGACGTGTGGTGCGCGCGCCATCGTCGAGTGAAAGATCGAAAAATTCGAGAACGGAGTTCTCGTTGAGAAAAGCCATCGCGCCATTTTCAAATTCGACCTCGGCGCGGCCGTTGTCGGTGGCAACCACGTAGCCCTGACGGATTGGCAAGTTCGCCTGGGCTGTTTCCCATTGTGCCTTTTGATCCGCGAGCGGATCACCGTGAGCTTCCCGAGTAAAGCGCACATCGCCCTGGACGAGGCTGAGGCGAATGACACGGGCGTGGCTCGAGTCCGCATTGGCAGGTTGGAAACCCGCCAGGAGTGCGAAGAACGAGAAGGATAGTAGCGAGCGGAAAGCGGTGCTGGAAGACATGTGTCACCCCCATCGGCGACGGTAGCAAATCTGCTACTTGCTTAGACGGATGCCAAGCGGGACAGGTTACGCCTGTATAACCTGGGGGTAATGGTCTCGCCGGGTAAAGCTCGCGTCAAGTGCCGAGTGCGGGCAGTCAAGCACAATCAGTCGAGGCGAATGGTTTGACGGTGCGGCGGATGATTTGAATCATCAAGAATTTTTATGAACATTTTACGAAAATAAATGCCTCCGCGGGTTGACACATGGAAGCTGTATCGTTAGTTTCAAAATAGGAATATTCACTGGCGCGCGTCGTGTTCCGGGGGACACTGGCGCGATTCGAAGGATTAGACGCTGGGATTGTCGTTTTTCAAGCGTAAGACAGATCTTAAGTTTGGTCACCTGGGGGTGAATCATGTGGGGCATCAGTAGATTGTTTGCGGGGGTGTTGTTACTCGCTGGAATGCTGGCGGGTGTGAACGCGTACGGACAAGGCGGAGCAACGGGCGCCATCAGCGGCGTGGTCGTTGATACCAGCGGCGGGTCCATCGGCAGCGCGGACGTGCAAGTTATCGAGGCACGGACGGAATCCATCGTGCGCAAGCTTCCCACGAGCAGCGAGGGGATTTTCGTAGCCACGCTTTTGCCCCCCGGGAATTACACGGTCGTCGTAAACAAATCCGGATTTGGGGAAGCAAAAGCCACGGACATTGAAGTGCGCGTCACGGAAACAACGCGCGTGACGATCACGCTGAAACCCGGCGCGGTGACGGAAAAAGTGGAAATCTCCGCGCAGGTAACGGCGGTGGAAACCAGCAACGCGACGACCGGCGAATCCCTTGGGACTGCCACAATCCGCGAGCTTCCTCTTGCGACCCAGAATTACCAGCAACTGCTGACGCTCTCCACCGGCGCACAGAGCGAACTGAACGCCGCGGCACAGCTTGGGCGCGGCTCGGTGAAGCTCTTCGTGAACGGCCAACGCGAGGACAACAACAACTTTTTGATCGAAGGAATCAGCGCCACGGACTACAACGTCGCGCAAGCGACGTATGTTCCTCTTCCCAATCCCGACGTGATCCAGGAGTTCAAGGTGCAGACGTCGCTGTATGACGCGAGCCAGGGGCGGGACGGCGGCGGAAACGTCAACGCGATTCTCAAGTCGGGCACACGGGAGTTTCACGGCGACGCTTACGAATATTTCCGCAACACGGTTTTGAACGCCAATGACTTCTTTCTGAATGGCCAAGGTCTGGCACGTCCCGTGATCAATCAGAACATTTTTGGCGGAAGCCTTGGCGGACCGGTTGTAAAAGAGAAGTTCGGCTATTTTTTCATGAACTACCAGGGAACGCGGCAGCGCAGCGGCGATTCGCCGGGCACGCTCATCAGCACGACGATTCCGTCACTTCCAGAGGTCCGAACACAGGCTTCGATTTCGCAGGCATTTTTCGGGAATACGACAACCCCGATTGATCCAGTAGTGTTGAGTTTGTTGAATTTTCAGAGCAACCAGTTCGGCGGGACGACCAACGGGTTGTTGATTCCGAGTAGCGACCCTACAACGGGCGCGTTTGCCATCAGCCGGGCGGGGAAATATACCGACAATCAATTCACGACCAACTGGGACCGCGAATTCCGCAGCGGCCAGGACAAACTTTCCGCGCGTTTTTTCTTTTCCGATTCCGAGAGTTTTCTGCCTTTCGGCGGGGGCGACCTGCAGGAATCCCTGGGTAGCACGCTAGCCAGTAGCGTGAGCTCTTCCTCGCTCAACTTTCCGTTTGATACGCCGGTGAATGCCCGCTTCCTGAATATTACCGAGACGCATCTTTTTTCACCGACACTCGTGAATGAGTTCAGATTCGGCTTCGTGCATATTAACGATGACTTGACGAACGTTCCGCCTGTCACGACGTCGGACCTGGGAATCGACCGGCCGACGAACAGCGTGACGGATTCCATTTATAAATTCATTTTCGAGAGTTCGGGATTTGAAATCGGACCGGCACCCTTCGGGAACCAGACGCAGGACCAAAATAACTACAATCTTGTGGACACCGTGAGCTGGGTCAAGGGCGCACACGTGTTCCGTTTTGGCGGAGACTTTACGCGCGTGAATTTAAACAAGAACTTTCCGCAGGTGTTCAACGGGGAGCTGTTCTTCACGAATACTCCGGTGGGTTCGGGAAATCCTCTGCCAGGTGTCTCGACGACCGACTTCCAGAATTTTCTATTGGGCGCGCCACAATTCAGCTTTGGCGGCGGCGGCCTTTCGAATCACGAATACCGGTCGAATAACTATGCGGTGTTTGCGCAGGATGACTGGAAGATCCGGCCTAATCTGACTCTGAACCTGGGAGTGCGAACGGAAATATTCGGCGCGTTTCATGATGATCTTTGCCATATCGGCAATCTCGATCCAACGCTCGCGAATGCTGGGGAGTTTCCGTTCATCTATCCTTCCTGCGTGAACAGTTTGCATTTGGCGGGCCTGACGGGCAGCGCGAATGGCACGACGTTTAACAACAATTATTCGACGAATATTGGGCCGCGCATTGGCCTGGCGTACGACCTCTTCGGCCATCACAATACGACCATTCGTGCGGGATACGGCATCTACTACGTGCGCGAAGACGTTGGCACGGCGGACCAGTTGTCCTTCGAGACGCCGTTTCTTCCCGTGGCATTCGGCGGAGGTTCACCGGGTTGCTTGGGAACCTATTTTTCCGCGACGCCGCTGCCAAATTGCCCGAATCCTAATCCGAACGCGTTGCCGCAGGCCGGCACGCTGGACCCGGCCTTTGTTCCTTGCTTAAACGTTTTCCAGGGCTTCCCTGGAGGAGATACCACGCAAGCAGCGAATTATGGGCAGGCTGGCGGAACGGGCTGCCCCGGACCCCTTAACACGCTCGGCATTTTCGGATTGGCTGTCCCTCGCCACTTTGTCGTGCCCAGCACGCAACAGTGGAATCTGACTGTTCAGCGTGACTTGGGGAAGCAGTGGGTGCTTGAGGTTGGCTATGTAGGCACGCATTCCATTCATTTGCGCGAAACGCGTGACGCCCTGCAATCGCAGGACGCCACACCGACAAATCCAGTGGATATTGCCAGCCCCTTTTGCAATCCCAGCCCGTGCGTCATAACGACCAATACGTTCGACAACGCTGTCGCTCGCTCACGAGCACAGGGCATCAACGGCTACGCAGGGTTTCAGCTTTTCGCCAATGACGCGTACTCGCACTACAATTCGCTCCAGACCACAGTCTCGCGGCGCTGGGGAGCTGGGTATTTCCAGGCGGCATATACGTTCTCGAAATCGACTGACGCGACTTCAACGGGCAATACTGCCTTCAATACTGCCTTCAACGACGAATCCACGCTGAACGATTCGCGCGGACTGTCTGATTTTGACCGCACGCACCGGCTAGCCGTGAGTTACCGCTACGATTTGCCATTCTTCAAATCCTCGGAAGGAGCGACTCGGTGGCTGCTAGCGGGATGGGGCATCAGCGGCATCACTATTATTCAATCCGGTGCGCCGTTCTCGGTTCTGGATTCCGGAGCGGGTACCGGGTTTCTAGGAGCGGGTTCCGCTCCTGGTGTGCTGACGGCGAGTCTAGCGCCAGGGGCTACGCTTTCGAGCGCTATGACCAGCGGAAGCATCGGGTCACGCGTCAACGGCTATTTGAATCTCAGCGCGTTCACACCGGCACCGCTTCTCTACCCGGGCTTGTGCGATCCCGTCAACAATCCCAACTTTTGCACGACCGGCTTCGGAGACCTGGGACGCAACACCTTCCGCGGACCGGGGCAGCAGAACTGGGACTTCTCGGTGATCAAGAACTTCAAGATTACCGAGCGGCAGGAACTGCGTTTCACCACTGATTTCTTTAACATTTGGAACCACGCCAACTTCGCCAATCCGGCTTTCACCGATGTGGAAGGCGGCAACTTCGGCAAAATCACCAGTACGGTGGGAGCGCCGCGGCTAATCCAATTCTCATTGCGGTATTCCTTCTAGGCGAAGAAGTCCACATGGGTTCTGACAGTGGGGGCACCGCATTCCGTGCCCCCTTTTCTTTTCGGGCAGCTTTAGGATGAAAAGAGTCAGGTTCGCTGACGCGTACGATTGCGATCACAGTCTCCTCCCTCGTTCACTGAGAGGGAATTTCCGCGAGAGTGGAGTAAATCTTTAGGCCCAGGCTGCGCCCCACGCGTACCATTTCGTCCGCGCCGGCCGAAGGTCCACCGACACGAAGCACCGCATCGCACTTTTCTAAGAGCCTGACCGCTATGGGATGAAAAATCTCATTGAAAAATTCGTCGCCGATTTTCGTCGAACCGGCAAGGTTCACCAGCGGTAACGCCAGCCATTCGCCCAGAATCGGGATGTGCCCATCGCGAAAGACGGGCAACGCGTAAGACTCCATTTCTTCTACATTTCTTTTTATTAAAGCAGGATCGTCATTCGTCCCCGAGCGATACGGCCCGGCGATTAGAATCATCATTGATCTGTTCGAATTGGGCGTCATAGAGTGCCTGTCTGAAATAAATCTCGGGATTCAGCTGCCCTTCGATATATACCGGCATACCGGACAATTCTCTCATCTCCTCCGCTTGGAGTGGCTAGAATCGTGGTCGTATAGAATCCCTGTTTCCGTCGATACTTTGGTGCTCGCGAGCGGGGCGCCAAGAATCGAAGAGCTGCGATGATAGAAAAGCTTCTAGAACTTGTGCGGGGACGCCAGGGACACTTCCAGTTTGAATCCGGGCATCACGGAGATTTGTGGCTGGAGCTCGAGACACTGTGCACGCATTCTCGTGAAATACGGCCATTTGTCGCTCAACTGGCAACAAAACTCCTGCCGCATAAGGTAGAAGTGGTCTGCGGCCCGCTCGTCGAAGGCGCGTTCATCGCGTTGCTTGTCGCCCTCGAACTCGGATGCGACTTCGTTTACGCGGAGCGATTTGCAGATACGGCGCGCCAGGGTTTGTATCCCGTCCAGTATCGCCTTCCGAAACCGCTGAGGGCGGCCGTCAAAGGTAAACGCGTCGCGATCATAAACGATGTGATCAGTGCCGGGTCAGCTGTTGGCGGAGCCTACTCCGACTTGCAATCTGTCGGCGCTGATGTCGTCGCCATCGGTGCCCTTCTGGGACTGGGCGATTCCATCGCCAAATTCGTAGCAGAACATCAGGTCGCTCTCGAACTTCTGCACCAGATGCCGCATAATTTATGGACGCCCGCGCAGTGCCCACTGTGTGCCGCAGGACAGCCGCTCGAAATCATGGGTACTTCTTAAATTGTTGAACCCGGCGCGTTAAGCTCGTCGTCGTTATGTACGATACGAAGCGTTGATGCGGACGTATTCCGCGGTGAGGTCGCAGGTCCAGTAGCGCGCGCTGGCGTTGCCGGCGTGCAGATGCAGAACAATTGGAACGTGTTCGGCGAGCAGGCGATTGCTGGCGGCGCGCTCGTTGAAATCGAGTGGACTGCCGCGCTGCAAAACCGGAACGCCTGCCATCGTGATGTCGACGCGGGCGGGATCGAAGGGCACACCAGCGCGGCCAGCGGCGGCGAAAACGCGGCCCCAGTTGGGATCGCCTCCGGCGAAGGCTGTTTTGACGAGCGGCGAGGTGGCGATCGTTTCGGCAATGCGTTTGGCTGCGGCTTCGGTTTTCGCGCCGCGCACTTCGATTTCGATGACCCGTTGCGCGCCTTCGCCGTCGGCAACGATTTGCAGCGCGAGCGACCGGCAAACGTCTTCAAGCGCCGTGGCGAAGGCGCGATGCGCCGCGCTTCCGGGGCGAATCGGTGGCACGCCCGCCGCTCCGTTGGCGAAGACCGCCAGCGTATCGTTCGTTGAAGAATCACCGTCGATGCTGATGCAGTTAAATGTGCGCGAGCAAATGTCGCGCAAAGTTTTTTGCAGCAGTGCCGGGGCAATGGCGGCGTCGGTCACTACGAAGGCGAGTGTCGTCGCGAGGTTGGGATGAATCATCCCCGCGCCTTTCGCGCAGCCAACCAGGTGAATTCTCTTGCCAGCCATTTTGAAGGAAGCACCGGCGGTTTTCGGGCGCGTGTCGGTTGTGCAAATGGCGAGCGACAGCTCCGCGAAGGAACGCGCGGAGGGGCGACGATTGCGCGTCAACTTGGGCAACGAGCGCAGGATTTTCTCGACGGCTAGTGGCACGCCAATTACGCCCGTAGAGCAGACGATAATTTCGTTGGGTGTACAGCCGAGCCGCTTGGCAGTTTCCGTAACGGTTTTTTGGGCAGCGGCATGCCCCGCGGTACCCGTTGCGCAGTTCGCGTTGCCTGCATTCACAATCACGGCGCGCATGCGGCCTTTCGAGGCGCGCAGATGCTCCTTGGAGATGGTGACCGGAGCGGCGACCACAAGATTTTGCGTGAACACTGCTGCGGCGGAAGCCGGAACGTCGCTAGAGATAATCGCGAGATCGAGCGCGCCTGTTTTCTTCAGTCCGCAGGCGATGCCTGCGAACCGGAATCCATGCGGAAGAGATGCTTCGGAGAGTGCGTGCTTCATCAACGGTATATCCGTGTGACTAGCGCGCCGCCCCCGGAAGCGACCTCCTCTCCTCCGAGACGGAGGTTAAGGTGTTCGACTGAACTGCAGTTTGCGTGCTCATGGCGTGGCTCCTTTTGGGCGATAAAATTGCAGCAAACGGACTTTCAAATTCTCGATTGCTTGTCCGACGGATTCTACTGCCGTACCGCCAGGAACGGTTTTTGTTGCGATCGCGCTATCCACCGATTGGCTGCCGATAAAATCGGATTCAAACGCCGGAGAAATTTTCTTCAGTTCGTCGAGCGGCAGCGATGTCCAAGAAACGTCTCGCTTTTCCGCTTCACGCAGAACTTTGCCGATCAGATCGTGTGCCTGGCGGAAGGGAATGCCTTTGTGAACTAGATAATCCGCTCCATCGGTAGCGAAGAGTGCGGGGTTGGAAGCAGCTGCACGCAAGCGATCCTCGCGAAATTCCGTTCCGTCAATAACTCCTGCGGCGACGTCCACCATGTCGACAACCTGATCGTGCGCGGCGAAAAGGGCTTCTTTATCTTCCTGCAAGTCGCGCTGGTAGCTGGTAGGCAAACCTTTGAGCGTTGTGAGAAGGCTGACGAGGGCGCCGGTAATGCGTCCCGTTTTCCCACGGATTAGTTCCCAGCTGTCGGGATTCTTCTTTTGCGGCATGAGGCTGCTGCCGGTCGAATATTCGTCAGGAAGAATCACGTACGAAAACTCGTGCGACGCGAAGATGACGAAATCTTCAGCGAGACGCGACAAGTGTGTAGCGATGCTAGAGAGGGCAAAAAGATAATCGAGCGCGAAGTCGCGATCGCTAACGGCGTCGAGACTGTTTGCCGTGATGTGCGAGAAGCCAAGCTCCTTCGCGATTGCATTGCGATCGATGCCGAAGGAGTTTCCGGCGAGAGCCCCTGAGCCCATCGGGCAAGCGTCGGCACTTGCGTAGGCGTGTTGCAGACGGACAAGGTCGCGAAAGAACGCTTCGGCATGCGCTAGAAGGAAATGAGAGAGCAGGATCGGCTGGGCGTGCTGCATGTGCGTCATCCCAGCCATGGGGACGCCGAGCTTGGCTTTTGCTTTGCCCTGGAGTGTTGGTATCAGGACAGCAGCCAAAGCAATCTGGAGTCTTCCAGATGCCTCTCGCACGAAGAGACGAAAATCGGTGGCCACAAGCTCGTTGCGGCTGCGGCCGGTGTGGAGTTTCCAGCCGAGCGGGCCTAGTTCTTCGACGAGGGCCTTCTCAACGAAGTGGTGGACGTCTTCGGCGTTTGCGCCAAAGGATTCGACCCACGCGGGGTCGGTCGTGGTGCGGTCGGAAATTTTGTCGAGCGCGGCTAGCGTTTGCTTTACTTCTGTCGCCGTGAAAATGCCGATGGGCTCGAGGGCTTTGGCCCAGGCGCGGTCGACGGCGATTTCGTAGGGCAGGAGGCGGCGATCGAACGCAAAGGAGCGCTGGAATGCGTCGAAGTGAGCATTTGGCTCACGCTCGAAGCGTCCTCCCCAGAGGCGGTCATCTTTGCGTTCGGTCATTGTCACTTTTCATCGGTTGCTGAGCAGAGGGCACGGCGTGCTGTGCCCCTACGAGGGAGGGGCAAGCCCCTCCCCTACCGAGATTAATTGTTGCTGCCTTCGGCTTTGGCTTTAGGGCGGACTGTCACAGGTAAAGCGAAAAGGTTGATGAAGCCTTCGGCGTCTTTGGGGTTGTAGCGGCCCATGGTAAAGCTCGCCAGGTCGGTGCGGTAGAGCGAGAACGGAGACACGCGCTTGGTGACGGTGAGCGTGCCTTTCCAGAGTTTCAGGCCGACGGTCCCGGTGACGCGCTGTTGCGAGACGTTGAAGAAACCGTCGAGCGCGGCGCGCAGCGGAGAGAACCACAAGCCGTAGTAAACGAGCTCGGCGTAGCGGAGCGAGAGCGCCTGCTGAAAATGCGTTGTTTCACGGTCAATAGTAAGCGCTTCGAGTTCACGATGCGCGGTGACAAGAAGTGTGCCGCCGGGAGTTTCGTAGGCGCCACGGGACTTCATGCCGACCAGGCGATTTTCGACGATGTCGGTGCGACCGATACCGTGTTTTGCTGCGATTTCATTGAGCGTATTGAGAAGCTCAATTGGACCGAGCTTCGCGCCGTTGACGGAAATTGGCGTGCCTGCTTCAAAACCGATTTCGACTTCTTCGGCCTTGTCCGGGGCTTTTTCCGGAGAGACGGTCCACTGCCACATGGCTTCGTTCGGAGAGTTGGCGGGATCTTCGAGTTCGCCGCCTTCATGGCTCAAGTGCCAAATGTTGCGGTCGCGGCTGTAGATATTCTTTTTGCTTTGCTCGACTTGCACGTTGTGTTTTGCGGCGTAGGCGATAGCATCTTCGCGGGAATCGATGTCCCACTCGCGCCACGGGGCGATGATTTGCACGTTGGGCGCAATCGCTTTGTAAGCCAGCTCGAAACGGACTTGGTCGTTGCCTTTGCCGGTGCAGCCGTGCGAGAGACCGTCGGCACCAAGTTGCAATGCGAGTTCGGCCTGGCGTTTGCCGAGAATGGGGCGCGCCATGGAGGTCCCCAGCAAATACGTATGCTCGTACACTGCGCCTGCGCGCAGGGTCGGCCAGATGTAGTCGCGAACAAATTCTTCGCGCAGATCCTCGACGTAGGCTGTCGACGCGCCCGTGGCTAGGGCTTTCTTGCGTGCGGCTTCCAAATCTTCCTGCTGGCCGACGTCGCCGATCATGGCGATGACTTCGCACTGATAGTTTTCTTTTAGCCAGGGAATGATGATGGAGGTGTCGAGACCTCCGGAATAAGCGAGTACGACTTTCTTTGGTTTTGGCAGTTGCGTCTTCATGGCTCCTCGTTTTGAAAAAAGTTTAAAGGTTCAAGGTTCAAGAGTTCAAAGACGGGCACGGCGTGCCGTGCCCCTACAAACAGACAAAATATTTGCGATGCCCGATGCGGTGGCGCGCATTAAACATCAGAACAAAGTATGCAGGATGGCTTTCTGCACATACATGCGGTTTTCGGATTGGTCGAGGACGACCGACTGCGGGCCATCGAGGACTTCGGGAGTAACTTCGAGGCCTCGGTGCGCTGGAAGACAGTGCATAAAAACAGCGTCGGGAGCGGCCAGGGCCATCAGTTCCGGGTTGACCTGGTAGGGTGCGAAGACTGTGCTGCGGACTTCGCCTTCGGACTCGAAACCCATGCTCGTCCAAGCATCTGTGTAGACGGCTTGCGCGCCAGCGACGGCTTCGCTCGGGTCAGTCATGAGTTCGATCTTGGCGCGGGTTTCTTTGGCGACGCGCTTGGAGTCGGAAACGACTTCCGGCTCGGGCTGGTAATCGCGCGGCGTGGCAATGCGCAGATGGACGCCCAGCCGCGCGGCGAGATACATCAGGGAGTGGCAGACATTGTTGCCGTCGCCGACATAGGCGAGTTTGAATCCGCGGAGTGCGCCGAAGCGTTCTTCGAGAGTGAAGAAATCGGCGAGCGCCTGGCAGGGATGAAATTTATCCGAGAGCGCGTTGATGACCGGGATGCTGGCATTGGCGGCCATTTCTTCGAGGACTCTTTGTTTGTAAACGCGCGCGACGATGCCGTGAACCCAGCGGTCGAGGTTGCGAGCAACATCGGCGATGGATTCGCGAGCGCCAAGAGATGCAGAGGCTTGGGTGTGGTCTAGAAATACGACCGAGCCGCCCATGCTTTGGATGCCGACGTCGAAAGTGACGCGGGTGCGCAGGGACGGTTTTTCGAAAATGAGCGCGATGAATTTGCCGGTGAGCGAAGAAGCATAGCGGCCCGGGCGCGCCTTGATTTCGGCGGAGAGCTGGAGCAGGTCATGCGTGTGCGAAGGACTCCATTCCGCTCCAGTGAGCAAGTCATTCGACAAAGAAATAGGCGTAACGAGTGCGGATGTAGTCATTATTTCACCTTGCCGCGGCGAGGGCAGCATGCGACGGAGGCGCGGATTTCGCGGGCTCTGGGGCGGCGGCCTTTTGCGGAGTAGTTACAAAGAGTTGTTCGAGTAGACGCAGGAATTGACGTACCTGCGCCCGAGTGACGAGGAAAGGCGGGAGCAGCCGAAGCGTGAAGTCATGCGTGCAATTAATGAGCAGGCCTTTAAGCATGGCTTGCTGGACGAACGGAGCGCCATCAATGGAAAGTTCGATGCCAATCATCAAGCCTTCGCCGCGGATTTCGCGGATGAAAGGGAATTTTGCGGCCAGCGCGGAAAGGCCATCGCGTAATTCGGCGCCTCGCTCGCGGATATTTTCCAAGAGTTTTTCGTCTTCGATGATGCTGAGAAATTCGAGAGCGGTAGCACACGCCAGCGGGCCGCCGCCGAAGGTGGTGCCGTGTAAACCGGGAGACACACGCTGGGCAACAGCTTCGGACGTAAGGATCGCGCCGAGTGGGAGACCTGCAGCAAGCGGCTTCGCTACCACCACGACGTCGGGCTTTGAAGAGAATTTTTGGTACACGAAAAAGCGCCCAGTGCGACCCAAGCCACACTGGATTTCGTCGGCAATGAGCAGCGCACCATTTTTTGTGGCGAGGGCGCGCGCGCGGTTCCAGAACGCTTCGCTGACAGGATAGATTCCGCCTTCGCCCTGAATGGTTTCTAGAAGGATGGCACAGACGGTGTCATCAAACTTGGATTCGAGATCGGCAATGTCGTTGAAGCGGACGAATTCGACGCCGGGGACAAGCGGAGCAAACGGAAGCCGATATTTTTCCGTGGCGGTGACACTGACGGCGCCAAAGGTACGACCATGGAAAGAGTTCTCGAGTGCCAAGATGCGGTGCTTGCGAGCCGGTGCGCCTGGCGCATCGGCGGAAGCGCGGCCGTAAAGGCGGGCGAGCTTGAGAGCGCCTTCGACGGCTTCCGCGCCGCTATTAGAGAAGAACACGCGGTCCATGCCGGACCATTGGGCGAGTTTGCGGGCCAGCGGCCCCTGGAAAGAGTTGTGAAAGAGGTTGGAAAGATGGATAGCGCGCGCGGATTCGCGACGGATAACTTTGACGATGCGGGGATGCGCATGGCCCAGAGCATTGACGGCGATGCCGCCAAGAAAATCGAGGTATTTTTTGCCGCGCGAGTCATAGACGTAGCAGCCGCGTCCATGCGTGAAGACAATGGGCTGGCGCTTATACGTGGGCATAAGAAATTGATTCGCGTCACGCAGAATGGACTTCGCATTCGAGGCGCGAGGAGAGAATTTCTTAGGCGATCGGACAGCGGATTTTGCTGTCTTTTTTGAGTCGAGATTGCGCATTAGGCTGCCGAAAGAGCCGCTTGGGCGTTAGGGAAAGACTCGCGCAGAATGCGCGTGCCAGGAATCGGCGACGAATGCTCTTCGTTGGCGTGATCCGCCGAGTGGAATGCAAGGAGAAGCGCGTCTGGAGCCGTGCCACCAACGATACGCACCTGGCGAACGCCGCCTTCGAGGGCGCGCTTGGCGGCTTCGAGCTTGAGAATCATGCCGCCGGAGACGACCCGGCACTGTACGAGGCGCTCGCTCTCTTCGCAGGTGATGGCGGAGAGAACTTTGTCGCCGTCGAGAACGCCGGCAACGTCGGTGAGATAGATCAACTGATCGGCGTCGAGAAATTCGGCGCAGGCAGCGGCCATGTGGTCGGCGTTGATGTTGTAAAGCTCGTTATCGGGTCCGAGGCCGAGGCAGGGGGCGACAGGAATCAGGCGTTCGCGCCAAAGAGATTCAATGAAAGCAATATTCATCCCGGTGAGATATCCAACGAAGCCGAGGCTGCCGGCGACTTCGCCGTGCGACATGGGCTCGGCAAGGAAAGACTGAGCGTCGGCAGCGGAGACGCCAATCGCTGGATAGCCTTCCGCGGAGATGGCAGCGGCGAGACGCTTGTTCAGCAGCCCGGCGAAAACCATGACGGCGGCGTCACGCGTTTCGCGGTCGGTGACACGAAGACCAGAGACAAATTTGCTCTCGATGCCCATGCGCTTAAGGGCCTCGGTGAAGGCGTGGCCCCCGCCATGAACCACGAGAATTTCGTGCCCTTCGTTGGCAAGGACGGCGACCTGCCGCGCAAGTGCGCGCATGGTCGGTTCATCTTCAAGCAAAGCACCTGCGAACTTGATTACGGTTTTCATTGAAGTGCGGTTTTCTCCTCGATACGCAAAATATGGTTGAAATTCTGAACGGCCTGGCCTGCGGCGCCTTTGCCAAGGTTGTCCAGACAGGAGACGAGGATGAGACGCTGTCCAGACTTATCCAACGCAAAGCCGATGTCACAGAAATTGGTGTGTGCGACGTGTTGCAACTCGGGCAGCGTGCCCGCGGGCCAGATGCGGACCATGGGGCGTCCGGCATAAAACTTGCGAAATAGGGCTTCGATAGCGTCGGGCGATTGTTGCGCGGAAAGCGTGACGTAAATCGTCGAAAGAATCCCGCGTGCGAGAGGCAGCAGGTGCGTCGAAAAAATGAGTTGCGATTCGCCGAGGCCGGTGTGCTCGAGAATTTCCGGCGTGTGGCGATGTGAAAAAAGATTGTAGGCTTTGAAGTTTTCATCGACTTCAACGAATTGCAGATCGCGTCTTGGATCTTTGCCTGCGCCACTAGCGCCGGATTTGCAATCGCAGATGACGTTTTGATCTGGAGAGATTAAACCAGCCTCGGCAAGAGGGCGCAGCGCGAGGATGACGCTGGTGGCGTAGCAGCCGGGGTTGGCGACTAAGCGGGCTTTCGCGATTTCTTCAGAATAGAGTTCGGGAAGGCCATAGACCGCTTCATCCAGATAACTGGCATGAGGCGTGGGCAGGTTATACCAGGAAGCGAATGTTTCTGGTGCGCGGAAGCGGAAGGCGCCGCTCAAATCAACAACGCGCAAACCAGCTTCTAGAAGCGTGGGGGCAAGTTCTGCGGAGACTTCATGGGGCGTGGCAAGAAAAGCGGTCCCCGCATGGGAGGAAGTGATGGAGTCGAGAGAAAGAGGACGGAGAGGGGCTTGCCCCCAACCGCGGAATTGCGGAAAGATTTCGGCGATACAGTTGGCGCCTCGGGTCTCCCGCACATAAAACGTGGTGGACGCGACAGCGGGATGGCGCAGCAGAATGCCGGCGAGCTCAAGGCCGGTATATCCGGTGACACCAACGACAGCGACTTGGCGTGGATCTCTCATTTCACCAGGGCTTCAATCTTCTTTTGAAGGGAATCGCGGGTTCGTTTGTTGGGGGTGATGATGAGGACGGTGTCATCGCCCGCGATCGTGCCCGCGATTTCCGGAAATTTCGATGCGTCTACTGCCGCGGCGAGAGGCTGAGCGCCGCTGGGGGGCGTCTTCAGAACAAGCAAATTCTCCGCCGGGCGAATATCCAAGAGAAATTCGCGAAGTGCACGGGCGAGCGGTGGAAGCGCGCCGTTCCCATTTTCTTCAGGAAGAGCGGTTTCGGGCTTGTAGCCCTCCTGAGTCTTAACGAGGCGGAGCTCTTGCAGGTCGCGTGAAAGCGTGGCCTGTGTGACGCGCATCTTCTGCTGGGCGAGGCGGCGGCGAAGCTCTTCCTGGCTGACGATGGGTTGTCCGCTGACGAGCCTCAGAATCTGGCCGTGTCGAAATGTTTTACCGATGCTCATGGCTCGTACAAATATACAGCCTTCTGCATTTTTATACAATTGTTTTTGCATGTTGGCAATTAATTTTTCGCAAGCAGTTTGCGTAGGGGGTTGGCGGGAGGGATACGGGGTGCGGAAAGAGGCTATGCAGGATTCGCAACCTTCGGCGGAAGGAGACTGGATTTCCGGGGCCAGGAGTGGTTACCTTTCTTGTTAGCCCCAGATTGCGCGCCCCATGGCTATACCGTGCAAAGTTACGGGATGCAAGAACGACTCGCCGCCAGCCCTGGCCGAGCAGCAGCAGGTTTGTGTTTTGCATTTTACACTATCGATCGAGGGAAGCTGCGCAGAGATGAGGCGCGAGACGGCGCTGGGAAACGCTCCGCACGAGCGACAGCGCGAAATTATGCGGTTTATTACGGAAAGTGGCGAGCGGTTGGCGCGCGTGGCGACCAGCGGCTTGCACTTGACCGACGATTTGAAGGCGAGAATTCTAAGCACGTTTCTGACGCTGATGAACCTGCGCGAGAATCTGGATCGCGCGAACATGCGAAGTTCGTTCGGGCGGACCGGGCAGACTCGCTGAAGCAGTGCCGGCAGTAATACCCTCTCAAAGAAGAAGAGAATCAGGCGCCGATGTAGCGGGCGTACAGGGAACGCGCTACGGCGGGATCTGTGGTGCCTTTGAGAATGGCGCGGCCATCGGCGAAAACGGTCATTTGATAAGGATCGACGCGAAAACGGAGTAAGAATTCGTTGTGGCGGACATCGGAGACGGTGGCCGCAAGCCTCTTCTGCAACGCACCCAGGTCGAGAGTACGGCCTCGTTCGTGAATTTGGACGGAGTCTCGGCCACATAGGGTTATGTGAGGCTGAGCTTTTCCTTCAAGATACGTGAATTCGCGGAGCACGCAGGCACGGCAGGCAGCGTTTTGGGCCACACGGACAGACTGGAAGTGGCCGGTCCAAACGTCGCAGGAAATCAAGCGGTTGTGGAGCGATTCTTCGCGGCCTGCGAGAAGCTTCAGGGCTTCCGCAACTTCGAGAGAGGCGATGAGATTAACGATCGGCCCGAGGACGCCAACACTGTCGCAGGTTTCTTCGAGACCCTGGCCGTTGGAGGAGGATTCAAGGAGGCAGGCAAGGCAAGGAGTCAAACCGGGGCGGACGGTCATGGTTACGCCGTAACTGGCGACGGCGGCGGCGTAAATCCAGGGGCGAGCAGAATGAACGGCAAAATCGTTGATGAGAAAACGAGTCTCAAAGTTGTCGGTGCCATCGAGGATGAGATCGAAGCCTGTAAGCAACTCCTCTGCATTGTGCGGGTTTAAATCAGAGACCAAGCCTTCTACGGCGACGCTGCCATTGATGGCACGGAGCTTACGCTCGGCGGCAACGGCTTTGGGAAGGGCGGTGCCTGCGTCGTCCTCGTCGAAGAGCGTTTGCCTCTGTAAATTGGACGGTTCGACGAAATCACGATCGAGAATTCTGACGCGTCCGGCTCCGGCGCGCACTAGTAAGCTCGCAGCAGCCGCGCCGATAGCCCCGCAGCCTACAATAACGGCGCTGGACGCGAGGAGGTGCTGCTGGCCTTCTTCGCCAATTCCGGCGAAGAGCATCTGACGCGAGTACTTTTCCTGGAGCGAATCGAGCAAGTGCGGACCTGGTGCGGCGGCGGTCATCGTCCCCCTTGCATCATCATAACGCTAGAGATAGCGGGATGGGCAACGCCCTTGTGCTACGCTTCGTCTGAGCGATTGTGGGCATGAATTTGAGTCGGGGAAGAAGGTTAACGGGTATTGCCATCTTCGCGCTGTTGTTCGTGGCGGCGAGGAGTTATGGACAGGCACAGGCAGAAGGACATGCGCAGACGACTGCGGCGGGAGCGCCAGTCGTTGCGGTAAGAATTGTCACCGAAGATGGGCGGGTGCTTTCGGAGTCTCCTAGAGGTCTTACGGTTGAAATAGGGAAACCGCTGAACAGAGAGCAAGTTGCACAGAGCCTGCGCGCATTGTACGGGCTGGGTGATTACACGGATTTGAAAGCTGTTATGAATTTCGAGGGCAGCGGAGTGCGGCTCGATTTCGTGGTTCGACAAGGTCTTTTCTTCAATAGAGTTCTGATAGATGG
This sequence comes from uncultured Acidobacteriota bacterium, assembly GCA_963730495.1. Classification (GTDB taxonomy): domain Bacteria; phylum Acidobacteriota; class Terriglobia; order Acidiferrales; family UBA7541; genus Acidiferrum. The sequence goes on along the minus strand of CAVSSD010000002.1, from coordinate 2,930 downwards.
ATTGACGCCACCTCCTACAGATACATCTGCCGCCGCTGCCATGCAGATCACGCTGGGCCGGCCATTTCGACAAGAAGATGTGGACGAAGGGCTTGCGCGTCTGCGCGATGTGTTGAAGGAAGAAGGCCTGTATACGGCGCAGGTCTCGGCAGAAAACATTCCGTACCCCGCGACCCATCAAATGGATATTTTGGTGCATGTGAAGTCGGGGCCGCGGGCACGGGTAGCATCCGTGGAATTGAAGAACGGCACCGCGTACCACGACGCGGAGATTCTTTCGCGATTAAAGATGAAGCCTGGACAGCAGGTGACGACCGCGCGTATACAGCGCGGGACCGACCGGATCCGAAAATTCCTAGTGAAGAAAGGGCGACTCAGCGCGCGGGCGACAGTCCGGCGAGGCGAGTACGATGCGGCGAAAAATACTATCCCGCTGACGCTTGATGTCACGGAGGGTCCACAGGTGGACTTGGCGGTGACGGGAGCGAAATTTTCGAAGGGGGATTTAAAGAGGCTTGTTCCGGTGTATCAAGAAGGCGCCGTGGATACAGATCTTCTGGAGGAAGGAAAGCGGAATATTCGTGAACGTCTGGAGCGCGATGGATACTTTGACGCGCAAGTGAATTACACAACGGAAACAAAGGAAGTGGAGGTCAAGGAGCAGAAATCGAAGGGTACGGAAGAAGTGATCACTTACCACGTCGAACGGGGCGACCGGCACAAGCTTGTGGGAATTGAAATCAGCGGAAATCAGTACTTCAACACAGAGCTGCTGCGGAGCCGCTTGCAGATATATCGTGCGGCTCTTGGTTCGAGGGGACGATTCAGCCGGCGCCTGATTGATTCGGACGCACAGTCGATGCAGGGTCTTTACGATGCGAACGGCTTTCTAGATGCGAAAGTGGATGGACAGATCCTGGACAATTACAAAGGGAAAGAGGGGGACGTTTACGTACGATTCGCGATCGAGGAAGGCAAGCAAACGCGAGTAGCGTCGCTCGCGATCGAAGGGATCCACGCGTTCACGGAAGAGGAATTACTTGGTGTAGTTGGGTCGAGCCCGGGGCAACCGTACTCCGATTTCAACGTGACTACAGACCGGGACAATATTCTGGCGATGTATTTCAACGAAGGCTATCCAGAGGCAACTTTTACATCGACGGCAGAACGGGTAGCAGCAGGAACGGGTGAGGCAGGTAAGGATTCAAAGAAGGAAACACCGGAAGAGGAAAAGAGCCAGAAAAAGGAGGAAGAGAAAGAAAAGAAGTCGAAGCCGGAGGCGGCGCAGGCCCCCCCGGTGGTCCTTGTGTATCACGTCACGGAAGGACCGCAGACGCGGGTACGACGAGTTCTTTTGAGTGGGTACAGCCGGACGCGGATCGGTGTGATTCAGCGAGAAATCCGGGTTAAGACGGGGGCACCACTGCGCGAAGGAGACGTTGTGGAATCGCAAAGGCGTCTGTACAACCTGGGCGTATTCAACCGCGTGACGATCGAACCACAGAATCCGGATGGGTCAGATCCTGACAAAGACATCGTCGTTTTGGTGGAGGAAGCTAAGCGATACACGATGGCCTATGGCGGGGGGTTTGAGGTGCAACGCCTGGCGAGCTCCACAAACCCAACGGCGGGCGCGATCCAGGCAGCCCCGCGCGGAATTTTCGAATTAACGAAGGTCAACCTGACGGGGCGGGCCGATTCGCTTTCGCTGAAGTTGCGTGGAAGCACGATTGAAGACCGGGCGCAGTTAGGATATTCAATCCCCAATACATTCGGAAATTCGCACTACGGCACGCAAGCAAGGGCTTACACGGAAAAATCGCAGGACATCAACACGTTCACGGCAATGCGGTACGAAATATCGGCGGAATTGGCGGACCAAGTGACGCCGCTAACCAGCATCCTGTACCACTACGCGTTCCGCAAGGTGCTGGTTTCCAATTTAAATCAACATATTGCTCCAGAGGAGATACCACTCTTTGAGCAGCCGACGCTGGTGTCCCAGTTCGGCGTGACCTGGTTGCGCGATGCGAGGGACAATCCGGCGGAGGCCACCAAGGGTAGCTTCAATAGCGTGGATTTCAGCATCGCCAGTACGAGGATTGGTTCGAGCGCGAGCTTTATGCGCTTTTTTTTGCAGAATTCAACCTACTACCGGATCAAGAGGCGGTTCAGTTTTGCACGCTCAATTCGGATAGGGATTCTCGAGCCGTTCGCGAATACCGAGTCACTCACATTTCCGCCTCCCACCCCGACGCAATGCACTGAGGCGGCGCCGCCGGGCCCGGTACCGGAAATCATCCCTCTGCCGGAACGTTTCTTCGCAGGCGGGGGGACGTCGCTTCGAGGATTTGCGCTGAATCAAGCAGGGCCCCGTGACCCATGCACGGGTTTCCCGGTGGGTGGCCAGGCAATGCTGGTGCTCAACCAGGAATTTCGCTTTCCGATGCACTTGCCGTTTATTGGGACTTCACTGGGCGGAGCGCTGTTCTACGATGGTGGGAATGTCTATAGCCGGCTGGATCACTTCACGCTGCGGGCGTACTCACCGAAGCCCATTTTCGCGCTTCAGGATCCTTCACAGCCACCCAGCGCGACCAATCCCACACAGTGCGTCTACAACTGTACCAACGAGTTGAATTATTTCGCGCATACGGTGGGCTTCGGGATCCGTTATGCAACGCCGGTGGGCCCGATTAGGATTGATTTGGGTTATCAGATCAACCGTCCTTTTTTCGTCTTGCCATGCGTCCCCATTACGGGCAGCGCGCCCGCGAGCACGCAGTGTTTCAAAGGAGCGCAGCTTCCTCGGCTGCAAATCTTCTTTAATTTGGGGTCAATTTTTTAATGCGTCGAGGACTTATTCTCGGAATCTGCTCTGTGGTTCTTGCGCTGACAGCAAGTTCGTTTGCGAGAGGGCAGGAAGTTGT
>CAVSSD010000001.1:0-114314 GCA_963730495.1 uncultured Acidobacteriota bacterium | reverse complement strand
AACAGGAAGAACTCTCCCACCAATCGTTCTTGAACATCAACTCTTTGCTGTCGGCAATCTTCACACATGCCCGCCGTAGCGGAACGCTTCAAGGTACGAACCCGACAGACGGCGTCGAGATTCCAGAGGGTAAGCGGACTGAGAAGACGCACAAGTACACGTTAGAGGAAGTCGAGAAGATTACGGAAGCGGTGGACGGTGTGGCACGGTGCGCGGTCGTGGTCGCCGCGTGGACGGGCCTTTCGCTCGCAGAACTTCGCGGGTTGAAGTGGGCAGACATCGACTTAGACAAAAGCCAATTGATCGTCGTGCGGACGGCATGGCACAGTTATTCGCAGTCGATCTGGAGGGGTGCGATTAAGCCCCGTGGCAGCAAAATGCTTGTATCTAATTGTAGGGTAAGGCTTTGAAACATGCGTCGAATAGTGCGTAGCTTATGCGTAGATTGCTAGAGACAGTGCGTAGAATAATGCGTAGAATAAGCGTCGAATATGACCAACATCTATCTGTCCACCGATTGGCCCCAGTTCGCTTGGAACGCGGAGCTCGTCGTTCCACGTCTGTCCGCAACTCGGTACGAGCAAGGGCTGCTGCTAGGGCGGATGAAAGGCTTGGGCTATCAACTCAAGAATGAAGCGACGCTCGCGGCCTTAACCGAAGAAACAGTCAAATCCTCCGCCATCGAAGGGGAAGAACTAGATCCAGAGAGTGTCCGTTCTTCGCTGGCCCGCCACATGGGTCTCGAAGCCGCGGGCACGCGACCCGCCGACCGGAACGTCGAAGGAGTCGTCGAGATGATGCTCGATGCCACACAGCACTACGCGTCTCCCCTTACCGAAGAAAGAATTTTTGGATGGCACGCGGCATTGTTCCCGACTGGGCGCAGCGGAATGCGCAAGATAAAAACGGGTGCCTGGCGGGAAGGTCCGATGGAAGTTGTTTCCGGACCAGAAGGAAAGGAAAAAGTTCATTTCGAAGCTCCGGAACCAAAGCATGTCCAACAGGAAATGAAACAGTTTTTGGGCTGGTATGAAGACAAAAATGCGGTGAGCGAACTGCTCATCAAGACAGCGTTGGCGCATCTGTATTTTGTGACGATTCATCCTTTGGAAGACGGCAACGGAAGAATCGCGCGCGCGATCACCGAAATGTCTCTGGCACGTCTGGAAAATAGTCCGCAGCGTTTCTACAGCATGTCGTCACAGATTCGAGAGGAACGCAAAGCCTACTACGAGATTCTTGAAGCGACGCAAAAAGCCGGAATGGATGTTACGAAATGGTTGGTCTGGTTTCTGGATTGCCTGGGACGGGCGATCGCGAAAGCAAAAACGCTGACGGCGGCAGTGCTTGAAAAAGACGCATTCTGGCGTCATCTCAAGGAAGAATCGATCGAAGTCAGCGAACGGCAAAAAAACATTATCAATATGTTGCTCGACGGGTTCGAAGGAAAACTGACGACGGAAAAATGGGGAAAGCTTGCGAAGACTTCCCACGACACGGCGCTTCGGGACATCCAGGATCTGATCGAAAAGCAAATCCTGAAACAGGACGAGGCGGGCGGAAGGAGCACGGCATACGTTTTGCTTCGCGAACGGGATGCGTGATCGCCCGCAAAAAACTCCGCTTCGATTGACAAGAGAAAGAAACGGACGAGAGATCTACTCCAGCAGCGAAAACTACTGCGACCCCGGGGGGGTATCTGCTCAAGGTGGCCGAGTGTCAACGATTCAGCGGACCTTGTAGCGTTTTTAACTAAATTTGCGGCGGTCGATCTCTTGGGGAAATACGCAAGATGCCTGTTTGGGTGCTAACCATTTGACACTAGCATAGTCTAACTATGTCACGGGGTGATGATTTGCACCGAGACGAGATTCCTCCCGGAACACTTTATCTGCTGATCTTGAAAACTTTGGCGCGCTCCGGCGAGATGCATGGATATGAGATCGCCAATTCTATCCAACGGATATCGGATGATGTTCTCCAAGTTGAAGAAGGCTCGTTGTACCCCGCGTTGCAGCGGATGCTCATCAAGGGATGGGTGACCGCGAAGTGGGGCACGACGACTGGCAACCGCCGCGCTCGTTACTACCAGCTGACTGCAGCAGGCCGCAAACAATTGGCTGTCGAGATGTCACAGTTCGAGCGTGTCATTGGCGCGATCACGCGTGTGATTGAAGCGGTCTGAAAAGGAGTTCTGGCATGAACTGGCTGCGCGAAGTCGCAAGACGGCTCCAGATGCTCATGCATCGGCGGCAATTTGACGCCGACCTCGAAGAAGAGATGCGGTTGCATTTGGCGTTGCGCCAACAGGAACATCTTGAGTTGGGTATGACCGCAGACTCTGCTCGGGCCGCCGCCCGGCTTCGGTTTGGCAACGTAACTGCCCTCAGGGAGAAAAGTCACATGGCGTGGGGCTGGGAATGGTTCGAGAACCTCGTCCTGGACGTTCGCCACAGCCTACGCATGCTCCGCAAGAGCCCCGGTTTTACCCTCGTCGCTGTCTTAACTCTCGCTCTCGGCATCGGCGCTAACGCGGCAATATTCAGCGTGGTGAACGGAATACTGCTGCGGCCTCTGCCTTATCACGCTCCCAATCGCCTGACGGTTGTGTGGGAAAAAAACAGCGACGGCACGCGAGACAACGTCGGTTACGCCACGTACCTCGATTGGAAAGCGCAGAACCACAGCTTCGAGCAACTGGCGCTCTACGCCTCCTGGCAGCCTGTGCTGCAATTGGGCGAGCCGGAACAGCTCAACGGCTTGCGCGTGACCAGCAATTACTTCCGGATGCTTGGCATTCATCCCGAACTCGGCCGCGATTTTCTGCCGGAAGAAGATAATCCCGCGTCGCTTCGTGTGGTAATCCTCAGCCATTCACTGTGGGGACGAAAATTCAATTCCGATCCAAACATTGTAGGCAAGTCCATCGCTATGAACGCGACGTCATACATCGTCGCGGGCATTCTACCGGCAAGTTATGAATCGCTGATGAACCAGGATCCCCGGGGCGGCTCTGTGGAGATCTGGCGCGTGCTGGGTTATGACGTATCGCAACCCTGGGCTTGCCGCACTTGTCACCACCTCATCGCCATCGGCCGCGTGCGTGACGGCGTGGACTTCGCGCAAGCCAAGGCCGAGATGGACACCATTTCCGCGGCTCTGATGCGCGCGTACCCGAAAGAGTATTCCGCGGCGGGGGTGATCCTCACTCCGCTGGGCGAGCAACTCCTCGGTGAGGCGAGCACTCCACTTTACATTTTGCTGGGCGCGGTTTCGTTCGTGCTGCTCGTGGCCTGCGCGAACCTGGCGAATCTACTGCTTGCGCGTTCCACGAACCGCGAGCGCGAAGTGGCCGTTCGCAGTGTGTTGGGCGCGAGCAGGAGGCGCATAGCATGTCAATTACTTGCGGAAAATTACGTCCTGGCGCTGCTCGGTGCCGCGGTCGGACTCATTCCGGCATATTGGACGCCGCGTGTGCTGGCCGCGCTCGGTACTGGAGACTTACCGCGGCTCGATGCCGTGCGGCTCGATTGGCGCGTCCTGGTTTTCACCGCGAGCGCGGCGCTACTCACTGGGATTGCCACGGGTCTCGCCCCTGTGCTTCGTCTGTCGAAGATCGACCTCCACGAATCGCTGAAGGAGGGAACTCGCGGGAGCGCAGGCAGCGCGGGCCGTCGATTGCGTGGGCTACTGGTAGTGTCAGAAGTTGCGCTGTCGCTGACTCTCTTGGTCGGTGCCGGTTTGTTACTGCGCAGCCTTTCGCGGCTTTTGACGGTTTCACCGGGCTTCGACGCGAGTCACGTGCTCACCATGCGGACCTCCGTCCTCGGCCAGCGATACAGCGACAATACAATCCTGCGCCAGTTCTTCGCGGATGCTGTTGAGCGTTTGCGCGCGCTGCCCGGTGTGGAGTCCGCGGCGGCAGCCAGCCAGATTCCTCTCGGCGGCAACGTCGACCGCTACGGCTTCCACGCCGAAGGCAAGATCAACGCCAATCCCGAACTGGACGAAAGCGCCGAACGGTACTGCATCACTCCGGGATTTCTTGGGACCTTGCGCATCCGATTGCTCCGCGGCAGAGACATTGTGCCGTCCGATACGGCCGATGCTCCAGGAGTGATCCTGATCAATGAAACCACGGCCAGGCGAATTTGGCCCGGCGAAGATCCTCTCGGCAAGCACGTGAAACTCGGCGGGCTCGATCATCCGTGGCTCACCGTGATTGGGTTGGTGGGCGACGTCCATCATATTGGTCTAGACGCCGCGCCCGAGATGCAGGTGTACATCCCGCACGCGCAGTGGCCGTTCCCCGACTCCGACATGACGTTTGTACTCCGCACCATGGGGCCGCCCACGGCCTACGCATCCGCCGCGCGACGCGCAATTCATTCGCTGGATGCGACGCAGCCCTTTTCGCGCGTCATGCCGCTCGATGCATACGTCGTGCTCTCGGTCCAGGGGCGCCGGTTCGCGCTGGTTCTGATTGGAGCATTTGCCACAATCGCGCTGCTGCTCTCGGTAGTGGGTATCTACGGCGTTACGGCCTACGGTGTTGCGCAGCGCACCCGCGAGATTGGCATTCGTAGGGCGCTCGGTGCGCAGCCCGGAGCGGTGCTCGGTCTCCTGCTGCGGCAGGGATTGCTTCTCATTCTCGCCGGAACGGTTCTCGGAGTCGCGGCATCAGTGGCGCTTACGCGTTTCCTCGCCAGCATGCTATTTGAGGTGACGCCCACGGACCCAATGACATTCGCCCTCGTGGTGGCGCTATTAGCTGGCGTCGCGATTTTGGCGTGCTGGATTCCGGCGCGCCGCGCCATGCGCGTAGATCCGATGGCCGCATTGCGCTACGAATAATTCGCCTCCCGCTTATCGGCATTGCGCTCTCAAACAGCCAGCACCTCACCTTCCTACGAATCTCGAAGTCCGCTCGACGAAAGAAGGAAACGCCATTGGTTTTCTCCGTAGCTCGTGCCCGGATGACGGGCTATTTGGAATGTATGGTCACGCGCATCTCGCCTTTCGCTTCTCGTGAGACAATTTCGGAATCATGACCTGTGCGCCTATTCACGCAAAGTTCGGAATCTGAGCGCAGATCTTTGTCCGGTTCCGCGACAGCTTTTTCCCGCAAGCGGACAATTCCGACGCGGTACCATCCTGTCGGAAGGCTGATAAGCTCAGGCAACATAGGGACTTAGCATGTAATAAGTTTGGAAGGATATCTGCGTTCAGCATACTTCAGGGGTGTATCCATGCAAACTCTTCTGCAGGACTTGCGTCAAGGGCTGCGAATGCTGGTGAAGTCACCCGGCTTTACAGTCGTTGCAATGCTCACTCTCGCTCTCGGGATCGGTGCGAACACGGCGATCTTCAGCGTCGTGAACGCCGTCCTGCTGCGTCCGTTGCTGTACAAGGATTCGCCATCGCTGGTAAACATTTGGGGAAAATTCGAGAAGGACGGCCTTCCACAGAACTGGATCTCCGAGCCGGAATTCTGGGACTTGCTGGCTCACAACGAGTCGTTCTCGCAGATTGCCGCATACTCGCTGGGGGGAAGAGCGAATCTGACTCGTGCGGATGGGCCGCCGGTTCAGGTTTCCGAAGCGAACGCTACGGCGGACGTGTTTCCGATGCTTGGCATTGCGCCAGTCCTGGGCCGCAGCTTTAGCCCAGAGGAGGATCAGCCGGGTCATTCTCACTATGTTCTGTTGAGTTATGAGCTTTGGCAAAGCCAGTTTGGAGGCGACGCGAGCATCGTTGCGAAATCGATTCAGCTCGACGGCGAGACCTATAGCGTAGTGGGTGTTTTGCCCAAGGAGTTTTCGCTTGGGGGAAAGCAGGACCTGTGGGTTCCGCTTGGATTGGATCGGGTAAAACCGGGGAGCCGGGGCTCACATTATCTTCACATGGTTGCACGTTTGAAGCCGGGCGTGGATTTTGCGCAAGGATCGGCGGCGCTCACGCGGTTAGCGGGCGATCTCCGGCGCGCGTACCCCGGCAGCTACGGCCCGGAACAGAAAAATTTCGATATGTACATGATGCCGGTGAAGGAGCAGCTTGTCGGCAAGCTTCGTCCGGCGCTGTTCGTACTGCTGGGTGCCGTCGCGTTTGTACTGCTGATTGCATGCGCTAACGTTGCGAATCTTTTGCTCGCACGTGCGTCGGCGCGCGAAAAGGAGCTTGCCATTCGAGCAGCCTTGGGCGCTGGGAGCGGACGGCTTGTGAGGCAATTGATGACCGAAAGTTTGGTGCTGGGACTCGCCGGTGGTTTGCTGGGGCTTTTGCTGGCTTACTGGGGCGTCGATGCACTACGCGCGCTCGCTCCGGCCAATACTCCGCGCCTGGACGAGATTCGAATTGACTTGGCAGTGCTTGCGTTTACGTTTAGCGTTTCGTTGATCACCGGCTTGTTCTTTGGCCTTGCGCCAGCCTGGCACGTCGCGCGAACGGATCTGCGCGAAACGCTCAACGAGGCTGGCCGAGGCACCTCCGCAACAGGAGGAAGCCTCCACTTGCGTAGTTGGCTTGTGATTTCAGAGATTGCGCTGGCCGTGTTGCTGCTCGTCGGGGCGGGCCTACTAATGCGTAGCTTTAGTCGTCTGCTTGAGGTGTCTCCAGGCTTCCAAACGCAACACCTGCTTACGATGGAGCTGTCGCTGCCGGAGAAAACCTATCCGGACGGCGCGCCGGTACAAAAGTTTTTTACGGAACTGATGGCGAGGGTGAAAACGGTTCCCGGGATCCAAGCCGCTGGTGCTGTATCGCAAATGCCGCTAACCGATTCGTATACTTCAGGCTCGGTGTTTTTCGAGGACACGTCGATTCCCGATATCCCGAGGCTGCAACAACTGGGCAATCTTCCGTACCTGGAAATCGACCAACGCGCGGCCACAAGCGAATACTTTCAAGCGATGGAGATTCCGCTCGTCCACGGGCGGCTGGTGAGCGACGCGGATGATGCGAGCGCTCCGCTCGTCGCTCTGGTAGATACGGATTTCGCACACCGCTTTTGGCCACATCGAGATGCGATCGGCCAGCGCGTGGCCATCGATACCATACCCAACGTCAAGCCAGCGGCGCCGCGCTGGAGGACCATCGTAGGAGTGGTCGGGCACGTGAAACACTATGGGCTCGATGTCGAAGGACGGGAACAAATTTATTTCCCGCACAAACAGCCGCTCTTCGGAGTTTTTGCCCCCCGTGATATGACCCTCGCCGTGCGCACTTCGCTGGACCCGGCGAGCGTCACCAGCGCGATCCGCGAGCAGGTCTTCAGCATCGACAAGGACCTCCCGCTATACAACGTCGCAACCATGGATCAGCTAGTCTCGATTTCCCTCGCCCAGCCGCGGCTCAATCTTTCACTCCTCGTTGCGTTCGCCGTACTAGCGCTCGGGCTTGCAGCGGTCGGCGTGTACGGAGTGATGGCCTATGCCGTGACCCAGCGTACGCAGGAATTCGGCATCCGCATGGCGCTCGGTGCTTCTCCGGGGAACGTCTTGAAGCAGGTATTCCTCGAAGGAGGCCGCTTGGCTGCGCTGGGCTTGGCGCTCGGTCTTATCGCCGCGCTCGCGCTCACTCGCGTCATGGCCAGTTTGCTCTACGGTGTGAAGCCGAGTGATCCGGTGAGCCTTGGCGTGGCAGCCGCTCTGCTCGCAGTCGTCGCGTTTGCCGCGTGCTACATTCCCGCACGCCGAGCTACGCGTGTCGATCCCCTCGTGGCCTTGCGCTACGAATAAATCAGGGTTCTGCGACTACACCGGACCATGAAGATAAGCCCGAGACACGGTATGGTGAGGCGCCATCATGGGGAAGGCCGAGTTGGGGTCGTCCCCTGGTGCTTAAGCGCGTTAATCGGGCACGAAGGAAGGAATTGCCGCCCTTGGCCCTCTCACCAGCCGGCGCTAGGCTTCGAATATGGCATCTTTTATTCTCAAACAAGTGTCGCGCGTTAGAAAACATCCAAGATTCCCTGCCACGAGCCTCCGCCGTGGATGGCGCTCGGCCTTCGCCCTTACCTTCGTTCTTCCCCTCACAGCTTGTACTCAGCGGGCCCCCACCGATACCGAAAAAACTTCCGCGACAAGTACAGGCGCTGAGAAGGCTGTGCATTTTGTTAGCGGAAATATAACGCTTTCAGGAACGCTTGTGCTTCCAGCTGGTTCCCATTCACACCCAGCTGTCGTCCTCTTCCATGGCTCCGGTGCGCAAAAAAGGGATCTGTTCACAGCCCGCTGGTTCGCAGAACAGGGCATCGCAGCGCTGGCTTACGACAAACGGGGCGTGGGCGAATCCACCGGAAATTTCCGCACGGCCCCATTCATGGAGCTTTGCGACGACGGCCTAGCTGCTATCGACTACTTGAAGTCGTGGAAGGAGATCGATGCGAAGCGCATCGGTGTGTGGGGCCTCAGCCAGGGCGGCTGGCTGGGACCGCTCGCAGCGTCGCGCTCCCCGGAAGTGTCCTTCGTGATTGCCGTGTCTGGTCCTGGAGTCTCTCCCGGCGAACAGATGATCGTTTATTACGCGAATCAGCTTCGCTCCGAGGGCGTGACGGAAAGTGATGTTCAGGAAGCAAGCGTTTTGCGGAGAGACATTTGGAACTACCTCTCCACCGGCGGGGGATATGAGAAGGCGAAGGCCGAGTTGGAGCAAGGGCGAACCAAACGCTGGTACAAACAGGCGAAAGCGCAACAAGACGATTTGTTTGGGCCGCTTCAGATCCCCGCCGAACTCAGCAAGCGAGAGCATCCAGGTTTCATTTGGTTCCAGCACGAAATGAACTATGACCCCATTCCCACCTTGCGAATGGTGCGGGTGCCAGCGCTTTTTTTGTTCGGAGATAAAGACCAGCTGATACCGGTCGCGGAGAGTGTTGCTGCAATTCGGCGAGTTCTGGCAGAAGAAGGTCATCACAACTTCACGATTCGGGAGTTTCCAAACGATGACCACGGCATGCGGCTTATGTCCGGCGACGGCTATGGCCAGATCGATCCCGAATATCTGCAGACAATGAGAGCATGGCTAGCGAGTCATATGCGGAACGCACCCTGACGATCTAGAACTAAATGACAATTTGCTGGGCGTGGGGCAATCGATGTATCCCCGTGTCCGCATTTCACGCGTGGCAGTTGGCACCATCGCGCTCAGGTCCCGGTAAACGCGCTAGCCGTGACCGTTGGATTGCCGGCGCGCCAACTTCACAGGACTAATCCCGCTGTGGAAGCAGGATAGCTTCCGGTTTGCTAATTCAGAACTCATTCCTATTCATCACCATGAGGATTGCTTTGTCGAATAGACCGCTCAGTTTCTCGGGAGTCATCGCCCAGGTTTTGACTCCAGCCGCGGCGGATCTTGAGCGAGCCGGCAGAGTCTGTACCCCACAAGAAAAAGCCATGCGGTGGCACAAAGAGCGTTTCCGATAATCGCCACACTCAGGCTCGTCGGTGCGGCGAACGCCAAAATCCCCGTGGCCAATGCCAGATACGCGGTGATCTTACTGAATATTCCTCTCAGCATGACGAACCCGGTCACGAGAATCCCAAAGGACAGGATAACGATTGAATACACAATTTCGATTGGTCTGGTCAACACTACCGCGTTTTAATGGGCCAATCCTCGGAGACCCCACGGGAGCCAAGTTTGGCAATTTCCTGTTGACAATCTAGAGAACGGGTTTATTCTCCTCTTGCTAATCTAGAGGAGAAGACCGTGTCACAAGAGTCGAGTGGAGTAGTGCAAGGCAAGCTGGACATGCTCATCTTGAAAACGCTGGCCTTGGAACCGATGCATGGATACGGAGTAGGGCTGCGAATCGAACAGATAAGTAAGGGATTAATCCAGGTGAACGCCGGCTCGCTCTTTCCCGCGTTCCGGCGATTGGAGCGGCAATGGTTGATCGAGAGCGAATGGCGGGCAACGGAGAATAACCGGCGGGCGAAGTATTACATTCTCACCAAGCCGGGGCGGAAGAAACTCAAGAGCGAAGCGCGGGAATGGCAAACGCAGACTGCGGCGATTGCCAGGATACTGGAAGCGACTTCAGGAGAACTGTGATGGGCCTGTTCAGGATCATCGGTGGTGGGTTGCGAGCACTTTTTCGAAAGCAGCAGGCTGAGAGTGATCTTGACGAAGAGTTGCGGGCTTACGCCGAGATCGCGGTGGCACAGAAGATACAAGCGGGCATGAGCCCTGAGGAAGCTGTCCGTAAAGCGCGACTGGAGATGGGCAGCTTGGAAGCGCTGAAAGAGGATGTCCGCGACGTTGGATGGGAGGCAGCACTCGAAAGCTTCGTCCACGATGTCCGATACGGAATGCGGATGCTCCGAAAGAATCCTGCATTCACCGGTATAGCCGTTCTGGCATTGGCGCTGGGTATCGGCGCAAACACGGCAATGTTCAGCGTGATCGAGGCGGTGCTACTGCGACCGCTGCCCTACAGTAATCCCGACGAGTTGGCACGCGTGGCCTCGACCTGGGAACGGGGCGGCGTAACGACGCCTTACTCGTCGTCGCCACCTGACTTTTTCGACTGGCGTGACCAGAATCGCTCCTTTTCGTCGATGTTCGCGTATCGCATCGGCGAGTACGCGTTGACGGGGCGCGGCGAAGCAAAACGCGTGCGTGCGGTGATGGCCACTGCGGGGATATTTTCCACATTGCAAGCGCACCCCGCCCTTGGGCGCGAGTTTTTGACGGAAGAGAATCGCAAAGGTGCCGATCACGTGGTTGTCCTCAGCTACGGATTGTGGCAGGCGGAGTTTGGCGGTGCAGCAGACGCCATCGGGAGAACCATCGAACTTGACAGCGAGCCGTACACGATTGTCGGAGTAATGCCGGCGGAGTTCCGTTTTCCGCTTCCGGGTAGCGACGCGTACGTGCCCATCGGATTCGACGACAAGGTGATGACGCAGCGGGGAGCGCATTTTCTGCGGGTGTTGGGACGCCTGAAGAGCGGAGTTTCCGTCGCGCGGGCGAATGACGATCTGGCGGGGATCATGGCGGAGCTACGCAGGCTCTATCCGGACAAAGACGGAAAGTGGGGTGTGCGCGCGGACCGCTGGAGCAGCGCGCTAGTGGGAGAAACTCGTCCGGCGCTGCTGGTGCTGTTAGGAGCAGTAGGCTTGGTAGCGCTGATCGCGTGCGCGAATATCTCCAACCTGCTGCTGGCGCGGGCGACAGTGCGGCATCGAGAGCTGGCCATGCGGCGTGCGCTGGGCGCTGGGCGTTCTCGGCTGGTGCGGCAGATGTTAACGGAGGGTTTGTTGCTGGCGCTGCTGGCCGGAGCGGCTAGTCTGCTGCTGGCGCACTGGGCGCTCGGGTCGATCGTGAGCTTTGGGCCGAAGGATATACCGCGGCTTGCAAGCGTGGGGCTGAACGGAGCCGTGCTGGCGTTTACGATGAGTCTGTCGATCGCGTGCGCCGTGCTGTTCGGGCTGATCCCGGCGCTACGATCATCGGCACTGGACGGCGCAGGCCTGGTGAGGATGTCCATTTCACCGTCGGGCGAGGCGGGACGCTTGCGTAGCGCGCTGCTGATTGGGGAAGTGGCGCTGTCCATGATGCTATTAGCGGGCGCCGGCCTGCTGGTGCGCAGCTTCATTGGGTTGAGGTCCCTGAGCCCGGGCTTTGACCCGAAGGGCGTATTGACGATGGACGTTAGCGTGCCCGACGCGCACTACAGAAACAGCCTGGCGGTGCAAAATTACTGGGAGGAAGCGGTTACACAACTACGCAGCTTACCCGGCGTAAGATGGGTGGCTGCAACGACGCCCCTGCCACTATCTGGCGATGATTTCAGCAGCAGCTTCCGTGTGGAGGGCAGGAGTGTGCCGGAGAAAGATGAGCCTTCGGCCGAACTACGCTGGGCGACTCCGAACTATTTTCGCACCATGACAATTCCGTTGCGCAAAGGCCGCTCATTTGAGGATAGCGACCGGCTTGGTGCGGCGCGCGTTCTACTGATTAGCGAAACGGCCGCACGGATGTTTTTTCCGGGCGGCGACGCCATCGGACAGAAGATCAATTTTGGCGCGCGAGGTGGATACGAGAAAAACGAGGGTGAGATCGTGGGGATTGTGGGCGATGTGCATCACTTCGGCGTGGACGCTCCAGTGCCGCCGACTTTCTATGCGCCGCTGGCGCAAGCAGGCATGGGTGGAGCGACAGTGGTGCTTCGCGCGGAAGGATCGTTAGCTGCACTCGCGCAGTCGGCGCGTAAGCTGGTTCAAGGCATAGACCACGATGTTCTGGTAGGACAGCCGATGCAAATGGAAACGCTGGTTTCTGGCTCCTTCGGGCAGCGGCGCTTTTACATGATGCTCCTGGTCGGATTCGCGGGACTTGCTGTGCTGCTGGCGGCCATCGGGCTCTATGGCGTGATTTCGTACTCGGTGGCACAAAGGACGCAGGAGATGGGTATCCGCGTGGCGCTCGGCGCGAGCGGCGTGCAGGTGTTGTCGATGGTGATGGGGCAAGGGCTGCGGCTTGCGGGGCTTGGATTGGCGATGGGCTTGTTACTGGCGATGATGTTGAAGAGCGTGTTAAAAGGCTTTCTGGTTGGCGTGAGCACGACGGACCCAGCTACTTTATCGGTCACAGCGCTGGTGCTGCTGATCGTGGCGTTGCTCGCATCCTATGTGCCAGCACGGCGTGCGGCGCGAGTGGACCCGATGGTGGCGCTCAGGTTCGAGTGATTCGGTAGTCGTGGAATCTGGAAATTCGGTGGTCTGGGAATTTGGCTTTTCATGCCCTGTCGGCAATGACGGTCGGTAATAAGTAGTCGCGTGGTGTTTACCGAAGATTTGGCAAGGTCTAATCCGCGATTGTGGTTGGATGACGGCTATCCGGAAGTTGCGGCGATGACGGGCTTGCGTACCGGATTACTTCCGGATTGCCGATTATTACCGGCCCAGAACCTCAGTAGGATCGTGGAAACAAGCGGAGGGTCGGAACGTTACCCCGATGAAACAGCGCCTCTTCAGCGGTTCGTGCGGAAGATTTTCATGTCACGCAAACCTAACCGCCCTGTATCCGATCAGTCCAATCTGTAAACGCGTTAGTGTGCCTGAATCAGGGAGGCCCCGTGGAAACCATCTGGCAAGATGTCAGCTACGCTTTGCGCACCCTGCGCAAGAATCCAGGCTTTGCCATTGTCGCCATTCTCACGCTCGCCCTCGGGATTGGCGCCAACACCGCCATGTTCAGCGTCGTCAACGCCGTCTTGCTTAAGCCGCTCCCTTATCCCGACTCCCGCCGCCTAGTCCGCGTCGAAGAACATCACTCCGAAGCGCGCGCCTCCGACCTCACTTACGCCACATATCTTGACCTCAAACGCAGCTCGCGCTCGCTCACCGATATCGCCGCCTATCGGTGGTGGACCTACTCCCTCGCCGGTGACGCCCAGCCCGAAAGCGTGAAAGGCGCCATGGTCAGCGCCGAATATTTCAACGCCCTGCGCCTGCGGCCTGCGCTCGGCCGTTTCTTTACTGCTGAAGAAGACAAGCCCGGCAACTCTGCCGTCGTCGTCCTCGGCTACGCCCTCTGGCAGCGCCGCTACTCTTCCGACCCGCATGTCATCGGCCGCCAGGTCAAAGTCAATGACACGCCCTCCACCATCGTCGGCGTAGTGCCTCCCGGCTTTCGTGAGCCTTATGCCGCCGAAGTCTGGACCCCGCTCATTGCCGCCGGCGGCTTCGCTAAGAACCGCCGTTCGCACCTGCTCAAGGTCATCGCGCGCTTGCAAAATGGCGAAGATCCCGCGCCCGCTGTCGCCGAGGCTGCCGTTCTTGCCCAGCGCATTGACCAGGCAAGTTCCGGCGCAGACCCCGGTCTGCGCATCAGCGTTTCCAGCATGCAGCAGCGCGCCGCCGCGCCGATCCGCTCGCTCCTCGTCGTCCTTACCGCCGCCGTAACCTGCGTGCTCCTCATCGCCTGCGCTAATCTCGCCAATCTGCTTCTCGGCCGCGGCGCGCGCCGCAGCCGAGAACTGGCCATCCGCAGCGCCCTCGGCGCCGGACGCGCGCGTCTCGCGCGCCAGATGGTCACCGAGAGCCTCCTGCTTTCCGCTTGCGGCGCCGTCGCTGGCATGCTGCTCGCGCGCTGGTGCCTCCCCGCGCTTCAGCGTGTCTTGCTTTCCTCGGTCTCCGGTTTTTCCGAGGTCACCCTAGGCTGGCGCGTCCTGGCCTTCGCCGCCGCGGTCGCGCTCTTCACCGGAGTTCTCTGCGGACTCGCGCCCGCCCTCCAGGCCGCTCGCCGCGACCTGCAGAAGTCGCTCAACGAATCCTCTCGCAGTTCGGGTGGCGTTCGCCTTCGCCGCCTGCGCGATATCTTCGTCGTCTCTCAACTCGCCCTCGCGCTTGTCCTCCTCGTTGCCGCTGGTTTGCTCATCGAGAGTTTCACCGCGCTGCTTCGCGTTCCCCTCGGCTTCGAGCCACACGGCATCCTCACCATGAAGCTTTTCCTTTCCCCCACGCGCTACCCCGAAGGCAGCCCTCGCGCCGGTCTGTACTTCCAGGAAGTCTTGCAGCGCGTTCGCGCCACTCCCGGTGTGAAGTCGGCCGCGGTTGTGGATTCGCTCCCGCTGGAAAGCGGCGCTTCCACCGACTTCGTCATCGCCGGGCGCCCGCCGCTCAAACCCGGCGACGAGCCTGAAGCCAATATCCACATGACCAGCTCCGACTATTTCGAGTTGATGGGGATCCCGCTTCTGGCCGGCCGGTTTTTCACTCCGCAGGATTCTGCCAACGCCCCTCGCGTCATGCTCATCAGCCAGGCTATGGCGCGCCAGTATTGGCCCGGCGTCGATCCCATCGGCAGCCAAGTCACCATGAAGGATTGGGGCCCCGACCTCGCTGGTACCGTCGTCGGCGTCGTAGGCGACGTCAAGCTCGACGGCTTGGAAGTCGCCACGCGCCCTGCGATTTACTGGCCCAACCAGCAATTCGTCGGCGCCTTCAACGCGCTGGTCGTTCGCACCGATACTCCCTTGTCATCGGTTGTTCCCGCCATCCGCGCCGCGGTCTGGGCCGTGGATCCGGAACAGACCATCGCCCAAATCTCCTCAATGGACGAAATCGCCTCCGATCAGTTCACCGAGCGCCGCTTCAGTCTCGGCCTCATCGGAGCCTTCGCCGCGCTCTCTCTGCTTCTCGCCTCCATTGGCATTTACGGAGTGCTGGCCCAATCCGTCCAGCATCGCACGCGGGAAATCGGCATCCTCATGGCGCTCGGCGCGCAACGCGCCGACGTTGCCCGGCTCGTTCTCTCTCAGGGCCTCGGAATGAGCCTGCTCGGCATCGCCATCGGCATCGCCGGGGCCATAGCAGCCACGCGCCTCATGTCCACTCTGCTCTTCGGCGTCAAGCCGCTTGACCCCGCTGCTTTCGCCGCCTCCGCCGCCGTTCTTCTCGCTGTCGCGATCGCAGCCTGCTGGTTCCCCGCGCGCCGCGCTTCCCGCGTCGATCCCCTCATCGCCCTTCGCTACGAATGATTGGATTTGGCCGTAGTGGCACGAGTGCGTACGAGCTTCAATCTATCTGACCATTTCTGGAAGGTTTCGTGCTGTGAAAGATGCAAATCACGTCAAACGGTGAAATCGCGGTCTCATATACAACGTAATACTAATGGTGGTGAACGGCTGTTAAACGCGAACGAAAGGTGAATAAGGAAGGAGAAAGTGATTTGTCCCGTTTCATCGCAACCTGCTGAATTCCTTCGATTAGCACCAACTCCGGCAAGTTCTGATTAGATTAGTTGTTCGGCTGTTAACCGAAGGGTTGCTAGTTCGAATCTAGCCCGTCCGGGCAACCGCAGATTTACTCCATCATATCAACTTGGCGATTGTGCCTGGATCACGGCTATCGGGAAGTAATTCCAGGAGACCTGATCGCGCCATTACTTCCGGCTTGTCGACAACTCGTCCAGAATCGTCGGAAACGGGAAGAAAAAGAGATGCCTACCCGTCGGTGTCTGGGGCATCACTGGAGAGTAGATCGAAGCTTCGCAGAAGGATAGGAACTCGCAGCCGAGTGGTCGAACCTTTTTTCAGGGCTTGATTCGATAGCCTGTCTTTCGCACGGTGATGATATGACGGGGAGAAGCAGGATTCTCCTCAAGCTTACGGCGCAGCTCCGCGACATGCGTATCCACGGTGCGGCTGACGACCGCTGCGGAATATCCCCAAACCTCCCTCATTAATTGCAAACGAGAGACTACGGCGCCGCGAGCGCGAAGCAGAGCAAGCAACAAACTGAACTCTTTCGGAGCGAGTTCGACGAACTCGGAAGCGCGCAGGACGCTGCAAGCGGCAGCATCCACCTCGACATTTCCGAAACGATGGACTTCATGCGCGTCATTGGTGGGTGCGAAGGGTGGCTGAGTACGCCGGAGGAGTGCTTCGACGCGTGCGAGAAGTTCGAGGAGGCCGAAAGGCTTGGTGACGTAGTCGTCGGCACCCAGGCGCAGGCCGCGGACCTTGTCGAATTCTTCGCCTTTGGCGGTGAGCAAGAGAACAGGCGTCGCACGGTCTTTCTGGCGCAGCGTCTTCAGGACGCGGAAACCATCGAGCTGGGGCAGCATGATATCGAGAATAGTCAGGTCGGGCTTGACGTTCGAAAACGCCTTCAGGCCGGCAACGCCGTCATGCGCGACTTCCACGTCGTAGCCCTCAATCTCAAGGTTATTTCGAAGGCCGTAGGCGAGGTCACGATTATCTTCGATGAGAAGGATACGGGTCATAAGGTGGCCTTAGGACAAGACTGAGACTCGGGCAAAGGCGGCGAAGACAACGGAAGCTCGACGATAAATCTCGCCCCGCCGCGTTCACCGCTCGTGACGGAACAGGTGCCGCCGTGCCTGGTGACCAAATCGCGGACGACCGATAAGCCGATGCCGGTACCGGCGATGGAGGACTGACGATCTCGGTCCAAGCGTTGAAAGCGCTGGAAGATGCGCTTGCGGTCCGTGGGAGGAACACCGGGGCCTTCGTCCTCGACATACAAGCAGGCAGCTGCGCCGCGAGGCTCGAGGCCGACAATGATTTGTTGTGGCTTCCTTCCATACTTCACGGCGTTGTCCAGAAGGTTGATGAGGATTTGCCGCAGACTGCCGGGATCGACGTCTGCGAAGAGGCGCGGCTGCAGACGCGTTTCGATGCGGCTCTCGCCGCCATTCATCATGGAAGTGAAGTCTTCAACCGTTTCCTGGATAAGCGGAGCAATTTCGCGATTTTCTTTCGCAACCGTGTCCAGTCTCTTTTCCATGCGAGAGAACTGCAAGACATTCTCGACCAACTGACTGAGTCGGCGGGCCTCGCGATCGATGATTTCGAGAGAGCGCTGTTGTTCGTCGATGGAGCGAACGCGTTCGAGAAGAAGCGTTTCGGCAAACATGCGGATTTGCGTCAGCGGTGTGCGAAGCTCGTGCGAGACGCTGGAGACAAATTCGTCACGAAGTCTTTGGAACACCATTTCGCGGCGAAGCTGCAGAATAGCTATAACGATGATCGCGGCGTTCAAGGCGAGCAAGGCAAGAAAGAGCCAGAGCCTCGAACGTGGGAGACCGCCGACAACGATTTGCCGCGCAACTTGCGGATCTATCGAAGCTTCCACTTCAAAACCGGACAAGACTCCCTGATAGGTATCGCCAAAGGGTCTCGTTACGGCGAAGCCCGCGCGAGGCGTATTGCCCAAACTATAGAGTGTCGTTCCACTTTGATCGCGGATGATGACGTGAACAAATTGGTTGGTGACCTTGCCGTGGCCCAGGGACGCCGGGACAAGCGGTTGGCGGTTGAGCGAGGCGCCAATCCAAGGGCCGAGTTTTGCGAAGTCCACTTCGAATCCGACGATGGACTCGCCCATCTGGGCGCTACGCGCAAGGGCAGTAACGAAGATCCTTGCAGGCTTACCGGGTTGCGAATGAATGACCTGAAAGGGTGCATCGTTGCGTTGCGCAGACGCCTCTGCGAGCTTTTCTCGAAGCCAAGTCGGCGTTTCCTCCGAATCGGCCTCGCCGATAAATGCAAGAAGACGCGTTGTGGTATCCCACTGAAAATAGTTCTTTGCCAGAGTGGCGGCACGCTTTACGCGCACGTCTTGCGCAGAGAGAAATTTGGCAGAAATGTCCGGTGAGAGGCGGCTGGCTCTTTGGAATTCGCTTAGAAGCGCGGCGCTCAATGTGGAATAGCCGTAGTACCCCACTTCGACAGCTGATCGACGGATGACCTCGTCAGCTACGAGACCGGAGTAGTCACGCAAGACCCCCTCAGCGGCGGCCCTCTGTGCGGAGGCAGAATACTGTGCCTGGATTACGATTAAGCCGGCGGTGGCCAGGCTGACCAGGAGCAGCACGACAATAAGAGCCGTACGGGAACTTCGGGAACGCCAAAAGGAAAGACCTGCCATTTAGGGCTGAGTATAGCATCAGCAGATTTCTCCTATGGGCCACTTCAGTGGAGTTTGCAGGGTGCGAACAAAGGCCTGACGGATTCCGGACAAAGAAATGACCGATTGACTGCCAAAGGGTTCAGGCGATGGGTTAGAGTGTCCGTCCTTGTTCCAGACCCAGGATAGACGGAGGCGGGAGATGCATCGCAGAATTCACAATACCGGCGTCATGGTGATCGCAACTCTTCTGACCCTAAGCTTCGCGGTGAAGGGAGCCGGACAGCAGGCCGAGGAGAAACCGAAAAATCTGCAATATTTTCCGAAAGACACCACGCGGCGGGCGCTCATTCAAACGATGCGAGGATTCTCGTTCGCGCTGGGGACGCGCTGCGAACATTGCCATGTGGAAAAGACGCCGGGTTCACACGATTTGGATTTCGCCGCCGACGACAAGCAGGAAAAGAAAACGGCGCGGGCGATGCTAAAGATGGTGGATGCAATCAACCAGGAATACATCGCGAAGATGGGCCGAACAGCGCCGATACGCGTGGAGTGCGTGACGTGCCATCGCGGGCTGGTAATTCCCAAAACCATGAACGCGCTTCTGGCGGAGACAATTGAGAAAAAAGACGTGGAGGCAGCGGTTGCGCTCTATCGCGATCTGCGGAAAAAGGCTCTCGGAGACGGCCAGTACGATTTTGGGGAAACGTCACTGAATATTCTGACGGAGAGTTTGCTCCACCAAGGCAAAGGCAAAGAGGCGGCGGCGATCATGGAGCTGAACGTCGAGGTCAACATCCCGCCCTCAGGTTGGAGCTACAGCCTTTTAGCGATGTCCCACGTGGCCAACAAGGAAACTGAGAAAGCCAAAGCGGATTACCAGAAAATCCTGGAGTTGAATCCTCAGGACGCTTGGGCCAAAAAGCAGCTTGAGGAATTAAACCGTAACAACCAATAGATTCCCGGAAGCGCAAGGCAGGCGGACCGTCGGTCAAGCCTTCCTTTGACTCGGCGGTTCTGCCTGGATCACATAGGCAACCGGGAAGTAATCTCCGACCGCAGATATCACGGTTTCGCAGACCGTCGCTTTATTTGTTGAGGTCGAGCCTAACGGTTTCGGGGACAAAAATAGGGCCAAAGCCATTTTCTTGTTTTGGAAATGTAGTTGTATAAGAAAGTTTTCCTTTACACGGGATTTCCAATTTGCGAAAATACTCCCATGCAGGCAAAAGGGCAACAACTCGAAAAGGAGATCGTCCAGGCTCTCCGAAACCAGATTCCCGTCAGAGACCTTCCGGGTGTGCGCATTCGCGAGATAAGGGTCGAGCCAAAAGATGGGTTCGACGTGGAGTTTCAGCTGGAGTCAGGTCAGCGCCGTGTCCTTATATATGGGGAAATCAAGCCGGCCGTATCCCCCAAACTTCTTGAGCAGATTGCTCCTTGGATTCGGCGCATGCGCTCATTGCGCCCTGACGCTGCGTTCGTCCTAATCTCCCCGTTCTTGGCTCCCCGGTCGCAAGCCTACTGCATCGAGAACGGCATCGACTTCCTCGATTTGGCGGGCAATGTCTCCGTCAATATTCCCGGCGCATTTACGCTCCAGCGACTCGGGATGCGCAGCGACTCACCCGCGACCGGCGCAAACCAGCTTCCCGCCACCAATGTTTTCTCAGGGCGGTCTTCCAGGGTACTGCGCGTATTGCTCGAACGGCTCAAGCCGTGGACTCTCACCGAAATTGCGAGCGAACTCGGAGCGGAAACTAACCGAGTGAATCGCGAATTCTCCACAAAGAAACTCTCCTTCGCGGTAAGTCTTGGGGCCATCTCCAAAGCCATCTCCAGTTTGGAAGAGCAACTATGGATTCGTCGCCAGAATTCCACCATTCTCCTGCCCGAACCTCGCCGCCTCCTGGTCGAATGGGCGGAAAAATACAAAGAACGCTACCGCTGGCGTCTCCGCAGTTCCTTCGAGACCTCGAATCCCTTCGGCAAAACGCCTGCCGAAATCAACCCAGGACTCCAATCGTTGCTCACCACTCCCTACATATTTACTGCCGCAGCGGCCGCCACTGACGCACCGTTCATCGAGCTCGACCGTATCGACATCTTTATTCTTCCGAATCAGGACGACGCCAAACTTCGCGAACTCAGCCAGCGTCCCGCGACCCTAGAAGACCCAAAACTTCGCTTCATTTATCCATACGACGAAGGCGTCTTTCTGTACTCCCGACGCAATTCTGTTTTTCCGAGAGTCTCGAACATTCAAGTGTATTTGGATTTGTATGCGCGAGGAGGCCGCGACCTAAAACAGGCCGATCTTTTGCTCGACAACGCCATTGCGCCCCGCTGGAAACCCGCATGATTCCTGAGCCGCAACGCACTTACGTTCTAGAACTCTTGGCAGCCCTTGGCGGTACGGCGGATGATTTTGTCGTGGCGGGTGCCCAGGCCATGAAATTCAGCGTCGCTAAAGTGCGAGGTACGAAGGATGTCGATTTTATTCTCAACGTAGTTGCTCTGCGAAGAGAACCGCTTCAACTGGCCAAAGTTTTAGAGGGCCTCGGGTATACACCAGTCCCCGAGTCCCGCAACTTCCAGTTCGTGAAACCTATCCCCAACAGCACCGAAACAATGCGTATTGAATTCATGGCGCCAGAAGAATTCAAACGCCCCAACGACTTTCGAGTCGATATTCAACAGGGTGTACACGCGCGCGCCTGTACAGGGGGCTCAATCGCCCTCGCACAATCCGACCGGTACACCATCTCAGGCAACCTCCCCAACGGATCTCCTTTTACAGCACAAATTCGCGTGACACGCCCCCATGCACTCGTAATGCTGAAGCTTCTTGCCCTCGCGGATCGTTACAACAACCTTCGCGGACCGAAAGAAGCCCGCCATGACCGGGAAGAAGCCCAGACCCATGCTTCGGACATCGTCGCCATCCTGATGGCCGTTCCTGACATATCGGCATTCAATGCCCAGTTCATCGCCCAATTCCAACAAGATCCCGTCCTTGGTCTCCACGTCCTCGTGATTCTTCGGGACTTCTTTCGCGACATCACCTTGCCCGGCTTGCTGGTTTACGCTGAACACGTCGCCGCCAATTTCCCCGCCGACCGTGCAACGCCTGCTCTCCTACGGACCGAAATCGAACGAGGGCATCGCACCGTGACTCAAATCTTCCCGCCTCCTGACTTCTATGCTGTCGCCGCAGCCGTCCGTGACAGCACGACCCCCGCGCAAGGTGCGCCCTTCGTAGACGAGTATCTGTCCACACTTGAAGATGCGCGCATTCCAGTGACCGACGCCCTCGCGCTTGAATTCCTACCTTCAGCTGCATTCATTGGCGCGTTCGGTCGTGGAGACACATTCGTCATGAGCGCTTCTCAACCGCTTGCCAAGCTCACCCAGCCCCATCGTGACTTGCTTCATGCCTATCTCCAATTGAAGCTGAATGCTTTACGGACAAACGAGTCCCTCGGCCATAAGTATCCGCACACGTTGGGACTCCGCGACTCACTGTAACTGGTGTGCGCGGCAGCTTTACGTACTCGCCGTTCGCGCTCGACGTGCCCTTTTTTGCGGCGGTGTTCACAACAACATGGCGCCACGCGAATCAGAGTTCACATACTGATCCGCCCTCCCCTTCCAAGTCAGCGTAGCGAGAGTTACATCGCGCGTTCCGCCTCCTCTAAACTTCAGTCGCCCAAACTCTCAGCTCAGCGGTGTCGTCGTCTTAACTATGATGTTTGGCAAAAGAAGGGACTTATGCCTCCCTGAGATTTCATTTGCTATTCGCGAATCGCGAATATAGAATGTAAACCATGAACCTGAAGCCCCAAGACGTCGTGGTTGCGCTGAAGCTCTTCGGCTATCCGAACGGTCGTCCAGCAATGTCGATTGTAGCGAGTGATCTTGGCCTTAGCCCGTCGGAAGTTCATGGAGCCATTCAGCGCCTGAGAAGCTCGAAGCTTCTGCATGGTCCCGCGCTGAAAGACAAACTGAATATTTCTGGTCTTGAAGAATTCTTGGTCCATGGACTGAAATACGCCTTTCCTGCGGAGCACGGCGAGGTGACGAGGGGCGTTGCCACTTCGTATGCAGCCGAGCCGCTGAAGAGTGAAATCGCCACCTCGAACGATTTGCCGCCAGTCTGGCCCTGGCCTGACGGCGAAACCCGTGGTGTTAGCCTCGATCCTCTCTACAAAAGCGTGCCGCATGCCGCGTTACGTGACCCAGCGCTCTACCAATTTCTGGCGCTCGTAGATGCAATTCGGGATGGACGCGCGCGCGAGCGAAATCTAGCTGAGCGCGATTTAGTCCACAGGTTAAGGTCGGCTCATGGCCAATCCTAATCTCGAACTTCTGACGGATGCGGCAAAGTTGCTCGAGCCGCTGCTCGGAGAATTGGTGTTCGTGGGCGGTTGTGCGACGGCACTGCTTATCACAGATAAGGCGGCGGCCGACGTGCGTCCAACTTTTGATGTGGATGCGATTGCGGAAATCACGTCCTATGCTGGATACGATACTTTTTCGGAAAGACTCAAAAAGCTCGGCTTTCAAGAAGACACAAAAGAAGACGCGCCGCGCTGCCGTTGACGGCAAGAGACGACGACTCTTGATGTGATGCCGCTCGATCCAAAGGTTCTCGGTTTCTCGAATTCATGGTATCGGCCGGCAATGGAACATTCGGAAGAACGCGCGCTCGAAAATGGATTGAAGATTCGGTTGGTGGCGCCGGTATATTTCTGTGCTTCAAAGCTCGAGGCTTTTGAGCGGCGCGGAAATGATGATTTTGCCGGGAGCAGGGATCTGGAAGACATTATTGCTGTTGTCGACGGTCGTGGCGAATTGCTCGGAGAAATTCGAGCTGCGGAGAGCAATGTGCGCAGTTACCTGGCGAAGGAAATCAAGAGGTTGATTTCGATCCCTGCGTTTAACGACGCTCTCCCCGGCCATGTGCCGCCGGACGCCGCCAGCCAAGAAAGAGTCGGCACCATTATTTTGCGACTGACAGAGATTGCCTCGCTGTAGCTGGCGGGAATGCGATGGAAATCCTCCGACCTTGGAAACCTTCAGGATTCTGTGGTCCTAGACAGAGCAAGGCCGCTGTGTACTTTCGTGCGGTTTATGTTTTCGATGGATTATCTCGGGATTCCGAGAATCGCCATTATTCCTAAACGTTTTGAAAAACTCGCTCGTATAATCAGGTCAATCTCAGCGCATTGCTCCTTTTGTGGCATTGCTGAGTCGCTTCTTGAGCGCGTCTGGAACCCTCAACAGACGCAAGCCATCACCCCGATGGCTATTGTCGCTGATCTCGACGAGGACATTCTCACCGGCCATCACAACATTCGAGGCAAAGCCGCCGTCTCGTTTTCCCCATATTGCGATCACTTCGCCCGACGACGCGTCACGCCATTCAAGATCGAAATGGCCGTTGCGCGTCACGGCCGCTCGACAGAAGGTCTTGAAAAATGCAAAGCTCGTGAACTCGTCGGTGGCCCATAGCCGGCTCCCCGTCGCAACGTTGAAGGCCAGTGCACGGCCCTGTGCCAGGACGAACACGTTCTCGCCGTCCTGCTCAAGCCCGTTATATGCCCCCAACTCATTTGGCAGATCGGCGCGCCACAGCTCGCGAAGCGTGTCTTGCTCCAGGCATTGGAGCTGGTACGTCGGACCAAAATTCACGACGCAGACCGCGTCGCCGAACGCGGATAGCGCGGCAGTTTTTAGCCCGGTACTCACACGAGTTGGTGCTTGGGTCGGGTCGTCAAACAATTGCTGGACTGTCACTATATCCACGCCTCGCGCCACTAGCCGGGATGCGAACGTGTGCCGGCTATTCCGGGGCCGGAATAGTCGTCACTATGCCGACCTCCTGACTATGCCGGGTGGAACGGAATTCGGTCCGTCCGTGCAAATAACGACCCAGATTGACCCGGCATAGTTCGGTCAGTGTTTTCCTGACAGATTCTTCTGTCAGGAGGGCACCGATGAACCTGATTTTCAAAGATCCCGAGACATTACAGCGCATGCGTGAGGGGCCGTTGGGTCCGTATGTGGATTCCTATGCGGCCGATATGCACCAACAAGGCTATGCTTCCCTAGCGCCAGTGGCGGTCATCTCAGTGCGGACAGTTTGGAAGACTTACTCGACAAGCATGTGGCAGTGGCCAATCGCACTTGTCCCTCTCTTTGCAAAAAACGCGTCACTCCTCATGTACTCCGGCACACCGCAGCGATGGAATTATTGCAGGCCGGTATCGACCGAGCAGTGATCGCCCTTTGGTTAGGGCATGAATCGGTCGAAACCACGCAGATCTACCTGGATGCAAACCTCACTTTGAAAGAGGAAATCCTGGCAAAGACGCTACCGCTCAACGGAAAACCTGGCAGATATAAGGCTGATGACAAGCTGCTGGCCTTTTTACAACATCTCTAATCACGACCAGACTATGCCGGGTACCCGATCGCGAAATCTACTCGAACCTCTTCAGTGAGAGGCACTTAATTCCTCCATCGATGGTTCGCCCGGCATAGTCAGGAGGTCGGCATAGTGCCGCAGCGTGTGCCACGTTACACCTTCTATTCCGGCCTTCCGGCACGCCAAAGCAAAACCCGCCTTGAGATCGACGAAGGGTTTTCCGGTTTCGTGGTCGTAGAAAACAAACTGATTCTTTTTTCCTAAAGCCCAGTAGCTCAACACCCGTCGCGCTTCCGTGTTTATCGGAACGATGCGGATCTTGTTGGTTTTGTGGGCGAACACAGAAAGAAGATTCTTTTCTAGATCCACGCTTTCCCAAGTTAAAGAAAGGATTTCGCCGATGCGCAACCCGGTATTCAGATCAAATGTAGCGATATCCTGGGTGCGAGGAGGCAGTCCCGGACAGAAGGCAAGGAAATGTGTCATAAACTGGCCTCAATGAGGTATCTTGTGCGAGCAGATTTGCGCGGCGGACGGATAGGTGGAGTCCTGGGTAAGGAGAAAGAGTATGAAGAACAAACTGAAGGGAAAGGCTGGATTGGCTGGGGCGTTCGTTGCGGGAATGATGATGACGACAGCCTTGTTCGGATGGGCTTCGGCGGGGTCGAGAATGGCGCGGGAGGTAGACTCGGGGCAGCAAGTTACCGTGCCGAACATCATCAACCCGTCGATTACGGACGAGGACATCGTTTTACTGCGACAAGATCTACGAGCAAAGAAAATGCAGGTGATCGGGCAGAATATGTCTCTTTCCGATGCGGAGGGGCAAAAGTTCTGGCCCATCTACAACCATTACGTGAAAGACTTGCAGGAAGTGAACAACCAGAAATATGACTTGTTGAAGCAGTACGCACATATGTGGTCAACGATGACGGACCAGGACGCGGTGATTTATGTGCGGCACTGGCTGGAGGTGGATGCGGAGGTGCAGGCGTTGCGGGTGAAGTATGTGCCGGTGGTGAACCAGGTGCTGCCAGGAAAGAAGGCGGCAACTTTTTTTCAATTGGATCGGCGGCTAAACATGATCATCGATCTGCAATTGTTTTCGCAAATTCCATTGGCTAGAGTAAAGGAGTCCAGTCCCCAGTGAGGTCCTGCTCTGGAATAATCCGAAGAGACGAAGCGCATCGTGACTTGGCAAACGCTGGAACGTGGTTGTTCGTTAGTTTGAGAGGTTCAAAGGGCAAGACTTCAGTAATTCACAGTCTTGCAGCACCGCCCCGACTATAATTCACGGTTTCGTTACCTGACGGAAATCAGGATTGGGTTGCTTCCCACACTGAGACCAGAGAATGCCTTCACAAGGACTCCGAAACGTTCGTTTGTTTACCATCCGCCAACTGCATGCAGCATTCCTTCCGCCGAGTGGGAATAACGGTGGCACCGACATAGTTCGCAAACGGCCCTCCAATCTTCTTTACGACGTGGATGAAACACCTCCGTTGTTGGTGAGGCTCGGTGTTTCGTTCCAACACGTATTCCTCCTGTCTGTGGGATGGCTTTACGTTGTGGTCATCGTAAATTCGATCGGGGGAACAGAGGCGCAGGCGGCGTCGATCATTAGAATCTCCATGATCGCGGGCGGACTCGCTACCATTTTGCAGTCCAGTCGCGGCGCCCTTGGCAGCGGCTATTTTGCACCGCTTACCAGCAGTTTGATCTTCTTGCCAACCTCTATCCTTGCGGTGCAAACAGGTGGATTTCCGCTGCTGTTCGGCATGATCGCCGTGGCAGGAATTTTGCTGATTCTATTGTCCCGGATCTTAGACCGAGCCAGGATTTTGTTTCCCCCTGAAGTAACCGGGCTTATGGTGGCGATGGCGGGGCTGCAGTTAATCCGCTTGGGATGTCCGAGGTTTGTCGGTTACAACGGACCAGGAAGTGCTCCGGAGTTGCACGCGTTCGTGGTCGGAGCGGTAACTCTGATTGTGATGGTGGGCGCGACGGTCTGGAATAAAGGAAAGCTGCATGCTTTACCCATGTTGTTGGGTCTGTCGGCTGGATACATTCTGGCGCTTGCTTCGGGTGTTCTGCCGTGGGCGCAATTTGTGCGCGAACTGAATGAGCCATGGATTAGTTTCCCTCATCGGGTAGTTTCCGGATTTAGTTTCCGATTTTCTCTTCTCGCCCCGTTCCTGATCGCCTCTCTCACCGCCGGATTGAAAATGGTCGGAGACTTGACGCTTTGTCAAAAAATTAACGATGCGGATTGGAAGCGAACGGACATGAAGTCGGCGAGTGGCGGGCTTCTCACGAGCGGCCTGGGCACACTGCTTTCGGGCCTTTCCGGCGGTGTAGCTCAAACCACAGTCTCCAGCAGCATCGGGCTTTCTCTGGCAACAGGAACAACAAGCCGCAGTCTTGCGATTCCAACCGGAATCATGATTGCTGCTCTGGCGTTTTTTCCGAAGCTCGCGGCCGTTTTGGCGGTGATGCCGGCGCCCGTTGTTGGAGCGATTCTTCTGTACTCGGCATGTTTCATCGTGCTCGGAGGCATGCAACTATTGACCTCGCGCATGTTGGACTCCCGGCGCATTTTTGCCGTGGGGATTTCGCTGCTCTTTGGTTTGAGCGTGGATATGGCGCCGGAACTTTATCGCCACCTACCGGAAGAGTTGCGCCCGCTCTTTAGCTCATCGACCGCGCTTGCGACCGTTCTGGTGGTCTCTCTCAGCTTGCTTTTCCGTGTGGGAATAGCAAGACGAATTAGCTATGAGGTGGTGCCCGGCGAGGACATGGAGAAAGTCAATTCCATGCTGGAAGAACAAGGCGCCACTTGGGGAATGCGCCGGGAAGTCGTGATATCCGCGGTGCAGGCCGTCCATGAGACAGTAAACAGCGCGTTAGCTTTCAATCCGGGGCTCGAGCGAGTGAAAATTAGCATCGAGTTCGACGAATTCAAGCTGGTTGCAGATCTAGAATATGAAGGAGTCCCAATACAGCTTGCGGAATCGGCACCGTCACTGGAAAGCCTGGGCACCTCTGAAGGTGTCGCACTTCTATCGACCTTTATGATTCGGAAGTTTGCCGATCGTGTACGCATCAAAGTTCACAAGGGCGCCTGCTGTATAGAGCTGACTTTCGACCACTAAGGTAAGCAGCTTGATGCAGAATTTGCTCTGAGCACGACTCCGTTTCCAAGACTTGAATGGATCATTCACAACTTGAGCGTGTGACACTCATGTACGTAAATGGTTTAACCGCGCGACTGTCACCAAATTGTCACTAAAAGTGGCGCAAAACAGGCAAAAACAGAACAATCCAGAAAAAGAGAAATTGTCGCTATCTTACGGCTGGCAAAGGGATTTAGTTGAATTCTCTATCAGATAGCGAATCGGCGATTTAATTTTTCAAGACCGCCGGTTTCAACCACTCACCCACTCCTCCATTTTTAATTCTAGCGTACTCCGCGAATTAGGGGCCAATTTCTGAGAGTTTCGTGCCAATTGCCACATTTTGCGTTCGAGGGTAACTGGATGGAGCTGTATCGCGCGGGTTTCGCGACGGCCAGATAGGCAGCTCTTATTTTACGGCTTAGCCGGAGGTGCGACCGCCGTCCCTTGTCCCGTGGGCGCGTGGGCTTCTTGTTTGTCGGGTGCTTGCTACCCGGGCTTCCCGGTCCTTCCCCCGTTTGGCGCGGGCCGTGTTCCTCAGGCTTAAATGGCGATGCCAGGTTGGAACCAATTCGTCTTAGAACCACAATATTGTCGCTGTCCCCGAGAACCAGTTTGACTTCGTCCTTGCTTAGCCATTGAACCTCGCCGGACGTTACATCTTGATCCGAGAACTGGAAATGCAGTGACCATGAAGCAGAATTCCGCGTGTCTACTTTGTACGTCCCCTTGGATTCCAAATGGTCGAACACGCCCTTCTGAAATTCGTTCTCACCGAAGAAGATTTTTTGTGGGTAGAGCTCGATCGGGGTTTCATCCGATTTTTCATCCTCTTCCAGAATTGCCCATGACCCTTGCAGTCCAGTGGCGGGAATCTGAGAAGCGACTTCCGCAGCTACGCTCCGATCAAGTTTATCTTTTTGAGCCCGGTATTCGGTACGCCTCGCAGCGTCGGCAGAATCACCGAAGATCGACAGACGCAACGGTGCTGTCAAGGTTAAGCAATGAATCGCGCCTTGCGACTTTGCTGCTTCGGTAGCTTCTATGGTGACAATTTCTGCCTTGAGACCAAACGCGGCCTCAATCTGCTTCACAGCTGAAGACTGTATATCTGTTTCATAATCCTTATAGGATGGAACAAGAATCTGTTTGAACCCGTCCATGCTTTCCCGCACCAACGCATTTAATACCGTCGGATAGTAGGTGTGCCCGTTCGCGGGAATTCTGGGAAATGGCGAAGGAACGGGCACCACTTCGTAACCAAGGTGTCTGAGCCTATCGGCATTCAATTCCATCGCAAGCCCGGCGTTCAAGGCCAAGTCGCGTTCAGCGTCGCTTAATTTGCCCCAATATTCTGCCGCGAAAGGTTTCGACAGGTCATACGAAGCTAGCAGGATACGTTTTCCGCCGGCTGGGAGCGCGAACTCATCGATGTGCTCTATGACTGGTCCTGGCAGAGGATCAAGATAAGTAACAGTCTTGCAGCCGCCGATTTTTTCGAGTTCCTGGTCAAGGTCGATGTCTTGTTCCTTATTACGCGAGAGCAGTACACGCGTTGTAAGGCACCGCCCATCCTCCAGCTTGAAAAGATTTCCTCCGTCGAGCGCAACTTTCGAGCTTTTGTAATTAAAGTCAGGAGCTGCCAGGACCGCATCAGCGATATCGAATGCAGAACTTTCGTCGTTAAATCGTTGCGGAGAAGTTTCGCTCAAAAGCTGGGAATACTCTTTAAGGAGATAGATTTTAGCGTCGATGGAGGAAACCACAGCTTTGTGATCGTCAGGTGTCGACTCTTGAGAGAACTCGTCTGGCTGATCTTCCTCTTGCCGGGCTTCGAGCAACTTCAGCCGGGCCGTCTCCAATTCTTGAAGCTTCTCCTGCTTGGCCTCTTCCTTTCGAATATCGAAATACCGCCAATGCACGACGTGTGCCGAATCTCCGATGGCATCAATCTGCGGCCCGAAATCACGGATCCATAGGCCGTCATGTGGCACAACCTTGATGCGGAGTCGATCGGTCTTAAACAGCTCGCATATCTGAAATTCCTTGCATCGCTGATAGATCGCACTCTGAGTGCTTTCGTCAGGAGCAAGAAGCAATACGGGCCCGAATTTAGCCGTCTCCCGGACAATATTCATCTGAATCTCAAGAAGATGCTTTTCCACATTGAGTGCCGGGTCAGAATGGCCTACCAGTCCATTTCTCACGTGTTGGCTGTGCTCGACACGAGGATTTAGTGCTTCGAGCGACACCATCACAACGTCGCTCGCCGGATGTTGAGTGGGTGGCGGTGTGGTTTGAGCTCGCGAACTGGCCGCGGAAAGAAAGAAAAGAAACAGGAGAAAAGGAAAGCAGCGCGACCCCGTACAATTTTTACTATTGATCATGCAACTTCTCCGCGCGTCAAATCTCGCTGTTCAGAGAATCGGTTTGGCATCGTAAATCCAAACATCTGACATTGCAGCTGATAAAGGAATTTTGGTGAATTTTCCAGCACAGAGCAAATCGGCGGTTTAATTTTTCAAGGCCGCCGGTTTCAACAACTCATTCTCTCCTCCATTTTGATTCTAGCGTACTCTGCGAATTAGCAGCCAATTTGCGGTATGTACAACGCGAATTGTTCCGTTCTTGTGCAGTTGCTGGATTGTAGCTGTCCTTTGCAAGCGTCTCGACCCGCCTGAATCTTGGAATCCAGATCCTTGTAAGCGTAGCGCATGGCCAGGATTGCATTGAAGTGGTCAAGCATCTCTTTCAATCCAAGCGAATGGTGAGACCGTGGCGACTTGCGCATCCTGTTTCGGAATCCCTGAGCGATGTCGAAAATTCGAGTTACGCTTCCACAGGCTTGCTATTTGCCCACCTAAGATCGAAGACGGAGCGGGAATGCGAAAATGTGCAGTTCTTCTGGCAGGCCTAGCCCTGTTCAGTTCAGGTTGTCACTTTAAGCCCAAGGACCTACTAAATGCGCTTGAGGCAAGGAGACCTGCGTCGATCACCGTAACTGTCTCCCCTGTCAGTGCCAGCCTCCCCATATCCGGCACGCAACAATTTACTGCAACGGTCGCCGGCTCCTCTAACACTCAGGTCACCTGGAGTCTAGGCGGGACAGCCTGCGCAGCCGGACAGGATTGCGGATCGATCAGCGCGAAAGGTTTTTACATCGCTCCACGCGTCCTTCCCAACCCGAATCCAATCACCATCACAGCATCCGCCGAGGCAGACACGCTCGCTCCAGGCGCAGCGCAAGTGACCATCACGCCTGCAGTCGAGGCTCAAGAAAACTTGCGAGGCACCTACAGCTTTCTAGTGAACGGTTCTGACTCCGACGGTGCGTTGTCCGTCGCAGGTAAGTTTGTGGCCGACGGAGCGGGGCAGCTACACAGCGGTGAGATGAGCATCTGCCGCGGTCAAGCTCCTTGCGTAGAGCAGACGTTCGCAGGCACGTATACCTCGAACGCCAAAAACCAGGGAAGCTTTTGGGTAGATTCGATTTCCGAAGCGGATTTCCGCTTTGCTCTCACTGCGAGCGGCGTCGTGAACCTGCAACTGGACGGCGCGAATGGATTACACGCGGCGGGAATCATGGAATCCGCTAAGGAAACCTCCAACGAATAAGCGAGAATTTCCAAGAGCTGGATCAGTGCACCGGTGATTTGGCTTTTCAAGGGAGCCCGTCCAACTGTTCATCTGCTCTATTTCCAGCCTATTCTGTGAGCTAAGACCCCTTTTGTAACACCCTAGATCTCGAAATATTTATTCTTCATAACGAATCGCAATAATTCGCAATTCTCACTTTTCGATTGGCATTGACATGCCCCGGGCCGCACCGTAGCATCGCCTTTATCTGATGGCTGAGCGTTCATTCAGCCGCCTTGGCAGCGGAGGTCCCTCATGAGTCTTCGCGATTTTATTTCCAAACAGTGGATTGATGTAATCGATTGGACGGAGCCGGAAGACGGCATCCTCGCCTACCGCTATCCGATGCAAGACCGCGAAATCCAGAATGGCGGCAAGCTCACCGTTCGCGATTCGCAGCTCGCTGTGTTCGTCAACGAAGGAAAAGTCGCGGACGCCTTCCCTCCTGGTCTCTACACTCTTAACACCAACACGCTTCCCATCCTCACTTATCTGAAGAACTGGGACAAAAAGTTTCAGTCGCCCTTCAAATCCGACGTCTACTTCTTTTCGTCGCGCATTCAGACCGACCAGCATTGGGGTACGCAAAATCCCATCACTATCCGCGACAAAGAGTTCGGCGCGATTCGTTTGCGCGGTTTCGGAATCTATTCCTATCACATCGCCGATGCGAAATCGTTTTACTCGAAAATCAGCGGCACGCGGGACATCTACCACGTTGCCGATCTCGAAGGCCAGTTGCGCAACACCATCATCGCCAAAATGACCGATGCTTTTGCCGCCAGCCAGTTGCCTTTTCTCGATATGGCCGCGAGCCAGGGCGCGATTGCCGAAAAAATCACCGAGCAGCTCAAGCCGGCCTTCACAGACTATGGCCTGACGCTCGATACATTCGTTGTCGAGAATCTTTCGCTCCCCGACGAATTGCAAAAAGTCCTCGACCAGCGCATCAGCATGAACGTGCTCGGCGACATGGGCAAGTTCACGCAGTATCAAGTGGCCCAAGCCATTCCGATTGCTGCCGGCAATGAAGGTGGCGGAGCCGTTGGCATTGGCGCCGGACTTGGCGCAGGTGTCGCCATGGGCCAGGCGATGATGGACGCCGTGAAGCAATCCACTGCGGGTACCCC
This sequence comes from uncultured Acidobacteriota bacterium, assembly GCA_963730495.1. Taxonomy (GTDB): domain Bacteria; phylum Acidobacteriota; class Terriglobia; order Acidiferrales; family UBA7541; genus Acidiferrum. The sequence continues at coordinate 81,562 of CAVSSD010000001.1, read as the reverse complement.
AGGCGGCGGTGGCGCGGCTCCAGCGGCTGCGGGCGCGGCAGCTTCTGCCACCACAAAATTCTGCAGCGAGTGCGGCAAGCCGATCCCACGCGCCAGCAAATTCTGCCCGGAATGCGGGAAGCCCCAGGCTTAGTGGTGACGCGCGCATGAGCGGAGTCGAGTGGGTTGTCGAGGCATTCGGTTGCTCATCGGATTCGCTGCGCGATCTCCGTGCGGTCGAAACGCTCTTCCATGGCATGATTCGCGGCATGAAGCTCCGGCCCGTTGGCGCAACGCAGTGGCATCAATTCCCCGGGACCGGCGGCATTACCGGTCTTTGCCTCCTCGCCGAATCTCACATCGCCTGCCACACCTTTCCCGAGCACAGTTCGCTTTGCTTGAATCTTTTTTGCTGCGTTCCGCGTAACGAATGGAATTTTGAAGCCGCGCTCCAGCAGCTTTTTCATGCACGGACTGTTTCCGTAAGGCGCCTCGCGCGCCCGTACGAAGCGGCGCGCCATCAAGCGGCCAGCGACTAGAGTTTTCGAGCGAGGATTTGCTTTGCAACAGGTGAGCAACGGACGATGACTCAGCCCGTCTCGAACTGCCCCAACTGCGGCGCAAAAATTGTCTTCCAATGGTCCAGCAGCGTGCAGACGGTTTGCCAGTATTGCAAAAGCATTCTCGTGCGAACCGACGTCGACCTCAAGAAAGTCGGCCAGGTGGCCGATCTTCCGCCAGATAGTTCGCCGATTCAGCTCAACACGGAAGGCATTTATCGCAATAAGGCTTTCGTCGTCGGTGGCCGCATCCTTTATGAATACGATCAGGGCGGCTGGAACGAATGGCACATCACGATGAACGACGGCACGAGCGCCTGGCTTTCCGATGCTCAGAATGAATACGCGATTTCTTTCGCCAGTAACACGACCGGTTTACCGTCCGCCCAGCAGGTCCAGGTCGGCCAGCAATATACCTGGAACAATCAAAACTACACCGTAAGCGTGATTACCCAGGCGCATTATCGCGGAGTCGAAGGCGAGTTGCCTTTTCAATACTGGGACAAGACGGACGTAACCTTCGCCGACCTTCGCAGCCAAACCGGCAAATTCGCCACGCTCGATTTCAGCGATGACAACCCCGCTCTCTATCTCGGTGAATTCGTCGAGTTCGACGATCTCAAACTCAAAAATCTCCGCAGCTTCGAGGGCTGGTGATGAGCGCAGGCACGCCGCCGCTCTCGACTCCGCCAAAGCCTCAACCGAAGGCTTTGAATTGCCCGCAGTGCGGTGCGGCGATCACGCTTCGCGCACTAGGTCACGCCGAAACCGTAGTTTGCGAGAGTTGTCATTCCATTCTCGACGCGAAAGATCCCAATCTTCAGATTCTGCAAAAATTTCAAGTCATCACCGGCGAAGTTCCTCCGCTCATTCCTCTCGGCGCGCGCGGCAAACTTCGCGGCACGGACTACGAAGTCATCGGCTTTCAGCGACGCGGCATCAAGGTCGAGGGCATCAGCTACTACTGGCACGAATACGTTCTCTTCAATCCGTACAAACCTATTCGCTATCTCACCGAATACAACGGCCACTGGAACGACATTAGCGTTTGCAAAGAGCTTCCTGTGGTTCAGTTTGCCGCCGCCAATTACCTCGGCGAGATTTACAAACACTTTCAATCCTCCGACGCCACGACGAACTACGTCCTCGGCGAATTTCCCTGGCAAGTGCGCGTCGGAGAACATGCGGCCGTAACCGAGTACGTCAAGCCTCCGCGCGTTCTCTCTGCGGAAAAAACGGACAACGAAGTCACATGGTCTCTCGGCGAATACACTTACGGTACAGACGTCTGGAAGTCCTTTAATTTGCCAGGAAGGCCGCCGGAAGCAATCGGAGTCTACGAAAATGAACCGTCGCCGGTCAGTCAGAATGTAAAAGGGATTTGGGGCGCCTTTCTCGCGTTCGCCATTTTACTGTTCCTACTGATGGTTGGATTCGACCTCGTCTCGAGCAAAGGTACGGCGTTCGAATCCACTTACTCCCTGAACTCTGGTGAGCCGAAGGGCGAAGCTTCCTTCGTCACCCAACCATTCGATGTAGAAGGCCGGACTTCCAATGTCGAAATCGCAACCTCAGCAAACGTCTCGAACTCCTGGATCTATCTCAACTACGCCCTGATCAATCAGGATACCGGCCAAGCTTGGGATTTCGGCCGTGAAGTCAGCTATTACTATGGCTCGGACAGCGACGGCTCTTGGTCGGAAGGCAGCACCAAAGATTCCGTCGTCATCCCCAGCGTTCCCGCCGGTCATTATTATTTGCGCATCGAGCCTGAAGTCGATCCCAAGCATCCCCCCATCTCTTATTCGGTGGAAGTGAAGCGAAACGTCACCGTCCCAGGTTTATTCGGAATTGCTTTTCTGGCCCTGTTGCTCCCGGCTATCGCCATCACCTGGCGCTCCATCAGTTTCGAACGCGCGCGCTGGTCCGAGAGCGATCATCCGCCCATGCAAATTGGAAATACGGAGTAATCAAAATGTTCAGAAAACTTTATCTCGCGTATGGATTTCTGGTCCTCGGAGGCGCCAGCTTCGCGCAATATCACGGCTGGAGCCTCGACAGGATCAACCAAATGAAAAATGTTCCCAAGTCCGTTCGTGATAATCCCGGCTCCTATCGTTCCGTTTACGGCTTCTATCACCATTACACCGGAGGCAAATAAGATGAACCTCGTTCCGCTCGCCAACATCGTTTCTGCACTCGTATTCGCTCTGATCGGCATGCTGATCTTCATCATCGCGTTTGTGGTGATGGATAAACTCACGCCGTACCATCTCTGGAAAGAAATCGTCCAGGAGCACAATATGGCGCTCGCCATTTTGGTTGGCGCCATGTCTCTCGGCATTTGCATCATCATTGCGGCGGCTATTCATTAGAGCATGGGCATTCTGCTCTTCATTTCGGTGCTGCTGGTTGCGGCGTGCGGGCTCATTTATGAGCTAGTTGCCGGAACGCTTGCCAGCTATCTCGTCGGTGATAGCGTCTTCCAGTTTTCCACCATCATCGGCACGTATCTTTTCGCGATGGGCATCGGCAGCGCTCTTTCGCGTTATCTGAATCGTGGTCTCGTCTACCGCTTCGTCTGGATTGAGCTTTTGCTCGGCGTGATCGGTGGTTTTTCTTCTGCGCTCTTGATGATGGCCTTCGCCTTCACGCAAGGATTCGAACTGATTCTCTACGCCCTTGTCATTGTTATGGGCGTCCTCGTCGGACTGGAAATTCCGCTGCTCATGCGCATCGTGCGCGACCGCTATGAGTTCCGCGACGTCATCGCCCACGTTCTCACCTTTGATTACCTCGGCGCGCTCGGCGCTTCTCTGCTTTTCCCTATTCTCCTCGTGCCGCGTCTCGGCCTAGTCCGCTCCGCCATGCTTTTCGGCCTCGTCAACGCCGGCGTCGCGCTCTGGACAACATATCTGTTTTCGAAGCAACTTTCCGGCACGCGCGTTCTGCGCATTGCCTGTGTCGTCGTCATCTGTGGCCTCGGAATCGGCATGGCCGACGCCCGCCGCATCACCGCCACCGCCGAAGACAACATCTACGCCGACGACATCATTTTTGCGCGTGACACGCGCTACCAGCATCTGGTCCTCACTCGCTTCAAGGACGATCTTCGTCTTTTTCTGAACAGTCACCTGCAATTCAGCTCTCGCGACGAATACCGCTACCACGAAGCTCTCATCCATCCCGGTCTCGCCGCGGTTCCCACGCCGCGTCGTGTGCTCGTCCTCGGGGGCGGCGATGGCCTCGCCGTTCGCGAAATCCTCAAATATCCTCAAATCGAGAGCGTCACCCTCGTCGATCTCGATCCGGAGATGACCAAACTCTTCTCCACGCATCCCATGCTCACCAAGCTCAACGACAAATCTTTTCTCTCGCCTCGTGTTCATATCACAAACGCCGACGCCTTCCCCTGGGTCGATTCGAACACTGACAGTTTCGATTTCATCGTCATCGATTTTCCCGACCCCACCAACTATTCCCTCGGGAAGCTCTATACAACCGCGTTCTATCGTGCCGCCGCGCGCCATTTAAGCGCACAAGGCCTCATGGTTGTACAAAGCACATCGCCCATGTTCGCTCGCGACTCTTTCTGGTGCATCGCGCAAACGCTCAAGCAGGCTGGCCTCGAAACGTATCCGTACCACGTCTACGTCCCGAGCTTCGGCGAATGGGGTTTCGTCCTTGCCGGTACGCACGAATATATTCCGCCGACTTCACTTCCCAGCGGCCTGCGTTTTATTAACGTTGAAGGCTTGCCCGCTCTGTTCCAATTTCCGCCAGACATGGCCCCGCTTCCCATGCCTCCCAATCAACTGAATAGCCAGGTCCTAGTCCGCACCTACGAAAACGACTGGAAGGACATCAGTCATTGAAGGTTGGACGCCGAAAATTTCTTCGCGCCGGCAGCGCAGCCCTCGTTGGACTCTCGCTCAAATCAGAGCGCCCCATTGCCGGCTCGTTCGTCAACGATTCCTTCCAGACGGGCCATCTCCTACGAGATCGCGCCTCTTTTCCTCCGCCGAAGCGCACAGAAAAATTTCCAATCGTTATCGTTGGTGGCGGCATCGCTGGCCTCAGCGCCGCCTGGCGACTCCGGAAGCGCGGCTTCACAGACTTCGTTCTCCTCGAAATGAATCCGCAAGCCGGCGGCAACGCGCGCTGGGGCGAAAACGAAGTCACCGCGTATCCCTGGGCTGCGCACTACGTTCCCGTGCCTGGCCCCAAAGCCGAATACCTTCGCGAACTCTTCGAAGATCTCGGTGTCCTAAAAAATGGCCAATGGGACGAGCGCACCCTCTGTTTCGCGCCACAAGAGCGCCTTTTCCTCTACGGCCGCTGGCAAGATGGACTCGAGCCCGCGATCGGCCTCACGCAAAAAGATCGCGACCAGTTTCAACGTCTCGAAGATCTCTTCGCCAAATTTCGCGTCAGCGGCGAATTCACAATTCCTCTCGAACTCGGCCGCTCCGCAAAGTTCCAGGAATTGGATCGCCTCTCTTTCTCCGACTGGCTCCAACAACAAGGCTGCGATTCGCGTCTCGTGAACTGGTACATGAACTACGCCTGCCGCGATGATTACGGCGCGCTCGCCAAAGACACTTCCGCCTGGGCCGGCGTCCACTATTTTTCCTCGCGCGAAGCCGAAGAAAAAGGCCCGCTCACCTGGCCTGAAGGCAACGGCTGGATCACTCGCCGCCTCCTCGAGCGAGTCGGCGAAAACGTCCGCACCAACCAAATGGTCCACCGCATCGCAGAAACAAAACGCGGCGTCAGCGTTTTCTCCGGCGACATTGAATTCCAATCCGACTTCGTAATCTTCGCCGCGCCAACGTTCTTAGCCCCCTATCTCATCGAGGGTTTTCCTCGCCTCAAAGATTTCGTCTATTCCCCTTGGCTCACAGCCAATCTCACACTCGAACGCCTCCCCGATTCCCGTGGCGCGGAACCCACCTGGGACACCGTCTTTCTCGACTCTCCAACGCTCGGCTACGTCGACGCCACGCACCAAAGCCTCCGCACACACATCGACCGTACCGTTTGGACCTTCTATTGGGCTCTCGCCGAAGGCACCCCTGCGCAAAATCGCCAGCTACTTCTCGAAAAAGATTGGACCTACTGGAAAGAAGCCATTCTCCACGACCTCGAACGCGTCCACTCCGACATCCGCCAATGCGTCTCGCGCATCGATGTCATGCGCATGGGCCACGCCATGATCCGCCCCGCCGTCGGCTCAGTCTTTTCCGAAGAACGCCGCCGCCTCACGCGCAGCGAACCGCGCACCGATTCCCGCCTCCTCTTCGCCAACTCCGACCTCAGCGCCATTTCCATCTTCGAGGAAGCCCAATACCACGGCGTACTCGCAGCTCAAACCGCGTTGAAGCGCATCGGCGGCCGTCATTAGCGCGAAAAAATACCTATTTTCGTCTGGAATCCTGGAATGAATTTAATGCATCCAATGTGTTTAGAGCTGCGTACTATATATTTAAGGATACGCAACGTCCTACGCTCACCCTGGAAGGCACAGAGCAAATGCTTCTTCAACGCAAACCCGAACTGACCTCTGCTGATGTCACGCCCAAACAAATCTATTTCAACCGGCGCAAATTCCTACAAGCTATGGGCATCACCGGCGCCGCTGCCTTTACCGGCAAAAATCTTCTCGACCTCATCTCCCCGTCGCGCAGTGTCTACGCCGCGAGCGAAATTCACCAACCTTGCAAAGAGTCCCTTCAGCACCACCGAAAAACCTAACACCCTCGAAGACGTAACCCACTACAACAATTTCTACGAATTCGGCATTGATAAAAGCGCTCCTGCGAAAAACGCCCAAAAATTCCGCACCTCTCCGTGGTTCGTCTCCGTCGAAGGCGAAGTCAAAACCAAACGCAAATTCACCATGGACGAAATCCTGAAGCTCGCTCCGCTCGAGGAGCGTATCTATCGTCACCGTTGCGTTGAGGGCTGGTCCATCGTAGTTCCCTGGATCGGTTTTTCTCTCAGCGTCATCGCAAATCTCGTTCAGCCCACCGATAAAGCGAAGTACGTCGCGTTCGAATCGCTCTACGACCCCAGCCAAATGCCCGAAGCCAAATACGGCGGCATTGATTTTCCTTATGTGGAAGGTCTGCGCCTCGACGAAGCTATGAACCCGCTAACGCTTCTCTGTGTCGGCATGTATGGCGACCCGCTCCCCAATCAAGACGGTGCACCCGTCCGCATGGTCATTCCGTGGAAATACGGCTTCAAGAGCATCAAGTCCATCGTCAAGATCAAATTTGTCTCGAAGGAACCGCCCACAACCTGGAATCTCGCCAACTCCCGCGAGTATGGTTTCTACTCCAACGTGAACCCCAACGTCGATCATCCGCGCTGGAGCCAGGCCAAAGAGCGCCGCCTCGGCGAAATCTTCAAACGCGCCACGCTGATGTTCAACGGCTATCAAGACCAGGTCGCCACCCTCTACAGCGGAATGGACCTGAAAAAATACTACTGAGGTAAACTCGCAGCGTGCCTTCGCCCCTCGCCAGCAAGTGGACCAAAGTTTTTATCTTTCTTCTTTGCCTCGTGCCTCTCGGCATCCTCGCCTTCCGCGCGCTCACAGCAAATCTCGGCGCCAATCCCGTCGAGTTCGTTCAACATGCCACCGGCGATTGGACTCTCCGCTTCCTCATCATCACTCTCTGCATTACGCCATTCCGTAAACTGCTCAAACTCCCCGACCTCATCCGTTTCCGCCGCATGCTAGGTCTCTTCGCCTTTTTCTACGCCTGCCTCCACTTCCTCACGTATCTCGGCCCCGACCAAAGCTTCGACCTCGCCGCCATGTGGAAGGACGTCTACAAGCGCCCGTTCATCACAGTAGGTTTTGCCGCGTTCGTTTTGCTTATCCCGCTCGCGCTCACTTCCACCACCGGCTGGATCCGCCGCCTCGGCGGTCGGCGCTGGCAAATGCTTCATCGCCTTATCTACATCAGCGCAATTTGTGGTGTGATTCACTACTACTGGCTGGTGAAGTCGGCCGTCCTTCGCCCGTTAACCTACGGCGCAATCGTCGCCATTCTTCTACTCTGGCGATTGGGCGATTGGTACATCAGCCGCGGCCGCACTATCCCAGCCGCCGCCAAAGCACAGCGTGCCTCCACAAACACTTAGCAGGTCAAAATTTTAATTGGATTTACTTCTGATTCCCACGATCGATTTTCTGTAGAGGCGGGTCTTGATTACCCTGAGTCTTCGAAGGGCCCCGCACGGATAGCCCCAATGCTCGAATCCTAATGAACGGCTGTCGCTTCGTCTCCCCGCGGCGCCATTTCACTGAATTCTAATCCCCAAAACCGCGGCGCCGGCGTCAAAAACTCGACGCCAATCCTCTGCCCTCGTTCGCAGGGCTCCCCTTGATACACCACGCGGCACTCCTGCTCTTCCAGCGTCTCCGGGTTCGTCAGAACGAGCATCTCCCCGTTATCAATCTCATGCTTCATCATCAACAAACCGCCGTGCGCGTTGACCACCACGGTCTCGCACGACTCCTTGAATTTCTTTCCATTATGCGCGCGGCCTTGCGCCTGCAACCGCATCTTGTGAAACGCCCGCCCGCTGCGACGGTGGGTTGGAGAGGTTGTTCCGTTCATACCGCAATCATCGGCCTCTTTCGCAAACACCGTAAACTGGCCCGCAGGACAGGTGTTCCCCACAAGCAACCGTCCCCGCGCTTCACCGTCCGATTCCCGGCCCTCCCAGATGTTCTTTCTCCTGCCCCTGCGTACCATTGACCGGACCTCCATGCCTCGCTAGTTTTCGTATCACCCAAAAAAATTCCTTGAATGCCGAGTCCACGGGGGCACTTCATGTTTCGAACTTTGATTCGGTTGATATTCTGCGTCGCTGCGCTGAATAGCCTTTTTGCCCTGGCATTGCCAAATGCCCTCGCTCAAACGGCACCGACCTTGACTGTCGACGCGGCGGGAAATCCACATCCAATCAATCCCGACATCTATGGCATCGCAAGTTACAGCTTGGACGCGGGTTTCGCGAAAGAAATCCAAGTCCCCAATGTCCGCTGGGGCGGCGACGCAACAACTCGCTACAACTGGGAAGTCGATTCCAGCAACGCAGGCTTCGACTGGTATTTCATGGGCGGTAACGGACAGGCCACCCCGGTCCCGAGCGCTTCTGCAGACCTGATGGTTAACACCTATAAAACCGCTTCCAATGCCCACGCCTTGCTCACCATCCCCATCATCCCGTACGTGAACAAGACAGCAGCCTGGAATTGCAGTTTTCCCGTGTCCGTCTATGGCGCGCAGCAGTCAACCAATCCCTACGTTCACCCAAATGGCGACAACTGCGGCAATAGCCTCACATCAAGCGGTGCGCAGCTGACGGACAACAATATTTATGCAAACCATATCGATAACACCGTGGCGTTGCAGCAAGGTTGGGTGCAGCATTTCATCGCAACCTTCGGCACCGCCGCAAATGGCGGTGTTCCCTACTACCAGCTGGATAATGAGCCGGGCGGCTGGAGCAACACACACCGTGACGTGGAACCTAATCAGCCGGATTACGACACGATCATTGCGCTGGGCCAGCAGTATGCCGCCATGGTTAAGCAAACAGATTCTTCCGCGAAGGTTTTTGGTCCTGTCGATTTCACGCTAGGCGGATGGATCGGAACTCCCAGCAAACAGAACAATCTGTACGCCGGTCAATATTATCTGCAGCAGATGGCCGCTTACGACCAGGCCAATCACCAACGCATCCTTGATTACTTCGACGAACACTACTATGGGGGCGGCTCCACGGACGCCGCGGAACTCGCTTCGACGCGGGCGCTTTGGGATCCCACATTTAATTCCGGAAGCTGGGTCGAACAATACTATTTCGATGGTCCGATGATGCTTCTCCCGCGCTTTCAGAATTGGATTCAAACCTACTATCCGGGAACGAAACTCTCCATTTCCGAATACAGTTTTAGCAGCGGCACAAATCCTCTCGTGGACGCGCTCACCGAAGCCGATGTCCTCGGCATTTACGGTCGCGAGGGTTTGGATTTCGCGAACATGTGGAATGTTCCGCAACCAACCGATGCCGTCGCCTACAGTTTTCGTTTGTATCGCAACTACGATGGCGCGGGCGGGCAATTCGGTGACAGCTCAGTCACTTCAACAAGCACCGATCAGAGCCAGCTTTCTGTGTACGGCGCAATGCGGTCAAGCGACGGCGCCCTGACCGTCATCGTAATTAACAAGACCACAAGTCCGATTCAGACCAGCTTGGCGATCGCGAATTTTAGTTCAACGGGCAAAGCCAAGGTCTATACATACAGCATCGCCAACCTGACGCAAATCGTCGCTGGGGCCGCCGTGCCCGTTGTGTCCAACGCTGTGAACTACAATTTTGCGGCTTATTCCGCAACTGTCTTCGTGTTTACGGCCGGAGCCGCTTCGCCTGCTTCCACCACCACGTCGCTGGTCGCATCCTCCGCTAACATTACTTTGGGGCAGAGTGTTACATTCACAGCGACCGTCGCATCAGCATCGGCGACTGGCACTCCCACCGGCACTGTCACTTTCAAGGATGGCGGACCACAAATTGGCACAGGCACTCTGAACAGTTCCGGATCGGCAACATTCAGTACGACCGGACTTGTTGTTGGCTCTCATTCGATTACGGCAGTCTATTCCGGTGACTCGAATTTCTCGTCATCCACTTCGGTTGCAGTGTCGGTCACAGTTTCAACCCCAGTCAAAACCGCAACCACTTCATCTCTTACTTCTTCCGCGGCACAACTGACGACCGGGCAAAGCGTCACATTCACCGCGTCTATCGCGCCGCAATCAGGATCTGGCACTCCAACCGGCTCGGCCACTTTTCTCGATGGGCAAACCCCAATAGGCACATCGCCACTCAGCGCGGGCTCTTCTACTTTCACAAGCATCGGCCTTACCGCCGGAACTCATTCCATCACCGCAACATATTCGGGCGACGCGACCTACGCAGGATCGGCCTCTGCCCCGGTCTCCATCACCGTGGGCGCAGCGCCGGCAGCCGACTACACATTGTCTATCAGCAATTCATCCCTCACGGTGGTCCAGGGATCTTCCGGCACCTTGACTATCACGGCTACGCCGAAAAATGGATTTAAACAGACCCTTGCTCTTGCTTGCTCTGGATTACCAGTGGGTGCAAGTTGTAGCTTCAATCCGCAAAACGTAAATCTATCTTCTGGCCCCGTTTCAACGATCGCGACGATACAAGCGCCCGCTGCCGCCCAAAGCGCAATTTTCCTGAGCGAACCATTCTCCGGATTTCGCAACGCGGCCCTATGTATTCTCGCCATGCTGCTCGTGGGAATCGCCGGAGTTTCGGGAAACAAGCGATCGGTCAGAGGGAACGTTCGATTGGCTAAGGCAATGCTAGCATCCGCTATCTTCGCCGCATTGCTAGTGAGCGCCGGTTGTGCAGGCCTTGCCTCTTCAAAAAACCCGCCGGTTCAACCTGCACCTTACGTCGTCACCGTGACGGCCTCAGCCGCCAACGCACCCACACACACCCAACAGTTTGCATTCTATGTGAAGCCCTAATAATCCGATCCTCTCCGTCGAAAGCTAGACAAGAAAATCAATCTAAGGTTGTGCATCGCCCTCATCTGGGGGTCAGCGTGTCCGCTTGTGCCCAGGCCAGCCCTCGCTCTAGAATAGGAAAAAGCAGCCGAGGGCAGTCTTGTAAGTCCGCACTCATTCCGCTGCGCATGCATACGCTTCAAGTTTTTGATTTTATTCGAAAGGACTCATAGCCCCCGGGAGCCCCATGACGAACCTTGCTGAATTTATAGAAGGTAATCGCGACAAGCATCTGGCGGAGCTGTGCGAATTTTTGCGGATCCCTAGTGTCAGCGCCAAGAGCGAACACAAACCGGACATCGAACGTGCGGCTCGCTGGGTCGCAGATAATCTTCGCGCCGCTGGTTTCCAGAAAATTGAAATCGTTCCCACGAATCTTCATCCGCTCGTCTACGCCGAGTCTCTCGAAGCTCCCGGCAAGCCCACGATCCTCTTTTACGGCCACTACGATGTGCAGCCCGCGGAGCCGCTCGATCTTTGGACTTCGCCTGCCTTTGAACCCACCGTTCGCAACGGCAATCTCTTCGGCCGCGGCACCGCCGATGACAAAGGCCAGGTCCACATTCATCTAAAGGCGTTCGAATCCATCCAAAAAGTGAACGGCAAACTGCCCATCAATGTAAAAGTCCTCATTGAAGGCGAAGAAGAAGTCGGAAGCGTCAGCCTCTGGGACTACGTGCAAAAAAACAAAGAAAAGCTGAAAGCCGACGCGCTCGTTGTCTCCGACACATCGATGCTCGCGAAAGGCGTACCTTCCATCACCTATGGTTTACGCGGATTGAACTACTATCAAATCGAACTGACTGGCCCCGCGCGCGATCTCCATTCCGGCGTCTATGGCGGCGCGGTCCCCAATCCCTTGACGATTCTCGCCGAACTCTTTGCCAAGCTTCACGACAAGAATTTTCGCGTCACGGTCCCCGGTTTCTACGACAAAGTCGCAAAAGTTTCCGCGCCCGAGCGCAAATCGTTGAACGCGCTGCCCTGGAAGAAAAAAGCATTCGAAGAGGCTGTCGGCGCGCCGGGCTATTTCGGCGAAAAAGGTTTTACGATTGTCGAACAGCTCTGGACGCGGCCAACTCTAGAACTGAACGGCGTTTGGGGCGGCTATCAAGGCGAAGGCGCCAAGACCGTTATCCCCTCGAAAGCCTACGCGAAATTTTCCACGCGCCTCGTTCCCAACCAGGATCCACACGTCATCGCAAAACTTGTCGAAAAACACGTCCGCAAACTTTTGCCCAAGTCCGTTAAATGCAAATTCGAAGTGCTTAGCACTGGCAAGCCTTGGGTAGCTCCGTTCCACGCGCCCATTTTCAAAATCGCTCAGACCGCCCTCGAAAAAGGTTTCGGAAAAAAGGCAGCTTTCATTCGCGAAGGAGGCTCGATCCCCTTCGTCACGCAGATGCATGACACCTTCAAAGTTCCCTGCGTGCTCATCGGCTTCGGACTCCCCGACGAAAATGCGCACGCTCCTGACGAACATCTCGCTCTGGAAAATTATTTCGGCGGCATCAAAGCGATCGCCCATTTCTATTCCGGTCTTGCCGCTCTCTAGTTGCAGAAAGTTTTACGCTGCAGAGCGCTGGAGACGGCATTTCTACGCGTTATTCACAAGCGCCTCTCAAAAAATCCGCATTTTTCCAGCCTTTTTTGCGATTTTTCCTTGCGTTCCGCTTTCAGCTTGGCTATAGTGCCGAACGGCCCGAGTTTTTCCGCAGCAAAACAGGGGTTTTTCGCTCGCGGCCTGCCCCGCTCGTTTCGGGGTGGAAAGTAAATACAGGAGGATAAGCAGACTAGATGGCAGCCAAGCCAATGAGCAAGAGCAAGATCGTGTCGCACATCGCCGAGAAGTGCGGCACACCAAAGAAAACCGCAGTGCTCTTTTTCGAAGAGCTTTTCAAGCTTGCGGTGAAAGAAGCCAAGGGCGCCGCGGGCAAGTTCGTTATTCCGAACATCGGCCGCGTCGTGAAAGCGCACCGCAAGGCGCGCATGGGCCGTAATCCCCAGACGGGCGAAGCGATCAAGATCAAGGCCAAAACCGTAGTTCGCCTGCGCCCGGCGAAGGCGTTCAAGGATGCCGTTTTGAAGTAAATTCTCTGCTTCGCAGAGAATAGGCCCAGACACAGCGCATAAAAATCGGCCGGCACTCTTACCCAGAGGTTGCTGGCCGCCGTTTCAAACCGCGCTGGGTGCCTGGGTGGGTGTCCCGGTTGAGTTTGCCCCTGATGGCCTGATTACTCAGTCCATCAGGGGCTTTTTATTTCCGCGAATTTCTGGACTCCCCAGCGATCAACCAAACGCTTTTGCGAAATTCCAAGCACGCGGGGTTTCGCGTTCGCGCGCGCGGGTTTACAAACTGGCGAGAAGCAATCCTTCAAACTCGCTACAGCGTCTTTACGTAGGCGATGACGTCCTTGATCTGTTGCTCATCCAGAACATCCTTGAACGGGGGCATCAGCGAATCGCCGTTTTCGATCCAGGTTTTCAGATTGTCGTCGGTGACTTTATTGTTGTTCACGGTAAACGTGCCGCGCTTGGAAATTCCTTTTAGTCCGGGGCCAATTTTTTTTGCGTCACTATCCGCAAAGTGGCAGACGCCGCATTTTTGATCGAACACTTCCTTGCCTTTGGTTGCGGAGCCCTTGGCCGCCGTCGTCGCTTTTTTCGGAGCCGGCTTGGCCGCCGGATCCTGTGCCAAAACTGCCACCGACATGCCCAACAGCGCGAACCCAAGAATTAAATAATTTCGCTTCACGTCTCCCCCTTCATCGTTGACTGCCAAAATCTCTAAGTGCAAAAATTTCTGAGTACGAACATCTTAGCGTGCAAACAACCATGCGAAATACCGTGCGATGTATCGTCTAATGCGGTGTACAAAGTGCGCCCCCATCTTCTCTTTTTATGGCCGCAATTTCCACTCCCGCGACCCGGCACAAAGTACAGGTTCCCTCTGTGCACCGATGGGACTCTCGTACTTTTGACGCCCTCAAAACCGTGTGTTAACAATTTAAGCCATGAGCCAGGAAACCCTGACGAGGGCGTGGGAAATCCTGCAAGACGCTTACCAGGCCCAGATGGAGGGCGATTACGACCGGGCAGTGGAGCTCTATCAGTCCTCGCTCGAACTGCATCCCACTGCCGAGGCATACACGTTTCTCGGCTGGACGTATCATTTTCAGGGCCGCATCGAAGACGCCATCGCCGAATGCAAGCGCGCGATCGAAGTAGATCCGGAGTTTGGCAATCCGTACAATGACATCGGCGCGTACTTGATCGAGCTGAGCCGGTTCGATGAAGCGATTCCTTGGCTCGAACGGGCGATTGAAGCGCGCCGTTATGAGCCGCGCCATTTTCCCCACTACAATTTGGGCCGCGCATATCTCGGTAAGGAGATGTACGCGCGCGCCATGAAATGTTTTCAAGAAGCGCTCGAAGTCGAGCCGCGGTATTCGCTTGCGCGGCAGGCGCTCGCTTCTCTCCGGCGCATGGTGAACTAAAGCAGTCGACAGCCCACAGTTGAAAGTAAAAAGTTAAATCCACACAGACCCTTGCCTAATAAAGATATGCCGTGCAGCGTCATGATGCGGCCTCTTGTGCTGAAGGTTTGATGGTGCGGTCGTAGATCCAGAGGAGCAGCGCGGTGGCGAAGCCGACGGCGCTGATGGCCCACCAGGCGCGCTCGGGATGATGGGCGACTTCGCCGAAGTGGTGCATCATTGTGCCGCCGAACCAGCCTCCTACCAGTGAGCCAATACCAATCGGCAGAAATGCGAAGCCCATGTAGGTGCCTTGCTGGCCGGGAGGCGCAAGTCGCGAAATGTATGCGTAATAAGGCGGCTGCTGAATGATTTCGCCGACGGCTAAAACGAAGATCGAGGCAACCGCGCCGGCGACGGTCGGCCAGACCGAGAGTACAAGCCACGACATGGAAGAAATGACGGTGCCGAGAATGACAGCGTGGAACGGCGGAATCTTTCGGGCGTAATAGTTGACGATGAAGGTGAGGCACACCACGACGGCTGCATCGGTGATGAGGATGAGCTCGACATGGGCGTTGGCATCCACGTAGGTGTGGATGAAGCCGGGCAGGCTTGTGTATTGCTGCCAGAAAACGATCCAGTAGCCGGTGAAGATCAGCAGAAAGATGAGAAATCGCGGCGGCCAAATAACGGCGCGAAAGTTGCGCACGACCTGGAGCACACTTGGGGCCGGCTCGTCGCCGGGTTTGCGCGGATCGCGGAAGAAAAAAAGGATAAGAAAAAACATGGCGAAAACGCTGAGAGCAGAAATGCGAAAAACTCTTTCGAGGCCAAAGTGCGTGTGCGCCCAATTTGCGACGAAGGGGCCGGCGGTGCCGCCGATGTTCACCATGGTGTAGTAAATCGAGTAGCCGAGCGTGCGAACATTCGGCTTGGAAGCGCGAGCGGTAGTGCCGACGACGCATGGTTTTACGAGCGCGATGCCAAGCGCGGGAAGAATCAGGATCACGCCGACAAATAAACTGAGCGGAACCGCGCCACGAATGGGCGCGAGCCATGACGCACCGATCGAGCCGATCAAGAAGTACGCCGCAGCAAGAATGAGGTAGGCCATCGAGAGAGCGCGGCGAAAGCCGAGTTTGTCCGCCACGGCGCCGCCGAAAATCGCGAGGAACCACACCATTCCGCCGAAGAGGCCAGTGAGCGTGCCGGTCTGCTCGGTCGAGAAGCTCAGCTTCTCCTGGAGGTACACGGCGAGAGAGGAGAACGCGCCGTAGTAAGAGAGGCGCTCAAAGATTTCGCTGACGTTGGCGACCCAGAAGGGACGCTCGAAACCGTCGCGGATTTCCTGGAGCCTTAGGCTAGCGCTCATCGATCCCCCATGGTGGAGTTGGCCCCAAAAGTGAACTTCGGAACCACTGAGTGGAGCGCGGGGATTGTACTTGAAGAGTTGACCCTTCGACTACGCTCCCATCGTTCCTCAGGGTAAACAGGGCAAGCAGTCGACAGTTGAAAGTTGAAACGGAGAGACATAGAGCGTGCGCCGAAAGGCGTGTTCCGTCGGTGTGCGCGAGCAACTTGATGAGCGTTAACACACCCGGAAAATAGCCCCAATTTTGTAAGTACAGTCGCCGGCGTTCACCCAATCAAGTGTGGTGCTGCCAAGCTCACGAACTCCCGAGCGCTCACAATCTTTGTTGCCTTCCAAAACCTTGGGAAATGGCGCAAGTTTCCGGTGACTAAGTAGTCGGCCCGAGCTTCGTCCGCACATTCGAGGAACTTATCGTCGTCCGGATCTCTGGCGGCTTTCACTAGCCGCGTGGGCGAAGCCAGGCGAGCGCGATTTGCGACCAAATCGAGAAATTGCAGTTGTAGGCCTTTGCGAATCCGCAATTCTGGCCGCGCCAAAACCATGCGGTACTCTGCCAGGATCACTTCGGACACATACAGGCGCGCTGGCTTGCTGATAGCCAGCATGAAAATGGTTCGCTGCAAGCCCTCGGGTTTCAGCGCGGCCGAGATTACGACGTTTGTGTCCAGGACTAACCGCAGCGGGAGCATCAGCGCTTCGTTTTTTGCGCGCGCGTCTTTCGGATTAGCTGACCGATCTCTCGCGATGTGAGGGTGTCCGTGCGATTCTGTTCGGACTCTTCGCCGAGGGCCTTCAGAATCTCTGGTTCAGGCGCCGCCAGACGCACGTAATCTCGTATGCTAACCAGCACAGCTCGGGGCGTTCCGCGTTTCTCGATCACTAGCGATCCACGGTTCTCTTCAACTTGGCGCAGCAAGCTGCCGAAGTGCGTCCTGGCCCTAAGCGCCGAAACCACCATTCCGTGAGTTTTTTTCGTTTTCATGAGCATCCCAACTCATCAGTCCGTTCTCTTGAACTGTAAAGTTGTAATCTTGCGTTGTCAATGGTCCGGACGTGTCGTGAAGATGCCTCAAAGCGAAGAGAGATTCCTCACTACGCAGGCCTACCGCTTCGCTGGAGCGAAGCGGAAAGAAAAAGCGTCGGCCTGCTCCGTTCGGAATGACATCGCGGGTGGGCCTATAGGATATTGATCCAGCGCGGGACTCCGGCGCGCACCTGCGAGCTTGCTCAGGCGTTGAGTTTGGGCCGATAGGCGCCCATCAATCGGGCGATTAGGACGGCGAGGTAGAGAACGCCGAGGATGGCTTCGAGGACGGTGATGGAACGGGCTTGAGGCGAGACGGCCGTGATTCCAGCGGCGCCGAGCGAGGTCATGGTGCAGAAACTGTAGTATATGAAATCGAATCGGGCGGGAATGGCGTGAAGGTTAGTGTGCGGGTCGAAATAAAAGGCGGAGGGCCGCGCGGCGGCTACCATTTCGTAAAGGCTGGCAAAACTGAATCCGACCAGCAGATAGATGCAGAGCGCTCCGAAGATGGTTTCGGAATTCGGCCGATCCCTGGCGAAGACGTGGCGGAAAATGACCACGACAATGAGCAAGTCAAAAATTAAGCTGACGACGACGTTGAATATGGAAAACGAGCTCAGTTCGGCCTTAGTAAGGAAGATGCGATGGAAGAGCGTGGGAATGGCAAGGAGGATGGCGAGGACGAGCAGGCCGCGGTGGATTTTCGCCGCGTAGACACTGATGAGAATGGCGGAGCTTCCGATAACAAGAAAAGTGTAATGGCCGAGGCGGCTAGATTGTGCATAGGGAAAGAGAATTAGCGTGGCCAAAAGAAGAAGGAAAAGGAAAAAGAATCGGTGGCCGGTGAGAGCTGACTCTTGCTCGGACGGAAGTGTGGACGACATGAAGGTATGAGGAGCTCCGCGGGCGATGGTACACCTTTTCGGTAAGTGTTCCGAAGTGGCGGAGGATCCTCGCGATTAGAGAGTTACCGGCGTCTTTGATTTTGTCGTGAGCGCGAGGGAAAGATTTTGCGCCTAGGCTGAATGGGAGTGAACGTCCCAGCCGAGATAGCGGGTGGTGGCTTCGTGGACGGCGGAGGCTACCGTGGAGAAATTTGCGGCGACGTGATGTTCGAAGCCGTTTTCGCAGATGTAGCGGAGAAGTTTTTGGAGCTGCGGGATTTTTACTACGCCGGCGCCTCCAAAGGTTTCGAGGGGATCGTCGGTGAATTCGCCCTGGCCGACATATCCGGAGATTTTTCCGGCGAGATCGTTGGTAGAGAAGCGCGCAAAACTCATGGCGCCGCTTTTGACGCGGCCGACGCAGGTGCCGAAGGTGTTGTCCTTGCCGACGGTGCCGGCGATGATTTCTTGAAAATCCATGCGGACATCCTTGAAAAAATGTTTCGGCAAATTGCTGCAGTGGAAGCAGACAGCTTTGTCGGGGTCGTCGGCGTAGTTATTGTTCCAGTCGAGGAGCGCGCTGGGAGTTTGCGAGGCGAGCTGCAGGGCGTGCATGCCGATGACACCGGCGACGTCGACTTCGCAGGCGCTGGAGAGGCCTTGATCGCTCATCATGCTCATGACCGTGCAAGGGACAACGCCGAAAAATTCTTCAAGAGAGGTCCAGCACTGGATGGCGCTGATAGTGACTTCGGTGTCGCGCATCCACGTGTCGATGACGGTGCCGAGCTTGGCCATCTTGATCAGTGAAGCGTCGGGGATACTTTGCGTCGAAACATATTTGCGGATGGCGGCGATTCTGTCGGTGACTTTCGGATCGTCGTCTTTCAGGCGGGCGGTTCGGCCCATGACTTCGGAAAGATCGAGTGTCTCGACGGAAATACCGTTGGCTTCGAGAATTTTTTCGCTGTAACGAACGGTGTTGAAAGCGGCGGGGCGCGCGCCGATAGCGCCGATGCGAAGCCGTTTTAGGCCTTTAACGACGCGGCAAACGGCGAGGAACCATTCCAAATCTTTGGCGAAGGTTTCGGAGTCGGGCGCTTCCGTGTGCAGCGTGGTGAGCGAATAAGGGATTCCGTACTGCGCGAGGTTGTTGCAGGCCGACATTTTTCCGCAAAAGCTGTCGCGCCGATGAGTGATCAGCATGCGCGAGGGTGTGTCTGGAGTCGCCTGCATCAAAACGGGAACGCCGAGATTCGCCCAGCGCAGCGTGTTGGCGATGGCGCGTTCGTCCCCGAAGTTCGGCAGCGTAACCACGACGCCGTCGATTTCTTCGCGGTGTTTTTTGAAGAGGTCGGCGCATTTTCTGGAGTCCTGCAGGGACTCCACCGCACCGTGTTTCGAATCGCTCTCTTCGAGCACGATTGGCTTGATGCCTTTGGCCGTGAGTGCAGCGATCATATCGCGACGGCCCTCGCTGGCGAGATGACCGGGGAAAAAGCCCCGGTTTCCAACGATGATGCCGAGTGTCATCGGTCTGTTTGAAGTTTGGGCCATGGTTCACCTTTGTAATTCAATTTACGGTTGCATCCGGAGCGCGCTTCACTGCGCTCCCTACAACATTTTCAAACCACGAATTACAAATTTAATGCACGAAAATCCGATTATTTTTCTGCAACCGTCAGAGTCGTATCGACCAAGTCGACGGAATTTCCACCGACCATGATCTTGAAGGTACCCGGCTCGACGACCTTGTGCATGTCGCGATTCAGAAACGAAAGCTCTTCGAAGCCGAGGGAAAACTCGACGGTCTTTGTTTCACCAGGGTTCAGCGAAATTCTGCGGAAACCGCGCAGTTCTTTGATCGGACGAGTTACGGAGCTGACTTCGTCGCGAATATAGAGTTGAACGACTTCCTCGCCGCGGACTTTGCCGGTGTTGGTTACGTTCACGCTGACGTGCGTGGTGCCTTGGGGACCGATGGAATCGGGCGTGAGGTGGAGATTGTCGTATTTAAATGTCGAGTAGCTCAGACCCCAGCCGAAGGGAAAGAGCGGCTTGGTGGTGTCGTCGAGATACTCGCGCTTCGCCGAGGGCTTTTGGTAGTAGTAGTCAGGAATTTGGCCGACAGTGCGCGGCACCGTGATGGGCAGCCGGCCCGCAGGATTGTAGTCGCCGAAAAGGACTTCGGCCGCGGCAGTGCCGCCTTCCTGGCCGAGATACCAGCCATCGAGAATTGCGGGAACATTTTCGGCAATGTAAGTGACGGCGTTGGGGCGGCCATGCAACAGAAGTACGACTACTGGTTTGTGCGTCGCAATCATGGCTTTGGCGAGATCGTCTTGATTGCCGAGCAACGTGAGATCGTCGCGATCGCCTTTGTGTTCGGGCGCCCAAGCTTCGCGGGAGGTTTGTTCGTTTTCGCCGAGCACGAGAATAATGACGTCGGCTTTCTGCGCAACTTTGACGGCTTCCGCGATGCGCTGCGCGTTTTTAACGGGATCGCCTAGTTCGACTTTGTCAGCGTCCCAGTCAGGAATGGTCTCGGTGATTTTCGTGCCTTCGGCGTAGAGAACTTCGGCGTTCGAACCGACGCGCGCCTTGATGCCGTCGAGAATAGTGACGCCGCGGCCGGGCTTGTTGCTGTAGCCGCCGAGGTGCATGTCGTGCGCGTTGGGGCCGATGACGGCGATGTGTTTGTACTTTGCGGTGTCCAGCGGAAGAAGATTGTTCTGATTTTTCAGTAGCGTAAGTGTTTCGCGGGCGGCTTGTAACGCGAGTTTCTGATGTTCGGGGCTGTTGGTGATTTTTTCAGCGTAAGCAGGATCGACGTAGGGATCATCGAAAAGGCCGGCGAGAAATTTTGCGCGGAGCACGCTCGCGGCGGCGCGATTGATGGCCGCCTCGGAGACCGTGCCGTTGTGCACCTGCTGAACGAGACCGGGAAAAGCGTCGGGGAACGGCAATTCGATGTCCACGCCGGCGTCGAGAGCCATGCGCGCGGCGGCGTCCTTATCCGCGACGACGTGATGGACGCGGATGAGTTCCATGATGCCGAAATAATCGGAGACGATGACACCGTTGAATCCCCACTCGTGGCGCAGAATGTCGGTAAGCAGATGCTTGTTGCTGTGCGAAGGGATGCCGTCGATTTCGTTGTAGGAGGCCATCACGGTGTGCACGTGGGCTTCTTTGACGGCGGCTTCGAACGGTTTCAGCCAGTATTCTCGGATGACGCGCTCGGAATAGTTGCCGGGCGCAACGTTGGTGCCGCCTTCGGGCTGGCCGTGCACGGCGAAATGTTTCGCGGTAGCCATCACGTGCGATTTGTCGACGCCGGGGCCTTCGCCTTGAAAGCCCTTTATTGCCGCGACACCGAGCCGCGACACGAGGTAGGGATCTTCGCCGTAAGTTTCCTCCGTACGGCCCCAGCGCGGATCGCGCGCGAGATCGAGAACCGGCGCAAGGCATTCGTGCACGCCGCGAGAGCGCGCCTCAGCGGCATCGGCCGCGAAAACTTCGTGTAGCAATTCCGGATCCCAGGTGGATGCGAGACCGATTGCCGCGGGATATGACGTGCCCTTGTCGGCGATGTGGCCGTGCAGGCATTCGTCATGAAACATCACGGGAATGGCAAGCCGCGTGTTCTCCTTCATCCACTTCTGCATCGTGTTGGTGAACTCCGCTTCTTCGCGTGGGCCGTGGGAAACTTCGCTCGGACGCGACATCTGGCCGATGCCGTCCTTCAACAGGACGGCCGCGTGGTCGGGGAGGAACGCGCCCTTGTCGTCGACGAAGCGGGACTCGGGAGTCTTCATGAACGCCGGGTTTTCCCAAACGCCTTCCATCTGAGCAACTTTTTCTTCGAGCGTCATGCGCGAAAGAAGATCGGCGAGGCGTTCCTCAATGGGCAGCTTCGGATTGCGGTAGGCGGGAACATCCTGTGCCTGGCTGCGCAGAAAGATTGGCGCGCAAATGAGGAGCGCCACAGACGCGGCGAGAGCAAGCCGGGCGGGAGAAAAAAACTTCATCAAAACCTCCGAGAAAAAATAGCGATACTTGTAATCTGAAAAACGGCTGGTACTATAGCACGGCCGTTAACGTACACGGCGAATCTTTCGGTGCCGTGTTGAGCAATCCGAGATTTCGCCACGGTTGCACACTCAAGAGGCCGCGCAGTTGGAGTGCTATAGACTGGCAATCCCATGCACCGTTTCCTGCACTTAACGATTTGCGCCGCGCTGCTGTTTTGTGGGTTTGGAGCGACGAGCGCGCGCGCCGAAACCGGAGCTGACGCGTGGCTGCGCTATGCGCCGCTGGAGAAGCTTGCCGCGGGGATGTACTCGGACCTGCCTGTGACCGTGGTCGTTCTCGGCGATTCTCCTATGCTCAATTCCGCGAAAACCGAATTACTTCGCGGTGTTCATGGGATGCTGGGGCGAAGCCTGCGCGAAGTCAGGAGCCTTCCGCAAGAGAGGGCCATCGTCATCGGCACGCTCTCCGCATTACGAGGCGGCTCTCCCAGTTTTCTTGAAAGTGTAGAGCTCAAGGATGACGGGTTCTTGCTTTCTACCGAAAAATTCCACGGTGTCGACTGCCTGATCGTTGCGGCGACAACGGAGCGCGGCGTTCTTTATGGCGTGTTTGCGTTGCTCAGCAAGATCGCGCGAGAAGAAAGCGTTTCCGCTTTGCACGAAACGCAGCAGCCCTCCGCGCCGATTCGGTGGGTGAATCAGTGGGACAACCTCGATGGACGCATCGAGCGCGGGTACGCAGGACCGTCTATTTTTTTTGAGAATGGCAATGTGCGAGCCGATTTGACGCGCGCCGGCGAGTACGCCCGCTTGCTCGCATCAATCGGAATCAACGGATGCGCGATCAACAATGTGAACGCCAATCCGCGCGTTCTGGAAGATGACTTTTTGCCGCAGCTTGCCCGTGTTGCCGATGTGTTTCGTTCGTGGGGAGTCCGACTTTCTATGTCCGTCGACTTGAGCAGCCCGAAAGTGATCGGCGGCCTCGACACATTCGACCCGGCGGATCCGCACGTTGCCGAGTGGTGGAAGAAAAAGTTTGACGACCTGTACCGGCTGATTCCAGATTTTGCGGGTGTCGTGGTCAAGGCGGATTCGGAGGGGCGCCTCGGTCCAGCGACTTATGGCCGTACGCCGGCCGATGCCGCCAACGTAATCGCGCGCGCCCTTGCGCCGCACCACGGAATCGTTTTTTACCGCGCGTTTGTTTACAACCATCATCTCGATTGGACGAATCCCAAGAACGATCGCGCCAAGGCCGCCTATGACAACTTCCATCCGCTCGACGGCAAATTCGACGACAACGTAATCATCCAGATCAAACACGGACCGATCGATTTCCAGGTGCGCGAACCGGTTTCGCCGCTTTTCAGCGGCCTGGAAAAAACGAACGAGGCCATCGAGCTGCAAGTCACGCAAGAATATACGGGTCAACAGCGGCATTTGTGTTTTCTTCCGCCGATGTGGCAACAAGTTCTCGACTTCGATATGCACGCGGGCCAGCGGCCCACACCAGTGAAAGACATTGTGGCCGGAAAAGCTTTTCATCGGCCGATTGGCGGGTTCGTTGCTGTGGTGAATGTCGGAATGGATACGAATTGGCTGGGCCATCCGCTGGCGATGGCGAATCTCTATGGATATGGCAGGCTGGCGTGGAATCCGAATCTCGATTCGAAGACGATTGCGGAGGAGTGGACTCGTCTCAGCTTTGGAAACGATCCGGGAGTAGTGCAAACCATTTCCGGGATGCTGCTTGCTTCCTGGCCGATCTATGAAAGCTACACTGGTCCATTAGGCGCGGGCACGCTCACGGATATTGTGGGTGCCCACTTCGGACCGGGGGTTGAGTCTTCCGAACGAAACGGCTGGGGACAGTGGCACCGCGCCGACCACGATGGCGTCGGCATGGACCGCACGGCGGCAACGGGAACGGGATATGTCGATCAGTACCGCGCACCAGTGGCGAAGATGTACGAATCACTGTCAACCACGCCCGACGAACTTCTGCTCTTCTTTCACCACGTGCCATACACCTACGTCTTGCATTCGGGAAAGACGGTCATCCAGCACATTTACGATTCGCACTACGCAGGCGCGGAGCAAGCGGGAAACCTTGTGCGGCAATGGGAAACGATAAAAGGCCGCGTGGATGAGGAGCGCTACGCGGAAGTGTTGAGGCGCCTCGAATATCAAGCGGGTCATGCGATTGTCTGGCGCGATGCAGTCTGCAATTGGTTTTTCCAAATATCCGGAATACCTGACAAGCTCGGCCGAGTAGGCCACTATCCCGGCCGTATCGAAGCTGAAGCAATGCAGTTGCAAGGCTACGTACCGTTCGAGGTTGTTCCACGTGAAACCGCTTCAGGCGGAAAAGCGGTCGAGTGCGCGGCGCCTGCGGAGAAATGCTCCGCAAGTTTCCACTTCGATGGCGACGCAGGCCAGTACGAGATGGACGTCGAGTATTTTGACCAGAACAATGGCAAGTCAAAGTTTCGCGTGCTGATCGGCGATCGAATTGTGGATGAATGGGTCGCTGACGATCATTTGCCGGCAACAAAGCCGGGAGGAGATTCTTCCACACGTCGACGAATTCCCAATCTAATGCTTCACGCCGGCGACACGATTCGTATCGAAGGCGTTCCCGACGGCGAAGAGCATGCCGCCCTGGATTACATCGAAATCCGCGAATCGCCCCAGCCGTAAACCCATGGCATGATGGCGCGCACCTCATAATCAGTGAACGCGGAAGGGACAAAATGAAAAGATTCTTGATCCTTGTTTTGCCGGTTTCCTTAGTGTTGGTCGGGCCTCTATTTGGGCAATCTCCCGACGCGCCCCACCGAATCGCCCTTCGCGCCGCGCGTTTGATTGACGGCAAGAGCGATACTCCGATCACAAACGCGGTAGTATTTATTGAAGGGGACAAAATTGTTTCCATAGCTTCCGGGAGCGCGGCCGTGATTCCTCCCGGCACGGAAGTGATCGACCTTGGCGATCAAACACTGCTTCCGGGCCTGATCGATTCTCATACCCATCTCTTAAGCGAAATGAATGGCGAGAACCTGACTCTGCAGGATGTGGAGATGCTCCGCATTGTGGCCACGCAAAGCACCGCGGAACGCGCACTCCTTGGAGCAAAACTTGGCCGCGAAGATCTCGAAGCCGGCATTACGACGGTGCGCGACCTCGGCAATTCAGGCGTAAATGGCGACGTAGCCCTGCGCAATGCTATCAATCGCGGCTGGCTTCCCGGGCCGCGCATCATCGCAGCGACCCGCGCTCTTGCTGCTCCGGGCGGCCAGTTTGGACGACTCATTCCTGAGGCGCAGAAGATCATCGAACAGGAATACGTCGTCCTCAATGGCCCGGAAAGCGCGAGACAGGCTGTACGCCAAGCGCTCTATGACGGCGCCAACTGCATCAAGGTGATCGTTAATGGCAGCCCTGCCGACGTTACGCTGGACGAGATGAAAGCCATCGTCGAAGAAGCCCACGCCTACAAGATCAAGGTGGCTGCTCACGCGATTGGGGACCACGCCACTCGAATTGCCGCGGAAGCCGGAGCTGATTCGATTGAGCACGCCTACACGGTCTCCGATGACGTTTTAAAAATGATGGCGCAAAAGCACATCTTCCTCGTGCCCACCGACGGAACCGAGCAGACTTACATCGACATGACTTTTGGTGGCCGCCAGCCCAGCGCGGAAGAACGGGCCAAACTCGCGGCCCAGATGAAACCTTATATCACCGGAAATCAGGACCGCTTGCGTCGAGCCCGTGCCTTCGGAGTTCCCATCGCCGCCGGCTCGGACATGTACCTCACGATGCCAGGCAAAAATCGAGGCGAGGCTAGTTTGTTGATGCTGGAAGCGTACGCCGCCGAAGGAATGTCCCCGCTGGAAATTATCCGCGCTGCCACGAGCAGTGCGGCGGAACTCCTCGGGCTTAAGGACCGGCTAGGCACGCTTGAGAAGGGGAAATTCGCGGACATCATTGGCGTTCCCGGAAACCCCTTGAATGACGTGACTGTTCTCGAACACGCCAGTTTCGTAATGAAGGGCGGGACGGTTATTAAAAGGGGAAAGTAACGGAAAGCTTTTTTCTTTGTTAAACGCCCCAGCTGGCATTGATGAGGTCGAGCTCGTCGCAAAACCGAGCCGGACTTTCCGCAGGACCAATTCTACGCTTGCAAGACGGTGCGGGTCTTGAGTGCGGCGGGCTCGCTCGATTTCGAATCGGTCTGGCGCATCTCGCGGAAGAGGTGCAGGTTTGTGGACATCACCACTCCGGGGCTGAGATGCGCTGCCGGAGGCAGGTGAACTTTGTTGGTGAGATTGTCGGCGAGGAGACGAACGGCGATCTGGCCTTGCCGGTAAGGATGCTGATAAATCGAAGCGGTGATGATGCCTTTTTGAAAGTAGGGAGCCATTTCGGCGAAAAGATCCGTAGTGATTAGCTTTACTTTTCCTTCGAAGCCGCGTGCGCCAAGAGCGCGGCAAACGGGAAGGCAGTTGACAGTGTTCACATAAAGACCGTCGAGTGTTGGAAAACGACGAATCAGATCGGAAGTTTTTCGGAAGCTTTCCTCTTCATCTTCATGGCCTTCGACTACGCTGATGATTTTCCCATCGGGGCAGTATCGAAGAAATCCTTCGGTAAAACCGTCTGTTTTCTTGCGGTGATCTTCCGTCGATAGCATCCCTGCAACGACAGCCACTTTGGAACCGGGCGGAACGCACTTGCCCATCAATTCGCCAGCGAGGCAACCGTTCAAGCGCGGCTCAACGCAAACGATGCTCGAGCGATGACTCTCCGGAGCATCCGTGGAAACACAAACAACGGGTACTCCTTTTTTCTCGGCTTCGTCGATTAGCGGGGTTAATTGTTTCGGGCTTCCGGCGGTGAGAACGATTCCATCGACGTTGCTCTCCACGAGTTCTTTGAAAACTTCGAGGTCGCCTTCTCCCAGAGTTTGTACGGGACGATTGTCGAACTCGACGCCGAGCTGTTCCAGATGATGCTCTTCGTCCAGGACGCCGCCCCAGAGCTGGTCATAGAAAAAATGAATTTCCTTAGGGATGCAGACACCGATACGCACGTGAGCTTTCGCCCCCGAAAGTGCGCGAGCCGCAAGATTCGGTGAGTACCCGATCTGCTCGGCAATTTGCAGAATCCGTTTGCGAGTGGCTTCCTTGATGCCGCCGCGTCCGTGCAACGCGCGATCCACGGTACCGATGGAGACGTTCGCCATTTCGGCGATCCGGTGGATTCCGTGCTTTTCCTTACTCATCTACCGCGCTCCGCCATTCCGCGCCCCACTTGCTGCGCGAATTTATGCGTCGTCCCGCGCTGCCACGCAAGATCAAACGTTGGATACTCCACAAATGGCCGATTAGTTTCAGCAGTTCCGTGCACCGACCCTGAGTCTCCACCCCTGGAAAGCTCAGGATACGGGACGCGCGGACCGCGTACGTTAACACGATTTAATGAAGTAGAGGAAAAGAACAATCGGTTTACACGATTTGCGGCGTAGAATCGCGCACTTGCGCTATTCGTTGATTTGGGGAGTACAATCGCCGCCAGCCTGTTCACCGACTTAGGTATCGCCCAGAATTAGACGTGTCCGGGCCTTTTACGGTTCGAGCTGGAAGCGAACCGCTTATGGCCTCAATCTAAGCTTTCTGAGGAGCTTTCTAAATGCGTTCTGTCTCGCGGCGGAATTTCTTGCAAGACGCGTCTAAAACTGGAATCGCACTTGGCGCGAACCTGGCATTCGGTAACCATTTGTTTGGGCAATCGGCCGCGGCGGACGCGGGGCAGCCGACACGAATCTACGCCGATTCCCGACGGATGATCGCTCCTCTGCACCGCGAAGTGTTTGGTTCCTTTCTCGAGCATCTCGGTCGCGCCATTTACGAGGGCATCTACGACCCACAATCCAAGCTTTCTGACTCCAACGGCTTTCGCAAGGATGTTCTCGACGAAATAAAGAAACTCGGTGTGCCCATCATCCGGTATCCCGGCGGAAATTTCGTTTCCGGGTACAACTGGCTCGACGGCATCGGGCCGAAAGCAAGCCGCCCGGCGGTGTTGGACAAAGCGTGGAATTCCATGAACTCAAACGAGTTTGGAACGGACGAGTTTCTCTCCTGGTGCCGTCTCGTGGGGACGGAACCCTTGTTGGGCTTGAATCTGGGCACAGGGACTGCGGAGCAGGCCGCTGCGCTGGTGGAATATTGCAATTTGGAAAAAGGCACGCGCTGGAGCGACCTGCGGCGAAAGAACGGAATCTCGGAACCCTACAAAGTTCAAAAATGGTGCCTCGGCAATGAGATGGACGGCCCCTGGCAAATCGGCCACATGACGGCCACGGAGTACGGTTTGAAGGCCGAAGATGCCGCGCGGCAGATGCGTTACGTCGATCCTTCGCTAAAGCTCATAGCGTGCGGCTCGAGCGGCCCGGGCATGCCAACCTATTTGGAATGGGACCGAGAAGTCCTGGAGCAATGCTACGACTATGTCGACGCCATTTCCCTGCATCGTTACTTCGGCAATACAAAAGAGGAAACCGGAGGAGAGAGCTCGAAGTTTCTGGCTTTGAACCTCAGCATGGAGCGGCAAATCGAAGAAGTGGCCGCAGTGTGCGACATGGTTCGCGGACATAAACGCTCGCCGAAGAAATTGTGGCTGAGCTTCGACGAATGGAATGTGTGGTACCGGGAACGCAACGGCGACGCAACGAACGGCCACAGGCAAAACGCGCCGCACCTGCTAGAAGAAGTTTACAACCTTGAAGATGCGCTGCTGGTCGGAGGACTGATCAATACGCTGATTCGCAAGGCAGACCGCGTGCAGCTTGCGTGCCTGGCGCAGCTCGTCAACGTGATCGCGCCGATCATGACCAATGCGAATGGTCTGCTGAGGCAAACGATTTATTATCCGTACAGCTGGGCTCTCGAGTTTGCTCGCGGGGCGGCGCTGGAGCTATTGGTGGAATCTCCGACGTATGATGTTTCCGGGATGGGAGCGGTAAGCTACGTGGATGCGGCCGCTACGCAGCAGGCGGACACGGGAAAGGTCGCGCTCTTCCTGTTGAACCGGGACCTAGCGAAACCTCATCAAGTGGAAATCGTCTGGGAAGGTTCTTCGGCGCGCGCCGGCGATGCTGTAGTCCTTACTGGCAGCGACCTGAAGGCGACAAACACATTCGATGCGCCAGCGAGAGTGACGCCACAGAAGGCTGAAAAACCTTCGAGCACGGGAGGCCGCACGACGCTCGAACTGCCGCCTCGTTCTTATACTGTTGTTCAGTGGAGTGCCTAGGCGAAGCGGAGGCAGTCATTTTTCGACTTAGACTACCGTGGTGCTATACGTGTCCTCCTGCTATCATCTCGGCAGGCAATCGGCTTATGCAGCGACGGTACGCACGCGTGTTGTTCTCTTTGCTTCTCTTAGCCCCAGCCTCATCCTCAACCTTCGGGCAAGGGCAAATACCCGAGAAGAAGATCCTCTCCGGCTACATCCGAGACGAAGCCTCAGGCCACATCATCGGTGAGGCTCGCCTAGAACTGCAAAATGCCATGGGCACGCCAATCTCGTTCGCCTACTCGGACGGGAACGGAACATATGAATTCGATGATATCCCCGGCGATTGTTACCTATCGGTTCAGCACGATGGTTACGAGTCCGTGCGCGAGTACATTCGTCCGGACGGATCGGGACACGTCTACAAAGACATCCTCTTACGTCCGGCAAGCGGCGCGTCCGGGTCAAAGTCCGTAAATCCAATATCCCAGCACGAGCTCAGCGTTCCGCCCAAAGCGCGAGAATTCTTCGCGAAGGGTGTTCAGCTCATTGTTGATAAGTCCGACTATCGCGGCGCCGTTGCTGAATTTGCGCGTGCCATCGCCAAGTATCCAACCTATTACGAAGCCTACGCGGCGATGGGGCTGGCGCAAAACAGGATGGGCGATGCCGCCGCGGCGGAGGCGGCGCTCCGAAAGTCCATTGAGTTAAGCGCTGAAAAATATCCGCAGGCGATGGTTGACCTCGCCGCGATGTTCAACGTCCAGAAGCGTTTCTCCGACGCCGAGCCTCTGCTGCGCAAAGCGATTGCCGTCGATGCTTCGTCGTGGCGCGGCCAATTCGAACTGGCCGTTGCGCTTTCCGGCCAGCACCGTTTTAAGGAAGCCGTCACTAGCGCATCTGCGGCGCGCGATCTGAAACCTGAAAATCCCTCAATCTATCTGCTGCTCTACAATCTCCACATCCGCACCGAGGACTTTCCGGGAGCTTTGCACGATACGGAGAGTTATTTGAAGCTGACGCCGGATGGCGCCACCGCCGACCGCGTCCGCAGAATGCAAGAGCAAGTCCAGAAAGAAGTGAAAGCATCAGGGGGTGATCCAAGTCCATCCTCGAATGCCAAGCCTGCCGAGGCACCGGCTGAGGTCAGCCCTGCATCGGCCTTAGCCCCCTCGGCTGATTCCAATTTTACTCCGGTGGACGGTCTTGCCGTAGAACCCGCCGGTGTGCGCGCGACAGCACCCGCCGGAACACCTGCTGCCGCTCAGCCATCTACCGCCTCTTCTGCCACAGCTCCCGCAGCTGCCTTATCCCCAGCGCCTACCCCGCCTGTGGCCACGCCCACAGCGGCAACTGCCGCGGCGAGGATTGAAGCGCCTACTGTTGCCTCGCCGAAGCCCGCTTCCCCTCCCGAACCAAAGTCCGTGATCCCCATGCGCGTGGACGAGACGGTTCCCGAGGTTGCGGTCGACGTGCCGTGCTCGCTCCCGACAGTTCTGCACGGTGCCGGCCAACGCGCTGAGCAGCTCCTGAGCACTCTTCAAAAATTCAACGCCTCGGAACGCGTGGAACATTACAAACTCAATGCAGCCGGAGTTCCGGGCCCCGCGGATGTCCGTTCGTTCGATTACATTGTTTCCGTCTCCCACGATGCCCAGGGCGGTTTCCAAATGCAGGAATATCGCAACGGTGGCATCGTCCATTCCGAACAGTTCCCGTCTGGAATTCGCACTGCAAATTTGGCGGAACACGGTTTGATCTTTCACCCGCTGCTTGCGCCGGGATTCCATTTCACCTGCGAAGGTCTCGGCGAATGGAAAGGCCACCCAACCTGGTTGGTTCAATTCGAAGAGAAAAAGAACGACCTCAATCCCTTTCGTTCCTACGTCATCAACGGCTTCAGCTATCCGCTACAACTAACTGGCCGCGCGTGGATCGATGCCGGC
Source organism: uncultured Acidobacteriota bacterium (assembly GCA_963730495.1). Classification (GTDB taxonomy): domain Bacteria; phylum Acidobacteriota; class Terriglobia; order Acidiferrales; family UBA7541; genus Acidiferrum. The sequence goes on along the minus strand of CAVSSD010000001.1, from coordinate 50,348 downwards.
ACGTATCAAGTGCTTCGCCTTGAATCGGACTTGCTCAAGCCCGTCGAGAAGATCCATCTCACGCGCGAGCATATTGCCATCGAGTTCGCTTCGGTCCGGTTCCGCACGGGCAATCAGCAGCTCTGGCTCCCCCAAACGGCCGAACTTTACGTTGAGTGGAACGGACACCGCTTCTATCGCCGCCACTCCTTTAGCAATTTCAAGGTTTTTTCGACGGACAGCACCGAAGAAGTCCACGCTCCCAAAGAATCCTACTGTTTTACGAACACAACAGACTTACTGATCACGGGAGTTCTAAACGCAACTCCTGTCCCGGGGAAAGCGCTCCAGCCGGCCTCTGTCACGCTGTCCATCCCGGCGAAGGGCACTGTTTGTGAAAGCGTTGGGGCCGGCAAGGATGTGAACATCCCGCCTGAAGCTCTGGCATCTACGACCTTCACTCACGATGGTCCAGAAGGATCTGTCGAGGCTGATGCTTACCTGCTGAATCGCAGCGCGTTGGAAGTCATACCCAACCGCAATGCGCCCGCGAATCAGAATCCCTGAAAAGTTGGCGCGCTAATCGGCAGGCAGGCAGAGCCCTAGTTTCGCAATTATTGTTTGCTCACTCCAGCGCCACTTTTCCCCTCTTGGACGGTAATGATGCGATCTATACCCGATGCCGTAACTCTCTCTTTCGCTCCGCTCGGCCAATAAATCTCAATCGAATCCACAGCAGTCGCCGTCCCCAATCCAAAGTGAATGCGCTGATCAGAGCTCGAGCTGTAAGACCCGCCGCTGTAGACATCTCCCCGTTGCCGGATTCCGCCTATCGTCAAAAATACCTTTGCTCCATTGGCATCGCGCGGGCTCTTGGGCCCCCCGACAAGTTTCAGCTCCAGCCAATGATTGCCAGTCTTCAGCACATTGCGCAGAAGCGTGGGCCGCGAATCGATGTTATTGATCACCACATCGATCGCGCCATCATTGAAAATATCGCCGAATGCCGCGCCTCGGGCGGAAATGATGTCCGCCAGCCCGCTTCCTGTCGCAGGCGGAACTTCCTGAAATTTCTTTCCGTCCAGATTCCTGAATAGTTGCGGACGTTCCGCCCATGTGGTGCCCCAGTCTTGCTTGTCCACCTCCGGATACACGTGCCCATTGGCTATAAAGAGGTCGAGCAAGCCGTCATTGTCAAAATCGAGGAAGCCGGTTCCCCATGACAGAAAAGGAATGGTCGGACCCGCGAGGCCTGCCTGGTAGGTGACATCCGAAAAATTGCCCTGGCCGTCATTTCGATAGAGCGTTTTGTAGTCGTCGGAAAACGTTGTGGTGAAGAGATCGATTCTTCCATTCCTCTGGTAATCGCCTATGCCGATCCCCATGGAAGCCTGCTCGCGCCCGTCTTCGCTCAAGGCAAATCCCGATGCGTAACTCACATCCTCAAATGTGCCGTTGTGCTTGTTACGGTAGAGATAGTTCGGCGTGGAATCATTTGCCACTACGAGGTCCACCCAGCCGTCATCATCCACGTCTACGAAAGCAGCGGCCAGACCGTAATAACCGCTCGGATCGGATACTCCAGCCTTGACGCTTACATCCGTGAACGTGCCATTGCCATTGTTATGAAACAGGTGGTCGTTCTCGCCCGGCAATCCTCGCGGCCCGCACATCACCGCAATTCCCCGGAACTGGCAAAAATTAGGAGGTATGCGCCCTTGTCCGGCGATGGGTGGGTTGTCCACATCAAACTTCACGTAACCAGGAACAAACAGATCCAGCAGGCCGTCATGGTCGTAATCGCCCCAGGTAGGCCCGGCCGACCAGCCTCCCACAGTTACTCCAGCCTTCTCGGCAACGTCCGTAAACGTGCCGTCGTGATTGTTATGGTAAAGGCGGTTCTTCCCAAAGTTCGCCACGTAGATGTCCGGCCAGCCGTCGTTGTCGTAGTCCCCAACGGCAACGCCAACTCCCCATCGCTCGTTCGCCACACCCGCCTTTTCCGTGACGTCTGTAAAAGTGCCGTCGTGATTATTGTGAAAGAGCATGGCGCGCGGAGGAGCTTCCTTCCCCTTCAACGCCGCGATGGTGGAAGAATTCAGAAGATAGATGTCGAGCCAGCCGTCGTTGTCGTAATCGATCAACGCCACGCCGGAGCCGATGGTTTCGAGAATGGTGCTCTTCTCCGGAGTTCCAGAACGATGCAGGAATTTTTCAAGACCGGCTTGTTTAGTGATGTCGCTGAACACGACGGTTGCGCCGTCCACAAATCCGCCAGCCGTAATCGGCCGCGAAAGCGAGTCCTTTACTGCCGGATGCGCGCCGCCGGTGGCAACTCCCATCCCAGAAGAAGATTGTTTTGCCGGCGGATTCGCGGGCTGTTGGCCCGTTGAGCCAAGCGCAAGTAGAAAAGCGGAGAGCCACACAAAGAGCAAACTCGACGCTAAAAGCAATTTCGGACCGCGCGCGTTTTCCCGTTTCGGGCTTGGAATGGTCACCCCTGAATCCTATATCGACTCGCACCCTGGAGTCATGTTCTGCGCTTTCTCATAAAACGCGGCCTGAGGGATAAGGCCAGCTTAATGGATTTAGTGGCGGGATTTCTGTAGGGATGGACAAACTCTCCGTCCTCCGTTTCTAGGAGGTGTTCCTTTTCCCGCTTTATCCCTTTTGTTACAGCATTGAGCATCAGGGGTACAGCTACTACAAATCAAAAAAAGTGCTTGACATTAACAGCACTCCAATGAAAAGCTCCGTTTACGTTAACGGCGTTTCCAATCGCCGTGGGGTGTGGAGGCATGACTATGAATTTGCCGTTGTGTGCAGTTAAGAATATCGTTTTTGTATCAAAGCAGCTTCGTTTGCGTTTTCTATTTGTTCTATTGGTTGCCATCATCGCTTTTTCAGCTTCGACTTTTGCTCAGCAAACCACTATCGTTGGCACGGTCACTGATCCTTCCGGTGCCGCTGTCCCGAATGTGGCTGTCACTGTGACCAACGTCGGAACGGGAGCAAGCCGTACTTTCCCAACAAATGACTCCGGCCAATTTGCCGCTGTCGATTTGCAGGTCGGCCATTACGTCGTCAAGGCCGAAGCCAAGGGCTTCAAGGTCGCGGAACAAAAAGACATCGTTCTGACGATTGGCGCCCGTATCCGTGTCGACTTCCAGATGCAATTGGGCGCGGCGCAGGAAACCGTTACGGTTGAAGCCAATGCCGTCCAGGTTCAAACCGATTCCGGCGAGCGCAGCAACCTCATCACCGATCAGCAGATGAGCCAGATCGCCGTCAATGGCCGCAGCATTTATCAACTTGCCGCTTTGACGCCGGGCGCATCCAGCCAGATCAACAATTACGTGAATACGCCTGTCGGTGGCGATGCCAGCGTGGAATTCAACGGCATGCGCCAGAACCACAACATCTACTTGCTGGATGGCGGTGAAGACGATGACCGCGGCGGCGCGGGCGGCATGAGTATTGCGCCGTCATCGGACGCTATTCAGGAGTTCCGCGCTCTTACTTCCAATTACAGCGCGGATTACGGCCTCTCTTCGGCTGGCACAATGACCATGGTTCTGAAGTCTGGAACGAGCCAGTTCCATGCTTCCGCATGGGAATTCAATCGCAACGATTATTTCGATGCACAAAACTACTTCGTGCCGAACACCGAACTTCGCCTCAACGTTTACGGCTTCAACGTCGGCGGCCCAGTAACCCTCGGCCACTTCTATAATCCGGACAAAAAGAGGACCTTCTTCTTCTACAACATGGAATGGCGCCCGCTAGTTACCGGCGGCGCAACCAACCAGACGGTTCCAGGAACTGATACGTATGGCGGCAATTTCAGTTCTCTTGGCAGTACGATCTCGGTCCCGACGACCGCGCAAGTTGCCCCTGGGGTTCTTTTTGCCAATTGCCCAGGTGGCGTCGCTCCTGCGGGAATCGCGCAGGGTTCACCCTTCCCCGGCAACGTTATTCCTAGCTGCATGATTAATCCGAACTCGGCGGCCCTGGTCGCTGCCGGCATTTTCCCGGCTAACAACGCGACGAGCTCAAATGGAAGCCCGGAGTTCAAGGGCGGCGCTAACGCTGTCACGGATCTGCGGGAAGAGGTCGTTCGCATCGACCATAACTTCAACAGCAAGTTCTCCGTCTTCGGACACTATATCGCTGAGCAAGTCACGCAGGGTTTTGCAATCAGCCAGTGGAGCGGAGACAACGTTCCCACGGTCGGCGACAACTTCGGCAATCCGTCGTATAGCGCCGTTATCCATACCACCTATACAATCAGCCCAACGCTCATCAACGAAGTCGCCTTCAACTACAACGGAAACCGCATCAACATCATTCCTTATGCGGCCACCGGTTTGGCCAGCTTGTCTCTGCCCGCCGGCTACGATTCGACGACTTCCAGGCTTTTCACTGGACCGAACAATTTGAACCGCATTCCCAACATCGACTTGAGCGGCGGCAGCGGTGCGAACTTCGAAATCTCCAGCTGGCCGTGGAGAAACAAAGCCGACGATTACCAAATCCGCGATGACATCTCCTGGACACATGGCGCTCACCAGTTCAAGTTCGGCGGCAGCTGGGCTCTCTACAAGAAGACTCAGGACCTCTTCGGCCAGACGCAAGGCGGGTTCGGCTTCAACGGCAATTTCACGGGAAACAGCTTTGCTGACATGCTTCTCGGTACGCCCTCCTCTTATCAAGAGCTAGCCGTGCAAGACCACGGCCAGTGGAATAACGTTTCTTGGGCCGCCTACGCGCAGGACAACTGGCGCGTAAACCGCAAGCTGACCCTCAACCTGGGCTTGCGTTGGGATGGCATACCGCACACTTATGAAGCGAATGACCGCATGGGGAATTTCTATCCTCAGCTTTATAACCCGGCCGACGCCGCCCTCATGCTGCCGAACGGCACTATCAGCCCCAGCAGCCCGGGCCTTGGCACTAGCCCCAATCCCATCCTTGCCGGCGTTCCGCTCTATTTGAACGGCATTGGCATCCCGGGTCAAGTCGGCGTCCCCAAGGGCCTCGTCGACAATCATTGGGCCACATTCGGTCCTCGCATCGGCTTTGCCTGGGACCTCACGGGAAGCGGTAAGACCGTTGTCCGCGGTGGATTCGGCGTCATGTACGAGCGTATTCAGGGCAACGACATGTACAACGCCGGTCCGAATATTCCGTTCAGTCTCCAGGTCAATTCCCCGTTCGTCACGATGTCTAACCCGAGTATCGCACTTGCGACGGGTACTCCTGTGACTCTACCGATCAACCCTGCCGGCATCACCGGCTTGGATTTCAACGATTACAAGCCGCCGGTCAGCTACCAGTGGAGCTTTGGCATGCAGCGCGCCCTTGGAACCAAATCGGTTTTGTCGGTGAGTTACGTCGGCAACCAGGGCCGCCATCAGAACGACTATCGCAACATCAACCTGCCATCCGAGACAGTGCTAGCGAATGTGGCTGGACTGACCGGTTTTACGCCTCTCAACTACAACATTGCGCCAGGCCTGCCTTACCCGGGCTTCAATTCCATTAAACAATCGGAAAACGAAGCCAACACAGACTACAATGGCCTGCAAATAGACCTGAATTCTCAGCTTACCCGCGACTTGACCCTGCGCGCCTTCTACACGCTTTCGCAAGCGAACGACCCAACCACGGGTGGCAACGGCGGCGGCGACCTGGGCACCGTGTCCAACCCCTATGCGGGGTGGAAGTATGACGTCGGACTAAGCGGCTACGACCGCACCAACGTGGCTGTCGTGGACTTTATCTACGACATCCCGGTCTTCCGTCACAGTGAGAACCGCTTTCTGAAATCAGTTGTAGGCGGCTGGCAAATCTCCGGCATCGTCACTTTGGAGTCCGGCTTGCCGATCAACATCAACTTGAGCGGAGGTGCGAATGGTTTGGGTGTAGGTGGCAACAACCGCCCGAACCTGACGGCACACTTACGACCCCGCATAACGTCAACGAGTGGTTTAGCCCTGGTGCGTTCTCGGCTCCAACCCCTGGCACTTGGGGAACACTGCCACACAACGATCTGCGTGGACCTGGGCGCGATAACTGGAATCTGTCGCTCTTCAAGAGGTTCACGCTCTGGGAAGCCCGCGGCAGCTATTTGGAACTGCGTTTGGAAACCTTCAACACCTGGAACCATACACAGTTCAACGGCACGGATAACACCCTCGGTGACAGCCGGTTCGGCCAAGTCACTTCAGCCTTTGACCCGAGAATCTTGCAGCTCGGAGGCAAGATTTACTTCTAATCACCCCGGAAGCAGCACCCTGGCCCCGCTCGCACGCACTGCGAGCGGGGCTTTTCTTTTCGGCGCTACTTCTCATGGCATGAAGACTGTGGCTTAAAGAGGCCAAACTCTTCTCCGAATATTTCCGCAGCCCGTTCGAACGATACATAAAGAATAATTGACTAATGCTGTATAGCTTGCTACCATATCCCATGCTTCGGTCGCTTCAGCTTGTTTTCCGCCTCGGCAATGGCGAATACTCAGATCCGTCGATTTCTGCGCCCAGCTTCAGGCCGGTCTCGTCCGTTTCCTTCTTTGCAAATTCCTTGCATTTTGATCGAAAATTGTCTGTCACACTCTTTGCCCCTTCAGTTCCATCTCCTTTAGAACCCGCATTTACGAAAATTGCGTCCATAACTCGTTTAGAATTCGCAGTTTCAAAAACAAAGGACTTGAAATCCTTTAGAATGTGCAGTTGCGGCAAAACCCGGGGGCAGGGGCAAAATGTTAACTAAGCTGCTCCCAAAACCTCGACTAGTATTTCTTGTGACTACCGCGCTGCTGTGGGTAAGTTCCGCGTTCGCACAATCCCCTAGCCCAGCGGAAGCCATCGCGCTCGAGCAGCAAGGGAAACTGGACGACGCTATCCGGGCCTGGCAGGCGGTGATCGAGCAGAACCCGCACGATGCTGGAGCCCTCGCTAGCCTGGGGGTGGACTTCTCCAAACAGCAAAAGTATTCGGAAGCAGCCTCTGCCTACAGGAAGGCGCTGGCTCTGGATCCCAAGCTCCCTGGAATCCAGCTGAATCTCGGGCTGGCGGAATTCAAGCAAGGCCACTTTGAGGCGGCTATATCCCCGCTCAGCGCCGCTTTGGCCGACCAGCCGGATAGTTTGCAGGCGAACGCGCTGCTTGGCTTGAGTTACTACGGAACGAAGCGGTTTGCAGAGGCCTCGAAGCATCTTGAGCTAGCGGCGAAGGCCGACCCGGGCAATGTCCAGCTGGGGCAGGTGCTTGCGCAAAGCTGTCTGTGGGCAAAAAGGTTCGATTGTGCGCTCGAAGAGTTTCGCCAGATCGAGCAGCACGATCCAAATTCATCTGCGGTGCATGTGCTTGCAGGGGAAGCTTTGGACGGCCTGGGGAGGACTCCGGAAGCCATTGTCGAATTCCAGGAGGCCGTGAAAGCCGCCCCTCAGGAACCAAACTTGCATTTTGGCCTGGGCTACCTTCACTGGAAACTGAAGCAATACGATGAGGCGGAAATCGAGTTCAAGACGGAGCTGACCGTTGACCCTGATAACGCGCAAGCCCTGGCGTATCTTGGCGATATAGAGATGAAGAGGAACAATCCGGATGCGGCTGTTCCTTTGCTCAAGAAGGCTTTGCAGGCGCACAACGACATTCGTATTGCTTATCTCGACCTCGGAGCCATTCTTACGCAGCGGGGAGAGTATCCAGCCGCGATCACCGCCCTAAAGCGCGCTGTGGAGTTGGATCCGGAACAACCCGATGCGCATTACCGTCTTGGGCGCGCCTACCAGGCCACCGGGAAGGAGGCCGCCGCGCAAAAAGAGTTCGCCAAGGTCCGCGAACTCCACGACAAATCCGAAGAAGACGTCGCGCGCAAGATGTCCGCCGCCCCGCCCCCGCTGCAACAATAGCCTCTCGTGAATAGGTCAGGAGCGGAATCTTTTGTGCGCATTAGTTCTTGTGCTAGAGTCTGCGGCACTATGAGAAAACTTCCAGCGCTGTTTGCCGCTGCATGCTTTTTTTGTCTCGGTATCCTCGGATCAGAAGGAATGGGGGCGCAGAGCAAGCGCGGCGTTACTCCCGAGGATTATCTCTCGTTCAAATTTGTTGGCGATCCGCATATTTCGCCGGATGGGAAAGTTGTGGCTTATGTTTTGACTACGATTGACCAAAAGAAGAACCGGCGCGAATCCTCGATCTGGGTTGTGCCTGCGGACGGTTCGGCGGCGCCGCGAAGATTAAGCGCGGAAGGGTACAGTTCCAACTCGCCCCGATGGAGTCCTGAGGGAAAGACGCTGGCGATTCTTTCGGCGCGGTCTGTGGATCTTCCGGTGGGAGAAACGCCGAAATCCCAGATTTATCTGCTTTCGATCGCCGGGGGAGGCGAAGCGATTGCGCTGACAAAATTAAAGAACGGCGTGCAGAGCTACCAATGGTCGCCTGAGGGGTCGCGCATCGTTGTGGTCAGCACTTCTGGACCGATGGATGGCGTGGCGACAGCCGATCGCAAAAGCGACGTGCGGCACTACACGCACATCCAGTACAAATTCAATGACAGCGGGTGGTTTGACGACAAGCGGCGGCATTTGTGGGTTGTAAGTGTGCCGGGAGGAGAAGCAAAGCAAATCACAGAGGGACAGGATTGGAACGACACGGATCCGCAATGGTCCCCCGATGGGACGCGCATTGCGTTTGTCTCCGACCGAACGGGAAAAGCCTACGACGACAGCCACAATACTGACGTTTGGGTGATTCCCGCGGCAGGCGGTACGCTGACGAAAATTTCCGATCACGCGTTCGAGGACGAGAATCCGCGCTGGTCACCGGATGGCAAGCAGATTCTATTCACCGGGCAGACTGCGGCTCACCAGTTTCCGAAACTGTATATCGCGGACTCCGCAGGCGGTGCAGCCTCGCAGCTTGCTGTGAAGGATTTCGACACGATCGCCGGGGAATTGCGCTGGCCGACGCCGAGTTCGGTGCTTTTTGTGGCCGGCGTGAAAGGCGAAACTCATATTTTTCGCGCGGATCCAATCGCACACACTTTTTCGGCGGTGACTTCGGGGCCCCGAGGTATTCATGCATTTGATGTGAATGAGAGCTCCGGGAAAATGGTTTATCTCGCGAATGATTTCCAACATCTCGATGATCTTTACATTTCTAATTTGGATGGCTCGAGCGAGCGGCAGTTGACGCATGTGAACAGTGAATTGTGGGCGCAGCTGGAGCTTCAGCCGGTCGAGCGATTGGCGTACGAGAGCACGGATGGCTGGGGCATGGACGGTTTTTTTGTGAAGCCACTCGGCTGGCAAGCTGGCAAGAAATATCCGATGGTGCTGGTGATTCATGGCGGGCCGGAAGGCATGTTTGGCGTGGACTGGTATCACGAGTTCCAGGTCTATGCGGCGAAGGGCTACGCGGTTTTCTTTTGCAATCCGCGCGGGTCGACTGGTTACGGAGAAAAATTCGAGCGCGGCGAAATCAACAACTGGGGTGTCATGGATTATCAGGACATTATGGCCGGAGTGGACGCCGCGCTGAAGCAATATCCATGGGTGGATGCGAATGATTTGGGAGTGACCGGCGGGAGCTACGGCGGTTACATGACGAACTGGATCGTCTCGCATACCAACCGATTCAAGGCGGCGGTGACGCTGCGGTCGCTCTCCAATTTCATCAGCGACGACGGCACGCGCGACGGAGCTTACGGCCACGAAGATTATTTCAAAGGAATTATCTTCGACGATTTCGACCAATACTGGGACGCTTCGCCTCTAAAATATGCGCGCAACGTCCGCACGCCCACGCTCATTCTCCATTCCGACAATGACTTCCGGGTTCCCATCGAGCAGGGCGAACAATGGTTCCGCGCGCTGCAGCATTATGGCGTGCCCTCGGAAATCGTCTTTTTCCCGCGTGAGAATCACAATCTCACGCGAACGGGCGAGCCCAAGCATCTGGTCGAAAGCCTGAACTGGCAGCTCTATTGGTTTGACCGCTATTTGAATGGGAACACCAGCTCAAAACCGCCAGACGCGCAGTAATAGAGGCTCGGCCAGGACGCTTATTCCTACTACCTTCGGCAAACCGCGCACGGTGCATTCGTGTGACTGTGCAAATTCCTGTTGCCCACAGCACAGTTTGCGGCCAAAATGCGCGCGTCACGAACTGATAAGTCAAAGGTCAGAGGTTCATTTACTGAGGAAGGTGTAATGCCCATGCCCGCTCCATCCAGAGTTCATCGAGGACTTACGTCTTTTACTTTTAGCTTGTTTGCGGGCTTGTTTGTGCTCTCGATTCCTGCCGTACGGGCGCAAACAAATCTGCAGTATCAGCAGCCGCCCAAAGCCATCGTGGATATCGTGGATGCTCTGCCGACTCCGGGCGTCGAGCTCTCTCCTGCGGGATAGCGCCGCGGGCAAACGCTGGATGCTGATTGAACATTTCTCCGGGTTGCCGACGATTGCGGAGCTGGCGCAGCCGGAGCTTCGATTGGCGGGGTTGCGATTCAATCCCAAGACGGATGGTCCGAGCAGAGGGCGCTATGACACTTCGCTCGAGTTGCAAGCTCTGCCTAGCGGCAAACCGGTTGCTGTCTCCGGATTACCAGAGCACGCGAAGATGAGGTTTGCGGATTGGTCGCCGGACGGGCGGAAGATTTCGTTTGTGAACATTAGCGACGCGAAGGAAGACGCAGGGCTCAGTCTTTGGATTGTGGATGTGGAGACGGCGCAGGCGCGGCGATTGCCGGGAATTGCTCTGAACGGAATTTTTGGGTCGCCGTGTGAATGGCTGAGCGATAGTCAGGGATTGGTCTGCAGAACGGTTCCAGCAGAGCGCGGCGCGGCGCCAGTGCGAAGCGAAGTGCCGACAGGGCCGGTAGTGCAGGAAAATCTCGGGCGCGTAACGCCTGGAGCTACGTTCGAAGATCTTTTGAAGAACCCGGAGGATGAGGAGTTTTTTGATTATTACGCGAAGTCGCAGATTGCGATCGTGCGACTGGAGGGCGGGTCGGTACTGCTGGGGAAGGCTGGCGTGTTTGTGGAGGCGACGCCTTCGCCGGATGGGAAATGGGTGCTTTTGTTTGAGCGGCATCATCCTTATACGTATTTGCTGCCGTTTTATGCGTTTCCGGAACGCGTCTCGGCCGTCAACCTGAAGACGGGAACGGCGAAACAGTTAGTGGACAAGCCGCTCGAAGACAATATTCCAAATATTCATGACGCCGTTGCGCCCGGGCCGCGAGATTACGAATGGCGAAGCGATGCTCCGGCTTCCGTTTTCTGGGTGGAGGCGGGGGACGGCGGCGATCCGCGGAAGGATACCGCCGTGCGGGATACTTTGTTCCTCCTGGATGCGCCGTTTGAAAGTGCGCCACGCAAATTGGCGGAGCTTCCGGTTCGTTATCGGCGCGTGGCATGGGGCAACGATCACCTGGCTCTTGTCGAAGAACTCCGATGGAAAGACCGCAAACGCGTCATTTTGGCTGTGGGACCTTCCGCTCCGGCAACGCCGGTCAAATTGTTCGAAGGATCGTTCGAGGATCGCTATCACGATCCGGGCACGGCGCTTGAGGAGAACAATTCCGCCGGCAAGCCCGTTATCCAGACAACTGCAGATGGCAAAGGGATCTACTTCAAGGGCGAGGGCGCTTCTGCGGAAGGCGACAAACCATTTCTATCCGTTATGAGCGCAGCGAATGGAGAGTCAAAGCAGCTTTGGCAATCGGCTGCTCCGTATTTTGAGACTGCGGCCGCCGTTCTTGATCCGGCCGCCGGCACAATTTTGATGCGCAGGGAATCGCAGGAGCAGAGCCCGAATTACTACATTCAGAAAATTGGGAGTGCAACCGCGGAACAGGTGACTTTTTTCCCGAATCCGTATGGAAATGGTCCGCTTCCGAAGAAACAGGTTTTGCATTATAAACGCGCGGATGGTGTCGATTTGAGCGCGAATCTATATTTGCCGCCAGGGTACAAGCCTTCCGATGGGCCGCTGCCCGCATTGATGGAAGCGTATCCGACGGAATATAAGACGAAGTCGGCTGCGGGACAAGTTACTGGATCGCCTTATCAGTTCACGTTTTTGTATTGGGGATCACCGGTGCCTTTTGCGACGCAGGGTTATGCGGTTCTCGAAAACGCCACAATTCCCATCATCGGCGAAGGCAATGCGGAGCCGAACGACACTTACGTCGAACAGCTTGTGGCCAGCGCCAAAGCGGCGATTGATGAGGGCGTCCGGCTTGGCGTGGTGGATCGCAATCGCGTCGCGGTTATGGGGCATTCCTATGGCGCTTTCATGACTGCGAATTTGCTGGCGCATAGCGACTTGTTCAAGGCCGGCATTGCACGGAGCGGAGCTTACAACCGGACGCTCACGCCGTTTGGTTTTCAGAATGAGGAACGGACTTACTGGCAGGCGCCGGAGATTTATTACAAAATGTCGCCGTTTTCGTTCGCGGATAAAATAAAGACGCCGATTTTGTTGATTCACGGCGAGGCGGACAATAATTCCGGGACATTTCCGATTCAGAGCGAGCGGTTGTTCAGCGCGTTGAAAGGACATGGGGCGACGGTGCGCTTCGTGCTGCTGCCGCTCGAGTCGCACGGGTACGCGGGGCGAGAATCGGTGCTGCATATGTTCTGGGAGATGAACAACTGGCTGAATACTTACGTGAAGAATCCGCCGACCGCTACGGCCACGGCGCAACATTGAGTTTTCTCCGCATGCTGCGAGCAGCCATGCACAAACTCCTGGGAATGACTCTTTTTCTGCTGGCCACGACGGCCATCGCGACGCACGCGCAGTCTGTGGGCAAATCGCTGGGGGAAAAGCTCGGTTACGCGCGGGATGCGAAACTGGTGATCGTACATGCCGACGACCTGGGCATGACGCATTCGGTAAACGCAGCGTCGATCAAAGGTCTTGAAAGCGGGCTGGTCACGTCCGCGAGTATCATGGTGCCGTGTCCGTGGTTCCCGGAAATGGCGGATTACGCGAAGGCCCATCCGGAAGCTGATTTGGGACTTCATCTCACATTGACGAGCGAACGCGTTTTCTATCGTTGGGGGCCCGTGGCTCCGCGCGACAGAGTGCCGAGTCTCATAGATTCGAATGGGTATTTTCACTTGAGCTGGACGGAAACTACGCACATTGACGCGAGAGAAGTGGAACTCGAGCTTCGAGCGCAAATTGAGAGGGCTCTGGCGATGGGAGTCCGGCCGACGCACCTCGATTCTCATCAGTACAGGCTCTTTGAAAATGGGAAGGATATTTTTCAGAGCATTTTGCGCGTGGCACACGAATACAAATTGCCGGTGTTCTTGGTGCGCGATTGGTTTGCAGACCGTCCGTACCTTGAGAGTTCACTGAGTCCAAGCGATTTGGTGGTGGATCACACCGTGACGATTGAGCCGGGAGTGGCGCCGGAAAAATGGGCCGATTTCTACAGCACAGCTTTGAAAAATCTTAAGCCGGGGATGACTGTCTTCATAATTCATCTGGCTTACGATGACGCAGAGATGCGGGCGGCCACGCGCGAGCGCGATACGTGGGGTGCGGCGTGGCGGCAGCGCGATTTCAACTACTTCACCAGCGAAGAGTTCCGAAAGTTGGTGCGCGAGCAGAATATTAAGCTGGTTACTTGGCGCGAGTTGGTCAACGGCGCGAAGTGAATTACTTTGGCGGAGATTTTTTCTTCAGCCTCTGCAAATAGAGCGCAATTAGCTTTTCTTCTCGAATTCGCATCCAAGCTATTTTGGTTCTAGTAGCTTCGTCTCACTCGGAGCATGCGCATGGCGTCTGACCCAGTTTCTGAATCAAGATCTCTTCTGAAGAACCCGTTGATGTATTCCTCCGCCGTTCTCGGCGTGGTGGTGCTCGGTGTTGCGTTTGTTATGTATTCGCGCTGGCAGGATAGGCGCAATATCGACCGCCAAGCGGCGCAGGAACGCGCTGAGAAGCAGCACGAACAGGATCGTCTGGCCGTCGAGCAGCTTGGTGGCAAGGAGCTGGCAATCCTTAATTTTTACGCCAATCCCACGACGATTCGGCGTGGCGAGGCGGCGCGACTTTGCTACGGTGTAGCGAACGCTAAGACGGTGAAGCTCGAGCCGCAATCCGAGCCGGTGTGGCCATCGGGGGCCCGTTGCGTTGATGTAACGCCAGAAAAATCAACAACATACACTCTTACCATCGAAGACGCCTCTGGGAAAACGCAGTCTCAGGATGTCGAGGTTGCAGTTCGCTGACCTGGATTCGGAACGCCTAGGCAAGCTGGGGCGCAGCATGCTGCGCCACTACAAGAGATTGGCGTCTAAGTTCGCCCAAATCTGTCTGGGCGCGCCTCAAAACTATCTGGGGCTGCCCCTTGTGGCGGCAAATGAGACGCATCTATAATGCTTGTTCGCGCGGAGCCCGGCGAGCCATCCTGCTAAACCGGACTCCGCGAACATTTTTTGGAAACCACTTTTGGTGACTTTTGACCATGTCTGACCCGCTCGCGAAGATCAAACAGCGCCTGCAAGGGGAAATCGACAACCTCGAGCACGAGCTGAACATCGACCTCCCCAAGGAGATCGCCAAGGCTCGGGCGCACGGCGACCTCTCCGAGAACGCGGAGTATAAATACGCCAAAGAGCGGCAGGGGTATGTCAACGCGCGCATTGGGCAGCTCAAAAAGCGGATGGGCGACCTGGGCATGCTGAATCTGAGCAATATTCCGAAAGACCGGTCGGGCTATGGCTCGCGCATAGTAGTACTCGATATTCACAAAGAGTTGAAAATCGAGTACAAGCTGGTCACTACGGAAGAGGCGGATGTCGAGAAAGGGCTTATTTCGACCACTTCGCCCATCGGCAAGGCTTTGCTGAACCGGAAGGTCGGCGACGAAGTGCAAGTGACTACGCCGGCTGGACAAAAAGAATTTGAAATCGTCCGGCTGACTACGATTCACGAAGACGAGTAACCATTCGGCTTTTTCTGACGTCCTACCGATGTGGTGGGTCGTCTGCGAGGCACCATGTATTGGGGATCTGGCCCGGCGCTCGGGCTTTTAACTGTACTTGGATACGTCGCCTTCACGATCGGCGCGGCTCTTGTTTGGCGCAATCGTGATGATTTTTCTATTTGGGTGCACGACGAAGTCGGGGCGTTCCGGCGCAGCCTTTCGCGCTACATAGTCATTGGACCTTTTTACAGCGTTCGGGAAGAGTCTCGGCTCAAAGCCGTGCCTTCGCAGTTTATTCAATCGCTTAGCCGCTTTCCTCGCCGTCACATCAATCCCGCCTTCATACTGCTTTTTCTGGGAGCGGTTCTCTTCGTTCTTGATTTCTTCATCTAGGGGATGAATACGTCCGCGCTTTCCCGTTCTGGACAAACTCTGCTCGCTTTGCCATTCTCGTCGCGATGAAACCTTCTCTGATTGTGCATGGCGGGGCCTGGGATATTCCGGACGAAGCCGTTGAAGCATGCAATTTGGGGTGCCGGGGAGCGCTCGAAGCGGGTTGGTCGATTCTATCGCGAGGCGGTTCCGCGCTGGACGCTGTGGAAGCAGCTATTGTTGTGCTGGAAGATGAGCCGGTGTTCGATGCGGGTTTCGGATCGCACCTCAATCTCGATGGGCGCGTGGAGTGCGACGCGATTGTGATGAACGGCGCAACCTTGCGTGCTGGCGCTGTTGCTGCTTTGCAGCGAATTCGCAATCCGATCCGGCTCGCGCGCGCCGTGCTGGAGCACTGCCCTCATATGATGCTGGTCGGCGAGGGCGCGGAACGGTTCGCCAGAGACAACGGCTTCGCGCTGTGCAATCCCGCAGAACTCGTCAGCGATTCGGAGCGCGAGGCTTGGCAGCTTTGCAGCCAGGATAAACACGCGGCAGCCCACCATCGCGGGCATGAGCAAGGGACGGTTGGAGCCGTCGCGATCGATTCGCACGGTAAGCTGTTTGCAGCCACCTCGACTGGCGGGACATGCTGCAAGCTTCCTGGACGCGTTGGCGATTCGCCTTTGATTGGATGCGGATGCTACGCCGATTCCACTGCCGGCGGTGTGTCTTGCACCGGATATGGCGAAGCGATCATGAAGATCGTCATGGCGAAAACGACCACCGATCTCTTACGCTCTGGCAGCAACTCCTTTTGTGTGTCCGATTCTTCTCGAGAGTCATCTAGCGCGGTGCCCCATTCATGTTCGGCAGACGTCGCCATGCTCGCTGCTCGCGAAGCTGTTCACCTTCTTGCTAAACGTACCCACGCCACTGGAGGACTCATCCTACTGGACTGCGAAGGGAATCCTGGCTTCGCGTTTAATACGCCGCGTATGGCTTATGGCTACGTCGCCGCAGACGGCTCCTTGTTCACTGCGGTGTAGCTCGCTGCGAAACTCAGTTTGGCCTTCTTGAGAAGCGGAAGTTCTGAATGCGTCCGGCGTTTAGAATAAAGCCGGAAATGTGCTGGTTCGCATCGCGCGTGAAGCGCACCGTGCCGATTTCCCCAGTAAAAACGTCTCGCACCGTTGGCCGAAGCGAATCGGGTTTGTTCTTCAGCCGCGTAAGACTCAAGTTGCCGTCTTGTAGAACGACACGGTAAATGGGGTCGATTTCTTCGCTGACGTACGCGCCGGCATATTCAGCCAGTTCCGTTGCATTGGGAGTGTACGCCGTGACGGAATCAAAAGTGTTTGGCTTACCCCCGCCAAAGCTCTGCTCGAGACGTTTCGGTTTTTCCGCCGCCGAGACGAAGTGAATGTCTACATCATCGCCCCAGGGAACGTCAGCCACGTGGAAATGTGCTTCTCCAGCGGGCTTGAGAGTGCGAAACTCGCTGCCCAGTTGCACCTGCAGCTTGCCGTCTTTCACTTGGACTTTCTCGAAATCGTCCTCTTCCTTGTTCCAATACAATCCAGCTATCGCAGCCATCTGCTCCGCCGTGAGAGTCGCTAGGGCGTCCTTTGCCGGTTCTTTCGTCGGAGTTGCTTCAGTGGGTTTTAGATCTTTCGCGAGCACGATGTCGGCGACTTGGCGCGCCAACGCACTTGGATTGGTTTCCGCGGAGTTACAAAGCACGGCCGCGGAAAAATGCTGCTCCGGAAAACGTATCAGGTCCGAGCGATAGCCGGCATCGGCGCCGCCGTGGTCAACCGTTGGCAGGCCTTTATATTTGCTCTCGACCAGCCCAAACGCGTAATCGAGCTGTTCGCCACTATTGAGCTTGCCGCGCTCGAGCATCTGTTGAAGAAACGCTGGGCCTCCCACGCGAGGATGATAAAAATTCTCGTCCCAAAGTTGCAGGTCCTCGACTGTGGTGTGCAGGCTGGTGGCTCCAACGGTGTCGAAGTTGGTCAAGCTCATGCGGAAGGGTTTGTCCTTTCCTTCCTGCTCGTAACCGAGCGCATCGTGCTTGATGATTTCCGCGTGGTCGTCCCGGAAATGGGTGTGCGTCATTCCCAGTGGCTCGAAAATATTCTTGGTCGTATACTCGCGCAGTGACATACCGCTCACGCGTTTGACGATCAGGCCCATCAACGTATAGCCCGTATTGCAATAAACATGTTTATCGCCAGGCTTGAAGTTCAGATCTTTCTGGCGGGTCATCACGGACATCACATCGTCATCCGTTATCAAATCCAGCGAATAGCGCCACCCCGCAAGCTCAAGAAGATTCCACTGATCGCGAAGACCGCTGGTATGATGGACCAGGTGGCGGATGGTGATGCGCTGGCCGAAATCCGGCAGCTCCGGAATGTATTTGCGCACATCGTCATCGAGAGAAAGTTTCCCTTGTTGGGCAAGCAGGACAATGGAAGCGGCCGTAAATTGTTTGGACATCGATGCCACGTGGAACACCGTCACTGGCGTGATGGGCACGTCGTCATTCAGATCGGCCACTCCATAGCCGCGCTTGTAAGCGATTTGTCCATCCCTGTAGATTCCGAGCGCGCAACCCGGCGAGCTTGGTTTGTCCCACTTCTCAAAGACCTTATCCACTTGCTTCGTGACATCCGGCGGGAGAGTCTGAGCTTTCGCCAAACACGAAACCAGTAAGAGGGCTAGTAGAATTGCGCTCCATCGCATCCGTTTCATTGTCTCTCCCATCCAGGTTTATTTATTGGCATGGCATAACTGCTGCAAGTTTAGCTCGGTACCCTCAAAACTGCCTGGTGCCGCAGGGTATTCGTACATCTATACTCCGTCAAGACCATCTTGTTCCTCTTGTTTTTGGAGGCTTTTCACAAGAGAGGAGCAGGCTGAGGGAACCACCCAGGCAACGAAATTGACCTGGAGTGCTTCTGCACTTAGCATGAAAGAGATGCGGCCGTGAATGGCCACGTTTTCCAAATGGGATACCGATGAACAGGAAGCCGTACGGAAGGATGCAGCGCGCACTGCTATTGGCCATATTCCAGCTTGCGCTCATTACAGGGATTCAACTCGGCTGCGCGGCAAAAGCGGCGGGGCAGACCGCCGATGAGATCGTCGCGAAAGTACTGACCGCGCGCGGCGGTCTTGAAAAGGCCAAGGCCGTTCAATCGGAACGCATTACAGGCACGCTTTATTTCAATACTGAGTTATACGGACCGTTCCTGGCCGAGTTCAAACGGCCGGGAAAGATGCACAACGAAGTTACCATCCAAAATAAAACCATCGTGCGGTCTTTCAACGGCAAAGACGTGGGATGGGTGATCAACCCCTTTGTCGGCAAAGAGGCTGCGGAGCCGATGTCGGCGGACGAAGTGAAGGATGTGTTGAATGAAGCGGACTTCGATGGCCCGCTGGTGGACGCCAAAGCCAAAGGAAACACGATTGAACTGATTGGCACGGCGAAAGTAGAGGGACGGGATACTTACGTGCTCAAGGTGACGCACAAGGACGGCCAAGTTTCGTCCTACTTTTTCGACAAAGAGACATTCTTGCTGGTCAAGTGGAGCGGGGTTGACAGCGTGAATGGCGAAGCGGTCACGCGGGAGACGCTTTTTCATGATTACCGGGATGTCGGAGGGCTGAAGTTTGCGTTCGAGCTTGTTTCGAACACTCCCGGAACCGATGTTACGCAGCGAATTATCGTGGAAAAGGTCGAACTTGATCCGCAAATTGATGATGCGCGCTTCGGGAAGCCGCCGAGCCCCCACTCGTCACCTGCCGCCGCTCCCGCGGCTGCTCCTCCGAACGAACGCTAGCTAGTCCCAATGTTTTCGGGACCGAAACAGACCGATTTCGGGGCGGGAATGGTATCCTGACAGAGCGTAACCGCGCCGGTTGCGCCAAAAAACTGCACTGATAGCCAGAATTTATGTTCTTCCAGTTCCGTCAAAATTCGAGCGCAGCAAAAGCCACCGGCAGAGCGCTTCTGATGTTGTGTTTTGTTTCTGCTGTGGCTTGCCGTACAGATGCCCACACTAACTCGACACGACACTCGCAGGCTTCTGTTCTGGGAATCAACTCATACTTCGCCATCGCCGACTTCGACGGCGACCAAAAACCGGATTTGGCAACTATAGAAGTCCAAAAGGGCAGCTCTTCCAGAACCACGCTGTATTCAATTCGATTCCAGTTGACCGCAGGCATCGCCCAAGTCTTTGGCGTAACTGCGCCCTCCGGCGGACTGCAGATCGTGGCACGCGATCTAAACGGCGACAACGCACTGGATGTGCTCGTCACCACGGTCGTTGCAGCACGAACAAGTTGCCGTGCTGTTGAACGACGGCCACGGAAAATTCAGGCTGGCTGATGCCAGCGAATTTCCGGCGACCATTCAGGAAAATGGTAGACGCTGGAATTCTGAAACAATTCTGCTCTGCGATAGCTCCGCCCTTATTCGGATTGAGTATCCCGCGGGCGAGTCGGATTGTGAGAGCAAGTTCGACGAACCACAGAGCTATTTTGAACTCGCTCACATATCTGTTTGTAAGAGCTCTAGACCTCTTTCTCTTTTTTCGCTTCTGGGAAGAGCTCCTCCATCCTTCGTTCTTCCGTCCTAAACAGTCTGTTAAAGCGCGTATAAATTCACAAACCAGGAACCGTTTGCGTCGTGCATCGGTTATTGAGAAGCGTGCCTGCCAACTATTCCAATTAGCAATGACTTTGCTTTGCGTTTCGAATGATCAGTTTGAAGTGTTTTTCGATTTTTATTTGACTGCGGCGAGATGAGCCAATCTCAAGGTAGGAGCTGAGGTCCGACAATGATTCGCACGGAGATTCGCACAGGCGCGGGGTACTTGGCCCTATCGTTTGTTTTGGCATGCTTAGCGGGCGGCTGCGGCGAAAACAAAGCTGACCCGAAGATGGAAGCGCCGCCGGCGGCGAAGGTCGAACACGAGCAGGACGTGAATATGGTTACCGTGGACCACCCTGAGCAATTTCCGCTCTTCACAGCCATCGAACACGTGGCCACCACGCAATTAGTCACGACAGGAGTGGTAAGTCCCGACGTTTCGCGAACGGTTCCGGTGATATCGCTGGCCTCGGGGCGCGTCGTGGAAATTCGAGCGCGGCTTGGCGATAGGGTAGAGAAGGGCCAGATATTGCTGCGTGTGCAGAGCTCGGATATTTCCTCGGCGTTTTCCGACTATCGCAAGGCGGTCGCGGATGAGGTTGTAACACTGGCGCAGTTGGACCGAGCCAGGGCACTGTATGAAAAGGGCGCGTTCGCGCAAAAGGATTTGCAAGCCGCGCAGGACGCTGAAGACAAAGCCAAAGTCGACGTGGAAACCACCGCAGAGCGGCTGCGAGTGCTCGGGAGCGACCCTGGGCATCCGACGGGGATCGTGGACATTCGTGCGCCGGTCTCCGGAGTAATCACCGACCAACAAGTGACTAATGCAGGAGGCGTACAGAGCCTTTCCTCGGCAAATCCCTTCACGATTTCCGACCTTTCCAGCGTATGGATTGTTTGCGATGTGTACGAGAACGATCTCGCGAAACGTGCATCTCGGAGAGACAGCGGAAATTCGCTTGAATGCTTATCCCGATAAGATATTCCGCGGGCGAATCGGCAACATCGGCGACGTGCTTGATCCCAGCATTCGAGCGGCGAAAGTGCGGATTGAAATCGCGAATCCGGGATCGATGAAGGTTGGGATGTTCGTAACCGCGACATTCCATGGCGAGAAAAAAGAATTGCAGACTGCCGTTCCGGCGGACGCAATTTTGCACCTGCACGATCGTGACTGGGTGTACGTCCCCGCCGGTCACAACAGATTCCGGCGCGTGGAGGTGACGGCGGGCGAAACGCTTCCGAACAAGATGCAGGAGATCACGGCGGGAGTGCGTGCGGGGCAACCGGTGGTGAGCAATGCGCTGGTGTTGCAGAACACGGTTGAACAATGACCCGGGCCGTGAGACAGAATTCGATGCCAGAGAGCTGGGACTAGGCGATGATTCGTGGCTTTGTCGAATACGCGCTGAAAAACCGTTTCATCATCTTGACGGTGACGATTCTTCTGCTCCTTTGGGGCGCCATCTCGTTTCACAACCTTCCAGTGGAAGCGTATCCGGATGTAGCGAACAACTACGTGCAGATCATCACGCAGTGGCCAGGCCGGGCGGCAGAGGAGGTGGAGCAGCAAGTTACGGTACCGATTGAAATTCAGATGAATGGAATGCCGCATCTGGAGCATCTTCGTTCGGTGTCACTGTTCGGGCTTTCAAGCGTGATGCTTATTTTCGATGATGAGTCGAGCAACGATTGGAACCGGCAGAAAGCCTTGGAGAGACTTTCTGCAGTCACACTTGCCAGCCGGCATCACTCCGCAGATGGGCACCGACTGGAGCCCCGTCGGCCAAATTTTCTGGTACACGCTCAAGAGTACAAATCCTAAGTATGACCTGATGGAATTGAAATCCATCGAGGACTGGACGCTCGAGAAGCAATTCAAGTCCGTGCCAAATGTGGTCGATGTATCGAGCTTTGGAGGGACGACGCGCGAATATCAGGTGCGTATCGATCCGAACAAACTGGTCGCTTACGGGTTGAGCATAGGGCAAGTGGAGCAGCAGCTCGCCAACAACAATGTGAATGCCGGTGGCAGCTTCGTGGAGGAGGGGCTACAACAAATCAATATACGGGCTGTTGGCCTATTTACAAGTGTGCAGGACATCGAACAGACGGTTCTCAAGACGCAAAACGGAACGGCACTTCGCGTAATGGACATCGGGACGGTTACGCAAGGCCAGAAAATCCGTCTGGGACAAATCGGCAAGGCGATTGCGAGCAAAAACGGGCGAATCGTCGACAACGAAGACGCGGTCGAAGGCATCGTGCTGTTGAGGAAGGGAGCGAACGCCGACGAGACGCTGGCGGCCATCCACGACAAAGTGAAGGAGTTGAACGAGCATATCTTGCCGTCCGGCGTGAAGATCGTCCCATTTCTGGACCGCAGCGATCTGGTTCACTACACGACGCACACGGTATTGCACAACCTGACTGAGGGGATATTTCTGGTTTCTCTGGTGCTGTTCCTTTTTCTCGGCAATGTGCGCGGGGCAATTATTGTGGCGTTGACGATTCCGTTTTCATTATTGTTTGCATCGATTTGCCTGGATTTGAACAAAATTCCCGCGAATCTTCTTTCGCTGGGGGCGCTGGATTTTGGCATGGTCGTGGACGGTAGCGTGGTGATTATTGAAAACATTGTGCGGCACTTCAGTGCGGCAACAAACTCGTTCAAATCGCCGATAGAGCGAATCCGAGACGCGGTGTTCGAAGTGCTACGGCCGGTGTTTTTCGCACGCGCAATCATCATCACGGCGTACCTGCCGATTTTTACGCTGCAAAGCGTAGAAGGGCGGCTGTTCAAGCCGATGGCGTGGACAGTGTCATTCGCTCTATTGGGAGCGCTGATTTTTTCGATTGCGATTGCGCCGGTGCTGGCGCTTTGGCAATTCCGCAACGGCGTACGCGAGTGGCGAAACCCGGTGATGGAATTCTTGCGGGCAAAGTACAAGTCTTCTTTGCAGTGGACCATCGAGCGCAGGAAGCTGACTGTGGCCGTCGGAGCACTCGTGCTGGCGGCAGCGATCTTTCTAATTGTAAGCGGCGTCATCGGATCGGAGTTCCTGCCACACCTGGACGAAGGCGCCATCTGGGCACGCGGGACGCTGGCACCGAGCACGGGACCAACCGAGGGCACTCGGGTGATGAATCAGGCGCGAATCATACTCGCGTCATTTCCCGAGGTGAAACAAGTTGTTTCCCAAGTCGGGCGTCCCGACGACGGAACGGATACTACGGGGTTTTTCAATACGGAATATTTCGTGGACTTGAAACTGAAATCGGAATGGCGGCCAGTGTTCCACGAAGACAAAGATGAATTGATCTCCGCGATGGACCGCGAGCTCGGCAAGATTCCCGGAGTGTTGTGGAATTTTTCGCAGCCGATCTCGGACAATATGGAGGAAGCCGTCAGCGGCGTGAAAGGCGAGCTGGCCGTTAAAATGTATGGCGACGATTTGAAGCTACTGGAGGAAAAGGCGGACGAAGTCGTGAGCGTAATGCGAAAGGTAAATGGCGTCGAGGATCTCGGGCTATTTCGTGTGCTGGGACAGCCCAACTTGAATCTGGTAATAGACCGACAGCGAGCTGCGCGTTTTGGAATCAACGTAACAGATGTGCAGGATGCCGTGGAGACGGCTATTGGCGGCAAAGCGGTAAGCCAAGTACTGCAGGGCGAGCAACGATACGATTTGGTGGTTCGCTATCAGGCGCCTTATCGCGACACGAAAGAGGCGATTGAAAATATCCGGCTTTTGGCACCTTCCGGGGAGCGGGTCTCGCTGGCGCAGCTTGCTAAAGTTGAAGTACATGATGGCGCGTCGGAAATTTACCGCGAATCGAATTCGCGTTACGTCGCGATCAAGTACAGCGTGCGCGGGCGGGACCTGGGAGGCGCGGTCGAGGAGGCGATGAAGCTGGTGGAGCAACAAGTGAAACTTCCAACCGGCTATCACATCGATTGGGCAGGCGAATATGAGAGCCAGAAGAGATCGCAGCGACGACTCTTATTTGTGTTGCCCATCACCATCCTGGTCATTTATGTAATTTTGTACTCGATGTTCAGCTCCGCAAAGTGGTCCTTGCTAATTCTCGCGAACGTAGCGATGGCGCCCATCGGCGGGCTGCTGGCACTGGTGATAACCGGCACGCATTTCAGCGTTTCGACCGGCGTTGGATTTCTCGCGCTGTTCGGTGTGTCCGTGGAAACCGGCGTGATTATGCTGGAGTACATCAATCAACTGCGCGTGCGCGGCCATTCGATTGAGGACTCGGCGGTGGAAGGCGCGGTGCTACGATTGCGGCCGATCATGATGACCATGCTAGTGGCGATACTGGGGCTTTTGCCTGCGGCATTGTCTCGCGGTATAGGATCGGATTCGCAACGGCCGTTCGCCATTGTTATTGTTGGCGGTCTGCTTGGCGCATTGCTCTTGAGCGTTTATTTGCTGCCGACTCTTTATGTATGGGTAGCGGGCGATCGCGATAAGCTCCCCGAACCAGAGGCGGGCTTTGAAGAAGGTGCCTGACGCTCTTGGACTGACCCATTCAGTCGCTCCGCGTTCGAAAGATGGGTGGGTTATTCTGGTTGTATGGCGAACGTGCGCGATGCTGGCGTGACAAAAGAAAAGGCAGGACTATGCGAAGATTGTGTCCACGCCCGCAGCGTCGAATCCGCCCGCGGCTCGATCTTTCTGCTTTGCGAACTATCCCGCAGCGATCCCCGTTTCACCAAGTATCCGCGCCTGCCCGTGCTTTCCTGCACCGGCTATGAGAAGGCCGCCCAATAAGCTAGTTACTAGTTGATTTTATCGTCTCTTAGTTTATTCTTGTGGTATATTTGTCAGCGGATTTATCCTTTCGGCGAGGTTGCGTCATGGCGTCCTTCACGGTCCCTCGTCTAATAGCCGTTCTCTTTCTACTCCTCTGCCCGGAACGCGCTGCGGCAGAAACTCTCAAAATTGCGAGCCGTTCCCTCAGGTGCGACCGTTGAGATTGACGGCGTCCTCGGGGGTACGACGCCTTTCGAGAAGGAATACCCTGGCGGCTATTTCCACAAAACGCTTACATCCACGGGCTCGCGTCTGGAACATCGCGTGACGAAGGGCGTCGTCAGCGCTTTTGGAAAATTTGCAAACGCTGGGCCTGGGACGTGGATTCAACGGACACGCCCATCAATCCGGGAAACAGCGGTGGGCCGCTGCTAAATGGTCGCGGCGAAGTGATTGGCATCAACACAGAAAAACTCGTCAAGAAAAATGTGACGGGAATCGGATTTGCCCTCAGCGCGACGGATCTTCTGGAAGTGCTACATCGTTTTTATCCCAATGTTTTTCCGGTTAGCGCTTTCGAGAGCGGTGGCTTATCGGCTTCTCACGTTGCGGCCCCCGACAATGCTGCTTCGTCAACGCACGCAGATGGTTCTGCCGCCATGACAGCACCTACTAGTGACGGCAAGACGCAACCAGACTCGAGTACCTCTTTGTCGGTCACTCAGACGGCGGGTGCGCCCTCGGAACCTTTCGCGAGCCAACCCCCGCACGGATTTGGCACCGTTGCCATTACTTCTGAACCCGATGATGCGGAAATCTACATAGACGAGAAATTCTTGGGCAATGCTCCGGCCAAACTGAAACTTGCGGCCGGAAGCCACATCGTCGTTATAAAAGCTGCTGGATTTTCCGACTGGAAGCGCACACTCGAAATCCTGAAGGATAGTCAAGTCACACACTGAAACCGGTTCTCGATCGCGCACCTTGAGGCTTCTGCATTCGAGAAGGCACAAAAAAGGGAAGGCACCCTGAAGGATGCCCTCCTGTGAAAATATCCGGAATCTATTGCTGAGGCTGCTGCGGCTGCGACGGAACTGGCGCGCTAGCCGGTGACTTGGTGGAGACCGGTGTCGACGCTCGCGGAGCCCACGGCGGCCAACTCGGATGGTTTGTATTTTGGTGCGCTGATGTAGCCGTGAACAGTATCTTTGTCAATGCGGTTGACGATGATCTGCACGGGCTGCGAATCGTTTTCGGTGTGGATCCAGATGGGCTCGTACAGATTTACCTTTTTCTTTTGAAGCTCATTATCGTCCACAATCATCGCTACATCGTAGCTCTTGTGCTTCGTATCCGTTTTGCGAAGGGAAAGTGTAAGAGGTCCGACACGCTGGAATTGCTTTTGCTTGGAGAGGTCAAATTCAAAGTAGCTGCGCTCCCCGCGCTTCTCGAGCACCACGAGTTCATCGTGCGTCTTGGCAATCGAACCGTTCAGGTCATCGCGGGTGGAATTGATCGTTCCTTCAAGATCGGAACGGTTTTTGGCGACTTCATCTTGCGTCTCTTGCAGCTTTTTCTCCTGTTCGGCTAACTGAGCCTGGAGCTTCGCGTATTTTTTGTCGACAACAGGAGCGCGGCGCTTGGCAGCGCGCGGCTTCGAGGGGGCGGGCTTGACGGCGAGTGGCGTCGATGCGGAAGCTGCCTCGGAAGTCTTCGCCGAACTATCCGCCGTCGATCCAGGTGTAGTCGCGTCAGGAGGCTCTGTGGATGTCGCCGCAGGCTGGGACGAGGCCTGCGCCGTTGTCAACTCGCTTAGCTTGGCAGTCACAGCATTGAGTTGACCTTGCATTTGATTCATCGCCACGTTCGCCGTTTCGGTTTGCGCGGTCAACTGGCGAACCATCGATTGTTGACGGAGGCCATAAGCGAAAGCCACCCCTGCGATCCCAAGCAGCACTACGACGGCTATGACCAGCCGGCGGTTTGGACCGGCCTGTGCGTCTGACCACCCAGACCCATTGTGGTCGTTCGAATCTTGATACTCGCCCATGATTACTCTCCTCGATCACTTACATTTCAAAGCAGCGACCCGAAGGCCTCAGTGCCCTGCAGTACTCGCGCCGTGCGCTCGGGCGGAAAGTCTCTTATTGTAGGTCCGGAGACAAAAATCCACAGAGTTGGATGAGCACGCGGAGGGCCGTGCAGATTCTGGCTCCGAGGAATTAAACTGTTTATCTTCAAGGAGTAAGAACCGGCGTGTTTGCTAGCGAGATTTGTCGCGGTACTAGTCCTGGAATAATCTCCCCGGGCCAGCGAAGGAATTATCTAGTTTGTATTTTTGGGGAGCAACCGACGAGTAGAGCTCCTCTGTGGGATGTTTGGAACAGATCAGCAAGCCCCGCGAATTGCTTCCACGAACCTTCTGCGAGCACACATCACGCAGCCAAGAGGGGGGCAGCCTCAAGTTAGGAAGCGAGATTGCCGGGAAGCGAGTGCGTGTGCTAGCATCCGCGGAGTTGGGGAACGGACCAGGGGTACATATTGGCCCGGCGCTTCACTCTGCACAACGCCGGCATCGGGGCCACGCTCTCCATCAACTTCTGAATCGCACACCCAGGCGCAGGCCCGCGCCTGAATTCTTCGGGACGGACCTCGCCTGTTGGCACCGGCATCGCCGGGGCCACGCAAAGGGAGGTCTATATGAAGAGCTATCTCACCAAGGACGTACGAAACGTTGGCATTGTCGGCCACGGCGGCACCGGCAAGACGCAACTGGTGTCGTCGTTGCTCTTCACCGCGGGGATGACGCCGCGCTGGGGAAAAATTGCGGAAGGCAGCACGACCACTGATTGGGACGAAGAAGAAATCGCGCGGAAAATCTCGATTCAAACGGGCTTGGCCTATGCGGAATGGCCCAGTTCCGGCGGGCACCCCGGCGGCTCCGAAAGAGTAAAAATTAATTTCATCGATCTCCCCGGCTACTCGACGTTTATCACCGAGACAAAAGCTTCGCTGATTGCGGCGGATTGCGCGCTGATTGCCGTAGATGCACACGTCGGCGCGCAGGTGACCACGGAAAAAGTTTGGGATTATTGCACGGAGTACGATATTCCGCGAGCATTTGTGCTGACCTGGATGGACCGGGAGCTGGCCAGCTTTGAACGCTCGATGGCTTCACTGGAACAGGTTTTTGGCCGCAACGTTGTTGCGCTACAGCTTCCGATTGGCTCGGAAAAGGGCTTTCGCGGCGTGATCGATTTGGTCGCGATGAAGGCGCATATCTACAAGCCGGATGGAGATGGGAAGCCCACCACAGAAGAAATTCCCGCCGCACTTGCCGATGAAGCAAAAGAGGCGCATGAAAAGCTCGTCGAAATGGTTGCGGAAGGCGACGACGAGTTGATGGAAGAGTTTTTTAGGGAAGGCACGATCCCGATTGCGGATTTGATTCCGGGTGTCCGGAAAGCCATTGTGGCCGAAAAAATATTCCCTGTGCTGATGGTTTCTGCGTTGCGCAATGTGGGAACTGCCAGTCTGCTGACTTTTCTCGCCGATGCGTTTCCACATCCCGACGAGCATGCGCAGGTCGGCTTTACGGAGCCGAACGGCAAGGGCGAACGCGTGGAGCGCAAGTACGATGATGGCCAGCCGCTTTCTCTTTTCGTTTTCAAGACGCTTGCGGATCCTTTCGCAGGGCGCATCAACTATTTCAAAGTGAAGAGCGGCGTCTTAAAAAATGATGCCACGCTGACGAATTACAATCGAGGTACGCTCGAACGTTTTCAGCATACGCAGGTTGTGCAGGGCAAGCTGTTCAGCGAAATTGCGGAACTACATGCCGGCGACATCGGTGCAATCGCCAAACTGAAAGAAACGACGACCGGCGAGACGTTGGGCGACAAAGCCTCACCTATCTACTATAAGCCGGCGCAGTTGCCCGAGCCCTCGATCACCTTCGCGATCGAACCTAAAACTCGCGCCGACGAGGACAAGATCGGAATCTCGATTCACAAAATTATCGAGGAAGATCCCGCGCTGCACTTCATGCGCGACCCTCAGACCAAAGAATTTCTGCTCGCTGGGTCTGGACAACAGCATATCGAGGTGGTTGTCGCGAAGCTGCACAAGCGCTACCACGTGGATCTCACGCTGAAGCCGCCCAAGGTGGCGTACCGCGAAACCATTCGCGGAAGAGCCGACGCTGAAGGCAAGCACAAGAAGCAATCTGGCGGGCATGGGCAGTTCGGCGTGTGCCGCATCAAGATGGAGCCGATTGAACGCGGCAAAGGTGTCGAGTTCGTCGATGACGTTTTTGGCGGCGCGATTCCACGGAACTGGATTCCTTCGGTGGAGAAAGGGATTCGCGACGCGGCTGCGCGAGGCTACCTCGCCGGTTTTCCGGTCGTCGATTTCCGCGCCGTGCTTTATGACGGCAAGTACCACGACGTGGATTCCTCGGACATGGCTTTCAAAATCGCGGGTTCGCTGGCCTTTAAGGAAGCCATGAAGATGGCCAAGCCAGCGCTGCTAGAGCCGGTGATGCACGTCGAAGTCTACGCGCCGGACCAATACTCTGGCGACTTGATGGGCGATCTTAGTTCTCGCCGCGGCCGTATAGCGGGAAGCGAAGCGCGCGGCCACAACGTAGTCATCAAGGCGCAAGTTCCATTCTCGGAAATGCTGAGCTATGCCAACGACCTCATTTCCAAAACGCAAGGGCGCGCGACCTATTCGATGGAATTTTCCCACTACGACTACGTGCCCAATGAATTGGCGCAAAAAGTGATCGACGCGCACAAACCGGCTCACGGCGAAGCCGCAGAAGAAGAAGGTTAGTTTTCCCGCGATTCCTCTCGATCATTTGCATCGCGCATCCTGAGCATGTTCGTAAGCGGCTGCACGGCGCCAAATTGGTGCTTGTTGGCGTGAAACGCGCGTCCAAAATGGTGTACTTATGAAAAACAAGCCAGCCCGCAAACAAAACTTGCAAAAACACGGCCCCCAAACGACAGCGATCCATGGCGGTGAACCTCCGCGCCATGGCGTCGGCGCACCCGTGGGCACTCCTATAAGCCGTACATCGACATTCACCTTTTCCTCTACGGCCGAGATGAAGCTGTGGGCCGAAGGCAAGAGCAAGGCGTACATCTATTCGCGCTACGGCAATCCAACTTTGACTGTTGCTGAAGGAAAGATCGCGGCGCTTGAAGGCGGAGAAGCCGCCGTGGTCACTGCTTCAGGCATGGCGGCGATATCCTCCGCTCTGCTAGGTGTGTTGAAGTGTGGCGATGAGCTGATCTCTACCTCGCAAGTTTATGGCGGCAGCTATCGGCTGATGCGGGACGTTTTTCCTAATATGGGCATTAAGGTGCATCAGGTGGGCACCGATCTCGCCGGACTTGAAGAATTAGCGTCGCCGCGCACGAAGTGTCTCTATGTGGAGACGCCGACGAATCCCACGCTTCGGCTCGTCGATTTGCACAAGGCGATTGCCTTCGCAAAAAAACACAAACTCATTGCGATCATCGACAACACTTTCGCTACACCCGTCCTGCAAAATCCTCTGGCGATGGGCTATGACATCGTCGTGCACAGTGCCACGAAAGCGCTCGCGGGGCACTCCGACGTGATCGCCGGCGTCGCCGTCGGCAACAAGCATTGGATGGAGCGCATCCGCCATATGGTCATCTATCTCGGCGGCTCGATGGATCCAGAGGCAGCTTACCTACTGATTCGCGGAATGAAGACGCTGGGAGTACGCATGGAACGGCAATGCGAAAACGCCATGGCCGTCGCCAGATTCCTGGAAAAACATCCCAAGGTCGCGCGCGTCCACTATCCGGGGCTGGCGTCTCACCCGGATCACAAGCTTGCAAGAAAACAGATGCGTGGATTCGGAACGATGTTGGCGTTTGACTTGAAGGGCGGCTTGTCGGCCGCGCGGCGTTTCTGCGATCGCGTGCAGTTGTTCTTGCTCGCGGCGAGCCTTGGCGGCGTTGAATCGCTCGTTATACTTCCCATCTACAGCTCGCATTACAACATGAGCGCCGAGGAATTGAAGCGCGCCGATGTGAGCCCTGGCACGGTGCGAGTTTCCGTTGGGCTAGAAGATTCGGAAGACTTAATCGCCGATTTGAAACAAGCTCTGGCGTAGTGACAGACGCCGGAACAGTGGGCGATCGTTCTGATCGCCGCGACCCCGCATAATTCGGACAAGCGGCACAGACAGGAGTGTCTGTGCTACTCGTAGCGGAGGGCCTCGACGGGATCGAGGCGAGCGGCTTTCCATGCGGGGTAGACGCCGAAGACGATACCGATCAAGGCGCAGAGAACTAGGGCGGTGACGATCCAGAAGACGGAGAGGGCGGCGGGAAAGTGGGCAGCGTATTTGAGGAGAAGCGTGATACCGGAGCCGAAGGTGACGCCGATTACACCGCCGATAGCGCTGAGCGTTACGGCTTCGATCAGAAATTGCACGAGAATGTTGCTGCGCTTGGCACCGATGGCTTTGCGCACGCCGATTTCGCGGGTTCGCTCGGTTACGGAGACGAGCATGATGTTCATCACGCCGATTCCGCCTACGATGAGGCCTACCGACGCCACCGCGAACATGAGGATGAAGATCAGGCCGCTGATTTTTTGCCAGAGCTCGAGGAAATAATCCGGAGTGAAAATCGCAAAGTCATCAGGCTTGTCGTTCGCAAGACGACGTTTGCGACGGAGGAGGTCGCGCATTTCATCGACGGACTCGTTGACGTTATTGGGATCGCTGGCTTTGGCGAAGATAACGTAGTCTTTCTGATTTGGGTAGAGCTTGCGGAGTGTGGTGACGGGCATGTAGGCGGAATTGTCTTCGGGGTTGGAGCCGCCGGAGATGCCTTGGCGCTGCTTTTGAAGAATGCCAATCACCGTGAAGAGTTGGCCGTCGATGGTGACTTCCTGGCCGATGGCGTTAGTGGGCGACTCGGGAAAAAGAGTGCGTACTGTGTCGTAGCCGAGGAGCACTACCGGGGCGCGGTGCTCGGCGTCGGTTTCGTTGAAGAACCTGCCAGATTCGATTTTCAGATCGAAGATCTCTCCGATGGACGGCTGATTGCCTTGCAGGATGACGCTTTTGGCGCGGTACTGGCCGCGCCGGACGTCTTCCGTGCCGGAGCCGAACATCGGCTGAAAAATACGCATCGAGGCCGAAGCGGCTTTGATGTGCGGGAGCTTGGCGATGTCGTCGGCCCATTCGGGCTGGAGCTCTTTGCGCGTGAACCAGTCGCTGGGCGGGCGGGACAACGAGGCCCATGGAAAGCGGTAGGCGATGATGGTGTCGGAGCCGAGTTCGCGGATGCCGCCGAGCACGTTGTCGTTGAGGCCGTTGATGACGGCGGTTACTGTAATGACCGTGGTGATGCCGATAACGATGCCAAGGATGGTTAGAGCGGAGCGGAGGGAATTTTTGCGGAGAGTGTCGAGGGCGAGGAGGACTTCGTCGCGAAATTTTAGCGCAGTCGTTTTGCCGGCCTGACGTCGGACCGGGAGGACCGTGGTTTGCGTTTGCGGGAGTGCTTTGCCTAGCGTTGCCATTATTCTGTTTCGCGTGCCTTGCGCCTATTTTACTTTGCGTTTCCGAGTATTGAGTCCCCGCCAAGTAAAGAGTCTTGCGATTGCTTCGAAAAGCGGCGGCAGAGCCGCCGCACTCCAAATCATTCCGAGCGTAACGCGACAACCGGATCCAGGCGCGCGGCTTTCGACGCCGGATACGTGCCGAAAAATAGGCCAACGCTCAGTGCCACTAGCAGTCCGCCGATTACGGACCAGAGCTGAACGGCGCTCGGCAGCGGCGAGACGATAGACACGAGCTGTGCGAGGAGCACGCCGCAGATCACGCCGAGGGCGCCGCCGAAAAGTGAGATAGTCGACGATTCGATCAGGAATTGGCGGAGGATATCTCCGCTGCGGGCGCCCAAAGCCTTGCGCAGACCGATTTCGCGGGTGCGCTCGGTGACGGAGACCAGCATGATGTTCATGATGACGATTCCGCCGACGAGCAACGAGATGGAGGCGATCGCGATGGTGACGAAAAAGAAGCTACCGCTGATGTCTTTCCAAAGGGATAAGAACGAGTCGCTGGTCTCTATGGAGAAGTCATCTTTTTTCCCGTAGGCGAGATGGCGGCGGCCGCGCATGATCTGGCGGACTTCGTCGACGGTTTCTTGAATGGTTGCCGCCGAACCTGCGCGTGCGGTAATGCGAAGCGAGTCATCCTGGCTGCCATATTCTTTTTTGTAAGTGCTTAGCGGAAGTATGATCCAGTTGTCCAGAGATGTCCCGAGCGCGGAGCCTTCTTTTTTGCCGACGCCGATGACCTGGCAGGGGATATTGCGCCAGCGAACTTCTTTTCCGATAGGATCCACTCCGGGGAGCAGATTTTCAACAATGTCGTTGCCGATGACGCAGACTGGGGCGGCTTGTTGCAGGTCCGTGTCGGTCATATGGCGGCCAGCGGCCAGGTCGACGTCGTAGAGCTCGGCCATCTGCGGCGTCCAGGCGCGGAGGTTAGTGTCTTTCAGCGAATTCAAGCCGCTCTTTACTTCTAGACGGCCGGCGAAAGAAGCGCCGATTTCCTTGCAGGATTTGCAGAGTTCGCGGACAGATAGGTAGTCGTCGTAGGTAATGCGCTTGCGCTTCTGAAACTCGAGATAATCGTCGACGTTGGTTATGATCGAGGGAGTCTTCGCGACGCCGAAGACATCCGCGCCGAGGCGGAAGACCCTCGTAGCGACATATTGATTTGCGCCGTTGATCAGGCTGACTACGGCGATTACGGCGGCCACGCCAATCACCACTCCGATAAGGGTCAGGACGCTGCGCAGTTTGTGCGCCCAGAGGCTACTCGTGGCAATAGCCACGGCCTCCTTAAAGTTCATTGTGGTCGCCTGAGCCATGGAAGGGTCTTGCCTTAGTATACGTCCGGAAAGCCAGCTAAGTAACGGGTGGGAGCTTCTCTGAGGATACGAAAAAAAGGTCCCTAAAATAGGGTCCAGGAATCCGGAGCGGGGTTCCGGATTCCTGGGGGGCGTTGCAGGGGTTGGGGTGGGTGCCTAGCGGTTTGTACGGGCGAGTTCGGCGACCAGGGTGACTTGGCCCTCGGTCTCAATATTGGCGGTCAACGCAACTTCCTTTTCGCGGGCGGTCTTCAAGAGTTGGCGACCCTGGGAGTTGCCTTCCGACCAGACCTGGGAGAGAAAATAACGATCGCCGTAGCGGTTGAAAACAAGCTTTGATTCTGTTTGCATGTCGCGGGAGACGACAGCATGAGTAATGATTAAAGCCGAAACGGATGTATCCTTGCGGTCGATCAAAATGAGCGTGTTGCCTGCGCCAGAAGCTCGGACGGAATATTCTCCGGCGGGAAGTGTCTTGCCGCCGGCGACGAAGTCGAAGGGAACATTGACTGCTATAGCGTTTTGGGCCTGAGCTACTCGCGTCGTTGCCATTGCGGTCAGGGCCATCACAGCTGCCATAACCAAAGCTCTCGTTTTCATGGGACAACTCCTTTTTTTAGTTCGCTGTCGGCGTCCAAGCGTTACTTCGTTTCGCTTGGTTCGCTTACCGTGTCAGCGCCTCAACATGCTGCACACTTTCTCGTATTCCCTGGCGGAGGACAATGCACGGGGGATGAACTGCCAGGCGACTGTAGGTGAACAAGTAAGTGCCGGGAAATAGAGGGGTTAAGGACTGCTGGGCAGTCATTATTTTCGCGAGGAGTGGTATAGTCTCGGAGTCATTTCACTAGGAACTCCTATGGCGCAGCCAATTCGCTCGGCGAATGTCATTCGGTTTGAGGGATTTGAAGTGGATTTGCGCGCGCAAGAATTATACAAAGCGGGCCGCAAAATCAAGTTGCAAGTCCAGCCGTTTCAGGTGCTTGCGATGCTCTTGGAGAGGCCTGGGGAAGTCGTTACGCGCGAGGAAATGCAGAAGAGGCTGTGGCCGGCCGACACTTTTGTGGACTTCGATCATAGCGTCAACACAGCGATCAAGAAACTGCGCCAGGCTTTGGACGACGACAAGAATAAGCCGCGATTTGTCGAGACGCTGCCCAAACGGGGCTACAGGTTTCTGGCCAGCGTGAAAAAGCCCGCCACGAGTTCCGCTGCTGCGGAGGCGCACATTGCGACGCCGGTTGCTGCGAAAGATGCCGCTGCGTCATCGTGGGTAGGAAGCGTAGCGAAGGTTTGCTGTGAGCACGGTCACTCGTTTGCCGTTGTGTCGATTGATGAGGCGGCCGCTGCGGAGAGACAAAGACTCGAAGCGGCGAATGATGATGTAGGTTTGTCGCTCTTGATTGCTTCGCAGAGGCTGATCATGGTGCCAGAAAGGACGCCCGTGAGAATTATAGAGGTTGAGCCGCAGAATTCTCGCTGCCACGCGCGTATCCTCGAGGGCGAGCACTATGGCAAGACCGCCTTGCTGCCCCTGAAATTGCTTACGGAATCGCCAGAGCTCAACGCGATTCGTGGGCCGCGACAGTGGAGCCTCGGCAACTAGCTTCGTGCGTTTACGGGGCGAGCTTAACTTAGAAGAGTTTAGCTGGGGTGGCGGATGCGCTCTGCAAGAGCGCGA
Organism: uncultured Acidobacteriota bacterium; assembly: GCA_963730495.1. Taxonomy (GTDB): domain Bacteria; phylum Acidobacteriota; class Terriglobia; order Acidiferrales; family UBA7541; genus Acidiferrum. Next base: position 14,987 of record CAVSSD010000001.1, on the reverse strand, counting down.
GCTCGCTGGCGGCCAATCTCGACGAAACGCGAATCGCTGGCGATTTGATCGAGCGTTGGCAAGGCGCGCTGAGGTTCAGGCAGGAGCTTGTGGTTCAGGTCGGTTTCGAATTGTAGAAGCGCGTCGTTGATGCCCAGGCGGTCATATTTCATCCGGCGCTCGAGTAGCGTCACCAATTCCTGTTGGCGCGCCAGGCCTTCAAAAATCTGCATCAATTGAGTTGCCGCCGAATTCAGCGTGTAGTTGAATTTTGTTTCGTGGATTTCCGCGCCTTTCTCCCAGCGGAAAGTCTTCTCGCCCAGATTGGCGATTCGGCGATGTACATCCAGGTCTTGTCCTTGGAAATTTTTTAATTCCGCAGCCAAACCGAACATCTTCTCGCGCAATGGCGCGCTCACCTCGAAGGGAGTCGCCCCGGGATCTTCATCCAACTGGCGGATTTCAAAAGTGGCCGCGTCGGAATCGTCATGCACGATGATCTCGATAAATTCCGGCGAGCTGGATTTGAAAATGCGACGATAGCTGAGTTTTGCGTGTGTTGGGGCTGGAGAGAGCGCTGCTGCAGACGCCGCCGCCTTTGCGGGCGCAAATAAGAATGCGCTCGCGAGACACGCCAATAAACCGAAGCGCAAAAGGAAAGTCTTCATCGTGAAATTACGATGCGCGGAAGGATATTTTGAGTTGCGCCCCCGCGCGGGACTGCCGGCCTTGCGAGGCGAGACGATGCTCGCAACTTCGCGCCCGCGGGTTCAGCGGGAAGTCCAAAGCGCTGCCGGGCTTGTTCCGCCTGCAAATGGCAGAGCGCCACGGCTAGGGCATCCGCAGCATCGGAAGGCTCCGGCGTTTCGTTCATTTCGAGGAGTGCGCGCACCATCAATTGCATTTGCTTCTTGTCCGCATGGCCATAACCGGCTACCGAGGCTTTTACTTCGCGCGGCGAGTAGCTGTGCACCGCGATGCCACGTTGCGCGGCTGCCAAGAGCACGACTCCCCGAACTTCGGCGAGGCGCAATGCCGTCCTCATGTTGAGCGCGGTAAAGACAGATTCAACGGCAAGGGCGTCCGGCGAAAATTCGTCCATTAGTCGGCAAAGGAGGGCGTGGACATCGTGCAGCACAGCACCAAGGCACTCCTTCTGCCGCTTCGGCGCAACCTTGAGAGCACCGTAATGCAGCATTCGGCAGCGGCGGCCGTCGCTCTCGATGACGCCGTACCCAGTGGGGCCGGCTGATGCCGGATCCACTCCCAGCACGCGGAAACATATATCCTTGCCGGCTGAAGTGGCCGCTGTTATTGCCGCTTTCATCGAACTAAGTCTACGGCGTTCCCCGTATCCCTGCCAGAGCTTTGTCTGCAAGTTTCTTGGCAAAAGAAAAACGGCCATCCCAATTCTGCGGGATGGCCGTTACAAAGTGGGACAGACATTCCTGTCTGTTTTTTTCTAATTCAAATTAATTCGCTCCAACTGCCGCCTGAATCTCCGACTCATCGATGTCGAAGTTCGCGTAAACGTGCTGCACGTCGTCGTGTTCTTCCAGCGCTTCAATCAAACGCACCATTTGTGTAGCCTGTGCGCCAGTCAATTTGACGTAATTCTGCGGCACCATGCTGATTTCCGCCGAAGTCGGCGTGATTGCCGCCTTGGACAGCGCTTCCTTTACTTTTTCGAGCGCTTCTGGGGGCGTAACTACGTACCAGTCGGACCCGTCATCCTTCAAATCATCCGCGCCCGCTTCCAGCACGATGTCCATCATTTTGTCTTCGCTGGCGACTTCCTTGGGCACCACGATTTCACCTTTGCGGTGAAACATCCAGCCGACCGCACCGGTTTCGGCGAGGTTTCCGCCGTTCTTGCCCAGCAGATGGCGAAATTCGCCGACGATGCGATTACGGTTCGTAGTGACGGCTGCGATGAGCAAGCCGACGCCGCCGGGGCCATAACCTTCAAAGGTGACTTCTTCATATTGTTCGCCTTCGAGCTGTCCGGTCCCGCGCAGGATCGCGCGCTCGACGTTCTCGTTCGGCATGTTTGCGCCCTTGGCCGCCAGAATCGCGGTTCGGAGACGGGGATTGGAATTCGGTTCACCCCCGCCGATGCGCGCAGCGATGGTGATTTCGCGAATGATGCGGGTGAACACGCGGCCACGTTTGGCGTCAGTCGCGCCCTTCTTGTGTTTAATCGTGGCCCATTTTGAGTGCCCAGACATAACGGATCCTCTTTTTCGCGTGCTCCCGGCCAGGCGGGATTCACGTTGGGTGAAATTTCGCGCGGCTGCGCGCCACGTGAGTGGCGGTTAGTCGACTTGACCCCGCCAGGCGGGGCTTAACTGTGCGGAGACTTAAGGTAAACCGCAAACCCCTGCGGAACTGCGCCAGTTTAGCACAGCCGCTGCGCCCGCGAAACCGGGTATACTCGCTGCCGGGGCACCTGTTTGCGCTTGCTACCCTTCCCTATTTTCGCTGGATCTCATCTGCCAATCGCACGGTCTTGCTATGCCTGACCGCCGCTACCGCGTTCTGGCTGTCGCCGCCCATCCTGTCCAATACATGGCGCCGATCTTTCGGCGAATGGCAGCTCATCCTGGTTTTGATTTGCATGTGGCATATTGCAGTCTTCGCGGGGCGGAAGCTGGGCACGATCCCGAGTTTGGAGCCACTGTTCAGTGGGATGTTCCTTTGCTTGAGGGCTATGCATGGTCGCACATTCCCAATCGCGGCTCGGGCGAGGAATCCTTCTTCGGGCTGCGCAATCCAGGACTCTCCAAACTGATTCGCGAGGGTAATTTCGACGCCGTCCTTTGTTTTGTCGGCTATGTTCGCGCGACATTTTGGATTGCCTATCGAGCGGCGAGGTCTTCCAGGATCGCGTTTCTTTTTGGGACGGACACAAACACCCTCGCTCCTCGAGACGGCCGCAGGTGGAAGAGCACAGTTAAGAAAATTCTCTGGCCGCGGCTTTTCCGTCTGGCGGATCAGGTGATTGTTCCGTCTTCGGGGGCGCGCGACCTCATGGTGTCCCTTGGGTTGCCCGCGGAGCGCGTCACACTAACGCCTTACAGTGTGGATAACGATTGGTGGATGCAGCAATCCGCGGCCGTGGACCGTGCCGCCACCCGTGCTTCCTGGGGAGCTTCGGCTTCGGACGTCGTGATTCTCTTTTGTGCCAAGTTGCAGCCCTGGAAGCGCCCAGGTGATCTGCTGCGCGCGTTTGCGGAAGCTAATCTTTCGAATGCACTTCTCGTGATTGCCGGAGAAGGGCCGCTCCGCTCGGAGCTCGAGTCGGAAGCCGCTACTTTGGGCATCGCCGCGCGCGTTCGCTTTCTCGGCTTCGTGAATCAGTCGCAGCTTCCAGCTGTGTATACTTCCGCTGATCTAATGGTGCTTCCTTCGGAATACGAGCCGTTTGCCGTGGTTGTGAACGAAGCGATGTGCTGCGGATGTCCCGTGGCGGCCAGCGATCAGGTCGGCGCGGCGCGGGATTTGGTTGCGCCGGTGCGGAAGGAATTTGTCTATCCTTGTGGCGATGTAGCGGCCCTGGCGTCACTCTTAAAAAGCGCACTAGCCGATGGTGTGCTTCTCGCCTCCTTAGGACGAGCCGCCGTTGCGCATATAAAAACTTGGTCGCCAGAGAGAAACATCGCCGCGACGTTCGAAGCGATTGAAATTGCCGTGGCTCGCAAAGGCCGGCGCGCCGGGTCCTCGTTGCTCGCTGATTCTTCAAGATCTCACACGGCGCCATCAGAGCCGCAAAAACTTCGCGAATGAAGCTGCTTATCTACTCTCACTTTTTTACCCCGAGTGTCGGCGGTGTCGAGACTCTAGTTCTGTCTTTGGCTCGCGGGCTCTCCGGTGGCGATCCGGAATTCGAAATCACCCTCGCGACGCAAACTCCCGCGGACAATTTTGATGATCTGTCTCTTCCATTCAAGGTTGTCCGGCAACCCAATCTCATTCACTTGTGGGATTTAATCCGCGTTTCCGATGTCGTTCATGTGGCAGGACCCGCACTCTGGCCTATTTTTCTTGGACTGCTGGCACGGAAGCCAGTCGTGGTGGAGCATCACGGTTTTCAGACGATTTGCCCGAACGGACAACTTCTCATCGAACCGGCTGGGGTTCCGTGTCCCGGCCATTTTATGGCAGGCCGGCATAGCGAGTGCCTGCGCTGCAATTCCGGCCAAGGCTGGTTAGCGTCTCGCAAGCTTTGGCTCCTGACCTTCGTGCGCCGCTTCCTTTGCCGGCGGGTTGAAAGCAATATCACTCCGACGGCCTGGCTTGGGAGAATGGTCCAACTCCCGCGAGTTTTGCCAATTCCTCACGGCTTGGAATTCATTACCGCTCCAGCGGCATATCCGGCATCGTCCCCGCGTCCGTTTGTTATCGCCTTTCAGGGGCGGCTCGTGACTACCAAAGGCGTTGGGATTCTGTTCGAGGCTGCACGTATCCTGTCCGCGCAGAATCGCGAGTTCGAACTCGTCGTTATCGGTGATGGGCCTGAGCGCGCATCTCTTGAGCGCCTTTCGCAGGACGCACCGCTTGCTGGACACGTGCGGTTCGCGGGGCGCCTTTTGGGGGCGGAACTCGATGCCGCGCTTGCGCACGTCTCCGTTGTCGTTGTTCCATCCCTAGGCGGAGAAGTTTTCGGTCTGGTAGTTGCCGAAAATATGGCGCGGGGTCTACCTTTGATTACGTCCGACCTCGGCGCATTCGTCGAAGTGCTCGGTGAAGGCGGCCTCACGTTTCGCAATGGCGACGCCGGGGCGCTTGCGCGAGAACTCGCCCGAATTCTGAATGATCCCGCCTTAGCTGTGCGTCTCGCGCAGAATGCGCGGCAACGTGCGCTCTATTTTTGCGATTTTCGCCGCATGCTGGAAGCCCACGCCCGGATTTACCAGGAAGTCCGCTCCCACTGACCTGTCCGAAAAGGCAGGTACGCCGTGAGTCACAAGGAACGAAACTCTGTCGAAGCTCTGGGCGCGCCCGGGCCTACACTTAATCTAGGAAACACCGTGTGGATAGGCCTATTTGTTCTTTCGTGGACTTCGAAATTTAGCCCGTATGTGCCAGGAGACGGAGAAGATGAAACGCGCGCTCATTTTTCTTGCCATATTTGCTGCGGTGTTGGTAACGGCACGCGCCGTTCTGGCTGTGCCGCAATCGAAAGGAAGTTCCACCCTTAGCGGTGTGGTCATCGGTCCTAACGACAAGCCTGCTCCGCATGCCAGCGTCTCCTATCAATCGTCCGATGGAAGCGCCCCGCATGCCGTATACGCGGATTCACACGGTCGATTCACGATTTCCCAGCTCAAGGCCGATAGTTACGACATTCGCGCCTCAGCGAAGGGTATTTTTTCCGACTGGCAAAGGAACATCCCGTTGCGAAAGGGGCAAGCTCGGTCCGTGGAATTACATTTGATCTACGCGAAGGAAATGCCTAAGTCCGTTTCGAGCCCAAAACCCAAACAATAGGCCCTGCCACGCAATCGGTGCGTCCCGCATCCGGATCCGCATCCATACTGGTACTCAAACGTTAAAAGCCGAAGCAAACGACTTCGTCTACTGCACGAAGAGTTGCGCTAACTCGTGCAGGTCTTGCGCCGACACATCCGAGATCGCGCAGAACTCCATACCCTGATGCCGCCAGTGAACCCATTGATAGCCTTGCCGTGAACCAGGCGGATGAATCGGCGTGTCCGATTCCTTTGTCGGCCAGACAAAGACATTGATGAAATGCTTGCGGCGTCCATAGATGAGCGCTGCGACGTTGCGCTCACCAAGAACATCCAGGCGGCCCCCAAGCAATGGGAAACCTTCCTCCATGTAATCGTGAACGGGCGGAATGAAATCCAATTTGCCATCGAACCAGGGTTTGACGGTGTGCTGGTCCGTAGAAGCTACGTCAGTGAGGTGCCCGGTTTGCAGCGAGCGAATGTGAGCATCGATGACTTCCGCTGAGGTCACCGAACTCGCCGATTCTGACCCCATGCCGTGGAAGCGTGGTATGGCAAACCACGCCACTCCGGTCACCAAGAGGATTGCCGCGGCTGCGGCAATCCAGCGCCATGCGGCAACCGACGAAACGCTGCCTCTGGTCCCTGGAGCTTTGAGCTCAGCGCGAATCTTCTTGCGCAAATCCGGCGAGGCCGTTTCGTAAAGCTGCGCATGCTGCAAAGTAGAGCGCAGCGACTCTGCCGCGCCAAGAGTTGCCGTGCAATCTCGGCAACTCTCGAGATGGCGCTCGAATTCTGCGGCGCGCACGGCGTCTAGTTCGCCGTCCAGATAAGCGTGCAGAAGCGTCCCGGAGAAGTCACAGCTCATGGGGCGCCTCCTGCTGGGCAGGCTGTATGAGTGCACGCTGCAGGCGCTGGCGCGCCCGTGCGAGCGCGGACATGACGGTGCCGATCGGGACGCTGGTAATCGAGGCGATCTCTTTGTACGAACAACCCTCGAGTTCCCGAAGAATGATTACTTCTCGGAAGCGCACGGGAAGCGTCTCGAGCGCTCGCGCCAGCCGTTCGCGATTGTCGCCCACGATAGCCAGAGTTTCCGGCGTCGCGGAAGATTGTTGGTGTAGGTCTTCGTCGAATTCAGTCATGAGCTCCACTTGGCGATTTTTCTCCAGCCACGTATAGCATGTATTACGGACGATCTGCAGAAGCCACGCCCGGGCGTCTCCCCCATTGAAACCCCGGAAAAAACGAAATGCGCGCAGCATCGCTTCCTGCGCGACGTCTTCTGCATCGGAGCGGTTTCTCAGCAGCCAACGCGAAAGATTGAATGCAGCATCCAGATGTGGCAACACGACCTGCTCGAAGCGAGCCCGGTCCTGCGAATCCAACACGTCCCAACCTTTCCCCTGGCCCGTAGAACTCATGGATGAAAACCACCCCACAGCCAATTTTATTCCCGATTATCTCCTACTAGTGAGGAATTAGTCACGGCGAAGCGAACGCGAAAAAATTTGGAATAACTCGCGACGCTTCACGGTCTGCACAAATGAAACACGTTCCATAGCGGCGCGGGAACCTTGGCTCTCTCTAACCCGCGCCGCTCCTGTCAAATAAGCGCAGCAGCGGAAGTTGCATGCATGCGCATGCAATGGGGAGACGTGTGTTCCTTGGAGGAAAAAATGGCTGGCAACACAAAAGACGAAATTTTGCACGATCACAACCATGACGGCATCGATCGCCGCGGGTTTCTGAAGTGCATGGCTTGGGCAGGAACCGGCGCGTTCTGCGTGATGCAGGGCGGCGTACTGAAATCTTACAGCATGAGCCGTATAGCGGAGTTGAACCCCGAGAACATGAGAGGCGAGTTGAGCTTCGTGCAGATCAGCGACAGCCACATGGGTTTCAACAAAGCGGCGAATCCGGATGTTGCAGCTACGCTGAAGGCCGCTGTCGATAAAATTAATGCTCTGCCAGCGGCGCCGGAGTTTTTGTTGCACACAGGAGACATCAGCCATCTCTCGAAACCAGAAGAATTCGACGGCGTCGAGCAGATTCTGAAAAGCGCAGTGGCGAAGGACGTTTTCTATGTCCCCGGCGAGCATGATGTTCTGAACGACGATGGCAAAGAGTATCTCGAGCGCTTCGGCAAAGGGGCTCAGGCGGGCGGATGGTACAGCTTCGAGAAGAAAGGCGTGCACTTCGTGGGTTTAGTCAACGTAATGAATCTGAAAGCGGGCGGGCTGGGCACACTGGGGCACGAGCAACTCGAGTGGCTGGAAAAGGATGTGAAACATCTGAAGTCCAGCACACCGATTATCGTTTTCGCGCACATTCCTCTCTGGGCGGTGTATCCAGAATGGGGATGGGGAACGGAAGACAGCGCGCAGGCGCTCTCGTACTTGAAAAAGTTTGGCTCCGTCACCGTCCTGAACGGCCACATTCATCAGACCATGCAAAAGGTGGAGGGAAACGTTACGTTTCACACTGCCTGCTCCACTGCATTTCCTCAGCCCAAACCGGGCGAGGCGCCCTCGCCGGGACCTATGAAAGTGCCGGCGGAGCAGTTGCGCAGCGTCTTGGGCATCACGGATGTGAGTTACGTTCGCGGGCAGCATGCGCTGGCGGTTGTGGACTCGACGTTAGCGTGATCCTAAAGGGAACGCGCAAACAAACCGGGAAGTAGATTCTTAAAATTCGAAGAGAGAGAGAAAAATCATGAGGAGAAGTGCGTTCCTTGCAAGTTTGGTGGTGACGGCGGTGATGGGCTTGGGCGGAATCATTGCTCAGCGTGAGAGCTTCACGACGAGCGCGCAGGAGAAGCCGGCCTCCACGGCCGAAGTGAAAATTGATAATTTCTCGTTCGGTCCCGCGGCCATCACGGTGCCCGTGGGAACAAGCGTTACTTGGGTCAATCGCGACGACATTCCGCACACGGTCGTGAGCACGGAAAAAGTGTTCAAGTCCAAAGTGCTCGATACTGACGAGAAGTTTTCCTACACCTTTACGAAGCCCGGCGAATACCCCTACTTCTGTTCGATCCACCCGAAGATGACCGGGAAAGTTGTCGTCCAGTGATCGCCGCCAAACGGAGGATGGAACTTGAACCCCTTTGACCTCAGAGCGGCATTGCTTGCAAAGCACGCGCAGCACGTTGTGCTGATTCACTTTCCCATCGCGTTGTTCATTGCCGGCGTGATCTTCGACTTCCTTGCGCAAAGGGCTAAGTGGCGCGCCCTCGCGGAGGTGGCTTATTACAACTTACTTGGCGCTGCGATTTCCGTGGTGCCTGTGATCGCCACCGGGCTTCTTGCTTGGCAGTTTCAGCTTGAGGGGCAAACGCTTAAAGGCATTCTGCTCCTGCATTTGGTTCTGGGTTGCACCTCTGCGACCCTCATCTGGGTAGCATGGGCTTTGCATCTGCGCTCACGTAACAGATTTCAAGGGAACCATACAATCTTCCGCCTCGGACTGGAAACTGTGGCCGTAGCTATCGTTGCGCTCACAGGGCATCTTGGCGGGTTTCTTAGCGGGGTAAATGGCCCCAATTAGTACTTTTTTGAGGCGCTTAACCTCCTTTACGGACGCATAAAATATTGTAAACACAAGACATATCTTAAGAATCGCTCTCAGAAATGAAGTTATGTCCTGGTACCACGACCACGGTACCCTTCCCAGTGGCTCTAGCGGCCCATTGAAGGCCCCAGATGCGGCGCGTAGGCTTCTAAGAACGGGTTGGGGGCCGCGCGGGGACAGCGGCTCCGCAAGGGGCCGTGTGCGAGCTACCCAACCCGCCACTCTTAATCAGATCTCTCCCTCACGCTATTTCCAATAGCCAAATTCAGCCTTCCAGCCAATCCCTGACGGTCTCAAAGTTCGAGCGCAGATGGGCCGACTTCGTGCAACCCAGTATTCCTGGTTCTCGCTTGCCAATCAGAAGAGTTGCGCCATCATAGACTTGCGGAGGATCTTTGGGCTTGGGTGAATGGTTCAAACGACACGCGAGGCGATTTGCCGACACCCTCCTCTCCTTGAGGTTCCTCTTGCTGGTTCCACTGGCAGTGCCCTTTTCATCCTCGCAATCTTCTCCAGCCAACGCTCCAGTCCCCCTAAGATTGCACTCCGAAACGATTGCCGTGTTCGACCGTTACGTGCAGTTGACCGAGGAACGCAATGAAGCCGAATTGAAGCGCGGCTCCGCCCTTTTGTGGATTGATACTCTTGCCGCCACTCAGCGAACTGAGGCCTACGCCGCCCTAAAGCGCGGCGAGGTGCAGATCCAGCAACTTTCTACCCTTGAGAACGGCAAGCCCATGATTTGCCCCGGAGGGATGATTCCTCATTGGGTGGGCGTGGTTTTCATTCCCGGTGCGAAGTTAGAGGACGTGCTCGCCGTCCTCGAAGATTACGATCACCAATCCACGTATTACTCCCCGGACGTGGAACGCTCGAAGATCGAATCGCGCTATGGCGACCACTTTCGCGTCTTTCTGCGCTTCCGTCGGCACAAGGTGATTACTGTCGTGCTGAACACCGAGCACGACGTGCGCTATTTTCACGACGCTCCCGGACGTGCGCACAGCCGCAGCTCCGCCGTGCGCATCGCCGAGGTCGAAAATCCCGGCAAGAGCGACGAACGCGAAAAGCAGCCAGGCGACGACGGCGGCTTTTTGTGGCGCATGGAAACCTGGTGGCGCATGGAAGAACGCGATGGCGGCGTTTACGTGCAGAGCGAGGCCGCCTCGCTCACACGCGATATTCCTACCGGTCTTGGCTGGCTGGTAGGCCCTTTTGTAACAAGCATCCCGAAGGAAACGCTCGTCTTCACGCTCGATGCCACACGAAAAGCCGTCATGGCAAACCCGAAGAGTAATCCTGAGACAGAGGTTACACACTAACCGCTCGAATGACTCTTCGTCTTGGCATCTTTGAGGAGCTCCCATAGAGCAGCGGCATTGCGATTCCAGTCCCATTCGAGAACCGTACTGGCAGCGGCTTCACCCATCTTGCGCCGCACATCTGGCTGCGCCTGAAGCCGCTCAATTAGTTGGCTCAGAGCTCTTGTGTCGCCCGGATCGCGAAGAACAAAACCATCAACACCATCGTGAATAATTTCAGAGACACCGGCGCAGAGCGATGTAATCGGCGGCAAGCCACATGCCATCGCCTCCGCCACGGGAAGCCCGAAAGAATCTTCCCGGCTCGGACTGACGTAAACGTCCGCAGCCGCGTAAAAATCGAGGACATCGGGACTCGAAATCTCCCAACGGCAGCGCTCCTGCAATCCGAGCTGCACGGCGCGCGCACGGAAAGACTCCGCCGAATCGTTCCCCACCACCAGTAATCGCAGCGGCAAAAGAGAAAGAGCCGCCATCGCTTCCAAAATAGTTAGCAGGCCTTTGCTGCGCCAATCGTTTCCAATCAGAAGCAGAACGAAATCCTCATCGCAAAAAACTCGCCGTTGCCGGGCTCCCGTGCGACGTGCGAGCCTCGCCGCCACAGAAAAATGACTCGTGTCCACACCATTCGGAATTACAGAGACATCTTGCCGCTGAAAGTATTCTTTCAGCAGGCCCGCCGTGCGCCCGGAGACGGCTGCAAGTGTGACACCCGGATCGGTGTAAATCCGATGCTCTAGCGCGGTCAGCAGCAGGTAGTAGACCCGGCGGTGAACCCTCCGAAGAAAATCTGCTTGCGCGCCGGAATCCTCATTCTCTTCCCGCACGAGCTCTTTCAATCGATGAAAAAGCGCGTGAACAATTACAACATCCGGATGGAGGCAATTAATTCCGGGTGAGAAAACCACATCATAGGAGGCGCCGCCAAGTGTCGTGTGCCACCATCGCAGGAATCCGTTCAAGAACATCCAAGCGAGGAATTGCGCGACATACGGCCCCGGAATACGAGGAACCTTGTGCCAGAAGATGGCGCCCGATTCCGTAGAGCCCGCCGATCTGACCCATTTGGGGTCGCTGACGTGAAGATCTTCGACGCGCTGCGCATAAAGATGTATTTCGCAGCCGTAATCCCCCGCTAGCCGTTCGAGCAATTCTGCAAGTGCGCGCTCCGTGCCATGCCAGCGGTCGACGAATGGCGAAACAACCGCGAGCCGCAAGTCAGACTATCCAGCGGCGCACAGGCTGAGTTATGGAAGCGTTGGCCGCGAAATGCGTCGAAAGCGCGATGGTGGGAAGCCGGAATAGCAAACCGAACATCAGCCAAAGATTCGCGTTCAAATGAAAATCCTCGTAAGACTGAATCCCTCAAAACCTTGAAGGAGACAGCCAAGGAAAGCGTACCAGAAAATCACAAAGTCGAGCGGGACCAAAGGCGAACTTTTCAACTTTTTGACTGCCTTCCCTGCGGTGCATTCGCACGCAAGAATTAGCATCTGCGCAAGATCCAGAGAATGCCTCGAGAACATCGCGCATGCGCGGCGCCTTCTGTGAAATATTCTTTCTTATGGAATACTTGAGCTCCAAGTTGCTTGCAGGAGTTTGAATGCCACGCTATCTCTCATCGCGCGCGAAGCATAACATGCGATGACCTCTTGCTGCGTGAGCAGTCTGCGTGCTCTTCAGCGACTCAGAGGTACCGCCCTTCTTACAGCGTTGCCTCAATCTGCAGCTCATCAATCATTTTCTCGAGTTGATCGCTTGCCTTGTCGCGCTGCGCCTCCGTGTCGCGGATTGTCTTACGCAGCGTTTCGAGTTGCGTCTCTTGTTCATCAAGCTGCTTCGTGTAGCGCTGCAGCAGCGCTTTCTCCTCGGCGCTTCCGCGCAATGCTTTCATGTTTTCCCGCAGCCGGCCTTGGTCCTCCACGATGCGGTCGATATCCTTTTGCCGGTTTTCCATCTCCTCTTCGAGCTTGGCCACCACAGCTTTCTGGTCCATGATTTTCTGCAGCGCTTGCGCCATCTCCGGCGTGATTGTCTTGGCTTTCACGAAGAGGCCAATCTGATCCGTGTTCAGGTTGGAGATCGAGTAGGTGACATCGAGAGTGCGTGTCTCTTCAACCGGCAGAGACGCCGTGGCTTTCGCCGGAACTTCCAGCCGGAAGCGATAGATCCCCGGAGCCTTTTCTTCCGGTTCCGTCGCGCCTTTGGCCAGTGACCATCCCGCGCGAGCCGCGTGCTCAACCACCAGTGTTCGCGGCACGGCGTCCTGATTGCGCACCGTGTAAAGCGTGCGTTCTTCCAGGCGGCTGACTTGCGTAAGTATTCCCTTGGAGATCTTGGCCAAGGTCACATGCTGCGGCTGGTTGTTGATTTGCGCCTCCACCAGCAACCCCAAGTCCGTGGCGTATGAAAGCAGCCGCCGTTCGCCAGGTTTGATTGGGTCGGTCAATCCTTCGCCTGCGAAGACTTCGTTTTCCAGCACGCTAAAGCTGCCGCCGTCGAACGTCAACGAACTGGTGTTCTTCAGCCAAATGCCGCGCAGCGGCCGGCCTGAGCCACTTGTGCCGTTCCATAGCGAAACCTTCTCCGCTTCGATTTCCGTCTGTGCAATCGGCACCAGCGCTGACTGGTTTTTCTTCAACGTCACCTTGTCCTTTAATTTGTATTCGAATAAGTCTCCCAGTTCTTGCCCGCTGGCCGCAGCTTCTCCCATCGCACGCGCTTCCTCGAGGTTCGCGGGTGATGGTGGAGGGGGTGGGGGAGGCGGCGACTTAAATATCCCCCGCCGACGCCCCCTCCTGACCCAGCCCCGAAGGTAGACACCACATGCGGTCGGTTCGCTACGCCGCTCAGCGTCGTTCCCGCCGCCACTTCCGAAGACATCGTCTGAAGGGCAGAGGTACTAGCGCTCACCGTAATGGTTTCTGTGGACGAACCCACGTCCAATTTCGCGTTTGCCTGGTTTTCCCCCGGTGCCACATTCAGCTGCGTCATCAAATTGGTTTTGAATCCGCGGCTCTCCGTTTGCACGCGATAGTTTCCCGGCGAGAGCGAAGAGAAGGAATAGTTCCCGTTGCTATCTGTCATCGTCTGCGATACGACCGAATTGTTCTCTTCCATTAGTTTTACATTGGCGCCGGCAATCGCAGCTCCGGAGGGATCCGTTACAACTCCGCTCAAATGGCCATTCCCACCAGAGAGTGTCGCCGCGTGCGTCTGCGGTGAAAGCTGCACGCTTTCAGGCAGAGGAACCACCGGACGCCTTCCATAAAATGGTTCAGAAAGTTGTTGGATAAAAGAATGCGGCGCTCCCGCCACCAAAGACAATTCCACTTCGTTCCAATCTTCGCCAACTGTGTTGTCCACGATCGCCCAACCTTGCAGCAAAGGTTTCTTGTCGACTTTCGTCGGTAGCACAATGCGATACGTGGTCTTCCAGATCGGCACTTCGCTGATGTAGCTTACATACAAGCTTCGTTCGCCATTTCCCGTCGTCGAAATCGTCATCCGCCGAACGTCCTGATCGCGCGAGGACGCAATCAGGTTCAAATACCGCCCCACTTCTACCTGCAAGTCTTTCTCGACGATGCGTACGCTAGTCGTGGGATTCAAGTCCACGCTGCGCACTTCGCCGGTATCCGTAATCAGGGAAATCTCGTCTGTCTCGACGGTCCAATTCGTGGCTGAACGCGTTTTTCGCTCCACGCTCATCAGTCTCCCCGTCAGCGCGGGCCCGGTTGCGCCGCGAACTTCCAGCCGCGCACCGCGCAGCGCACCCAGAAACTCCGAGACGCTTGGCCGTTCTCCCAGCGCCAGCCGCAGCGTTGCTAATCGTCGCGCCAGCGGCGCTTCGGAGTTGTAATCCACTCCGGTGATGCGCCCGCCGGCGAGGTCGAGCACGGTCAGAGATTTCAACACGTCGTTCAATTGCGCGCTCGTAAAATCAATGTGTACATCCTGGCTGCCGCGCACGCGCCCCAGATGCTCGAAGTAGCCCACGCCGTTCTTGTAAAGCACCACGCGACGCACCGGCAACTTCGCCGCCGATTCGTTCGAACCGTTCGTCGCAGATTCGCGTGCCTCATTCGCCGCGGCAGAGTTTTGCGCCGCCGCAGTATTTCTTTCTTGTGCTGGATTTGAAGTGCAAGTCAGAAATGAAAGACACAGTACTGGTAGAACTCGCTTCATGGACCACCCCCGCCCCGAGCGAATTACATATTTAATAACCAAGATGCGAGCTGCAGAATTCGCGTTGCTTGGTTTCATCGCAAAGACATTTCACGACGCGAAAATCATTCCGCTTTGCTGCCCCGTGCGTGCTACCCGCTTTCTGTAGGATAGCCTTATATGAAATACTTGGACTCCAACTCACGCCTAGGAGTTTCCATGCCACGCTACCTCTCGCAGCACACGCTCGCTTGCCTCACGCGCCAAGGCGCGGAGACACTTGCGCAACGCATGCAGGGCGGCGGCCCCGCTTGTGCCGACCGCGTGCTGGTCAACATGCTCGAAGGAAAGATGTTTGCGGAGTTCCGTGCCGATTCCCGCGAGACGCTAGAAGCTTGGCTGAAAGCAGAAGGAATGCACTACGACTGGGTTGTGCGGATCGAGTGGAAACGCGCAACGGTAAGTTGGAAATTGC